>CAVPSA010000064.1:0-20736 GCA_963707905.1 uncultured Actinomycetes bacterium | reverse complement strand
GGCGTCGATCAAATGGCATCCGATTATTCAGATTCGTTTGTCTGAATTTCACTTGTACGTCACCTTCAGCCGCCGTGACGGTGCTCGCCGACCGGCTGGCCGCAGCCCTGGTCCATCACGAACCGGGCTGCCGGCCAAACGGCGCCCCGGGTATGCCAACTTCGCCGTCGCTGACCCGCCGCTGAAGCTGGTCCTGCTGGAAAACCCCGGCCAGGGCGGCAGCCTCAATCACCTCGGCGTCGAGGTCCCCGACACGGGCACCGTCGGGGCTGAGCAGGCGCGCCTGGCCGGGGCGGGCCTGGCGTCCTCCGCACAGGGCGAGACCACCTGCTGTTACGCCGCGCAGGACAAGTTCTGGGTCCAGGGCGCCCCCGACGGCGAGGCCTGGGAGATCTATACCGTGCTGGCCGACAGCCCCACCTTCTACGCCGAAGGTCACGGGGAGGGATGCTGCGGCGGCACCGGCCAGCGCGGCGAGCCGGCAGCCGCCCACGGCGCCCCCTGCTGCTGACAAACGACAGCGCGATTTCTGCGCCGGCCCGGCAACCCGGCGGGCGGGGGCAGGCGGCCGGTGCCGCCGCTGGCAGGGACGGCCGGGTCAGCTTCCGGTGACGGAGAACAGGCCGGCCATGCGTTCGAGCGCGGCGGGCACCAGCCGGTAGTAGACCCAGGTGCCGCGCCGCTCGCTGGTGATGATCCCGGCTTCGCGCAGCACCTTCAGGTGGTGGCTGATGGTGGGCTGGGCCGGACTGGCGCTTCGGCAGCCACGTCGCCAACCCGCGATGCGGGACAACAAGCAGTGGTAGCCCGGCCATGGCCCCGGACGGAATAGCGAGGCTGACCGGCCCATCGGGTCTCTTGAAGCTGGGCCAAGCCGACTGGGCGATTGCTGGCGTTGGGTAGCAGTCGAAGACGGATGTTGCTACAGCCCTACGCCACGGGGATTTCGTAGACGAGCGCGTACCGCTCAACCGGCAGAACGATGTCGGCGGTTTCCACCGGCCGCTCGCTGGTGCGATAGGTCCGGGCGATGGTGAGCACGATGGCCCCGGGTCGGATGCGCAGGCGCTCGGCCTCAGCGGCCAGGGCTGGACGGGCGCTGACGGCTTCCTCGGCGTGGGTGATGTGCTGGCCGATTACGGCCATCCGTTCCACGACACCGCGACCGGCGTGCGGGCCTTCTTCGGGGAACATGATCGCGGTCCCGGTGGTCAGGGCGGCCGGTTCCCAGCTTTCCGCGAGCATGACCGGCTCGTTATCGGCCAGGTAGGTGTACCAGGTCCGTATCGCCGGATCGCCCTCCTGCGCGTCGAGCCGTTGCGCTGCGGCGGGGGTCATAGGGGCGCGTTCGGTGGCTGATTCCCAGGTGCCGGGGCGGCCGGCGGCGTTCATCGCCGCACGGAACGGCGAACCGCCCGGCCGGTTGGTGTACCAGGACCGGGTCATGCGCTGCATCTCGGGGCGGTGGCGGACGTAGGAGCCTGACCCGGAGCGTGCCTCCGCGAACCCTTCGGCGATCAGCAGGCGGACGGCTTCCAGGCCGACCCGGTCGGACACCTGGTACTGGCGGGCCAAGTCGTGCCGGCTGGGCAGCCGGGCACCGGGCGGCAGGGTGCCATCAAGGATGGACCGGCGGAGGTCGTCGGCGATCCGCTGGTACGTCGGGGAAGGCACGCGACTAGCTTGACGAACCTGTGTACTCAGGTGCAAGCTGTGTACACAGCTTTGTCACACTGTGTCGCAGGGGGATTCCGGAGTGGAGACAGCGGTCACCTTCCCCGGCCTACCCGTCATCGTCCCATCAGTCCGCAAGTTCGTGCGCGGCATCCTCGCTGATTCACCCTGCGCCGATGACATGGAACTGATCGCCGCCGAACTGGCCAGCAACGCCATCCGGCACTCACCCGCAGGTCAGGACGGCGGCGAGTTCACCGTGACCGTCCGCACCGGCCAGGGCTGGGCACGCATCGAGGTCTCCGACACCGGCACTGGGGAATGGGACGCGCCGCATAGTGCCGACGTGGACGCCGAATACGGCCGGGGACTGGCCATCGTTGCCGCTTTAGCGGACAAGCTCGGCCACGACATCACCGCCAGCGGCCAGACCGTGTGGGCCGAAACCGCCTGGACAAAGTCGCCAGCGTGACCAGCGCCATGAATGGGACATACTGCTGCCCGCGCCCCGGCTTCTGGTCACAGATCAGGAGCCAGCGCCCGGGGGCTTGGCGGCAGAGCCCGCGAGGTAGACCACCCGGCGGGCGATGTTGACCGCATGGTCACCAAGACGCTCGTACAGGCGGGCCACCAGCGTCATCTCCATCGTTACCGGCAGCGTCATCCGTCCCGAGGCAAGTTCGGCGATCAAGCTGGCGTGCAGGTCGTCCATCTCGACGTCCCGCTCGTCCAGCGCGAATGCGGCGGAACGGTCCCGCTTGTACCAGGCGTCCGCCGCCTGGCGCCACATGTTGGATGCGAGGTCCCCCATCCGGCCGGTGAGCCCCCGGCTGCGCGGCGAGAGGTCCTCGCTGAGAAGATGGTCAGCCTTCCGGGCGATCTCTACCACAAGGTCGTGGGACCGTTCGAGTTCGGGCACGATGCGCAGCACGGAGAGCAGGAAGCGCAGATCTGAGGCGACCGGTGCCTGCAGCAGGATCTCCCGGTTCACGAGTTCGTCGGTCTCGGTGTAGAGGGCGTCGATCACCTGGTCGCGTTCGGCCAGCACCTGAGCCGCCTCGTTGTTGCCGCTCAGGAGCGCCTGGGTCGCCGTGGGCAGATCTTCGGCGACCATGGCGAACAGTTCGATGACCTTGCCTTCGATGGCCTCAAGCTCGCGCTGGAATTCCTGCCGATGCTCACCCATGGATAAAAGACTAGTGGAGGCAACCCGCGCACCCAAGCGGGCCGATAGCCACTTGCGAGCGTGTGCCAAAATGGAACGAGTTGTTTTACCTGGCGATTTTGACGGCTGGCCAGGCCGTACCGGAAGCCTTGGTGAAATAAAACCAAATTACAGGTGACACGTAAGTGAACATTTATCAAAATACCCTTGGCTGCCCCCGGGCCGGACGGCAATAATTACGGATTGTTGAAAGAGCACAGTCCGCGCTGGTAGTCCCGGTATGCACCCGACGAAGTTGCCGGCATGGGGGAGAAGCATGAGAGCAGTGGCAGCCCTCGGGCCGCCCGGGCCGCGGGTGCTGCGCGACCACGGCATCGAGGTGGCAATCCCCAGGTCAGGCACATGTACTGTAGGTCCGGGTTCCATCACCCCAAACGCCATGACCGGCCGGGAAATGATGGAGCACACGGGCCTGACCTCCGGCCTCGAGGCGGTCGGCGAGGTCTTCAGATCGACCGCTAACATCGTCTGCGGCCAGGCCGAAATCGCCTCTACGCCATCAAGGCCATCCTCCTCGCAATACTCGGCCGGTAGTTGAGAAGGGATATCAAAACATGAAACGTGTGCGCACTCATAGCGCCGTGATGGCGGGTGCCGCCCTCACCGCAATGGCTTTGGCGCTGGCCGCCTGCAGTTCATCGAGCACTACCTCCGGCGGAGGCTCGTCGTCGAGCAGCCTGAGCGGCACGCTGAACGCGAGCGGATCAACGCTCCAGTTGCCCTACGAGCAGGCGGCCATCCAGGCGTTCAAGACGATCCAGCCCGGCATGACGGTCAACTACGGCGGCGGCGGCTCGGGCAAGGGGCGCTCGGACCTGGCCGCGGGCGTCGTCCAGTTCGCCGGCTCGGACTCGCCGATCCCCTCCGACGAGATGGCGAACTTCAAGGGCAAGACGGTGCTGTACTTTCCCATTCTCCTCAGCCCGATCACGGTGTCGTACAACCTGTCGGGTGTCAGCAACCTGAAGCTGGACCCGACGGTCATCGCGGACATCTTCCAGGCCAAGATCAAGACCTGGGACGACCCGGCGATCAAGGCACTCAACCCGGGGGTAAAGCTGCCCAGTACCCCGATCAGCCTCGCCGTTCGCTCGGACTCCTCGGGCACGACGGCGAACTTCTCCCTGTTCCTCACGCTGGGCGCGCCAAGTGTCTGGAAGCTCGGCACTAGCTCGACCATCAACTGGCCGTCCGGCGCCCACGCCGGCAACGGCAACGGCGGGGTGGCGCAGATCATCAAGAGCACCCCCGGGGCCATCGGGTACGTGGACTACGCCGACGCCAAAGCGGCCGGGCTGAGCTACGCCTCGGTCAAGAACTCGGCCGGGAACTTCATCGCGCCCTCGACCACGTCGGCGTCGGCGGCCGGGACCACGGTGACCCTCGCGCCGGACCTTACATTCCACACCGCCTGGTCTTCGAACCCGCAGGCCTACCCGATCACGGCGCAGTCGTGGGTCCTGGTGTACCAGAAGCAGTCGAGCACGAACACCACGAAGATGCTCAAGGCCTACATCAGCTACCTGCTCGGTAGCGGCCAGCAACTGCTCTCCCCCCTGGGGTACGCGCCGCCGCCGTCCAACATCGACTCCAAGGCCAAGGCGCAGCTCAGCAAGATCGGGTCGTAGTGAGCACAGTGACACAAGCGGATCAGGCCGCCCCGGGCAGCGTCCCGGCCAGCGGCCTGACCGCGCGCCCGCGCCTGGGTGACCGTGGCTTCCGGTGGCTCGCGCTGGCGGCCGGCCTGCTGGTCCTGGTGATCCTGGTCCTGATCGCCATCTCCACCACCCAGCAGGCAGCCTCCTGGTTCAGCACCGAGGGCCTGGGCATATTCGGGACCATCTGGAACCCCGCGGCCAGCAAGTTCGGCGCGCTGCCCTTCCTCTACGGCACGGCCGTCACCGGCGTGATCGCGCTGGTGATGGCCGTCCCGGTCAGCATCGGCATCGCCCTGCTGCTGACCGAGGTGGTGCCGTACCGCGCCGCGCGGCCGATCGTGACCGTGATCGACCTGCTGGCCGTGGTCCCTTCGGTGGTCTGGGGCCTGTGGGGCATCCTGGTGTTCGCTCCCTGGATCCAGCACATCTACGCCTCGATCGGCTCGGCCGTCACCGGCATCCCGGTGCTCGATTCGCTGTTCGGGCCGCCCACCAGCGGGGCCTCGTTCTTCACCGCCGGCATCATCCTTGCTTTCATGATCACGCCGATCGTGACCTCGCTGTCCCGCGAGGTCATCGCGACCGTGCCAGCGATCGACCGGGAAGGCGCGTACGCGCTGGGCGCCACCCGCCTGGAGATGATCCGCGGTGTCGTCTGGCCGCACAGCCAGGGCGGCGTGGTCGGGGCCGTGCTGCTGGGGCTGGGCCGGGCGATGGGCGAGACGATCGCGGTGGCGCTGGTCATCGGGTCGTCGCCCACGATCACCTCCCACCTGTTCTCGACCGGCTACAACATGCCCGCAGTCATCGCCAACCAGTTCGGCGAGGCCAGCGGCGTGTGGCGCTCCGGCCTGATGGGAATCGCCGTGATGCTTTTCGCTTTCACCATCATCGTCAACGTCGTTGCCCGCGCGATCGTGGAGCGCTCCGCGCGGCGGATGCGAGGTGCCTGATGGCTGTTGCAGCCGGGGGACAGAACGAACTGCGCGAGGCGGCGGGCTGGCGGCGCACCAAGAACCGCATCGCCACGATCTTGATGGTGCTCTCGTTCGTGGTCGTGATCATTCCGCTCGGGTTCGTCCTGTACACGGTGATCGCCAAGGGCGCCTCGATCATCAGCTGGCAGTTCCTGACCAGCCCGATCCCGCCTAGTGTGCTTCCCGCGGACGTGGGTGGCATGGGGCCGGCGGTGCTCGGCACGATCGAGATCACGGCCCTCGCCACGGTCATGGCCGTGCCACTGGGCGTGCTCGGGGCCATCTACCTCAACGAGTACGGCGGCGGCAACTGGCTGGCCCGGTTCATCGGCTTCATGGCCGACGTGATGACCGGCGTGCCCTCGATCGTGATGGGCCTGTTCATCTTCTCGATCTGGGTGCTGCACTTCGGTTTCTCCGGCCTGGCCGGTGCTTTCGCCCTTGGCTGCCTGATGCTGCCGATCGTGATCCGCTCTACCTACGAGATGCTCAGGCTGGTTCCGGACTCGCTGCGCGAGGGGAGCTACGCCCTCGGGGCCAGCAAGTCCCGCGTGACCGTCACCGTGGTGTTGCCGGCCGCGATCGGCGGGATCGTCAGCGGCGTCCTGCTCGCCGTGGCCCGGGCCGCGGGCGAGACGGCACCGCTGCTGTTCACCATCCTGACGGTCACCGAGGCCAACAGGAACGTGTTCAGCGGCGCCAACACCTCGCTGCCGTCGCAGATCTTCACGAACGCCTCGTCGCCCTACCCCGGCGCCCAGGCCCGCGGCTGGGGCGCAGCACTCACGCTCATCGCGATCGCGTTTATCCTCATGATTGTGGCCCGCTTCATCACGGCACGGTACGCCCGCTACCAGCACTAGGAACATCATGGAACACCCTGAGCAGGACATCGTCACCAGTCTCCAGGCGCCCGGGTCAGTGGCTCAGCCGCAGGCCCAGGCGGCGCCCCGGCCGCAGCCGCTGTCGGAGCCGGGGAGCACGGTCTTCGATGCCGACAAGGTGTCGTGCTTCTACGGCTCTTTCCGTGCCGTCACCGACGTCTCGCTGTCCGTCTACGAGAACGAGATCACGGCGTTCATCGGCCCGTCCGGGTGCGGCAAGACGACGGTGCTGCGGACGCTGAACCGGATGAACGACCTCGTGGTGGGGGCCCGCGTCGAGGGGGACGTGCGTTACCGCGGTGCCTCGCTGTACGGCAAGGATGTCTCCCCGATCGCGGTGCGCCGCCGCATCGGCATGGTCTTCCAGAAGCCGAACCCGTTCCCGAAGTCGATCTATGACAACGTCGCCTACGGACCGCGCATCAACGGCGAGCGCAACAAGAAGAAGCTGGACGAGATCGTCGAGCACTCGCTGCGCCAGGCCGCGCTCTGGGACGAGGTGAAGAACCGGCTGAAGGCATCGGGCCTGGGCTTGTCCGGTGGCCAGGCGCAGCGGCTGTGCATCGCCCGCACGCTCGCCGTCGAACCGGACGTGGTCCTCATGGACGAGCCCTGCTCGGCGCTCGACCCGATCGCGACGGCCGCCATCGAGGACCTGATGAAGGCCATCAAGTCGGAGTACACCATCGTCATCGTCACGCACAACATGCAGCAGGCCACCCGGGTCAGCGATCGCACCGCCTTCTTCTCCGTGCTCCGCAACGAAGAAAGCGACACCCGCACGGGCGTGCTCGTCGAGTACGGCCGGACCGAGCAGATCTTCCAGGACCCGCACGACAGTCGCACCGAGGCCTACGTCACCGGCCAGATGGGCTGAGCCGGCCGGCCGCCGGGGCTGGGCGAACCCGGCGGTTCACCGGCACCGTGCTACCCGGCGGCTTCGCCGGCCGCCACGCTGGCGTCTGCGTTGGGCGTGCGGTACCTCAGCCAGGAGAACAAGAGCACCAGCGGCAGGACGAGACCGCCGATGCCATAGAAGATGAACGCGCGCGGACCTTCGATGTGGTGGACCAGCCAGCCGAAGTTCTGGCCGAAGAAGCCGGTGATGAAGGTCAGCGGCAGGAAGACCGTCGCCAGGACCGTGAGCTGCTCGATGGTGGCGTTCTGCCGGACGCTGACCCTGGTCTGCTCGACCGAGAGCACCGCCATGTTGGCCTGCAGCACCGTGCCGAGCAGGTCGCGCTGCGCGGCCACCTCCTCCTCTACTTGGAGCAGGTGGTCCTGTATGTCGCGCAGGTACGGCCGCAGTTCGCGGGCCAGGGTGGTGCGCTTGACCGTGGCGACCACGGCGAGCAGCGGATGGACGGCACGGTAGAAGTTGGTCGCCTCGTGGCGCAGCGAGTAGATCCGCTCGGTGGGCGCGGCGCTGCCGGAGAACACGGTGGCCTCGACCTCGTCGATGTCGCGCTCGAGCCCGGCAACGACGGGCGCGTAGTCGTCGATGACCTCGTCCAGGATCGCCCAGAGCGCGGATGAGCTGCCCGCGGCCAGCAGTTTCGGCCGCCGTTCAAGCCGCTGCCTGGCGTCGCGCAGATCGCTCGCCACTCCCTGGCGCACGGTGATCACAAAGGTCGGTGCGATCAGGATGGCGATGTTGCCGAACTCGACCTCTTCCGCCTCCTCGTCATAGCGCGCGGTGCGCAGGACGACCAGTCGCAGGTCCCTGTCGTAGATTTCGATCTTCGGCCGCTGGTGAGAGTTCAGCGCGTCCTCCACCGCCAGCTCATGCAGCCCGAAGAGGAGGCGCACCTGATCCATTTCCGCTTCCCCGGGCTCGAACAAGCCGAGCCACACGAAGCCACCCTCGTCGCGCCGGGCCGCTGCTTCCTCCAGCGACACCGGGCCGTCGTCGCGCCGGAGGCCGTCCTTGTAGTGAGCACAGTCGACGATCATCTGGGCAACTCCTTGTCCAATTCGTCAGGAATGCGACGAGTCACACGGCACCGCCCAGGTATCCGCCTGATCCGGCTCGGCTACGAGGCCTGGCCTTCCCCGCGGATGACCACGACGGGGCAGGCTGCGTGATGTGTGACCTTGCTGCTCACCGAACCCATCAGCAGCGATGCGAACCCGCCGCTGCCACGAGACCCCACGACGACCAGGTCGGCGTCGTGCGAGGCCTTGATTAGTTCTTGCGCCGGATCACCCGTGGCCACGTTCACGGTGACCTGAGCCGCTGCTTTGTCGATTTCGTTCCAGGCATGTTCCACAATTTCCTCGATCGCCTTGCGCGCGACCTCGGGGTTATGACTGTCCTCAGGGTAGGCGTGCGCTCCCCAGTAAATCGCGGTGGCCGGGCGAACCGGGTCCGGCCGGACTGCCAGGACCGTCAGCGGGACATGCCGCCCGGCGGCTTCCCGCATCGCCCAGATAAGAGCACGGCGAGAATGGTCCGAGCCGTCCACGCCGACGACGATTCCAGGCATCTCTGCTCCTCAGATTCGCTGCTCAGATTCCCTGATCCGTTCCAATCCTATCCTGATGGGAGTATCTTTTGAAGCGCAACCGAATAGCGCTGAGACTGCGGGTGGACAGCGGAACCTGGCTGCGCGAACAGCCGAGGGCGCAGCCAGGCAGTGAAGTCCTGATGAACCCTGCCGCGCGGACGTGCCGGGCGGCGCGGACTTGGTACCGCCGGGCATGTGGGCTGCGAGTCGTAGCGCTTACTGCACCGACCGGGCTCGAACGGTATAAATGGTATTTCCAGCGCTACGCCGCGCACTTTCCGGCGGTGCGGCAATCGTTTTTCCAGCCATTCTTGGCATAGCCGTTCCGCGCCCTGGTCTCAGGCCAGCCTGTCAAGCGTTCTGCCGGGTCCAGCGACGGCCTGAGGGAGGTCGCTGCCGGGCGGCAACTGCCGCCTTGGACGCTTCCAGTTTCTGCAGCAACGAGGTCAGCATCTGCACTTCCTCCGCCTCCCAGTCCGCCACGAAAAGGCCGAACCTCTTCAGGCCTTCTTCGGTCAGGGATTGCAGCTCATCGGAGCCAGGCCGGAGTTCGTCCTCTGGGTCGTTATCCAGCTCGGGCTGAGGTACCGCCATCGGCACCACGCCGCATAAAGCTGCCGCGCAAGGCGGCGCCCGCCGCACGCCCTGACGACGGCATGTACGACAATGGTGTCACGCGGCCGGACCGCATGGCCGGTCCATGATGCGGCCCAGGCCCAGCGCCGCCGATGGCCGGCCAGTCGGCCCGGCCGGCGCTGCGGCCCGGCCGGTCCCGGCTTCTGCGTGCTAATTGCCGGGCAGACTTCCGGTGTCGGTGGCGGCGGCCGTATCTGGCTGGTATGCACACGTTGTGATGCCTGTCCCGGTCCTTGGCGATGAGTTAGCCGGCCCCTGGTACCGCGTCCGGTCCATCGTGACGCGGCGGGCCGTCGGCTCTGCCGAACACGACTTCCTCGACATCCTGCCCGCGGCGTCGGCCGCGGCTCGTGCCGGGCGGCCATTCGTAGCCGGCTGGCTGTGCCGTGCGGGCGGAGCGCCGCTGGAGTTCATCACCAACGCGGCCTTACCAGGACCGCAGGCGGGCGACGGCTGCGCCTTGCTCTTCCCGCCCGGGGCCCGGGGCGGGCCTGCCGCCCCGGGCTGGCTCACCGCGTGCGGGGCGCTGGTCTGGGCGCTCTGCCCGGGGCGCCAGGCGCTGCCGCTGCTTGACGAGCCCGCGCCCGTCGCCGGCCAGCAAACCGGGCCGCCGGGCCGGTTCGAGTCCGCGCTGGCCGCGGCCCGCGGCCTGCCCTTCGGCTGGCTCGTGGTGGCCGAGCCCACCGGCCTGCTCGACGCCGCGGAGGCCGGGCTGCGCGCCCAGGTCACGGTGTTGCGCCAGCATGAGGAGGAACGCCTCCGGTCCGGTACTGATAAGGCAACACGCAGGCTCGCGGAGCTGGACGCGTTCCGCGAGGCGGGCCTGTGGTCGGTGCGGGTGCTCGTCGGGGCCGCGGCCCCTGGCGAGCTTGCCCGGCTGGCGCCCGTGCTCACCGGGTCGGCCGACCTGGGTCACCATCCCTACCGGCTCGGCTCGGGCCTGGTGCCGCGGCCGTTCGCCGCTGCCCTGACGGCGAAGGACGTGGATCCGCGAGGCGGCGATGCCGAGGCGCCGTTCTTGGCCACCGCGGGTGTGCTGGCTGCGCTCGCCGGGCTGCCCCAGCGGGAGGTACCGGGGCTGCGGGTACTCGACGCCAGCCAGTTCGACGTGACCAGCGAGACCGGGACCGGCGCGGCTGGGACGGGCGAAGCAGGGATGGGCGCGGCTGGGACGGGCGAAGCCGGGACGGGCGCGGCTGGCACGGGCGAAGCAGGGACGGGCGCGGCCGGGACGGGCCAGCCGGGGGCTGCGGCCGGCGCCGCGACCGCGGCCGGCGCCGCGACCGCGGCTGCCCGCGCGCCGGTCAGCCTCGGGGCGATCCTCGACGCGCAGGACCGGCCGGCCGGCGAGTTCCTGCTGCCGCTGCCGACCCTCAACAGGCACGCGCTGGTAACCGGAGCGACTGGCGCAGGCAAATCGCAAACGGTACGGCACCTGCTTGCCGAGCTGACCAGGGCCGGGCTGCCCTGGCTGGTCATCGAGCCGGTCAAGGCGGAGTACCCGGGGATGGCAGGACGGCTGGCCGGCCTTGGCCCGGCCGGTGCGGTGACCGTGCTGAACCCGGCGGAGCCGGGGGCGATCCCGGTGTCGGTCAACCCGCTGGCACCGGAACGCGGGTACCCGGTGCAGGCGCACATCGACATGGTCCGCGCGCTGTTCCTCGCCGCATTCGACGCCGACGAGCCTTTCCCGCAGATCATCGCGCAGGCGTTACAGCGCGTCTACGAGGCGAACGGCTGGGATGTGGTGACCGGCGGCCCGCTGCCCGGCGCGCTGGCCGAGCCCGCCGTGCCCACGCTCGCGCAACTCCAGCGGGCCGCCCTGGAGGTTATCGGGGAGGTCGGGTACGGCCGCGAACTCCAGGCCGACGTGCGCGGCTTCGTGGACGTGCGGCTGCGCTCGCTGCGGATCGGCTCGGCCGGGCGGTTCTTCGAAGGCGGCCATCCCGCCGACGTCGCCGGGCTGCTGCGCCGCAACGTGGTGCTCTGCCTCGAAGACATCGCCAACGACGAGGACAAGGCCTTCCTCATGGGCACGCTGATCATCCGGGTCGTCGAGCATCTGCGGCTCGCGGCACGGGCCGGGCAGCCAGCGGGGCTGCGCCACGTCATCGTCATCGAGGAGGCCCACCGGCTGCTCCGGGCCCGGCGCGAGGGCCGGGCCAGCGCTCATGCGGTCGAGTTGTTCGCCGCGATGCTGGCCGAGATCCGCGCCTACGGCGAAGGGCTGGTGATCGCCGAGCAGATCCCCTCGAAGCTGGTCAGCGACGTGGTCAAGAACACCGCGCTCAAGGTGATGCACCGGCTCCCCGCCGCCGACGACCGGGACCTGGTCGGCGCCGCGATGAACCTCGACGACGGCCAGTCCCGCCAGGTGGTGTCGCTGGAGCCCGGGGTGGCGGCGGTGTTCGCCGACGGCATGGACCGGCCGATCAGGATCCGGGTGCCGTTCGGCGGCGGCACCGAAGGCCCCGCCCCCGGCCCGGTGCCGCCCATGGTGGCGCGCCGCAGTGCCGCCTGCGGCCAGCGGTGTACCGGCGGGCGCGCGTGCACCCAGAGCGAGATGCGCGCCGCCGAGGTGCTGGCCACCCCCGGGTCACCGGACGACGCGTGGCTGCGGGTATGGGTGCAGGCCCTGGTGCTCGCGTTCCTCACCAACCGGGCCCTGCCCGCGGTGCCCGTCCCGCTGCGCACCCGGTGGGGCGAACTCGGCGCCCGTCTCCGCGAGTGCCTGCTGGCCACCGTGATCGACCAGGCGGTGGCGGTGCGGGCGCGGGCGCTGCGGCCCAGCTACGACCCGGCGCGCCTGGCGGCGAGCCTGGCCCAGGTCGCCGTGCGCGCCCTCGGTGCGGGCACCGGGCCGGGCGCCAGGCCCGGCGCCCGCCCCGGCCCGGGCTGGGTCATCCCGCAGGTGCGCTGGCTGCACGAGGTGGACCGGCTCTGGCCGCCCGGCGGCGGGGCGCCCGGCCCGGGCAGTTGCGCCCCGCCACTCGATTTCGACCTGCCCGGCCTCGCGGACTGGCCGGGTGCACGGGTGGGCCATCGGCTGCGGGCCCTGCGGCGGCACCCGCTGTCCATGGACCTTGCGGCGAATCGGCTGGCCGCCTGGACCGCCCTGCTCGGCGAGGACGACCAGCGCGCCTTCGGCCGCGACCTGGCCACCCTCGGCGTCGGGCTGCCTCCCGCGTCCCAGCTCGGCCATGTCGCCGCGCCGATGGGCGCCACGGCCTGGCTGGCCGTCGTACTGTCGTGGCCCGGCCGTCTCGTGGCGGCACACGACGGCCCGGCCGCCTGGTTCAGGGGTGACGCGCCGGGCGGGAAGCCCGGATAGCATCATCGGCCATGGGCAAGCTTCCGATGCGCGCGCGCCTGGCCACCACCCTGGGCGGCGCCGCCGGGACCATGTCACGGCTCGCCGGGCGTGGTGACGGGTCGGTGATCGGTGGCGTTATCGGGCTGCGCCTGGAGCCTGACCTGCTTGCCCTGCTGTCCGTCGGCCGCCAGATAGTGCTGGTCACCGGCACGAACGGGAAGACCACCACGACCCGGCTGATCACCGCCGCGCTCGGCGCGCTCGGGCAGGACGTCGCCTCCAACGCCTTCGGCGCGAACATGGAGGCGGGGCTCGCCGCGGCCTTGGGCAAGGCGCCCGACGCGCCGCTGGCCGTCCTGGAAGTGGACGAGCGCTGGCTGCCCGCGGTCATCAAGGCCACCAAGCCGCGCGTGGTCACGCTGCTGAACCTGAGCCGGGACCAGATGGACCGGGCGGCGGAGATCTGGCTGGTGGCGCGGCGGTGGCGCGAGGCGCTGGCGGCCGCGAAAGGCTGCTGGGTGGTGGCCAACGCCGACGACCCTGGCGGCGGGAGAGCTGCTGGCCCGCCACTACCGTCACCCCGCGCTGGTGCACCACGCAATCCAGGCGGGCGCGTCGTGGCCGCAGATCGCCGCCGCGACCGGCTCCGACGAGGCGGCAGCCCGGCAGGCCTACCGGCAGTGGGCCGACGGCCAGCACCGGCTGTACGCCGACTACGACGGCGAACTCGGCATGGATCCGCCGAACATGAAGCCGCGCTTCGCCGGGCCGCTGAACCGGTCGAGCCGGAAGCCGAAGCAGGCTGATCCCACGGGGCGAACGAGGACACATGGCCGCGAACCAGCACACCCCGGCGCTGTACACAGCCGCGGAGGGCCATCGAGACCCTGAAGGTGAAAAGACGCTGGCTGGAATGCTGGCCCGCAGCCCGAAAGATCCCGTCCACCCGTGATCCCGGATCCTGTGGCACTCGCGGCCAACCTCGGTGCTGACACTCTCGTGCTGATTGTGGGCGGCGGTCAAGCCTTCTTAGTGGCAGTCACCGGTAGCCCTGAGATCAAGGCGAGGATGATCGACGCTTACAAAAAGGCTGGGCTCCCCGTCCAGGTTGCAGCTGACGTTCACTTGCAGTCTGTTAGGTAGGACAAAGGCGATAGGCGTCGGCATTTGGCACACTTCGTCCCCACCTGCCAGGGCGAGAGGGTGTTAGGGCTCGCCGAGCGATTCGGTGGCCAACATTGGCCCAGGTTGGGGCTGGGTCTGCGGCCGGGGTGATGTTCTCTGCTGTTGATCTGTCGCGGATCTTCCGAATGAGGGTAAGAATGGGTTAGGGCGCCGGTATAGCCGGGCCGGAGTTCGGGGTGGTGGTGCGGCGGGGGGTGGTGGGGGTGGCGGAGCCGCCGAAGTTGATGGGGTTGTCGGCTGCTCTTGATGGGTTGCGGGAGGAGCTGGAGTCGGCGTGGGAGAAGGGCGCGGGTAAGGCGATCCGGTTCCGGGTCAGTGAGGTGACGCTGACTTTGGAAGCGGTGGCCCGGCGGGATGTCCGAGGGCAGCGGGAAGATCCGCTGGTGGCTGATCGAGGCGGGCGGCGGTGTCACGGCGGGCAGGGAGACGACGCAGACGCTGGTGCTGACGCTGACACCGGGCCGTTATGACGCGCAGGGCAATCCCCGCCCGCTCGATGTCGCGGGAGACCAGCCGCAGCCGGAGGGTTAGCCGATTGTGGCGATGATCTGGGATGACCGGCTGGCTGAGGTCTGGGCGGCGCCGGGCAGGGCCGGGGCGGGCGTGGTGGTCGGCGCTGCGGCTGTGCTGACCGCCCGGCATGTGGTGGCGGGCGCCCTTGATGGCGGGCGCGTGCTGGCCCGGGTGGTGCGGCCGGGCGCCCTGACCGCGGGCTGGGTGCCGATGCCGGTGCTGGCCGAGGACGCGGACTGGGACGTGGCCCTGCTGGGTGTCGGTGACGGGAAGCGCGGCGGCGGCGGTTCTGGGCCGCGAGTGGCTGGCACCGTCGTCGCCGTCGCCGGTCTTTGTGCGGCTGGGTACCTCGGCCGAGCACGGTTGTGAGGCGGTCGGGTTCCCGCAAGCCGAGGTGCAGCACACGCCCGATGGTAGCCCTGTCGCCACGGTCCGGCAGAGCGAGCAGGCGGTCGGGACGCTTGCTCCGGCGGGTCAGGCCAAGGCGCCGGTCAACCCGAGCGGCCGCTGCCCCGGCGCTGGATGCCCTTTGACGTCGAGGGATCGACGCCCGGGACCCAGGCCGGGTGGGGTGGCATGTCGGGGGCCGGGGTGGTGCTTGCTGATGGGCGGCTTGCCGGGCTGGTCGTCGCCGCGGAGGCCGGCCACCAGCAGCGCCGCCTGTATGTGGTGCCGTTCGCCGACGTGCTGGCGCACTCCGGCCGGCATCGCCGAGGCGCTCACCGCCGTGCTTGGCGGCCCGGCCGTGATCGAGGTCAGGGACGCGCCGCTGTACCGCGATGTGCTGCAGGATGGCTGCCTGGCGACCGGACGGCTTCCCGCGTGCTGGTCCGCGAGGCGGGTTATAAGGCGTTCGGCGTGAAGCTCGCCGGGGTGCCGGGTGAGCCCGACTTCCTGGATTATGTGCCGCGCGACGCCGACCAGAAGCTGCGCGATGGGCTGCACGCCGCCCAGGCCGAGCGCCGGATGCTGCTGGTTGTCGGCGGCTCGGCGGGCGGGAAATCGCGCTCGGCCGCCGAGGCGGCGCGGCTGCGCTTGCCTGGCCACCGGCTGCTGTGCCCGCGGCAGACGTCGCTGGCACGGTTGCGTGAGCTCCCGCTAGCCGATCTCGGGCCCGCGCTGGTGTGGCTGGATGACGTCGAGCGCTACGAGGAGCGGGCGTTCCGGGACACCGTCGAGCGGCTGCTGCGCTCGGGGGTTGTCGTGGTGGCCACCATCCGGCGCAGCGAGCTCGAGGCCAGGATGCCCAAAGGCGACCTGCGCAACCCGTTCGGCGAGGCGCTGGCCGACACCGAACTGGTCGTGGAGGTGGACTGGCCGGTCATCTGGAACGACCAGGAGCGAGCAGCGCGTCGCTGAGCACGTCAGTTACCCGGCCCTGCTGGCCTGGGTCGCCGCCGGGAATTCCCCGAGCGCGTGGGTCGTCGCTGGCCCGGCGCTGCAGGACAGGCTGCGGGACGCGGAGGCCGACGACGAGCGGCCCGCCCGGTACGCACTCGTCCGGGCCGTGCTCGACTGGTACCGCACCGGCATCGCCCAGCCGGTCCCGCTGGCTACCGCCACCAGCCTGCTCCAGGCTTACCTGCCGGCGAAGCCGAACCCGCGGAGATCGAGGACGCTTTGCAGTGGGGGCTTGAATCCGTGACCGGCGCATCCCGCAGCACCAGCAGTCGCTGCTCACCAAGACCCCGGCCGCGGACGCCCTGACCGTCCACGACTACATCCAGGACGCCGACGCCAGGCCAACGCGAGCCCGGTGGCCGACGCCGTGTGGCTGGCGGCGCTGGACGAAGCCGCCTCGGATGATGCGCGCTTCGCCATCGGCGTCGCCGCCGCCCTCAGGACAACACCGCCATCGCCGTCGAAGGGCTGGCTGCCCCTGGCCGGCAAGGGCCATACCGATGCCATGTTCAACCTGGGGGTGCTCCTCAACGAGGGCGACCCGGGCCAGGCCCGGCACTGGTATGAGCGGGCCGCCGAGGCCGGCAACACCGATGCCATGAATAACCTGGGGCTGCTGCTCGAACACAGCGACCCGGCCCAGGCCCGGCAGTGGTACCGGCGGGCGGCCCAGGCGGGCAACGCGAACGCCATGTTCAACCTGGGGCGGGTGACAGACAGCGACCAGGACCAGCTGCGGATCAGTGACGTCCCGGGTGGGCCTGGCCGGGCCGCGGCGGGTGGAGGTGACCTGGCAGGAGGAGGGCGGCGCCGCGGGAGGCCGGTGGCGGAGTTCGCTGCCCCGTCCGATGCCGGGGATGGGGAGCGGGTCCGCTGGTATCTGGAGGATTACGCGGAGTTCCCCGCCGACCCGGCGCCGGCGATAGCGCGCGGAGGCGGAGGCGCAGCTGGCGCAGGACGGGCGCGGAGTTGTTCCGCCGGGTGTTTGCCGGTGCGGATGCGGCGGGGATCTGGGAGCGGGCGCGGGACCGGCTGGCCGAGGTGCGGGTGGAGGTGGACACCGACCCGGGCGAGGGGCCGGGGCTGGCGTGGGAGCTGCTGCGCGACCCGGCCCGGGATGCGCCGGTGGCGCTGGGCGCGGGGGCGTTTGTCCGCACCCATCTGCGGGCGGCCGGGCATCCGGAGCTGCCGGAGCCGGCCGGGGACCGGCTGCGGGTGCTGCTGGTGATCGCCCGGCCGGGCGGGCGGGCGGATGTGCCGTTCCGGTCGGTGGCCAGCCGGCTGGTCCGCGGCGGGGCGGAGCAGATGGCGGGCCTGGACCTGGATGTGCTGCGCCCGGCCACCTTCGCCCGGCTGTCGCGAGGTGCTGCACGCCGCGCATGAGGCGGGGCGGCCGTATCACGTGGTGCATTTCGACGGCCACGGCACCTGGCTCGACCTGGCCGACCTCGGCTTCGAGCCGGACGGCGACCGGCGACGGCGGCGGTGGCGGCGGCGGTGGTGTCGGCGCTGTCGCCGCTGCATGTACGGGGTGTCGGTGGCCGGGCCGGTGCGGCCCGGGCCAGCACGGCTACCTGCTGTTCGAGGACCCGGCCAGCGAGGAGAACCAGCAGCTGGTCGACGGGCCCACCCTGGGGCGGCTGCTCACCGACACGGGGGTGCCGGTGCTGGTGCTGAACGCCTGCCGGTCCGCCTACACCGAGGCCCGCGACCAGCCCGCCGACGCGCCCGGGGCCGGCACCGGGCAGCGCCGGACGCGCCGCGGCGGCCGGCGACGAGGGCGTGCTGACGGGGGATGTGCATGCGCGGATCCGGGCGTATGGGTCGCTGGCCGCCGAGGTCGCCGACGCCGGGGTGCCGGGCGTGGTGGCGATGCGCTACAACGTCTACGTCGTCACCGCGGCGCAGTTCGTGGCCGACCTGTACGCGCACCTGCTCGCCGGGAACTCCCTCGGCCAGGCCGCGGCCGCGGCCCGGCAGGCCCTGGCCGCCGACCCGGTCCGGCAGATCGGCGCGGTCCCGGTCTCGCTTGCAGGACTGGGCCGTGCCCGGTCGTCTATGAGTCCGCGCCGCTGGTGCTGCTGCGCCCGCCGCAGCGCGCGGCGCCGCTGATCAAGCTCACCCCCGCCGAAACCAGGACCGATGGCAGCGGTGAGGCGGGGGCCGGCGGGGTGCCGCGGCCGCCGGATGCGGGGTTCTTCGGCCGGGATGAGACGCTGCTGGCGCTGGACCGGGCCTTCGACACCCAGCCGGTCGTGCTGCTGCACGCGTTCGCCGGGGCGGGCAAGTCCGTCGACGGCGGCGGAGTTCGCCCGCTGGTACCAGGCCACCGGCGGCCTGGACCAGCCCGGCCACCCGGAGTGGCCGGGGGCGGTGCTGTGGTCCTCGTTCGAGCATCACCTGACCGCCGACCGGGTCATCGGCACCGCCGGCGACTACTTCGCCGCGCTGCTGGAGGCCAACGGCATCGCCGTGGGCGGCGGTCACCGACCCCGGCCAGCGCCGCGACATTGTGCTGCAGGTGCTGGCGCAGGTGCCGGTGCTGTGGGTGTGGGACAACGTCGAGCCGGTCACCGGGTTCCCGGACGGCACCCCCAGCGACTGGACCCCGGCCGAGCAAGACGACCTGGTCGGACTTGCTGCGGGACCTGGCCCAGCACACCCGGTGCAAGGTGCTGGTCACCTCCCGCCGCGACGAGCACCCCTGGCTCGGCGACCTGCCCGCCCGGGTCCAGCTGCCGCCGATGCCGATGCGGGAAAGCCTGCAGCTGGCCGCCGCGCTGGCCGCCCGGCACGGCCACAGCCTGGCCGGGGCGGACTGGCGGCCGCTGCTGCGGTATGCGGCCGGGAACCCGCTGACCATCACCGTCCTGGTAGGCCAGGCGCTGCGCGGAGGACCTGGCCACCACCGAGGCCATCGAGGGCGTTCGTGGCCCGGCTGCAGGCGGGGGAGGCGCAGCTGGAGGCGGGGGAGGATGCCGCGCTGGGCCGCACCCGGTCGCTGGCCGCCTCGCTCAGCTACGGGTTCGCGCAGGCGTTCACCGAGGCCGAGCGGGCCCAGCTGGCGGTGCTGCACCTGTTCCGCGACACCGCCGACGCCGACGCCCTGCGCTACATGGGCGACCCGGATATCGCCGGGGAGGATGCGGTGCCCGAGCTGGCCGGGCTGGACCGCGACGCGGGATCGCGCTGCTGGACCGGGCCGCCGGCATCGGCCTGCTGGAATCCCTCGGCGGCGGCTACTACCGGATCCACCCCGCGCTGCCGTGGTATTTCACCACCCTGTTCACCACCAGCTACGGCCCGCCCGGCAGCCCGGCCGCCGGCCGCGCCGCCCGCGCCTACACCCGGGCCATCGGCGAACTCGGCGACTACTACCACGAGCCAGGCCGAAGCGGGCCACGCGGCCCAGGTCGTCCCCGTGCTGGGGGCGGAGGAGGCCAACCTGCGCCACGCCCTGGACCTGGCCCGCGCCGCCGGGCTGTGGCACGCCGCGGCCGGCTGCCTGCAGGGCCTGCGCGTCCTGTATGAGCGGACCGGGCGCGACGGCGAATGGGCCCGGCTCGTCGCCGCCGTCACCCCCGACTTCACCGACCCTGCCACCGGCGGGCCGCTGCCCGGCCGCGAAGACCAGTGGAGCCTCGTCACCGGCTACCGGGTGCGGCTCGCCCGGCAGGCGCGGGACTGGCCCGCCGCCACCACCCTCCAAAACGCCGTGATCGCGTGGGACCGGGACCAGGCCGCCGCGGCGCTGGCCGCCCCCGCCGCCAGCCTCACCCCGGACCAGCGCAACCAGATCCGCAACCTCGCCGTCGCCCTCAAGAGCTCGGGAACATCCTCCTCGAGCAGGAGGATCCTGGCTGCCTGCCGCTACTATCAGGAGGCCCTCGCGCTGGACCAGCGGATCGGCGACCGCCCGGCGGAAGCCCAGGATCGCTGGCAGCCTCGGCAACGCCTACCTGATGGTGCCCGGGCTGCGGGACCTGGACCAGGCCGAGCACTGGTTCCAGCACAGCCTCAGCCTGCGCGCCGACAGCGACCGGCTCGGCCGCGCCAGCTGCCTCAGCTCAGCTCGGCACGGTCGCCCTGGGGCGGTTCGACGACGCCCGCGCCGCGGGCGAGGCCGAGCCGGTGCTGCTGGAGCACCTCAACGCCGCCCTCCGCCACTACCAGCAAGCCCTGGACCTGACCCCCGCCGACGACCACGAGACACCGGGCCGCCATCGAGAACCAGCTCGGCAACATCTACCGGCGGGCCGGGGACACCGGCCAGGCGCTGCGCCACTACCAGCAATCCATCCAGCACCACGAAGCCCGGGGAGACATCTACGGAGCCGGGCAGACCCGCTACAACATCGCCCTCCTCCTCGACGGTGCCGGCCGGGCCGGCGACGCCCTGCACTACGCCCGCGCCGCCCTGGACAACTACCAGCAGGCCGGGCCCGGCGCCGCCAGCCGACGCCGACCGCGCCGAGCAGCTCATCGCCGACCTGGAACAGCGCAGCCGCTGACGGGCCAGCCGGCCCGGCCGGCGATAGGGCAGGCGGGGCGCATCGCCCGTGGTGCCGCCGTTGGTGAGCGCTGTGCGGATCGGCCTGCTCCAGGCGCGACTTCGGAGGAGGCGCGCCTGCAGGCCTTGCGCCGGCACGGAACCAGCCGGGCCGGGGGCTGTGTCCCAAGCAGCGTGACCGGCCGCGGCGCCGCCCTGTGTCCTTGCCCCGCCGCCGAGCCTTCCAGCACCCTGCTGACCAGCATGTCCTCCG
>CAVPSA010000063.1:0-66354 GCA_963707905.1 uncultured Actinomycetes bacterium | reverse complement strand
TCGGGATGGCCGGATTCGAACCGGCGGCCTCCTGCTCCCAAAGCAATCTATGGTCGGGCGCGCGCGGAGCCGCCGCCGTGCCCTGGATCGGGGTGGGCCGGGTGAACGGTGACGCGGCGGGCGTGCTGGACTTCTGCTCGTGACCAGTTCTGGTGACCGGTTCCGGGCCCGCACCGGAGCGGCTGCCCGGCAGCTGTGGCGCTGGTTCTGTGGGCGGCGGGCCAGAAAGCCGCCGCGGGCGAGTGAGCGGTTGCGGGTGCCGCAGCCGTTGGTGAAACAGCGGCTGCCGTCTGGCCGCGGGGCCATGGAACAGCCGAACATCACCAGCCACGGAGCCGGCGTGCTCACGTCCCGGTTCTGGTTCCTGGTGATCCTGGCCGGTGTTGCCGCCGGACTACTCGGCGCGCTGATGATGGCGCTGTTGTTCAACGTGCAGTACGCGGCGTTCGGTTACCACTCCGGCAGCCTGCAGCACGGTGTCGAGGCGGCGTCCGCGGCGCGGCGGGTGGCGTCCTTGCTGATCGCGGGTGCGTTCGGCGGCGTCGCGTGGTACCTGCTCCGCCGTTATACGAGGGGCGAGCCGTCGGAGATCGACGAGGCGCTCTGGAATGGTGACGGGCGGCTGTCCTTTCGCCGCTGCCTGGGTACCTCGGTGATCTCTGAGGTCGTCATCGGCATGGGCGCCTCCATCGGCCGGGAAGCCGCGCCCAAGCTGCTGGGCGGCGCGTCGGCGAGTGCCCTGGCCGGCTGGGGTGGCCTGACGGATCAGCAGCGGCGGCTGCTGGTGGCCTGCGCCGGCGGCGCCGGGCTCGCCGCGGTGTACAACGTCCCGCTGGCCGGCGCCTTGTTCACCGCCGAGATCCTCATCGGCAGCATTACGCTGCCCGTGATGCTGCCGGCCCTCGTGTGCGCCTGCACAGCTACCGCGACGGCCTGGGTCTACCTGCCCAATCGCGCCACCTATGTGGGCGTCCCGGATTACCGCTTCACCGGGACGCTGATGGTCTGGTCGCTGCTGGCCGGGCCGGTCATCGGGCTGATCTCAGCCGGCTACATCCGCCTCATCGGCTGGGTGTCCTACCACCGGGCTAAAGGAACCACGGCCCTGTATGCGCCGGTAATCGCCTTCGGGATCCTCGGGGTGGTCGGTATCTGGTACCCGCAACTGTTCGGCAATGGCCTGGACATGGCCAGGGACGCGTTCCTCGGCATCGGCGGCCTCAGCGTGCTGCTCGCGCTCTTTGCGCTCAAGCCGCTGGTCACAGCGATGTGCCTGGGCAGCGGGGCATCCGGCGGCCTGTTCACCCCGACGCTCGCCACCGGCGCTGTCCTCGGCGGCGCGCTCGGCATGGCCTGGAGCCTGGCCTGGCCCGGCTCACCGTCCGGCGCTTTCGCCATGGTCAGCGCCGCTGCCATGATCGGGGCGGCGATGCAGGCACCGCTATCCGGCCTCGCGCTGGTGCTCGAACTGACCCACAGCGGCTTCGGGCTGACGGTTCCCATGATGGCGGCCACAGCCATCGCCACCGTCGTGGCCTTCCACGTTGACGGGTACTCCATCTACTCGGCCCGGCTGCCCGCATACACCGCAGACAACTCCCCTGTCGCGGCGAAACGACGGCCAGCCGTGGCAGAAAGCCACAGCGACCCTCACCCGCCCGACGAGCGGAAGTAACCGCACTTGTGCGGGCCCGGGCCAGCGGTGTGCGCAGGGCGGCGTCCGTCCCAGCTGGCTGTGATGACCTGGCCTCAGTCCCGTGCGGTGCCGTCGGCGAGCCCGGCGTGCCGGCCGGCGCTGACGTGGGCGAGCAGGTCGCGTGCGGCGCCCGTGGGCGGGAGGTCCCCGCCGGACCAGACCGCGCGCAGCGAGCGGCGCAGGTTGACACCAGCGACCGGGACCCGGGCCAGCCGGTGCGAGGCAAGTTCCTCGGCAACGGCGAGTTCGCTCAGTACCGCGGGCCCGGCGCCCGCGGCCACTGCCGCCTTCACCGCCGCGGTGGACGACAGTGCGAGCGCCACCGGCATGGTCACCCGCGTGCCCAGCGCCGCCGACAGCGCAGCCGTCAGCACGCCTTTCGTCCCGGATCCCTCCTCCCTGCTGACCAGCCGGGCAGCGGCCAGTTCAGCGGGGCTGAGCGGGCGGCGGCGGCGCGCCCACCGATGGTCGGGGCGGACCACCACGAGCAGTTCGTCATGGCCGATGACCCGGCTGTGCAGCCCTCCCGGGCTGCCGGGTCCCTCGACGAAGCCGAGGTCGGCGTTACCGTGGCGGACCTGCTCGGCGACGGTGTCACTGTTGGCCACGGTCAGGACCACATCGGCTGGGGGCTCGCCGCGGTGGCGCGCAGCTGCCTGCAGGGACACCAGCCACCCGGGCAGCAACTGCTCGGCGATGGTGAGGCTCGCGCTCACCCGGAGGCGGGTCCGGTGGTCATGCCGGAACGCGGCCAGCCCCGCGTCCAGCTCGCTCGCCACCGCCAGCAGCCGCGCCGCCCACTCGGCGACGACAACACCCTCCGGGGTGAGCGTGGACCCGCGCGGGGTACGTGACACCAGCGCGACGCCCGCCTGTGCCTCCGCCGACCTGATCCGGGCGGAGACACCCTGCTGGGTGATGCCGAGCTGGCGCGACGCCTGGTTGAGGCTCCCGGCGCGGGCCACCGCGAGCAGCACTTCCAGCGCCGCCAGGTCGGGCACCCGGGAACTGAGCGGCCGGCCGGGCGCCCCGTCCGGACGGCCTCGTAGCGTCATGCCCCACTCTAACCAGCGGCGGCAAGCCTCCCCCGCAGTTCGCTCAGCGCCGCAGCGGTCCCGCGTGCCCGGGCCGCCCACCACCGCCGCGGGTCCGGTGCCGGGACCGGCGGCTGCCGGGCGTGCCAGCGGGCCCACCTATGGGCGAACGTCCCCAGCCAGCCGACCGTGGCCAGGCTGTCCTGATCGAGCATGGCCGCCAGCGTGTAGCGGCGCTCGCCCAGCCGGTAACCAGCCCCGGCCGCCGCGGCGGCCTGCCGCAGGTCCTCGGAGGTGATCACGACACCCGAGCGCACCGGGGCGAGCAGAACATCGAGCAGGTCGCGGCGGCCCGGCGCGCCGGGGCTGCCCGTGCCAGCCGGCCCCAGCGCGGGTGGCGCGGCCCGCAGCGCCAAGGGCAGCGCAGCAGGAGGCGCCGCCAGCCCCGCCTCCCGGGCGAGTGCACGCAGGGTAAGCGTCGCCCACGGCCCCAGCGACGGTGTTCTCAGCCGCGCCACCGCAGCGAGGTAGCCCGGTGCCCAGGACCACAGGTGCTCCCACAGCAGCGCCTCCCGGGCGCGCCGCATCTGGGCGCGTACCCGTTCTCGCGCGCGCGGCTTCCTCCGCGTCGCCGAGTTCGGCGTACAGCGCCAGGAGGGCACCGAGGTGGTCGGCGTCCGGCGGCGGGGCCAGATCGAGCGCCCGCCAGAACCCGGCAGCCCGGTCCAGCCCCTCGCCGCCGAGCTTGCCCTCCGCGCCGAGGTAGATCGCCGAATGCGGCGGCGCGGACAGCACGAACACGCCGGTGTGCTCGCCCGCGGTCGGCGGGGGCAGGCCGAGGCTGGCCGCGACCGGATGGCTCAGCGGCGGCGGGGTGCTGGCGATCGCCCCGAGCGCGCGCAGCAGTTCCCATCGCCCGGTATCCACTGCGCCGGTCGCTGCATCGCGCGCCAGGCTGGTGACCATGGGCTGGGCGGTCACCGGACCGGCCGCTGCTGGCCGGGGAGCTGGAACAGCTCACGGGCGGGCTTGAGCGGGCGCATCAGCCAGGGGGGCCGGCGCAGCCCGCCCGGCGACCCGCTGCCCGCCGGCCGGGCCAGTTGCAGCCAGTCCCGGTACACCTCGCGGGCCTTGGCGGTGTCCACCGCGATGTCACCGTGCCGGTCGCCGCGCCCGGCTGGGCGTACGCGCACCGCCTGATGCCAGCAGTGCATCCCGGAGATGGGATCAGGGTGGACGCCGAAGGTCAGGTTCTGGTGGACGCCCGTGTCGCTCCACCAGATCCGCCGACTGTCGGGGTCGGCTGATTCATAAGGGCGGACGGGGGCGCGGGTTTCCATCCGCCAGCCATCCTCACGGTGGCGCAGGCCAACGGTGGCCATCATGCCGCCAGCGCCGCGCGGCCCGCCATCCAGCCGCCACCGGCCCATGTGATGGCTACAGGCGACCACGCCGGGGCGGATCCCCTCGGTGATCCAGGCCTTGGCCACGAAGTACCCGATCTCGGTTTCCACCCGCACCAGGTCCCCGGTGCGGGCCACGCCGAGCCTGGCGGCATCGGAGGGGTGGATCCAGACCGGGTTGGTATGCGCGAGCTCATCCAGCCACTTGGCGTTCGCCGACCGGGTGTGGATCTGGGTCGGCAGCCGGAACGTCGACAGCAGGACAAGCTGCCCAGGCGCCAGGTTGCCCGGGTGAACGTGGCTCTTGATGTAGCCGGGCAGGGCATGCTCCGGCCACCCCCACGCGGCGAGGGTCGAAGACCAGAACTCCAGGCGGCCGGACGGGGTCGGGAAGCCGCGGAGTACTTTGCCGTCCACCTCCACCCCGACAGGGCGCCGCCCCAGATCGTCGGGCTCCGGCGCTCCCATCGGCACGATATTGCTGCTGAACGGCTGCCGCGTGCCGGTGTAAGCCCGACCGGCCGGTGTGATCGCGGCATCGGCAAGCTCGCTGGCGGGTACCTCCTGCTCGTGCACGGCTCCCTGGCCGTGGCTGATCTCGAAGGCGCCATAGCGGCGCATCCACTCCAGCGGAGTCAGGCCCTCGGCGGCGGCCCGCTCGGGCAGGCCGGGCACCGAGTGCTCGAACATCCACCCGTAGTACTCATCCACGGTGAGCTTCTCGCCCGGGCGAGCGCGCGACTCGTGGTACTGCCGGAGGCCGAGCGAGCCATCGGGGTCGATGCGCCAGGACAGCTCGATCCAGAACTCATTCTCCTCCCACACTTCGCCGGGGTTGACCTGACGAGTGTCGGTGATCGTCTCACCGGTGCGTTCCCGGGCGGTGCGCAGCACCGGCTGGCGGAACCCGATCCACTGCCCGTCGTACTGCTCATAGGAGTGGGTGTCATGCCGCTCGGAGCCATGCCCCATCGGCAGCACGTAGTCGGCGAAGTAGGCGGTCTCGTTCCAGGTCGGGGTGAGCGCCACCGAACAGCCGATCTTGCTCTCGTCGGTGAGGACCTCCATCCACGACAGGCCGTCCGGGTTGGTCCAGACCGGGTTGTAGACGCGGGTGAAGTATGTGTCCAGACGGCCGCGCCCATCCTTGAGGAAGTGTGGCAGCAGGAACGACATCTCGTTCTGCGCCAGTGGGTACTCCAGCGGCCAGGACAGGTCCTGCCATACGCCCGGGTGCGCGGGCACGTGGATAGGCCGCGGCACGAACTTGTTCCACGCGTTCGGGAACGTGCCGCCCTCGGTGGCGACCGCGCCGAGCAGAGCAGAGATCAGGAACAGGGTCCGCGACACCTGCCACCCGCCGAGGTTCCCCGCTGCCGCCGACCGCCAGGAATGGCAGGAGAACCGGGTCCCGGCGCCGGCGACCACCTCGGCGACCTCGGCCAGCACGCCGACGTCGATCCCGGATTCCGCAGCGGCGAACTCGAAGGTGAAGTCTGCGTACAGGCTGGCGAGGACCTCCTCGAACACCTCGAAGGCGACCGGCCGGTCCGGGTGACGGGCCTGAAGGTACTCGGCCCAGTTCCACCAGCGGCGCACGAACTCCCGGTCATAGCCTCGCGTCTGGATCAGGTGGTTGGCGACCGCCAGGTTGATCGCGGCCTCGCTGCCTGGCTGCGGGGATAGCCAGTAGTCAGCATGGGTCGCCGTGTTGGACAGCCGGGTGTCCAGCACGATCACCTTGGCGCCGTTCTCGCGGGCCTGCGTGATCCGCTGGGCGTGCGGGTTGAAGTAATGCCCGGATTCCAGATGAGCGCTGATCAGGTAGATGACCTTGGCGTGGGCGTGATCGGGGCTGGGCCGGTCGATGCCCATCCAGAACTGGAACCCGGTCCGCCCGCCGGACGAGCACACGTTGGTGTGCGAGTTGTGCCCGTCCACCCCCCAGCTCGCCAGCACCCGCTCGGTGAACCCGTCCTCCCCCGGGCGGCCCATATGGATCATGATCTCGTTCTGCCGGCCCTCGATGATCGCCGCCCGGATCCGGGCCGCGAGCGCATCGAGCACCTCGTCCCAGCTGATCCGCTCCCAGCCGCCGCTGCCGCGAGCGCCCGACCGGCGCAACGGATAGAGGATGCGGTCGGGGTCGGTGACCTGGTTGATCGTGGCCGGGCCCTTGGCACAGTTACGCCCGCGGGACCCGGGGTGCTCGGGGTTCCCCTCGAACTTGCGCACCTGGCCCGTCTCGCGGTCCACATAAGCGAGCAGCCCGCAGGCGGACTCGCAGTTGAAGCACGTAGTGGGCACCAGCGTGTAATGCCGTTCCTCGCGGGCTGGCCAGGCCCGCGAGGACAGCTCCACCCAGTCGTCCCACCGCTCCCTGGGCGGGAACGCGGCCAGGTGGACCCCGCTCGGCCCCTGGTAGAACGTCTCCCCCCGGGCCTGGACCGCCTCCCGGGCCGCCGACACCCGGGCACCCAGCGCGTCCAGGTCAGCATTACTGTCCCGGCCGGTCATCGAACCATCTCCCTACGCGAGCGGGACGGACTGGCCCGCCTGCACGTAGGCATGCTCGTGGGCGAGCAGGCCGGCGAGCGCGAGCGGGGCAGCCGCCACTCCTATCCAGGGCGCGGCGATCGAGGCACTGATCAGCACCAGGCCCGGCCAGAAGAAGCGCGCGAACCTTCCGCGCACCATCTCCTGGGTGGCGAGATGAGCGTGCGCGGTCACGTGCGGCAGCGTGGTCTCCCCGATCACCTGCAGAACGTGGACCGCGGCGGCGAGCGCCAGGGTCACCTCGGCAGCGGTGACCGCACGGCCGGAGGAGCGCCAGACCAGCACGGGCAGCATGGCCGCCGCTCCGGCCAGCACCGCCGAGATAGCCAGATGGGCAGGCAGCAGCGGGCTCTGCCACAGGTCCCGCGCCTTGGCCTGGGCAAACAGGAACGCGGTGTAAACAGCCGTGGCCAGCGCCAGCGGCAGCCCGACCCCGGCGAGCACCTGCCGGGCACCGGTGACGTTGCCGGCGGCGGCCAGCAGGTACAGCGCCACCACCATGCCGAAGCCGCCGATGATGAACGAGCCGCGGACCAGCCAACTGCGCCAGCGGTGCCGGGTGAAGATCAGGTAGAAGCGCAGCGGATGCTTGAGGTCGGCGATCAGCAGCGCGCCGGTGACCGCGAGAAACGCCAGCGCCCCCACCGGCGCGACCCAGCGGATCGCGGAATCGCCCCAGCCCAGGTAACCGAGGAAGGCCAGGAGCGCAGGCACGCCGAACACGCCCGCCGCGATGCTCTTGGTCCAGGTGTACAGGCTCACCCGCCAGCCCCACGGCGCCTGATGGGGCACGTCGTAGGAGAGCAGGGCGGCGGCCGACGAGACCGGCTGGCCGGGATGCCCAGAGGTAACCAGTTGCGGCCCAAGTGGCCCCTGGGTGGCCCAGGCGAACAGGCCGCCGTCCGGACGGGCAGCCGCCAGCGGGTCCAGCGTGGCCTGATGGGCACCCTTGTAGTAGACGCCGGGCCGGGTTCCCTTCTCCGGCCGCCGGACCTGCACGGGCTCACGGCCGATGACCTGGGCCACCTTCGAGCCAGGGTCGCTGGCGTCGCCGACCAGGATCGCCTCGGTGGGGCAGACCGTCACGCAGGCCGGCTCCAGGCCCAGGTCGAGCCGGTGCGCGCACATGTTGCACTTCTCGGCCGAGTGATCCTCCGGATTGATGAAGATCGCATCATAGGGGCAGGCGGCCATGCACGCCTTGCAGCCGATGCAGATCGTCTTATCGAAATCCACGATCCCGTCCTCGCGGCGGTACATCGCCCCGGTAGGGCACGCCGCGACGCAGGGGGCGTCCGCGCACTGGTTGCAGCGGGTGACCTGGAACGCCCGGCTGGCCTGCGGAAAGACGCCAACGTCCACGGACTTGACATAGGTCCGGGTCACCCCGACCGGGACCTCATTCTCGCTCTTACAGGCCGTCGTGCAGGCGTGGCAGCCGATGCACTTGGTCTGGTCGAGCACCTTCACCCAGCGCACAGGCAGGCCCTCATCCGGCGCCATAAGGCGACCGTACGAGCAGGATCACCTGCCGGACAGCCGTTCAGTCCTTGTAGGTGCTACAACCATCGTTTGTAAGCACCGGCTGCGGTGAGGTGGTGCGCTCCGTCCCATACCGCGAACAGCCCCCACCAGTGGTGAGGCATGTCAAACGGAGTGGTGATGTCGAAGTAGATCCGGCAAGCGCGTCGCCAAACCGCCTGATGACGGGTACCGGCGGCGGTTAGGTGCGTGAGCGGTGGATGATCCGGAGCATCTTGAGGTTGATGCGGGCGAAGCGCCAGAGCTGCCAGGGGAGGAACGTTCGCAGGAAGAGCGTCAGGCGGGTGGGCCGGGTGACATAGCGCGCGGTTTCGGCTGTCACCTTGGCCGGGCTGCTGGCTGCTGCGCCTCCGGGCTGGGCAGCGCTGCCCGTGGAGCGGCCGGCCGTGGCAGCGGGCCGACGGGCTGGTGTGTCGCTGGGGGCCATGTCGGTTACTCCGGAATGAGAGCCCAGCCGGGGCGGAGCTTGGCCTTGTACAGGAACATGTGGTGCAGCAGGACTTTGATCCAGTGCCCGGCGAGGCCGATCTCGCCGGAGGTCTGGTTGAGGTCGCGGCCGTACTGGGGGTAGCGGGCGAAGTCGGGGACGATCGGGTACACGGTCATGGATGCGGCCGTGCCGGTGCGCAGGCGTGCGCCCGCCGATGCTACGCAGGCGGCACCCATCTCAGCCATCGAGGCGGTGTGGGTCGGCTGCTTTCCGCCGCGAATCATGTCGGTGATGCTGCGAGCGACGGCCTTGCCGATCTCGGCTGAGGGCATCCCGGTCCGCGGCGGCGCTGGTGCGATGAGGGTGCCGTTGGGGCTGGTGCGCGGCTGCGAGATCGCGTGCGGCGGGGCGAAGGCGATCCCGGCGGCGAAGATGTTGGGGTAGGCGGGTGACTGGTAGGTCCGGGGCCAGTCAGCAGGCGCCCACTGCTCATAGGGCTTGGCGGCGTAGTCGGCGTCGACCCGCATGAATTCGTTGGGCAGGAACAGGCGGCTGGTGATGTCGGCGCCGTCGCGGCCGTAGGCCTGCAGGCCGGCGCCGGAGAACGGCGGCAGCAGCATGGCGAAGTCGAACTCCTGCTCACGCTGGGCCCCGTCCAGCGTCTCGTAGCAGACGCGGTCCTTGTCGACCTTGCTGACGTGGGCGCGGGTGATCCAGTCGATGCCGCGTTCGGCGAACAGGGACTCGGTGAACAGGCTGCTGGGCATGACGTAGCCGCCGCGCTTGAGGTGCATCCCGCCCATGCCGAAGTCGCCCAGTTCGTACTCGTTGGTGATCCAGACGATCTCCGCCTTGTCCCGTACCTTGCGTGCCCGCAGCTCGAATTCGAGGTTGACGATGTACTCGAACGCCGCGCCCTCGCAGGTGCAGGTGCCGTGACCGGTGCCGACGAGGAAGCGCTGCCGCTCGCCACGGCGCATCCGGGCCACCGCCTCATCCAGGGCAGCTGACGTTTGGAGAGCGTGCTCGACCGTGCAGACGGACAGGCTGTTGCCATCCGGGCCGAGCCCTTCGGTCTTGTCGAAGCGCAGCCGCGGCCCAGTGGCGTTGATCAGGAAATCGTAGGCAACCTTCTCGGTGCCGCCCGACACCCGCTCGACGACGACATACGGAGACGACTGGCCTGTGTCGCCCTCTGGGTGGATCTCGCGTGCCCAGGCCTGCTTGAACTCGATGCCGTGGCGCTCGTAGACGGGTGTGAGCGGGAACGTCACCTGGCCCGGTCCCATCAAGCCGACACCGACCCAGATATTGGACGGAATCCAGTTGTAGGACTCGTTCGGCGAGACGACCGTCACCGTGTCATCGGTGCCCAGCCACCTCCTGGCGAATGACGCCGCGGTGTGGCCCGAGATTCCCGCGCCCAAAATCACTACGCGGCTCATCGCCGGTTCCCTGTCAGCCTGGCCATGCTCGAAGCGTCCGCGGAACTTGCCGTCCAGGCAAGGGACAAACGTCCCTGCGCGACAGGGCCCTCCGGCACTGCTTGCTGGCCGGCCGGCCACGGTCTGCAGCGGATGCCGGGCGAGGATGCGGCAGGTGAGGCGATGTCACCTGTGATCCCATCCAGCATGCCGGCAGATTCTGGCGCTATTGGCTGATGCTGGTGGCCGGGGTGTGTGCGTGGGTCGGGTGGTGCGGCGGTTCCGGCGTGCTGGGCTGGAATCGGCGCAGCCGCAGGCTGTTGGTGACGACGAACACTGAGCTGAAGGCCATGGCGGCGGCGGCGATGAGCGGGTTGAGGTAGCCGAGGGCAGCCAGCGGGATGGCGGCGATGTTGTAGGCAAAGGCCCAGAACAGATTGCCTTTGATGGTGCGCAGGGTGCGCCGGGACAGGCGGATCGCGTCGGGGACGGCCAGCAGGTCGCCGCGGACCAGGGTGAGGTCGGCGGCTTCGATCGCGGCGTCGGTGCCGGTGCCCATGGCTAGGCCGAGATCGGCCTGGGCGAGGGCGGCGGCGTCGTTGACGCCGTCGCCGACCATGGCCACCACCCGCCCGGCGTCTTGCAGCTGCCTGATGGCGGCGGCTTTGGCAGCGGGCAGTACCCCGGCGATGAACTCGCCGATGCCTGCCTGGCCGGCGGCCGCCTGGGCGGCGCGGGCGTTGTCGCCGGTGAGCAGCACCGGCCGCAGCCCCATCCCGCGCAGTTCGGCCACGGCCTTGGCGGAGGTGGGCTTGATGGTGTCGGCGACCACGAGCAGGCCCCGGACCTGCCCGTCCCAGCCGGTGAACACCACGGTCTGCCCGGCTGCCTCTGCGGCGGCGGCGCGGGCGGCCAGCATCGCCGGGATGGGCAGGGCCCACTCGTGCTCGATCCAGTCCCGCCGGCCGGCCACCACCGCATGCCCGCCGGTTGTGCCGGAGACGCCGAGCCCTCCGTGGCTGGTGAAGCTCTCGACGGCGGGCAGGCCGTCACCGGGCTGTTTGCGGGCGGCGGCGGCGATCGCGGCGGCGATGGGGTGGCTGGAGGCGTCTTCGAGCGCCCCCGCCAGGCGCAGCACCTGCGCGGGGTCTTCGCCGGGTACGGCGGCTACATCGGTCAGGCTCATCCGCCCGGTGGTGATGGTGCCGGTCTTGTCCAGCACCACGGTGTCGATGGTGCGGGTGGACTCCAGCACTTCCGGTCCCTTGATCACAATGCCGAGCTGGGCACCCCGCCCGGTGCCGACCAGCAGCGCGGTCGGGGTGGCCAGGCCCATCGCGCACGGGCAGGCGATGATCAGCACCGCGACTGCAGCGGTAAATGCCGCATCCGCGCCGTGCCCGGCGGCCAGCCACCAAATCAGGGTGACCACGGCGATACCGATGACGACCGGGACGAAGACCGCCGACACCCGGTCGGCCAGCCGCTGCACCGGCGCCTTGCCTGCCTGCGCCTCGGACACCAGCCGGGTGATCTGCGCCAGCTGGGTGTCAGCGCCGACCCTGCTGGCGCGGACCATCAGCCGGCCGCTCACATTCACGCACCCGCCGGTCACCGCATCCCCCGCGGTCACCTCGGCCGGGACTGGCTCCCCCGTCAGCATGGAGGTATCCACCGCCGAGGCGCCGGACTCCACTGTGCCATCGGTGGCGATCTTCTCCCCCGGCCGGACCACGAACACCTCCCCCACCATCAGCTGGCCGACCGGGATCCGCACCTCGTGGCCATCGCGCAGTACCGCGACGTCCTTGGCGCCCAGCGATAGCAGCGCCCGCAGCCCCGCCCCCGCCCGGCGCTTGGCGCGGGCCTCCAGGTAACGGCCTAGCAAGATCAGTACGGTCACGCCGGAGGCGACATCAAGGTAGATGGCACTGGCGCCGGCGCTTGTGGCCGGCAGCGCGAAGCTCATGTGCATGCCCGGCTGCCCGGCGGTGCCGACAAACAGCTCATACACCGACCACAGGTAGGCGGCGCTGACCCCGACCGAGATCAGCGTGTCCATGGTCACAGTGCCATGGCGGGCGTTAAGGAAAGCGGCGCGGTGGAACGGCCACGCCCCCCACACCGCCACAGGCGAGGCCAGCGCCAGCGAGGCCCACTGCCAGTAGCGGAACTGCGCCGCCGGCACCATCGCCAGCACCACCACCGGGACCGCCAGCGCCAGCGACACCAGCAGCCGGTGCCGCAACGACGCCACCTCGTCCACCGCGCCCGCCGGCGGCGGGCCTCCCGCCTGCCCAGGGCTCTCAGGCTGCGCGGCGGGTGGCACGGCCGCGCTGTACCCAGCCTGTTTCACGGCCGCGATCAGCTCATCCGGGGTGACGGTGCCAGCGAGGCGAACCCGCGCCGTCTCAGTGGCGAAATTGACCGTCGCGGTGACGCCGTCGAGCTTGTTGAGTTTCTTCTCCACCCGCGCCGCACACGACGCGCATGTCATCCCGCCGATCGCCAGTTCCACACTGCCCCCCGGGCCGCCTGGTCGGACAGCCGCCTGGTCACCGGCAACGGTGCCCATTAGCCTCCTCCTCCCTGTTAGGGCTGGTTCTCGCCGCATCCAGCCGGGAACGGGCCCGGCAGCGATCTGGGCCCCACCTTCGCGGCTTCTGCTCTGCAATTGCCAGCGCAAGCTTGCCGCCCAGATACCCCCGGGGGTAGTGACTTTGGTCCGCCGTGAAGGACCGGATGTCCCCTGCGCTCATGGCGGGCGAGCAGTCCCGTCGTGATCCCGGGGCGGCGTCCTTCGGCGGGACGCGGCCGGGACGCCTCGCGGGACCGCTGCCGGTGCCTTAGCAGCCAGATCAGGCCTTCCTGCCTCGCGTTAGGCGTTGCGGCGTCCCACTGGTGCCGCCGGGGCTGGGCGGGACCAATGACCCTGTCAGGTGTGACCATCGCACCTGCTCACATTACCCCCTAGGGTATTTGGCTGGAAGAAACGCAGCCGAATACAGGGAGCGCGGACATGCAGCAGGTACAGCTGACCGAACGGCCCGCCGGCCTTGACGCTCATCAGATGGATGTGCGCCATGTATCCGGGGAGTCGTATGAAGTATCGGTACGCGGGCACCGGGTCATCGTGGACCAGCCAGCCGATGCGGGCGGCCAGGACACCGCGCCCACCCCCACTGAGCTGTTTGTGGCGTCGCTGGCCACCTGCGTCGCCTTCTACGCAGGCCGGTACCTGACGCGGCACGGGTACAGCCGCGACGGAATGGCCGTCTCGGCCGATTTCGATATGGCCAGTGACCGCCCGGCACGGGTGAGCGGCGTCCGCCTGACCGTAAAAGCTCCAGCCGACCTTCCGGCCGACCGGTGGCCGGCGCTGCACGCCGTGGTCTCACATTGCACCGTGCATAACAGCCTGGCCTCCCCGCCATCGGTTGCCATCGACGTGATCTGAGCAGTGCTCACGGTGATTTACCTGCGAGCAATCTGGAGCCAGCTCAGATCCATCGCAGGTGCTCGCAGTCGCCCTGCAGCTGGAGCCGCCGCCACAGCACTGCGGTCGGCGAGATCTGGCTGACGTGCAACAAGGCCGCGCGCCGCTGCCTTGCGCGGCTGACCCGCACGCAGATGTCCACATCGTCGGGCGGTCTGCCCATGAACGGCGCGCCGGTCTCGGCTTGCAGTTGCCCGGCAATGGCAGCCGGAAGTGCCCAGGCAAGCACCGTCAGGCCCGTTTGCCCGGCCGCGCCGACGGCTGCGGCGGTAGCAGCCTGGTGGTCGCGGTGGCCGGTGATGCCGGTGTCGTCGAAGACCAGCAACCCGTCGGCGCGATGGCGAGCGGCAAGGCTGATCACCTGCGCCTCGAGATCGGGTATCGGCACAGCTGCCAGGCCTCCGTCCGGATAGTCAAGCAGCGTGACACTGGCCACTGCGAGCTCCGCGCTCGCCTGCCGCAGTTCCTCTGCCCTTGCCGCAGACAAATCGGCGTTGCGCTCGTTGAGCGTCGACGCCTCGCCGCGGGTGAAGCAGAGGACGTGAACCGCCGAGCCGGCCGAGGCCATGGCATCAATGACCGCGCCGAGGCCGAACGTTTCGTCATCGGGATGGGCCACCACGACCAGGACGCTGCGCCAGGCGGGGAGCGCATGCCCAGGCCGAATCATGGAGCGGCAATCGTCATCCCGCAGGCGGATGCCACGCGGTCCTGACCTGACATCTGCTTGTTCCTCTCAGCGCCAGTTACCGACCCCGAGTACTACCACACCACTATATACCCCCACGGGTATAGAGTGGTGACGAGGAGGAGGCTCCGGTGAATGAGGTGACCACCCCGAATAACCTGGCTGAGCAGCAGCTGCCGACATCGCCCCTGCTGGAGCGGGTCAGGCGCGGCATCATCGGCGAAGGCGAGCTAATGGACGGGCCGTTCGGGCCGCGGCGCGTCACCTATGCCGACTACACCGCGTCGGGCCGGTCGCTGGATTTCATCGAGGACTTCATCCGCGACGCTGTCCTGCCCCGTTACGCCAACACCCATACCGAGAGTTCGGGCACCGGCCTGCAGACCAGCCGGCTGCGCGAGGATGCCCGGAAGATCATCCGCGACGCGGCCGGCGGAACCGAGGACGACCTGGTCATCTTCACCGGCTCGGGCGCCACTGCGGCGGTGAACAAGCTGATCGGCATCCTGGAGCTGCGGATACCGGCCGGGCTGGACGAGCGGTACCAGCTCACCAGGCAGATCCCCGAGAATGATCGGCCTGTCGTGTTCGTCGGCCCGTACGAGCATCACTCCAATGAGCTGCCGTGGCGCGAGTCGATTGCCGACGTCGTGGTCATCGGCGAGGATTCCGACGGCCACGTCGACCTGGCCGATCTGGAAGGCCAGCTTGTCAGGTACGCGCAGCGGCCGCTGCTGATCGGGAGCTTCTCCGCCGCCTCCAACGTCACCGGCATCCTCACCGACACCAGCGCGGTCGCTGCGCTGCTGCACGCTCACGGCGCGCTGTCCTTCTGGGACTACGCAGCCGCGGGGCCTTACGTGCCCATCCGCGTCGGCGCATCGCGGCCGGACCGAGACGATCACAAAGACGCGGTCTTCCTGTCGCCGCACAAGTTCCCCGGCGGGCCGCAAACCCCCGGCGTCCTGATCCTGCGCCGCGAACTGGTCCGCAATCGGGTGCCGACCGTACCCGGCGGAGGCACCGTGGCGTTCGTCGACCCGGTCGGCCACCGTTATCTCGACGACCCGGTAGCCCGCGAGGAGGGCGGCACGCCCGCCATCATCGAGTCCATCCGGGCCGGCCTGGCCGTGGCGCTGAAGCAGGCCGTTGGCACCGATCTCATCGCCGCCCGCGAGGAGCAGCTATGGCAGCACGTGCTGCGCCGCTGGGCCGGCAGCCCGGGAGTCGAGATCCTCGGCAGCCGCCAGGCATCCCGGCTGTCGATCGTCTCGTTCCGGATCCGGCACGGCGCCAGCTTCCTGCACCATAACTTCGTGGTCGCGGTGCTCAACGACCTGTTCGGCATCCAGGCCCGCGGCGGATGCTCCTGCGCGGGCCCGTACGGGCACCGGCTGCTGGCCATCGGCGCAGCTCGCTCGCACGCTTTCCGCGACGAAATCGGTCACGGCTGCGAGGGTGTGAAACCCGGCTGGAGCCGGGTCAACCTCAACTACTTCATCTCCGCCGCCCAGGCCGACTACATCGCCGCGGCTGTCGAGCTCATCGCCGCCGACGGCTATCGCCTGCTCCCCCAGTACCGGTTCGACCCGCACACCGGCCTGTGGCGGCACGCCAGCGGCCCGCCACGGCCTCAGATCAGCCTGGCCGATGTCACGTACGGGCCCGATGGCACGATGAACTACCCGCGCGGGCGCGGCCGCGCAGGCGAAGACGCCTTCCCCGGCTACCTGCGCCAGGCCCGCGCGCTGCTCGCCGCGCTCTCGAGCCAGCTTGACGACGGCAACACCGGCCTCAGCCCGGAGTTCGAGGCGCTCCGCTGGTTCCCGCTCCCGCCAGGATGCCTCAGCCAGGAGCCCGCTGCGGCGGGCGCGACGCCGGCCGGCTAGCTGCGCGCGGGCGGCAGTGTGTCCAGCGCCGCGCGCAGCCGGACGGCCGCGTCTTCGGCGATGTCCTTCAGCAGCGGCTGGCCGGAGATATCAGCGATAGCCCTCGGGTCGAGCGCCTCGACGACGGTGCAGTCACCGGCTTCGCGGACAACCACGTTGCACGGCAGCAACAGGCCGACAGTCCGGTCCGCCGACAAGGCCCGGTGCGCGAGCGGCGGGTTACATGCCCCGAGGATGACGTACTGCTCCATCTGCTCGCCGAGCTTCTCCCGCAGCGTCGACTGCACGTCGATCTCGGTCAGCACGCCGAAGCCAACTGCCTTCAGCGCCTCGCGGATCTGGGCATTTGCCTCGGCGAACGAGGCCGCCGTCCGCACCGCAATCGCATAATCCACTGGCATGCCTTCCTCTCGATACAGTCGCGGCCGCTCCGTGCGGCTCACCCCCGGTGCCGCCGCTACGCCAAGGTCAGGAACAGCTTCTCCATCTGCTCCTGCGTCATCTCGGCATCTGCGCCGGCGGTCAGGCACTGCCGCATACCGCCCGCCACGATCTTGAAACCTGCCCGGTCCAGCGCCCGGGACACCGCAGCGAGCTGCACCACCACGTCCTGGCAGTCACGGCCCGACTCGATCATCGCGATAACTCCGGCCAGCTGGCCCTGGGCACGGCGAAGCCGGTTCAGCACCGGGCCGGTCACTTCCTCATCAATCCTCACTGGCTAGCCCCTCTCATACTGTCCACTATACCCATGGGGGTATTAATGCCCCAACTATGCGGCCTGCCGGGTCCGGCCGTCACATGCTGCGACCGGGCCTCCAGGCCGCCAGCAGCCCTGGCCTCATTCATATACCCCCCAGGGTATAGTGGTGAGGGCATTGTCAACCGCGGAGGGAATCACATGTGCCATCGCGTCACCTGCCGGACCTGCAAAAAGCCCACCTACCGGGGCTGCGGCATGCACGTCGAGCAGGTACTCGCGGGCGTGCCCAAGTCGCAGCGATGCAGCTGCGACCGCACCCAGAAAAGCCCGGCCGGGGGCCTGCTCGCGAGGCTGCGACGCCGCTAGATTCCGCCGCCCTCCAGCGCCTCCGGCCGCCCGGCGGAGGTCAGGAAGCAGCCAGCGCCACGACGACGGGAACCGGCTATCCGGGGTGACACGGTAGCCGGTGTGTACGGAGAACTCCGCGAGCAGGAAGAACCGGTCGCCCCGGGATCAGCCCAAGCCGCCACGCCTCGCATGCCGGGGCACCCGATCGTCAGCATGTTCAACGCGCACCGCAGCTTCACCAGGCCAGCGGGTCATCGAGGTCAGCCCATGACCGTCAGTGCCGCGTCTACACGTCCAGATCGACGGTCAAACGACGGTCAGACGATCTTGAAAGATCTATGGCCAAACCTAGAACTAGGGTCTGACTTGCATAAACAGTGGAGCTAAGGGGACTCGAACCCCTGGCCTCTTGCATGCCATGAATCTATTCAGGCATTCCCTGACCAGGGTAAACACGGCCTGAGCGGGCCGTTTGCCAGCTCACACGAGCTGAGACAGGCTCAGACAAGCACCCGCTAGCGCCATCCTGCCCCTCAAACTGCCTCTCGAGATGATCTTCCGATGCTTGCTCGACCTCTCCAACCCCACAGCGGTCAACCCTGCGTTCAATGGTCCGGGCAGCCAGGCGACGACGATCGTTCCCGCGGCGTGGTGCAGGCCGGGCCTCGGCAGGAAACCTGCGACGATCATCCGGCCTCTCGACCGCTCGCGCATTGACAAGGCACCCTGGGCGTAACAACAGTCTTCGTCCTGGCCACCTGTTCGGCCGCGCTGGCACCGTGACGTGGTGGAAGGTGTGGTTGCGCATAACGCAGCGCAGCGGGACGCTGATGATGTCACCAGTGATCCCCGCGGGAAATGATCCGCCGACTGGACACGATGGGCCACAAATCGACCCACGTCACCGAGACCGTCTACCGGCATGTCATCGTCCCCGCCATCCAGGGCGGCGCGAGCGTCATGGACGACGTGTTCGGAGGCTAGGAAGCGCGCCGATAAGCCTGGCGCGCCGGAGTCGCTGAGTTAGTCACTGTTCATCGAACAGAGGTCCGGAAAACCAGCGGAGCTAAGGGGACTCGAACCCCTGGCCTCTTGCATGCCATGGGGAATCACTCAGGTTCACTGGCCCAAAACGCCCGAGCGAAGGAACCCCTGCTCAGGGCACACAAAGGCCAACCAGGCAGGCGGCAGCTCCCCCGCGTGTTCAGGCACGCCCACGATACGACCCCACGGATCCTGCGCTGCTCAAGCCCGGTCCGTGACACTCGCTGCCAGTCCGTCACGTTCTAGACCACGGTCAAATGGCGGTCAGATGATCTTCATCGCCACCCGGCCCGACGGCGGACGCCCCCTGAGCAGGCATTCTCGAACAGCCACGCGAACTTGAACCCAGCGCTCCTTGCACGTGTATCCCCCAGGTGCCTGCCGTCCCGCCCGCCAGCGCACGACCTCCCGCTGCATGCCGAGGTCACCGCCAGGTAGAGCAGGATGCTCGAGGCCCCGAGCGCGGCGATCTTAGTGGAGTGGTCGATTGCGCATCCAGGGCGAAGTGCGCGGCCAGGGAGACGCCTGCACGGCGGCTGTGAGGGCGGTGCCCTGTCGCCAGGCCGATCAGTCCCCGGGCCAGCCAGATCCTGACGGCCGTCCCGCGGATCGCCCTCATGCCCGTGCCGGCGATCAGGGAGCAGCCAGGCCACGGTCACCGCGGAGACCGTCTGGCTTCCGACGCGCTGTTCAGCTCGAAGATCCGAAGGGCTCGCATTCGTGCCAGCGGGTGAGCAGCGTAAGGCGCGAGCCACCTGGCTGATTCCTGCGAGGTGATTCTTGCGGCTATTGTCGTGCCGGCGCTCGCGCCGGGCCGATGGCTGCCCGCGCCGCGGGGCAGGTGCGTCCGGCAGCCGGATTCCTGGCCGCAGGTCACCCGGCGTCCTTGTCTGCCCGGCGGATTGGGCGTAACGTCCGAGATAGGAAGGTGTGTCCGTCCATCCTGCGTGTGGACGAAGTCGGTATTCCTTGTGGCTGCTCCGGACCTCGGTGGCGCCTTGCGCGCAGCGAAGTCGAGGGTGACATATGGCGGCCTCTCATTTTTCCCGTGCCTGCCCTGCGCCAGCGGCGCACGCCGTCTCCAGACGCGGCGTGATCGGGCAGCGCCGAGGTAATGGTGCCGCCGCGCAGTCTGCGGCCCCCGGTCCATCAAGCGGGACGTGGCCTGATCTGGGCGGCTGCTGCGATGCCTGACAGTGCCCCAGAAATGAGTGCCGCCGAGGCCGTCGCCGCGCCGGTTCCGCTGGTGGATAACGGCAGGCTGCACGTGGTTTTCGGCGCGGGGCAGGCCGGCAGCGTGCTCGCGGCCTTGCTCGCGGAACGAGGTGTCACGGTCCGGGTAGTGTCGCGGCACCGGCCGGCTGGCTTAGCGGAAGGGATCGACTGGCGGGCGGCGGACGCGGCCGATCTTGATGCGGCCAGCGATGCTGCGAAGGGCGCCGCCGTCATCTACCAGTGCCTGAACGCACCCTACGCCCAGTGGCCGGAGCTCCTCCCACCGTTGCAGCGCGGCGTCCTGGCTGCCGCTGAACGCGCCGGCGCGCTGCTGATGAGCCTGGAGAACCTCTACGGCTACGGCCCGACCGGCGGCAAGCCCTTGACTGAGGACCTGCCGCTGGCCGCGACGACCGTCAAGGGCCGGACCCGGGCGGCGATGACCGCCGAACTGCTGGGCGCCGCCGAGGCCGGCCGGGTCCGTATCGCCATCGGGCGGGCCTCGGACTTCTTCGGCGCCGGCGTCACTCAGGGGTCCACGCTCGGCGAGCGGGTCTTCGGCAACGCCCTGGCCGGCCGCCGCGCCGACTTCATCGGCAACCCTGACCCGCCCCACACCTACAGCTACGTTCCCGACATCGCCGCTGGCCTGGCAACCCTGGGCACCAACGCCCGCGCGGCCGGCCAGGTGTGGCACCTGCCCGGCCCGCCGACCGTCACCACCCGGGCGGCGCTGGATCTGGTGGCCGACCAGGTCGGGCATCGGGTGGCCGTCCGGTCGGTGCCCAAGCTGGCCGTACGCGCACTGGGACTGGGCCGAGCAGGATTTTGCGGTCCAGTGCAACGAGGCGCCGAGCCCTCCCGCCAGTGCCTACGCCGGCCTGCAGCGCCTGGTGCTGCGCCGCAGCGGCGTGATCGCCCTGCCGTATCTGTGGACCTTGGACGAGCCGTGCGCCACCTGGCCGGTACACGGGCAGGACACCTACACCGGCCCGTGGAACGCCCCCACCAGCCCCATCCTGGTGATCGGCAACACCACCGACCCGTTCCTCCCGCTCCGCGACGACATCGCCATGACCCGCCAGCTCGGCAACGCCCGGCTGCTGGTCGTCCACGGCTACGGCCACACCGCACTCCTCAACCCCAGCACCTGCGCCAGCACCTACATGACCACCTACTTCCGCACCGGCGCCCTCCCCCCGAAGGGAACCGTATGCCACCAGAACCTCCCCCCATTCCCGCCCCCCGCCGGGTAACACAGCCCGCGCCGGATCAGGTCAGGCGCCACCGCACTGACCTGAGACAGGCCAGCCGGGCGCTGACGCCGCCGGCCGCGGAGGCAGCGGTGGCCGGGTGCTGGCCGCGCGCGGAGCTGACCTCGATGGGAGCTGCGGCGCGGTGACCGAGAAGGCCGAGGCGGTGACCTCACCGGGCAGCGTGGCAGGCGTTCCGCCGGGTCCCGCGGTGCGGCCGGCGGCGCGGCGGCGGCGCCCGACCGGTGCCCCGCCGCCGCTGCCGCATCCGGTCTCGGTCACCACCACGGCCTGGCTGGTCCTTGGGGCCGTGGCGCTCGCCGGCGCGTTCCTGGCGTCCCAGCACACGGCGTGGCTCCGGATCGATGACCGGGCAAGCACGTGGGTGCTGCGTCTCCTGGCCGGAATACGGACGCCGTGGCTGACCGATGTGGCCAATGGGATCAACGGGGCGGGCTCCGGCTGGGGGGCCACCGCGCTTGGCCTGTCGGCGGTGGTATTGACGATGGCGTTCCGCCGCTGGCGGCACCTGCTGGTGTTCATGGGCAGCCTGGTGTTCCTGGAGATTGTCGGGAAGTCGATCTACTACGGGCTGTCCAGGCCGCGCCCGTACGGCGTGCCGATCATCGGCAGCTGGGGCGGGTACTCGGGGATTTCCCCCCCGGTGGCGGTCGTCGCGATCTTCTTGATGGGCGTCGTCTACTGCCTGGCCGTGCCGGGCCGCGCCCGCTCCTGGACCAAGGCGGCGGCAGCTGCCGTGGTCGCCGTGTTCGGCCTGGCCCGCCTGTACCTGGGCCTCGATCACCCGGGCGACGTGCTGCTCGCCGTGGCGTTCGCCGTGGCGATCGCGGTCACCGCGTTCCGGTTCTTCACCCCGAACGCGGTGTTCCCCGTCGCGTACCGGCGCGGCAACGCCGCGCACGTGGATGTGACCGGCCGGCGGGGGCAGGCGATCCGCCAGGCCGTGCGTGACCAGCTCGGGCTCACGGTGACCGAGATCAAGCCGGTCGGCCTGGAGTCCTCCGCCGGCTCCACGCCGCTGCGGCTGCGGGTCGAAGGCAGCCCGGAGGAGTTCGTGTTCGCCAAGCTCTACACCAAGGGCCACGTCCGCGCCGACCGCTGGTACAAGCTGTGGCGGACCATCCTGTACGGCTCCCTGGAGGACGAGCACCCCTTCCAGACCGTGCGGCGCCTGGTCGAGTACGAGGACTACGCCCTGCGCCTGCTGCAGGACATCGGGGTCCGCACGGCCCGGCCGTACGGCATCGTGGAGATCACGCCCGAGCGCGAGTACATGCTGGTCACCGAATTCCATACCGGCGCCGTCGAAATCGGCGAAGCCGACGTCGACGACACGGTGATCGACCAGGGACTGCAGCTGATCCGCACGCTGTGGGACGCCGGGATCGCCCACCGCGACATCAAACCAGGCAACCTGATGGTCCGCTCCGGGGAGCTGCTGCTGATCGACGTCGCCTTCGTCCAGGTGCGCCCATCACCATGGCGGCAGGCCGTCGACCTGGGCAACATGATGCTGGTCCTCGCGGTCCGCGCCGACCCCGCGCGGGTCTACCGGCGGGCGCTGAATTACTTCACCGAGGCCGAGCTCGCCGAAGCCTTCGCCGCCACCCGCGGGGTGGCCAGCCCGACCCAGCTGCGCGCCTTCATGAAACGCGATCCCCGGGACCTGCTCGGCGAATTCCGCGCCCTCGCCCCGCAGCGGCCGCCGATCGCGCTGCAACGCTGGAGCATCCGGCGGGTCGCTCTGGCGGCCGCGATGCTCGCCGTCATCACCGCCGCCGTGTGGGAAACGGGGAATGCCTTCTTGCCGGCGGCCGAAAATCTGGGCGCCTACGCCCCCAGTTGCGGCACCGGCCATTCGATGATCCTCAGCGCCCAGGCAGTCCCGTCTGCTGCCCTGCTGCCCTGCATCGCCGCGCTCCCGGCGGGCTGGAGCGTTGGCGGCACGGACATCGCCAGCGGGCAGGCCAGCTTCGCGCTGGACTCAGACCGAGCCGGGCCCGCGTCAGGCCTGATCCTCACGCTGAGTAGTCCGGGCATCGTCAATGAGGTGACGATCACCCTGACCGCCGCCTGCGACACCTCAGGCACCCGGCAGATCCCCTCCGACCAGCCCGGCACACGCCTGTTCGAGCGCCCAGCAAGCCTGGTCCCGCAGTACTCCGAGCTCCGCTACTACACCTTCCCCGGCGGCTGCGCGACCTACCAGTTCCGCTTCGCGCGAGGTGCGTCCCAGGTCGTGACCACCACCGTCGGCACCGCGGTGGCGTTCATGCCGCGGTCGGCGCTGGTCAGCTACGTCCGGCGCACCGCAGGCCTTGCCTTGTGCGGGCGGGGTGCCGCATGCCCGGGATGAGCCGGGCGGCCACCGCCCCGGGGGAGCATGCGCTTCTTGCCAGCCCCAGGCGGGCCGCTCTCCTGACCGCGGGGGTGGTGGCGCTCACCGCCGTGGTGTTCGCCCTGGTCGCCGGCCACGGCACGCTGGCCCGGATCCAGCGGCTGGACGACGCGTGGCTGCGGCTGATGATCTCCGGCCGGGCACCGGCGCTCACCGTGATCGCCAAGGTCTTCAACGTCCTCGGGCTGGTGTACGTCACGCTGCCGGTGCGGATCGCCCTGGCCGGATACCTTGCCCTGCGGCGCCGGTGGTGGCACCTGGCCGCGTTCGCCGCAGCCGTGGTGGCATCGGAGATCCTGATCGGCTCGCTGAAAGGGATCTACGACCGCGCCAGGCCGCCCGGGTCGCTGGTCGCCACGAGCGGCGCATCGTTCCCGTCCGGGCACGCCGTCGCCGCGTCGGTCACCGTCGTGGCGGCGGTCATCGCCCTGGTTCCGGCAGGGCGGCGGCGCGCCTTGTGGGGCGCGGCCGCGGTGGCGTTCTCCGTCCTGATGGGGCTGTCCCGCGCCTACCTGGGCGCCCACTGGCTGTCCGACGCCACGGCCGGGATCCTGCTCGGCACGTCTTGCGCCCTGCTGGCCGCCCTGATAGCCGACCAGTCCCAGCGGCAGCAGCTCAGGCGGCGGCAGCCTGCCGGAACGCAAGGCCCGGCTGGTGTCCCCCCGCCGGAACCCGCGGAAAGGGGCCGGAATCCGGCATGAATCCGAACCAGGGCCACCAGCGAGGAAGGACCCATCCAGGCGGCAATCTGACGGCCGTGGATGAGCCGCCGGGCGGCACGGAACCGATCACGCAGCATGCAGGGCGGTTCCTGCCGGCCTCTCGGTACCGTCATCCGGGCGATGTCATCCGCCTGATCATCAGCGGTCTGGTGCTGGCCGGGACGCTCGCAGCAGTCGTGGTGGCGCACGGCCGGCTGCTCGGTCCCGGCGCGGCCGCCGTGACCTGGCTCGGATCTGACCCGGCCGGACGGATGCTCACTGCTGTGCTGCAGGTGGCCTTCGCCGTCGCGGCCGCCGGGGTCGTGGCCGCTGCGCTGTGGCACCGCCGGTTCCGCCTGCTGGGCGGCCTGGCCGCCGGGGCCGCCGCGGCCGGCGCCCTGCTGGCAGGCATCTTGTACCTGGCCGGAGACCAGCACCCGCACGCGGTCACGGCCGCTGCCGGGCATGGCTCGTTGCTGGCCAGCGCGGCGTTTCCCGGCCCGGCCCTGCTCGCCGCGGCGGCAGCGGTCACCGTGGCCGCAGCTCCGTGGCTGAGCCGTCCCTGGCGGCGGACGGCATGGATCACGCTGGGTGCCGCGGCCGGCGCCCGGCTCATCACCGGCACTGTCCTGCCGGCCGAACTGATACTCGCGTTCGCCGCCGGGGTGACCGTCGGCGCTGGTGTGCTGGTGGCGTTCGGCGTGCCCGACCGGCGGATCGGACCCGACGGGATCGCGGCCGCGCTGCGGTCCGCCGGCCTGCCAGTGACCTGCGTCGAACCAGCCTGCGTCGAGGCGAAGGGCTCCCGGCCGTTCGTGGCGGTCACCGGTGACGGGCGGCGGCTGTTCATCAAGGCCCTCGGCTCGGATCAGCGGGACGCCGACCTGCTCTACCGGGCGTACCGGTTCGCCCGGCTGCGCAACGTCGGCGACACCTGGCCCGCGGCCTCGGTCATCCGGGCGGCCGGGCACCAGGCCCTCATCGGCCTGCTCGCTGAGCGGGCCGGCGTCCGCGTCCCCAGCGTCGACAAGGTGATCAAGGCCGGCGGCGGGACCGCGCTGCTGGTCACCGAACGGGTGGACGGCAGCTCGCTCGGCCAGCTCCCGGCGCAGCGCATCAGCGACGACCTCCTCCAGCGGCTATGGGCCGACGTAGACACGCTGCACCGGGCCGGGATCGCCCACCGGTCCCTGCGCGCGGCCAACGTGATGGTCGACCGCGACATGCTGCCATGGCTGACCGACTTCAGCTTCTCCGAGCTGGCCGCCACCCAGCGGCAACAAGACCTTGACCTTGCCGAACTCCTAGCCTCGCTGGCCATCCTGGTAGGCGCGGACAGGGCCGTGTCCAGCGCTGCCGCGATCATCGGCGCTGAGCGGCTGGCGGACGCGGTGCCGTTGCTGCAGCCACTGGCCCTGTCGGCCGCCACCCGGCACGCCATCGCCCACCACGACGGCCTGCTGAAACAGACCAGGACTGCGGCTGCCGCAGCCAGCGGGCTGACCAGCCAGCCGCTGGCCCGCCTGCAGCGGGTCCGGCCCCGTACCCTGCTGGCCATCGCCGCCGCCGCCGGCGCCTTCTACCTCATCCTGCCCCAGCTCGCACAGGTGAGCAGCAGCTGGCACGCCCTGCAATCCGTGCAGTGGGCCTGGCTGCCGGCCATCATCGCCGCCTCGGCGCTGACCTACCTCGCCAGCGCCGCCGCGCTGATCGGCGCCGTGCCCGGCCCGGTGCCGTTCTGGCCCGCCACCCTGACCCAGGCCGCCTCATCGTTTATCAACCGCGTCTCCCCCGCCAACGTCGGCGGCATGGCACTGAACGCCCGGTTCCTGCAAAAGAACGGCGTCCCACCCGGAGCCGGCGTCGCGGCAGTCGGCGTCAACGCCCTCGTGGGAGCCATCGCTCACCTGCTCCTGCTAGTGATCTTCTTCACCCTGGCCGGCCAGCGGATGGCACAGGCGTTCAAGCTGCCGCCAGCCAGCAAACTGCTGCTCATCCTCGCCCTGGCGGCCGCACTCACCGGAATCGTGCTGGCCACCCGCCAGGGCAGGCGGTTCGCCGCGACCCGGCTGCTGCCCGGCCTGCGGTCCGCCGCCACCAGCCTGCGGACCGTGGCGGCAAGCCCGGTCAAGCTGGCCCTGCTGGCCGGCGGCTCCGCGCTGATCACCCTGGCCTACATCGGCGGCCTCGCAGCCTCCGTGCAGGCATTCGGCGGCGGCGCGGGGATCGCCGCGATCGGCGCCGTCTACCTCGGCGCTGCGCTCATCGCCGCCGCCTCCCCCACCCCCGGCGGCCTCGGCGCCATCGAAGCCGCCCTGGTCGCCGGCCTGACCGGCATCGGCCTGCCCCCCGGGCCCGCCGTCTCCGCAGTCCTCATCTACCGGCTCGCCACTTACTGGCTGCCTGTCATACCCGGATGGGCCTGCCTGCGAATCCTGCAAAAGCGCGACTACATATGACATCCGGCCGGCGGCAGCCGCCAGTGGAGGCACCGAGCACCGACTCGGCACGGATGTCAATCGCGCTTCATGTGCCATGCACCGCTCTCAGAACGCCGTGCCTGGACAGCCAGTACGCGAGCGTCAGGCCGATGGAAGCGGTTCTTCTCGCGGACATGCCTGCAGCGGTCATGAGTTTTGGGCGGGCTGTCGGTTCCGATGATTTGCGTCAGAGAAAGCGGCCCTCGCAGCGAACTGCTCCACTGCCTTGCTGACTGCGGCGGACCGGATGGACTCGTACAAGTCGAAGTCGTGGTGGGCACCGGGCAGCTCGGCGTAGCTGACCGGGTGGCTCGACACCGCGCGTACCCGCTCGACGAAGGCCTCTACATCTGCCGCTGGTATCAGGTCTTTCTCGCCGTGCACCACAAGCATGGGCGGCAGGTCACCGCGCGGCGCGAGGTCGCCGTAGTAGCCGTACCGGCAGATCAGGCCCGCGATGCCGGTCTCGCCGTCGCACACCGCCCGGATCGCCAGGTTCGCCCCGGCCGAACTACCGGCGAGGAACAGCGTGCCGGGCTCGCCGCCGTACTCCGCCGCATGTGCCCGTACCCAGGCGATCGCATCGCGCACGTCGGCCACCTGGTCGGCAAGTGTCACGTGCGGCTGCAGCCGGTAGTCCGCGCTCACGCAGACAAAACCGCGGCGGCTGGTCAGGTGCCGGATCAGCGGCCGCGCTTCGCGGGCCTTGTTACCGGAGTAGAAGCCACCGCCATGGAAGTGCAGCAGGACCGGAGCGCCCGCCGGCCCGCCGCGCCGGTGATACACATCCAGCGTGCGGCGCGGCCCGTCACCGTAGGCAAGGCCGCGCGCCCGGACCACGTCGGGCCTGCCGGGAAGAACGGAGCGCGCAGGATCCGGCCCCACGGCCGCCTCGGCCTACCAGCGTTACGCAACACCGCGTGCGCACGCAGCGCGCGGCGCACGATGACCACCAGGCCGGCCAGGGCGAGCAGCGCGACAGCGGCTGCAGCGGCGCCGGCCGGGGAGCCGAGGTCGCCTTCGGCCAGCGCGAGCACGGTCGACGCGATCAGGAAATACCCCACGATGAACGGCAGCTCGCTGACCACCAGCGCAGGGAGCGCGGCGAAAGGGCCGAGCCTGGGCCACCGGGTGAGCGCGCACGCCACCCCCCAGGACACGGCCGCGACGGTCCACAAGTACCCGATCGGCATCAGGAACACCCCACGATGCGGGGCCGCACGCACGTCGGCTGGCCGAGCGCTGCCGCCGCGCCGAGCCCCCGGACTCGCCCGGCGTTCCTGTGTGACCTATGGCCTCCGACCACTTGGTGACCGCGATCGATGAGCTGCGTAGCGATCCGGGCACCGATAGCACCCTCAGCCTCCATGACGAAGATTCGCATTGTGTGCTCCTTCTCGGTAGCCGGACACCCCGACGTTATGGGGCGGTGCCGCGGCGGGCATCACTCGAAAGTGGATATGGCGGGTGGCATCCCCGGCGTCGGACTGCGGCACGAAGGTGCCTGTGGGGCGTGGCGGGCGGCCTGACAGGGCCGACCGGAGGACGAGAACCTGCCTTCAGCTGACCGCGGTTAAGGGATCAGCCCTAGTTCCCGGCCCGGGCGACCGCCTCGGTGCGGTTGGCCGCGCCGAGCTTGTCCAGCAGGTGGCTGACGTGCTTTTTGACTGTGTCGAGAGTGACCACCAGCTCACTGGCGATGGCCCGGGTCCACCGGCCCGCCGCCAGCATTCCCAGCACCTCCAGCTCGCGGGCGGTCAGCGGCTCAACGATGCCCGGCACCGCTGCGGTGCCTTGTCCTGGAACCGGCGGGGTGTGCTCTGGGTCAAACGCTCGCTGGAGCCGGGCCAGGCAGCCGAGCGGGACCCCGGCGGTGGCGCGCCCGGCCCGCTGCGCCGCGATCAGCCGACCCAGCAGCGCGGCCATCGGCGGGCCCTCGTCGGCGAAGACCCGCACATAGCCTTGCGGACAGGCAAGCGTGAGCGCACCGGCCAGAGCGGCCACCGCAGCCGTCTCCTCGCCGCTGACCGCAAGCGCCAGCGCCTGTAGCGCTTGGATCTCGATGAGGCTGCCAGCCCGATCGGGGACGACTGCCGCCGCTTGCAGCCGGTCCAGCAGTGCCAGTGCCTGGCCGGGCCGCTCCTGGGCCAGCAATACCCGGGCCAGCACCAGATGCCCGGGCTCGCGGGGGTAGTCCGGCTCGTCGTCCGCACTGAGGCCACGATCCTTTACCCAGCGGGCAGCTCCGGCCAGGTCACCCTGAGCCAGCAGCAGCCGCGCCCACTGCGCCGGGACCGGGTTGAACAGCCCACCCGGGTCCGGTGCAGCCTTCCTGGCCTCGCTCATCGCCGCCAAGGCCCCGGCCGGGTCACCGGTGGGCTGCCGGATCCACGCCAGGGTCACCAGCCCGGTCGCCAGCGCCGCCGTGTAGACGAACCGGCGGCATAGCGCGATGCCCTCACTGACATGCTGGAGCGCCGCGTCGAGTCGTCCCGCTGATAGGCCACCTCGGCCAGTCCGGCATAGGCCGGACCCGCGGCCCGCAGCGGCGGCTGGCCTGGTACCGCGGTCGCTTCCAGCGCCTGCCGGTAGGTCCGCACCGCGGCGTCCAGGCGACCCTGGGCACGCTGGATCTGGCCGAGCTGATAGCAGCCGTACGCCGTCATCGTTAGCTGGCCGCATGGCCCTGCCGCCCAGCGAGGATGGACTGAAACCGGCCCTCGGCCTCCCGGAAGCTGGCCGTGCAGCGACCCCGGCCACTGCCAGATGCCCCCGGGCGCTGGAGATCAGCAGCCACTCTTCCTCGCTGCTCTCGGCCAGGGCAGCCGAGGCAAGCACGGCCGCAGCGTCGGCGTCACCGCGAAGCTCAGCGAGCTGGCTGCGATGCAGCGCGATCAGCGCAGGAACGTTGACCAGCATGCTGGCGGCCCGGCCTGCCGAGGCTCGAAACGGCTCCTCGGCCGCGCCCGGCGAGGCGCGCTCGGCCGCGTCGAGCAACGGTGCCACCGCCGGCACGCGACCGCTGATACCTGCCATCAGCGCCTGTGCCAGCGGCAGCCGCGGGCGGGAGCGGACCAGCTCACCGGGAAGCGCCGACAAGCCACCGGTGGACCGTCGCCGCTTCGCCGCGCAGGAAGAAGACCTCGTCGAAATGCTGCTCGATCAGCCGGGCAGCCCAGGTCGCCCCGCCGGCGCGGCCACCGCCTGCCGGATCGCGTCATCGGCCAGGCCATGCTCCTCGCACCAGGCCGCGGCGTTGCGGTGCAACTGCCCCACCAGGCCAGGCTGTTCCTCCCGCAACCGGGCACGCAGCAGGTCGGCGAACAGATGGTGGTAACGCCACCAGCCGCGGACCTCATCAAGGGGCACCAGGAACAGGCCAGCCCTTTCCACCTGCTCCAGCAGCGCCTGGCTGCCCGGACGGCCGGTGACCGCGTCGCATAGGGAGCCGCTGAGCCGCTCCAGCACCGAGGTCTCCAGCAGGAACGCCCGCACCTGCTCGCTCTGCTGCTCCAGCACCTCCTCGGCCAGAAAGTCAAGGACGTAGCGATGGCTCCCGGTGAACGCGGCCACGAAAGCAGCAGCATCGTGCTTGTCCGCGCAGTGACAGAGCGGCCAACTGCAGCCCGGCCGCCCATCCTTCGGTGCGCGCCGCCAGCGCGGTCATGGCCCCGTCGGGCAGTGTCACGGCCGCTACTTGCTGCAGCATGGCCGCTGCCTCATTGGCGGTGAACCGGAGCTCGGCCGCGCGCAGCTCGGCCAGCTCGTCGCGAGCCCGCAACCGAGCCAGCGCCAGCGGCGGGTCGGCGCGGCTGGTAAGCACCAGGTGCAGCCTTGGTGGCCGGTGCTCGATCAGGAAGCCCAAGACAAGCGTGTACCGGCTGGGAGTCAATCAGGTGGTAGTCGTCGAGCACCAGCAGTACGTCGTCCGTGCTGCGCTGGGTGGCCAGCTCGTTGACCAGCGCGGTCACCAGCGGCTCGAACGACGGCGGCGCCGGCGGCCCGAGCAGAGGGCCCGCCCGCTCGCCGATCCCGGGGCACGCCCGGTCCAGCGCGGCCACCGCGTGCCGCCAGAACCGCGCCGGGTCATTATCGCCACCGTCGAGCGACAGCCATCCCACGGGCCGCTCGCCGCGCCGGGCCCAGTCGGCCAGCAGCGCCGTCTTGCCGTACCCGGCCGGGGCGCACACCAGCACCAGCCCCCGGCCCAGGCCTTCGTCGAGCCGTTCCGCAAGCCGCGGCCTGGGCACGAAGTCCGGCCGCGGGCCGGGCACGTGCAGCTTGGTGGCCAGCAGGACGTCCCGCTCGGGCACGGCAGCCTCCGATGCGGCCACCGGGGGCCGTTCAGTCACTGTCGACCTGCACGCTCAACGCTTCCAGTGATCCTCCATGGAAAGACCCGTCGTTACCATCAAAATACGTCGTCTAGCGACCTTAATTGCCGCCCTCGGCCATGCCGGCGACCAGGCGAACGGCCAGCCGCCGGAGCGAGGCAGGTCAGGGCACATGCCACCGCGGCCGACCCAGACCGCTCTGTCAAACGACGCAGATCAGCGGCCCGGCGCCAGGCGGCGCGGCACTTTGGTGCCCGGCGCGGCCGCGGAAGACTCCACCGGTCATGTCCACTTTCGGGTGACGCCGGGGCTGCCGGGCCTTCCTAGCGTACGGAGGGCACAAGCGCGTACCGGCAGGAGGAAGCAATGACTGCTCACAAGGCCGACCAAGTCAAGGCGGCGGCCGCCTTGATCACCCTGGCCTATGGGTTATGGGTTGCCCGCAGCCCGCCTGAACGCCCGGATTCGCAGCAAGATGCCGATTCTTCCCGCAACCAGGAGGTGCCTCATGTCCACAACCAATGCAACCGCCGCTGGGATGGCGCCAGCCGACGGCAGGACGCGCCCCAGCCGGCGCAGGCGCGCCCTGGCCGTGCTCGGCGCCGCAGCCGCCACGCTCACCGTGTGGGCGGTGGCCGGGCCACTGGCCGACGTTGATCTACGAGTTCACGTGGGCTCGGGCACCCAGCACATTGGCCCGGCCACGGTGGCCGCCGTGAGCATCCTGACCGGCCTGGCAGGGTGGGCACTACTGGCCGCGCTGGAGCACTTCACGCCACGGGCACGAGCCGTCTGGACCGCCACCGCGCTGGCCGTGCTGGCACTGTCACTGGCCGGCCCGCTCAGCAGTGATGCCACCACGGCCGCGAAGGTGGCGCTGACCGGCATGCACCTGGCCGCCGCCGCGGTCCTCATCCCCACGCTAGCTGGCAGCAGGGTGCCAGCGCGCACGGCATCCCCGCAGGCGGAGCGGAACCCCGGGCTTGTGTAGCTCATCTCACTCGCACTGACCAGCGCTGCGGCCTGCACAGCGACAATCACCCGGACGGCCAAATGCACCCGGCACTACGGTTTGCCAGCCTCATCCCCAGGACTCATAAGGAGGCCCGGAATGACCACGAAGAACCAGCACAGGCACGGCCGCAAAGATCAGGCGGTCACGGCGGCGGCCGCGGCCCGGCCCGCGGCCGTCACATCCAGCGACGGAACGGTGATCGGCTACCAGACCCTCGGCTCTGGCGAGGGAGTAATCCTCATCGGCGGCACCTTGCGGTCGGCCCGCGACTACATGCCGCTCGCCCGGCTGCTGGCCCGGTCCCTGACGGTCCATGTGATGGACCGCCGCGGGCGGGGCACCAGCGGGCCCCAAGGTACGGGCTACAGCATCGAGAAGGAATGCGAGGACCTGCTCGCGGTTCACCACCGGACCAGCGCGGCCATGGTTTTCGGTCATAGCTACGGTGGGCTCGTCAGCCTGGAAACGACCCGGCGGTCAGGCGCGTTCCGCCGGGTCGCCGTCTACGAGCCGTACGTCTCGGTCGCGGGCTCGGTGCCAGTCAGCTGGCTGGGCGAGTACCGGCGGCTTCTCGCCGCCGGTGACACCCGGGGAGCGTTCGCGGTCATGGCCCGCGGTGCCGGGCACGCTCCGGACATGCTCGCCCGGATGCCGCTGGGCCTGGTCCGGGCGCTGATGTACTGCCTGCCCAACAGCCAGTGGCGGCAGCTGGAGCCGCTGCTGCCGACCGCACTAGCCGAGAACGAGCAGATCGCCAGGCTGGACGCGCCAACGGTGGGCCGGTTCGCCTCGGTCACCGCCCGGGTGCTTCTGCTCGGCGGCGCCAAAAGCCCAGCTACCATCACACTCCCGGCACTCCAGGCACTGCACAAGGTCCTCCCCGGGTCGGAACTGGAGCTGCTGGACGGCCTACGGCACACCGCGCCGGAAAAGAAAGCGCCGGTCGCGGTCGCCGAAGCACTGCGCCGGTTCCTGCATCCATCTGGCGATCCGGCCTCCGCCGACGACGCGGGCGCTTCCCGGCGCTACGGGAAACCCCCGCCGACATCAAGCCTTCGTTAAGGAGAGCCCACCCTATGCAACACGCCAGCCAGCTGAAGATCGGCCAGGGACGACCAGCGCGCCACCGCGGGGGTGTCGTTACGACTGGACGGGCGGAGACTACTGCTGCATCGCTCAGGCTCGGAGGAGCCCGATTGTGACTTCACCTGCACCGCTGGCCGTCGCAACGGTCGATGCAGCGGACCCGGGCCGGGGTCAATGCCTTACCGGCCGATCTCGGGCCGGCGCGGCCCTGCCGGGGTTGCCTCCGCGGAGGTGGTGGCCGGTTTGCGCTGGTTAGCGTGTCGTCGTGAGGTGAGGCCGCTTCGGTGCACGCCCAGTTCGACGGGTGCTCGAAGCCCTGGACGGCAAGCTGCCCGCCGTGGCCGCGCACCTGGACACCGCCCGCCCCGACATCCTCGCCTTCACCAGCTTCCCCAAGGCGATCTGGCGGCAGATCTGGTCCAACAACTCTCAGGAACGGCTCAACCGGGAGCCCGCGCCGGGCTCGGCAGCCAACAGGATTATCTTGCCGTACCTGCCCAGGGCGCAGACCAGCACCAGCCCCGTTCAGTCTCTCCGGGGAGGTCCGCCAGCCGCATGCGCGGCACCAGGCCCGGCGGCCGCGGGGCAGGGCACCGGGGTTCCCCTCCTATCGCAGGTTCTGGCCTCGGCCGAGGCTCGTGGTGGCGGGCGTTGCGTGATGTGCCGCCTGGTAGGTGCCGATGTAGTGGTAGTGGCCGTTCAGGCTTCCCTTGGCTGGGGTGACGGGGGTGAGGGCGTTGTAGGGCCGCACCTTCTGCTGCAGCGTGATCGTCCCCTGGGGGGTACCGATGTTGGCTGGGATGGTTGCTGGGGCGATGCCGCGCTGGACCCAGGAGATCAGCGGGGTCAGGAAGTTCACGAGGTTCACGAAGTTCGGGCTGCCGTCGGGTGTGTCGTACAGGCAGTGGTAGGTGCCGGGAATCAGGTAGAGCCGGGAGAAGGCCTGGCTGGGGCGGAAGCCGCCCATGGTGTGCTCGACGGCTGCGTAGTAGTCCAGGGTGGACCAGGGCGGGATGGCCTGGTCCACCCAGCCGTGGTAGAGGATCAGCTTTCCGCCGTGCGCCGCGAATGCTCGCAGGTCCGGGTTGTTGGCGTTGTAGATGGCGTTGCCCAGCAGGTTGAGTTTGGCGAACTCGGAGTCGGTGAACTTGACGTCGGCGAGAGTGAAGCTGGCCGGCGGGTTCGGCAGGAACGCCATGTACTTGAGGTAGTTCCGCGCCAGGGCTGCGGCCGGCGTGTCGGCGGGGGCGGCCCGGTCGGCCGCCGGCTCGACGAAGTTGCCTGTCCAGCCCAGTTCGGATCCGTAGGGCTGGCCACCGTTGTACAGGCTGCGGCCCCGCATGTCGGCCGGGCCGCGGTAGAACTTGCGGACCGCTCGCACTTGCGCCGGGGTCAGGCACGCTTGGGTGTTCTTGCCGGGTGGGCATTGGATCGAGGCGGGGTTGAATCCGCAGTGGCGTGGGTCGGTGATGATCCCGTGGGCGTTGCCGCAGGCCCGCATCACGGCTGCGTGCAGCGCTGGGATCTTCTCCGATGTCAGGATCTGGTGGCCGTCCGGTCCGGTGTTGCTGCGCACCAGCCAGGCAGTGAACAGGGTCAGAGGCGCGAGATTGCCTGCCGGTGCGCCGGCGATGATCCCGTTGAAATCGCGTGGGTATCGTTGCGCCAGGGTGAGCGCTTCCCGTCCGCCGGTGGAGCATCCGTCGTAGTAGGTGAAGGAGGCCGGCCGGCCGTAGTAGGCGGTGATGATCGCTCTGGACATGTGAGCCAGGCTGTGCTCGGAGGTCAGGCCGAAAACGACTCGCAGCGCGAGGCTGTTCTTGGCCCATGAGCCGTCGGTGGCGCTGCCGGTGTGCCCTTCGTCGTCGGCTGCCAGCGCCAGTTGACCGTTGTCAAATGCGGTGCAAGTCAAGCCCGCAACCGGGAGACCCAGCGCCGGAATGGCCCCGCACAGAGTTTCGCAGCCCTCCTGCACGTACTGGCCGTGCCAGGTGGCGACCGGCAACTTGATCTCGAAATGAGTCTTCGGCGCGAAGAAGCCTGTTGACGTCGCAGAACAGCACGGGCTTGGCAGGCGGCGTGCCGCGCACCACTACCGCCGAGGTCACCTTGCCCGGAGCGTCCCGCACGGCGCCGAAATTCATGTGCGGCAAGGCGGAACATGCCCGCACCGGCGTGATCGGACCCGCAGCCGCGATTCGGCCTGCCGCCAGCGCACCACCCATTCCTGCTGATGCCGGACAGCTGGCACCCAGCAGAACTGCGGCAGCGAGCAACGCGACAAGGCCGCCGCGCGGTGCTATCCGAAGGCGTCGTTTCATCGGGTCGTCGTCCCTCCATGACTCTGGTCGTCTGCGGGATAGCCGGCACCCGCCACGCCGTTCGGAGTGATAGCCGTCTGCCGGGCCCGACTGCCCCGCGGGGCCGTGGTACGAGTGGTCATCGCTCATCTCCTTCGTGCTAGTGGCCTTGCGGGGACGCTATGAGCTGGCACTGCGGCGGGCGTCACTCGAAAGTGGACATGGCAGGGGGAATCTTCCGCGGCGGCCCGGGCACGAAGGTGCCGGCGCGATGAGCGCCGGTGTCAGGGGATCAGACCCGGTTCCCCGCGCCCCGGGCCGACGGCCTCGCCGCGGCTGGCCGCGGCGAGCTTGCCCAGGACGTGGCTGACGTGCTTTGGCGTTCTGCCACGGCCTGGAATCCTCGGGCGGCAGTGCTCAGCATCTGCTCGCCACGCCGATCTCGGCTAAGGCTCGCACCGCGAACGCGGCGTACCATCGGCAGCCGCTGAGCCGATCCAGCACCTAGGTCTCCAGCAAGAACTCACGCATCTGCTCGTTCTGGCGCTTAAGCACCTCCTCGGCCAGGTAGTCCAGCACGTAGCGGTAGCTGCGGGTGAATGCCGCCACGAACCGGGCGGCATCCGCTGGCCGCGCATCCCCGCGGTGTACCCCCCTGGAAACGCGCAGACGCAGGACAGCACTTCCGTGCCTAAGCCGTCACAGAAGATTCCACCTTCCATGGCCACTTTCGAGTGACGCCCGGCCCGCCGTGCGTTCGTAGCGTGCAGGTCACAGACCCACACCACAGGACGGAACACATGGCTGCTGTCAATCCCGGCCAGTTCACCATCGGCACCGCCCGCGCCGCGGGCAGGAGCCGGGCATGAGCGGCTCGCAATCGCCCGCGCGCTACGAGATCCGCGTCCAGGGAGCCCTCGACCAGCGCTGGACGGCCTGGTTCGAGGGCCTCCAGGTCACCGCCGAGGACAGCCAGACAGTCATCTGCGGGCCGCTGCCCGATCAGCCTGCGCTGCACGGAGTGCTGATCAAGGTGCGCGACCTCGGGATGTGCCTGATCTCGGTGCGTCGGCTGGATCCAGACGACGGCGGGGAGGCAAGCCCGTCATGAGACCCCGCACCCCCACAGACAACGTCAGCGCCACTGTGCGTCCCGACGGAACGGAGACCCAGATGAGGCAGATCCGCCGCGGCATGCGCCGCCCCGGGCCGGCCAGTCCCCGGGCCGGTCAGCGAACAGCAATCACCGCTGCCGGCCGACCCACGAGACCCCGGCATCGTGCACGCTCATCAGCTCGCCCGCCGCACCAACCGCTCCCCTCGCGCACCGCAGCTGGGACGGGCCGCCCAGCCCGCACCAGCCCCAGTAAGCCGGTGACACGTTATGCCCGGTAACTCCCTGGCCCTGCTGACCCGGCAGGCACAGGCAACCTGCCGACCACTGCCCTGCCAGCAACAGAACCCGCAGCTATGGTTCTCCGACTGGCCGACCGACCTAGGCCGTGTTTCAAAAGTGGGCTGAGTGGTTTGCTGTGATTTAGAGATGCCGGCGTGTCGCTGAGCTGGGATGAGTGAGGTCTCCGGTAGATGAGTCAACGACGAAGAAGACCATCTGCACGGAGACCTCGTGGCCACCTTAGCGGTGACGCAGCGGGCGGACCTGACGGACGCGCAGTGGGCGGTGCTGGGGCCGTTGCTGCCTGGCAGCAGGCTTGGCCGCCCGCCTGAGCATGCGAAACGCACGCTGATTGACGGGATCCGGTGGCGGGTGCGGGCGGGGGCGCCGTGGCGGGACGTGCCGCCGGCCTACGTATCAGTTACTTGGAATCAGGCCTTCCGGGCGATCTTGTCCGGTACGGTCTCGCCGGTAGCTGAGGAGCGTCGTTGGCGGTCGTTCTTGAGGAGAAGTGGCCTGTCCTTGGGCGGCATGAGCTGGCGGCCGGGTGGCTGCGGATCTGGGTCGATCTGGGGCGGGCACCGCGGACGATCGATGCTTACGCCCGGGGTTTGGCCGAGTATCTGCAGGTGTGTGAGCGGGAAGGCGTGGACCCGGTCACCGCGAACCGGGCGCATGTGGCGGTGTTCGTCCGGGAACTCACGACCAGGCCGGGCCATCGCGGGGTCAATGTCGTCTCGATCGATTCCGGCTCGGGGTTGTCCAGCGCCACCATCCAGCAGCGGCTCGTCCCAGTCCGGCTGTTTTACGATCACCTGGTCGAGGAGGGCCTGCGGGAGCTCAACCCGGTCGGGCGTGGGAAGTACACGCCTGGCCGCCGGTTCGGCGGTCAGGAACGAGGCCTGGTCCCGCGGCTGATCAAGCTTCCGTGGGTCCCCGATGAGCGGCAGTGGCTGGACGTGCTGGCCGTGGCCGCCGAGGAGCCGATCCGCAACCGGGTCATGCTGGCGCTGGCCTATGACGCGGCGCTTCGCCGTGAGGAACTGTGCACGCTGCAGACCGAGGATCTGGATCCGGGGCACCGCATGCTGCGGGTGCAGGCGCACCGCACCAAGAACCGGCTGGAACGCGTGGTGCCGTACTCGGCGGCCACTGGCGTGCTGCTGGCCAGCTATCTCAGCCATCGGGCGGCGATCAGCCGGGCCCGTGGCCCGCTGTTCTTGTCGGAGTCGCACCGCAACCACGGGCGGCCGTTGAGCCTGTGGACGTGGTCGAAGGTCGTGCGGCGGATCGCCGATGAGGCTGGGGTGCCTCGCTTCTCCACGCATACGACCCGGCATCTGTGCCTGACCGACCTGGCCCGGATGGGCTGGGAGCTGCACGCGATCTCTACCTTCGCCGGTCACAGGTCGCCTGAATCGACGCTTCGCTATATCCATCTGTCCGGGCGGGACCTGTCCGACAAGCTCAACAAGTCGATGGATCACGTCCACGCCTGGCGGGTGGAGATGCTGACCCGCCCCGGCAGCCCGGCGGGAGCGACGACGCCGTGACCGTCTTTTCGTCGGCGGCCGCCCCCAGGGCGCCCGCGACCCGCTGCTGGGCATGGCCCATCGACGAGACCCGCTATGACCAGAAGATCGCGCTGTCTGAGCCGGAAGTGGAGACTCTGCGGGGGCTGGGCGGTGATCTGCTGGCCCAGGCGAGAGGAACGGACCTCGACCTGAACGCCACCCCGTGGAGATCCATCGGGTGGCTTGTCCGGCCGCTGCGCGATGCCCAGGCCGCATTGCACTGGGACCACGACGCCGCCCGGGGAAGCAGATACGCGTGGGATGCGGCTGGGCTGGTGCTGATGCGCTGCGGTGATCTGCAGCGATCGTTCTGGGGCTGGAGCGAGCGGGACTGGATCGGCCTCATCGACCCCAGCGGTGAGAACTTCCGGCGGACATGGCCTGGCCAGATCGGCCCCAACGCCCGCCCCTACGTCCTGGCTTACGCTTATCTGCTCACCGGGTTCACCGCGTTCGACCGCATCGGCCGCTTCCAGCGGCCGGGCCTGGCCCGGCGGGTCTTCGGCCGCCAGCCGGTGGACGACGCTGTCCGGCAGGTCCGCGAGGTGCTGGCCGGCTGGGGCTATAGCGCCCGCGAACCGCACCTGACCGCGATGGTCTGCCAGATGTTCCTGCTCAACCGCAGCCCGTTGCTGGAGGACCTGACCAGCGGCGTGCTGCTGCGGATGCGCAGCGACCCGGCGATGGGTGAGCACCGGGGATCGACCCTTTATGGCGTCCACCGGGCCGTGGCCGCGCTCGGTCACACAGACCCACCACCGCCACTGGAGCACGGTCCCGGGCTGGTGGCGATCGAGGGGACGGCGCCTGGCTGGGCGGAGTGGGTCGAACGCTGGCATGCAACGTCCACGCTGACGCCGAAGGTCCGCGCCAGCTACCGCAGCGTGCTGTCCAAGGCCGGCCGGTGGCTGACCGCCGATCACCCCGGCATCACCGAACCCGGCCAATGGACCCGGCAGACCTGCGCGTCCTGGGTCGCGGCGGTGGACCGCATGACCGTCGGCGACCACGTCCAGTGGATCAATGGGATGCGCAAACGCGCGGGCGAACCGCTGAGCGCCGAGACGAAGTCGGGTTACCTGGGCATGACCCGCATCTTCTTCCGCGATCTGCAGGAATGGGAGTGGATCCCACGCCGGTTCGACGTCGCCACCGCCCTGCGCACCCCGCGCAGCATCAACGCGCTGCTCGGCCCGGATCCCCGCGTGATCGCCGACGACATCTGGGCCAAGCTGATGTGGGCCGGGCTTAACCTGACCCCCGGCGACCGGCCCAGCGGCGACACCCGCTCCCACCCGATGGAGCTGCTGCGCGCGATCACACTCACCTGGCTGTTCGCCGGACAGCGCAGCGACGAGATTGCCCGGCTTCGGGTGGGCTGCATCCGCTGGCAGCACGAGGGCATGCCGATCCCCGGCGACTCCGCTGAAGTCCTCGCCCGGGACGCCGTCTGCCTGCTGGATATCCCCACCCACAAGACCGGCACCGCGTTCACCAAACCCGTCGACCCGCTGGTCGGCCAGGCGATCGAGGCGTGGCAGGCAGCCCGTCCCGGGCAGCCCAGGATGCTGGACCGCAAGACCGGCGAGCACGTCGACTTCCTGTTCGCCTTCCGGGCTCGCCGCGTCGCCAAGCACTACATCAACAACGCCATCATCCCGATGCTCTGCCGCAAAGCCGGCGTCCCGGACGCTGACGTCCGCGGCAACATCACCAGCCACCGGGCCCGCTCCACCATCGCCAGCCAGCTCTACAACGCCAAGGAGCCGATGACCCTGTTCGAGTTGCAGGCCTGGCTTGGCCACCGCGAGCTCAGCTCCACCCAGCACTACGCCAAGATCACCCCGAACACACTGACCAGGGCCTACCGGGACGCCGGATACTTCGAACGCAACATCCGCACCATCGAAGTCCTCATCGACCGCGCCGCCGCCGCCTCCGGAGCCGCCGCCACCGGCCAGCCCTGGCAGTACTACGACCTCGGCCACGGACTGTGCTCCTACACCTTCTTCGAGCAGTGCCCACACCGGATGGCCTGCGCCAAATGCGACTTCTACACCCCCAAGGACTCCTCCAAGGCGCTCCTGCTAGAAGCCAAGGACAACCTGCAGCGCATGCTCGCCGCCGTTCCCCTCACCGACGACGAACGTGCCGCCGTCGACGACGGCCACGCCGCCCTCGACCAGCTCCTCCAGCGCCTGGCCGACGTTCCCACCCCGGCCGGGCCCACGCCCCGGCAGCTCGGCATCCGGGCCACTGGGACACTCCTGCCGATCGTCGACGTCCACCAAGGCCCGCCTCGCCACACCCCATAAATCCGCCGACAGCTGACCCGACGGGCCACGGCCAGATCGGAAGCTAGGGTCGAAGACCCAGACATCTCCGACGGGGTCGACGCACGGTCACACAGGAGGCGGGCGATGGCGCCCACTGCGGCCTACGACGAGATCGCGGACTGGTATGAGAACGAGTTCCTCGGCGGGCAGAGCACCGGGGCCAGGACGGGGGACGGCAATCCCCTCGATCTCACCAGCGTCTTGCGCCACCTCCTCGGCGAGGGTAGCGGGACCTGCCTGGAGATCGGGTGCGGCACCGGCGTCCACGCCACCCAGGTCCGCGAGCTGGGCTGGACCCCCATCGGCGTCGACCTGTCCGCCGGGATGCTCCGGCACGCCCGCGGCCGCCTTCCCACAGCGCAGGCCGACGCCGAGCACCTCCCGATCCCAGACGACTCGCTGCCCGCCGTCATCGCGATGATGGTCCACACCGACATGCCCACCTACCCGGCGGCGCTCCGCGAGGTGGCCAGGATCCTGCGGCCCGGTGGAGTATTCGTGCACGTCGGTGTCCACCCCTGCTTCTGCGGCGGATTCGCCGACCGCAGCGATCTGGACGCGATCGTGATCCGCCCCGGCTACCGCAACGGCCACTGGACCAAAGCTTCCTGGACCGACCAAGGAGTGCGCGCCAAGGTCGGCGCCACCCACCGCCCGCTCCCCGAGCTGATGCACGCCTTCCTCGCCGCAGGACTACAGCTCGAACAGTTCGCAGAAAGCGGCGAACCGACCCCTATCGTCCTAGCCATCAAGGCCCGGAAGAGCACAGAAGAAGGGCTTGACAGCCAGCCCTCTGATTCCACATAAGACCGTGGCAGACGGTGTATGGCCTGTTCCGCCGCTGGCAGCGCAACGGCACCTGGCGCATGATCTTGGCCGGGCTGCAGGGCCGGGCGGACGCGGAGGGGCTGATCACCTGGGATGTGTCCGTGGACTCCACGGTGGCCCGGGCGCACCAGCACGCCGCCGGGGCGCGGATCCGGGGCGACCTGCAGGCCGAGCCGCCGGGCGGCACCGTGGCCGAGCCCGCTGACCATGCCCTGGGGCGGTCGCGCGGCGGGCTGACCACCAAGGTGCACCTGTCCTGCGAGCAGCGCCAGAAACCCCTGTCGATCGTCATTACCGCCGGCCAGCGCGGCGACAGCCCCCAGTTCCAGGCCGTCCTGGAAGGCATCCGCGTCCGCCGGCCCGGCGGCGGGCGGCCCCGCACCCGCCCGGACCGGGTCCTGGGCGACAAGGCCTACAGCTCCCGCGCCAACCGCGCTTACCTGCGGCGCCGCGCAATCCGGTGCACCATCCCCGAACCAGCTGACCAAGCCCGCCACCGCAAGAACCGCGGCAGCGCCGGAGGCCGCCCGCCCGCCTTCGACGCCGAACGCTACAAGCAGCGCCACGCGGTGGAGTGCGGGATAAACCGGCTCAAACGCAACCGCGCCGTGGCCACCCGCTTCGACAAGCTCGCCGTCCGCTACGAAGCCACCATCCACATCGCCGCGATCAACGAGTGGCTCCCAAGGCACTTATGAAACACGGCCTAGAGCTGGCCAAGGCGCACTGCGCGCCCTGCCCCATACGCGGCTTCTGCCTGGCCGGCGCGCTCGAACGCCACGAGCCGCACGGCGTCTGGGGCGGCGAGATCTTCACCCACGGCACCATCACCGCCCGTAAGCGGCCGCGCGGCCGCCCGCCCAACACCCCAGGAGAACACCATGCATCCGCTGATCCTGCAACAGCTCGCCGCCGACCGCATCAACGACATGCTCGCAAAAGCCGACAACCGGCGGCAGGCACGCCAGGCGCGCCGGACCCGGCCATCACGACCATCGAGGCAAAGGACACGGCATAGCCTGCCGCGCACGCAGGCCGAACCGCCACGAACCGCAGCCACCACCGCGGTAGCCACCAACCAGGCACCCGGCAGACCCGGCCTTCCGGCTGACGGCGACCAGGGACGCGAGCTTGCCCTGGCCGAACGCAGGCACACCCGGGCGCGATAAGGCACCCCAGGGCTAAGAGGTATTGTGCCGATCGGCTATCGACTCTGCGCGGTGCTGTGGGCGCACCGGTGGGTGGCACTAACACGCCACCAGCTCTAGCTGTGGGCGCGGCGCTCAGAGGATAAGGCCCAGCTCTCGTGCCCGGGCGACAGCCCACATCCTGATCACCGGCTCACTGGCCGGGGCCACGACGTTCTCTGGCGGTGGCGCCTACGGGCCCTCCAAACACGCCGTTGTCGCCGTGGCCGAGCACGCCGCGATGGCGCTGGCCGACACCCCGATCGGCGTGAGCATGATCTGCCCCGCTCTCGTATCGACCGGCATGTCGCCCCACGGCGTCGATCCCTCCGAGGTAGCCGCGCAGGCACTGGCCACGATCGAGGACGGAACCTTCACCGTGATCCCACCCGACTGGCAGCACGCGCTGGTCACCGCAGCCACCCGCCTCGCCTGCGGTCAACGACCCGAAGCACCTACACCCACCTGCAGCCCGACCGAGGATGACCAGCCACCACCAGCCTCCTAAACCATCCCATCGCCGCTGGTCACGTGGCTGAACTTGCCGATCTGCCGGAAGGCCAGCTGGGCAGACCGTCGCGTGCCATGACCCAGCCTCAGGCCGCCTTAGTGCTCGCGACTGCCACCGGCACCACCACTGGGTACACGAGTGTCCTCAGAATCGCGCAGTATGCCCAGGCCGCCACGCACGCCGCGACCGGGACCGGCGAACTGGCGTGCGGCACCAAGCCCCGGCACGAGGTCACCGAGGTCAGCACCGACCTCACGGACACCACGTGCCGCTCGTGCCGAGCGCAACTCGGTCTCGACGGCGACGAGTCCGACCTGGCCAGGCTAGAGGCCTTGTTCGTCTTGTCTCTCACCCTTGGCATGCGCCCCGGCGAGCTACGCGGACTGCGCTGGGAACACGTCGACCTCGACAGGGAAATCATCCACGTCTGGCGCTCCGCGCGCCGTGGCGGCGGCGTCAAGACACCCAAGTCCCGCCGCTCCTTGATATTGCCCAAGCGAGCCATCGCCGCGCTTCACGACCACCGGAAGCGCCAGGCAGTCGAACGGCTCACCGCTGGCGAGGACTGGCAGGGCAACGGTCTAGTGTTCTGCCACCCAGACGGCGGTCAATACACCCGCGCCGACCTCAACTGGCGGTTTGGCAAGATGACCCGCCGCGCCGGACTCGGCCACTGGCACGCCCATGAAGCCAGGCACACCGCAGTATTGATCATGAGCCACAACGGCGTGGCCATCCAGGACATCAGCGACACGATGGGCCACAAGTCGACCCACGTCACCGAAACCGTCTACCGGCACGTCATCGTCCCCGCCGTACGCGGAGGCGCAACCGTGATGGATGACGTATTTAGGGATCATGCTCACGACGTAGACGCTGTCACCATGAGCAACCATCAAGTCGGCTAAGCGGCCAAGATCGACATACCCGCCCACGCCGAACAGGTTAAGAAGCAAGCTCAGAGATGTGACGGCACCCGGACCAGATGATAAATTTGGCTTCGGTGCGTAGGTACGCCGCAGGCGTACGCACGGTCAGGGCCAATGTCGTCCCGCGATCCCCTCGAAGCTTGGGTCGGGACGACACTGACGATGTCACCTCGATCCCTTAACTGATCTAAGTTGGGGTGACAGCGTTGCTCCCCGATAGCCTCCGATGGTTGCCTTCCACAAACAGGCTCGCCCTGCTACTCGCGATCTTGGCCGTTTCTTACCGCCTTCTTGTAGCGATCCCATGGGTCGCGGCCGCGATGATCGCGATCTTGACGGCCAACGAGAAGCGCAGCGAGCGCAGCCTTAAAGTCCTTGCGCTATTGCGCCACCCCAACTTCCGGGCTGGCACAACACCAGCCTCGTGTTCTGCCACCCAGACGACCGCCCCTACACCCGCGGCGACCTCGACTGGCGATTCGCCAAGGTCGCCCGCCGCGTCGGGTTCGGCCACTGGCACGCTCACGAAGGCAGACACACCGCCGTCTCGATCATGAGCACCAACGGCGTCCCGATCCATGACATCAGCGACACGTCGGGCCACAAGTCAGTCCGCGTCACCGAGACCGTCTACCGGCATGTGATCGTGCCCGCCATGCGCGGCACGCGACTGGCAAGGACGACGCTCTTGGGCGAGCAAGCGAACGGCACTGGTTAGTCCGGCGCCGTTGTCACTTGGTTAGTCACTTGAGCCCGAACACAGGCTCGAAAAACAGTGGAGCTAAGGGGACTCGAACCCCTGGCCTCTTGCATGCCATGAATCACCCCACGAATTTCTGACCAGAGCATACGCGGCCTGACCAGGCCATTCGCTAGCTCACACAAGCTGAGACAGGCTCAGCCAAGCACCCGCTAGCACCATTTTGCCCCTCAAACTGCCCCTCGAAATGATCTCCTCGTAGCTGCCGACTCTACCTTGTGAGAGCTCGGGCGGACCGGCGACGACACTGGTTCCGAGGGCATGGCCCAGCTGCTCGGAAGCTGCTGGCCGGGTCCGAGGGGCGCGGCCAGCCGACCTCGACACGGTGACCCGGGCGATCGCGAGAGCGTCCAAGCTTGGCCTCGAGCTCGGCGAGCACATCGAGGTGCTCGACGCCAACCGGCTTAGCTGCGGGCCGGACGGCGCCGTCGCCGTCGGCGCGCTGGCAGTTCCGCGCCGGACGACCCCTCTTGTCAGCTGATCGCGCCCGCCGGAAGCAGCACGTGAACACCCCAGGACTGGTTCGCCACCTGCGTGACCCTCAGGTCGAGCACCGGGCTGGCCAACGCCAGCGCCGTGAAATAAGGGAAGGTGGTGGCTGATCCTACGGCCGACCGCGGAGCGCCCGCTTAGAACACGCACCAGCTAGCGGCTGAACACCGTCAGAAAGGGCGGTAACCGGCAACCGCCACGGCCGCGCTCGCACACGCTGCCCCTAACCTCGCCGTAGCAGCGGGGCGGTCACCATCGCACCCCCCTCCCGGGGGCGGTGTGGCCCCTGACCGCGCCCGCCCGCCGCCGCTCAGCCCTGGCCAGCGGAAGCACCGGGCCGCGCGGGGTTGAGCCTGCGATCGCCCGGTGGCAGGTCGCGGGCGCCCGCAAATGCCAGGGTCGTGCTGGGGCGTGTCGAGGGCTGACGGCTGCTTGTCTTGGCCCGGGTTGCTGGTAGGCCTTGTTGACGACGAACGCCTGGCCGTTGCCGGAGCTATCGGTGTAACCGCCGCCCGCGGCGCAGGTGCCCGCCGGGGCGCACGACACCTCGCTTATGAAGGCGTACCCGCCTTGGTTGAGGCGCCGGTGCCGGGGGCCTGTTCGGCGGTGGCCCCAGGTGCCGTTGGTCTGGGTGACCACGAACGCCTGCGAGCGGCCGGGAGCTGTCGGTGTACTGCCCGCCCGCGCCGCAGTTGCCCCCGCGGGGCGCACGACACCGATTGGACGTAGGCGTACCCGCCTTGGTTGAGGGCCGCGGTGACGGGGACCTGCTCGGCGGTGCCCCAAGTCCCGTTGGTCTCGCTGACCACGAACGCCTGATAGCTGCCGGAGCCGTCGGAGTAAATCCCGCCCGCGCCGCAGGTGCCCGCACGGGCGCACCACACCGAGGCGATGTCGGAGTACCCGCCCTGGGCAAGGGCGGCGATGCCAGGGACCTCCTCGGCGGTGCCCCAGGTGCCGTCCACCTCACTGACCACGAACGCCTGCTGGTTACCGGAGTTGTCGGTGTAAGAGCCGCCCGCGCCGCAGTTGCCTGGCCGGGCGCACGACACCGAGTTGACCTGGGCGAACCCGGTCTTGTTGAGGGCGGCGGTGCCGGGGACTTCAATGGCGGTGCCCCCAGGTGCCGTCCACCTCACTGACCACGAACGCCTGCCCGGCCGGGTGGCTGGTGTAGCTGAAGGAGTAAAAGCGGCAGCGCTGCAGTTGCCCGCCGAGGAACACGACACCGAGCTGATCTCGGCGTCTCCCTGATTGAGGGCGGCGGTGCCGGGGACCTCAACGGCGGTGCCCCAGGTGCCGTTGACCTGGCTGACCACGAACACCTGGAAGTGGCCGGAGCTGTCGGGAGTAGATCCCGCCCGCGCCGCAGTTGCCCGGCGAGGCGCACCAGACCGACGCGACCCAGGCGTACCCGCCCTGATTGAGGGCGGCGGTGCCGGGGACCTCAACGGCGGTGCCCCAGGTGCCGTCCACCTCACTGACCACGAACGCCTGCTGGTTACCGGAGTTGTCGGTGTAAGAGCCGCCCGCGCCGCAGTTACCCGGCGTGGCGCACGACACCGAGCTAGTCTCGGCGAACCCGAAGCCCTGGTTGAGGGCGGCGGTGCCGGGGACTTCAATGGCGGTGCCCCAGGTGCCGCCGAAGACAGCCCGGGCGCCGCCGGGGGAGCCTGCGGATGAGCGGGCCTGGGCCGCGGCCGGGCCGACCCCGGCCAGCAGCGCCACGGCAGCGGCAGCAGCGGCGATCGCGGCTAGGTGCCGCCTGACCTTTTGTGCTGTGAGTGCGGGCATCTTCCCCTCCAAATACCGGGATCGGCGCTACAGGTGCGAGAGGGCGTCGGAGCCGGAACCGTTCGGGGCGGTCGTCAGCGGCGACCAGCAGCGTGGCGGCAGTGTCAGGGCCTACTCCCTCTACCCGCACGGCCTGCTGGTGCCGCCACTGGCGGTGTGCCCGGGGCCGCTGCCTGCCCTGGGCCACACCGCCCGGCGGGCTATGCCCTAATGGGCTGGGCTGAAGGTGAACCCGTGGTTGTTGCCGTGGCTGTCGGTGTAAAAGCCGGCGATCACCCCGGTGTTGCTGATTGCCTCGGGTGCCGTGCCCTTGGCCCCGGCCGGGTCGTTGACCGGGGTGAACACCCCGCGCCGGTCGATGAACCCGTGGAACACGCCATGGGCGTCGGTGTAGGTCCCGGCGATCACCCCGAAGTCGTTGATAGCCCCGGCGAACGTGCTGAACCCGGGCGCGGCTGGGTCGTTGACCGTGGTGAACCGGCCGGGACAGCAGGCAAAGGAGACGGCCCTGCCGTGGCTGTCGAAGTAGGTCCCGGTGACCGCGCCCAGGTCGTTGATGAACCCCACGGTGGTGCCCTGCCCGGATGCCGTACCGACGTGCGGGTGGTTGATCGTGGTGAACACCCCGCGGCGGTCGGAGAACCCGTGGAACACGCCACCGGCGTTCTGGTAGGTCCCGGCGATCACGCCCAGGTTGTTGATCCCCCTGGTAAAGGTGCCCTGCCCGGCGGCGGTGCCCGCGTGCGGGTCGCTGACCGTGGTGAACACCCCGCGGCGGTCGGTGAACCCGTGGGACACGCCACGGGCGTCGGTGTAGGACCCGACCACCACCCCCAAGTCGTGCATAATCCCGGTCCCCACCGTGCTGGTGGCACCAGGCACGTTGAACTTAGTGAATACCCCGCGCCGGTCGAGGAACCCGTGGTTATTGCCGCTGCGGCCGGAGTCAAGACCCGGCCACCACCCCGAAGTCGTTGACATAACCGGCGATGGTGGCCGTAGCGCCGGGCACGTCGATGGTGGTGTACCTGCCGTGCGCTGCCGCTGCGGACGCCGCGGCGGGCACCACGGCCAGCGCCAGGGCGGCACCGCTAGAATTAGCATTAGTCGATGGGTGAGCATCTCTGCCAGCTCCTTACTTCTCTTGTGGTGATCGGTCGGCAAATGCCCCAGGAAGGTGCTGGGAAGTCCGTCCCAGCCCGTTGTCCGTACTGGCTGCGCCCTAGCACCGGGTGGCGTGTGTCAACCGGTCGGCGCCGCCCGGTGCCGCGCTGCCCATGCCCGGTCGAGGACCAGGGCCGAGACCGCGGCAAGGACCGCTGGCGGGCGATCGCGATCAGGACGATCTGCCAGCCGGACGTGCCGCCGGTGACGATGGTGTGAACCTGGGCCGGGGCGTGGGCGGGTGTGCCGGGGCCCCCTTGCGGCGGCAGCCGGTAGGCGAACGCCGCCGGGGAAGCTGTGCCGAGCGCCAGCCCAGCGGTGGCCAGCCCGGCCACGATGCAGGCCAGGCGGCGGATGGTGCGGAGGGGCTTCATGACAGCCTCCGATGCAGGTGGCAAATGAGTGGCTGCCCGCTGGTACGGGCCGCTGGTGGGGGTGCGGCGGCGGTCGGGTGGGTCAGGTGCTGCGGGCGCCCGGTCGGCCAGCACCTTGCGGCCGACAGCCGGAAGCGCGGGCACGGGGTGCCGCGAGGGGTGTGATCGCGCCCGCCGGGCGGCGCGGGCCAGCCCGTCACGCTGGGCGTGGTGGCGTAGGCCAGCCAGATGAACCTGGGCCAGCTGGTAGCCGATGGTGGGATGCATGACGGTCTCCTCGGTGGGCCTGGTGTGGGCTTTGCCCCTGAGGATGCGGCCACGGCATAACAGCGCGGATCTGTCACCCGGGCAGTCTTGGGCCCGGCGGGTATTTAGATTCGGGCGGCTGGTGTTTAGGGCCGCTGGTCCTCCAGCAGCCCGGCCCGCTCGACCAGCGCGGCGGCTTGCACCCGGCCGGAGACGCCGAGCTTGCGCAAGATGTTGGTGACGTGCACGCCGGCGGTCCGGGGGCTGATGTACAGCTTGGCGCCGATCTGGGCGTTGGTGTGCCCGGCGGCCAGCAGCCGCGGCACGGCCAGCCACCGCCCGGTCAGCCCATACGGCACCGGGACATCATCCGGCGGCGGGGCGGCGGGGGGGGGCGGGGGCGTGGAGCAGGATTCGGGCCCGCTCCGCCAGGGCGCGGATCTGAGCGAGCGGGGCTGCCCTGGTGGCCGTCGGCGGCGGCCGCGGCGGCACGCAACGCGGCGGCCGCGGCGGCGGGCAGCCCGGCGTCTAGCTGGGCCTGGGCTTGGCGCCACCAGGCGTACCCGGCGCGGTGCGGGCGACCCAGGTCCTGCCATGCCTTCGCCGTCCCGCCCCAGACGGCGGGGGCACTGTGGCCGGCCAGCCGGGTCCGCTCCGCCTCCCAGGTCGCCCGCTCGGCCGGAATTGTGCCCACGAACGGGTGGTCGGTGAACGGGGCGCCGCCCATTCGGCCCGCCCACAAGACCAGGCCCTCCGCGGCGGCCACAGCGGCCTCGGCAGCGGGTGTGTCGCGGCGCGCCCCCGCCTGCTCGGCCAGGTCAGCACACGCCCGCATACCCGCCGTCAGCAGCCGCCCGCAGAAGATCGTCATGTCCGGGGTCTCAAACAGCGGGAGCGCCCGTCGGGCCTCGGCCAGGGAATCGCCGGGCCCTCCCGCCCACAGCGCCGGCCTCCGCGGCGCGTTCCGCGGTCTCGCGGGCGTAATCAACGTGGCTGACGTCAGGGCGGAAAGCGTCGATTAGCTGCCGCCGCCGAACGGTCGCGTCGATGTCGCCGCGCAGCAGGTCGATATCGGCGCGAGTTTCGTGCACCACCCAGCGATCCCGGGTGGGAGGCCCGGAGATCAGCGGGTCGATGAGTGCCGCGGCCTCAGCTGTGCCCCCATGGCCAGCAACGCCTCAGCGGCGTTGGCCTCCAGAACGCCGGCCGCCCGCAAGACGCCCAGACCCCCTGCCGGGCAGGCCCAAAACCGCGCAACGCCGCATCGGCGGCGCTCTGGAACCTGGCGAGCTTGAGCAGCGCATCGCTTTCGTGCACCGCCAGCTCCAGGAGGGCCAGGCCGTCCTGGGAGGCCCGGGCGAAAGCCCAGCCCCGCGTAAGGAAGGCAAGCCCTTCCTCGACCTGCCCGCGCAAGAACGCGTCGTGCGCCAGGCTGGCCACGATGCGGGAGGTCAGGGCCGTCGCGCCGACCGCCTCAGCGATCTCCAACGCCCGGGTCAGCAGCGCCAGGGCATCCGCCCTCTGCGATCCTCCGGTGGACCGCGGGAAGTTGGCGTAGAAGTTGGCGTAGAAGAGCATGGCCAACGCGTGGTCGGCTGATGGCGGAGCGCGCTCGAACAGCCGCAATGCCTCCTCGATCAGCGGGAGCCCGGCGGCGCGGGAGTCGCTGGACCGGTGAAACGCCGCACGGTCGCAGATTACTGCGGCGGTGGCCGGGTCGGCGTGATGGGCGAACCGGCGATAGGCATCCTCGGCGACCATTCCGGCGCGCACGCCGTCGCCAGACCGGTAGAGCGCGTCGATGGCCCGCACATACATCCGGGGCCCCCCAGTCCCGGCCACGGCAGCGGCGCCGGGCACATCCGGCCACACTTCGATGGCCCGCTGCCAATGTCCGGCTGCCTCGGCGTACCCGAACACCCGCTCCGCAGCCTCGGCGGCCGCTACCCGGGCCGGGAGTTCCTCCGCTGGGCGCCCCGCGGCCTGCCAGTGCCCGGCCGCTTCGGCGGCCAGCGTCTGATCTGCGGTGGCCTGCAGCGCCCGCGCGGTGCGCTCGTGCAGCACCGCCCGCTCCCCGGGCAGCAGCCCCCCGGCCACCGCCTCAGCCCGCAGCGCATGCCGCGGCCGGTGCGCCCCGCCTGCGGTGTCTGGGGCGAGCAGCCGCGCCGCGGCCAGTTCCCGCAGGCCCCGGCGCACCGCATCGGTCTCCAGCCCTGTTATCTCGCTGAGCAGGTCCTCAGCCAAAGGCCGGGCCGCGACCGCCAGCGCGTTCAGCACCGCCCGCGCGTCACCAGCGCACCGGCCCGCCCGCGCCGCCAGCAACTCCGCCAGCCGGGCCGGCAGCCCCACCGGTACCGACAGCGTGCCCGGTCCGGGCAGGCCGGTGCCGCGGCCACCAGTTGCTCGGTGAAAAACGGGTTCCCTTCCGCCCGCGCGAACAGCTCATCCACCACCCCCGCCGGCACCGGCCCGTCCGCCAGAGCCGCCGCCTGTTCCGCGACTTCCGCCCGCGACAGCGGGCCCGGCGCGATCTCCTCCACCCCCGCCGCGCCGCGCACCTGCGCCAGCCACTCGGTAACCTGCGCCGCCAGGGGTGCCTCATCACTACGGCAGGTCACCACCACGCTCACCGCGCCCTTGCGCCCGGCCCGGCCCAGGAACGTCAAGAAATCCAGGGTCGCGCTGTCCGCCCAGTGCACATCCTCAACCACCAGCCCCACTCTGGCGCCAGAACAGCCCGCCACCACCTGCAGCAGCTCTGCCACCGCAGCGAACAGCCGCTCCCGCTGCCACCCCTCCCCCCGGCTGGCCGCGCCCGGCCCGTCATCAGGCCCCCCGGCAGGCAGCAGCCGCCCCACCTCCCGCCGCACAAACCCCGGCGCGGCAACCAGGGCCGCCGCCAGCACGCTCCCACCATCCAGCCTGGCCAGCTCACCCAGCGCGGAGGCGACCGGCAGCAACGGCAGCGTCCCCGCCAGCGGCAGGCACTCCCCCCGCACCAGCACCATCCCGCCGATTGCGGCCCGGGCCATACCCTCCCCCGTGAACCGGGTCTTGCCCACCCCCGCATCCCCGGTCACCAGCACCAGCCGGGCATCCCCGGCCAGCGCTCCCAACAGGCGAGACAGTTCGGGTTCACGGCCGACAAAGGTCACCGGCCCAGTCATGGGCCCAGCCCACCAGTCCCCACCCGCCCGGTCAACCCCGACGCACCGGGCCAGGGCTCAAGCTCTGCGCCCAGTCGGCGCACGACGCCGAACGATCGTTCGGGCGCGTCCTCTACGACCTGTCAGCTAACCAAGAATGCGCACCTAACGGCGGATATCGCGCCCGCTGGACTGTCGCGGCCGACCAGGCAGATCACCCTTGTATCCCGCTACTGGACACCAGTTCGGCCAGTGAAATCTCCTCCCTCGAACAATCCATCAGAGCCTGGCACGCGCGCATTCATGCCGACCATTCCCGGGCAAGTAGCCGGGGGACTGGACCTGGCTGGTCCCGTCCCGCGGCACGGCTGATTTACAGCTGTGTGGTGACGGCTTTTACTTCGGTGTAGGCCTCGAGTGCTTGGTGGCCCATTTCGCGTCCCCAGCCGGACTGCTTGTATCCGCCGAACGGCAGGGCCGCGTCGAACACGTTGTAGCAGTTGATCCAGACCGTGCCGGCCCGGATCTTCTTGGCCAGGGCGTCGGCCTGGGAATGTCCTTGGTCCAGATGCCCGCCCCGAGGCCGTAGTCGGAGTCGTTGGCGACCTTAGCGATCTCATCGAGGTCGCTGAACGGCGAGGCGACCAGGACGGGACCGAAGATCTCCTCGCGGACGACCTTCATGTCCGGGCGGGTATTGGTCAGCACGGTGGGCTCGACGAAGTAGCCGCGGTCGCCGAACCGGCCGCCGCCTGCCAGTGCGGTGGCGCCGTCTGCCTTGCCGGACTCCAGGAAGCCGGTCACCCGGCGGAACTGCTCGTCGGAGACCAGTGGGCCCATCTGCGTCCCGGGTTCCATTCCCGGTCCCATCTTGATCGACTTGGCGATCTCGGCGACGCCGTCCACGACCTCGTCGAACCGGCTCTGCTGCACGAACAGCCGGGACCCGGCGACACAGCACTGCCCGTGGTTGAAGAAGATCGCGTTGGCGGCACCCTCGATCGCGTCATCCCCGGCGTCGTCGAACACGATGTTCGGGCTCTTGCCGCCCAGTTCCAGGGTCAGCTTCTTCAGGTTGCTGGCCCCCGCCGCGGCGACGATCAGCTTGCCCACCTCGGTGGACCCGGTGAACGCCACCTTGTCCACGTCGTTGTGCGCGGCCAGCGCCGCACCGGCGGTCTCGCCGAAGCCCGGCACCACATTCACCACGCCCTCGGGCACGCCCGCCTCGGCGATCAGTTCGGCGAGCTTCAGCGCGGTCAGCGGGGTCTGCTCGGCAGGCTTGAGGACCACGCAGTTGCCGGTGGCCAGCGCCGGGCCGAGCTTCCACGCGGCCATCAGCAGCGGGAAGTTCCACGGGATGATCTGCCCCACCACACCCAGCGGCTCGCGGAGCGTGTAGGAGTGGAAGTTGGCGCCGGGCATGTAGGGCACCGAGATGTTGATCGTGTTGCCCTCGATCTTGGTGGCCCAGCCGGCCATGTAGTGGAACAGGTCGGCGGCCAGCGGCACGTCGGCGGCCTGGGCCACGGCGAACGGCTTGCCGTTGTCCAAGGACTCCAGCTGGGCGAGTTCGTCGCTGTGCGCCAGGATCAGGTCACCGATGCGCCAGATGATCCGCCCGCGCTCGGACGGCGTCATCCTGCTCCACGGCCCCTCCTCGAACGCCCTGCAGAGCGGCGCGTACCGCCCGGTCAATATCCTCCGCGCCGCCCTCCGCGATCCGAGCGAGGGTCTCACCTGTTGCAGGGTTGGGGGTGTCGAACGTCTTGCCCGACGCCGCGTCGCGCCACTGCCCGTCAATAAACAGCTGCCGGGGGGCACCGATGAAGTCTTCGACCTTCCGGTCCAGGGTCACAGTCATGAAGGAGACGTCTCCCTTGGTTGCGTGGGTGGGCAGCCAAGGATTGCGGCCAGCCAGCACCTGATCATTATGTCTACAATGTAGACATACATAGATAATCTACAGCGTATACAAAGTGATGCCAAGTTGGCAGTTCCGTATTCCCGGCAGGCAGGCCGCCCAGGAGTGGCCGTGGGTGGCCCGAAGACGGCAGACTCCGCTGGGGCTTGGCGCCTGGCTGGTACAGACTGGCTCGCGCCACCCCGTACGCAGGTAGATTGGACAGGCGGCTGCGCCGTCCGGCGGGGCGAGCCCATCAGCACCGTCAACACCGTAGCGCTACAATGCTGAGCTACGGCCGTGGCCTGCAAGAAGAAGGTGCTACCGAGATGATGACGCCACCGCCAGCCGACCGCGACGATGGCGACCCTGCCGCGAATCCGGATGGCAGAATCACCCGCGATGTCGTGCTCGCCGCCGCGCTGGAGTTGATCGACCGGGACGGGGTGGACGGGCTGTCCATGCGCAGGCTCGCCCGCGTCCTGGGCCGGGATCCTATGATCTTGTACCGGCACGCGCCGAACAAGGCGGCCCTGCTGGACGGCGTAGCCGAGACAGTCATCGCCCAGCTCAAGGTGGACTCGGCCGATCCTGATTGGGCCGCACAGCTGCGCGCCGTGGCCCGCGGCTACCGCGCGCTGGCGCTGGCCCACCCGAAGGTGGTGCCGCTGCTCGTCACCCGGCCCCTGGCCACCCCGCTAGGGCTCCGCCCCCCCGGCACCCTGCGGCCGCTCGAGGACATCCTGACCCTGCTCACCCGCGCCGGATTCAGCGGACCCGACGCCCTGCATATCTACCGGGCCCTGTTCGGATTCCTACACGGCCACGCACTTCCGACGACCCGGAGGACTCATCGAAAACCCCGACGAGACCGACAACCTGCTGCGCCTGGGCCTGCACCGGCTGCCGATCCGCGAATTTCCCCTGCTCCGCAGCCTCGCCGCTACCTGCGCCACCTCCTATGACGGCGCCACCGAACTCGAGCGCGGCCTCGACATCCTCCTCACCGGCCTAACCAACGCGCTGACCCCGCACGCGGCGGCGCAAGCAGGCGCCGACCCCAGCCGATGATCTTTAACGCGGGGCGCTAGCACCACAGCCCGGATGATCTTGCGAGCTTGTAACCTCAGGTGTGTAAAGATCATTTTCGCGTGGTCGGTCGTCCTTCTTTATGTGATTCGTCCTGGGTAGGCGACGGCGAGTTCGTTGAGTGCTTCGCGCCAGCCCATGGTTCGTTGTCCTTCGATGAGGCGTGCGGGCTGGTCGTGGCGTTTGCCGGTTTCGGCCCGGCGGGCGGCGCGTTCGCGGGCCCGTTTGTCTTCGATGTTGATGATCGCCAGCCACAGCAGCTTGACGACGGCGTCGTCGGTCGGGAAGTGGCCGCGGGCCTTGGTGACCTTGCGCAGCTGGTAGTTCAGGGACTCGATGCTGTTGGTGGTGTAGAGCAGTTTTCTCACCGGCGGGGTGAAGGCCAGGAACGGGGTGAACCGGTCCCAGGCGTTCTCCCAGACCTTGACCGCCTGCGGGTACTTCTGCCCCAGCGGCGAGGCGGAGAAGGCGGCCAGGGCATCGAATGCGGTGTCGGCATCGGGCGCGGTGTAGATCATGCGGAGGCGCTGTGCGGCGACCGCGGCGGCGTCGCGGCGGGCCACTGGCCGCAGGCTGTTGCGGATCAGGTGGACCACGCATGTTTGCGTGACGGTGTCCGGGAAGGCGGCGCGGATGGCGTCTTCGAACCCGGCGAGCCCGTCGCAGCAGGCGATGAGGATGTCGCGGACGCCGCGGTTGCGCAGGTCGGCCATGACCGAGGCCCAGAACCGGGCGCCTTCACGGCGGTGGCGGCATCGAGCGGGGTTTTGGCCAGCCAGATGCCCAGCACGTGCTTCTCGCCGTCGGTGTCGATACCGGCCGCCAGGTAGGCCGGCTTGGCCTGGACCACGTGGTTGTCTCTGACCTTGACCATGATCGCGTCGAGGAACACCACGGCGTAGACGGGAATCCAGCGGCCGGTTCTGCCAGGCCTTCACTTCTTCGAGCACGGCGTCGGTGATGCGGGAGACGGTCTCGGCCGATAGTTCGGTGCCGTAGACCTGCCGCAGGTGGTGCAGGATGTCACGGACGCTCATGCCGTGCGCGTACAGGCTGATGATCATGTCGTCCAGGCCGCCGGAGACCCGCCCGGACCGTTTGGGGATCAGCAGCGGCTCGAACGTGCAGACCAGTCCGGGCGCGCGCCAGGCCCACCGGCCCGATCCCGGTCTGTACCTGTTTGCTGATCGCCCCGTTGCGGGAATTACCTGAGCCCCGGCCTGCCGGGTGGTGCCGGTCATAGCCCAGGTGCGCGGTCAGCTGGGCCTCCAGCGCCCGCTCCAAGACCGCCTTGACCAGCTCGCCCAGAGCATTGAGCCTTCACCAGTCAGCCGCAGCCCCCCGGCCGCGTCCTTTGAGCGCTCCAGCAGCGCGTCCAGCAGCCGGTCATCCAGCAGCTCCCGCAGCGGCACCGCCAGGGCCCGGCCGAGGGGGGGATTTTCCCTGTCGTAATGAGAGGCTCTCCCCAAAACCCCCTCGGCGTCCTGAGCGTGCACCATTCCTGCCGGAACCGGTTCTTGGCGTGTAACGGACATGACCTGTGTTCTCCCCCCGTAACAGTGGCCATTCCCACTAGCCACTCAGTTACCCTTTGTCACTCCTTACACACCTAGAGAGATACCCCCGATCTTGCCGCGGAGCCTGTGGGGCTCGATTTCTGGATCTGGCTTGGGCAGAGAGCCGGGTTGGGATCATCGCTGAGTGATCCTTTCGGTCGTCTACCTGCTTGTTCGCCGTCTGCTCGGTTGTCTGGTGGTACTGGCCCGGCGTGAGGTGTCCAAGGACGCCGAACTCCTGGTACTCCGGCACGAGAACGCGGTGCTGCGCCGCCAGACCGGCCGGGTCCGCTACCAGCCGGGCGACCGGATGTGGCTTGCGGCACTGTCCCGGCTGGTCCCCCGCCGCCGGTGGGGCGAGGTGTTCATGGTGACCCCGGCAACGCTGCTCGCCGGGCACCGGCGACTGGCCGCGCGCAAATGGGCATGCACCCACCAGGGCGGCGACCCGGACGACCGTCTACCGCAGCTGTGATCCGGAAATTGGTGATCCGCATCGCGACCGACAATCCGACGTGGGGGCACCGTCGCGTGCAAGGCGAACTCGTCAAGCTCGGCCACCCGATCGCCAGCTCCACGGTGTGGCAAATCCTGCATGCCGCGAGGATCGTCCCGCACCCCGCCGCCGGGGCCCAACGTGGAAGCAGTTCCTGACCACGCAAGCCCGCGGCATCCTCGCGGTCGACTTCGTCCATGTGGATACCGTGCTGCTCCGTCGCATCTATGCCCTGGTCGTCATCGAGCACGGCACCCGTCACGCCCACCTGGCCGGCATCACCGCGAACCCTGACGGCGCCTGGACGACGCAAGCAGCCCGCAATTTCCTGATGGACCTCGGGCCACTCGCGACCTCGGTCAAGTTCTTAATCAGGGATCGTGTAGGTCAGTTCACCGGCTGCTTCGACGCTGTGTTCACGGCGGAAGGCATCAGGATTCTCGCCAGCCCGCCGCAGGCGCCGAGAGCGAACGCGACCTGCGAAAGGATGATCGGTACCCCTGCGCCGGGAGGTCTTTGACCGGCTGCTGATCGTCAATGAGCGCCATCTGCGACGGATGCTGACCGAGTACCTCCAGCACTACAACACCGCCCGGCCGCATCGTTCCCTCGGCCTGCTCTCGCCGGCTCAAGCTGACGGCTCGGCCACCGCAGATCAACCTCGCCGAGTACCGGATCCGCCGAAAACAGGTCCTTGGCGGACTTACGCACGAGTACCAGATCGCCGCCTGACGGCCACGTCCTGCTGCCAGAAGGAGCAGGTCACCGCCACGACCGTGTATTCGAGCCCCACAGGCGCGACGGCCGGCCCAAAACGCTCACCGGCCGCTGGAAAACAGCCCAAGGCCGCAGCATTAGGTCACCAATCCAAGATCACGAAAGATCGAGGCTAGCCGTCGCTTCGCGCCTACTGGCGTCCTAGCAGAGCGGCACGGGCAACGCCGCGGCGATCTGGAAACGGCTCATTCTCTGGCGCCAAAATTTAGCGTCGTCGGCTACCAACCATGCAACCTCATTGGTGCAGTCAAGCTAGCTGAGCCGCTCGCTCACGATTGCTAGGCTAAGGCTAGTACCAGCAGCGATCTTAGTAACGTCATGCATATCATCCGGCACGGTGGCCCGGCCGTTGTTTGCCCAGGCGACGACGTAGTGGTCGCGCCAGTGCGAGGCTGTGGCCGCCCGCGGCGATCGCAATGACGTCGCTCAGCCCAGCGGGAACAGTGGCCTCGCCGTAGAGATCCCCGCCCCATGCGGCGACACGGCCGTCACTGTGGAGCACCAAGTTATACAAGTTGCCAGCAGCGATCTCGGTAACGTCATGCATTCCATCCGGCACGGTGGCCTGGCCGTAGTCGCCTGAGCCCCAGAGCCGTGATGTGGCCATCCTCGTGTAGGGCCAATCCGTGACTGATGCCGGCTGAAACGGCGGTGACGTTCTGCAGGCCAGTCACTGGCTTGCCACCGAATCCCCATATAGTGATTTGGCCGTTTCGGTGCAGAGCGACGCTATGCACGCCGCCGGCTGCGATAGCGGTGACGTCGGACAACCCATCTGGGACGCTCACCTGGCCTGAATCATTATTTCCCCACGCGGAGACGTGACCGTCGGAGTGCAGGGCGAGGTTGTGCCCAAAGCCGGCGGCGATGGCGGTCACGTCGCGTACGTCGTCCGGGACGATGGCCGCCATAGCGTGTCCGCCCCAAGCAGTGACGTGGTGGTCAGAGTGCAGAGCGAGGCTATGGTTTATGCCAGTGCCAATATCGGTGACATCGCCGAGTCCGTCTGGCACGGTAATTTTGCTGCCATTTTCCTTCCAAGCGACTACTTGCCCTGCGGAATACCAGAGCGGCCCGACATCGGCTGGGTCGAGGAACACGATCGGCTTCCGCGGTTCCGAGGCTGACCGGGGCAAACCGGTAAGCGTCCTCAAGCGTTGAATCCACTCAACGCCGGGGAGTTGCCCGTCAGATACGTCTTCGTCTTGGATATCACGGAGGGAAAGAAAGCGGCGGCCACCCAGCAGTAGCGGTGCTATGGGTTTCCCGAGTTCTTGGGCCAAGTCGATCTCGCGCAGGACCCATGCGGCCGCTCGCGAATGATCAGACATAATGGGGACAAAAACCGCACAAGCCTCAATCTGTCTCTCGAGCACGCTCATCCACTCGGCACCGCCGTCGATGCCCTCGTCTGTCCACACGTCCATGCCCGCGCCCAGCAGACGCACCTTTAGCCGCGCAACAAAAGCGGCATCGAGGTGACTGTAGCTAATGAATACAAGCTTGCTCACGACGGCAGATCATACACCAGCCATAACAGTCAGTTCACCCCAAAGATTGCGTGTGTTCGCCGGGCAGCGCTCAAGCCTGCTCCTGGGCAGCAGCGCGCGGTTGCGGGTCGTCCGCAGCGCGTCCGCTACCTGCGGGGTGCCAGAACTCGGCCACCGTCTTTGATCAGGGCTTCTAAGCAGCTCGCTCGTATTCGTTGATGAGGCCGCCGAGGACGGGTCGGCGCTTGATCCGCTTCTGGGAGAGGTTGGTGGCGGGGTTGTCGGGTCGGGGCGGACGCAGTTGGCGGCTGCGATGGGGTCGTCGTCTGTTGTAGTGCCGGGCATACCCGGCAAGGACGCTGCGCAGGTGACGTTCACCGAAGATCAGCATCCGGTCGGTGACCTCGGTGCGGGCGGTGAGCACGAACCGTTCGGCATGGGCGTTCGCGCGAGGACTTCGGGGCGGGATCTTCACTGCTTCGATACCGGCGGCGGTAAGGACCATGTCGAAGGATTCGGTGAACTGCCCGGCGCGGTCGCGGACCAGGAACCGGAAGTCCGCGGCGCGGTCGCCGAGGTCCATCAGGAGGTTGCGGATCTGCTGGGTAGTCCACCGCCCGTCCGGATGGGCTGTGACTCCGAGGATGTGGACGTAGCGCGAGCCGACTTCGATGACGAACAGGCAGTACAGGCGCTGGAGCGTTACCGCGCAGTCCACGTGAAAGAAGTCGGCGGCGAGCATGGTCGCGGCTTGCGCGTGCAGGAACTGCCGCCAGGTCGCGTCGGTATGCCGTTTTCGTGCCGGCGGGATCTTAAGGGCCTTGAGAACGCGGCGGATCGTGGAGGCGCTCACCCGGTAGCCGAGCTTGAGTAGCTCGCCCTGGATGCGCTGGTATCCCCAGCCATGGTTCTCGGTGGCGAGCCGCTCGATGAGCGCGGCGATCTCGGCGCTAGTCGGCGGGCGTCCCGTCCGGTGCGGATAGGTCCACTTCCTGGTGACGAGGCGGCGGTGCCACCGCATGACGGTGCCTGGGCTGACCAGCCGGTGCACCCGCAGACCTCGAGGCAGCAGCCGGATCAGCGCGGCCAGAACAGCACGGTCGGCCCAGTCCAGCCGTGGCCGGGAACTGGTACGGCGCAGTACGGCGACCTCGTGCCGCAGCACAAGCAACTCGATGTCCTTGGACGCCGTTGACCGGCCGAGCAGGACCAGCCAGCCGCAGAGTCGAACGAAGATCAGGTAGAGCAGGCGGAGAGACACAGGTGATCATCATTCCCTATGGCCATGGGCCGCCTGTCGGCGCAGGTCACAGGAGCGAGCAGACTTCTGGCACCCCACAGCCTTCAGTACCGATCCGGTGGCCAAGGCCAACGTCGCGATGCGTGCCCTCAGACGGCGTATCGTCAACGTGTGAGGCCTGGAATGGCCGTTGTCGTTTTTGCTGTCGCCGCCGCCGCCGTGGCGGCGTGTTCCCCCGCCAGTTATCCAGCGTCGTCATCGCCCTCCCGCCGGGCTAATGCGGTGCCCGGCGGTGGCGCCGCGCCGGTTAGCGCCGCGGGTTGTCTGGCTCGGCGGATCGACGGGCCGCTGCCAGTATGGGCGCGGTCCGGCTTTCATCCACCCGGCATGCCGATCGGGCATGTGATGGGACTGCGGGGCGATATCGTCGCCATTCTCTGGGGCACGCCAGAATCGTCGCTGTATGCCCCGCCGCTTCCTAACGTGGGAAACAAGGTCCTGTGGGTGTCGCGGCTCGCTGACAAGCCCGCAGCGCCGCTGCTGATCCGTGCCATGCTCGACGGCACGCACCGCACCGCTGCCCTGGAGCTGCCCGATGTCGGCCCGTCATACGTCAATCTCCCAGCGCCCGGATGCTGGACGCTGGACCTGAGCTGGTCCGGGCACCGAGATCAAGTCGAGCTGTGGTACACGGCTACCTGACCCGCGACGTTGCCCGGCGTGCCTCCGCTAACTGTGCCGAGGTCACCCGAACCGCCCGGCACGTTTCTCGGACCTGGCGCGGTCTGAGCCACAGCCGTGGACCTGGCCGGCGCCTGCGAGCGCGCGGCCAGCCACCGCGGAAGGATGTTATGACATGGCGGTGCTGGGCCTGGTGCGGCGTTCTGTTTCGGCCCGGATGCTGGCGAACGAGGCCCGGACCGCTGCCTCCCATGCGGTCGCGACCCGCTCGCCCCACCACTGCCCGGCGATCCCGAAATCGGTGCCGAGTTCGCCGGAGTACTCCAGCCGTGTGGCGCCGTCGTGCTCGGTCAGGATGAATTCCTCGACCACGTGCGGGACCGGGCCGCGCACCAGCTGGAAGGCGACCCGGCGGGGCCGGTCGAAGGTGACCGTCTCAAGCGTGACGGCGGTGAGCCGGCCGCCGTGGACGGGCGTGTAGTGCTCGGCAAGCACCATGTCCTTGCCCCGCTGCAGGACCCGCAGGTGGCCCGCCATGGCCCGGGGCGTCCTGCCCAGGTAAGGTGCGGCGATCACGTCGAACACAGCCGCGGCCGGGGCCGCGATCGTGACGCCGAACGGGCCCAGCGGCCGCAGCCGTCGGCCCCAGCCAGTGTCGATCGTCAGCTTGCCAGTAGCGAGCAGGTAATAACCCAGTCCCGCAGCAATCCCGGCGGCCGGGACAGCCGCCACCGCTGAGCCTCGTGCCATGAACGGCAGCCTACGAACCCGCGGCAGACTGCGCAGCCCGGCGGGCCGCTCGCAGCCGACATCGACCGAGCCCAAGCGGCGCTCCCCGCGGCAGAAGAATGCGCGTGAGCCGTGGAGTTAGGCGTGTGACGATGGGCTAACCCCGCGGTGTGTTCGCGTCGCTCATGCCCACAGCGGATAGTGGTGGACGATGTCGGAGACGTCGACTGGGGCCTTGGGCAATTCTTCATCGAGCCACTGCGCCAGCTCGCGGATTGCCCAGGCAATCGGACCTACGTGTTGATGCTTCCTATCCGCTCTCGCTACCTGGAACTGGCGCAATTCAAGCCGGGCCGTGATAAGCAAGAGCAAAGATCCGGCCGCTTGGGGTGCAAGCTTGTCAGAGCTTCGGAGCCACATGACAAACCGATGCCCCTTGCCCTTGTCCTTGAGGACGGCAGCGAGGTCGATCGTCATGAAGTCGTCACCGAGCTCCCACAACCCTTCGACAGGATCTGGGGCGAATCGTTCTATCCTGAATTCAGAGGCGTGCCCGGACAATCGCGCGGTGGCGACAAGCGCGTGTGATTCCAATTCTGATTCCCCGTTATACTCAATGATGCCCAAGGCCGATAGCTGTGCATCCTCATCTGTCAGGTTCAGCCCGAGTTCTTCTCGTGCCTCGCGAGCTATCGCGGCGAGCAGATCGGGAAGTCCGTTCTCATCTAGGTCAGCGGCCAGGCCCTCCCGCGGCGCAAGCTCGCAATTGCCGGTCACCGTTCCAGCGTATCCACCTGGGTAGACGACGTAATCCGATCGGCGTATGAGTACGACGACATCCTCCTGATCAAGTGCCAGGAGGTTAAGGCCTAGCAAGCGGGCGCACCGGGCCGCGTCTCCAGCCACTGCCGCAGCGTCTGGTTCCTGCGTAGCGCGAAGTGCGAAATAAGTTGTCTCAGCCACGCACAGGTGAAGCTTCTGCCGTCCAGTGATCCGGTCCACCTCCAGACGAAAGCCAGGCCCATGCCAGCGCGGCAGGACTCCATCGAAGGTCAGCGGGTTAGACGTCGCCGTGCCCAGGACGTTGCGCACGACGCGGACATCGCCGGGTTCGGTGCGGATGCCCCTGGCAGGGCTTCCTTCCATCACGACGCGGTAAGGCTGATAGGAGACTCCCATGACGGGGAACCCGGGAGCAGCACGGACCGCACTCATATCCGGCCAGGTAACCAGGCGTATGCTGCGTGAGCCGCCAGCTGGGGCCAGTTTCACGGGCCGCCCGCGCATCCGGCATGGATCGGCGTGGAGCAATACGGGCTCAAATGATGCCCACTTCATAAGGAGGCTAGCGGTAGCTTTAGCGCATTCGTGCTCTTGTGCGACAAGCGGGCCTGCAGCTGATCTGAGGAGCCAGCGCCTCCGCAAGGAGAATGCGTACCTGGTGTATGCATCAGATAGCCTGCCGAGGGCCGAGCCATACCCGCCGTTGACTATGTGGTCCGCAAAGGTGAAGGGAATGCGAACAGGATGGGATGGTGCCAGACCCTGTTCAGGCACCGTTACCGGATTCAGGCCGGAAAGCCAAATCAGCTCATCCCGGACCTGAGCATCCCCACTGCGAACTCGGCGGGACAACAGCAACCAGCCTGTGCGTATAAATGAAAGCCACGACGGGCACATGCCGACATCCCTGACAACAGGGCCAATGCTCTTACGACGCCGGTTCAAGAAGGCGAGTGTCTGATAAAGCGTGCTTGATACCAATATTCCCAGCGCGACTACCATGATGGCCACAGCCGCGCTGACAATGCTGGACCAACTGGCCACCTGATCAACCCAGGATCCCTGCGCCAGCACACTTGGGATCATCAATCTCTTCCTCAGGTCTGTTGAACCGTGGGTTCCGCAGTGCACGTTCCTGGCGGTGGCCGACTTTCGCGACACTACAGGTTCCGGTGGGGATGAGGAGTCTTGACAGGCGGCCTCTCATCGGCATGAGCGAGCATTGAGCTGGATGCGCGGGACGCCGTCATCAGACCGGTGGTGTCCGCAGCGGTGACCCCCGCAACACCTCACGGCCCGGGACTGTCCGGGCAACAGCCACCCCTGCGGCCGCAGCCGACGGTGCCACGCCGCTGCGGCACTACCGTCGTTCGCACATATGTGCGAACACGCAGACTCATGACCTCTTGCACGCCGCCAAGCTACTCAGGCAAAGCTGACCTGGGCGATCTGTCGGCTTCCTATCGGCCGGGAGGCTCAATGCAGGAGCCGAACTGCCCCTCAAAGTGCCCCCCAGCAAGGGTGCTGGTCACCGGTTTAGCGTTCGAATTATGCGACTTGAACTGGAGTGGAGCTAAGGGGACTCGAACCCCTGGCCTCTTGCATGCCATGCAAGCGCTCTACCAACTGAGCTATAGCCCCTCGGCTGTGGCGTCGACCCGCCATCAGCGCCACGCCAGTGTACAAGATCTGAGGCGGTCAGCGGTCGTCGCTGAGCACCGGTTCGGGCAGTGTTCCGGCATTGTGCTCGATGAGCCGCCACCTGGCGCGCCGGCGGCCGAGGACCGACCAGGCGCAGTTGGCCAGCGGGCCGACCGCGCCCCAGAGTTCTTCGGGGAGACCGAGCAGGCAGGCGGCGCCCAGGCGCAACGCTGCTCCGTGGCTGACCACGACCGCAAGGGTCCCGGGGGTCAGGGTGTTGGCGATCCGCTCCATCGCGGCGCAGGCCCGGTCGGCGACGGCCGCGGAGGTCTCTCCCTCGGGGGGGCGCCACTGCGAGTGCTCGACCGGGTACCGCGCGCGGATTTCGACATCGGTGAGCCCCTCCCAGAGCCCGCCATAGCGCTCGCGCAGATCCTTGTCCGTGGTCACGGTAAGCCCGGTGAGCCGGGCCAGCGGTGCCGCCGTGGCGGCAGCCCGGATCAGGTCGGAGGAGAAGATCGCGCTCGGCTGCAGGGCGGCGAGCAGGCGGGCGGTGCGCTCTGCCTGCTGCTGCCCGACCTCATCGAGGGGGATGTCGGTCTGGCCCTGGAACCGGCCCTGCATGTTCCACTCGGTCTGCCCATGCCGCCATAGCACCAGTTTGACCGAGTGATCAGGGTGGCGCGCGCCCGCTTCCGGGGAGCGGGGGTCCGGGGAGCGGTCCCGCGCACCGGAAGCGGAGGCCGCGCTCCCTGCGGTGTCACCGCCCATTACCGGCACCTTCCTTCCGTGGGCGGCAGCCCGTCCTCCCCGTGGCGAGACAGCCCAACGGTGGCAGCCCGTTCTTCCCGGCCGGGCAGCAGCCCCGGCCGGGCCTGTATGACAGCTATTGGATTTCTCCCCGGTCAGGGTCCTGGGCGGCGCCCGCCGCGCTGCGGGCCACGCCCACCGGCTCGGGCAACGGCACGCGCGGGCAGTCCTTCCAGAGCCGCTCAAGCGCGTAGTACACCCGCTCTTCGGTGTGCTGAACGTGGATCACGATGTCGAGGTAGTCCAGGAGCACCCAGCGGCCCTCCCGCTCGCCTTCCCGGCGTACCGGCCGGGCACCGGCCTGCCGCAGCTTGTCCTCGATCTCGTCCACGACGGCGCGTATCTGACGGTCGTTCGCGGCCGAACAGAGCAGGAACACGTCTGTGATAACGAGTTGCTCGCTGACGTCGTACGCGATGATGTCCGCAGCGAGCTTCTCAGCTGCGGCCTCGGCCGCGATCTCTGCAAGCTCGACGGCCCTGGCGGTAGCTGTCACGTGTGGTGCTCGGCCTCCTCAGGTCTTCCTTCCTGCTGCCCCTGGAGTTCGCACGCGGCGCCGACCACGTCGCTGCGGCCCCACTGGGGGTGCAGGCGCCCCTTCAGGGTAACCCGCCGTGACACGTCCACGTCCTTCCTGATGGGTGAGTCCGCGTTTCGCGTCCCGCGCCGTCCCCGGTCCCGCGAAACCGGCACGCCCGTCGCGCCCGTCGCCGCCCGTACAGGTGCGCTGGCGGGCCACGGTCAGGTGTCGCCGTTCCGGTACAGCCCACGCTTGGCGATGTACTGGACGATGCCGTCCGGCACCAGGTACCAGATCGGCTCCCCCTCGGCGACCCGCTGCCGGCACCCGGTCGAGGAGATCGCCAGCGCCGGGATCTCCACCAGGCTCACCTTGTCCTCGGGGAGGCCTTGATCGGTCAGCCGGTGCCCCGGCCGGGTGCAGCCGACAAAATGCGCGAGTGCGAACAACTCGTCCACGTCCTGCCAGGACAGCATCCGCGACAAAGCGTCAGCGCCGGTGATGAAGTAGAACTCCGCGTCCTCGCCACGCTCCGCGCGCAGGTCACGCAGGGTGTCGATGGTGTAGGTCGGGCCCGGGCGGTCCATGTCCACCCTGCTGACCGAGAACCGCGGGTTCGACGCGGTGGCGATCACCGTCATCAGGTACCGGTCCTCGGTGGGCGACACCTTCTTGTCCAGCTTCTGCCAGGGCTGGCCGGTGGGCACGAAAACGACTTCGTCCAGGGCGAAGATGTGCGCCACCTCGCTGGCCGCGACCAGGTGGCCATGATGAATGGGGTCGAACGTGCCGCCCATCACGCCGATCCTGGTCTTCCCTCCAGTTCCCATCCCAAGACTCTAGCTG
>CAVPSA010000062.1:0-42725 GCA_963707905.1 uncultured Actinomycetes bacterium | reverse complement strand
TCCTGCCCTCCTCCCGCCGTCCCAGCTCGCCGCGCAGCAGCGCGACGTGCAATGCGGACAGCTCCGGCGCGGGGTCGGCGCCCAGCGCGTCGGCCAGGGCTTCTCTCGTGCGCTGGTAAACCAGCAGCGCCTCGGCGTGGCGACCGGCCGCGGCAAGGGCACGCATCAGCGCAGCGGCAAACCGTTCCCGCAGCGGATGCGCGGCCACCAGGTCGGTCAGCTCCGTGACCAGCTCCGCACCGTGGCCGAGGCTGATCTCCGCATCGAACCGGTCCTCCATGGCGGTCAGGCGCAGCCCCTCGAGCCGGGTGACCGCCGCGTCAAACGCGGCACTGTCCTGCAAACCGACGTCCTGCATGGCCGCACCGCGCCACAATGCGAGCGCCTCGCGCAGCAGCCGTACCCGCCGCGGATCCTCGTCATTGCGGGCCTGGCCGACGAGGCGCTCGAACCGCACCGCGTCGACAGCGTCGGGGGCCACCGTCAACCGGTAGCCGTCCGTCTGCCCCTCGACCAGCCCTTCCGGCAGCGCCTTCCGCAGCCGGGAAACCAAGCGCTGCAAGGCATTCGCCGCGCCGGAGGGCGGGCGCTCACCCCAGATCCAGTCGACGAGCGCCGCCTTCGGGACTGCGCGGCCGGGTTCGAGCGCGAGGGCGATCAGCAGCCCGCGCAACCGGGCGCCCGGCACGTCGGCGAGGACGCCGTCGTCCGTGCGAACCTCGAATGGCCCGAGCATCCCGATCTGCACCTAGCTGATTTTGCCATGGGCGATGGGCAGCCCCCGGCTGGCAGCGGGAGCCCAGGCAGGCGGTCGGCTAATCAGCCTTTGCATCTGTATTACCTTTTCTCGATAAGCACTTAAGGTCTGCTTGACTTTGACCGGCTCCGTTCTCATGGTGTGGCATTGATCACACCTGACCCGGCCGGTGCGGGAGCATGATGCGCGGCGCAGTCGCCCGTTGAGGGGGTTGACATGGACCAGGTCGGCGAGGCGGAGCTGCTTGCGGCGGCCACCGCGGGGCAGGTCCTGGTGTGCGGCAACGGCACGGCACGGCGCTCGGTTCCGGCGAATCTGATCCGCCGCTGCTGCCATGAGCTGCGGGATCAGGTTGACCCGCGAGGCGTGCGGCTAAGCGGCGCGCAGGTCACCGGCCGCCTGGACCTGGCGGGCCTGGACGTGCCGTTCCCGCTGCGCTTCGACGGCTGCTCGTTCACCTCGCTGGTGACGGTGGAAGGCGCCCAGTTGGGCGAGCTGGTGCTGACCGGGTGCGACGAGGTGCCCGGCCTGCTGGCCAACGGGGTACGGATCCGGCGCGACCTGGACCTGTCCCGCAGCCATGTCACCGGGGCGCTTGCCACCAGCGCCAGCACATCCAAGCTGGCCGCGATCTGGCTCTGCGAGTCGGAGATAGGCGGCCGGCTGCTGTGCGTGGACACCGTGATCGACGGTGGCGACCGCTCCATCCAGGCGGACCGGCTGCACGTCACCGGCAATGTCAGGCTGCTGCATGGGTTCACCGCGCATGGGGAGGTGCGGCTGATCGGCGCCCGCATCGGCGGATCGCTGGATCTCACCGGTGCCCGCATCGAAGCGCCGGGCACCGGGCTGGCGCTGGACCTGGGCGAAGCCGTGATCGAGGCCAGCCTGTTCCTGATCGACGTCCCCGGCGGCCGCCGCCCGCTCATCCGCGGCCGCATCGACATGGGCCAGGCACGCATCGGCGGCCAGTTCCTGGTCCGCAATGCCTCGCTGGAAGCACGCGCCGGCGCGCCGGTCGGCAGCGCCTACTCCAGGGCGCGGGCTGGCGGCACGGCGCTGAGCGCGCCCCGCCTGCTGGTCGGTGCCGAGTTGACCTTCGACGGCACCTGCCAGGTGACCGGCGGCATCGACCTGTCCATGAGCCAGCTCGGCAGCATTTCCGTGCGACCAGGCTGCGCGCTGCTGGCCCCGGGGCGCACCGCGCTCGACCTCACCAACACCGAACTCCTGTCCACGTTCACCGTGGGCGAGGAGGTGCCCGTCGAGGGCACGGTCCGGCTCAGCGGTGCCCGGATACACGGCAACCTCTGCCTGCGGGGCGCCGTGCTCAGCGCCCCGGAGGGCAGATCCCTGCTGGCCGCCCAGGGCGTCAGCATCGACGGCGAGGCGGAACTGCAGAACGTGCGGGCGACCGGCGGGGACCTGGGGTTCCGTGCGGCCACCATCGGCAGCTTCCTGGACGCGGCGGGCGCGAAACTGCACAACCCGGGCGGCTACACGATGAACCTGGTGCAGGCGAACGTGAAGGGCTCGGTCCGCCTGGTCGATGGATTCGAGTCCACCGGGGAGGTCGTGCTCAACCGGGCCGCCATCGAGGGCCGCCTCATCTGCACACAGGGGACCTTCCACCAGCCAGGGCCACACGGGCCCGGCGAGCAACCCGATGCCATCGAGGCCATCTCCGCCACCATCCGCAGCGGCATGGACCTGGGGTGGAAGTCGATCTCGCCCCGGGCGGACTTCACCAACACCCGGACGTCGTTTCTGGCCGATGACCCGGGAGCCTGGCCATCGCGGTACGTCATCGTGGGTTTCACCTACGACCGGTTCGAGCAGCCCCAGGGCGCCGCCCGGTGGCCGTGGGACCACGCGGCCCGCGCCGCCTGGCTGAGCCGCCAGGTGATCTACGATGCCGGCCCGTACGAACAGGCCGCCCGGGTGTTCCGTGAGCACGGCTACACCGCCGGGGCCGAAGCGATCCTGATCGCCCAGCGGCGGCACGCCCGCCGGATCATCGCCGGCCCGGGGGCACGGCTGCGCCGCGCTCTGGACCGGGCCTTCAGCGCCACGGTCGGCTACGGCTACCGGCCACGCCGCGTTCTCTGGCTGCTGGCCATCCTGCTCATCCTCGTCATTGCCTCGCTCGAGGCCCCTGCCACCCAGGCGACCATGCGCGCCACCACGGCGGCCGGCCTGGTATTCAGCACGCATGGGCCCGCACCGGGCGCGGGGCCGGCCGGTGCGGGCCGGGCCCCGGTGGCACGCTCCGACCCCTGCGGCGGCGGCGAGGTGCGCTGCTTCAACCCGGTCCTGTATGCCATCGACACCGTGGTCCCGCTCGTCTCGCTCGATCAGCGATCGACCTGGTACCCCGATCCGAGCCTGCGCTACGGCGCCGCCATGCAGTGGTGGCTCAACGCCGCCACGTTGCTGGGCTGGCTGCTCTCTTCGATCTTCGTGCTGTCGCTGGCCCGCCTCTCCCGTGCCACGTGAACCAGGGAAAGCGGTCCATGTCGTTGGTCCGCAGGTCCTGCAGCACGCGTGGGTCGTCCGCGGGCTGGTCCCAGCGGCGGCCGGGTGCGTAGGACGTCAGCCGGTGCAGTGCCTGCGTCGCGCTCTCCACCCGGCCACTCTCCCGCACCGCCGGGCGGCAAGCCAGCCCTGGGCGAGGCGCGCCGCGGCGGGCCCGGGGTCATGTCACGGGCCGCTGCGGCAGGGCCGGGGCCAAGGCCTCGAGCGCCGCGGTCCAGCTCTCCCAGTAGGGCCGGTCCGGCTCGGCCGCGATGGCCTTGATCAGCTCCTGCCGGAACGGTTCCCTGTCGCCGCCGAACGCCTGTTCCACGACCGCGTCCGCGAGGGCGAACACCCTGCCCTGCCAGGGCGCGTCGAAGACCAGTTCGCCGTTCCGGCGGGGCACGCCCAGATCCGACAGGTTCACGGCCTGCTCACAGGCGGGCCACGCCGATCATCGAATCCCTGGTGACCAGGCCGGCCAGGTCCCCCTCGGTCATCCCCTCGGTTCCCGCCGGGCGCTGCGGCAGCACCAGGTAACGCACCTCGGCGGAGGAGTCCCATACCCGGATCTCGGTATCTTCGGGCAGTTCGCAGCCCATCTCGGCAAGCAGCACCCGGGGCTCGCGGACCATCCTGGCCCGGTACGGGGGGTCCTTGTACCACGCGGGGGGCAGGCCCAGCGTGGGCCACGGATAACAGGAGCACAGCGTGCACACGATCACGTTGTGCACGGCGGGCGTGTTCTCCACCACCACCATGTGGTGGCCCTCCGCACCGCCGAAGCCCAGCTCGGCGATCGCGGCCGTGCCATCGGCCAGCAGGCGCTGCTTGTACCGCGGGTCGGCCCACGCCCGGGCCACCACCCTGGCCCCGTTCATCGGGCCGATCTCGGATTCGTAGCGGTGGATGGTCTGCTCGATGAACCCCTCGGGGATCAGTCCCCGCTCGGTCAGCAACGCCTCCAGCGCCGCGACCCTGCGCTCAACCGGGGACATCGCCGCCGGATGATGTGCACCCTCGCTCATGCCGGCTCCAGGTAGCTATCCCATAGGTCCACGTGCACGCACACGCCGCGCTGCCCGTCGGACCACAGTTCCGCGGCGTCGAACCGCACCGAATAGGTCGGCTCGTGCCGCCGGCCGCTGCCGTGCGCCTCCACGTCAGGCAGCGAATAGCTGCCGTCCAGCCGCACCACCACGCCGGTCTTGCCGCGGATGTAGCGGGGGCAGCGGGTGTGGCCCGGCGAATGCCATTCGCGCACCCGCACCTGGTCACCGGCACGGAACCGGGGCTCGCTCAGGTCGGCCCCTGGGCTGGTGACCGGCGGCGCGAGCACCGGCCCGCTGAGCGGGAACGTCCCGCCCGCGCGTGCCTCCAGGTCCTCGCGGGTGAACAGCCCGTGCTCGACGGCCAGGGTGGCCGCCGCGGTGAGCCAGTGCTCGTAGTAGCTGGACGTCAGGTAGTGCCCCGGCGCCATCCGCTCGATCGCGTGCCGGAACTCGCCCCCGTTGGGCCGCACCGCGCCGAGGACGACCTCCATCAGTGCCCGGGCCCGCCCCTCCCACGGCTGGTGGAAGACCGGTTCGTCCGGGGAATGCCCGACCGCGCCGAAACCCTGCATGCCGCCCAGGTCATGGATCCCATCCACCAGCAAGACTTTACCCGCCGGCCCGTTGCCCCGGCGTCCCGCGCGGGCGCGTGCCGCGTCCGCCATGGTGCGAGCCTCGTTCCGCCCGTCCCGCTGCCCGGGGAAGGCTAATTTCTATCGTGTCACGATATACTTTACTCCCTCCCGATTATCCGGACTCAGCGTGGCGGCCCGCCGGTGGCGGATGACCTGGTTACATTCGTGTCTATGTTCGAGTCGCCGGATGTGCTTGACGGGCTGAACGACGAGCAGCGCCGGGCGGTGGTGCATCCGGGCGGCGCACTGCTTGTGCTGGCCGGGGCCGGCACCGGGAAGACCCGCACGCTGGTGGCCCGGGCGGCCTGGCTGTGCGAGCAGGGCATGGCCCCGTCCCGGATCCTGCTGCTGACCTTCACCAGGCGCGCCGCCGACGACATGCTGTCCCGCGCCGCCGCGTGCGCCCGGCCGGCCGGCGGGCGGATCACCGGCGGAACCTTCCACGCGATCGCCCACCGGATCATCCGCCGGCACGCGGAGTCGTTCTCGCTGCCGCCGCAGTTCACGGTCATCGACCCTTCGGACGTGGTGGACCTGCTCGACGCCGGCCGGGCCGATCACGGCCTGACAAGCACCGGCCGGCGCGCGCCGCGGGCCGGGGTGTGCGCGGACATCTACACCCGGTGCGTGAACGCGCAGAAGACCGTCACCGAGGTGGTGCGCGCCGATTTCCCCTGGTGCACCGAGTACACCGCCCCGCTCGGCGAACTGTTCGGCGGCTATGTCGCGCACAAGCGCAGCCACGGCCTTGTCGACTTCGACGACCTGCTGCTGTTGTGGCGCGCCGCGCTGGCCGATCCCGGCGCCGGGCCGGTACTGCGCGGCATGTTCGATGCGGTTCTCGTCGATGAGTACCAGGACGTCAACACCGTCCAGGCCGACATCGTGCGGCTGCTGATGCCCGAAGGCGGCTGCCTGACCTGCGTCGGCGACGACGCTCAGGCCATCTACGGCTTCCGTGGCGCCGACCCGCAGCACCTGCGCGAGCTGGCGGCCACCTTCCCCGGCCTGACCGTGGTGCGGCTGGGCCGCAACTACCGGTCCCGGCAGGCGGTGCTCCGGCTGGCCAACGAGGTGCGCCCGCAGTCCTCCGGGCTTGAACTCGCGCTGAGTTCCACCCGGGAGGCGGGGAACGCCCCGGTGCTGGTGCGCTGCTACGACGAGGCGACCCAGGCACGCGAGATCTGCGCCCAGGTGCTGGCTGGGTGCGAGGCCGGCCTGGACCTGCGCGACCAGGCCGTCCTGGTCCGCGCGGCGCACCACAGCGACGTGCTGGAGATAGAGCTGACGGCCCGCGGCATCCCGTTCGTGAAGTACGGCGGGCTGCGCTTCACCGAGGCGGCTCACGTCAAGGACTTCCTCGCCGCTGCCCGGATCGTCGCCAATCCCGCCGACGACATCGCGTGGTTCCGGGTGCTGCGGCTGCACGAGGGCGTCGGGGCGGCCAGCGCGCGCCGGGTCCTCGACATCCTGGACCCGGCGGAACCCGGCCCGTTCGAGCGGTGGCCCGCCGCCGCTGCCGCCGCGCCGCGGCGGGCGCGGGAGAACCTGACCGCCACCGTCACCGCCCTGGCCAGCGCCGCACTGGAGGAAACGCCGCAGCGGGCGGCCGTGATCCTGGCCGCCCTGCAGGACCCGCTGCGCGCCCGCTACCCCGACGCCGACATCCGCATCGCCGACCTGGAACGGCTCGCCGACGCGGCCGCCAGCCGGCCATCCCTGCACGACGCGCTCGTCGAGCTGGCGCTCGACCCGCCGGTGTCGGCCTCGGATTTCGCCGGGCCGCCCCGCCGCGACGAGGACTTCCTGGTCATCTCGACCATGCACTCGGCCAAAGGCCTCGAGTGGCCGGTGGTGCACCTGCCGCACCTTGTCGACGGCGCCGTGCCCAGCGACATGGCGCTGAGCTCCCCCGGCGGGCTCGCCGAGGAACAGCGGCTGTTCTACGTCGCGGTCACCAGGGCCCGCGACCACCTCTACCTGTACGCGCCGATGCGGCTGCACCACCACCGGCTCGCCGGCGACGACCGGCACGGCTACGGGCAGCTGACCCGGTTCCTCGGCGCGGGCGCCCTGGCGGCGTGCGAGACCATCGAGGCCGCGCCGCCGGTGCCGCTACTGCCCGCTACCGGCCAGATCCGCGCCCGCATCGACGCCGACCTCAGCTCGCTGTGGACCGGCTGACCTGCGCATACACGGCGACGACCGGCTGACTGGCCGGTTCATTTGATTCCAAAGCGTTATCTATTCACATCTGATATCAAATGTCCGCGCGAATATAGGCTCCCTGCAAAGGAGGCGTCCCGATGAAACTTCCCCACGCAATGAGAATCGCGGCGCGCCGCAGGGCACGCCCGCTGCGCAAGATGAGCCTTGGAGCGGCAGTCGCCGCCCTCGCTGTCACCGCCGCGGCATGCGGCGGGTCGAGTCAGTCCTCCACCACGAGCACCCAGGGAGCCGCGCACAAGGGCGGCACCTTCACGATCCTCGCCAACTCCGCGTTCGGCGTCGCCGACCCGGCGCAGAACTACACGCTGGAGCAGTGGCAGCTGCTGATCGACACGCACGACGGGCTGGTGGGCTTCGCCAAGGTGGGCGGCACCACGGGAAACAAGATCGTTCCTGACCTGGCGACATCCATCCCGGTGCCGACCAATGGCGGCAAGACCTACGTCTTCCATATCCGCAGGGGAATCAAGTTCTCCAACGGCCAGACGCTCAAGCCCAGTGACTTCGTCACGACGTTCGAGCGGCAGTTCACCGTGCCCGGGCCGACCACGTTCTACTCCGGCATCGTCGGCGCGAACAAGTGCAGCACCAAGGGCTGCAACCTGAGCAATGGCGTGGTCGCCAACGACTCCGCCTATACGCTGACGATCAACCTGACGGCGCCCGACCCGGAGCTGATGGACCAGCTTTCGCTGCCGTTCGCCTTTGCGGTGCCGGCCAGCACCTCGCCGAAGCTGACCGGCAACAACGTGCCGCCGGGCACCGGGCCGTACATGTGGAAGTCGTACAACCCCAACTCCCAGGCCGTGCTGGTCCGCAACCCGTACTTCCATGTCTGGAGCGCGCAGGCGCAGCCCGCCGGGTACCCGAACGAGATCATCGAGAAGTACGGGCTGCAGGTGTCCGACGAGGTGACCGAGGTGCTGAACGGCCAGGCCAACGAGGTGTACGACGGCGACAACATCCCGTCCGACCAGCTCAGCACGCTGAACAGCTCGAAGTACGCCGGCCAGGTACACGTGAACACGCTCACCGCCGACTACTACTTCGCGCTGAACACCCGGCGCCCCCCGTTCAACAACCTGCAGGCCCGGCAGGCGATCAACTACGCGGCGAACCGCTCGGCGTACGTCAAGATCTATGGCGGCCCGTCGCTGGCGGTGCCGACCTGCCAGGTCCTGCCGCCGAACTTCCCCTCGTACACGCCGTACTGCCCGTACACCGCGGGGTCCAGCCACACCAAGTGGACAGGGCCTGACCTGGCCAAGGCCAAGCAACTGGTACAGCAGTCACACACGGCCGGCCTGAAGGTGGTCGTCGACAGCACCAACGACCAGGTCGGCAAGGCGTTCGCCGAGCAGATGGTGTCGGACCTGAACGCGATCGGCTACAAGGCCTCCACCCAGCTGCTGGCGGCCAGCATCCAGTACCCGTTCGTGCAGAACTCGTCCAACTCCGGCAAGTGGAACGTCGGCTACTCAGCCTGGTACCAGGACTACCCGGCCGCGTCGGACTTCCTGAACGTGCTGCTCGGCTGCGGAACCATCCACCCGAACAGCGACGCCAGCCCGAACATCGCCGCGTACTGTGATCAGGCCACCCAGTCGAAGATCAACCAGGCCGAGACGATGGGCGCGACCAACCCGAGCGGCGCCGCAGCGCTGTGGACGCAGGTCGACCACGCCGACACCAATGCGGCGCCCTGGGTGGACATGTTCAACCCCAAGCAGATCGACGTCCTGTCCCACAACGTCCACGGTTACTCCTGGAGCCCGCAGTGGTACATCCTCATCGACAGGCTCTGGCTCTCCTCCTAGGACCAGGCAGGGCCCGCGAGGGGTAACTGATGGCCACGCTCCTGGAGCAGGTTGAGGTTGACACGGAGTTGCGGCCGGCCATGGCTGGCCGCAACCCGTGGGCGCTGGCCGCCCGGCGGCTGTGGCGCAACCGCATCGCGATGGCGGCGCTGCTGCTGTTCCTGGTCATCGTGGTGATGTGCCTGGCCGCGCCGCTGTACGCACACGACGTGGCGCACGTGGACCCGTTCGTGCCGAACCTGAACGGGCACACGGTCGTGAACGGCAAGGTGGTCCCGGTGATGCAGCGGGGCGGCGGCATCCTGCGCCTGGGCGAGACCCCGATCGGGCCCACCTGGAATCCGAGCCACTATTTCCTCGGCGCGGACAGCACCGGCCGCGACGTCGCCGCGCTGCTGCTCTACGGCGGGCGGAGTTCGCTGCTGATCGGGATCGGCGCCGCGGTGCTCTGCACGCTGGCGGCCACCGTGGTCGCCCTGATCGCCGGTTTCTTCGGCGGCATCACCGACTCGGTGGCATCCCGCATCATGGACGTGATCTGGGCCTTCCCGGTGTTCTTGCTGGCGATATCCATCGGGACTGAGTTGCTCACCCATTCCAACGGGTTCCAGTTCGGGCCGGTGCACATCGCCCCGTCCAGCCTGTTGCTGCCCACAGCCATCATCGCGTTCATCTACATCCCGTACGTTTACCGTCCGGTACGCGGCCAGGTGCTGTCGGTGGTCAACAAGGAGTTCGTGGAGGCGGCGACCGCCCAGGGCGCGGGCAACCTGAGGCTGATCTTCTCCGAGATCCTGCCCAACGTGGTGTCCACGATAATCGTGCTGCTGCCGCTGATGGTCGCCACCACGATCCTGACCGAGTCGGTTCTTTCCTTCCTCGGCATCGGCGTCCAGCCGCCGAACGTGAGCTGGGGAACGATCATCCAGGACGGCACCGACCTGGTGTACACCCGGCCGTGGGTGACGATCGCCCCGGGGCTCATGATCCTGCTGACGGTACTGTCGCTGAACGTGCTCGGCGACGGCGTCAGGGACGCCCTTGACCCGCGGGCCAAGTTGCGGGTGGACGGCTAAGTGGCAGCGCATGGCGAGGGCCGACCCTCATGCTGACGTTCATCATCCGGCGCCTGCTGTGGACCGTGCTAGTCATGTTCGTGATCACGGTCGTCGTGTTCATCCTCTTCTTCAAGACGCCGGGCGTCGACCCGGCCCGCGCCCTCGCGGGCCGCAGCCCGAACCCGCAGACCCTGGCAGAGATCCGGCAGCAGCTCGGGCTCGGCAGGCCGTTCCCGATCGAGTACGGCATCATGATGAAGAAGATCTTCATCACCCGGGACTTGCTGTCCTACTCCAACCAGGGCGTGCGAGTAGTCCAGGAGGTCTTCGCGGCCACCCCCGCGACCCTGTCGCTCGTCTTCGGCGCCGCGGTGCTCTGGGTGGTGCTGGCGATCGGGGTCGGGATCGCTGCGGCCCTGCTCCGGGGCACGGTATTCGATCCGCTGCTGATGGTCGTCGCCCTGGTCGGCATCTCCGCGCCGGTCTTCTGGGTGGGCCAGATGGCCAACATGATCAGCCAGGGGGCCCTGCATGACACGTTCCTGTTCAGCTGGGTGCCGCCGCTCGGTTACACACCGTTCACACAGAGTCCGGAGTTGTGGTTCAAGGGGCTGGTGCTCCCGTGGATCACGCTGTCGCTCCTGTACATCGGATTCTACGGGCGGGTGCTGCGCGCCAACATTCTTGAGGTGCAGAACGAGGACTACGTCCGGACCGCCCGCGCCAAGGGAATCTCCGAGCGCCGGGTGCTGTTCCGGCATTCGCTGCGGACCTCGATGATCACGTTCGTCAGCCTGTTCGGGCTCGACTTCGGCGCCCTGGTGGCCGGCGGCGCCCTTGTCACCGAGGTGGTATTCGGCATCCACGGGGTGGGCTACCTCGCCTACCAGGGGTTCCAGAACCTCGACCTGCCGACGATCATGGCAACCACGATTTACGGCGCGTTCTTCATCGTGCTGGTCAACGCCATCGTCGACATCGCCTACGCCTGGCTCGACCCGAGGATTCGGCCCACATGACGGGCGAACCGCTGCTCGAGGTGCGGAACCTCAAGGTGTCCTTCCGCACCGAGGACGGGGTCGTCCGGGCGGTCGATGGCGTGTCGCTCACGCTCACGGAGGGCGAGACGCTGGGCATCGTGGGCGAATCCGGGTCCGGCAAGAGCGTGACGATGATGTCGGTGATGCGGCTGATCAACGACCCGAACGCGCGCTTCGAGGGCGAGGTGCTCTACAAGGGCCGCGACCTGATGAAGCTCGACCAGGACCAGATCCGCGAGATTCGCGGTGCCGGAATCGCGATGATCTTCCAGGACCCGATGACCTCGCTCAACCCGGTGTACCGGGTGGGCTGGCAGATCGAGGAACAGGTCCGGGAGCACGAGAAGCTCTCCAAGCAGGCAGCGCACGCCCGCGCCATCGAACTGCTTACCGCCGTCGGGATCCCGCAGGCCGCCGACCGCGTCAACGACTACCCGCACCAGTTCTCCGGCGGCATGCGGCAACGAGTGATGATCGCCATGGCGCTGTCCTGCAACCCGGACATCCTGATCGCGGACGAGCCGACCACCGCCCTGGACGTGACGATCCAGGCGCAGATCCTCAACCTGATCAGGAAGCTCAAGGACGAGTTCGGCACCGCCGTCGTGCTGATCACGCACGACCTGGGGGTGGTGGCCGACCTCGCCGACCGGATCGCGGTGATGTACGCGGGCCGGATCATCGAGAAAGGCACCCGCAGGGACATCTTCTACGACCCGCAGCACCCCTACACCTGGGGCCTGCTCGGGTCGATCGCCCGGCTGGACCGGCCCAAGCCGAGGCGGCTCGCGGCCATCCCCGGCCTGCCGCCCTCGCTGCTCCGCCTGCCCGAGGGGTGCGCGTTCGGTCCCCGCTGCGGGCACCGGTTCGCGCTCTGCGACCAGCGCCCGGACCTGCTGGACAAGGCCGGCGACGGGCACCTCGACGCCTGCCATCTCGATATCCGGCAGAAGCGGGAACTGCGGGAGACCACCATCCATCCGGAGCTGATCGAGGAGGCTACGTGACGGCGGGCTCCGCGGCTTCGCCGGATTCCGCGGCCGCCCTGGGCCCGGTGGCCGGGACAGGTTCCGTGACGGCCCCGGATCCTGCGCGGGTGCCGTCGGCCCGGCCCCAGGGAACGGTGAGGTGCTGCTGCGGGCCGAGCACGTCAAGAAGTACTTCCCGGTTCGCAGGGGGGTCCTGCTCCAGCGCGAGATAGCCCGGGTGCACGCGGTGGACGACGTCAGCTTCGAACTCCGCGCCGGGGAGACGCTAGGGCTGGTCGGGGAGTCGGGCTGCGGTAAGTCCACCCTGGCCAGGTGCATCGCCCGGCTGTTCCCGCTGAGCGGCGGCTCGGTCGTGTTCGAGGGCCGCGACATCTCCCGGCTGACCCGGCGGCAGCTACGGCCGGTCCGCCGCGACCTGCAGATGGTGTTCCAGGACCCGTACGCCTCGCTGAACCCGCGCAAGCGGGTCGGCGCGGTCATCGCCGACCCGCTGCGCATCCACCGCTGGGGCAGCCGCGAGCAGATCAAGCGGCGGGTGGGCGAACTGCTCGAACTCGTGGGCCTGTCACCGGAGCACGTGAACCGGTACCCGCACGAGTTCTCCGGTGGCCAGCGGCAGCGGATCGGCGTCGCCCGGGCGCTCGCGCTGCACCCGAGGCTGATCATCGCGGACGAGCCGGTGTCGGCCCTGGACGTCTCCATCCGCGCGCAGGTGATCAACCTGCTCGACGACCTGCAGGACGAGCTGAACCTGACCTACATCTTCATCGCCCACGACCTGGGCGTGGTGCGGCACGTGTCCGACCGGATCGCGGTGATGTACCTCGGCAAGATCGTGGAGATCTCCCCGGCCGAGGATCTGTACAAGCGGCCGATCCACCCCTACACCGAGGCGCTGCTGTCCGCGGTGCCGATCCCGGACCCCGACCTGTCCGAGCAGCGCACGCAGATCGTGCTCGAAGGTGACGTGCCCAGCCCGGTATCGCCGCCCAGCGGCTGCCGGTTCCACACCCGCTGCCGGTACGCCACGGAGATCTGCTCCCAGGAGGAGCCGCCGCTGGTGGCACACGGGAACGACGGCCACATGGCGGCCTGCCACCATCCGCTGAACGCCGACCGGGCCGCTACCGCAGATCCGCGCCGGTAGCGGCGGTCTCCGCCCAGGTGCGCTCCAGCGCCTGCGCCAGCATCTCCACCGTGGGCGTGGTCACTCCCGGCGGTGCCGCGGGGTCCAGCTCGAACGAACGGTAGGTGACCTCCACCTCGCCGCGGTGCGCAAACCCCTCCAGCGCCAGTTCGAGGTGCCGGCGCCCCAGGTAACACCAGGGGCACACCACGTCGGACCAGATCTCCACCTGCATGGCCTCGTCAACGCGCATCGCGGCCGATCCCTTCCCCGGCGATACTGGTCGAATGCAGCCTCCCGAGCCTGGTTCCCTGGCCGAGTACTTCGACCACTGGTACGCCGACATGGCCGTCTCGCCGGTCAAGGACGAGATCCAGCAGCGCCACCTGGGCCTGCCGCCGCACCTGCTGTCGACCAGCATGCTCGGCTGGGAGGGGATCGCCGAAGTCGTCACGGCGCTGCGGCTATCCGGCGGCGCCACCCTGGTGGACCTGGCGTGCGGCCGTGGCGGCTACGGGCTGGAGATCGCCGGCCGCACCGGTGCCCGGCTGGTCGGGGTCGATTTCTCCGCCGAAGCGGTCCGCCAGGCGACCGAGCATGCCCGGCGGCTGGGTGCCACGGCGGAGTTCCGCGTCGGCGACCTGGCCTCGACCGGGCTCGCGGCCGGTGCGGCGAACGGGGTGCTGTGCGTGGACGCGATCCAGTTCGCCCCGCAGCCGGAGGCCGCCTACCAGGAGATCCGGCGGGTCCTGGCGCCCGGCGGGCGCGCCGTGCTCACCTGCTGGGAGCCGCGCGAGCCCGGGGACGAGCGCCTGCCCGCCCGGCTGCGGCACGTCGACCTGGCCGCTGGGCTGACCGCGGCGGGGTTCGGCGATGTCGAGGTCCGCGACCGCCCGGTCTGGCAGGCCACGGAGCGCGCGATGTGGGCGGAAGCCGTGGCACTGGATCCCGGTGACGACCCGGCGCTGGTCTCGTTCCGCAACGAGGGCCTGCGCTCCCCCACGGTCATCGAACTGACCCGCCGGGTCATGGCCACCGCGACCGCGCCGTAGGCCGGCCGTAGAGTCTGGCTATGGCTGACGAGGAATCCGCGCAGCCGCCGGGTGGCGAGTTGGCCTCCCACGATGAGCGCGAGCCCGCGCCCCGCGACGAGCCGGTGCCGGACGGCGGCGTGCTGCGCGCGTCGCATGATGATCGGGACCGGGCGGTCGAGGTGCTGCGGGTCGCCGCGGGCGACGGCAGAATCACCGCGGAGGAACTGGACGAGCGGATAGGTGCGGCCCTGACCGCCCGCACCTATGGTGAGCTTGCGGCGCTGATCTCCGACCTGCCGGTCACGCCCGGCTCACTGCCGCTGGCTCCGGGATCCTTGCCGGGTGCGCCCGGCGCGGCGGCGAAGGAACTGGTGCGCATCGAATGCAACACCAGCACCGCGCGCCGTGATGGCCCGTGGCTGGTGCCGAAGCGCCTGGAGGTGCGGCTGAACCTCGGCACCCTGACACTGGATTTCACCGAGGCGGTGCTGTCCTGGCCGTCGCTGGAGATCGACGCCGACATCCAGACCAGCAGCCTGATCCTGGTAACCGGGCCCGGCATCTTCGTCAGCACCGACGATCTGGCGATCCAGACCAGCACCGTGAAGGTGGCCTCACCCGGCCCGGAGATCCCGGTCCGGTTCCGCATCGACATCTCGGGCCGGGCCAGGATCAGCACCATCACCGCGCGCCCGCCGCGCCCCCCGCGCCCGCCGCGCCTCCCGCGCCGCACGCTGTGGCAGTGGCTGCTGCGGCGGCCCGGGCGGCGCGCCCTCCCGCCGGGCCGCTAATGACGCCCCTCCGGTCGCGGTGCGCCGGACCGTGGTGGTCTTGCCTGCCCCGTTCGGCCCGAGCAGCCCGAAGACCTCACCCTCACCGATCGTGAGCGTCAGCCCGTCCACCGCTGTGACCTCGCCGAACTTTCGGCTCAGGCCTTCGATCTCGATCATTACGATCTCCGTCCGACACGCCGCCCGATGTCGTTGCCAGATTAAATTGATATCAATATGCTAGACGTGTAATATCATGCATGTAAAATGGAGGTGGAGCGATGACCGTGCGGGCTCCCGTCAGTGCCAGTCATGTGCGGGCTCCGGCCCCGGTGCCGGTTTCCGAGCGCCAGACCCGGTCGACGCCCGGCGTCAAGATCCTGGTGTCCGGCGTCGCGGCGGTGGCCGCCGGGGTGGCGGTGTCGTTGTATTCAATCGTCAACACCGGCACCCTCTACCAGTGACGGCACGCACGGTATCGCGGTGAGTGAGCGTAAAGGCGTGCTGCTCCGGCTCGATCCGGCGGTTCACGACGCACTGGCCAGGTGGGCCGCCGACGAGCTGCGCAGCACCAATGCCCAGATCGAGTTCCTGCTGCGCCGCGCGCTCGGCGAGGCGGGCCGGATGCCCGGCCACGCCGGAAAGATGCGACGGCCGGGCAGGCCACCGCGGGAAACCGAGTCCAGCCCATAGCCGGGTAGCCTCGGCCAAGTCCATGCCGGCGGCCGCGCAGGTCCGGCTTCCTGCACGCTGCAGCGCGGGCCGCACGTGCTGGCCATCCCCGGCACCAGCGATCCGGCCCACCTGGCGGCCAATGCGGCCGAGGTGCACTGCGGCTCACCGGCGAAGAACTGGCCCTGCTCGAATCCGTGACCATCCCCGCCTGATCCGGCCATCCGTCAAGCCCAGTGGGCACACTGGAAAGGTGCGCGTAACCGTCCGGGTCCAGCCTGGCTCCGCGCGCCCCGGTGTGGGCGGCGAGCACGATGGCGCGCTGATCGTCCGGGTCAGCGCGCGCGCCGTGGACGGCCGCGCGACCGAGGCGGCACTGCGCGCGGTCGCGGCCGCGTTCGGCGTCCGCCGCCGCGCTGTCACGCTGATCACGGGCGCGGCGAGCCGCACGAAGATCGTCGAGGTGGCGGGCGCCGACCCGGCAGACCTGGCCCGGCTGCTGTCCCTGTGACGGGCCGCGGCAGCACTCACTAGTCATTTCCCGCGCCCCGGAATAGGTCATTTTCCCGATGCCTCGACGTCCGCCTGATGTCACGCTGATGCCGCAGTTAGCGAGCTGGCAGAACGGCCGGCGCCGAAGAAATGCCCGCCTGGGCGTATCAGCGGAGGCCGCACCGCGCTCAGACAAATGGGGGACTGAGCAGGCCAGCACGAATCCCAGCCGCCGCCGGCGGGCGGCGGCACCGTGAACGGGGGCTTTTGAGATGGAAGACGAAGTGATGTTCCTGGACTGCCCGGCGTACCTGGATGCGCACGGGGCGGCGCGATGCGGGCTTCCCGCTGAGGTCGAGGACCGGTATTCGATGCGGTCATCGGACGGTCCGCTGGACAGCGCGAAGATCCGGTGCCCGCGCGGCCACTGGTTCAACGGCCCGCTGGAGTCGCTGATCTGGGCCAGCCCGCAGGCCCGGACCCGCCCTGCCCACGACGGGCGCCTGGCGGCCCGCAGCGACGCCGCGCGCTGACCGCGGCGGTCAGGCGGCCAAGGGGCCTCGGGAGCCGCGGCAATTCGGCCGCGGCTTTCCAGGCCGGGTGAGCGCCGTCGGTGCGGCCGTCCCAGGTGAGCGCGGACGCCCGCCCGGCGCGGGCCGCAGCGCAATCCCGGTGGCAATCGGCCGGGCAGTGACGGCAGGCTGGGACGGTGATGGATCCGGCGATCGAGAGTCACTACGGCACCGGTTACGAACGTGGCCGCCTGTTCCCTGGCGGCGCGCCAGCCCTGGAGTTCGTCAGGTCGCTGGAGTTGCTGGAGCGGCTGCTGCCTGCACCGCCCGCACGGGTACTGGACGTGGGCGGTGGCCCGGGCACCTACGCCGCCCCGCTGGCCCGGCGCGGGTATCGCGTGCACCTGGTGGACGCGATGCCGTTGCATGTGGAACAGGCACGCGAGGTGGCGGGCAGCGACCCGGCGGCCGCCTTCACCGCCGTGCTTGGCGACGCGCGGGACCTCCCCGGGCCGGCCGGATCCCAGGACGCGGTGCTGCTGTTCGGGCCGCTGTATCACCTGACCGAGGCCGGGGACCGGCGGCAGGCGCTCGCCGAGGCCCGGCGGGTGCTGCGGCCGGGCGGCCGCCTGGTGGCCGTGGCGATCAGCCGGTTCGCCTCGCTGCTTGACGGGGTGTATAAGGACTGGCTGGATGATCCGCAGTTCCGGCGGATCGTGGACCAGGACCTTTCCGACGGGCAGCACCGCAATCCAGAGCCGGTGGGCAGGCCGGAACGGTTCACCACGGCCTACTTCCATACGCCCGATGGCCTGGCCGGTGAGGTCGAGCAGGCCGGATTCACCGGCACGGCCCTGTACGGGGTGGAGGGCCCCGGCTGGCCGCTGCGCCGGGACTGGGCTGACCCGCGGCGCCGCGAGCAGATCCTGTTCGCCGCCCGGGCGGTGGAGACACAGCCCTCGATGCTGGGCTTCAGCCTCCATTTCGTCGCCACCGCGGCCAGGCCATAGCGCCGCCGCACGGCCGGCCGGACAGGCCGGGCCGCGCGGCCATGCGCCGGCTCCGTCAGCTCAGGTCATCTTTGCCGGGGCGCACCCAGATGTCCCTGTCGTGCATGAGCTCGATCTGCCGGTCGATCACCTCGCGCCGGTACTCGGCGTGCCCATAGGGGGCGCGGTCGAGGTAGAGATTCTTCGGGTAGACCGGCTCCGCATAGATGAGCTGGTACTGCTCGGTGGTCAGGTCCTTGATCCAGTTGTCCCACTGGGCGTTTGCGCGGAACCGGCGCAGCGCTTCCACGTCGACGGTCCCGGCTACCCAGGACGAGCCGCCGCTGTAGTCGTGCCGGCCGACGATCTGCCCGCGGTAGTCGATGACGGCCGACCCTCCGCCGAAGGTGTCTATCGGGACATCCGAGTCCGTGTGCAGGTAGTAGGTGCCGACGTTGCATGCGATCAGGTACATGTTGTTGTCGAGCGCGCGGGCGCGGTTCTGGATCTCGAACAGGCCGTTGCCGACGTGCGGATGCGGATAAGGGCCCCGGTACACGACCTCTGCGCCGTTCATCGCCAGGCCGCGCGCGTTCTCGGGGTAGGAGCCCTCGTTGGCCATCAGGAACCCCAGCCGGCCAATCTCGGTGTCAGCGACCGGGTAGAACGCATCGAGGTTCCGGCCGTAAAGCTCAACCCACTTGTCCCAGACATTGTGCGGGGTCACCGAATGCTCGACCGGCAGCAATGGCACGACCTTGTGGTGCTTGAGGATCACCTCCCCTTCGGGGGAGAGGATGAACCCGACGTTGAAAAAGCGCCCGGGGAACTCCGGGTGGCGGGCCTTCGCCTGCGCCATTATGAAGGCGTTCCACTGCCGCGCGAGCCCGCCGAGGTAGTCCGTCTCCGGGCCGGGGACGTCGATCGCGCACTCCCGCGCGAACTCCTCGTGGTTCAGGTCGAGCACCTCGTCGTTGAAGCCCTGCAGCGCGCCTTCGGGTATGGCGATGAGCCGCACCGGCAGGTCCAGGCTGGACAGCCACGATGCGGCCTTGATGAGATGCGAGAGGTGCTCCAGATTCGTCGCGATCTCGTCACGGCGCCGGATGCCCCGCATGGTGGGGACCAGGCCAAGGGCCTGATAAGGCTCGATCATGGTCTATCCCTTCAGCCTGCGGCTATCCCCGCTCCAAGCCGGCCGGTCCGGCCTGCACTGCTCCATGTTCTACCGCAGGCCCCGTGCTCCCGTCAGCGGGCCGTGGGCGTGCCCTGGTGGTGGAACACCTGCCAGTGGCCAGCCTCGGTGCGGCGCCACAGCGAGGTGCGGTTGGCCCGCCGGCCCTGGTGCTCGGAGGTGTACTTCAGCATCACCAGGCCGTCCGCCAGCAGCCAGCCCCGCATGTTCGCCACGGTGACCGGCTCGTCGCCGGGCCCGGTCGCCGCGGCCACCATTTCGGCGGTTCCCTCGTAGCCGTACTCGCGTCCCGAGCTGCCGAACTCGTGGAAGTCGGGCGCGAGCAGCCGCCCGAGCCTGGCCGAGTCGGCGCGGCACTCCGGGCTCAGCGACTCGTGCTCGGCCGCCACGGCCTCGGCGATCTGCTGGTCAGCGGAGCCGCCTCCGGCGGTCTGGTCCATGCAGCGATGCTCGCAGCGGACCACCGGTCCGCACTACCCGTTTCCGGCAAGATGTCCGGTCGGTAAGGTGGCCCGGTGACGGTCTATGCGATAGCCCAGCTCCGCATCCATGACCAGGCCCCCTATGAGCGGTATGTGGCCGGGTTCATGCCGGTCCTGCGCCAGTACGGCGGGCGGCTGGTGGTCGCCGATGGCGCGCCCGAGGTCGCTGAGGGGGAATGGACCGGTGACCGGGTCGTCGTCCTGGCGTTCGACGACCGCGATGCCTTCCACACCTGGATTAATTCACCCGAGTACCAGGAGATCGTGAAGGACCGCTGGGCCGCGGCGGAGACCACCATTCTGCTGGTGCGCGGAGTGGGCTAGCGCCCAGCGGGTCACATGGTGGTCGTGTACCCCGGCCGGATCGCCACGGCGATGCGGTACGCCGCATCCGGCGGCGGGGGCCCCGGCTCGCCGTAGCGCTCGGCCAGGCGCACGAACTCGGCTCCCTGCGGATCGGGAACGATCCGCTCCACCCGGCCGCGTATCTCCAGGTAGCGGGACGGCTGGCCGGGATCGCAGATCGACAGTGCGACCGCGGGCTGATGCTGCCAGTTCCGGTTCTTCTGGCGGCGGCTGGTCGTGGTCAGCCACAGGTACTCACCGTCGAAACGGAACCAGGTGGGATTGACCTGCGGCGTGCCGTCGGGCCGGACGGTCGCCAGATGTGCGATGAGTGGCCGCTCCACCAGGTCAGCCAGTGACGCGGGAATGACCTGTGCCGACGGTGCTGAATCCGCTGTCATGATCCCTATTCTTCCCCCGGCGCGGGCCACCGGCCCCGCACTTGCTCCCAGCCCCCCGAGGAGCGCGGCCTCCTGGACGCATAGCGGTGCCAGCACCAGCGGGTGCCGGGGCTCAGCGCTCCGGCACCCCCGTTATTTCGCTGACCTTGACCCACCGGTCCTGGGCCGCGGAAGTCTCGATGGCGGCGCAGACCGCCTGGGCCCTGGCACCGTCGGCGAAGCCGGGCGTCCACGCCGCGCCGGGCCAGCCTTCCAGCAGGTCGGCGACCTGGTTGACGAAGCTGGAACCGTAGCCGACCCCCTGCCCGAGCGGCCACCAGTCGGCGGCATAGGGGTGGCTGGGGTGCTCGGCGCGGATCCGCCGCATGCCGTACAGGCCCTGGTCGTCACCGGCCCGGCCGTACCGCAGTTCGTTCAGCCGCGCGTAGTCGAAGACCAGCGTGCCTTCGCTGCCGTTGGCCTCGATCGTGAAGTCACACGGTCGGCGCACGGCGGCGCGGGCGACCTCCATCGTGCCGATGGCGCCGGACTCGAACCGCAGCAGCGCGCTTGCGGCGTCGTCGACGGTCACGTCCCTGGTGCCGCCGCCGGGCAGCGGCCGGCGCGTTATGAACGTCTCCGCCTGGGCGCAGACCGCGCGGATCCCGCCCGCCTGCCAGTGCGCCAGGTCGATGAGGTGGCAGCCCAGGTCGGCGATGGTCGTCCCGCCCATGGCCCGGTCGAAGCGCCAGTCGAATGGGGTCGCCGGGTCGGTGAACTCGTCCGAGAGCCAGGTGCCGCGCCACAGCCGCAGTTCGCCGATGGCACCGTCGGCGATCATGCGCCGCATCAGCGACACCGCGGGCAGCCGCCGGTAGTTGAAGCTCACCGCGTTGGGTACTCCGGCCGCGGTGACAGCGGCCAGCGCCGCAGTCGCGTCTTCGTACGTCACGGCCAGCGGCTTTTCACACAGGACGGCCTTGCCCGCTGCGGCGGCCGCCGCCGCGATCTCCGCGTGCGTGCCGGGCGGCGTGCAGATGTCCACGATGTCGATGTCGTCGCGGCCGATGATGGCGCGCCAGTCGGTGGTGTGCTCTGGCACCCCGTAGGCGGCCGCGGCGGCCGCCACGGCCGGCCCGTCCCGGCCGGAGATCACGCAGACCGCAGGCGTGACCGGAAGCCTGCGCAACATCGGCGCGACGCGGTAGGCGTAGCAGTGCGCCTTGCCCATCACCCCGTAGCCGATGACCCCGACCCGCAGTCCGGGCGGCCCGCTCACGTGCAGTTCGGCCGGCGCGCTCATGCGCCGAGCGCGGGAATGGCAGCGCCCGCCCGGGTGGCAGCGTCCAGCGCCGCGATCGCATCGGCTCCGGTGGCGCCCGTGCAGGGGCCGCCGGACGCGAAGTCCGCGAAGCTCTCCGCCTGCAGCCGCAGCGCCGCAAGCTGCGCCCGCTCGCCCTCCACCGGGTCGAGGAAATCGCAGCGCACCGTGCCCTTCGTGCCGAACGCCTCGGCCCGCGCCATGTCTCCCGCCGGGTGGAACCGGCCCAGCGAGACCAGGCCGCTGCCGCCGCCGGACAACTCCACGAGCACCTGGGCGCTGTCGACGTCCGCGGACCGCTGCGCTCCTCGCCCTGGACACGCCGGATCAGCCCGCCGGGGACCAGACCGGCCACGATGGCCTTCATGCCGCCAAGCTCCTGCCCGGTCAGCCAGCGCATCTCGTCGAACTCGTGCACGCCCATGTCGATGAGAATCCCGCCGCTGTGCGCGCGGAACTCGTCGGAAGGCGGCCGGTCGTCCCACTGGTAACAGGCCACCAGGTGGACGGTGCCAAGCTCACCGGCCGCGATCGCCTCGCGCAGCGCCCGCAGTGATGGCACGTACCGCCGCCAGTAGGCCACCTGGAACGGCACGCCCGCCGCCTCGGTCGCGGCCACGGCCGCCCTGGTCTGCGCCACGGTCAGCCCGCATGGCTTCTCGCACAGGATCGGCAGGCCGCGGGCGGCTACCTCGGTGATGACCTGCAGGTGCCGGTCGGTCGGCACCACGATCAGCACCCCGTCGAGGGCTTCGGAGCCGAGCATCTCCGCGATCCCCGGGTACACCGGCGCGCCCACGTCGGGCACGGTGCGGCGGGTGGCCTCGGACACCTCGGCGATCGCGGTGACCGCCACCCGCTCCGAGCCGGCCAGCCCGCGCAGGTGGGTGCGGCCCATCCGGCCCGCGCCGATGAGTCCCAGCCGGAATGGCGCCGCCGCTCTGCTTGTCCCGCCCCCGCGCTCCGCGCCCGCCCCCACTCTGCTTGTCCCGCCCCCGCGCTCCGCGCCCGCCCCCATGTCACAGCCCCCGCGCCGCGAGGAAGGCCCGGTTGAGCCGCTGCTCCTCGGCCGCCCGCGCGAACCGCTCCGCGCTGCGCGGCAGGATGTCCTGCTCCACCACCAGCCAGCCGCCGAAGGACATGCCGCGCAGGCCGTCAAGGACCGCGTCCACGTCAAGGTCGCCGCCGCCCAGCATGGGGAACGCCTCCCGCGACCAGATCTCGGTCGCCTGTGCGCCGTCCGCCACGATCTGATCCCGGACCGCCAGCGAGGCGTCCTTGAGGTGCACGTGGTTGACCCGCTCGGCCCAGTCCCGCAGCAGGGCGACGGGGTCTCCCCCGCCGAGCATCATGTGCCCGGTCTCCAGGCACAGCCCGATGTCCGAGCGGTCCAGCACCTGCTCGATCTCCCAGGGTGCCTCCACGTACGTCCCGGTCTCCGGGTGGAATGTCGGCTCGTAGCCGCGGTCGCGGCAGTGACCGACCACCCGGGCCAGGCCCGTGCCGAACCGCTGCCAGCCGTCCGCATCCAGGCCGAGCGAGCGCTCCGCAGTGGACCGGAACGGCCGGCTGCGGCGTTCCCGGCTGCCGGCGTCGGCCAGGGTCGGCCGCGGTGGCGGTCCCGGCAGGTACGCCCGCACGGTGTCGAACGTGTCCAGCAGCTCAGCCAGGGCGGGCAGGGCCTCCGTCAGGGCATCCGGATCGGCGTAGGGCAGCTCCAGGTAGGCGCCGGCCAGGCCGAGGTTACGCTCCGCGAGCAGTTCACCGAGGCGCTCCCCGGTGCCGAGGTAGCCCACCGGCCCGAGATCGATGCCCGCGTAGCCGGCCTCGGCGACCTGATCAAGGACGCCGACGCCGTTGGGCACGTTCGGGTCGTGGCCCACGGTGACCTCGAATGCGCCATAGCTGACCGGTGCGTTCGCCACCGCGATCGTGCCGGGAGCACGCGCTGCTTCCATGGTGTCCTCGCTCACCCTTCGCTAGCCGGCCCTGGACGGCCGGTCCACCGGCGCCTGCCGGCGGTGACACTCGATGATCGCCTGGCACAGCGCGATGTCGGCCAGCCCGTCCAGGCCGGACGTTGGCGGCACGGCGCCGGTGACCGCGCACTCATGGAACGCGGCCAGCTCCCGCTTGAAGCCACTTTCATGCGATACGACCTCCTCGGTGCGCCAGGACCGGGCCGAGGCGAGGTCACCGCCCTGCATCTCAAGGACGGCGGGCTCGTTGCGGAGGAACGGCGAAGGGAACGCCAGGCGCAGCCGCCGGTCCGGGGCGTAGACCGCGAACTCCATCTCATAGCGGGAGATGCCGGGGAGGTCGATCCAGTGCAGCGCGACCGGCAGCTCGCCGAACCGGAACATCACCGTGACCGTGTCGGTGCGCAGGCTCACGTAGTCGATCCGGTCCGGCTCACCGAGCACGCCGCGGATCGTGTTCAGCTCGTGCACCAGCGTGTCCAGGAGCACGTTCTCGTAGACGGCCCGTTCCAGCGGGCTGGCCTCGCCGAGCGCGGCCGTGACGCGCGCCTCGTTGTCCGCGCGGAACTGGTCAAGCAGCCCGGCGGGCGGCTGCTCGCGCGGCAGCAGCGGGTAGTGCCCGACGTAGCCGGGGATCGGTGACTCGAACGTGGTCACCCGCATCAGCCGGGTGCCGGTGAGTTCGGCAGCCTCCTTCTGGAAGCGGGCGAAGGCGGGGTCGTAGCGCTTCGGGTACCCGACCATCAGCGTCACGCCGGCCTGCTCGGCCGCGGCGACCATCTCGCGTCCCTCGGCGACCGAGAAGCACATCGGTTTCTCGGTGAACACGTGCAGGCCTGCCCGGGCCGCCGCGACGGCGATCGGCGCGTGGCTGCCCGAGGTCAGCACGAGCACCGCGTCCAGGGGATGGCGGAGCATCTCCTGCCAGTCGGTGAACGCGGCGGGGATGCCGTACCGCCGCGCACAAGCCTGGGCGCTGCCGGGCGCGATGTCGGCCACCGCGGCGATCTCGAAGCTGTCGGCCAGTTCGGCCAGGTAATGCAGGTGCATGACCTGGGCGATAAGCCCGGTGCCCACCAGCCCGACGCGCAGCCGGCGCGGTGCCTGGCCGGCCGTCACGCAGGCACCGCCGCGGCCGTGTTAGCCCGGGGGGGCGACCCCCCGGGCCCCGATGGCCTGAGGCCAGTGCTAGTCCGGGGGAGCGACCCCCCGGAGCCCCCCGTCGGCTCCTTCGTCACTGGGCCTCAGCCCTGTCGATCGCGGCGCGCAGGAAGCGGGCAGCCTCAGGGACGCCGGTTTCGGCCGGTGTGAACGGGTCCTCGTGCTCGATCGACACCACCCGGGCCTGCGATCCGGACAGCGCCCGCACCAGGCCGGCCCACCAGGCCAGGTCGTGACCGCGGCCGGGGATGGCGAACGTCCACGGCATCTGGCCGGCGGGCTCGGGCCACCGCCGGTCGAGCAGGCCGTTGAGGGCCAGGTTGTCTGCGTGGAACACGGTGTCCTTGCCGTGGGCATGGCCGACCCGGTCCCCCAGCGCCGCCGCCACCCGGTGCCCGTCCATGCCCATCCAGAAGAAGTGGCTGGGGTCGAGGTTGGCGGCTATCGACGGCCCAAGATCGGCGACGCGGCGGAACGTCTCCACGTTGAACGCGCAGGTGCCCGGGTGCAGTTCGAGGCAGACCCGCACGTCGGGCGCTTCGGCCAGGGCGAAGCCGGCAAGCCCGGTCCAGTACGGCTCGATCCATTCGGTCCACTGCCGCTCGTAGACGCCCTCAAGGTAGGGCAGCCAGCCACCGGCCCCGAAGTGCGGCACGCCGTCCCCCGGCGCCCCGGCCGGGCAGCCGGCCATGGCGACGACCCGGTCAGCGCCGAGCAACGCGGCAAGCCGGATCGCGTTCCGCAGGTCCTCGTCGTGCCGCCGGGCCAGGTCTTCGTCGGGGTGCAGCGGATTGCCCCATGCGTTCAGCGCGTCCAGCCGAATGTCGTGCCGCGCCAGCTGGCCCAGCCACGCCGTGCGCTCGGCCGCGCTGTGCAGCAGTGCCGCCACGTCGCAGTGCGGGTGCGGTGCGTACCCGCCGGCGCCCACCTCAACGTCTGTGATCTCCGGCGCGGCCTGCCGAAGCCATGGCAGCACCCGCTCGAGTGGCCAGTCGAGGAAGGCCTCAAGCACCACGCCTATCCGCAGCTCTGCCCCTGTCACGTGCCGAGTCTTTCCCGGCCACTTATGACCTGTCAAGAGAGTGTCAGTATGTCGGGACAAAGTGAGCATGCCGCAGGCCGGGGTGGCATCGACACGCTTATACTTGGCCTAGGTACGCGGTCAATATAATGTTCGAACAAACAACCCTCGATACCTGCTGGATCCTTCGGGACCCGCTCGCGGGCCCCACAGTGCCGACGGGAACTGGATGACGAGCCGGATGCAGGAACCCCAGGCAGCCGCGGGCAATGTGGCCGCGCCCAGCCTGATCACCATTGACCGGACCAGCCCGGTGCCCCTGTACTTCCAGGTTGCCCAGCATTTCGAGGCGGCGATCAGGTCGGGCGCGCTCAAGGTCGGCTCGCGGCTGGACAACGAGGTACAACTCGCGGAGCGGCTGGGCCTGTCCCGCCCCACGGTGCGGGCCGCCTTCCAGTACCTGTCCAACAAGGGCCTGGTGGTCCGCAAGCGCGGCGCGGGAACCCTGGTCGCCAACGAGCGGATCGACCGGGATGTCGAGCTGACCAGCCTCTACGACGACCTGGCCGCGGCCGGCCGGTCACCGGACACGAAGGTCATCCGCAACGAGGTCACCCACGCCAGCGCCGCCGTCGCCACCGCACTCCAGCTCCCCGAGCCGGCCATGGTGGTCTCGCTGGAGCGGATCCGGCTGGCCGACGGCGAGCCGATCGCGCTGATGCACAACTTCCTGCCGACCGGGCTTGTCCATCTGAGCATCGACATGCTCGAACAGCACGGCCTGTACGAGCTGCTGCGCGCGTCGGGCATCCGGCTGGGCTCGGCCACCCAGCGCATGTGCGCCAAGAACGCCTCCGCCGCCGAAGCCAGGATCCTGCACGAGAACCGCGGCGCGGCACTGCTGACCATGGAACGCATCGCCTACGACGAGACCGGCCGCCCGCTGGAGTTCGCCCAGCATCTGTACCGTGCCTCCCGTTACGCCTTCACCACCAGCCTGTCCCGGGTGGACACCACCGCCACCCTCCCCGCCCCCCGGTAGGGCATGAATGTGACGGCAAGGCCCCGCTTAGCGGCACCAGATTCACATTCACCGGTGTTGCGGACAACGCCACGCCGCCGTCACCGGGCTTCCAGGATCGAGTGCACCTTGTCCAGCAGGTCCTGGGGGGTGAAGGGCTTCTGGATGAACTCCCAGCCGGACGGGCCGAGCTGACCCAGCAACTCCTCGCTGTGGCCGGACATGAACAGCACCCGGACGGCCGGCTTCATCGTCACGATGTGGCCGGCCAGTGTGCGGCCGGACATGCGCGGCATCACCGAGTCCGTCACCAGGAGCTTCAGGTCACTGGTGGCCGCCAGTGAGAGTGCTTCCTCATAGCTCCCTGCCTCCACGGCGGCATAGCCGGCCTGGCGCAAGATCCGCGAGGTGAGCTGCAGGACCGGGGCCTCGTCGTCCACGACAAGAACCGTTTCGCCATTCCCCTGAGCCGACAGATGCCCGGCGGATGCAACGGTGGGGGCAGTGGCAGCGGCGGGAAGCCGTATCCGGAACGTCGTGCCAACGCCCTCCCGGGACTCCACGTCGATGTCTCCGCCCATGCGGGTGACGACGCTGCGGACGGTGGCCAGCCCGAGGCCGGTGCCCCGGCCGGCCGGCTTGGTGGTGAAGAACGGGTCGAAGATCCGCGCGACCAGATCGGCGCTCATGCCGGATCCGGTGTCGGTGACCGCCAGTTCCACGTAGCGGCCCAGGCCCGGGCAGGGCCGTGCGTGGCCGTCGGCAGGCTCAGCCGCGCGTGTCTCGATGGTGAGGGCGCCGCCCTCGGGCATGGCGTCACGGGCGTTGACGGCAAGGTTCAGCAGCACCTGCTCGACCTGCCCGCGATCAGCCTGGATAGCGGGCAGCCCCGGGGCGGTGCGGACCCGCAGCTCGATGCCCGCGCCGATCGCGGTGGACAGCAGCTCCTGCACGCCGGCGACGATGGCGCCGGGGTCAAGCACCTCGGCTTGCGGGGTGTCCCGGCGGCCCACGATCAGCAGCTGCTGGGTGATCCGCGCTGCCCGGTCGGCGGCATCCTGGATCTGCTTGATATCGGCCTGGACCACGGGATCGTCGGCGGTCCCGTCAGCCACGAACCCGGCGTAGTTCATGATGATGGCGAGCAGGTTGTTGAAGTCGTGTGCGATCCCCCCGGCGAGCTGTCCCAGGCTCTCCAGCCGCTCGGACTGGTGGAGCTGCTTTTCCATCGCCTGGCGAGCCGCCTCCAGCCGGATTCGCTCGGTGATGTTCCGCGCCACCGCCGCTGCCCCCGTCACCATGCCGGCAGAGTCGCGGACCGGGCTGACCGACAACGAGACATTCACGAGGGTCCCGTCCTTGCGGCGCCGCTGCGTCTCCATCTCGGCGACCTCGCCCTGCCGCAGCCGGTCAAGTATCGGCGCCAGGTCCCCGGCGTGCCCGGGCGGGAAGATGGTCGCTACGCTGCGCCCGATGATCTCGTCGGCCCGGTAGCCGTACAGCTTCTCCGCCCCCGCATTCCAGTTGGTAATGATCCCGTCCAGCGTCTTGCCGAGGATGGCATCCTCAGACGACTCGACAATGGCCGCCAGCTCCGACACCTTCGCAGACCCCGCGCGGACCGCGCTGACCAGCTCATTGATGGCCCGGGCAAGGGAGGCAACCTGCGGCAGCCCCGACTCGGGCAGCGGCCCGGCCAGCGGATCGGCCATCATCTCCCGGACCGACCTGCTGAGCATCGCGATCGGCCGCGGCACGGCCCGGTAGAACACCACCGACGCCACCACGAATACACCGAGGCCGGTCAACGTCAGGGCAAGCAGGCCCCCGCTGAGCTGGCCCGCCGCAAAAAGGCCAACCAGGCCCGCCCCAGCCGCCAGCACGAACAGGGCCACAAAGCCGGTGACGTAGGCGCTCAGCGCGGTCGGCCTCGCCCGCCAGGCTCCGGTGGCTGCCGAGCCGTCACTGTGAACCCTCATCGGTGCCCCCGGACCGAAACTAAAAGGAACCGGTTGCTAGTAGTAACCGAAGGTCCACTAATGGTTACACAAAGTGAAGACTGCGGCAACCTCGGGCAACTTCGCCAGCCCGGCCGGGAACGCAGGACGGCTCACCGGCATCCACAGCACCTGCGGGTCCACCAGACCGAACACCTCGCCGACCCGGCCCGCGGCAATCGCCGCCAGCACGTCACGCGCCACCCGTACCGGCCGCTTGCCGCGAGCCTTAACCCTGGCTCCCATGGCTACACCCACTTCCGTCGCGCCACGTCACCACGGTGAGGCGGAACTGAGCCTGGCTGCGCACTGTGCAGCGGGCTGCGTCCTGGCCCGCCAACCGGGGTAGAACATCCCCACCACATCATAAACAAGCAGTTATCATTTAGTCACCAAAAGTGACCTGTCTAGCCGTTACCCGACCTCAGCCTCGGGGTCCCTTGAGGTGAGGTGAGGTCGGGAACGGCGGAGGCATACCCTCGTGGATGTTACCTAGGGTCCGGATGTGAGTACGTTTTGTAGTTACTGTGGGCGCCTGTGAGTGCCGGTGATGGCCTGGGGGGGCTATGGGTGCTGGAAGCGGCCGCGCGGCCAGTGATGATGATGTGGCTGAGGTCGCTGCTGGCGGCGGTCGTGGAGTGGTCGCCGGATGCGATCATTCCGGCAGACGCTGGATGGGGTGATCACCGGCTGGAACGCCGGCGCGGCGGCGATGTATGGCTATACCGCTGAGGAGATAGTCGGGCGCAATGTGTCGGTGCTGATCCCGCCGGGCCGGGAGGAGGAGATTGCGGCTCTCTTTGACCGGGTCCGGGCGGGGCAGCGGGTGGAGTCTGTTGAGACTCAGCGGGTCCGCAAGGACGGGGTGGTCATCGATGTGTCGGTGTCGGTGTCCCCGGTCCTGGGCGCGGACGGGGCGGTGATCGGGGCGGCGACGGTGACCCGGGATATCACCGAGCGGGTCCGGGCGGCGGCGGCGCGGGAGGCGAGCGAGGCGCGGTTGCGCACGGCGGAGCGGCTGGAGACGGTGGGCCAGCTGGCGGGCGGGATCGCGCATGATTTCAACAACCTGCTGTCCGCGATCATGGGCTACGCCGACCTGGTGGGGGGGAGGCGGCCGACCCGGCGGTGCAGGCTGATGTGGAGCAGATCATGTCCACGGCGGAGCGTGCCGCTGCCTTGACCAAGGACTTGCTGGTGTTCAGCCGCCGCGAGCCGGGGGAGCCGCAGGACCTTGACCTGAACGCGGTCATCGCGGGCGTGCAGAGCATGCTGGCGATCAGCGTCGGGGAGCACATCGAGGTGCGGGTGGACCCGGCGGCGGCGTTGCCGGCCGTGCGCACTGACCGGGGGCGGTTGGAGCAGGCGCTGCTGAACCTGGCGGTCAACGCCCGCGATGCCATGCCGGAGGGCGGCTCGCTGACGATCGCGACAGGGGTCGTGGACCTGCCGGTGGGAGACCCCCGGCTGCACACGGGCGTGGACCCGGGGAGTTTTGTGGAGCTGGCGGTCAGCGACACGGGGATGGGGATGAGCGCGGAGGTCGCGGCGCGTATCTTCGAGCCGTTTTACACGACCAAGCCGATCGGGCGGGGCACCGGGCTGGGCTTGTCGACGGTGTACGGGATCGTCACCGGAGCCGGGGGGTGCATCGTCGTGGACTCCGCCGAAGGCGCCGGCGCCACGTTCCGTATCTATCTCCCGGCGGTCGCAAGGCCGGCTGAGTCTGTGGTGGCTGCGCCGGCCGGCCGGGTGCCTGGCCCCGTGGGTCAATGGGGAGAGGGTCCTGGTCGTGGACGACGAGCGGGCTGTGCTGGAGGTCACGGCGCGGGTTTTGCGGCGGGGCGGGTATGCCACGCTGGAGGCGAACACGTGGCAGGAAGCACTGTCGCTGGCGTCTTCCCACCGGCTTGAGCTGTTGCTGACCGATTCGGTGATGCCGGGCATGTCCGGTCAGGTGCTCGCCGACCGGGTCCGTGAGCTCAAGCCGGAGGTGCGTGTCCTGCGCATGTCCGGGTACGCGAGCGGGTCGATGAGCCCGCGGGTGAGCGGTGCCGAGGAGGGGGCGTTCTTGCACAAGCCGTTTACCGCTGACACGCTGCTGGCGAAAGTGCGCGCCGTGCTGGATTCCCCGCCCGGGGACTGACGCCGCCCGCGGTTGGCGAAGCCTCATGACTTTGAAGAATCCCTCGTCAGAGAGGGCGCATTGTCCTTCTTCGTGGCACCCTCTAGGAGCACCAGATTCCCATTCACGGACCCTGGGGGCCGACGAACGGGCGCTGGGCCGGTTTGGCTTTCTCGTAGGCTTCGCGGGCACGCCGGGTGTCCGCCAAGCCGGAGACTTCGGCGACCGGCACGTCCCACCACGCCTCGCTGTCCGGCGCTGGCACCATGGGGTCGGTCTCGATATGGACCAGGACAGGGCCCGTCTCGCCCCGGGCCTGCGCCAGCGCGGACTTCAGCTCCGCGATCGTCTCCGCGCGGAACACCCGGACGCCGAGACTCGCCGCGTTCGCGGCCAGGTCCACCGGCAGGACGTCCCCGTCCAGCCGGCCGGTCCGCGGGTCCCGGTACCGGTAGCGGGTGCCGAACCGCTGCACGCCCACGGTGTCCGAGAGCCCGCCGATCGAGGCGAAGCCGTGGTTCTGCACCAGGACGACGATGACCCTGATGCCCTCGGCCACCGCGGTGACCAGTTCGGTGGCCATCATCAGGTACGACCCGTCGCCCACCAGGACGTAGACCTCGCGGTCCGGATCGGCCAGCTTGACGCCCAGGCCCCCGGCGATCTCGTAGCCCATGCAGGAGTAGCCGTACTCGACGTGGTAGCCCTTGGGATCGCGGGTGCGCCACAGCTTGTGCAGGTCACCGGGCATCGAACCGGCCGCGCACACCACCACGTCCCGCGGCCCTGCGGCATCGTTGACGGCCCCGATGACCTCGGACTGGGCAGGCGGCTGGCAGCCGAGGTGGTACGCCCGGTCCACGGTCTGCTGCCAGGCCGCCGCCAGATCCCGCGCCTGTATCCGGTAGCTGCCGGGGACCGACCAGCCGGCCAGCGCGCCGGCCAGCCCGCGCAGCGCCTCCCGGGCATCGGCGACCAGCGGCGTGCCCGCCAGCTTCACCGCGTCCGCGCCTGCGATGTTCACGTTGACGAAGCGGACCTGCGGGCAGCCGAAGGCGGTGCGCGACGCGGTGGTGAAGTCGCTGTAGCGGGTGCCGATCCCGATGACAACGTCCGCCTCGCTGGCGACCCGGTTGGCCGCCGCGGTGCCGGTGCTGCCCAGCGCGCCGAGGGCGAGCGGGTGGTCGAAAGGCAGCGACCCCTTGCCCGCCTGGGTCTCGGCCACGGGAATGCCGGTGGCCTCGGCGAACTCCCGCAGTTCCGCAGCCGCCTCCGCGTAGATCACCCCGCCGCCGGCCACGATAAGCGGGCGCGAGGCGGACCGGATGACACCGGCCGCGCGGGCGAGCGCCACCGGCTCGGGAACCGGCCGCGGCACGTGCCAGACCCGGGGGGCGAACAGTTCGGCCGGCCAATCGCGGGCCTCCGCCTGCACGTCCTGCGGGAAGGCGAGGGTGACGGCCCCGGTATCGGCCGGGTCGGTGAGCACCCGCATGGCCCCCAGCAGGGCGGACGGAAGCTGCTCGGGACGCCAGACCCGGTCGAAGAACCGGGACACCGGCCGGAACGCGTCGTTCACCGACACGTCCAGGGCCGCGGGGTGCTCCAGTTCCTGCAGGACGGGTGTGGCGACCCTGGTGGCGAACACGTCGCCGGGCAGCAGCAGGACCGGCAGCCGGTTGATCGTGGCGAGGGCGGCGCCGGTGACCATGTTCGTCGCACCCGGGCCGACCGACGAGGTGCACGCCCAGGCCGACAGCCGGTTGCGCATCCGCGCGAAGGCCACGGCGGTGTGCACCATCGCCTGCTCGTTCCTGGCCTGGTAGTAGCGCAGCGCACCTGGCTGGCCCAGTTCGGCTTCGAGTAGCGCCTGGCCGATCCCGGCGAGATTGCCATGACCGAAGATGCCGGAGCAGCCGCCGAAGAAGGGACGCTCGATCCCGTCGCGCTCGCTGCGCTGCGCGGCCAGGAAGCGCACTACGGCCTGGCCGACGGTAAGCCGGGCGGTGCCCGTCATCGCAGCCCTCCCGGTGAGGTCAGCCTGGGGTCGATCTGCCTGCCCCGGCCAGGTGTTCCTGATCCAGCCGTGCGCCGGGTCGTCGCAGGCCAGCCAGGCCCGCTCACCCGGCCCGGCCATCACGTTCAGGTAGTACATGTGGTACCCGGGCACCGCCATCGACGGGCCGTGGAACCCGTGCGGGATCAGCACGACGTCGCCATCCCTGACCTCCGCGAGCAGGCTGGCGGGCCGGTCCGCCGTCCCGTAGACGCGCTGGTAGCCCACGCCGGGCCCGGCCGGCCCCGCCCCGATCTGGAAATAGTAGATCTCTTCGAGCACCGACTCCCCCGGCCGGTCCTCGTCGTGCTTGTGCGGCGGATAGGAGGACCAGTTGCCGGCCGGGGTGATCACCTCGCACGCGATCAGCCGGTCCGCACCGAACACGCCGGGCATGCAGAAGTTGTGCACCCGCCGGGAGCAGGCCCCGGCGCCGCGCAGTTCGACGGGGACCCCCGCCACGGGCCCGTACCGCGGCGGCAGGCGCTCACCCGCCCGGGCACAGGCCACCGCGAACCGCCCCCCGGCCTGGGTCGACACCTGGACCCGCGCGTCCCGCGGCAGGTAGGCGAAGTCGGTCGGGCCGGCGAAGACATCGGCCCGGCCGGCCAGGCCGAACCGCTCACCCCCGCAGTCAACCTCACAGGACCCGGCCAGCGGCAGGAGCACCGCCTCATCGGCCCCGGTGCCGAACGTGTGCGACCCGCCCGGCCCCAGGCCAAGCACCCGCAGCCCCGAATAGGTCCAGCCAGCCTGCTCCGGGGTGATGGACACCAGCCACGGCCCGTCCGCCGCGGCGCCCGCGCGGACGTGGCGGCAGGTGCTCACCGGCACACCCTCCTCACAGCAGGCTGACCGCGGTGTCCACCGCGGCGGCCACATCGCCGTCGGCCGGGTACAGCAGCGACCGCCCGGCCACCAGGCCCATCACGTTCGGCAGCCGCAGCGCCTTCTGCCAGCCGGTGAACGTCGACTCCGGATCGTCGGCGACCTCGCCGCCCAGCAGCAGGGCCGGCAGCGTGGACGCGGCCATGACCTGCTCCATATCTTCCACCACGGGGACCTTGAGCCAGGTGTAGGCCGACGTCGTGCCGAGGCCCGAGGCGATCGCGAGGGCACGGATCATCGCTTCGGGGGCCAGGTCGTTGAGGACCCGGCCATCCGTGCGGTGCGAGATGAACGGCTCGACCATGGCCATCAGCCGGCGCTCGGCGAGGCTGGACACGGCCTGGGCGCACGCCTGCATGGTGGCAGCCGTCGCCGGGTCGTCGGGGTCGATCCGCAGCAGCATCTTGCCGCCGTCGAAACCCATCCGCTCGATCGCCGGGGCGTCGTACCCGGTGAACCGGTCGTCGATCTCGAACACCGTCCCGGCCAGCCCGCCGCGGTTCATCGAGCCGATGACGATCTTGCCGTCCAGCGCGCCGAGCAACAGCAGGTCCTCCAGCACGTCGGCGGTGCCGAGCACGCCGTCCACGCCCGGGCGGTTCAGCGCCACGCAGAGCCGTTCCAGCAGGTCAGCCCGGTCCGCCATGGCGAGCCGTTCCCGGCCAGCGCGCAGCGAGCCGCGGGCCGGGTGGTCGGCCGCCACGATCACCAGCCGGCCCTCGGGGCCGATCACCGACGGAGCGCGGCGCCGGGCCGCTGCCGCCTCGGCCACCAGCCCGGGCTGGCGGACGCGGGTCTCGATGATCTCCGGCGAGGCGGTCAGGGAACATCGCTGCTCCTGGCTAGCAAGGCAGCCACCTCGTCGGCGGTGGGCATCGCGTCGGAGCAGGCCAGCCGGGAGGCCACCAGGGCACCGGCCGCATTTGCGAACCGGATCACCATGGCGGTGTCCCACCCGGCGAGCAGTCCGTGGCACAGTGCCCCGCCGAATGCGTCTCCGGCGCCGAGGCCGTTCAGAATCTCAATAGAAAACGGCGGCGACTCCACCACGCCGGCCGAAGTCACGGCGAGTACACCGCGCGGGCCCTGCTTCACCACGGCCAGGTCCGGGCCCCGGTCGAGCAGCGCCCGCCCGGCAGGCAATGGATCACTCTCGCCGACCGCCATGTCGCACTCGTCGAGGTTGCCGACGGCAACGGTGACCAGGGCGAGCGCCGGGCCGACGGCCTCGCGGGCCGCTTCCCGCGAGGCCCAGAACATGGGCCGGTAGTCGAGGTCGAGCACGGTGATGGCACGGTGTTCGCTGGCGCCGCTGGCGCCGCGCGCCTCCAGCGCGGCGAGCGTGGCCGAGCGGCTCGGCTCGGCGGACAGGCCGGTGGCGGTGACCCAGAACACCCGGGCGGCGCGGATCGCGTCGTAGTCCAGTTCCTCGGCCCTGATCTCCAGGTCGGGTGCCTTCGGGTAGCGGTAGAAGTAGATCGGGAAGTCGTCCGGGGGGAAGATCTCGCAGAACGTGACCGGCGTGGGCAGCCCCGGCACGCCCGTGACGAACTGGTCGCTCACGCCGTACCCCTTCAGCGCGTGGTGCACGAAGCGGCCGAACGGGTCGTTCCCGGTGCGGGTGATCACCGCGGCGCTGCGGCCCAGGCGGGCGGCCGCGACCGCGACGTTGGTGGCGCTGCCGCCGAGGTACTTTCCGAAGGTCGTCACGTCCTCCAGGGAGACGCCGGCCTGCAGCGGGTAGATGTCGACACCCACCCGCCCCATGGTCAGCACGTCGAGACGGGCCGCCTCACTCCCCACCCGGCTGCTCCTGTTCGGGCTCGGCGTACCAGCGGACCTTGTCGCCCACCTGGTTCCTCATCCGCCACCGCCGGGTCTTCGGCTCGGCGGCGATCCGCCCGCGCAGGCTGTCCAGCCGGCCGGTGACCACCTCCCGCTCGGCCGGGTCGAGCCCGGAGGAGTCGAGGTTGCCCAGTGACCGCCCGATGTTCAGCTGGCAGGTGCGCCACAGCCCCCAGTCCCGGGCGCACAGCGCCGCGATGAACGGGCTGGAGATCCCCGCCCCGTCGTGTTCCCCGACATCGTGGTGATACAGCAGGTTGTAGATGTCGAGCTGGTCGTTCCCGGTCAGTTCGACCACCTGGAGCTTGCTGAGCAGCAGTTCATCGCGGGGCACGGTGAGCGGATCCCGGCCGAGCCGGGCGGTGAGCGGGAGCTCGTGGCACATCGAGAACTCCCCCACGAACACGTCGACGTGCCGCCCGTTGCGCGGGTCGTGGTACAGCAGCCGCCGGGAACCGCGCAGCGCGTTGAACATCTCGTCAGCGACGTAGCCGGCCTGCGCGAGGACGCGCGACGCCACTTTCCCGCAGCCTTTGGCCACGGCTAGATCGATATCTTTCACAGAACGAACGAGCCGGGGCTGGCCATCGGCCGACTGCAGGAAGACCGCTACCCCGCCAAGGGCACGCATGACCAGGCCCTGATCCGCGGCCAGGCAGATCAGCTGGCGCGCCTCTGCCACCGGGTCGCCGAGCAGTTGGCCCATACCAGCTATCCCGTCGTGAGCAGGAAGTCCAGGCACGATCCGTCCTCAGCGATATCCACAACCGCGCCGCGCAGCACGCCAGAAGAGTAATCACTGCCCGGGTTCACGCACAGCGTCCGGCCGATCCGCTGCACGCCGCGCGACTCGTGGATGTGGCCGTGCAGCGAGACGGGCGGCTGGTACTTCTTGATGGCGTCGCGCACCGCGTGGCTGCCGACCGGCACGATGCTCGGCCTGCCGCCCCGGATGACCGGCTTGAGCGTGGCATCGAGTTCCGGGGCATCGTCCAGGCCGGTGGCGTACGGCGGGCAGTGGAAGTTCATGATGACCTGCCTGCCGTCGGCTACCGACTCCACCAGCTCGGATATCAGTTTGGCGAGGTCCTCCTCCGAGCATTCCCGCTCGGTACTCCACGGCGTGAACGGCACCACGCCCAGGCTGGCCATGGCGACCGGCCCGAGGTCGCACACCGCGCCCGAGGGGAACTCGACCCGCTCGTCCGCCGCGTACACCGAGTCGGCGGCCACCGGGTCGTCGTTGCCCGGTGTGATGATGCAGCGCACGGCGGGATCGAGCCGTTCGGCGGCAAGCTGGCACCACCGCTCCGCCTGGGCCGCGATCTCGCTGCGGAACTTGCGGTCGAGCGCGGCCGCGTCCTGGCGCAGTTCGGCGAGTTCTTCCCGCTCCATCTGCGCGGCGTAGAAGCCGCGCTTGTTGATATCGGCGGTGAGCTGATCCCACCCGCCGGCGGGCACACTCACTTCCTTGCCGTCGATCTCGGTCCGCAGCTCGTCGCCGACGCGCAGCACCGGGACCAGGCCCTTGCCGGCGAAGTCGCCGCCCAGCAGCACCACATCGGCTTCGTAGACCTTGGCGGCGGCCAGGAACTTGCGGAAGCAGACGTCCGAGCCGTGCACATCGGTCGCGAAGAAGATGCGCAGCGCTCGTTTCTTCTTCGGCTTGCGCAGCGTCTTGAGCATCAGCTATTCCGGCGGCAGCTCGTGCATGGCCATGGCGAGGTCAAGCGAGTTGCGCTGCCGTCTGATCGAGCGGGCGATCGCGTAGATCACCGGGCCCGCGCCGAGCACGATGACCAGGGTCAGGATCGACTCCCAGCTGAACTTGCCGTACACGCTGGAGTGCGCGACAAGCTCGTACACGGTGAACAGGGCCAGCACCGTGGTCGCGCCGCCGATCCAGGCGACCTTGCGGAGGAACCCGCTGCGCTCGGACTCGGACATCGCGCCGGTGTCGATCAGGTCGGCGCGGCGCAGCGGCAGGAACAGCGCGGCCACGCCGCCGGCCAGCAGGATCAGCGCGAAGAACAGGCTCTGCAGCGCCACGATGCTGCCCAGGGCGACCAGGCTGGTCAGGAAGCAGAACCCGATCCCGACGACCAGGACGATCGCGATCGCGACGTTCGGCGCGTGGTTGCGCTCGCTCACCTTGGCCACTCGGACCGGCAGCAGCCGGTCGAAGGCCTGGGCGAACAGCACGCGGGTGGTGACGGTCAGGAAGGCCAGGTTCACGGCTAGCTCGGCGAACGGGACCGCGGTGGCGAAGAGGATCTTCGTGATCGGGTCGGAGGACAGGACCATGCCGTAACCCAGGCCGCCGGCCACCGAGCTGAGGCTGGTGATCTTCCCGTAGGCGGTCGGGTTGACCACGCCCAGGTTCGCCTGGGCCTGCATGAAGGTCAGGCCGGCCCGCGCGCGCAGTACCGCCCAGACGCCGACCCAGAGCACCACGAGCAGCGCGATACTGATCGCCGAGGCGTACAGGTAGGTGCGGCCCGGGCGGCGCAGTTCGCCGCCGACGTAGTAGGAGTACAGCACGCCGTTGTAGTTGAGCACCATGAACGGGATGATCGCCACCGCGGCCGCGATGGAGGTGCCGAAGACCACCCCGTTCGACTTCGCGCCCGCGATGATCGCGCTGTACGCGCCGGGGTGGTGGCTGTAGTTCGCCAGCGCGGTGACGAAGTCGTTGTGCGAGTGGAACGCCAGCATCCCGATGAGCGCCACGAACGCCACGACCTGCAGGACGATCAGCCAGAAGATGATCCGGGCGACGATCTTCACCGAGAACAGCGACAGCGCAGCCACGACCAGCATGAGGATGACAGACAGCCAGGCGATCGAGATATTGCTGGTCAGATGGTTGCCCGCGTTGGCGATCGCGGTGCTGTGGAACGCGGAGCCAAGGCCGCTCAGCATGAACGGGGTGAACTGCGCGGCGAAGTGCGCGTTGGTGGACAGCACATAGGTGAACACCACGGCGATGCCGAGGCCCGCCATGGACCCCACGGCCGGGGACACGATGCGGGACAGGTAGACGTACTCGCCACCGGCCCGGGGCACCGCGCGCAGCAGGTGCCGGTAGGCGAACATGGCCACGAGCCAGATGACCGCCGCGGCGATCAGCGGCAGGTACATGTCGGCCTTGGCGAAGTCGGTCAGCCCTGCGTTGAAGTTGATGAAGGTGTTGACTACGGCCACCGAGGCCAGCGAGATGCCTGTGGCAGCAGGGATCCCGAGTTCCCGGACCAGGCCGGATGTCTGCCGGATGAAGAGGCGTCCTGCCCCAGGGTCACCGGCCGTGGCGGTACCCGCCGTCGCGTCGCTGCTTGCCACTGCCTACCTCCAGGCTCCCGCAAGTGCGAATGAGGATAGGGGGCTCACGCACGAAGACCCAGTTCATCTGCGTGACCCCCCAGGCTGACCTAATGCTTTAGCCCGGACATGAGTTTGTCAATACCTACGAACATACTGCTGTCCCCACAAAGTCAGGCCTTCAGGCTCCGCGGTTGCGCTGGGTCAGGGGCGCCCGGCGGGGGGATCAGCTCACCTGCCAGCAGCGGCCGGGCCAGGGTGTTGCCCGGTGGGGCCAGCGGGCATGCCCAGGCCGGGTCGTAGGCGCACGAGGGGTTGTAGGCGAAGTTGAAATCGAGAATCAGCCTGCCGCCGTCGCCGCCGAGGTCCGCGCCTTTAGCCGTATCGAGCAGGTACCGGCCCCCGCCGTAGGTTGCCGACCCCGCGCTCGTGTCCTTGACCGGGACGAAGACGCCACCGCCGTAGGCGGCGAGCCACCACACGTCCAGTTCGCCGCCGCCGGGCAGGCCCGCACGGCCGATGCGGTCGAACCGGACGATCCCGTCGGTGCCCGTGGCGACGTCCATGTGCTTGGGCGGCACATCGGTGTCCACGGCGGCCTCGAAGCGCAGCCTCGGGTCGTAGGCGGCGACCGGCGCGCCCGGATAGCCCGCTCGCTGCGGTTCGGGAATGGGCGACACCGGATGGGTGCGCAGCAGCTCATCACGGGTCCGGCGCCAATGATCGTGCGCGGCGGCGATGTCCGGCTCGCCGCGGACCTCCGCATACAGCCGGTCGACCCGGCGGCGCCAGTCGAGCAGGGCCAGGGACATGTGCGCACCTCCGTGCTCGGGGCCGGTTCGCGGCCATAGCCGGGAAGCTGATGGTGAAGGTAGGTGCCGAGACAGCGATCGGGAAGCCGCTGGCTGGTCACGAGGTCTTCCCCGCGATGGTCTGCGCGAGGGCGTTGACCTCCGCCACCAAGGAGTTCACCCCGTGGTTGGCGATGAAGGTCGAGAGCTGCTCGCGGCTGAGGTCCTGGCCTTCCAGGTCACGGAGCCGCTGGCTGGCCCGCGTCAGAGCGGCCCTGGCGGTCTCCAGGTCCATTCGGAGCCGTGTGACCGCTGCAGTTACCGGATCGTTCAGCATGTCGACCTCCTCAGCAACTCAACGATGACGAAGTCCGGGTTGTGCCAGCGGCGGACAGGCGCACGTGGTCCCCTGGTCATGCAGGATGGCTGGCCATCCTCCCCGCGAAATTCTCTGCTAGTCGGCGCGGGCGGTCATGGCGGGATGTTTGGCAGGTTCGCCGGATAGCCGCTGGCCGTGACCATCCGGCGCTTCGCGGGTGTCAGGCGGGCGCCTCGTGTACGTCAGGTGGGCGCGTCGTGTACGTCAAGGTGCCGGCATGCCCGCCGCGCGGCACCTCAAATATCCGTCACCTGACCGATGTCTCTCACTGCAACTTGCACCAGCATTTGTGTTGCAACCGCGAGATCAATTGTCTCGGTAGGTTGCGACCCCTCCCGGGGCTGGCCGGGCAGAGTGAGAAGCGCTCTGCCGGACCGGCTCGCACAGCCTGGTAAGGAAGCAGATGAATACCATGGCGCCGACCCGCCCGATCACGCTGCACCAACCCACACGAGCGACCGGCCCGACCGGCCCGAGCGCACCGCAGAAGCCGCTGCGCCCAACCGTGCTACAGAAGCGGCGCGTCACACTGGCCGCGGAACCGGCGTCGGCGGGCGCAGCCCGCAGCCAGGTCAGGGCAACCATCCAGGCCTGGGAGATTCCGGTCGACGCGACCATCGCGGTACTGCTCACCAGCGAACTGGTGACCAATGCCATCAGGCACGAAAAGGGTGACGCCATCACCCTGGTCATCACCTGCGCCTACGGCCAATTACATGTAGACGTCCACGACACCTCGGCCACGCTGCCGGCGCCGATGGACGGACCGCCCGACGCGGAGACCGGGCGGGGCCTGGTGCTCGTCGCCAGCCTGTCCAGTAGCTGGGGGTATTACCGGACCCCCACGGGCAAGGCCGTGTACTTCACGCTCGCCTTCCAGGAGGGCCCCGCCGAGGGGGCCGGTTCGACCGGGGAGTAACCGCCACACGTGGGCCCGGTGTATGGCAACCCCCCCACAGCGATCCACCGGGCCCGCCTCCCCGCTCCGCCGCGTCTGCGCGTTCCCCCAGTCGCGCTGACGCGGCGGTCATAGCGCCTCGCGGGCCGTCGCAGCCCCGGTCACCTCGATGCGGCGGCCCGCTAGGCTGCATCAAGAGCACTGTGGAGGGGTGAGCGGGAGCGGCCGCCATGAACCGGGACACCGTCATCGGCCTGCTCGGCCAGTTGCACGCCGCACAGAACGAGTTCTATGCGGGCGGTCCCGGTGCCGCCCTCCGGCAACTCCTCGCCCCGGACATCACCTGGACCGTTCCCGGTGACAACACCATCGCCGGGACCTACCACGGACTCGCCGAGGTTCTCGGTTACTTCCAGCGGCGCAGAGACCTCGCCGACCGCACGTTCCAGATCAGCAGGCGAGACGTTCTCGCTGGCGACGGAAACCGGTTCGCGGCGCTCGCCGATGGCTTCGCCATGATCCGTGGCATCGAGCATCGCTGGTCCACCGTGGGTTTGTACGAGGTCAGCGGCCAGCAGTTCACCGCGTGCTGGCTACTCCCACTCGACCAGCGCGGCTTTGACGCTATCTGGAACGGCTCAGCCGGTTCGCGCTGATCGGCGATGCTGGCCGGGGATCAGCCGTCTCGCAGACTCGCCACCATCGCATCGGCCTGCTCAACGGTGACGGAGTTGAGGTTCGGCATGGGCAGTGTGCGGCTGCCGCCGGTCAGGAAGATCACCTGATCGTTGAGGCAGGCGCACAGATCCGGGTGCCGCTCGGCGATCGCGATCTGCGTCTGCAGCATCGTCTGCTGCTTGGCGGCCATGGCCGGTAGTACCTGCTGGCTCAGCCGATCCTGCATGCGGCGGCCGATCTGCCGGCCCAGGAACTTGGCGGCCGCGCCTGCCGCCGCGCCCAGCACCGCACCGGCGATGTCGTCGCCGATCGAGTCGCCGAACGATGTGTCACCACTTGAGTAGCTGCGCGGCTGGTAGCTGTTCCGCTGGCCCCCGGGCCCGGGCATCGGCCCGGCCTGCGGCTCAGCGGCCCATCCCGCTTGCGGCTCGGCGGCCCAGCCCGGCTGGGCGGGCGTTCCCGGCTGCGGCGGGGCGGGCACCCCCGGCTGCGGCCCCGCGGGCCCTTGCTGGCCCAGCCTGGCCCGGGCCAGCGTGGCTAGCTCTTGGATCGAATGCACCGCGTCGGTGTTGCCGCACTGCGGGCACACCGTCCCCATCTGGCCATATGTCACCGCTACATTGTGCCTGCCGGCCTGCCCGGTGGGAAGACATCGTGGGCCGCAGCGGACACTGGGTCCCGGCCTGCCGGCGCCGGGCCCGTAGCCTGTGGTGATGGGGTTCGCGGGATGGTCCGCCGAGGCCGTGGAGTTCTTCCGCGGTCTTGAGTCCGACAACACCAAGGCGTACTGGAGCGCGCACAAGCCGTTCTACGAGGCGTCGGTGCGCGAGCCAATGGCCGAATTGCTCAGCGAACTGAGCGCAGAGTTCGGTCCCGCGCGGATCGCCAGGCCGTATCGGGATGTACGGTTCCGGGCCGACAAGTCGCCGTACAAGACCGAGATCTACGCGACCTTCGGCCGTGGCGGCTACGTGCGGTTCAGCGCGGACGGGCTGACGGCCGCGACCGGGTACTTCATGATGACCCCGGACCAGTTGCAGCGCTATCGCGATGCGGTCGACCGCGAGGCCGACGGCACCGAGCTTGCCACCGAGGTGGAGCGACTGCGCGCGGCCGGTCTTGAAGTCGCTGGCAGCCAGTCACTGAAGACTGCCCCGCG
>CAVPSA010000061.1:0-17452 GCA_963707905.1 uncultured Actinomycetes bacterium | reverse complement strand
GGTGACGCTGCATATGCCGATGGTGCCGGAGCTGCCGGTCACGATGCTGGCGTGTGCGCGTCTGGGGGTGGTGCATTCGCAGGTGTTCGGCGGGTTCTCCGGTAATGCGTGCGGGACGCGGATCGCGGACTCCGGCAGCCGGGTGCTGATCACGATGGATGGGTATTACCGGTCGGGCACCCTGGCCGATCACAAGGTGAAGGCTGATGAGGCGGTCGCCGAGGCGAAGAACCAGGGCCAGGAGGTGGACCAGGTGCTGGTGTGGCGGCGGCATCCGGGCCAGTACGCGTCGCAGACGCCGATGGTGGCGGGGCGGGACTTCTTCGTGGATGAGGTGGCGGGGAAGTACCGGGGGCAGCTGGTGGATCCGGTGCCGATGCCGGCGGAGGCGCCGCTGTTTTTGATGTATACGTCGGGGACGACGGGGCGGCCGAAGGGTGCCCAGCATTCCACCGGCGGGTATCTGGCGTATGTCGCTGGGACGTCGAAGTATTACCAGGACATCCATCCGGGGGACACGTACTGGTGCATGGCGGATATCGGGTGGATCACCGGGCATTCCTACATCGTCTACGGGCCGCTGGCCCTGGGCACGACCAGTGTGATGTATGAGGGGACGCCGAACTACCCGGATGCGGGGCGGCCGTGGCGGATCGCTGAGCGGCTGGGGGTGAATATTTTCCATACCTCGCCGACGGCGATCCGGATGCTGCGCAAGGTCGGGCCGGATGAGCCGGCCAAGTACTCCTACTCGTTCAAGCACATGACCACGGTCGGGGAGCCGATCGAGCCGGAGGTGTGGCGGTGGTACCACGAGGTGGTCGGCAAGGGGCAGGCGGTCATCGTGGATACCTGGTGGCAGACCGAGACCGGCGGGTTCCTCGGCTCCTCGCTGCCGGCGCTCAAGCCGATGAAGCCCGGGTCCTGCGGGCCGGCGGTGATCGGCATCTACCCGGTGATCCTCGATGAAGACGGCCACCAGGTCCCCGACGGCAAGGCGGGGAACATTTGCATCACCAACCCGTGGCCGGGGATCATGCAGACCGTGTGGGGGCAGCCGGAACGGTTCATCAGCGTGTACTACGCCAAGTACAACACCGACCCCGGGTCCAAGGACTGGCGGGACTGGCCGTACTTCGCCGGCGACGGCGCGGTCCGCGCCCCCGACGGGTACTACCGGATCCTGGGCCGGGTCGATGATGTGATCAACGTCGCCGGGCACCGGCTGGGCACCAAGGAGATCGAGTCCGCCTCCCTCACCGTCCCCGAGGTCGCCGAGGCCGCCGCCGTCCCGGTGGTCGACGACATCCGCGGCCGCGCGGTAGAGGTCTACATCTCGCTCAAGCCCGGCTACGCCGCCAGTGCCGAGATGGCCGCCAAAGTCACCAAGGCGATCGAGACCGAGATCGGGAAGATCGCCCGGCCCAAGAACGTGTGGATCGTGCCGGACATGCCCAAAACCCGGTCCGGGAAAATCATGCGCCGGGTCATCGCCGCCGTCTCCAACTTCGCCGACGTCGGCGACGTCACCACCCTGGCCAACCCCGAAGTCGTCGACGGCATCCGCCACCAGGTCCAATCCGCCAAACTCGCCAAAGACGACGTCCCCCGCCAACTCACCGAAGCCGAATACGAAGAAATCAAAGCCTTCGGCGCCGAATCCTAGGAGAGCAGCCGGGCACACCCCGCGCCACAGCAGCGTGCGGCTGGGGTCATCTGGGCCCTGGCGTTGAGCCAGGGACCAGATGCGCCCCAGATGCACGCCAAACCCCAGCCCGGGACACGTCAGACCGGCAAGCACCCCGCGGACCCGACTCGGTTTGCCCGGATCCAGGTACGGGCGCTGACTGGCATCGGTGCGGAGCGCGGAAGCCGCCCCTGATTCACGGTTCCGCTGCGGCGGCGTGACGCGCGACGTACCGTACCCCGGAAGGGGGCGGACATGGCCAATGACGTTTCCCGGGGAGCACCGGATGCCCCGCCGCTCGACCCGGGAGTACTGAGCGTGATCCGTGCCTCCGCGGCTGGGCTGGCCGAGCGGGAGGATTCCTTCGTCCAGCAGTTGCACTACGGCATCGCGGAACTGATGCCGGAGCTGGCCGCGGGCGGGCGGGCATTGTGTGAGCGGCTGGTGCGCTCGTTGCTTTGGACGGCGACGGCCAGCCAGCCGCCGCAGGTCGCGGGTGACACGCTGCGCTGGGTCGGGGCACGAAACCGGCTGGAGGGCTTCGACGAGGCGCGCTATGCCGACGTCGCGCGCGCACTGGTCCTTGCGGTGCGTAACGTCAGCGGCGACGCCTGGGACAACTCGATGGGCTCGGCGTGGATCAGCTATTTCCGCTGGGCGCAGCCGTACCTGCTGGCCGGCGCCGAGCAGGCAGCCGCCGAACAGGCCATGGCCGAGCAGGCCGCCGCTGAGCAGGCCGCCGCCCGGCTGGAGGCTGCCCGGCACGCCGCCGCCCAGGCTCAAGCGCAGGCCCAGGCGCAGGAGCACGACTCGCACGGCGGGCAGCCGGTAGCCGCCGACGTCGACCTGGAGGCGGTGGCGGGCCTGCTCGACGAGGAAGATGAAGACGACGATGCTGGCTACGGCCAGATCATGCTCTCCATGACGCGCAACCCGCGGCGCCAGCGCCCGCCAGGCTGAGCCCGCCCGCCTGGCTGAGCCCGGCGACGCGCCGCCAGGAGAGCCTTGACGTCACTTCTGGCCGCCGGCGGCCCGGCTGCGGAGGGCCTTGCGGTCCAGCTTCCCGACACTGGTGAGCGGCACCATGTCGACGATGTTCACCTCGCGCGGGTACTTGTGCGCCGCGAGCCGCTCGCGGGCGAACTCGGTGATCTCCGCCGGGGTGGCCTGGGCACCAGGTCGCAGCGACACGAATGCCACGATCTCCTCGCCAAGGCGCTCGTCGGGCCGGCCGACGACGCCCGCCATCGCGACCGCGGGGTGCTGCAGCAGGATGTCCTCGACGTCGCGCGGGAAGATGTTGAAGCCGCCACGGATGATGAGGTCCTTCTTCCTGTCCACCACGTACAGGTAGCCGTCGGCGTCGAAACGGCCGATGTCGCCGGTGTGCAGCCAGCCGCCGTGCAGCGTCGCCTCGGTTTCCGCGGGCGAATTCCAGTAGCCGGCCATCACGCCCTCCGCGCGGACGCAGATCTCTCCGTCGGCGCCGGCCGCTACGTCGGTGTCGTTGTCGTCCCTGATCGAGACCTGGTAACCGGGAATGGGCATCCCGGCCGAGCCGGGACGGCTGGCCCCGGGCGGGTTCACCGAGATCACCGCGCCGGACTCGGTGCACCCATAACCCTCGAGGATCTCGCTGCCTGGCACCCGCCGTTCCCACTGCTCCCTGGTCTCCGCCGCGAGCGGCGCGGCACCGCAGTTCACGTACCGGAGCGAGGACAGGTCGAAGTCCTCAAGCGGCTGGGCGAGCAGCATCTGGACCATCGCGGGCACCAGCGCCGTGCGCTGAATCCGGTGCTGCTGGGCCAGCGTCAGGAACCCGGCCGGATCGAACCAGCGCTGCAGCACGCCCAGGGCGCGCTCGGTGGCGTGGTATCCGACCAGGGTCACGATCATCCCGTAGGCGTGTGACAGCGGCAGCGGCGTCAGCGCCCTGGTGATCCCCTCGGCCTGCGAGGCCTCGTGCGAGCTGCGCGAGCAGTAGTACAGGTTGCGGTGCGAGAGCATGACGCCCTTTGCCCGGCCGGTCGTGCCACCGGTGTACATGAGCGTCGCCAGGTCATCGCCGCTGACGGGCACGATGCCGGCCGCCGGAGCCGACTCAAGCTCGGCGAAGTCCACCCCGCGCACATGCCCGGGCAGCGAGCCGGGCGCGCCGCCGACGACGATCACATGCCGCAACTGCGCCGCCCCACCCGCCTCCCCTGCCCCCTTCATGGCGGCGGTCACCGTGGCCAGCAACTCGGGAGTGGTCACCACCGCCACGGCGCCGGAGTCGGTCAGGATGTGCTGCAACTCGGGCGGGCTGATCAGGAACACGACCGGGGTGACCACGGCACCTGCCCGCCAGATGGCGCTGTAGGCGATGCCCACCTCCGGGCAGTTCGCCATCAGCACGACCACCCGCTCGCCGGCCGACACCCCGAGCTTCACCAGCCCTCCGGCTACCCGGCAGGCCCGGTCGAACAGGTCACCAGAACGGTAGGTCTGGCCCTCGAAAACGAGGCTCTCGTAATCGCCGAGCCGATGGAACGCGCCCTCGGCCAAGACGGCGAGATTGTGGTCAGCCTGCGACGTCATACCCGTCCTCCCTGCTGTGCCGGCTACCCGATGGTAACCATTGCGCCGTGCGGCCGCTGCGCCGCCTTCCCAGGGAGTTCCAAGGCCCCGGCGGTGGGCCTGGTCATGTTCCCGGCCAGACCGGCACCGCCCCCGCGTTTGTCGTGAATGTGGCAACGATGCCCCTCTATGGGCACCAACCTCACATTCATGCCTGACGCGCGGGCGGATACCTGAGAAGGTGGATCGATGCGGCGACCGGAAGCGGCGTGATGAGCCTGACGCTCTGCGTGCTGCTCTGGGCGCGGCCCGGTGCTGCGGACGCTCTTGCTGCCTACGAGGATCAGGTCCTGAACCTTGTCCCGGAGCACGGCGGACAGGTGCTGCAGCGGGCCAGGGGCAGCGGTGAGGGCGGGCAGCCGCTGGAGATCCAGTTCCTTGAGTTCCCGTCGGCGGCGGCGCTTGACGAGTACATGGCCGACGGCCGGCGTACCGCACTTGCGAACGTGCGCGACCGCGCGATTGCCAGAACGCAGGTCATCAACGTCGACATCGTCCCTCCGGTCCCCAAGCCGGCCGGGTCCTAGTGACGGGCGCTCGCGCTACCATGCCGCCGCGAAGGTCCGGGCGGACCAGGGCAGCGGGGCATAGTGCCCACCGCTCAGCACCCCGGCGTTCGCCTCGTAGAACGGCGTGTGCGCGGCGTGGGCTGGCCTGGTGTCGGTGACGATGAGCTTGCTGCCGGACGGGGTCATCCACTGGACCTGCTCGTCATCGGCGTCGAGGAATGTGACGTCGCTCAGGACCTGGCGGACCTTTCCCGTGGCGGTCGAGAACGCGACAAGCTGCTGGGAGACCTTGCGACGGAGCCGGTCCCTGATCGCGATCACGGTGCGCCCGTCAGGAGTCACGCGCGCCTGGATCCAGTAGGCCTCGCCCGCCGCGTTCTTCGGCTGCCCCACGGCAAGGCGGCCGTTTGCCAGCAGGCTGGTGCCCGGTGCCGTCGCGCGGAGCAGCAGAATGCCCCCGTTGGGGCGGCCCCAGTAGATGAGCGCCAGGGTCCGGCCGTCCGAGGTCCAGGACAGGGAGCCCTGGGTTGCTCCGACGGCCCGGCTCGTGCCGATGCCGGGGGGAGACCAGGTCCTGAGGGCACCGGTGGACAGGTCGAACACGCCCAGCTCTGGGGTCCCGAGTATGCCGTTAGGGGATATCTCCACGGCGAGGCGGGCACCGCCGGGCGACAGTGCCATGTCGGGCCCGGGCATGCCCGGTGGCCGTTACCCGCACCACAGCATCGGTCTGCGGGGTGTAGGGCTCGCCCGGCCGGCAGCAGAGGCCACTGCCGGTGAACGTGAGGGCCACGTAATAGCGAGGGATGACCCAAGGGCTCACCGGGCGAACGGCCGTCGGCCGGTCGGTGGCTGCTCGGCCACCGGCCTGCGCCGGACCGCACGGCGGCGCAGCACACTGCGGCAGCCGTTCAGCACCGAAGCCCGCACGTAGTAGGCGGCGCCGTCTGCGGCCGTCAGCCGGTCCCAGTGCCGGTAGAGGCCCACAAAGGCCTCCTGCACGACATCCTCCGCGCTGGGCAGGTCGCCGAGCATGACGTAGGCCAGCCGAATCAAGCTCAGCGCGCTGGCCTGATACAGGCTGCTGACCGACGCCTCGGCGGTCCCATGATCGCCGTAGCCGGTCGCGGCCAGGCCCGGGGAGCGTTCGGCGGATGCCACGCCTGGATCGGGGTCCACGTCTAGAAAACGCGCCAAGCACCGTCCTGCTGCTTCGCTTCGCCAAGAAATCCGCCGGGGCACAGATTGGCTGCTAGCGTGCGGCCTCATGAGCGCCGAACCGGTGGAGCCACCTTTCACCGGGCCGGAGCGGGCCATGCTTGAGGGCTGGCTGGACTATCACCGCGCCGCGCTGCTGGCCACGTGTGCGGGCCTCGACGATGAGCAGCGCAACCGCCGCCCGGTCAGTACCTCGCTGATGTCCCTGCACGGCCTGGTGCGGCACCTGGCCGAGGTGGAGCGCAACTGGTTCCGGCGCGTCCTGCAACGGCGGCCCGATATGCCGGCGCTGTTCTTGGCCGGGGCGGCCACCGGCGCCGACTGGGCGCCGCTGGAGGACGCCGACTGGGCGGCGGACCTGGGCGCCTGGCGGGCCGAGTGCGCCGCAGCCAGGCAGGAGGCCGCCAGGCATAGCCTCGACGAGGTGTTCGCCGGCCCACGCGGCGGCCGGCTCGTGGAGTGCTCGCTGCGCTGGATCTACAACCACATGATCGAGGAGTACGCCCGGCACAACGGGCATGCCGACCTGATCAGGGAACTGATCGACGGCACGGTCAGCTCCTGAAGACACGGAGCCGGGGAGGTAGCACGATGGCAGACGAGGATGACGTGCGTGGCGTCGCCCTGGCCCTGCCCGGCGTGGAGGAGATCGACAGCGACGGCTTCGATTTCCGGGTGGGTGGCAAGGGATTCGTCTGGTCCTATCCCGAGCGCAAGCCGGGCAAGCCGCGGGTCATCCGCACCGACATCGCGGTCCTGTTCGTCGGCGACGAGGCCGAGAAGCAGGCACTGCTGCTCGGCGAGCCCGGGATCTTCTTCACCACGCCCGGGTACGACGGCTGGCCGCTGGTCATGCTGAGGCTGGCCGAGGTGGACGTCGCGCGCCTGACCGAACTGGTGACCGACGCGTGGCGGATGCGTGCCCCGGCGGCGCTTGCCCGCGAGCTGGGCGCGGGCGGTCCGCCCGGCCCCGGGCCACGCTGAACCGGCCCGGCCCGCGTTGGCGTAGCCGCCGGGGCTCAGCGTGCTGATGTTCGTGGTCGCGCCGTCCGAGCCGCGCTTGATCTGGGACAAGGGCCCGTTGTAGCTCGCGTACAGGGCACGGGCGGTGCTGTGTGCAGCCACACAGGGCGTGCCGGCCGCGGCGTAGGTGTCACACGGGAGCGATGCCGCCTGTGCGGCAGGCACAGCCACCCCGGCCAGTGACAGCGCGCCCAGGAGTACCGGTACCACAGTGCCCCGAGTTAGCCTGGATTGACGTCATCGTTAGCCTTGGGAAAGCCGTGTCGAGAGGCCGGCCACTCCTCGCCGGACCAGGCGCCGCGAGCCTGCGGCCCCGCTGGTTCAGGCCAGGGAGTTTCTGCAATACGCAACGCGCACAGGCCCGGCGGCCACGAGCTGCCCGTGATCCGGGGCCAGAGCTGCGGCAGGGGCACGCTACCGGCTGGGTCTGCCGTGGAGTTGCCGGTGGTTTCCACGCGACTCATGAAGCCACTGATCTGCGCCCTTGGCGGGTTGCGTCATGCCGCGAATGGGGGCAGGGCCATGCCGCGACAGCCCCGGAGATACGCGAAAAGCCCCCCGGCTGATCGAGGGGCCCCTCGCGTAAGCTCCGATCAATGGCCAGCCCAGGGCAAGACGGCATGGGGTCTTGCCCGATTGGCAGGTTACCTGCCGAAGTGGTCGAACTCGCCGTTTTGTGCGCCGCCCAGAAAGGCATGCCACTCGCCCGGGGTGAACTGGAGCACCGGGCCGGAGGGGTCCTTGGAGTCGCGCACGCCGATCCCCCCGTCGGGCAGGCTGGCAACCTCGACACAGTTGCCGTTGGAGAAACTTAGGGAACTCTTGATCCAAGACAGACCTTCGGGACGATCCCCCAGCCTAGAACTTGCCACGTCCTTTACCTCCTGAATAGCTTGAGGCGCAGCCCTCGGTGGCTACGGAAAGTAGGGTATCGGCTACTTACAGTCTGCGCTGCCGAAACTTAGGACACCGTAGACTTATGTGGCTCCTTAGTACTTATGTGAAGTACAGGTGCCTTTGATCATTAGGGAGGAGAGTAGCTAGAGAGACGGATCCAGGCGCGATCGACACGCCGAAAGAAGATCAGCGTTTGCGTTCCGCACGGTGCCTGGAAATGCGGAGTTGACCTGCTGGTCCGCCAAGATCGGCGGGCCGGTGACCCGGCAACCGCGTCGGACTGTCCCAACAACCTGGTTGCGCATCTGCGCCCGAGGCAATCGAAGCGGCGGCGGGTGCGGCCAATCCCGCTTGCGATGGAGGCTCGGCGCGCGGCCGGGCCAGGACGCATGGGGCGGTCTGGCTCAGTCGGGCGTCAAGGCTCGCGCTGGCCGCCCGACCTGTGTGACTCGGTGGTCTTGGGCGTTAGTTCTTTGCATCGGTGTGGGCCGAGTGCCTTGGCGGGCATCTGGCGTGTGATCCGGTGCAGGCTGGGCTCTATCCCGCCACTCCGCGAGATGCCCTTCCGCAAGTCCCCGCTGCCGGCTATGGCCTGGCGCGCGGCGCCGGTGTCCGGCCCGAAGCGGATACTGACAGGTAACTCGCTGCGGACCGTGCCCGTCCCGTCAAGGGCTAGGGCCTGTAACGAAACGTTGGATCGGCAGGCGGACAGCGTGAGCCGCTGAAGCTGCTCATTCATCACGCTCATCGCCAACCTGCCGTATCGGGATCTTGCCAGCCGGTCGGATCATGTTCGGTATGCCCGGCTCGATCAGACTGTAGCCATTGATTATATGCCGCTCATGAGGCTTCTGTCAGAAAAGACCTGGTAAACGGCAAAGATTCGCGGTGGCATCTGGTGATCTTTAATCAGCCGGTGGGCTGCTGCTGCCTCGCGGCACGGTGCTCCTCTGCTTCTTGGAACTGAAGCCTGCAGACGTGCCAGGAGGGCAGATCGGGGGTGGCTGTGCTCCAGCGTGGTCAGCCGCACTCGTGCGGTGTCGATGCGACCGGCGTCGATCAGCATTCTGATGACGCCGGCGCGCCGGCGCTCCGGAGGACGGCCGGCATGCACAGATCTGGCGAGAACGGCTAGATGACGGCCCCGCAGCAAGATCGGCCATGCCGCAGTATCGGGTAGCGCGGTTGCTGCGCTACGGCCGGTGGCCAGTAGCAGGAGCGGCCCACGTTCGTGCGTGCGATCCAAGGGCCGGGGGCCCGGATGCGGCTCAGTTGAGCGACGGGCCGGCCCGGGTGCTCTTCAGGGCTCCCGATGGCCGGCCGACCAGTGTGATTCGGCGGTCTTGAGGATGAGTTCCTTGGACCGGTCAGGGTCGAGCGACGCCCTGGTGAGCATCTGGAACGCGATCCAGTGCAGGTAGGTCTCCTTCTCGCCCTCCAGCGAGAAGTCGTTTCGCAGGTGCTCGGTGCTCACCACGTCCTGGAGCGCTGGTTCGCCTTCCTCCCCGAACCGGAAGATGACAAACGATTCAACGAACACCGTGTGCGGCCCGTCAAGGGGGAAGATCTGCACTGTCACGTTGGGCCGGTCAGCTTCCTGCGCGAGCCGCTGGAGTTGCTCATACATCACGAATTCATCGCCGACACGGCGCTGCAGGACAGACTCGTCGATCACTACCGTCAGGTCTAATCCCGGCTCGCGGCCCACCACCTGCTGGCGCCGCATCCGGACCTTGACCAGCCGCTCGATCATGCCTGGGGTGATCGGCTCGATCTGCCGGTATGTGCCGATGATGTGCCGGGCATATGCCTCTGTCTGAAAAAGACCTGGCAAAACGTCAATGTGCCATACCGCCATGGCGCTTGCCTCGTCTTCGAGGCCGATGAACTGGCGGTAGTCGGCGGAAAGGTTGTCGCCGTATTCCTCCCACCACCCCTTCAGGGTGGCGTCCTCGGCGAGGTCGAGCAGGAGCTGGCGGCGGGCCCCGGTGATCTCGTAGTAGTCGAGCAGCCGCTCGACCTCCCGGGGCTGCAACCCGGTCTTGGCGCGCTCGTACCTGCTGATCTTTGACGGCGACCAGCGCAGTGCCGCCGCGACGGCATCGCCGCTCTTGCCCTTGCTTTCCCTGATCTCGCGCAATTCGGCGGCGAGCCGACGGCGCCGCACCGTGGGACTACCTGGCATGGTCATGGCTCGTCCCTCCTTCGCGCGCGAGCGGACCGGTCGTGCGCCGCACCTCGAAGCCACCTGCAACTTTCGGTGCAATCACACTGAGACCAGCGTAGCCAATCCTGGGTTCGCGGCAAACAGGACCAAGCAGAGCAGTAGTAACGATTGGTGCGTTCCGTCCCCCTCGTTTCCGGATCCGTTCCAGGTCTCCAGCGGCCGATGCGGCCACCGCCCAAGCGCGGCGGGACTGCCACGCCGCCGGCCGTTGCCCGGCAATGCGGCGGGCTCTATGCCCGGGCTTGCAGTGCGCGGCCGTTGCCCAGCGGTGCGCGGCACTACTCCCGGCCCCGCAGGACACGACACGCGCGCAGCGACTCCGGGCGGTCGGGCCGCCGGCCTGGATGGCGCCCGTGCCGCATGGCGGGCCTGGGCCGCCACCCGAAATTGGGCCAGCATCGGACATGAACGGACCAGGCTGTGGCGCAGCCATAGAGCAGCGTCTTTATGTTCCTACGGACAGTTGCGCCGCGGATTGAATGGATCCGCGGCGCAGCCGGTCGAACGGTGGTTGCTTCAACCGTGGTGGAACATGTTGATGCCGGTCGAGATGCCCGTCGTCTGCGTGGTGACGATGGGCACGTTCGAGGCCGCCGCCGGAATTGCGGAGCCGACCAGAGCCGATCCTGCAACACCGAGCGCTAGGATGGCGGGAATAATGAAAGCTCGCCCGATGCGCATGACTCCTCCACCGCAATTACCGAGGTCGGCCGGTCAGGTTGCCCTCGGGTCGCTGGGACCGCAGGGCGCGACCTTTTCGATGGAGGTATTGCCATTGTTTGGCGATATAACCGATCATTACGTCTTTTGTTATCTAAAGAAAACGGCAGCTAAAGTGCCGCTGTTTCCTGCCTGAGATGTTTCGCTTCCCCGTGTAATGCAAGTTTCCGTAGCCTTGCACTGCAACTTGCAATGACGGCGTTAACTGAACGCCGATAAATGGCATTCATATCAGAAGAAGGCGTCCCAGTAAAGGGGGGAATCCGAATAGTGCCGCTTGTCCGTATATAGCGTGAGCTGTACAATACGCTCTGTGCCCACCGTCTCCCCGGGCAGTGCGCTGATCGGCCGCGACGCGGAGACCGCGACTCTTGTCAGGCTAGTGACGGAAGTGACTGCCGGGCGAGGCGGGGCGGTACTGATCGAGGGCGAGCCCGGCATCGGCAAGTCCTCGCTGGTGCGCACGGCCCTGGCAGAGGCCGGCTCGGGCGGTCAGGTGTTCTGGGGCGCTGGGGACGAACTAGGCGAGGCCTTGCCGCTGTTGCCGCTGCTCGAGGCCCTGCGGGTACGCGAGCCCTCGGCGAATCCCCGGCGGAGCATGATTCTGCGGTTGTTGCGCGGTGAGGTAGCCGCGGACCGGGGCACGGATGTGACGGCGGCACTGGCCGAGCAGTTGCTGGCGCTGGTCGCCGAGGAGTGCACCATTCAGCCGACCGTGCTGGTGGTAGACGACCTGCAGTGGGCCGACCAGGCCAGCGTCACGCTGTGGGGACGGTTGGCGAGGTCGGTGCAGCAGGCGCCGCTGCTGCTGGTCGGGATGATGCGGCCGGTGCCGCAGCGGGACGACCTTCTTGCGTTGCGCCGGGTGGCGGGCGGCGCCGTGCGGCTGCGGCTCACCGGCCTCGACGGGGCGGCCGTGGCCGGACTGATCACCTCCCGCATCGGCGGCAAACCGGATGACAAGCTACTGCGGCTGGCGGACGGGGCCGCGGGCAACCCGCTCTACGTCATCGAACTGGTCGATGCACTGGCCCGCAGCTCGAGCGTCAAGGTGACCGGAGCCGGGAGAGCGGTGCTGACGAACGGCACCGCGCCTGGCTCGCTGTCGGCGGCGATCGCGGACCGACTCGGCTTCGTATCCGCATCCGTGCGCGAGGTGCTGCGGGCGGCAGCCCTGCTTGGCGTCGACTTCGCCGTGCCTGACCTGGCAGTCGTGCTGGACCGTGGCGTGGCGGACCTGGTATCGGCCATCGACGAGGCCCGCGCCGCCGGGGTGCTGACCGAGTCAGGTACCGGCCTCGGGTTCCGGCACCCGCTGATCCGTACAGCACTGTATGCGGAGATAGCGGCGCCGGTGCGGGCCGCCTGGCACCGCGATGCGGGACGCGCGCTCGCCGAGGCCGGTGCCCCGGCCGACCGGGTGGCCCGGCAATTGCTCCGGGCACTGGGCGGGCCCGGCGGGCGGCGTGACCCAATGGACGAATGGATGCTGAACTGGCTGGCACGGACCGCGGACCTGCTGGTCGGCCAGGCACCTGGAGTGGCGGCGGAACTCCTCCGGCGGGCGGTCGCGGGCTCCGCTGCCGGCTCGGAGCACCATGACTTCCTGGTCAGCCGTCTGGCGGACACCCTCTACCGGGTGGGTGAAGCAGCCGAGGCCGAGCAGGTGGCCAACCGCGCGCTCGCACAGACGGTCGAGCCCGATCTTCTGGTGGACCTGCACTGGACACTGGCGCAGTGCCGGATGCGGGTAGGCGAGTTCGATGAGTCGCTGGCCACGCTGGATGATGCCCTGACTTCGCCCGGGATCTCCGCCAGGCACCGCGCGCGCCTGCTTGTCCTGGCCGCGCGCACGCACAGCAACCGCGGCGATTTCGAGACAGCCGGCGAGGTCGCCGAGACCGCGCTTATCGTGGCGTCGGAGGCAGGCGACAACTGGGCGATGGGCTGGGCACTGCACGTGCTGACCATAGTGACCGGGGCGCAGGGCCACATGACCGATGCGCTGCCGCTGTTCGAGCGGGCGCTGACCGTGACCGAGGCCGACCCTGCCCTGACCGACCTGCGGATCCTGCTGCAGATCAACCAGGCCGTTGCCCTCGGCAACCTCGACCAATACGACGAGGCCATCGGCGCGGCCCGGCAGGCGCTCTACCTCGCCGACCAGGCAGGCACGGTGATACGGCGGGTCCAGGCGCACAGCGCCCTGGGTGAGCTGTTGTTCGACACCGGACGCTGGGACGAGGCGATGGCCGAGGTGGAGGCCCTGGACGAAGAGGTAAAGGAGCCCATGGCGGCCTGCTGCGATCTAGGCATCGCCGCCGTGATCCGCTTCCATCGTGGCGATCATGTAGCGGCGCGCGCCAGCCTCGCGGCGTCCGCCCCCCGTGCGGAGCGGACCGGCTCCCAGGTGATCGGATCGCTGCTGCTGGCCCGCAGCCTGGACCGTGAGCACGTGGCCGGGCCGGCCGAGGCGCTCGCCGTGCTGACCGCCGGATTCGCCGAGAACGCCGAGGAACTCGACGAGATCGAGGACCTGCTCCCCGACGCGGTCCGCCTCGCTGCCGAGACCGGCGATCTGATGGCCGCAGAGAAACTTGCCGGTCACGCCGTGAGCCTGGCCGACGGTTCGGAGACACCCCACCGGCAGGCGAACGCGCTGTACTGCCGCGGCTTGCTCGAGCATGACGCCGACGGCCTGCTCACCGCCGCGGAGCGGTACGCCGACGCCGGGCGGCCGCTGCTGTCCGCCAAGGCACTGGAAGCCAGCGCGGCGGAGTTCCTCCGCGGTGAGGACCGTGACCAGGCGCGGGCCGCGTTCATCCGGGCCGTGGAGGTCTACACCTCGCTCGGCGCCGCCGCCGACGTATCCCGGCTGCAGGCAAGCTTCCGCGCCCACGGGATCCGCCGCGGCCCGCATGCCAAGCACCGGCAGGCGCGCAGCGGCTGGGACAGCCTCACCGCGACCGAGACCAAGGTCGCCGCGCTCGTCGTGGAAGGGCTGTCCAATCCGGAGATCGCCACCAAGCTGCTGCTTTCCCGTCGGACCGTGGCCACCCACGTCTCTCACATCCTGCGCAAGCTCGGCGTCAACTCGCGGATAGACATCGCCCGCGAGGCGGCCCTGCGGACCACCGCACCGGAGTGACTCCAGCCGCGTCAGGTGCCCGGTTGACCGGCGGCCAGCGCGAGGGCCCAGGCAGGGAAGATGTCCTTGTACATGCGGTAGTCCAGGACAGCGGTCTGGAAGAAGATGCCGCTCGCCGCCTGCTCCGGCCAGCCGCCGCCGGTGCCCTGGCGCTGCAGGTTCACCAAGCAGGCGACGGCGCGCCTGGCAGCTGGATCGGCCGGGCCGGCGGCAGACCAGCCAGCCTCGCTGGGAGATGGTGTCACGATGCCGGTGCGCGCGGTCGCGACGGGCTTGGTCAAAGCTCGGCGACCAGGCCGGCGGTGGCCACACCGACCTCGCCGCGGTAACCCTGCCCGGCGGCGGCGCATGCCGCGGCCGGGTCGGTGCCCGGCAGCAGGTGGGTCAGCAGCAGGCGCCCGGCGCCCGCTGCTGCGGCCTGCCGTCCCTGCTGGTGTGCGCTGGACAGAGTGCCCCGCAAGTCCGCTGGCACCTCGTCGGCGAAGCTGGCCTCCGCCAGCAGCAGATCGGCGCCGCGCGCCAGGTCGACCACGCCATCATCCGGCCCGGTGTCGCCGGTATAGGTGAGCACCCGCCCGCCGGCGGCCAGCCGGATCCCAGCATTTGGCCGCGAATGCGGCAGCAGCCGGGTCCGCGCGCCGAACGGGCCGATGTCCAGGCTGCTGCCTGGGGTCAGTTCGTGTAGCTCATACCCATCGTCGAGCATTCCGGGACGGTCCAGCGCCAGCACCGCGTCCAGTGCGCGGGGCAGCGCGTACACCGGCAGCGGCGGCAGAGTTTCACCGCCGAGTACCCGGGCCCGGAGCAGCGGGTTCAGGTCGGCACAGTGATCGGGGTGCCCATGGCTGATGAATACCGCGTCGACATCGCCAGCGGCGAGGTGTCCCAGCAGTCGCGGCACGACCGCATAGCCGAGATCCACCAGCAGCCGGAACCCGTCGTGTTCCACCAGGTAACCGCTGCACGCCTGGCCTGCCTCCGGATAGGCGCCACAGCCGCCGAGCACGGTGAGCCGCACCCCACGGACTCTACTCGCCGGCCGCACGCGGCCGGCGACACCCGGCTCTGGCGCGGTCGGCGGGGCACCTGGTCAGCCGGCGACGGGCCCGGTCAGCGGGCGGCGGGCCCGACGTTGCGGTCCAGCCACCGGTGCAGCGGTGCCGCGGTGCGCAGGACCCCGGCCACCTGGTCCCTGGGCTTGCCGGTATACAGCCACGGTGCCACCGGCCAGTGCCGCCAGCAGATCAGGCCCTTGCATTGGAGCAGTTCAACCCGGGGATGATCCTTGGGGTACCCGCGCGGGGCAGTCTTCAGTGACTGGCTGCCAGCGACTTCAAGACCGGCCGCGCGCAGTCGCTCCACCTCGGTGGCAAGCTCGGTGCCGTCGGCCTCGCGGTCGACCGCATCGCGATAGCGCTGCAACTGGTCCGGGGTCATCATGAAGTACCCGGTCGCGGCCGTCAGCCCGTCCGCGCTGAACCGCACGTAGCCGCCACGGTCGAAGGTCGCGTAGATCTCGGTCTTGTACGGCGACTTGTCGGCCCGGAACCGTACATCCCGATACGGCCTGGCGATCCGCGCGGGACCGAACTCTGCGCTCAGTTCGCTGAGCAATTCGGCCATTGGCTCGCGCACCGACGCCTCGTAGAACGGCTTGTGCGCGCTCCAGTACGCCTTGGTGTTGTCGGACTCAAGACCGCGGAAGAACTCCACGGCCTCGGCGGACCATCCCGCGAACCCCATCACCACAGGCTACGGGCCCGGCGCCGGCCGGCCGGGACCCAGTGTCCGCTGCGGCCCACGATGTCTTCCCACCGGGCAGGCCGGCAGGCACAATGTAGCGGTGACATATGGCCAGATGGGGACGGTGTGCCCGCAGTGCGGCAACACCGACGCGGTGCATTCGATCCAAGAGCTAGCCACGCTGGCCCGGGCCAGGCTGGGCCAGCAAGGGCCCGCGGGGCCGCAGCCGGGGGTGCCCGCCCCGCCGCAGCCGGGAACGCCCGCCCAGCCGGGCTGGGCCGCCGAGCCGCAAGCGGGATGGGCCGCTGAGCCGCAGGCCGGGCCGATGCCCGGGCCCGGGGGCCAGCGGAACAGCTACCAGCCGCGCAGCTACTCAAGTGGTGACACATCGTTCGGCGACTCGATCGGCGACGACATCGCCGGTGCGGTGCTGGGCGCGGCGGCAGGCGCGGCCGCCAAGTTCCTGGGCCGGCAGATCGGCCGCCGCATGCAGGATCGGCTGAGCCAGCAGGTACTACCGGCCATGGCCGCCAAGCAGCAGACGATGCTGCAGACGCAGATCGCGATCGCCGAGCGGCACCCGGATCTGTGCGCCTGCCTCAACGATCAGGTGATCTTCCTGACCGGCGGCAGCCGCACACTGCCCATGCCGAACCTCAACTCCGTCACCGTTGAGCAGGCCGATGCGATGGTGGCGAGTCTGCGAGACGGCTGATCCCCGGCCAGCATCGCCGATCAGCGCGAACCGGCTGAGCCGTTCCAGATAGCGTCAAAGGCGCGCTGGTCGAGTGGGAGTAGCCAGCACGCGGTGAACTGCTGGCCGCTGACCTCGTACAAACCCACGGTGGACCAGCGATGCTCGATGCCACGGATCATGGCGAAGCCATCGGCGAGCGCCGCGAACCGGTTTCCGTCGCCAACGAGAACGTCTCGCCTGCTGATCTGGAACGTGCGGTCGGCGAGGTCTCTGCGCCGCTGGAAGTAACCGAGAACCTCGGCGAGTCCGTGGTAGGTCCCGGCGATGGTGTTGTCACCGGGAACGGTCCAGGTGATGTCCGGGGCGAGGAGTTGCCGGAGGGCGGCACCGGGACCGCCCGCATAGAACTCGTTCTGTGCGGCGTGCAACTGGCCGAGCAGGCCGATGACGGTGTCCCGGTTCATGGCGGCCGCTCCCGCTCACCCCTCCACAGTGCTCTTGATGCAGCCTAGCGGGCCGCCGCATCGAGGTGACCGGGGCTGCGACGGCCCGCGAGGCGCTATGACCGCCGCGTCAGCGCGACTGGGGGAACGCGCAGACGCGGCGGAGCGGGGAGGCGGGCCCGGTGGATCGCTGTGGGGGGGTTGCCATACACCGGGCCCACGTGTGGCGGTTACTCCCCGGTCGAACCGGCCCCCTCGGCGGGGCCCTCCTGGAAGGCGAGCGTGAAGTACACGGCCTTGCCCGTGGGGGTCCGGTAATACCCCCAGCTACTGGACAGGCTGGCGACGAGCACCAGGCCCCGCCCGGTCTCCGCGTCGGGCGGTCCGTCCATCGGCACCGGCAGCGTGGCCGAGGTGTCGTGGACGTCTACATGTAATTGGCCGTAGGCGCAGGTGATGACCAGGGTGATGGCGTCACCCTTTTCGTGCCTGATGGCATTGGTCACCAGTTCGCTGGTGAG
>CAVPSA010000060.1:0-25034 GCA_963707905.1 uncultured Actinomycetes bacterium | reverse complement strand
CCGGGGTGATGGACACCAGCCACGGCCCGTCCGCCGCGGCGCCCGCGCGGACGTGGCGGCAGGTGCTCACCGGCACACCCTCCTCACAGCAGGCTGACCGCGGTGTCCACCGCGGCGGCCACATCGCCGTCGGCCGGGTACAGCAGCGACCGCCCGGCCACCAGGCCCATCACGTTCGGCAGCCGCAGCGCCTTCTGCCAGCCGGTGAACGTCGACTCCGGATCGTCGGCGACCTCGCCGCCCAGCAGCAGGGCCGGCAGCGTGGACGCGGCCATGACCTGCTCCATATCTTCCACCACGGGGACCTTGAGCCAGGTGTAGGCCGACGTCGTGCCGAGGCCCGAGGCGATCGCGAGGGCACGGATCATCGCTTCGGGGGCCAGGTCGTTGAAGACCCGGCCATCCGTGCGGTGCGAGATGAACGGCTCGACCATGGCCATCAGCCGGCGCTCGGCGAGGCTGGACACGGCCTGGGCGCACGCCTGCATGGTGGCAGCCGTCGCCGGGTCGTCGGGGTCGATCCGCAGCAGCATCTTGCCGCCGTCGAAACCCATCCGCTCGATCGCCGGGGCGTCGTACCCGGTGAACCGGTCGTCGATCTCGAACACCGTCCCGGCCAGCCCGCCGCGGTTCATCGAGCCGATGACGATCTTGCCGTCCAGCGCGCCGAGCAACAGCAGGTCCTCCAGCACGTCGGCAGTGCCGAGCACGCCGTCCACGCCCGGGCGGTTCAGCGCCACGCAGAGCCGTTCCAGCAGGTCAGCCCGGTCCGCCATGGCGAGCCGTTCCCGGCCAGCGCGCAGCGAGCCGCGGGCCGGGTGGTCGGCCGCCACGATCACCAGCCGGCCCTCGGGGCCGATCACCGACGGAGCGCGGCGCCGGGCCGCTGCCGCCTCGGCCACCAGCCCGGGCTGGTGGACGCGGGTCTCGATGATCTCCGCGAGGCGGTCAGGGAACATCGCTGCTCCTGGCTAGCAAGGCAGCCACCTCGTCGGCGGTGGGCATCGCGTCGGAGCAGGCCAGCCGGGAGGCCACCAGGGCACCGGCCGCATTTGCGAACCGGATCACCATGGCGGTGTCCCACCCGGCGAGCAGTCCGTGGCACAGTGCCCCGCCGAATGCGTCTCCGGCGCCGAGGCCGTTCAGAATTTCAACAGAAAACGGCGGCGACTCCACCACGCCGGCCGAAGTCACGGCGAGTACACCGCGCGGGCCCTGCTTCACCACGGCCAGGTCCGGGCCCCAGTCGAGCAGCGCCCGCCCGGCAGGCAATGGATCACTCTCGCCGACCGCCATGTCGCACTCATCGAGGTTGCCGACGGCAACGGTGACCAGGGCGAGCGCCGGGCCGACGGCCTCGCGGGCCGCTTCCCGCGAGGCCCAGAACATGGGCCGGTAGTCGAGGTCGAGCACGGTGATGGCACGGTGTTCGCTGGCGCTGCTGGCGCCGCGCGCCTCCAGCGCGGCGAGCGTGGCCGAGCGGCTCGGCTCGGCGGACAGGCCGGTGGCGGTGACCCAGAACACCCGGGCGGCGCGGATCGCGTCGTAGTCCAGTTCCTCGGCCCTGATCTCCAGGTCGGGTGCCTTCGGGTAACGGTAGAAGTAGATCGGGAAGTCGTCCGGGGGGAAGATCTCGCAGAACGTGACCGGCGTGGGCAGCCCCGGCACGCCCGTGACGAACTGGTCGCTCACGCCGTACCCCTTCAGCGCGTGGTGCACGAAGCGGCCGAACGGGTCGTTCCCGGTGCGGGTGATCACTGCGGCGCTGCGGCCCAGGCGGGCGGCCGCGACCGCGACGTTGGTGGCGCTGCCGCCGAGGTACTTCCCAAAGGTCGTCACGTCCTCCAGGGAGACGCCGGCCTGCAGCGGGTAGATGTCGACACCCACGCGCCCCATGGTCAGCACGTCGAGACGGGCCGCCTCACTCCCCACCCGGCTGCTCCTGTTCGGGCTCGGCGTACCAGCGGACCTTGTCGCCCACCTGGTTCCTCATCCGCCACCGCCGGGTCTTAGGCTCGGCGGCGATCCGCCCGCGCAGGCTGTCCAGCCGGCCGATGACCACCTCCCGCTCGGCCGGGTCGAGCCCGGAGGAGTCCAGGTTGTCCAGTGACCGCCCGATGTTCAGCTGGCAGGTGCGCCACAGCCCCCAGTCCCGGGCGCACAGCGCCGCGATGAACGGGCTGGAGATCCCCGCCCCGTCGTGTTCCCCGACATCGTGGTGATACAGCAGGTTGTAGATGTCGAGCTGGTCGTTCCCGGTCAGTTCGACCACCTGGAGCTTGCTGAGCAGCAGTTCATCGCGGGGCACGGTGAGCGGATCCCGGCCGAGCCGGGCGGTGAGCGGGAGCTCGTGGCACATCGAGAACTCCCCCACGAACACGTCGACGTGCCGCCCGTTGCGCGGGTCGTGGTACAGCAGCCGCCGGGAACCGCGCAGCGCGTTGAACATCTCGTCAGCGACGTAGCCGGCCTGCGCGAGGACGCGCGACGCCACTTTCCCGCAGCCTTTGGCCACGGCTAGATCGATATCTTTCACAGAACGAACGAGCCGTGGCTGGCCATCGGCCGACTGCAGGAAGACCGCTACCCCGCCAAGGGCACGCATGACCAGGCCCTGATCCGCGGCCAGGCAGATCAGCTGGCGCGCCTCTGCCACCGGGTCGCCGAGCAGTTGGCCCATACCAGCTATCCCGTCGTGAGCAGGAAGTCCAGGCACGATCCGTCCTCAGCGATGTCCACAACCGCGCCGCGCAGCACGCCAGAAGAGTAATCACTGCCCGGGTTCACGCACAGCGTCCGGCCGATCCGCTGCACGCCGCGCGACTCGTGGATGTGGCCATGCAGCGAGACGGGCGGCTGGTACTTCTTGATGGCGTCGCGCACCGCGTGGCTGCCGACCGGCACGATGCTCGGCCTGCCGCCCCGGATGACCGGCTTGAGCGTGGCATCGAGTTCCGGAGCATCGTCCAGGCCGGTGGCGTACGGCGGGCAGTGGAAGTTCATGATGACCTGCCTGCCGTCGGCTACCGACTCCACCAGCTCGGATATCAGTTTGGCGAGGTCCTCCTCCGAGCATTCCCGCTCGGTACTCCACGGCGTGAACGGCACCACGCCCAGGCTGGCCATGGCGACCGGCCCGAGGTCGCACACCGCGCCCGAGGGGAACTCGACCCGCTCGTCCGCCGCGTACACCGAGTCGGCGGCCACCGGGTCGTCGTTGCCCGGTGTGATGATGCAGCGCACGGCGGGATCGAGCCGTTCGGCGGCAAGCTGGCACCACCGCTCCGCCTGGGCCGCGATCTCGCTGCGGAACTTGCGGTCGAGCGCGGCCGCGTCCTGGCGCAGTTCGGCGAGTTCTTCCCGCTCCATCTGCGCGGCGTAGAAGCCGCGCCTGTTGATATCGGCGGTGAGCTGATCCCACCCGTCGGCGGGCACACTCACTTCCTTGCCGTCGATCTCGGTCCGCAGCTCGTCGCCGACGCGCAGCACCGGGACCAGGCCCTTGCCGGCGAAGTCGCCGCCCAGCAGCACCACATCGGCTTCGTAGACCTTGGCGGCGGCCAGGAACTTGCGGAAGCAGACGTCCGAGCCGTGCACATCGGTCGCGAAGAAGATGCGCAGCGCTCGTTTCTTCTTCGGCTTGCGCAGCGATTTTCCCGCCCCCGCGCTCTGCTTGTCCCGCCCCCGCGCTCCGCGCCCACCCCCGCTCGGCGCCCACCACCGCTCTGATTTGGGCATGGGCTATTCCGGTGGCAGCTCGTGCATGGCCATGGCGAGGTCAAGCGAGTTGCGCTGCCGTCTGATCGAGCGGGCGATCGCGTAGATCACCGGGCCCGCGCCGAGCACGATGACCAGGGTCAGGATCGACTCCCAGCTGAACTTGCCGTACACGCTGGAGTGCGCGACAAGCTCGTACACGGTGAACAGGGCCAGCACCGTGGTCGCGCCGCCGACCCAGGCGACCTTGCGGAGGAACCCGCTGCGCTCGGACTCGGACATCGCGCCGGTGTCGATCAGGTCGGCACGGCGCAGCGGCAGGAACAGGGCGGCCACGCCGCCGGCCAGCAGGATCAGCGCGAAGAACAGGCTCTGCAGCGCCACGATGCTGCCCAGGGCGACCAAGCTGGTCAGGAAGCAGAACCCGATCCCGACGATCAGGACGATCGCGATCGCGACGTTCGGCGCGTGGTTGCGCTCGCTCACCTTGGCCACTCGGACCGGCAGCAGCCGGTCGAAGGCCTGGGCGAACAGCACGCGGGTGGTGACGGTCAGGAAGGCCAGGTTCACGGCTAGCTCGGCGAACGGGACCGCGGTGGCGAAGAGGATCTTCGTGATCGGGTCGGAGGACAGGACCATGCCGTAACCCAGGCCGCCGGCCACCGAGCTGAGGCTAGTGATCTTCCCGTAGGCGGTCGGGTTGACCACGCCCAGGTTCGCCTGGGCCTGCATGAAGGTCAGGCCGGCCCGCGCGCGCAGTACCGCCCAGACGCCGACCCAGAGCACCACGAGCAGAGCGATACTGATCGCCGAGGCGTACAGATAGGTGCGGCCCGGGCGGCGCAGTTCGCCGCCGACGTAGTAGGAGTACAGCACGCCGTTGTAGTTGAGCACCATGAACGGGATGATCGCCACCGCGGCCGCGATGGAGGTGCCGAAGACCACCCCGTTCGACTTCGCGCCCGCGATGATCGCGCTGTACGCGCCGGGGTGGTGGCTGTAGTTCGCCAGCGCGGTGACGAAGTCGTTGTGCGAGTGGAACGCCAGCATCCCGATGAGCGCCACGAACGCCACGACCTGCAGGACGATCAGCCAGAAGATGATCCGGGCGACGATCTTCACCGAGAACAGCGACAGCGCAGCCACGACCAGCATGAGGATGACAGACAGCCAGGCGATCGAGATATTGCTGGTCAGATGGTTGCCCGCGTTGGCGATCGCGGTGCTGTGGAACGCGGAGCCAAGGCCGCTCAGCATGAACGGGGTGAACTGCGCGGCGAAGTGCGCGTTGGTGGACAGCACATAGGTGAACACCACGGCGATGCCGAGGCCCGCCATGGACCCCACGGCCGGGGACACGATGCGGGACAGGTAGACGTACTCGCCACCGGCCCGGGGCACCGCGCGCAGCAGGTGCCGGTAGGCGAACATGGCCACGAGCCAGATGACCGCCGCGGCGATCAGCGGCAGGTACATGTCGGCCTTGGCGAAGTCGGTCAGCCCTGCGTTGAAGTTGATGAAGGTGTTGACTACGGCCACCGAGGCCAGCGAGATGCCTGTGGCAGCAGGGATCCCGAGTTCCCGGACCAGGCCGGATGTCTGCCGGATGAAGAGGCGTCCTGCCCCAGGGTCACCGGCCGTGGCGGTACCCGCCGTCGCGTCGCTGCTTGCCACTGCCTACCTCCAGGCTCCCGCAAGTGCGAATGAGGATAGGGGGCTCACGCACGAAGACCCAGTTCATCTGCGTGACCCCCCAGGCTGACCTAATGCTTTAGCCCGGACATGAGTTTGTCAATACCTACGAACATACTGCTGTCCCCACAAAGTCAGGCCTTCAGGGGCTCCGCGGTTGCGCTGGGTCAGGGGCGCCCGGCGGGTTGCCTGGGCGCGGGCAGAACTTCGGGCGCAGGCAACCCCGCGCCATCCTGTGCCGGGTGCCGAGCGGCGGTGACATTCACCCGCGAACAGCGCTGAATTTCTCTGCCCTACGGCGGCCCGGCCCGTGACGGCGGCCCGGCCCGTGACGCCGGCCTGGGGGATCCGGCTAGCTGACGCGCTCCGGCGGGGGGATCAGCTCACCTGCCAGCAGCGGCCGGGCCAGGGTGTTGCCCGGTGGGGCCAGCGGGCATGCCCAGGCCGGGTCGTAGGCGCACGAGGGGTTGTAGGCGAAGTTGAAATCGAGAATCAGCCTGCCGCCGTCGCCGCCGAGGTCCGCGCCTTTAGCCGTATCGAGCAGGTACCGGCCCCCGCCGTAGGTTGCCGACCCCGCGCTCGCGTCCTTGACCGGGACGAAGACGCCACCGCCGTAGGCGGCGAGCCACCACACGTCCAGTTCGCCGCCGCCGGGCAGGCCCGCACGGCCGATGCGGTCGAACCGGACGATCCCGTCGGTGCCCGTGGCGACGTCCATGTGCTTGGGCGGCACATCGGTGTCCACGGCGGCCTCGAAGCGCAGCCTCGGGTCGTAGGCGGCGACCGGCGCGCCCGGATAGCCCGCTCGCTGCGGTTCGGGAATGGGCGACACCGGATGGGTGCGCAGCAGCTCATCACGGGTCCGGCGCCAATGATCGTGCGCGGCGGCGATGTCCGGCTCGCCGCGGACCTCCGCATACAGCCGGTCGACCCGGCGGCGCCAGTCGAGCAGGGCCAGGGACATGTGCGCACCTCCGTGCTCGGGGCCGGTTCGCGGCCGCAGCGCCAGCGAGCCAAACCGGACCACTCAACGCGCGGCCATAGCCGGGAAGCTGATGGTGAAGGTAGGTGCCGAGACAGCGATCGGGAAGCCGCTGGCTGGTCACGAGGTCTTCCTCGCGATGGTCTGCCCGAGGGCGTTGACCTCCGCCACCAAGGAGTTCACCCCGTGGTTGGCGATGAAGGTCGAGAGCTGCTCGCGGCTGAGGTCCTGGCCTTCCAGGTCACGGAGCCGCTGGCTGGCCCGCGTCAGGGCGGCCCTGGCGGTCTCCAGGTCCATTCGGAGCCGTGTGACCGCTGTAGTTACCGGATCGTTCAGCATGTCGACCTCCTCAGCAACTCAACGATGACGAAGTCCGGGTTGTGCCAGCGGCGGACAGGCGCACGTGGTCCCCTGGTCATGCAGATGGCTAGCCATTCGCCTGGTACGGAACGACCGCACCTTCCCCGACGGCTCGGTCGGGCTCATTTACGCACCCGGATGAGGTAGCCAGGCCTTTGGCCAGCCATAGCGCCCGCTACCGTGACCGGTGGCGGGCGCTTCGCAGGTGTCAGGCGGGCGCTTCGCGGGTGTCAGGCGGGCGCCTCGTGTACGTCAGGTGGGCGCGTCATGTACGTCAAGGTGCCGGCCTGCCCGCCGCGCGGCACCTCAAATATCCGTCACCTGACCGATGTCTCTCACTGCAACTTGCACCAGCATTTGTGTTGCAACCGCGAGATCAATTGTCTCGGTAGGTTGCGACCCCTCCCGGGGCTGGCCGGGCAGAGTGAGAAGCGCTCTGCCGGACCGGCTCGCACAGCCTGGTAAGGAAGCAGATGAATACCATGGCGCCGACCCGCCCGATCACGCTGCACCAACCAACACGAGCGACCGGCCCGACCGGCCCGAGCGCACCGCAGAAGCCGCTGCGCCCAACCGTGCTACAGAAGCGGCGCGTCACACTGGCCGCGGAACCGGCGTCGGCGGGCGCAGCCCGCAGCCAGGTCAAGGCAACCATCCAGGCCTGGGAGATTCCGGTCGACGCGACCATCGCGGTGCTGCTCACCAGCGAACTGGTGACCAATGCCATCAGGCACGAAAAGGGTGACGCCATCACCCTGGTCATCACCTGCGCCTACGGCCAATTACATGTAGACGTCCACGACACCTCGGCCACGCTGCCGGTGCCGATGGACGGACCGCCCGACGCGGAGACCGGGCGGGGCCTGGTGCTCGTCGCCAGCCTGTCCAGTAGCTGGGGGTATTACCGGACCCCCACGGGCAAGGCCGTGTACTTCACGCTCGCCTTCCAGGAGGGCCCCGCCGAGGGGGCCGGTTCGACCGGGGAGTAACCGCCACACGTGGGCCCGGTGTATGGCAACCCCCCCACAGCGATCCACCGGGCCCGCCTCCCCGCTCCGCCGCGTCTGCGCGTTCCCCCAGTCGCGCTGACGCGGCGGTCATGGCGCCTAGCGGGCCGTCGCAGCCCCGGTCACCTCGATGCGGCGGCCCGCTAGGCTGCATCAAGAGCACTGTGGAGGGGTGAGCGGGAGCGGCCGCCATGAACCGGGACACCGTCATCGGCCTGCTCGGCCGGTTGCACGCAGCACAGAACGAGTTCTATGCGGGCGGTCCCGGTGCCGCCCTCCAGCAACTTCTCGCCCCGGACATCACCTGGACCGTTCCCGGTGACAACACCATCGCCGGGACCTACCACGGACTCGCCGAGGTTCTCGGTTACTTCCAGCGGCGCAGAGACCTCGCCGACCGCACGTTCCAGATCAGCAGGCGAGACGTTCTCGTTGGCGACGGAAACCGGTTCGCGGCGCTCGCCGATGGCTTCGCCATGATCCGTGGCATCGAGCATCGCTGGTCCACCGTGGGTTTGTACGAGGTCAGCGGCCAGCAGTTCACCGCGTGCTGGCTACTCCCACTCGACCAGCGCGCCTTTGACGCTATCTGGAACGGCTCAGCCGGTTCGCGCTGATCGGCGATGCCGGCCGGGGATCAGCCGTCTCGCAGACTCGCCACCATGGCATCGGCCTGCTCAACGGTGACGGAGTTGAGGTTCGGCATGGGCAGTGTGCGGCTGCCGCCGGTCAGGAAGATCACCTGATCGTTGAGGCAGGCGCACAGATCCGGGTGCCGCTCGGCGATCGCGATCTGCGTCTGCAGCATCGTCTGCTGCTTGGCGGCCATGGCGGGTAGCACCTGCTGGCTCAGCCGATCCTGCATGCGGCGGCCGATCTGCCGGCCCAAGAACTTCGCGGCCGCGCCTGCCGCCGCGCCCAGCACCGCACCGGCGATGTCGTCGCCGATCGAGTCGCCGAACGATGTGTCACCACTTGAGTAGCTGCGCGGCTGGTAGCTGTTCCGCTGGCCCCCGGGCCCGGGCATCGGCCCGGCCTGCGGCTCAGCGGCCCATCCCGCTTGCGGCTCGGCGGCCCAGCCCGGCTGGGCGGGCGTTCCCGGCTGCGGCCCCGCGGGCCCTTGCTGGCCCAGTCTGGCCCGGGCCAGCGTGGCTAGCTCTTGGATCGAATGCACCGCGTCGGTGTTGCCGCACTGCGGGCACACCGTCCCCATCTGGCCATATGTCACCGCTACATTGTGCCTGCCGGCCTGCCCGGTGGGAAGACATCGTGGGCCGCAGCGGACACTGGCTCCCGGCCGGCCGGCGCCGGGCCCGTAACCTGTGGTGATGGGGTTCGCGGGATGGTCCGCCGAGGCTGTGGAGTTCTTCCGCGGTCTTGAGTCCGACAACACCAAGGCGTACTGGAGCGCGCACAAGCCGTTCTACAAGGCGTCGGCCCCGGGTTGAACTGCTCCAATGCAAGGGCCTGATCTGCTGGCGGCACTGGCCGGTGGCACCGTGGCTGTATACCAGCAAGCCCAGGGGCCAGGTAGCCGGGGTCCTGCGCACCGCGGCACCGCTGCACCGGTGGCTGGACCGTAACGTCGGGCCCGCCGCCCGCTGACCGGGCCCGTCGCCGGCTGACCAGGTGCTCCGCCGACCGCGCCAGAGCCGGGTGTCGCTGGCCGCGTGCGGCCGGCGAGTAGAGTCCGTGGGGTGCGGCTCACCGTGCTCGGCGGTTGTGGCGCCTATCCGGAGGCAGGCCAGGCGTGCAGCGGCTACCTGGTGGAACACGACGGGTTCCGGCTGCTGGTGGATCTCGGCTATGCGGTCGTGCTGCGACTGCTGGGACACCTCGCCGCTGGCGATGTCGACGCGGTATTCATCAGCCATGGGCACCCCGATCACTGTGCCGACCTGAACCCACTGCTCCGGGCCCGGGTACTCGGCGGTGAAACTCTGCCGCCGCTACCGGTGTACGCGCTGCCCCGCGCACTGGACGCGGTGCTGGCGCTGGACCGTCCCGGAATGCTCGACGATGGGTATGAGCTACACGAGCTGATCCCAGGCAGCAGCCTGGACATCGGCCCGTTCGGCGCGCGGACCCGGCTGCTGCCGCATTCGCGGCCAAATGCTGGGATCCGGCTGGCCGCGGGCGGCCGGGTGCTCACCTACACCGGCGACACCGGGCCGGATGATGGCGTGGTCGACCTGGCGCGCGGCGCCGATCTGCTGCTGGCGGAGGCCAGCTTCGCCGACGAGGTGCCAGCGGACTTGCGGGGGACTCTGTCCAGCGCACACCAGCAGGGACGGCAGGCCGCAGCAGCGGGCGCCGGACGCCTGCTGCTGACCCACCTGCTGCCGGGCACCGACCCGGCCGCGGCATGCGCCGCTGCCGGGCAGGGTTACCGCGGCGAGGTCGGTGTGGCCACCGCCGGCCTGGTCGCCGAGCTTTGACCAAGCCCGTCGCGACCGCGCGCGCCGGCATCGTGACACCATCCCCCACCGAGGCTCGCTGGTCTGCCGCGGGCCGTAATCCCGGCCGGCCGGAGCCGGACGCGTGCCGGCCTCGGATCCGGCGGTCGCCGGGGCCGTCGGCTGGCTCCGCCGCCACCAGAAGCCGGACGGTGGCTGGGGAGAGCACTACACCAGTTGCCTGACCGGCCACTACGTCGAGCACTCCGACAGCCAGGCCGCGATGACCGCCTGGGCACTGCTGGCACTGCTGCGGGCCGCCGGGCCGGCCGATCCAGCTGCCAGGCGCGCCGTCGCCTGCTTGGTGAACCTGCGGCGCCAGGGCACCGGCGGCGGCTGGCCGCAGCAGGCAGCGAGCGGCATCTTCTTCCAGACCGCTGTCCTGGACTACCGCCTGTACAAGGACATCTTCCCTGTCTGGGCCCTCGCGCTGACCGCCGGTCAACCAGGCACCTGACGCGGCTGGAGTCACTCCGGTGCGGTGGTCCGCAGGGCCGCCTCGCGGGCGATGTCTATCCGCGAGTTGACGCCGAGCTTGCGCAGGATGTGAGAGACGTGGGTGGCCACGGTCCGACGGGAAAGCAGCAGCTTGGTGGCGATCTCCGGATTGGACAGCCCTTCCACGACGAGCGCGGCGACCTTGGTCTCGGTCGCGGTGAGGCTGTCCCAGCCGCTGCGCGCCTGCCGGTGCTTGGCATGCGGGCCGCGGCGGATCCCGTGGGCGCGGAAGCTTGCCTGCAGCCGGGATACGTCGGCGGCGGCGCCGAGCGAGGTGTAGACCTCCACGGCCCGGATGAACGCGGCCCGCGCCTGGTCACGGTCCTCACCGCGGAGGAATTCCGTCGCCGCGGCCTCCAGCGCCTTGGCTGACAGCAACGGGCGATCGGCGTCGTCATAGCGGTCCGCGGCAGCGAGCAGCCCGGCGGTGTCATGCTCCAGCAGGCTGCGGCAGTACAGTGCGCTCGCCTGCCGGTGCGGGATCTCCGACCCGGCGGCAAGGGCCGTTGCGTAGCCGGCGAGTTCCTGCGCTGTGCCCAGTTCACCGGTCTGGCTGGCCAGGCGGACCGCGTCGGAAAGCAGGTCCTCAGCCTCGTCGAGTTCCTCGGCGTTTTCGGCGAACCCGGCCGTCAGCACGGCGAGCGCCTCAGCCGGCCCGGCCGCGTGCTCGCGGTCCAGGCTGCGGGCCAGCAGCAGCGAACCGATCACTTGGGTACCGATCCGCTCGGCACGCGGGGCGGCGGCCGCAAGGCTGCCGCGTGCCGCGGGGATCTCGCCGCGGTGGAAGCGGATCACCGCGGCGATGCCCAGATCGCAGCAGGCCGCCATGGGTTCTTTCATCTCTTCGTCCAGGGCTTCCACCTCGGCCATCGCCTCGTCCCAGCGGCCGGTGTCGAAGAGCAGCTCACCCAGGGCGCTGTGCGCCTGAACCCGCCGGATCACCGTGCCGGCCTGGTCGGCGAGGTAAAGCGCCTGCCGGGCGGCACCGATGGCCTCCTCGTACCTGTCCAGGTTGCCCAGGGTGACGGCCAGGTTGATCTGCAGCAGGAGCTGCAGGTCGGTCAGGGCAGGGTCGGCCTCGGTCACGGTCAGCGCCCGTTCGAACAGCGGCAGCGCGTCAGTCATCTGCCCCTGCACCCCGGTCACGATGGTCAGCACGTGCAGGGCCCAGCCCATGGCCCAGTTGTCACCCGCTTCCGAGGCCACCTCCAGCGCGGCCTCGGCGACCTGGCCGGCCTTCTCAAAGTCACCGCGGATGCTGTGCGTCCGCGCGGCGAGCACCAGCAGCCGCGCGCGGTGCCTGGCCGAGATGTCCGGGGAAGCGAGCGCCTGGTCCAGCGTCTCAAGCGACTCGTCGAACTGGCCGACCCGCATTCGGCACTGCGCCAGCGTCCAGTGCAGGTCGACCAGCAGATCCGGCTCGACCGTCTGCGCCAGCGCCCGGTTGGCCACCTGCTCGGCCTCGGCCGCATCACCGACCCGGTAGAGGGTGTCCGCCAGGCGGCTGACCAGGAAGTCGTGGTGGGCCGAACCGACGGCGGAGCCCGCGACCGCCCGCCGGAGGAGTTCCGCCGCCACCTGCGGCGCCTGGCCGACCAGCAGGTCCGCGGTGCGGGCCAGCCAGCTCAGCATCCATTCGTCCATCGGGTCGCGGGTACCGCCGGGCCCGCCCAGGGCCCGGAGCAACTGCCGGGCCACCCGGTCCGGCGGGGCACCGGCCTCCGCGAGCGCACGCCCCGCATCGCGGTGCCAGGCAGCGCGCACCGGCACCGGTACCTCCTCATACAGGGCCGTGCGGATCAGCGGATGCCGGAATCCGAGGCCGGTGCCGGATTCGGCCAGCACGCCAGCGGCGCGTGCCTCGTCGACGGCCGGGACCAGGTCCGCCACGCCACGGCCAAGCACGACCGCCAGGTCCGGCACCGCGAAGTCCACACCCAGCAGGGCCGCCGCGCGCAGCATCTCGCGCACCGGCCCGGATACGAAGCCGAGACGGTCCGCGATCGCCGCCGACAGCGAGCCCGGCGCGGCACCATTTGCCAGCACTGCCGTTCCCGCGCCGGTCACCGTCACCCTCGAACTGCGGGCCAGCGCGTCGACGAGTTCGACAATGTACAGCGGGTTGCCCGCTGCCCCATCGGCCAGGCGCAGCAGCTTGCCATCCGGCTTGCCGCCGACGCGGGAGGTGACCAGGTCGGCCACGGCCGCCTCGCTCAGACCGGTGAGCCGCAGCCGCACGGCGCCGCGCGCCACCCGGCGCAGGGCGAGCAGGTCGTCCCGCCGCGGCACCGGGCGCATCATTCCCACCAGCAGCAGCGGCATCTGCGGCACCGATCTGGCCAGCCGCCCCCATAGCGTGACGCTGGCCTGGTCGGCCCACTGGAGATCATCGACAACCAGCACCGTGGGCCGGACGGCGCACTGCTCGGCGATGAGCGCCAGCAACTGCTCGGCCAGCGCGGCAGTGACGTCCGTACCGCGATCAGCGGCCACCTCGCCGCGCAGCAGCCGGACGATCATGTCCCGCCTGGGACTTGACGATGACTCGCGGACCCGCAGAGCTTCGAGCAGTGGCAGTAACGGGAGTGCCTGCCCAAGTTCGTCCCCGGCGCCCCAGAAGACCTGACAACCGGGCCCAGCTTCCGCCACGGCCGTGTGTACCAGCGAGGACTTGCCGATGCCGGGCTCACCCTCGATCAGTACAGCCCCGCCTCGCCCGGCAGTCACTTCCGTCACGAGCCTGACAATCGTTGCGATCTCCGCGTCGCGGCCGATCAGCGCACTGCCCGGGGTGGCGTTGGGCACGGAGCGTATTGTACAACTCACGCATTATACGGACAAGCCGACTATTCGGATGCCCCCTTTACAGGCATCGGCTTCCTCTGATAGAAATACCCTTTATCGACAGGGGAATAAAGCCGTCATTGCAACTTGCAGCGCAAGATTGCGCTAACATTTCATTACACGGGGAAGCGAAATATCTCAGGCAGGGAACAGTGGCACTTTAGCTGCCGTTTTCGTTCTATAACAAAAATGTGATGATCGCTTAGCGTGCCCAATCAATGGTAATACCTCCATCGAAATGGTCGCGTCCTTAAGGTCTCGCCGACCGAGGGTGACCTGACCGGCAGCCTCGGTAGTTGCGGTGGAGGAGTCATGCGCATCGGGCGAGCTTTCATTATTCCCGCCATCCTAGCGCTCGGTGTTGCAGGATCGGCCCTGGTCGGCTCCGCAATTCCCGCGGCGGCCTCGAACGTGCCCATCGTCACCGCGCACACGACGAGTATCTCGACCGGCATCAACATGTACCACCACGGTTGAAGGAACCGGCCTTCGACTGATTGCGCCGCGGATACATGCGATCCGCGGCGCAGTTGTCGGTGCCAGCATAAGAGCACTGCTTAATAGCTGCACCACAGCCCGGGCCGCCATACCCTTGCTGGTGCGATTCCGGGACGGCCCGGGTCTGCCACGCGGCACGGTGCGGGCCCGGGGCCGGCCCTCCGGGACCACCGCGAGCGACTGCCCACCGCGAAGGCGGGGCCTGGCGGCCCACTGCGCCGCTGGGGCGACGTCCGCGCCGGGGGCCTGGAGACGAATCCGGAAACGGGAGAGACGGAACGCACCAATCGTTACCGCTGCTCTGCTTGGTCCTGTTTGCCGCGAACCCAGGATTGGCTACGCTGGACTCAGTGCGATTGCACCGAAAGTTGCATGCGGCTTCTAGGTGCGGCTGACGACCGGTCCGCTCGTGCGCGAAGGAGGGACGAGCCATGACCATGCCAGGTAGTCCCACGGTGCGGCGCCGCCGGCTCGCCGCGGAGCTGCGCGAGATCAGGGAAAGCAAGGGCAAGAGCGGCGATGCCGTCGCGGCGGCGCTGCGCTGGTCGCCGTCAAAGATCAGCAGGTATGAGCGCGCCAAGACCGGGCTGCAGCCCCGGGAGGTAGAACGGCTGCTCGACTACTACGAGATCACCGGGGAACGCCGCCAGCTGCTGCTCGACCTCGCCGAGGACGCCACCCAAAAAGGGTGGTGGGAGGAATACGGCGACAACCTTTCCCCCGACTACCGCCAGTTCATCGGTCTCGAAGACGAGGCCAGCGCCATGGCGGTATGGCACGTTGACGTTGTGCCAGGTCTTTTTCAGACCGAGGCGTATGCCCGGCACATTATCGGCACATACCGGCAGATCGAGCCGACCACCCCGGGCATGATCGAGCGGCTGGTCAAGGTCCGGATGCGGCGCCAGCACGTGATAGATCGCGCACCGGGATTAGGCCTGACGGTAGTGATCGACGAGTCTGTCCTGCAGCGCCGGGTGGGCGATGAGCGCGTCATGTATCAGCAACTCCAGCGGCTCGCGCAGGATGCTGACAGGCCCAACGTGACATTGCAAATACTGCCCCTTGACGGGCCGCACACGGTCTTCGTGGAGTCATTTGTCATCTTCCGGTTCGGGGAGGACGGTGAACCCACGCTCCAGGACGTGGTGAGCACCGAGCAATTGCGGAACGACTTCTCGCTGGAGGGCGAGAAGGAGACCTACCTGCACTGGATCGCCTTCCAGATGCTCACCAGGGCGTCGCTCGACCCGGGCCCGTCCAAGGAACTCATCCTCAAGACCGCCGAATCACACTGGTCGGCAGGTCAGCGGGAACCTTGACGCGCGCCGGAGCAAGGCCCGCCGTAACGGCCCGGCTGGCGCTAGGCTCCAATCGGGGTGCTGAGCCTCACCCCCCGGGCGCTGGGCTCCACCCCGAGTGGGAGCCATGCCCAGGCCGAGGCCCCGCTGACAGTTGACTGTGGCGCTTGGGGTTGCTGACTTACGCGCTGCCTAAAAATCACCCAGATTCCAGCACGAACTCACCGCCGATTACTAAGACTTTTCCCACAGAAGCCCCAGGCCCGTCATATAATCAGTGTCTACAGTCTGATCGAGCCGGTCATCGAGCATGATCCTCGACTGGTCAAGATCCCGATAGGTCAGGTTGGCGGTGAGCGTCGTGAATGAGCAGGTTCAGCGGCTCACGCCGTCTGCCGGCCGGCCCAGCAGGGCGTTACAGATCCTCGCCCTTGACGGGGCGCACGCGGTCGCCGGAGAGTTATCCGCCATTATCCGCTTCGGGCCGGACGGCGCAGTCGTGCGCCAAGGCGAGGCGAACGTCTGGCGCGCACGGAATGACTTCCCGCTACCCGGCGGGAAGGAGACCGGCCTCTGCCGGATCACGTGCCAGATGCCCGCCAAGGCGCTGCCCGGCTCACACCGGTATAAGGAACTAACCCCGAAGACGACTGAATCGAACTGGTCGGGCGGCCAGCGCGAGCCTTGACGCCTCCCTGAGCCATGCCCACGGATGTCCTGGCCGGGCAGCCGTAGCCAGCCTCCACCGCAAGCCGGATCCGGCTGTACTCGCCGCCGCACCGGTTGCCTCGCTCGAACCGGGCTGCTACAGGCAGGCCCCTGGGCTGTGTCGCCACCGATCCTTCGATCTTGTGGACAAGCAGGTCAAATCGGTATTTCGGGGCGCCATGCACGACGCAAACAACGAGATTGTTCCCGGCGTGGCTCACCGATCTGTGGGCTGCGACTCGCTACTCTCCCTAGTGATCAAGGGCTCCTGTCCCCTCAGTATCGGGAGCCTCAAAAGTCCCGCGGTGCTCACAAGTTTCCGCTACATTGGCACCCACGATCAGTAGTTGACCCCTCACTTCTCGTAGTCGTGTCAGGCTACACCCATTGACATTCAGGAGGTAAGGACGTGGCAAGTTCTAGACTCGGGGACCGTCCGGACAGGCCGTCCGAGGCGGGTCTGTCCTGGATCAAGAGTTCTCTGAGCTTCTCGAACAGCAACTGCGTCGAGATCGCCAGCCTGCCCGACGGCGGCGTCGGCGTGCGCGACTCCAAGGACCCCTCCGGTCCGGTACTCCGGTTCACCCCTGGAGAATGGCATGCATTTCTTGGTGGTGCACAGAACGGGGAGTTCAACCACTTCGCCAGGTAGTAGGCGAACCGGGCAAGTCGGCCAAGTCGCCATACCCGGGCTGGCCATTGATCGGAGCTTACGCGAGGGCCCCTCGATCAGCCGGGGGGCTTTTCGCGTATCTGCGGGGTTGCGCGGCATGTCGCGCCCGCTCCATTCGTGGCATGACGCCACCCGCCAAGGACGCAAATCATTGGCTTCATGAGTCTCGTGGAAACCACTGGCAACTCCACGGCAGGCCCAGCCGGTAACGCACCCCCGCCACCGCTCTGGCCCCGGATCACCGACAGCACGTGGACGCGGGGCCTGCGCGCGTTGCGTATCGCAGAAATCTTCCTGGCCTGAACCAGTGGGACCGCAGGCTGGCGGCGCCCGCGGGGGAACTCTGGCCGGCCTCTTGACACGGCCTTGCCCAGGGCTAACGATGACGTCAATCCCAGGCTTACTCGGGCCCGGCGGGCTCAGGCGCAATGGTGTTAGCGCTAACAAAATGTTAGCGCTAACAAAGCCCTGAAGCTGACTCGCCAGGGCACTGACCTGGGCCGGAGCGTCGCGCGCGCCCGGAGAGAAAGGAGCGCTGCCTGGACAACTGACCGGTGCCAATGGCACACAAGCCGAGCCATCAACCCGCAATGGCAATGGACGATGGGACAAAAATGAAGACACGACTTTCCTTTCGCTTAACGATACTGGCGTTGGTACCGGTACTCCTGGGCGCGCTGTCACTGGCCGGGGTGGCTGTGCCTGCCGCACAGGCGGCATCGCTCCCGTGTGACATCTACGCTGCGGCCGGCACGCCCTGTGTGGCTGCACACAGCACCGTCCGTGCCCTGTACGCGAGCTACAACGGGCCCTTGTACCAGGTCAAGCGCGGCTCGGACGGCGCGACCACGAACATCAGCACGCTGAGCGCCGGCGGCTACGCCAACGCGGCGGCGCAGGATTCGTTCTGCGCAGGCACCACATGCACGATCACCGAGATTTTCGACCAGTCACCGCAGCACAACAACCTCACGATCGGGCCGGCCGGCGGGGCCGGCGGTGCGGATGCCGGCGCGAACGCCGCCGCGTTGCCGGTAATGGCCGGGGGCAACAAGGTCTACGGAGTCGATGTAACCCCAGGGGTCGGGTACCGCGACGATGCCACCACGGGGGTGGCGACCGGATCGGCGGCGCAGGGTGCCTACATGGTCACCAGCGCCACGCACGTCAACAGCGGCTGCTGTTTCGACTACGGCAACGCCGAGACCAACAACCGTGACAACGGCAACGGGCACATGGACGCGGTCTACTTCGGCACGCTGTGCTGGTTCCCGACCTGCAATGGGAGCGGCCCGTGGGTGCAGGCGGATCTGGAGAACGGCCTGTTCGGCGGCGGCAACGGCAACAACCCGAACAACGCGGGCAACAAGAGCACGTTCGTCACCGCCCTGGTGAAGAACAACGGCACAAGCACGTATGCGATCAAGGGCGGCAATGCCGATTCGGGCGGCCTGACCACCTGGTACAGCGGATCGCTGCCCACCCAGGGCGGCTACCTCCCCATGCATCAGGAAGGAGCCATCATCCTCGGGATCGGCGGCGACAACAGCAACAGTTCGGCCGGGGACTTCTTCGAGGGCGTGATGACCGCCGGCTACCCGACGGACGCGGCTGACAACGCGGTCCAGGCCAACATCAGCTCCGTCGGCTACGCGTTCCCAAGCGGAACCGGGGCGACCGGGCCGATCGTGGCCGGTGACGACGCGTCGTCCTGCGTGGACAACAACAACGGCAGCGGCACGCCGGGCAACAAGGTGCAGATGTGGACCTGCGACGGCAACACCGCCGCGCAGAACTGGACCGTGGCCGGCAACGGCACACTGCAGATCGACGGCGGGTGCATGGACATCACCGGCGCCAAGACCGCCAACGGCACCCTGATCGAGTGGTGGACCTGCAACGGCGGCGCTAATCAGCTGTGGCAGGCGGAAAACGGGCAACTGGTCAATCCGGCGTCCGGCAAATGCCTGGACGATCCCGGGTTCAACACTGCGAACGGCACCCAGCTGGTGCTGTGGACCTGTAACGGCGGCAGCAACCAGCAGTGGCATCTCCCGTAACGAGTGAGCCAGGAGAGCGCGCCGGCCGCCGCCGCGCCGGCGGCGGCCGGGCCGGGCCGGTTCAGCGTGGCCCGGGGCCGTGCGGACCGCCCGCGTCCAGCTCGCGGGCAAGCGCCGCCGGGGCACGCATCCGCCACGCGTCGGTCACCAGTTCGGTCAGGCGCGCGACGTCCACCTCGGCCAGCCGCAGCATGACCAGTGGCCAGCCGTCGTACCCGGGCGTGGTGAAGAAGATCCCGGGCTCGCCGAGCAGCAGTGCCTGCTTCTCGGCCTCGTCGCCGACGAACAGGACCGCGATGTCGGTGCGGATGACCCGCGGCTTGCCCGGCTTGCGCTCGGGATAGGACCAGACGAATCCCTTGCCACCCACCCGGAAATCGAAGCCGTCGCTGTCGATCTCCTCCACGCCGGGCAGGGCCAGGGCGACGCCGCGCACGTCATCCTCGTCTGCCATCGTGCTACCTCCCCGGCTCCGTGTCTTCAGGAGCTGACCGTGCCGTCGATCAGTTCCCTGATCAGGTCGGCATGCCCGTTGTGCCGGGCGTACTCCTCGATCATGTGGTTGTAGATCCAGCGCAGCGAGCACTCCACGAGCCGGCCGCCGCGTAGGCCGGCGAACACCTCGTCGAGGCTATGCCTGGCGGCCTCCTGCCTGGCTGCGGCGCACTCGGCCCGCCAGGCGCCCAGGTCCGCCGCCCAGTCGGCGTCCTCCAGCGGCGCCCAGTCGGCGCCGGTGGCCGCCCCGGTCAAGAACAGCGCCGGTATATCGGGCCGCCGTTGCAGGACGCGCCGGAACCAGTTGCGCTCCACCTCGGCCAGGTGCCGCACCAGGCCGTGCAGGGACATCAGCGAGGTACTGACCGGGCGGCGGTTGCGCTGCTCATCGTCGAGGCCCGCGCACGTGGCCAGCAGCGCGGCGCGGTGATAGTCCAGCCAGCCCTCAAGCATGGCCCGCTCCGGCCCGGTGAAAGGTGGCTCCACCGGTTCGGCGCTCATGAGGCCGCACGCTAGCAGCCAATCTGTGCCCCGGCGGATTTTCTGGGCGAGGCGAAGCAGCAGGACGGCACGTGGCGCGTTTTCTAGACGTGGACCCCGATCCAGGCGTGGCATCCGCCGAACGCTCCCCGGGCCTGGCCGCGACCGGCTACGGCGACCATGGGACCGCCGAGGCGTCGGTCAGCAGCCTGTATCAGGCCAGCGCGCTGAGCTTGATTCGGCTGGCCTACGTCATGCTCGGCGACCTGCCCAGCGCGGAGGATGTCGTGCAGGAGGCCTTTTAGCGCGAGCGCCCCTCACTAGGATCCGGCCGGCTTGGGGACCGGAGGGACCATGTCGACGTTGATGACCTGCGTTCTGGCGATCGCGCGGTCGCGCACGTTCGCAAGTGCGGTACGCCGGCCGTCGGCCATGTACTCGTCAAGCGCCGCCGCCGACGGGAACTCAAGGAACTGGATCTCCAGCGGCTGCCCGCCCTCACCGCTGCCCCTGGCCCGCTGCAGCACCTGTCCGCCGTGCTCCGGGACAAGGTTCAGGACCTGATCCTCGTAGGCAGCAAGAGCGTCCGCAGCACCGGGCCGCGCCCAGAGCAGCACGCAGAGCGTCAGGCTCATCACGCCGCTTCCGGTCGCCGCATCGATCCACCTTCTCAGGTATCCGCCGGCGCGGCAGGCATGAATGTGAGGTTGGTGCCCATAGAGGGGCATCGTTGCCACATTCACGACAAACGCGGGGGCGGCGCCGGTCTGGCCGGGAACATGACCAGGCCCATCGCCGGGGCCTTGGAACTCCCTGGGAAGGCGGCGCAGCGGCCGCACGGCGCAATGGTTACCATCGGGTAGCCGGCACAGCAGGGAGGACGGGTATGACGTCGCAGGCTGACCACAATCTCGCCGTCTTGGCCGAGGGCGCGTTCCATCGGCTCGGCGATTACGAGAGTCTCGTTTTCGAGGGCCAGACCTACCGTTCTGGTGACCTGTTCGACCGGGCCTGCCGGGTAGCCGGAGGGCTGGTGAAGCTCGGGGTGTCGGCCGGCGAGCGGGTGGTCGTGCTGATGGCGAACTGCCCGGAGGTGGGCATCGCCTACAGCGCCATCTGGCGGGCAGGTGCCGTGGTCACCCCGGTCGTGTTCCTGATCAGCCCGCCCGAGTTGCAGCACATCCTGACCGACTCCGGCGCCGTGGCGGTGGTGACCACTCCCGAGTTGCTGGCCACGGTGACCGCCGCCATGAAGGGGGCAGGTGAGGCGGGTGGGGCGCCGCAGTTGCGGCACGTGATCGTCGTCGGCGGCGCGCCCGGCGCGCTGCCCGGGCATGTGCGCGGGGTGGACTTCGCCGAGCTTGAGTCGGCTCCGGCGGCCGGCATCGTGCCCGTCAGCGGCGATGACCTGGCGACGCTGATGTACACCGGTGGCACGACCGGCCGGGCAAAGGGCGTCATGCTCTCGCACCGCAACCTGTACTACTGCTCGCGCAGCTCGCACGAGGCCTCGCAGGCCGAGGGGATCACCAGGGCGCTGACGCCGCTGCCGCTGTCACACGCCTACGGGATGATCGTGACCCTGGTCGGATACCACGCCACCGAGCGCGCCCTGGGCGTGCTGCAGCGCTGGTTCGATCCGGCCGGGTTCCTGACGCTGGCCCAGCAGCACCGGATTCAGCGCACGGCGCTGGTGCCCGCGATGGTCCAGATGCTGCTCGCCCAGCCGCTTGAGGACTTCGACCTGTCCTCGCTCCGGTACGTGAACTGCGGTGCCGCGCCGCTCGCGGCGGAGACCAGGGAGCAGTGGGAACGGCGGGTGCCAGGCAGCGAGATCCTCGAGGGCTACGGGTGCACCGAGTCCGGCGCGGTGATCTCGGTGAACCCGCCCGGGGCCAGCCGTCCCGGCTCGGCCGGGATGCCCATTCCCGGTTACCAGGTCTCGATCAGGGACGACAACGACACCGACGTAGCGGCCGGCGCCGACGGAGAGATCTGCGTCCGCGCGGAGGGCGTGATGGTCGGCTACTGGAATTCGCCCGTGGAAACCGAGGCGACGCTGCACGGCGGCTGGCTGCACACCGGCGACATCGGCCGTTTCGACGCCGACGGCTACCTGTACGTGGTGGACAGGAAGAAGGACCTCATCATCCGTGGCGGCTTCAACATCTTCCCGCGCGACGTCGAGGACATCCTGCTGCAGCACCCCGCGGTCGCGATGGCGGGCGTCGTCGGCCGGCCCGACGAGCGCCTTGGCGAGGAGATCGTGGCATTCGTGTCGCTGCGGCCTGGGGCCCAGGCCACCCCGGCGGAGATCACCGAGTTCGCCCGCGAGCGGCTCGCGGCGCACAAGTACCCGCGCGAGGTGAACATCGTCGACATGGTGCCGCTCACCAGTGTCGGGAAGCTGGACCGCAAGGCCCTCCGCAGCCGGGCCGCCAGCGGCCAGAAGTGACGTCAAGGCTCCCCTGGCGGCGCGGCGCCGGGCTCAGCCAGGCGGGGCTCAGCCAGGCGGGGCTCAGCCTGGCGGGCGCTGGCGCCGCGGGTTGCGCGTCATGGAGAGCATGATCTGGCCGTAGCCAGCATCGTCGTCTTCGTCTTCCTCGTCGAGCAGGCCCGCCACCGCCTCCAGGTCGACGTCGGCGGCTACCGGCTGCCCGCCGTGCGAGTCGAGCTCCTGCGCCTGGGCCTGCGCTTGAGCCTGGGCGGCGGCGTGCCGGGCAGCCTCCAGCCGGGCGGCGGCCTGCTCAGCGGCGGCCTGCTCGGCCATGGCCTGTTCGGCGGCTGCCTGCTCGGCGCCGGCCAGCAGGTACGGCTGCGCCCAGCGGAAATAGCTGATCCACGCCGAGCCCATCGAGTTGTCCCAGGCGTCGCCGCTGACGTTACGCACCGCAAGGACCAGTGCGCGCGCGACGTCGGCATAGCGCGCCTCGTCGAAGCCCTCCAGCCGGTTTCGTGCCCCGACCCAGCGAAGCGTGTCACCCGCGACCTGCGGCGGCTGGCTGGCCGTCGCCGTCCAAAGCAACGAGCGCACCAGCCGCTCACACAATGCCCGCCCGCCCGCGGCCAGTTCCGGCATCAGTTCCGCAATGCCGTAGTGCAACTGCTGGACGAAGGAATCCTCCCGCTCGGCCAGCCCAGCCGCGGAGGCACGGATCACGCTCAGTACTCCCGGGTCGAGCGGCGGGGCATCCGGTGCTCCCCGGGAAACGTCATTGGCCATGTCCGCCCCCTTCCGGGGTACGGTACGTCGCGCGTCACGCCGCCGCAGCGGAACCGTGAATCAGGGGGCGGCTCCCGCGCTCCGCACCGATGCCAGTCAGCGCCCGGACCTGGATCCGGGCAAACCGAGTCGGGTCCGCGGGGTGCTGCCCGGACTGTGTCATGGACATCGCGCTCCGGAGTCGCGCGCGAGCGAGCGGATTGATGCTGTCATTGCTGCCCCACCGGCTGGGGTCTGTCTCAGGCTCGGATCTGACGTGTCCCGGGCTGGGGTTTGGCGTGCATCTGGGGCGCATCTGGTCCCTGGCTCAACGCCAGGGCCCAGATGACCCCAGCCGCACGCTGCTGTGGCGCGGGGTGTGCCCGGCGGCTCTCCTAGGATTCGGCGCCGAAGGCTTTGATTTCTTCGTATTCGGCTTCGGTAAGTTGGCGGGGGACGTCGTTTTTGGCGAGTTTGGCGGATTGGACCTGGTGGCGGATGCCGTCGACGACTTCGGGGTTGGCCAGGGTGGTGACGTCGCCGACGTCGGCGAAGTTGGAGACGGCGGCGATGACCCGGCGCATGATTTTCCCGGACCGGGTTTTGGGCATGTCCGGCACGATCCACACGTTCTTGGGCCGGGCGATCTTCCCGATCTCGGTCTCGATCGCCTTGGTGACCTTGGCGGCCATCTCGGCACTGGCGGCGTAGCCGGGCTTGAGCGAGATGTAGACCTCTACCGCGCGGCCGCGGATGTCGTCGACCACCGGGACGGCGGCGGCCTCGGCGACCTCGGGGACGGTGAGGGAGGCGGACTCGATCTCCTTGGTGCCCAGCCGGTGCCCGGCGACGTTGATCACATCATCGACCCGGCCCAGGATCCGGTAGTACCCGTCGGGGGCGCGGACCGCGCCGTCGCCGGCGAAGTACGGCCAGTCCCGCCAGTCCTTGGACCCGGGGTCCTTGTTGTACTTGGCGTAGTACACGCTGATGAACCGTTCCGGCTGCCCCCAGACGGTCTGCATGATCCCCGGCCACGGGTTGGTGATGCAAATGTTCCCGGCCTTGCCGTCGGGGACCTCGTGGCCGTCTTCATCGAGGATCACCGGGTAGATGCCGATCACCGCCGGCCCGCAGGACCCGGGCTTCATCGGCTTGAGCGCCGGCAGCGAGGAGCCGAGGAACCCGCCGGTCTCGGTCTGCCACCAGGTATCCACGATGACCGCCTGCCCCTTGCCGACCACCTCGTGGTACCACCGCCACACCTCCGGCTCGATCGGCTCCCCGACCGTGGTCATGTGCTTGAACGAGTAGGAGTACTTGGCCGGCTCATCCGGCCCGACCTTGCGCAGCATCCGGATCGCCGTCGGCGAGGTATGGAAAATATTCACCCCCAGCCGCTCAGCGATCCGCCACGGCCGCCCCGCATCGGGGTAGTTCGGCGTCCCCTCATAGATCACGCTGGTGGTGCCCAGCGCCAGCGGCCCGTAGACGATGTAGGAATGCCCGGTGATCCACCCGATATCCGCCATGCACCAGTACGTGTCGCCGGGGTGGATGTCCTGGTAATACTTCGACGTCCCAGCGACATACGCCAGGTACCCGCCGGTGGAATGCTGGGCACCCTTCGGCCGGCCCGTCGTCCCCGAGGTGTACATCAAAAACAGCGGCGCCTCCGCCGGCATCGGCACCGGATCCACCAGCTGCCCCCGGTACTTCCCCGCCACCTCATCCACGAAAAAGTCCCGCCCCGCCACCATCGGCGTTTCCGACGCGTACTCGCCCGGATGCCGCCGCCACACCAGCACCTGGTCCACATCCTGGCCCTGGTTCTTCGCCTCGGCGACCGCCTCATCAGCCTTCACCTTGTGATCGGTGAGGGTGCCCGACCGGTAATACCCATCCATCGTGATCAGCACCCGCGACCCCGAATCGGCGATCCGCGTCCCGCACGCATTACCGGAGAACCCGCCGAACACCTGCGAATGCACCACGCCAAGACGCGCACACGCCAGCATCGTGACCGGCAGCTCCGGCACCATCGGCATATGCAGCGTCACC
>CAVPSA010000059.1:0-624402 GCA_963707905.1 uncultured Actinomycetes bacterium | reverse complement strand
CGCTCACTCCCACTCGATCGTGCCGGGCGGCTTGCGAGGTCACGTCGTAGACGACGCGGTTGATGCCGCGCACCTCGTTGATGATGCGGGTCGGCGGCGCGGGCGAGGAAACTCGTGCTCGAAGGGATAGATAGTCCGCCGTCATGCCGTCGGTCGAGGTGACGGCGCGCAGCGCGCAGACATGATCGTAGGTGCGGCCGTCGCCCATCACGCCCACGGTCCGCACCGGCAGCAGCACGGCGAAGGCCTGCCAGATCGCGTCGTAGAGGCCGGCGTTGCGGATCTCCTCGAGATAGATCGCGTCGGCCTTGCGCAGGATGTCGAGCTTTTCGCGCGTGATCTCGCCGGGCATGCGGATGGCGAGGCCCGGCCCGGGAAACGGATGGCGCCCGACGAGGCCGTCGGGCAGGCCCAGCTCGCGGCCCAGCGCGCGCACCTCGTCCTTGAACAGCTCGCGCAGCGGCTCGACCAGCTTCAGCTTCATGCGCTCGGGCAGGCCGCCGACATTGTGATGCGACTTGATGGTGACGCGACGGCCCGCCGGTGGCGCTGACACGCTTTCGATCACGTCGGGATAGAGCGTGCCCTGCGCCAGGAACTCGGCGCCGCCGATCTTGTGCGCCTCCTCGTCGAACACGTCGATGAAGGTGGCGCCGATGATCTTGCGCTTCTGCTCGGGATCGGTGACGCCCGTCGAGCCGGCCGAGGAACAGCTCGCGCCGCGTCGCGATGGACCAGCGGGATGTTGTAATGGTCGCGGAACAGCGTCACCACCTCCTCCGCCTCGCCCGCGCGCATCAGGCCGGTATCGACGAAGATGCAGGTGAGCTGGTCGCCGATCGCCTCGTGGATCAGCACCGCGGCGACCGAGGAATCGACGCCGCCCGACAGGCCGCAGATCACCCGGCCCTTGCCGACCTGCTCGCGGATGCGCGCGATCGCGTCGGCGCGGAACGCCGCCATGTTCCAGTCGCCGCGCGCAGCCGGCGATGTGGTGGGTGAAGTTGCGCAGCAGCGCCGCGCCGTGCGGCGTGTGCACCACCTCGGGATGGAACTGCACGCCGTAGAAGCGGCGGCGTCTCGTCGGCGATGGCGGCGAAGGGCGCGCCCTCGCTGACGCGCGACGACGCGGAAGCCCGGCGGCAGCGCGGTCGACGCGGTCGCCGTGGCTCATCCACACCTGCTCGCGCGCGCCCTTGGCGCCACAGCCCGTCGAACAGCGCGCAGTCGCCGGTGACATCGATGACGGCGCGGCCGAATTCGCGGTGGTCGGCGGCCTCGACCTGGCCGCCCAGCTGCGCCGCACATCGTCATGCTCGCCATAGCAGATGCCCAGCACCGGCACGCCCAGCTCGAACACCGCTCTGCGGCGCGCGCGGCGTCGCCGCCTCGTGCACCGAGGCGGGGCCGCCCGACAGGATGATGGCCTGGGCGCGAACGCGCGCGATGCGCGCTCGTCGGCATGTCGAAGGGATGGATCTCGCAATAGACGCCGCTCTCGCGCACGCGCCGCGCGATGAGCTGCGTCACCTGGCTGCCGAAATCGAGGATCAGGACGCGGTCGGTCATGCGCTCGGCCATCTTCCGGCAGCGCGCGGCTTCGGGCGCAAGCGCGCGGCTTGCGTTCCATCACGGCGACGAAGAATCCGTCGGTGCCGTGGCGCGCGGGCGTGAGGCGCAGCATCGTCGCCGCTCGCCGGGCACTCGCCGCCGATCGTCGTCGCGCCACACCGCGCGCGATCGGCACCAGCGCGAAATCCGCGTGCGCGGCGAGGAATTGCTCGACCTGCGCCTCGTCCTCCTCGCTGCAGCAGCGAGCAGGTGACATAGACGAGCCGCCCGCCCGGCCGCACCAGGCGCTGCGCGCTGTCGAGGATGTCGGCCTGGAGCGCGGTCAGTTCGGCGAGGTCCTCGGGCGTGAGGCGCCATTTCGCGTCGGGATTGCGCCGCCAGGTGCCGGTGCCGGTGCAGGGCGCGTCGACCAGCACGCGGTCGAAGCTCCGCGCGTGGCGCTTCACCCATTTGTCGCGCGCGCTCGGCGAGCGGCTGGCGCTGGACGATGCTGGCGCCGGCGCGGCGCAGCCGCTCGGTCGCGCGCTCGAGCCGGTGCGCCGACGATATCGCAGGCGACGAGATGGCCGCGATTCTCCATCGCCGCCGCCAGCGCCAGGGTCTTGCCGCCGGCGCCGGCGCAGAAATCGACGACCCGCATGCCCGGGCCGCGCATCGACCAGCAGCGCCGCGAGCTGCGAGCCCTCGTCCTGCACCTCGACCAGGCCGTCGCGGAACGCGTCGAGCGTCGCCAGCGGGATGCGCGCGAAGACCCGCAAGCCCGAGCGGCGACAGCGGCGTGCGCGCGGCCTCGACCCCGTCGGCGCGCCAGCGCGCGCGCGCGCCGCCTCGCGGTCGGCTCTTCAGCGAGATTGACGCGCAGATCGAGCGGCGCGCCTCGTCCGCAGCGCCGCCATCTCGCGCGCGAGATCGCGGCCCAGCGCGGCGCTCGAGATGCGGCTCGAGCCAGGCCGGATAATTGCCGCGCGACGTCGCGCGGCATGTCGCGGTGCACGAGCGTCCGGCCGGCGAGCGCCGCGAGCGAGCCGCGCGCTCGTCGTCGGCGAGCGGCGCGGGGCGGAAGCGGTCGCCGTCGCAGGCGTGCGCGATGCCGCTCGGGCGTCCAGCCCTCGATCAGCACCAGCGCCGCGAGCACGCGCGTGCGCGCGTCGGGCGCGAGCCCGCCGTCCCTCGCGCGCGATCCACCAATCGAGCGCGGCGCGATGGCGCAGCACGGCATAGACATGCTCGGAGATCGCGCCGCCGGTCCTTCGACGCCGGCGAAGCGGTGGCGGCGGAAATAGTCGCCGACGATATCGTCGGCCGGCGCCGCCTCCTGTCGATCGCCGCCAGGAGCCCGATCGCCGCCTCGACGCGCGCGCCCGGGGTCACGCGCTAGTTCCTGCCGGATAGTTCGGCGCCTCGCGGGTGATGTCGATGTCGTGGACGTGGCTTTCGCGCAGGCCCGCGCCGGTGATGCGGACGAAGCGTGCATTGCTGCTGCATCTCGGCGATGGTGCGGTTGCCGGTATAGCCCATCGCCGCGCGCAAGCCGCCGACGAGCTGGTGCACGACGTTGCCGACCGGGCCCTTGTGCGGCACGCGGCCCTCGACGCCTTCGGGCACGAGCTTCAGCGTGCTCGGCACTTCCGCCTGGAAATAGCGGTCGGCCGAGCCGCGCGCCATCGCGCCGACCGAGCCCATGCCGCGATAGGATTTGTAGCTGCGGCCCTGATAGAGGAACACCTCGCCCGGGCTCTCGTCGGTGCCGGCGAAGCAGCGAGCCGAGCATCGCGCAATCGGCGCCGGCGGCGATCGCCTTGGCGAGATCGCCGGAGAATTTGATGCCGCCATCGGCGATCACCGGCACGCCGCGCTTTGCGGCCGCCTCGACCGCGTCGATGATCGCGGTGAGTTGCGGCACGCCGACGCCGGCGACGATGCGCGTGGTGCAGATCGAGCCCGGGCCGATGCCGACCTTGACCGCATCGGCGCCGGCATCGATCAGCGCCTCGGCGCCGTCGGCGGTGGCGATATTGCCGGCGACGATCTGGGTGTAGTTGGAGAGCCGCCGGATGCGCTCGACCGCGTCGAGCACGCGCTGCGGAATGGCCGTGCGCGGTGTCGACCACCAGCACGTCGACGCCGGCGTCGAACAGCGCCTCGGCGCGCGCGACGCCGTCCTCGCCGGTGCCGGTGGCGGCGGCGACGCGCAGCCGGCCGTGCTCGTCCTTGCAGGCGTTGGGATATCTCTGCGCCTTCTCGATGTCCTTCACCGTGATCGAGGCCGACGCAGCGATAGGCGTCGTCGACGACCAGCAGCTTCTCGATGCGGTGCTGGTGCAGCAGGCGCTTGGCCTCGTCGCGGCTCGACGCTCTCGCGCACGGTGACGAGCTTGTCCTTGGTCATCAGCTCGCGCGACCGGCTGGCGCGGGTCGGTGGCGAAGCGCACGTCGCGGTTGGTGAGGATGCCGACGAGCCGGTTGCGTGCCGCGCTCGACCACCGGAATGCCGGAGATGCTGGTGGTCGCGCCATCAGCTGCAGCGCGTCGGCGAGCGTCGCGTCGGGATGGATGGTGACCGGGTTCACCACCATGCCGGTCTCGAACTTCTTGACCCTGCGGACCTCGTTCGGCCTGCTCGTCGATCGGCAGATTGCGGTGGATGACGCCGAGGCCGCCCGCCTGCGCCATGGCGATGGCGAGCGCGCTTTCGGTCACCGTGTCCATCGCGGCGGAGATCAGCGGAATGCCGAGCGTCGACCTCGCGGGTCAGGCGGGTCTGCGTGTCGGTCTCGGTCGGGAAGGACGGCGGAGGCGGCAGGCACCAGCAGCACGTCGTCGAAGGTCAGCGCCTCGCGGATTTCCATGCTGCCTCCCGTCGACGGGTTGGCGCCGATAATACACGCCCGATGCCGGCAAGGGAAGCGCCGCGCACGCGCAAGCCTACTGCTGGCGCCGCGAAATCCCTGGCGCCACGACATAGACCTCGGCCGATTCGGCGCGGCTCGCCGGCGGCTTGGCGTGGCGCACGCTGGCGAAATCGCGCTTCAGCGCTGCAGCAGCTCGCCCTCGGTGCCGCCCTGGAAGACCTTGGCGACGAAAGCGCCGCCCGGCGCCAGCACCTCGCGCGGCGAAGTCATAGGCCGCCTCGGCCAGCGCCACGATGCGCAGATGATCGGTCGCGGCGTGGCCGGTCGCCGGCGCCGCCATGTCGCGAGAGCACGACGTCGGCCGGCCCGCCGAGCGCCGCCTTGAGCGCCGCCGGGCGCCTCGGGCGCGAGAAATCGCAGCTGCAGCACGATCGCGCCCGGCACCGGCTCCATCGCCAGCAGATCGATCGCCGACGACCTTGCCCTTGCCGGGCGCCTGACCCGCGCCGACCGCGACCTGGGTCCAGCCGCCGGGCGCCGCGCCGAGATCGACGACGCGCGCGCCCGGCTGCAGGAGATGGAAGCGGTCGTCGAGCTCGATGCAGCTTGAAGGCGGCGCGCGAGCGATAGCCCTGCGCGCTTGCGCCTCGGCGACATAGGGATCGTTGAGCTGGCGCTGCGAGCCAGCGCGGTCGAGGAGGCGTGCGCTGCGCGCGGTCTTGACGCGCACCTCGGCTGCGCCGGCGCTCGCGCGCCGTGCACGGCCTTGCCGCGCCATCGTCAGCGGCCCGCGAAGAAGCCCAGCAGGATGCCCTCGCGGATGCCGCGATCGGCGACGACGCAGCCGGCCGACCGGCCAGAGCGCGGCAGATCGCCTCGAGGATGGCGCAGCCGGCGAGCACCAGATCGGCGCGCTCGCTCGCCGATGCAGGGATGCGCGCGCGCGCTCGTCCCAGGTCAGGCCGGCGAGGCGGCGCGAGGCGCGGTCGATGTCGTCGAAATCGAGCACCGTGCCGTCGACCCGGCGCGCGGTCGTAGCGCGGCAGCTCGAGATGGACGCCGGCGAGCGTCGTCACCGTGCCCGAGCTGCCGAGCATCTGCACCTGGCCCGCGGCGACGCGCGGCGCGATGCGCGTGACGCGCCTCGAACGGCGCGAGCGCCGCCGCGCATCTCCTCGACCATGGCGTCGTAGATCGCCGCGCGACACGTCGCGGCCGCCATAGCGGTCGGCCAAGCGTGACGACGCCATGCGGCACCGAGACGAAGCCGACGACCGTGCGGCCGCGCCGCGCCGGCCGCGAGCTCGCAGCCAGACCAGCTCGGTCGAGCCGCCGCCGATGTCGAAGACCAGCGCATGGGGCATGCGCGGATCGAGCAGCGGCGCGCAGCCGGCGACGACGAGCCGCGCCTCCTCGTCGCTCGAGATGATCTCGATGCGCGATGCCGGTGTCGCGCGCGCACGCGCGCCAGGAACTCGGCGCAATTGGCGGCGCGGCGGCAGGCCTCGGTCGCGACATAGCGCGCCGCGCGCGCGACGCCGCTGCGCGCCGACCTTGCCGGCGCAGACGCGTGAGCGCCGCGATGGTGCGCGCCATCGCCGCCTCGGACAGCACGCCCGGTCGCGGCCAGCCCCTCGCCCAGCCGCACGATGCGCGAGAAGGCGTCGATGACGCGGAACCCGTCGCCGCGCCGGCGCGCGCGACCAGCAGGCGGCAATTGTTGGTGCCGAGATCGAGCGCGGCGCAGATGTCGCGCCGCTCGTCCGCGGACGGGGATGAACGCACCGGACGGCGGAAGCGGCTTCGCCAACGATGTCAGGGACCTCGCGCGGACATGATGCTAGCGCAAGCCCGCCCCGCCTTTCAAAGACGCGGGCGCTGTGCTATCTAGCGGCCGCACGCGATCCCGCGTTGGGGGATCGTCTAACGGTAGGACAGCGGACTCTGACTCCGCCAGTCTAGGTTCGAATCCTAGTCCCCCAGCCACCTACTCCCTGCCCGACGCTCGATCCGTCATCGCATCTTCGACTTGAGCCTGATCGTGTCGCCGTCGATGACGAACCGGCCGTAGCCGCGGTGGTGGATGGTCTTGGGATTCCGCTGCGCCGGGTCCCTCCACGCCGCCACGACCTCGAGGATGAACAGGTTGTATCTTGCCACAAGCCGGGTTTCGGCGATCCGGCATTCGAGATTGGCGAAGCATTCAGATACCAGCGGCGCGGCAACGCGAGACGCCGGCCGCGGCGTCAGCCCGATGCCGGCGAATTTATCGATATCGCGTCCGGAGCAATTGCCGACCTTCACGACTTTGCGCGCGAGCTTGCCGCCGGTACGGCGATGACGCATTCGCGGGTCCGCCGCAAGGCGACAAAGCTGTGGTTGGCCTCGCTGACGACGCATGCCACCAACGGGGGCTCGAACTCGACCATCATGTGCCAGGACATGGCCATGACATTGGCGTGGCCCTTGTGGGCCGTCGTCAGCATGACGACCGGCCCTGGTTCGAGCAGCTGATAGACCATTGCGAGCGCAAGCTGCTCCATGTCGCGGTGCCCTGCGAACGGGCGATCGCGGCTTAGCCTTCCTCGTCGGCGCCCGCCTCGTCCTCGTCTTCGTCTTCGTCTTCGTCGAGGGAATAGCCCAGGGCGGCGAGAGAAGCCTCGATCGCCTCGGCGAGAATGAGGGCCTCGACGAGCGTCTCGAGGCGCTCCTCGTCTGGAACGTTCTGCGCAGCGTCCATGGCGTCCTGCCATGTCATCGTCGTCCCCGAACCTTCGCCGCCGAGCCAATGGAGTGTCAGAATCTCATTCACCTCGCCGGGCGACAATCCGGCGACGGCTGCGACAAGCTCGCTATGCGCGCCGTCTTCGCCGGCGAATTCCTCGTCCGGATCGGAGCCATCCGAAGCATCGGCCCCGTCCTCTTCCTCGATCGCGATATTCGAAGCCTCGATCCTGGCGGCCTTGTCGAGCAGCGCGGCAATTACGTCGATGTTCATGGTGAGCATGTGAGCCTCTCCTGGGCAACGCGTCGCGTCACACATGATCTATATCGACCTGCCCGTGCGGCCCCCTTGATCCATCTCAACAAGCCGACGAATTCGCGACGGTCCGGTACCGGCTGCACAGGTTGCGGCGGCCGGAGGCGGGCTATATGGTTGCGGCCATAACCAAAACCGTACGCCTAGGGGACGAAAAGATCAGAAGATGGGCCAATTTGGCATCGGACAGCCTGTCCCGCGCGAAGAAGACCCGTACCTGCTGCGCGGCCGCGGCCGCTATGTCGATGACGTGAAGTCGAGCGGCGCGGCGCACGGCTATTGCCTGCGCTCGCCGCTGGCGCACGCGCGCATCCGGGCGATCGACACGAGCAAGGCCGAGGCCGCGCCCGGCGTGCTGCTGGTCCTCACCGGAGAGCATCCGGCGGTGACGGCGCTCGGCCCCCAGGTCCCGCGCATGCCACGCAAGCGCAAGGACGGATCGCCCGGCTTCATCGCGTCGCAGCCCCATCTCGCGCGCGGCTTCGTGCGCTTCGTCGGCGAGGCGGTGGCATTCGTCGTCGCCGAGACCGTCGACCAGGCCAAGGACGCGGCCGAGCTGATCGAGGTCGATTACGAGCCGCTGCCCGTCGATCGTCTCGACCGAAGAGGCGATCAAGCCCGGCGCGCTCGCCGTGTGGGACGAATGCCCCGACAACGTCGCCTTCTATCAGGAAGGGGCAACAAGGCGGCGGTCGATGCGGCGATCGCCAAGGCCGATCACGTCATCCGCCACCGCATGATCATCAACCGCATCACCGCCAACACGATGGAGCCGCGCGGCTGCCTTGCCGAGTACGACACGCATGACGACCGCTACGTCATCCGCTGCACGGTCCAGGCACCGCACCGCACCCGCGCCGCGATCGCCGCGAGCCTGCTGAAGGTGCCGGAGACGCGCATCCGCGTCATCGCCGACAATGTCGGCGGCGGCTTCGGCATGAAGGGCAACATCTTCCCCGAATACATCCTCGCGCCGGTCGCGGCGCGGCTTGCTCGAGCGGCCGGTCAAATGGATTTGCGAGCGCTCGGAAGGCCTGCTCTCGGACGAGCACTCGCGCGACAACGTCGCCGACGCCGAACTCGCGCTCGACAAGGACGGCAAGTTCCTGGCGCTGAGGGTGCAGACCCACGCCAATATCGGCGCCTATCACACCTCGGACCGCGCCGCCGGGCCGCCGCTGGCCAATGTCGGCTGCCTCGCCGCGACCTATACGACCCGGCCTTTCACGTCGAGGTGCTCGGGCGTGATGACCCACACGCAGCTCACCGGCCATTACCGCGGCGCCGGCCGGCCCGAAAACGCCTACATGATCGAGACCATGATCGATCTCGCCGCGCGCAAGCTCGGCATCGACAAGGTCGAGCTCAGGCGGCGCAACACCGTGCCCGCCGCGGCGATGCCGTACAAGACCGCCGCTCGTCTACACGATCGACAGCGGCGACTTCCCGAAGAATCTCGAGCAATGCCTGCACCTGGCCGACTATGCCGGGCTTCGCCGCGCGCCGCGCGGACGCGCGCCGGCGCGGCAAGCTCCGCGGCATCGGCGTCTCCAACACGATCGAGGCGACCGCCGCGCGGCCTCCTCGAACATGCCGAGATGCGCTTCGATCGCGACCGGCACGCTGACCCTGCTGATGGGCACGCACGATCACGGCCAAGGCCACGCGACGACCTTCAAGCAGGTGGTGTTCGACAAGCTCGGCATCGACACCGACCTCATCAAGTTCAAGTACGGCGACACCGACAGCGTCATGGCCGGGCACCGGCACGTTCGGCTCGCGCTCGGCGGCGACGCGGCGGCAGCGCGATCCTGATCGCCGCCGACAAGGTGGTGGCGCGCGGCAAGAAGATCGCCGCGCATCTCCTCGAGGCCGCCGAGGCCGATCTCGTGTTCGAGAAGGGCAAGTTCGCCGTCGCCGGCACCGACAAGTCGATCGGCATCATGGACGTCGCCAAGGCGAGCTTCATGCCGGGCCGGCTGCCGCGCGGCATGGAGATGGGCCTGTTCGAGACCGGCACGTATGACGGCGGCGTGCCGACCTTCCCCAATGGCTGCCATGTCTGCGAGGTCGAGATCGACGAGGAGACCGGCGCGCTCGACATCGTCCGCTACGCCGCGGTCGACGAGGTCGGCCGCGCGATCAACCCGCTGCTGCTCGAGGGCCAGGTGCATGGCGGCATCGCGCAGGCGGTGGGCCAGGCCCTGATGGAAGACATCACCTACGATCCCGGCTCGGGGCAGATGCTGTCCGGCTCGTTCATGGATTACGGCATGCCGCGCGCCGACGACCTGCCGTCGATCGCGATGGAGACCAACGAGGTGCCGTGCCGGACCAACCCGCTGGGCGTCAAGGGCGCGGGCGAGGCCGGCACGGTCGGCGCGCTGCCGGCGGTGATGAACGCCATCAACGACGCGCTGGCCCAGGCCGGCGCCGGCTACCTGCAAATGCCTTGCACGCCGCAGAAAATCTGGCGCGCGCTGCACGAGACAAAATCCGCGCGCGGCGCTTAACCCGCCGATCAAGGAGGGGGCAATGGTCGATCGAGTGATGAATTTCCGCACCGTGGTCCTGTGCGTGGGCCTCGCAGCCGCCACGCCCGCGCTCGGGCAAGGCGCCGGCGGCTCGGCCGTCGAGCGCGGCCAATATCTGGCCACGGCCGGCGACTGCATCGCCTGCCACACCGTTCCCGGCGGCAAGAATTTCGCCGGCGGCCGCGCCTTCAAGCTCCCGTTCGGCACGATCTATTCGCGCAACATCACGCCTGACGCCAAGACCGGCATCGGCTCGTGGAGCGACGACAATTTCGTTGAGGCGCTGTGGCACGGCGTCGCCGACGACGGCGAGCATCTCTACCCCGCCTTCCCCTACACCTCCTACACCAGGCTCTCGCGCGACGACGTCCTGGCGATCAAGGCCTATCTCTTCAGCCTGCCGCCGGTCGAGAACACGACGCCGCCCGACACGCTGTCCTTCCCCTACAGCCAGCGCTGGGGGATGGCGCTGTGGAACATGATGTACAACCCCAACCGCCGGTTCGAGCCCGATCCGTCGAAGCCGGCGTCCTGGAACCGGGGCGCCTATCTGGTCGAGGCGCTCGGCCATTGCGGCGAATGTCACACGCCGCGCGGCAGTACGACGCAAAGTCTCGAAGATTCGAAGAAATTCGCCGGCGCCCTGGCGCAAGGCTGGATGGCCTACAACATCACCGGGGACAAGAGCTCGGGCATCGGCGGCTGGACCGACGATGCGCTCGTCTCGTTTCTGTCGACCGGGCATGCCGAGGGGCACAGTTCGGCGAGCGGCCCGATGGCCGAGGTGATCGCCGACAGCCTCAGCCACCTGACGCAAGAGGACATCCGCGCCATCGTCGCCTATCTGCGCTCGATCCCGCCGATCGCGACCGTGCCAGCGGTTGCCGAGAACCCGCCGGCGCGCACGGCGGCCGAGCCGCCGCAGAGCCTCGGCGAGCAGATCTTTTCCGGCAACTGTGCCAATTGCCACGATTGGAACGGGCTCGGCGCGCAGTCGCATTACGCCGACCTTCTGGGCGGCCGCACGGTCAACGACGCCGACGCGACCAATCTCATGGCGGTGGTGCTCGGCGGCTCGACCGAAGAGATCGGCGGGCACAAGGTGTTCATGCCGCCCTTCGGCAAGGGCCGCTCGGACGGCGAGCTTGCCGCCGTGGTGAATTTCACCAGTGCCTATTTCGGCAGCGGCGCCGCCAAGGTCACCGCCGCCGATATCGCCAAGACGCGCCAGTCGCTGCCCTGACCGGCGCCGCAGGGCTCAAGTAACGGCGAGCCCGGCCTTCACGCGCTCGGGCGACAGCGGCAGTCCGCGCAGCCGCTTGCCGGTCAGGCTGAAGAGCGCGTTGGCGACGCACGGCCCGACCATCGGCAGCACCGCCTCGCCCATGCCCTTCGGCGGGTTGTCGGTGGCGATGATCTGGATATCGATCTCCGGCACCTCGGACATGCGCAGGACGGGATAGTCGTAGAAATTGTTCTGCTGCACCTGGCCGTTCTCGATGTGCACCTGCTCCTTCAGAGTCTGGCTCAGGCCGAAGACGACGTTGCCCTCGCACTGCGCCAGCACGCTGTCGGGATTGATGACCACGCCGGGGTCGATGGCGATCCAGAATTTATGGGCGCGGATGACGCCGGTGCTCTGGTCGAGCGAAATCTCGCCGACGGCCGCGACATAGCTCTCGACCACGTTGGCATAGGCGAAGCCCAGCGCATGGCCGTCCGCCGGCTTCTTGCCCCAGCCGGATTTCTCCGCCACCGCCTTCACCACCGCCGTGGCGCGGGCATCGTCCTTGAGCAGGCCGAGGCGGAAGGCGACAGGGTCCATCTTGCGGTCGGCGGCAAGCTCGTCGATGAAGCTCTCGATGACGAACTTGTTGTAGCCGGCGCCGATGCCGCGCCAGGCGCTCAACCCCACGCCGCGATTCTCGCGCAGATAGGCGATGGACTGGTTGGGCACGCCATATTCGTGCTTCGAGCCTTCGAGCACGATGATGTCGAGGCCCTTGGCGCCCTCGAGCGCCTTCTCGCCGCCGCGATAGGCGATGACGGATTCGCCGACGATGCGATGACGCCAGCCCGTGACGTTGCCGCCGGCATCGAGCGCCGCCTCGATCTGGTGCGCCGTCATCGGGCGCATCTTCGCCGACTTCACGTCCTGCTCCCGCGTCCAGATCAGCTTGACGGGCCGCTGCATCACCTTCGACAGCACCAGCGCGTCGGGGACCCAGTCGGCCGGGCTGCGCCGCCCATAGCCGCCGCCGAGATAGTACGGGTGGAACTTGACGTTCTCGGGCTTGGTCTTGAGGAAGCCGGCCGTGGTCATCACGGTCGCGGTCGGGCCTTGCGTGCCGATCCACACCTCCGCGCCGTCGCCGGCGGCGTTGACCGACGCGGTCACGTTCAGCGGCTCCATCTGCGCGTGGTAGACGTACTCCGACGTGTATTGCGCGCTCACAACCTTCGCCGCCTTGGCGAAGGCCCCGTCGGCGTCGCCCTTCGCGACGAAGGCCGTGCCCTTGTCGTCCATCTTGGCCGCGCGGGCGAGAAAATCCTTCATGCCGGCGGCGCTGCTGTAGCTGTCGGCGGGGAGGCTCTTCCACGTGACCTTGAGCGCGTCGCGGCCGGCAAACGCCGCCTCGACGGTTTCGGCGACGACGCCGACCGCGTCCTTCAGCGGCATGACTTTGAGGACGCCGGGCACCGCGAGGGCGGCGGCGGCATCCACTTTGTCGGGCTCGCCATTATCGACGGGGGAGCGCAGCACCGTCGCATAGGCCATGTTCGGGACCTGCACGTCGATCGCGAACTGCGCGGCGCCCGTCACCTTCTCGGGCAGATCGAAGCGCGGCGTGGTCTTGCCGAGGATGCGATAGTCCGCCGTCTTCTTCAGCTCGGACTTGTCGACCGCCGGCATGGTCGCAGGCACGGTGGCGAAGCCGGCGATCTCGGCATAGCTCAGCTTACGGCCGCTCGCGCCGTGGACCACCGCGCTCGGCTCGGTGTGCAGCTCGGCCACCGGCACGCCCCACTTGTCGGCCGCCGCCTGCATCAGCACCTTGCGGATTGCCGCCGCCTGGAGCCGGATCTTGTCCCAATATCCCCGCACCGACTGGCTGCCCACGGTGATGAGCGCGCCGCCGAAGGCGGGATTGCCGTAGATGGCCGCGTTGGGCACCGGATAGACCGGCGTCACGTGCGACCAGTCGGCGTCCATCTCCTCGGCGAAGATCATCGCGAGGCCAGTGAAGGACCCCTGCCCCATCTCGGACGCGGGCGTGGCGATGGTGATCGCGCCGTCGGTACCGATCGTGACCCAGGCGCCGATCGGCTTAGCGCCGGGACCTGCGGGCGGCGACAAATCGCCTTCGGCGAGCGCAAATCCGGGAAGGCTCAGCGTGAAGGTCAGGCCGGCGGCCGCGCCCAGGAAGCCGCGACGGGAGAGCGCCACCGGCGCTTCGGGATGGATGCTGGTCATGTCACGCTCCCTGCTTTGCCGCTTGCTCGATGGCGCGGATGATGCGGGGATAGGTGCCGCAGCGGCAGATATTGCCGTCCATGTGGCGGACGATCTGCTCGCGCGACGGGTTCTTGGTGGTGGCCAGCAGGTCGGCCGCCTTCATGATCTGACCGGGCTGGCAATAGCCGCATTGCGGGACCTGCAAGTCGATCCACGCCTTCTGCAGCGGATGGTCGCCGTGCTCCGACAGGCCCTCGATCGTCGTGATCTTGCGGCCCGCCACCGCCGAGATCGGCGTCTGGCACGAGCGCACGGCATGGCCGTCGAGATGCACCGTGCAGGCGCCGCACATGCCGGCGCCGCAGCCATACTTGGTGCCGGTCAGTTTGAGATGCTCGCGGACCACCCAGAGCAAGGGTGTGTCGGGCGGCGCATCGACATCGGCCGCCTTGCCGTTGATGGTGAAGCTGACGGACGCCATGACGACCTCGTGTTCCTGGAGGCAGGTTGCCCAAAGTTTAATCCAATCTCCCGGCCGCGTCACCAGGACGTGTCTGGACAGGATCGGCGCCTCCCTGCAACTCTGACGCATGCAGGATGAGTCCGCCCTTCGTCCCGGCGAGGTGGCCGTGGCGCTGCCGCCGCAGCCCGATGCCGGAGTCTATTTCATCGGCACGATCCGCACGCCCTGGCCCACGCGCGCGGAATGCCCGAGGCGCGGCAGCGCGGATGGGCCGGTCTGCTCGATCGTGGTCGACGATCGCTGGCGGCAGGCGCTGACCGGCCTTGCCGCCCACGGGCGCGTCCAGGTGCTCTACTGGATGCACCAGGCGCGGCGTGACCTGGTCGTGCAATCGCCGGTCCGTGCGGGCAGGACCACCGGCACCTTTGCCTTGCGCTCGCCGGTGCGGCCCAATCCGATCGCGTCGGCGATCGTCGACGTGGTCGCGGTCAACGGCACGACGGTCGAGGTGCGCGGGCTCGACTGCATGGACGGAACGCCGCTGATCGACCTCAAGCCGGACCACACGGCCGCGCGGGAGCAGCCATGAACCGATCCCCGAAAGCGCTTTTCTTCGACATTTTCGGCACGGTGGTGGATTGGCGCACGTCGGTCGCGCGGGAAGCGCGCGCGATCCTCGACCCGCTCGGCCATCGGCTCGACTGGCTGGCGTTCGCGGACGCCTGGCGGGACGAGTACCAGCCGAGCATGGAGCAGGTGCGCGCGGGCCGCATCCCGTTCGCGAAGCTCGACACGCTGCACCGGCAGAATCTCGAGCGCATCCTGCCGCGCTTCGGCATCCATGGGCTTTCCGAGCCGGTTCTGCGCGACCTCAACCTCGCGTGGCATCGACTCGACGGGTGGCCGGACGCCGAGGCCGGCCTGGCAAGGCTGCGTCATCGCTTCCTGCTGGCGCCGGTCTCGAACGGCAACATCTCGATCATGGCCGACCTGGCGCGGCGCAACGGCTTCGTCTGGGACGCCATTCTGGGCGCCGAGCACGCCCGCGACTTCAAGCCGAAGCCCCAGGTCTATCTGGCGGCGGCGGACGCGTTCGATCTGATCCCCGGCGACTGCATGATGGTGGCCGCCCATAGCGGCGACCTCAAGGCCGCCGCCTCATGCGGCCTCTCGACCGCGCACGTCGCGCGCCCGCACGAGCACGGAACGGGCACGGGCGAGCCCGCCCCGACCGTGCCGGTCGATGTCGCGGCAAGCTCGCTCGAGGATCTGGCGGACAAGCTCGGCGCATAGCGGGAGATTGCCGCGCGCACGGCGCTCAAGTAGCATCGCCGCAAACGGAGGTTCGTCCCGATGAACCAGATCGCGCCCATCGCCGAGCGTCAGGCGAAAATGACGGTTCTCAATCCCGTGGGCTATCCGCCCAAGGTGAGCAAGAAGCACGCCGCGCCGCGCCCCGACAGCCTCGACGGCAAGACGATCTATCTCGTCGATTGCCGGTTCGATGATTCGATCGAGCTCCTGAAGCAGGTCGAGGCGTGGTTCGCCCGGCACATGCCCGGCGTCGCGACGCGGCTCGTGTCGCTCTCGGCCTATTACGGGCACGACGATCCCAAGACCTGGGAGGAGATCAAGGCGAAGGGCGACGCGGCCATCATCGGCGTCGGCCATTGCAGCACCTGCGCCCCCGCGGTGGAGACGCACAGCATTACGCTCGAGACACGCTACGGCGTGCCGACCGTGGCGCTCCACACCGACAAGTTCGACCGCGTGGTCCGCTCCGTGGCGGAAGTCGCCGGTCTCGCCGCGGCGCCGCGCGTCTTCGTGCCGCAGCCGGTCATGGGCAAGAGCGCAGCGGAGCTCAAGGCCTATGTCGAGGGCAGCGACCCGATCACCGGCCGCCCGGTGATGCAGGAGGTGGTCGAGATGCTGACCACGTCGCTCCGCGAATCCTGATGCCGGAGTATGACCGTTCGACGCCGCGCGTCGTCGAACCCGATACCGAGCAGGAACTCCACAAGCAGTTCCTCGAGAACAACTGGACCGACCAGCTGCCGATCGTCCTGCCGACGGAAGACCGCGTCGCGGCGATGCTGGCGCACACGAGCCATCCGCCCGACGAGGTGGTCGGCCACCTTCAGCCGACGGCGAATCGCGGCCTGTGGGAATACACGGTCGAGAAGGTCGCGGTGAACGCCGTCATGGCCGGCGCGCGGCCCGAATATTTCCCGGTGATCCTCGCGCTCGCCGCGTCCGGCGTTTCGGCGCGGATGAGCACCTCGAGCTCGGGCGCGCCGATGGTGGTGGCGAACGGACCGATCCGCCACGAGATCGGCATGAATTGCGGCGTCGGCGCGCTCGGCCCCTACAATCACGCCAACGCGACCATCGGCCGGGCCTATGGCCTGCTGTCGCAGAATCTGCAAGGCGGCTCGGTACCGGGCGAGACCTTCATGGGCTCGCAAGGCAACAACTACACCTACAACAACATCACCTTCGCCGAGAACGAGGAGCGCAGCCCGTGGGAGCCGCTCCACGTGCAGAAGGGCTTCAAGCCGACCGACAGCGTCGTCAGCATCTTCTACGGCTGCCGCTCGACCACCTTCTGCCTGGGATTGCGCGAGAAATACTGGCGCGAGCATGTGCGCGACATGCTGCTCGGCACCGACGCCATCACCGCGCCCGTGCTGCTGCTCGATCCCATCACCGCGCGGCAATTCATCGACCGCGGCGGCTTCGACACCAAGGCCAAGCTGGTCCGATGGGTCTATGAGACGGCGCAGATGCCGGCCGGCCGCTACTGGGATTTGCAGCTCGTGCAGAACTACGTCTATCCCTGGGCGACGTTCGGCCGCGAGCCCGAGGCGACGAAGCTCAAGGCCGCGCCCGACGAGCTCATCCCGATCTTCAAGGAAGAGGACATCAACGTCGTCGTGGTCGGCGGCGAGACCAACGGCTATTGGCAGATCATGGGTGCGCGCTACCGCACGTCCATATCGATCGACAAATGGCGGTAGCCGCAATCGTGCGTCCTTCGACTGCGCGCGCCGACGCGCGCTCCGCTCAGGATGAGGCACGATGGTCCTCATCCTGAGCGGAGCGAAGCGCAGTCGAAGGACGCACCGCATTAAGACCGCACTTTCACCCCGATCACATTGAAAGTCTGCACCGGCCGCTGCAGGCCCTTGAGCGTGAGGCCGCCGATCTCCTCGGCCTCGACGATCTCCTCGACCAGCACCATCACCCGCGCCGGCGCGAGGATCTGCCCGCCCTTGGCCTCGGAGCAGAGGCGCGCGGCGAGATTGGTCACCGTGCCGATCGCGCCGTAATCCCACCGTCCCTCGAAGCCGATCGCGCCCAGGGTCGCATAGCCCTGCGCGATGCCGATGCCGAGTGCGAGGTCGAAGCCCCGCTTGCGCCAGGCGGCGCTGAGCTCGCTTACGCGGTCGCGCATCGCCACCGCCATGCGCACTGCGCGCTCCGCCGGGTTCGGTACCGGCGCCGGATCGTTGAAGAAGATCATCATGCCGTCGCCGGTGAAGCGCTCGAGCGTCCCCTCGTGCTCGAGAATGAGCTCGCCCATCGCCTTGTGGTAGTCGCGCAGGATGCCCATCACCTCCTCGGGCTCCGCAGCCTCGGCGAAGGCGGTGAAGCCGCGCAAATCGAGAAACGCGACGGTGATGTCGCGGCGGTGCGTCGCCAGCGGATCGTCGGCCCCGCCCTTCACGATCAGCTCGGCGAGCTGGGGCGAGAAGAACCGCTTGAGCCGGCCCAGCCGTTCGAGCTGCGCGACCTGCTCCTCGACGCGCTCTTCGAGCGTGCGGTTGAGCTCCGCCAGTTCGCGGGCGCGGCGTACATCCTGGTCGCGCAGGCGCTTTTTCTCGAGGCAGGCGCCGATGCGGGCGCGCAGCAGCACGGGATTGAACGGCTTCGGCAGATAGTCCTCCGCGCCGAGCTCGATGCAGCGGATGACGCTGTCCATCTCGTCGAGCGCGGAGATCATCAGCACGGGAATGTGGCGCAGCGCGTCGTCCGACTTGAGGCGCTTCAACACCTCGTACCCGTCCATCTCCGGCATCATCACGTCGAGCAGGATAAGGTCGATCGCCTGTCCGCCCAGGAGATCGAGCGCGCGGCGTCCATTCTCGGCGCTCACCACCGCGTGGCCGTCGCGCGCGAGCCGGCGCGTCAGGATCTCGCGATTGCCCTCGTTGTCGTCCACCACCAGGATGGTGCTGCGGTCCGCCGCCGGCGCCGGTTGCGGCGCGGTCGCCGCGGGCGCATCGATCGCCTCGCCCTCGAGCACGAGGCTCGCGAGGCGGCGCGATGCCCGCCAGATCCGCTCGATGCCGTCGCCGACGGCAGCGTCGCCCGCCGCCGACGCCTTGTTCTTCAACGCGTCGCTCGCCTCCATGACGCGGCGCAGCGGCGCGCGACAGGTCGGCTTCGAGGCGCGCGCGGTCGATCTCAGCCCCGTGCACCGTACGGTCGAGAAACGCATTGAGCGATCCCAGCAGCTCCTTCGCCTCGCCGAGCACGCGGCGAAGGTCGGGGACGAGCGCCGTCGTTCCGTCCTCCTCCATTTCCTCGAGCAGCATCTCGCTGAAGCCGATGATGTGGTTCAGCGGCGTGCGCAGTTCGTGGCGGAGATGCGCCAGCGCGTCGGGAGTGCTGCTCATGCGTCGTTCGCTCTCGGCAACAAATGCTCCCGCGCGCGCCAGTCATTGCCATGAAACGCCCGCGCTCCGGAGCCGTCAAGCGCCGGTCGGCTTGTTGCCTCGCTACCGGGAATGGGATAATGACTTTTGCCTCGGCTCATCCGCGCGTGGGAAAGGTCCGGATGCCGTATCTGTCGATCCGCGGGCGGCTGATCTTCCTTGCGGTGCTGCTGCTCGCGATTCTTACCGCGTCGTCCGCGCTCCTCACCCGCGAGCTTGCGCGCGACTTCGGAATTCTCTTGCCGACGAGGCCCAACTCGTCTCGATCGTCAGGAACGCGAACAACGCGAGCAAGCATTTCGGCGATCTCAAATACTGGCTGACCGATCTCGCGGTGACCTTGCTCGCCCGGTCACAGCAGAACGCCGATGCCGCGAAGGCCGAGCTCGACGCCGACCTGAAGACGATCGCGCCCGTCGATGCGGCCGGCGTCGCCGCCATCGAGCGCGAGGTCGATGCGCTGACCGCAGCTGGCGAAGAAGGCCGCCGAGGCCTATTCGAGCGACGACAGCGCCGCCGGAAACGAGCTGATGGCGCAGGCGCAGGCGCACATTCTCTCCGTCGACCGCGAGATCGAGGCGATCGTCGACCGGGTCGAGCGGCAGTCGGTCGCAGCGGCGCGACGCCTCGATGCGCGAGGCGAACCGCGCGGTCGATCTGTCCGTGACGGTCGGCATCGTCGCCTTCGCGGTCGCGCTGAGCCTTACCGCGCTTCATCGTGCGCTCGATCAATACGCCCTTGCGGCGGCTCGGCCGCAGCATGACCGCCATCACCCAGGGGCAGCTCGACGTGCCCATTCCCGAAGCCGGCCACGACGAGATCGGCGCGATGACGCGGGCGCTGACCATGCTGCGCGACAGCCTCGCCGAGCGCGAGCGGCTCGAACGCGAGCGCCAGCACGCCGAAGCCGAAGCGCGGCTTGCGCAGTCGCAGTTGAGCGAGGCGATCGAGACGATCTCGGAGGGCTTCGCCCTCTATGATGCGGAGGATCGGCTGATCGTCAGCAATCGCCGCTACGCCGAGATGTGCGGCCGTTCAGATGGCGCCTTCCCGCCGGGGACCGCCTACGAGACGGTCCTCCGCTCGACGGCGCGGGCCGGTCTCATTCCCGACGCGTCCGCGGACACCGAGGCCTGGCTCGCCGATCGGGTCGCACAGCACCGTCATCCGACCGACGCCTTCGAGCAGCGGCGCGCCAACGGAAAATGGCTCAGGATCAGCGAGCATCCGACGGCCGAAGGCGGCATCGTCGGCGTCTTCAGCGACATCACCGAGATCAAGGAACGCGAGCGGCAATTGGGCGAGCTCGTCGACCGGCTCGCCGACGCGCGCGACGAGGCGATGCAGGCGACGCTCGCCAAGAGCCGCTTCCTCGCGACGATGAGCCACGAGCTGCGCACGCCCTTGAACGCCGTCATCGGCATCACCGAGATGCTGATCGAGGAAGCCGAGGAAACCGGCGCGGAGGCGAATATCGAACCGCTGGGCCGCATCAGCCGCGCCGGCAAGCATCTCCTCGAGCTGATCAACGAAGTCCTCGACCTGTCGAAGATCGAGGCGGGGAAGCTCGAACTGCACTACGAGGACATCGACCTCGCTACCCTCGTCGCGGATGTGGCGGGCGCGGCCGAGCCGCTCGCGGCGCAAGAACGGCAATCGCCTCGTCGTCGAGCGGCCGGCCGACATCGGCGCGATGCGCTGCGATGTGACGCGGCTGCGCCAGATCGTCCTCAATCTCCTCAGCAACGCCTGCAAGTTCACCGAGAAAGGCACGGTCTCCCTCACCGTGTCGCGCGCGCAGGAGGATGGCGCGGACTGGATCCATTTCCGCATCTCCGATACCGGCATCGGCATGACGCAAGAGCAGATCGCCAAGCTGTTCCAGGAATTCACCCAGGCCGACAGCTCGACGACGCGGAAATACGGCGGCACTGGCCTCGGCCTCGCCATCACCGACCGGCTCTGCCGCATGCTCGGCGGCGCGATCGCGGTCGAGAGCGCCCCTGGCGTCGGCACGACCTTTGCGGTGCGGCTGCCGGCCGCGGGCGCCGAACCCTTCGCGGCGGCCGAGCCCGAAGCCGCGTCTGCCGGGCACGAGCGATCGGCCGCGCCGTTGCCGCGGGCGCGCACCAACCGCGTTCTCGTCATCGACGACGACCAGACCGTGCGCGACCTGATGCGGCGCGTGCTGAGCCGCGAGGGCTTCGACGTCGTGACCGCGGGCGACGGCGCCGAGGGTCTGGCGCTCGCGCGCGAACTGATGCCGTCGGTCATCACACTCGACGTGCTGATGAACCAGCTCGACGGCTGGAGCGTTCTGCAGGAAATCCGCGCCGACCCGGCGCTCGCGAACATCCCGGTCATCATGCTGAGCATCATCGACGAGAAGCAGAAAGGGTTCGCGCTGGGCGCCTCGGCCTATCTCACCAAGCCCGTCGATCGCGTGCGGCTGGCCGCGGCGCTGGCGCCCTTCAAGGTCAAGGGCGCGACGCCCCGCGCCCTCGTCGTCGAGGACGAGGAGGCCGCGCGGGAGCTGATGCGGCGGCTCCTCGTCGGCGAGGGCTGGGCCGTCGCCACCGCGGCGAACGGCCGCGAGGCGCTCCAGCGCCTCGAGAGCGATCGGCCCAACCTCATCCTGCTCGACCTGCTGATGCCGGAAATGGACGGGTTCGCGTTTCTGGCCAAGCTGCGCACGCTGCCCGAGATCGGCGCGACGCCGGTCATCGTCGTCACCGCGGCCGATCTCTCGGACGAAGAGCGGCGGCGCCTTCAGGGCGGCGTCGAGCATGTGCTGCAAAAGGCCGCCTACGGGCAGGACGAGCTGTTGGCCGAAATCCGCAGTGTCGTCGGCCGCTACGCGGTCGCCGCGGAACGCGAGATGGGCGTTTGAGATGATCAAGATTCTCTACATCGAAGACAACGACGACAATTTCTACATGCTGTCGAACCGGCTGAAGCGGCGCGGCTACGAGGTCATGGCGGCGCGGGATGGCGAGAGCGGCATCGCCCTCGCGCAGCAGGAGCAGCCGAAGCTCATCCTCATGGATCTGAGCCTCCCGGTCATGGACGGGTGGGAGGCGACGCGCCGCCTCAAGGGCGCGGCCGAGACGCGCCACATCCCGGTCATCGCCCTTTCGGCCCACTCGATGGCCGGCGACCGCGAAAAGGCGCTGGCGGCCGGCTGCGACGATTACGACACCAAGCCCGTCGAGCTGCCGCGCCTCCTTGAGAAGATCGCGGCGCTCCTGGCACAGCCCGCGCCCTAGACCGTCTGCGGCGGCGCGCATGCAGAGCCAAGGCCGCTTCATTCTCGTCTGGGACATGGCGACACGCTTCTTCCATTGGCTCGTCGTTGCGCTGGTGATCGCGGCCTATGCGACGTGGAAGCTCAACTGGATGGATTGGCACGCGCGGGTGGGCGACGCGCTGCTCGCGCTGCTGGTGTTTCGCCTGCTCTGGGGAGTCTTCGGCAGCGAGACGGACCTCTTTTCCCGCTTCGTCGCCTCGCCGCGCACGGCGGCGCGCTATCTCGTGCGGGCGTTTCGCCGCGAGCCCGACCTCCAGGTGGGGCACAATCCGGCCGGCGGCTGGATGGTGCTGCTCCTTCTCGCGCTGCTCTTCGGCGAGGTGCTGACCGGCCTCTACGTCGCCAACGATGTCGCCGATGTCGGGCGCTATACCCCGATGATGCCGGCGCCCTTCGCCAACGCCATCACCGATCTCCACAGCATTTTCTGGGATGCGCTGCTCGCCGCCGTTTCGCTGCACGTCCTGGCGATCGTGCTCTATGCCGTGGTGAAAGGGCAGAATTTGCTGCGGCCGATGATCACCGGCCGCAAGCTCCTGCCGCCAAGCGTGCCCGCGCCGCGGATGGCCGGCGGCGCGCGCGCGCTTTTCCTCCTCGGCTGCGGCGCCGCTGCCGCAGCCGTGATCGCCAACCTGATCTGAGCGTGGTCAGCCCTTAGGCGGGATCACCTGGCCGCGAATCTCGCCGGCCGGATGCGCCTGGGTGTGCACGTTCACGTACCAATCGCCGGTGGCGAATTGCTGCGCCTGTTCCGGGGTGAGCGTCGCCTCGCCGCTCAACGGACTCGTGGCCGGGCTGCCCTGCTTGCTGACCCAGACCACCACCGGGCCGTTCTTGCCCGCGGCGGCGGGCCCGTGGAAATGCGCCATCGTCGCCGGCCCGGACAGACCCTCATAGGTGACGTTCCAGGTCAGGACGCGCGTCACCGGGTCGTAGGTGATGTTCGCGGTCGCCTTGCCGGCGGTCTGGACCGGCGGCACCTCGCTCGCACCGTCGAGCTGCACCTTGAAGGACTGCGGCGCGGCCTGCGCCTGCCCTGCCCAGGCGGCGAAGGCCAGGGCCGGCACAAACATCAGCGCCCGTCGGGAAAATTTCGTCGTCATGTCGGCTTCCTCCATTTGCGGCGATGGTACAGGATCCGGATTGTACGATGGTTGTTCGCTGAGGCCTATCCCCACACTTCCTTCGCGACTTCGACCACCAGCCGCAGCTTCGCCCATTGCTCGTCCTCGGTCAGAAGGTTGCCCTCCTCGGTCGAGGCGAAGCCGCATTGCGGCGACAGGCACAGCCGGTCGAGGTCGACGTATTTGGTCGCCTCCTCGATGCGCCGTTTGAGCAGGTCCTTGCTTTCGAGCAGGCCGCTTTTCGAGGTGACGAGGCCCAACACGGCGACGCGATCCTTTCGCAAATTGCGCAATGGCTCGAATCCGCCGGCACGGTCGGTGTCATACTCCATGAAATAGCCGTGCACCTTGATCCGGTCGAATAACACTTCCGCGACCGCGTCGTAGGCGCCCTTGCCCATGAAGGTGGAGCGGAAATTGCCGCGGCAGAGATGCATCGTGATGGTCATGCCGGCGGGAATGTCCGCCATCGCCTCGTTGATGAGGTCGCCGTAGATCTCGCCGAGGCGCTTCGGGTCGTCGCCGCGCTCCTTCACGGCCCTGCAGTAGGCCTCATCGCACAGCATGGCGATGAACACCTCGTCGAGTTGGAGATAGCGGCAGCCCGCGTCGGCGAAGGCGCGCACTGCCTTGCGATAGGCGGCGCCGAGATCGGCGAAGAAATTGTCGATCGAGGGATAGGCCTCGCGGCTGATCGGCCCGCGGCCGGTGCGGCCGTAGAGCGCCGAGGGCGCCGGAATGGTCATCTTGGGCATGCGCTTGGTGCGAGCCTGCACGAACTTGAAATGGTCGATCATGGGATGGCCCGAGAAGCCGACCTTGCCGACGACGCGCACGCCCTGGGAGCGCGTCCTGGTGCCGGTGAAGGCGATGCCATGCTCCATCTCGTACCATTCGACGCCGTCGAGCCCGGCGAGGAAATCGAGATGCCACCACGAGCGCCGGAATTCGCCGTCGGTGATGGCATCGAGCCCGACCTCTTCCTGGCGCGCGACGATCCGCTCGATCTCGCGGTCCTCGACGGCCTTGAGCGCGGCCTCGGTGATCCCGCCGCTCTGGCGCCGGGCGCGCGCCTCGCGCAGCGCCGCGGGGCGCAGCAGGCTGCCGACATGATCGGCGCGGAAGGGCGGCTTCGTTCGCTGCATCGGCGTCTCCCTATTTGCGCGCAGCGGGCGGATGCGCCCGGACCGCGTCCTCGTTGACCGCCGCACCCCAGCCCGGGCCCTGCGGCAGGATGAACTCGCCGTTCTCGACGCGGTTGGGCTCGGTCAGCAGCTCCTGCTTCCACGGCACGTCGTCGGCCTCGTATTCCATGATGCGGAAATTCGGCACCGCAGCGCAGAAATGCGCGCTCATCAGGTCGCCGATGGGACCGTTGAAATTATGCGGCGCGACATTGACCTCGAACGCGTCCGCCAGGGTCGCGATGCGGACCGCCTGGTAGAGCCCGTTCCACGGCACGTCGATGATCGCCGCATCGACCGCGTATTCCTCGAAGAACGGCCGGTAGCCCGCGAGCCCGTAGATCGCCTCGAGCGACGCGATCGGCGTCGAGGTCGAGCGGCGCAGATAGGCCAGCGCCTTGGGATCGAGGCTGTCGCATTCGAGCCAGGTGAGGTTGTAGGGCTCGGCCGCCTTGGCGATGCGGATGAAGCCCTCGGTGCGCTGGCTGAAATTGAGGTCGCACAGGATGCCGGGCTGCGGGCCGAGCCCGTCGCGGAACGCCGCCAGCACCTCCGTCACCGAGCCGACGATGCGCGCGTCGACGTTGCGCTCGAGAAACCCCGGCGCGATGCGGAAGCCGCCGTTGAAGCTGCGCGGCTCCGGACCGTCGAAGAAGATCGGATTGGTCTTGATCGTCTTGAAGCCGCGCGCCACCGCCTCCTCGCCGAGGCATTTCAGATCGTCGCGGCCGCGGATGCGCGGCTTGCCCAGATGCTTCTCAAAAAATTCGGGGAAGCGCAGGCGGAACATGCCGCAATGCGACCAGTAGACTGGAATGCGCTCGCGCACCGCGCCGCCGAAGAGCTGGCACACGGGCACGCCCAGCGCCCGCGCCTTCACGTCGATGCAGGCATTCTCGATCGCGGCGATCGCCTGTGCGTTGAGGCCGCCGGCGGCGAGCTTGGTGATGGCGTGGAGCGTCGCGTTGAGACGGCCGACCTCGCGCGGGTCCATGCCGACGACGATCGGCGCAAATTTCTGGATGAGCTCGGTCGTGCCGCCGGCGCCGAACCCGTCGCTGTATTCCGACCAGCCGACCACGCCCTCGTCGGTCGAGAGCTTGAGGAACGAAAAGGTGCGCCAGCCGCCGTCGGCGTGAAGGCTTTCGAGCTTCGTGATGCGCATCGGACGGCTCCCTAGAGCGCGATCGTATGGGCGAGCGGCTCGCCCCTCATATAGCGGCCGAGATTGTCGACCGCGACGGCGGCAAGCCGCGCGCCGCCGAGCTTCCCGCACGACCCCGCGACATGCGGCGTGACGATGAGATTGGGCGCGCGCCATAACACGTGCCCGTCGGGCAGCGGCTCGGGGTCGGTGACGTCGAGGCCCGCGCCCGCGATGGTGCCGTCGCCGAGCGCCGCGGCAAGCGCCTCCGTATCGACGAGCGCACCGCGCGCGATGTTGACCAGGACGGCGCCCCGCTTCATCAGCCGCAGCTCCGCCGCGCCGATCAGATGCCGCGTCTCGGGCGCGAGCGGCAGCCCCAGGATCACGACATTGGCACGCGGCAGCACGGCGTGGAGATTGCCGATGGGCTCGACCGCATCGGCGAGCGGCGAGGGCTTGGCGCTCCTCGTCACCGCGACCACCCGCGCGCCCATCGCCCGGACGATTTGCGCGATCTGCTGGCCGATGCTGCCGAAGCCCACGATCGCGACCTCGCCGCCGTAGGGGATCGACATCCTGGCGCTCATCGCGCGGTCCCAGCGCCCCGCACTCTTGTTCGCCGCGCAATCGAGGATGCGCCGCTCGAGCGCAAGCATCAGCGTCACCGCATGGGTAGCGACCGCCGGCGCATAGGCGTCGCCGGCGCCGGTCACGACCAGGCTCCGGGGCGCGCCGAACTCGACGAGCGCGTCATAGCCCGCGGTGAGAAGCTGCAGCCATTCGACACGGCTCGTGCGCTTACCCAGCGCCGCCGCGAGCGGCGCGGTATAGACCGGGTTCGGGCACATCAGCACGTCGTGATCGGCGAGCGCAGCAATCACCGCTTCCGTGTCAGGCGCGACGGTCAGATGGACATGCTGCAGGTCCTCGAGCGCAGCCGCGATCTCGGCCTTGCCCAAGCTCGCACAGAGGAGGACGCGAACGGATTCTTTCATGTCGAACGGCGCGGCGAATCTCCGGCGGGCGCCGGCCGATGTCAATGCGCTGGCGCGCGTACCGGTTTCATCGCAGACTTGGCGCGGGACGCAAAAGAGCGAGCGGAATCATGGCAGATGTTGCGCGGTCGGACCAATTGCGCGAGGCGCTCAATCCGCTCTTCGGCCGCCGCAAGCTCAAGCTCGGCACGTTTTCCAGCAACCTCAGCCACGGCTGCGCGATCTCGAGGATCGACGGCACGCTCAAGGCCGACTGGCCCAGCACGTCGGCGCTGGCGCGGATGGGCGACGAGATGGATTTCGAGGCGTTGGTCCCGGTCGGGCGCTGGAAGGGTTTCGGCGGCGAGACCAATTTCAACGGGGCGGGCTTCGAATCCTATACCTGGGCTGCCGGCGTCGGCGCGACGACGAAGAATTGCGGCGTCTTCGCCACCTCGCACGTGCCGACCGTTCATCCGGTGATGGCGGCCAAGCAGGCGACCACCATCGACCACATCACCAACGGCCGCTTCAGCCTCAACGTCGTCACCGGCTGGTTCGAGCCGGAGATCGAGATGTTCGGCGAGCCGCAGCAGGACCACGACACGCGCTACGAGCGCGCGATCGAATGGCTCGAGATCATCAAGCTGTTGTGGACGCGCGAGGAGGAGTTCGATTTCGACGGCCGCTTCTACCGCATCAAGGCCGGATGGCTGGCGCCCAAGCCGATCCAGAAACCCTATCCCGTCGTAATGAACGCCGGCGGCTCGCAGAAGGGCCGCGACTTCGTCTCGCAATATTGCGATGTGGCGTTCACCGCGCTCGTCTCGCACGAGCCCGACGCGATGGCGGCGCAGGCCGCTGCCTACAAGAAAGCCGCGTGGGACGCGCGCAAGGTCGAGCTGCCGGTGTGGACCAATGCCTACATCGTCCAGGCCGAAACCGAGAAGGAGGCGCGCGACTTCCTCCACTACTATGTGCACGAGCAGGGCGACTGGGAGGCGTGCGACAATCTCGTACGGCAATTGGGCATCAACAGCGAAACCTTCCCGGCCGAGGCGCTGCGCGAGCTCAAGATCCATTTCATCGGCGGCTGGGCCGGCTACCAGATCGTCGGCACGAAAGAGCAAGTCGTCGAGGGGCTGGGCCGGCTGATGAAGGCCGGCTTCGACGGGGTCATTCTTTCCTGGGCGCGCTATGTCGAGGGCATGCGCGAGTTCCAGGAGAAGACCTACCCGCTCCTGGTGCAGGCCGGCTGGCGCTGACACTGCCGGCGATCATGGCGACATCGGTGCGACCCAAACGGCCGAGACAATCCTTCAGCGTGGCGCTGCCGATGCAGCTCCTGCGCGCGCGCGACGCGGTGATGCAGCGTTTCCGGCCGCATCTGCGCAAGCAAGGACTGACCGACCAGCAGGGCCGCATCCTGCGCACGCTCGCCGAGACCGGGCCGCTCGAGATGAGCGAGCTGGCCGCGCGCACCAGCATCCACGCGGCGAGCCTCTCGCGCATCATTCCGGGGCTCGCGCGCAAGGGCATCGTCGAGCGCCGCAAGAACAGCGCGGACGCGCGCCGCGTCGCGGTGTCGATCACCCGCCGCGGGCGCGCGGTGATCGCGCCGGTGATCCGCCAGTCCGAGCGCATCTACGCCGATCTCGCGGCCGAGATGGGGCCGCGAAGCTGGCGCGAGCTGCAGCGCTGCCTCGAAATCCTGATCGGCACCGGCGCGGATTTTCCGCCCACGGTCGGGCGATAATCCGCTAAACTTTTCCGCGGGAGGAACGCGGGCGATGGACGGAATCGAAAATTTCACCGTGACGAGCGCGGAAGAACTGGCGGCGCTCTATGCCGCGCCGCACGAGCGCGTGCTGAAAAAGGAGCTCGACCACGTCGATGCGCTGGGCCGCGCCTTCATCGCCGCCTCGCCCTTCCTGGTGCTGGCCACCGGCAGCGCCAAGGGGCTCGACTGCTCGCCCAAGGGCGATGCGCCGGGCTTCGTCCATGTCGAGCCTGACGGCAAGACGCTGATGATTCCCGACCGGCGCGGCAACAATCGCATCGACGGGCTGAAGAACCTGGTGGCCGATCCGCGCGTCGGGATCATCTTCTTCGCGCCCGGTGCCAACGAGACCTACCGCGTCAATGGCCGCGCCCGCATCAGCGTCGATCCGCGGCTCAGGACCCGCTTCGCCGTCGACGGCAAGGCGCCCACAACCGTCATGGTCGTGACGGTCGAGCAGGCGTTCCAGCACTGCCCCAAGGCGCTGGTGCGCTCGAACCTGTGGAAGTCGGCGGCGGGCGAGCGGCCCAAGGGCGTGCCCACGATCGGCGCCTTCGCCGCCGCGCGCAATCCCGGCACCGACGGCGCCGCCTACGACGAAGAATATTCCCGGCGCATGCCCGAAGAACTCTACTGAGCGATCATGGCCATCCATTGGAACATCGAGGCCGACGTCGTCGTGATCGGCTCCGGCGCGACGGGCCTGCCCGCCGCCATCGTCGCGCGCGAGGCGGGCGCGTCGGTCATCCTCGTCGAGGCCGCAGCCGATATCGGCGGCCACGCCATCTGCCAGCGGCGGCAACGTTCCGCTCGGCGGCGGCACCAGCGTGCAGAAGAAATACGGCATCGAGGACTCGCCCGACCTGCTGTTCCGCGACCTGACCGACTGGTCGGTCGTCGAGCCCAACGGCTTCCCCGACTACCGCTACAACGACCGCGAGATCATCCGCGCCTTCGCCGACAACAGCGTCGCCGACCTTCGAATGGCTGCTCGCGCACGGCGTCGTCTTCGTCGACAAGGCGCCCGACGCGCGCGGCGGCAACTCGGTCGGCAACTCGGTGCCGCGCGAGATGCATTGCGCGGTCGATGGACTGGCCGCTGGTGCAGACCGGCAAGCCGGCCGATCCGGCGGCTCGCCGACGACCTGCTCCTCCGGCAACGGCCTGATGCGCCCGCTCGAGGCCGCGGCGCAGAAAGCCGGCGTCGAGATCCTGCTCGAGCACAGGATGACGGCGATCCACCGCGAGGCGCCGAACGCCGGGCCGCGTGCTCGGCATCGCGCGTCGACAACAACGGGCACGACGCTGCAACATCCGCGCCCGCAAGGCGGTCGATCATCGCCACCGGCGGCTCGACCGGCAATGTCAACTTCCGCCGCATGTTCGACCCGCGCCTGACCGAGGAATATTGCGGCCTCGCCGGCATGCCCTGGTCCGACCAGGACGCCAGCGGCGAGCTGGCCGCGATGGCGATCGGCGCGTCGCTGTGGGGCCTCTACAACCAGACCGGCGAATTCGGCTCGACCCTCACCAAGCCCGGCATGATCGGCTGCCAATACGGCTACCGCAACCTGCATGTGGATGCCGGGCAGCCCGGTGTTCGAGCGCGCCCGCGCCATCGGGCCTGCGCGTCGGCGAACTGGCAGGACGTCATCCTCGTCAACATGCTCGGCCAGCGCTTCTACGACGAGACCGGCGAGCAGTTCACCGCCAACAACTACAACTCGATCGATCCCTACGTGCACGGGCAGCTAGCGCAACGCCAAGAACGTCAAGTACGATCCCCAACAACTTCATCAACGCGGCGATGGCCGGGATCGGCGACGGCCACAATGGCGGCGGGCCGATCTGGGCGATCTTCGACGCCGACGCCGTCGCGCGCGAGAAGTGGGAGCCCGACGCCGCCGAATGTCGACATCGCCGCCGGCTTCTTCTTCAGCGCCGACACGCTCGCCGAGCTCGCCGCGAAGATCGTGATGAAATATCAGCGCGTGCCGATGCCGCCCGACAATCTCGAGGCGACGGTCGCGCGCTACAACTCCTTCGTCGACAGCGGCGTCGACGAGGATTTCGGCAAGCCGAAGCCGCTCTACAAGATCGCGAAGCCGCCGTTCTATGCCGCCTGGGCGACGCCGGTCGTGCACGACACGCGCGCCGGCCTGCGCATCAACGCGCAGCTGCCAGGTGATCGACATGAACGGCGAGGTCATTCCCGGCCTCTATTGCGGCGGCGAATCGGCCGGCGGCTTCAGCCAGCACGGCCTCGCCCGCGCCACCTGCCAGGGCTACATCGCCGGCGTGAACGCGGCCGCCGAGGAGGCGCGTTAGCGCCTATTCCTCGACGTGGTCGTGGCCGCCGATGCGGCCGGGACGCCAATAGCCTTCGGAATAGATCTGCTCGCGCGTCAGGCCGCGCGCCAAAAGCCCGTGGCGCTGCTCGCGGACCACGCTGGTTTCGCCGATGATGATGGCGTGGCCCTTGCCCGGCGGCAGCGTCCAGCCCTCGACCGCGTCGATGAGGAGACGGTTGGGCGCCGCCGGTGCGCCCTTGCGCGACAGCCACGAAACCGTCACGTCGGCGGCGGTGACGAGCGGCATGCGGTCGCCGTCGTCGCCGATCTCGACGAAAATCTGCGCGCGCGCGCCCTTGGGCAGCGCCTCGGCGAGCGCCAGGATCGCCGGCAATGCCGTCTCGTCGCCGCTGAGCAGGTGCCAGTCGGCATCGGGCGACAGCGCGATGCGGCCGCGCGGGCCGCGAATGTCGATCGCCTGGCCCGGCTTGGCGTGGAGCGCGAAGCGCACGCCCGGCGTCTCGTGCGGGTGCACCACGAAATCGACATCGATGAGCCGCGTCGCGGGATCGAAGCGGCGGATCGTGTAATGCCGGCGCGCCACCTCGCCGCCCTCCTGCGGAATTTGCAGCACGATCTCCTGCGCCGGCTTCGGGCGGAACTCGTCGAGATTGTCGGCGGTGAGCTGTACCCTCCGCATGTGCGGCGCGACGGTGGACACGCTCACGACGCGCAGGCTCCACGGCTTGCCGCGGCGGCGCTCGAGCTCGGCCTCGCTCAGCTGCGGGCGCGCGGGGCGGGCGGGGACGTCGTCCATAATATCGCCTTTCGATAGAAATCTGCGGTTCCGATAGCCGCAAGCTGCGGCAGATGCAAGGGCAGGCTACAATTGCCGTGTTAAGGAACGGAGAACCCTATGAGCGAGTTTCGCACGCTGCGCGCCGGCGTGTTCCTGCCGCCCTTCCATCCCAACGATGAGGACCCGCTCCTGTGCATGGAGCGCGATTTCGAGCTGATGCATTGGCTCGACCGGCTTGGCTATGACGAGGCGTGGATCGGCGAGCATCATTCGGGCGGCTACGAGATCTACGGCCAGCCCGAGCTGTTCATCGCCACCGCCGCCGAGCGCACGCGGCACATCCAGCTTGGCACCGGCGTCATCTCGCTGCCCTATCACCACCCGTTCATGGTGGCCGACCGCATCGTGCAGCTTGACTACCAGACCCGCGGGCGGGCGATGTTCGGCTTCGGGCCGGGGCTTTTGGCGTCCGACGCGATGATGCTCGGCATCGATCCCGACACGCAGCGCGACCGCATGGCCGACGCGATCGACATCATCACGCGCCTGCTCGCCGGCAAGATCATCACCAAGAAGACCGACTGGTACACGATGCAGAACGCGCGGCTCCAGCTTCGCCCCTACACCAAGCCGCGGCCGCATCTCGCCATCACCAGCTCCGTCACGCCCTATGGCGGCAAGCTCGCCGGGCGGTATGACCTGGGCATGCTTTGCGTCGCCGCCGGCAGCCCCAACGGCTATGACACGCTCGATTTCAACTGGACCCTCGCCAACGAGGAGGCGGCGAAGCAGGGCCGCGCGATGGACCGGCGCAACTATCGCGTGATGGCGCCCTTCCACATCGCCGAGACGCGCGAGAAGGCCATCGCCAACTGCCGCGAAGGCTTCGCCAAGTACGAGCTTTACGGCTACTCGGTCAACCCCGAGGGCCCCGCCGCGATCGGGCTGCCCAGCATCGAGGCCATCAACGAGGGCGGGCGCGGCAATTTAACGTCTTCTTAACCCGCCATGAGGACGCTCGGCCAGAAGGTCTACGTAGAGTGACCTGGATGACAAAATTCGGATTTTGCTTCGGCGCTGGGGCTTAGCGCTTGGGCTTAGCGGCGATCCGCGGCGGCGTGGCGGACGTCGTGGCCTTCGACCATGTAGATGACGTCTTCGGCGATGTTGGTGGCGTGGTCGGCGACGCGCTCCAGATTCTTGGCCACCAGGATCAGCTCGAAGGCCTGAAAGACCACGGCGGAATCGCCCATCATGTAGCTCAGCAGCTCGCGGAAGATCTGGTCGCGCAGGTTGTCCACCTGGTCGTCGCGCACGCAGGACGGAGCGGGCCAGTTCCATGTCGCGGCGGACCACGGCGTTCAGGCTGTCGCGGACCATGCCTTCGGCCAGTTCGCTCATGCGCGGCAGATCCACGTAGGGCTTCACGCGCGGATGGCGCAGGATGCGCATGCGCGGACTGCGCGATATTCACGGCCTGATCGCCGATGCGCTCCAGATCGTTGTTGATGCGCGCGACGGCCAGCACGAAGCGCAGGTCGGCGGCCATCAGCTGATGCAGCGCCAGCAACTGCATGACGCGGTCGTCGATCTCCATCTGCAGTTCGTTGATGGCCGACTCTTCCTCGAGCACGGTTTCGGCCAGAGCGCTCGTCGGCATCCAGCACCGCATGAATGGCCTGGTGCACGGCGCGCTCGGCCAGGCTGCCCATCCAGAGCAGCCGCTCCTTCAATTCGTTCAGTTCGATTTCGAAATGTCGTTCCATCGTGTTCCTCCTCTTCAGGACTGCGCTGCGGCGTTACGCCGCATGCAGCCGATGCGTCTCATCCGAAACGGCCGGTGATGTAGGCCTCGGTGCGGGGGTCCGTGGGCGTGGTGAACATCTGCGGCGTCGGGCTGAACTCGATCAAGTCGCCATTCAGCATGAAGGCCGTGGAGTCGCTGACGCGCGCGGCCTGCTGCATGTTGTGCGTCACGATGACCATGGTGCAGTTCTCCTTCAGGTGAAACAGCAACTCTTCGATCTTGGCCGTGGTGACGGGATCCAGCGCCGAGCAGGGCTCGTCGAGCAGCAGCACCTCCGGATCCACGGCCAGGGCGCGGGCGATGCACAGCCGCTGCTGCTGGCCGCCGGAAAGCGCATAGGCGGACTTGTGCAGCTGGTCCTTCACCTCGTCCCACAGCGCGGCGCGGCGCAGGCTCTGCTCCACCGCCTCGCGACATCGCCGCGTTGCCTGTCGGCATGCCGTTGATGCGCAGGCCGTAGGCGATATTTTCGAAAATGGACTTGGGAAAGGGATTCGGCTTCTGGAACACCATGCCCACGCGGCGCCGCAAGCTGCGTGACGTCCTGCGCAAGGATATCCTCGCCATCCAGCAGCATTTCGCCCTCGAGCGCGCGTGTCGCGCACGGTCTCGTGCATGCGGTTGAGGGTGCGCAGCAAGGTGGACTTGCCGCAGCCGGAAGGGCCGATGAGCGCGGTGACGCGGTTGGCGGCGACCTCCAGGTTGATGTCGTGCAGGGCGTGCATCTTGCCGTAATAGAAATTCAGATTGCGGACCTGCATCCGCAGCGGCGCCTCAACGGCGGCTGCGGAGCCGCTGGGCGACGGTGGTTTCACGGCGGTCTCCGTGACTCGCGTCACCGAGCTGTCTGGGATCGCGGTCTTACTCGAAGCAAGTTTGGCTGACATCTGCATAGTCTATGACCTCTGCGCGGAAGCTCCGCGCGACAGCACGCGTTCGCACCACGATGTTGGTGACCAGCACCAAGCCCAGCAGACCAGTCCGGCGGCCCAGGCCTGCCGGTGCCAGTCGTCATAAGGGCCGACGGCATAGGTGTAGATCATCACCGGCAAGCGAAGCGATGGGCTGGTCCCAGCCCGGGCTCCAGAAGCGGTTGCCGAAAGCGGTGAAGAGCAGGGGCGCGGTTTCGCCGGCCACGCGCGCCAGAGCCAGCATGATGCCGGTCATGATGCCGCGCGATGGCCGCCGGCACGACCACGGTGGCGATCGTCCTCCACTTGCTCGCGCCCAGGGCCATGGCGCCTTCGCGCAGGGCGCGCGGAACCGCGCGCAGGAACTCCTCGGTGCTGCGCACAGCGATGGGAATCATCATGACGCCCAGCGCGAAGCCGCCGGCCAGGGTGGAGAAGTGCTGCACGGGCATGACGACCAGGGCGTAGGCGAAAATTCCGATGACGATGGAAGGCACGCCGTTCAGCAGGTCCGCGGTGTAGCGAACGACGAACGGAACACGTCTTGCCGCCGAATTCCGCCAGGTAGACGCCGCCCAGCAAGCCGATGGGAACGCCGATCAGCGCGGCCAGCAGCAGCAGCTTGCCGCTGCCCACGATGGCATTGGCCATGCCGCCGCCGGTTTCGCCCACGGGCGTGGGCAGCTTGGTGAAGAAATCCCAGTTCAGCGATCTTGCCGCCGTGATAGACCAGATAGCCCAGGATGAAGAACAGCACGCGAGACGGCGATCAGCGCGCAGACGCCGGTGAGGCTGAGCATGACGCACGTTCACGGACTTTGCGCCAGAGCAGACGCATGCTCATGCGTGCGCCATCCCGCTGCCGCGCTCGGTGGCGACGATCAGCAGGCGGGCCAGGCCGTTGATGACGAAGGTCAGCAGAAACAGCACCAGGCCCAGTTCGATCAGGGCGCTGCAGGTACAGATTGCCGGTGGCCTCGGTGAACTCATTGGCGATGCACGGCGGCGATGGAATAGCCGGGCGCGAACAGCGAGGCGGTGATGCGCGGGTCGTTGCCGATCACCATGGTCACCGCCATGGTTTCGCCCAGGGCGCGCGCCAGCGCCAGGAAGATCGAGCCCATGATGCCCGTGCGCGCGTAGGGCACCACGACCTTCCAGGTGGCTTCCCAGCGGTGGCGCCCAGGCCAGCGCCGCTTCGCGCTGTTCGTCGGGCACCGCCAGCAGCACCTCGCGCGAAACGGAAATGATGAACGGCACGATCATGATCGCCAGCACCAGCCCGGCCGTCAGGAAGCCGATGCCGTAATGCCGGCCCTTGAAAGAGCGGCAGGAAGCCCAGAGTGTGCTTCAGAGCCGGCTGGATCGTCGTGCGCATCAGCGGCACCAGAATGAAGACGCCCAGCAGGCCGTAGATCACGCTGGGCACGGCGGCCAGCAGTTCGATCAAGAAACGTCAAGGTGTCGGAGATGCGCGCGCGGCGCCAGTTCGGCCAGGAAAATGGCGGCGCCCAGCCCAGCGGAACCGCGATCAACAGCGCCAGCGCCGAGGTGACCAGCGTGCCGTAGATAAACGGCAGCGCGCCGAACTCGCCGAAGACCGGGTCCCAGGTCGCTGGTCCAGAAGAAAGCCCAGCCGAATGCGTGCCGCGACTGCAGCGGAATTCACCCAAAGCTGATAGACCAGCAGCGCGGTGATCAAGACGACGCTGAGCGCAAAAACGAGCGTGATCAGGCGGGCGATCTCGTCGCCGCTGCGCAGCCGGCGAAGAAGCGCGCGCGGGCCCCAGGCGAGGCCCGCGGCTCGACCGTGGTGGGCGCTGTGGCCATTCGTACTGCCAGTTACTGAATCATCGCGATGGCCTTTTGTCTCCTTGGCCACGACCTCCTTGGGCAGCTTGCGCGTAGGCCAAGCGCTTCGCAGAATTCCTGGCCCGTCGGTCAGCATCCATGTCAGGAAATCCTTGATCGCAGTCTCTCTTTGCCGGCGTCCTGAATTTGCGCGGGAATCAGCAGCCAGGTGAAGCTGGAGATCGGATAGGCGGTCTTTCCCGGGAGCGTTGGTGATGGAAACGCGGAAATCGTCCGGCATGGCTTTGGCCGCGCCCGCCGCCGCGGCGGTCACGCCGGCCAGGTCGGCCTTGACGAACTCCCCGGCGGCGTTCTTCACCGATGCCGTAGGGCATGTTGTTCTGGATGGCGTAGATCAGCTCGACGTAGCCGATCGAGTCGGGCGTCTGCTTCACCAGCCCGGCAACGCCCTCGTTGCCTTTGCCGCCCAGGCCCACCGGCCAATTGACCGAAGTGTCCTTGCCGACCTTGGTCTTCCACTCCTCGCTGACCTTGGAGAGATAGTCCGTCCAGATGTAAGTTGTGCCGCTGCCGTCCGAGCGGTGCACCACGACGATATCGTCGGCCGGCAGCTTCACGCCCGGATTGGCTCCGGCGATGGCCGGGTCGTTCCACTTCGTGATCTTGCCCAGGAAAATCCCGGCCAGCGCCTCCGGAGTGAACTTCAGCTCCGCGGTGACGCCGGGAATGTTGTAGGTCGGCACATCCGCGCCCAGCACCGTGGGAAATGCAGGATCTTGAAGCCGGCCTGCTGCGAGCTGCTCGTCGGTCATGGGGCCGTCGGAAGCGCCGAAATCCACGGTGCTGGTCGATGAGCTGGCGGATGCCGCCGCCCGAGCCGATCGACTGATAGTTGATCTGCAACGTCCGGATGCAGCTTGTGGTACTCGTCAAACCATTTGGAATAAATCGGATAGGGAAATGTCGCGCCGGCGGCATTGATATTCTGCGCTCGCAGTGGCATTGTGGCCAGCACTGCCAGGAGCGCGAAACCAAGAGACCTGCGTATGCTCATAGTTCTTCCTTTCAAGGATACTGTTGTCTCTCACTCCATGTTACGGACCTGTTACAGCTTTCTTACTGTTGTGTGAAATTGGGCCTTTGCGGAACCCTCCTGACAAATACACGAGGGCGGTCAATCCGCGTTCAATCGGCCGTGAATATTGCGTAAAGGTCCGACCGTCCGCCGCGAACTGCCGCCCCATCGCTGCTGTTCTACTACCTCAATTCAGCCGCCGCAGGCGCCGCGCCCGGCAATGTGTACCGCAAATTGATGAACACGATGCTCAGCTTGGCGTTGCTTGGGTCGCCGGGGGACACTGACCATGGGTTGCGCGTCAGGTAGGAATACTGACCCATCAGGTTTAGGGCGCCGTACTTGGCATCCTTCCAAATGGTTTGGTTGAAGCCGACTGTGCCCTCTTGAATCGTGCGGTTTTGGGTGATGGCCGTCGCGTAGTTGCTGCCTACGCCCGTCGCATCGACGCCGTAGCCGTACTCCGCCCCGTTGACGAATCCAAGGTCGCGGGCAATGTAGATGCCGCCGTAATAGGCGTAAAGAAACGTGTTCTTGTGCGTGTATTCGAAGCCCGTGACCGTGGAAGAAGCCTTGATGGCGAGAGAGGCTGCCATCGGGATTGACGATCAGGTCCGGCACTTGGCCGAAGATATAGCGGCCGCCGCCTGACTCCAGTAGTTGTTCGTCAGGATGCGGAAGCCGGGGAATAATTGGACATTCAGGTTCAGGAAACCGCCGCCGCCGGTCAGCCTGCGTGATGACGACAACGCGGCATGAAGTAGCGGCGAGGCCGTGCTGTTGACAGCGACGCGAAACTGGCGCTCCACTCCGCCGAACTCGACGTGAAACTTAGGCGACGGATCGAAAGCGAGCTTGACGATCAAGTCGGGAAAGACCGCGGGGGCGTTCACAGTGGTAGTCCCGTTGTTCAATTGGGTGCCCGGCAATCCTGACACTCCGCCTAACGTAGGCGAGTAGGCGGACCGGTCGGAAGTAGCGGGCTTCGCACCGCCACCGAGCCGCCCCAGTACTGCTCCTGATTGTCCAGGGCGAATGCGATAGCCGCTTTGTTCGAGGGATGGTACACGAAGCGGAACTCCGGAATGCGTCCCCAGACCAGGCCCGCCTGGTAGTTCACGTCCGTGTCTTGCGAGTAGAAGATGTTTCCAGGCAGGGGCGAGATGCCGGTGCGGCCTGGAGTGATCAAGCTCCAGGTTTGGCCGCCGAGGATTTCCCACTTGCCCTTGGCCACGTCGACCCAGTACACCCGCGAACGCAGCGTGTTGCTGTTGCTGCTTACGGCGATGTTGCCACGTTGTGCTGGAGTTGTCTCCCAGGAAGTCCGTCTCCATGTAGCCCATCACGTGGGCGCCCTTCACCAGCGCATCGACGCGGAAGCCGATGCGGGAGTTCTGCATGCTCATGCGCGCTTCACTCACGTGATTCAAGAGGTATGATGGCTCCGTCGCGAGAGGAGCGGGAACTCGTAGGGTATCGCTCCGAAGTTCGATCCGATGCCGCCTCCCGCGTTGTGATTGCGGAATACGCCGGTGAAATCCATGAACCCGATAGGCGTGATGAAAGCGGAACCTAGGCGGAACTGGAGAGGTGACTCTGGAATGGGAGCACCAGCCTGAGGTGCGGCCGCGGGCGCGGCCGGGAATGCGGGCCTGGCGGAAGCCGGTGCGGATGAAGTTGACGCCGGCAGCGCTGAGGGAGCTTCCGCCGCTGCGCAGCTTCGCAGCGTGCTCGGCGGAAGGAGCCGGATTTACAGCGGTCGCTGAAGTGCTGACTCGAACTCGGCATCGGCGACGGTTGTGTCTCCTCCGAGTTCGTGAATCGTTTTTTCCTGCCATCGCCGGCGAGAGCGGCCAAGGCAACGGCTAGCATACACCCCAAAAATAATCGCATTTTTCCTCCGTCAAATTTGAGCGCTAGGTCGGCCGGGAAGCTTAACGGGAAGACTCCGACTGCGCAGAACGCCCCGACTTGCGCAAATTAACCGCGCCGCAAAGCTATGCGGTGGAAGTAACCTGTTTGTAACAATCATGTTAATTCTGCGTTACAGCGATTCCTGTATTGTGGAAGTCTTGCAGAAAAAAAGGGCTGGCGCCAGGGGAGCGCCAGCCCGTGGGGTGCTTGGTTTTGAGGGTAAGGGCTCTGCGGGACTTGGGCAGAGCCGTATGTCACTGCGCGGTGATACTAATTACGTGAGAGTCACAAGAGCATCACGCCGCTATGAATTCTCGGTAACAGTAGTACCGGACGCCTCGAACGCCGTGCCCCGCCCGTGCCGCACATCGAGTCCGCGAACCCAGAAAATAATGTCTTCGGCGATGTTGGTGGCGTGGTCGGCCAGGCGCTCGAGATAGCGGCTGGCCAGCACCAGTTGCAGGCTGGCAGCCACGTCGCCCGGGCATTGGCGCATGCCGGCCAGCAGTCGCTCGAAAATTTCGTCGCGGTAGCGGTCCACCAGGTCGTCGCTCTCCAACACCTCGCTGGCCAACACTACGTTTTTGAAGATCAGAGCCCCCAGGCCTTTCTTGATCATGGCCCTCACCGCCGCCACCATCGGTTCCAGTTCGGGCGGCGCGGCGATGGGGTGCATCTCGGCCAGGGAGATAATCCGTTCCGCGAGATTCACGGCCAGATCGCCCATGCGTTCCAGATCGTTGGTGATTTTCAGGGTGGCCACCACCTGGCGAATCTCTTCCGACGACAAGCTTCCGCTGCGGAGCATGCGCACGGCGTGCTCGTCGATGACCATCTCCATTTCGTTGACGCGCGGCTCCAGAAGAAAGATTTCACCGGGCGCCTGCCGGGATTCAGGGGAACCCGCCAGGAGAAGAGCGCTCAAAGCGCGATCGACGGCCAGTTCCACGGTTCGAGCCATGGACACCAGGTAATTGGTGAGAATATCCAGATGAACCGTCTGCACGCTTGCTGCGGGTGTCGCCATCCTGCCTCCTGCGCGCGGGAATGCGCGGCTGCACCAATCTTGGGCAACCTGCATTACACCCACGTTAACAAGAGGATATGATTTCGGCGAATGGTCACTTAAGCGGCAATAGGTATGCTGAAGTGGAAGCGCGAACCCTCTCCCACCGCGCTCTCCACCCATAGGTGCCCGCCGTGCGCTTCCATGATATGGCGGGCGATGGAAAGCCCCAGTCCGGTGCCGCCCGCCTCGCGGGAACGCGCGGCGTCGACCCGGTAGAAGCGTTCGAAGATGCGCTCCTGCTCCACCTGCGGAATCCCGATGCCGGTATCGGCCACCGTGACTACCACGCGGCTATCGGTGGATAGCGCGGACACTTCGATCTTCCCGCCCGCGGGTGTGTATTGCAGCGCGTTGTCCAGCAGGTTCTGCAAGACCTCCTGAAGGCTATTGGCATCGCCGCGAACCGGCGGCAATTCCGCCGGGAGCTGCACCGCCAGCGAGAGCTGCTTCGGCACGGCCTTCAATTGCGCGGTCTCCATGCAGGAGTCGATCAATTGAGCCACGGAGACCGGGCGAAACTCGAGTTTCAGCTGCCCCGCCTCGATGCGGGAAAGCTTCAGCAGATCTTCGGTCAGGCGGGCCAGGCGCATGGCGTGCTCGCGAATGATCTCCACGAAGCGGCGGCGATTGACGGGATCTTCCAGGGCGCCGCCCAAAAGCGTTTCCGCGAATCCCTGGATGGCGGTGAGCGGGGTGCGGAATTCGTGGGACACGTTGGCCACAAAGTCCTGCCGCACGCGCTCCAGGCGGCGCAGTTCCGTGATCTCGTGCAATACGAGAACGGCGCCCTTGTGGCTCGCGGCTTGCACCGGCGCGGCGGTGACGGCAAAGCTGCGGGGCCGCACCGTGCCCACCACGATCTCGCTGGTCACCTGGGCCTGCCCGCCCAGGGCCATCTTCATGGCCGCCAGCAGGTCCGATTGGCGGGCGACTTCGAGCAAGGCCCGGCCTTCGATCTCGCCGGCGTCCTGCAAGCCGAGAATCCGGGAAAAGGCCCGGTTGGAGAAGAGAATGCGCTCGCCCTCGCTAATCACGGCCACGCCTTCGATCATGCTTCCGAGAATGGCCGCGGAGCGGTTGCGTTCGTCGGTCAAGACGCCGATGCCGGCGTTCAACCGCGCGGCGCTCTCATTCAGCGCGCGCGCCAGCCCCTCGAGTTCATCGCCGCCCGGCTGGGTAACCAGCGGGCGAAAATCGAGCGCGGCCATGCGGCCCGCGAATTTCCCTAACGCGCCGATTCGCCGGGAAAGATTATGGGCATCGATGAGGGAGATGAAGATGGCCGAGGCTAGTAAGACTAGAAATGCCGTCCACACGGGACGGCGCGTGGCCGCGAATTGCTGATCCACGGCGGGCAGCGGCAGAGCCAGGCGGAGGACGAATGAATCATTGCTGTCTTTATCGGGGCTGCTCGCTTTAGCGGCGGCGCCATCTTTGCTGGTTCTGCTGGCCTTGCCGCCGGTTTTGCCGCCAAGCGAAGCTCCGCGAGCGTCAGGATAGGAGACCGCATAGTAAAGGAAATCGCGATGCAGCGCGTCATTGCGGCGCATCGAGCGGCCCTCGCCTTTGGCAAACGCGTCCTGGATTTCGGGGTCTTGGGCATTCGCCGGCTCCTGACCCTGTCCGGACGTTGATTCTTCCAATACCCGCCCGTCCCTGCTAAGAACGGCCGCTTGCACGCCGGCCGCCTGCATCTCTCCCAGCCAGCGATGGAGCGCCGCGGCATCGGTAGAATCGGGGCTCAAATCGGGGCGGTCGGGGCGCGCCACGCGGCCAATGGCGGCGAGCTGCTGGAAGCCCGCGTCGCGAGCCTGGTCCCGGACGACGCGCCACGAGTACAAATCCCCCGCGGCCACAACGACAAGAACCAGGGCCAGAATGGCAAGGTTGGATCGCCAGAACAAATTCAAAGGCAGGTAACTCCTGTACGGAACGCCAGACTAATGCCAGCCGAACGCCACTTTAACGCAACTCTAACTCGGCCGATTGGCCGCCGACTCGAACAGATAACCGGCGCCGCGCACCGTCTTCAAATGCATCGGATTCTCGGGGTCCATCTCGATCTTTTCGCGCAAGCGGCGGATGTACACGTCCACGCTCCGCGGAGTGACAAAGCGATCGGTGCCCCACACGGCGTCCAGCAATTGATCGCGCGTAAACACGCGATTGGGCCGGGCCGCCAGATAGTAGATCAGGCGAAATTCCAGCGTGCTGAGCGTGAGCGGCTTGCCCGAGCGCATCACGCGGTACGACGAAGGATCGATCAGCAGCCGGCCCACTTCGATGGCGCGCTCCACGTCGCCGACGGGTTCGGTGCGGCGCAGCAGGGCTTTGACGCGGGCCACCAGTTCGCGCGGGCTGAAGGGCTTGGTGACGTAATCGTCCGCGCCCATCTCCAGGCCGACCACGCGGTCGGCCTCTTCTCCGCGGGCGGTGAGCATCAAGATCGGCAGGCGATTGAGCCCGGCGTCGCGGCGGATCTCCTTGCAGACCTCCAGCCCCGGTAATTTGGGCAGCATCAAATCGAGAATCAAAAGATCGGGCATGCTCTTCCGCAGCAGAGATAATCCGGCCGAGCCATCGCCTACTCCAGTGACCTCGAATCCTTCATTGGCCAGGTTGTAACGCACCAACTCCACGATGTCCCGGTCGTCTTCGATGATGAGGATGCGCTTCAAATTTTCCGCCTCCGTATGGGAGTCCTGGTTCAGCAATTCTACACACTAAATCGGGCGAGACTAAACGCCGGCCCGCCGCCTGTGACTGGACGCACACGCCGAGCGCGTGGCGAAGCATATTGAAGACTTGTTACAAACTCGTGAACGCGAGGCTTTCATGCCTCGGAACGCGCCCGGCCGGGCGGCCCGGTCCTGCTCACAAATGCGTTGACTCCCGCCATTGACAGGGACAGTATGTGCGCAGCATAGGGCCCCCATTACCGGGCTGCCGCTCCCTCTTTGCGATAAATCGCCTCTGACGGCGAGGCGAAGCTTGGGTCGCATCGGCCGCCGGAGACGTAACCATGTCCGATATTTTCGCCGCACAGCATCGCCTCGGCGCTGGCGAGAATGGGCCGAGTGTTGCCTTCACCGCCTCTGGCTTGGGCTCCAATCGTTGGGTGCAGCTTCTATTTGGAGTCATATGCATGGCCATGGTGGCCAATCTGCAGTACGGGTGGACGATCTTTGTCAATCCCATCGACGCCCGCTACCACTGGGGCAAGGCCGCCATTCAGGTGGCCTTTACCATCTTTATCCTGCTGGAAACCTGGCTGGTGCCCTTCGAGGCCTACCTGGCCGACCGCTTCGGTCCCCGGCCCTTGGTTATGGTGGGCGCAGTTCTGATCGCCTTGTGCTGGATCGTCTATTCGCGGGCCGCCACGCTGGGGGTGCTTTACGTGGGAGCGGGGATCGGCGGCATCGGCACCGGCCTGGTGTACGGCACGTGCATCGGCAATGCCGTGAAATGGTTCCAGAAGCGCCGAGGGCTGGCCGCGGGCCTCACCGCCGCGGGATTCGGCGCGGGCGCGGCGCTCACCATCGTGCCGCTGACGCGATCGCTGAATTCCAGCGGCTATCAGGCCACGCTGTTCAAGTTTGCGCTGATTCAAGGAGCCGTTGTCTTCGTCGCGGCGCTCGCGCTCAAGAAGCCGCCCAAGGGCTTGGTCCTGCGCCAGCCCAATCCGCGCCTGGTGCAAACCCAGGAAGATTCGACTCCGGCGCAAACGCTGCAGAGCGGCCTGTTTTGGATCATGTACGCAGCCTTCGTGCTGGTAGCGGCCAGCGGCTTGATGGTCACCGCGCAACTGGCGCCCATCGCCGCCAGCTTCAACATCGGCAAAGTTCCCGTGACGCTGCTCTATTTCACCATCCCGGCGCTGACTTTTGCGCTCTCGCTGAACAATCTGATGAATGGCATCGGCCGGCCACTCTTCGGCTGGATGTCGGACATCATCGGCCGGGAGTCCATGCTCTTCTTCACTTTTCTGGCCGAAGGGTTCGCGGTTCTGGCGCTGGCGAGATACGGAAATAACCCGGTGAACTTCGTCATCCTGGCGGCGCTGACGTTTTTGGTCTGGGGCGATATCTACAGCATTTTTCCGGCGCTCACCTCCGATCAATTTGGCAGAAAGTACGCCACCACGAACTACGCGCTCTTATACACCGCCAAAGGCTGCGCGGCGCTCTTCGTACCGCTGGGCAGCTTTATCGCGGCGCAAACGGGAAGCTGGTTCGGCACCCTTCTGGTGGCCGCCTTAGCTGACGTCGTGGCGGCGTTCCTGATGATTGGGCTGGTCCGTCCTTGGCGCCTGCGCGAAGTGCGCCGGCAGCAAGCGGCCCAGCTCTCGCCCGCGGACTGATGTTTGACTGAAAGTAAGCCTGAACCCTTAGGGAATATCAACGCATCGTAGTGGGCTAAAAGCGTGTTGGCGAGCGCCGAAGGGGATTACACTTTCGCGATGGCTGACGATTACATTGCGTTCTGCGAAAGGTGCCTTTGGAAACCATGGAAGGCGCAGGGGCACCTTGAAGCGCCGCGGCCGTTCAATCGCTATGCCATGCCAGAGCCTTATCTCTACTTTCATGCCGGGAAAAAGCCGCTCGTTGCGTTTACAACTAACCCAGGCGCAACCATGTGTCACCAGCGTCGTGCCGCAGTGAAAGCTGGAAACGGCCCGGTCAGAGAAGCGGACAGATACGACGACGCGGCTTGGAAACTTGGCTGCTTCTACTGGAGAAAACTCGCTGGACGGGCAGCTGGGCGTCGCATCGACAGCCTGCTCAAACTCTCTTATAGATTACACTGCGACGGAGTGCTCCAGGTCGAATTGTTTCCGTTCCATAGTCAGTCGCTGCCGAAAAAGACAAAGAACGTGCTGCTCCACGAGATCCGGACAGATAGAGAAGGGCTGCTCGGGCGCTACGTCGAGCACTTGAGGAAATTTCTGCAGGGACGACCAGTCATCGTTCTCCAGGCCTCAAACGGGCCGGAAACAGCGAAATCCGATCCGTGGCTGACGTGGATAGCGGAGCTTGCTGGGCTCGATCTGGATGCCACTAAACTCGTTGCCCTGGTCAAGAGGGATTCAAAGACGACAGCCGCCGCCTGGGTGTCCAAGAGCGCGGTTCGTAGAAAGGCTCTCGTGCTCAGGATGGGTATGAACGACTTGCCCGGCGATGAAGGCCTTACCCGCCTCACGCAGGCTGTCCGAAAATTATGGAATTACGATAGTGGGTCGTTCCAGATTTGAGCCACCGTCGCCCGCCGGCTCAGCAGCACGGATTAGCGCACTACGCAGCGCATGGGCGCAGGAGACGAAAGGCCGCTCGGAAAACCGAGCGGCCTTTCGTTTCAATCGGCGATGGCGCCGAAGCTATTCTTTATCGAGTTCCATGCGGAAGGGGATGACTCCCGGAATCAGCCATTTCTCCCACATCTGGTCGATCTTGCTCTGGAAGTAGTCGATATCCTCGTCGATGAAGTGGGCGAAGCGGCCCTGCTGCAGCAGGTACTCGCGCACGGGCTGCCGCTTGTAGCGCCCCTCGGCGATCTGCTGGCTCTTGCCGTAGAGCCGCAGCTTGCCGTTCTCGATTTCGTAGAGCGGCCAGATGCCCGTGTCCACCGCGAGCTCGCCGAGCTCGTGCGAGTAGCTTGGGATCGAAGTCCCAGCCTTTCGGGCAGGGATCGAGCGAGTGGATGAAGGTCGGGCCGCCGATGCTGAGCGCTTTGCGCACGCTTGTTCATGGTCTCCAAGCCGTAGGACATACCGACGGTCGCGACGTACCGGCAGTCGGGATGCCCGGCCGCGAGCATCGGCGCGATGTTCTTCTTCCAGCGCTGTGCATGATGCGGTGCAGCTTGCCGGGCGGGCTGAAGCGTGGTGTTCGCGCCGTACGGCGTGATGCCCGAGGGCTGGATGTCGGTGTTGGCGTAGGACTCGTTGTCGTACATCAGCACCAGCAGGTTGTAGTCGGGATGCTGCAGCGCCGCCGAGATCGCCGACAGGCCCATGTCGGCGCCGCCGCCGTCGCCGCAGAAGGCGATGACGTTGATCGGCTCCTTCTCCATCTTGCCCTTGCGCATCAGCGCCCGCAGCCCGGCGGCGGTGCCGGGCGCCGCCGAGCCGGCGGAGCCCAGCTGCGTGTGCATCCAGGGCAGCACCCACGGGGTGGTGTAGTAGGTCGTGTTGGCCACGTACATGCAGCCCGTGCGCCCAGCACGATCGTGCGCGGGCCGGCGGCCTTGGCCAGCAGCCGCATCATCTGCGCCGACTCGCAGCCCTGGCAGGTGCGGTGGCCCGAGGTGTAGTACTCCTCGAGCGGGACCTTGCGGATGCCGGTCCGAATGGATCGAGCACTTGCGGTGGCGTGAAATCACCGGCGACTGCCATCGTTCTTTTCGCTTCTTGCATGGCAATCTTACTCCCGCGCTCCGATCCACTGCGTCAGCGGCTGCGGCTGCCCGCCGCGGCGTCGAAAACCGACTTCGGTCATCTCCATGACGTCGGCAGCGCTCACTTCGCGGCCGCCCAGGCCGGCGATGAAGACCGATGCATCGGCCGGTTCGTCCGCCGGAGTACAGCGCGGACCGCAGCTCGTTGGCCAGCACGCCGCTCGTGGAAGGGCGAGCCGAAGGCGAAGTCGCGATCGATGACGCCCACGGCCTTGCACGCGGCCAGCGCTTGCGCCAGCTCTTCGGCCGGGAACGGCCGGAACCAGCGCACGCGGACGAAGCCGACCTTCTTGCCTTCCTGCGCGCATCTTGCGGACGGCCACCTTCACCGGCATGGCCATCGTGCCCATGCCGACCAGGGCGACCTCGGCGTCGTCCATCATGTAGCGCTCGATGAACGGCTCGCCGACCGCGGCCGAATTTGCGGTTGAAATCGCGGTAGGCCTCGAGATCACCGCGGGCGCGGCGCGCCGCCTGGTCGCTCTGGCGGCGCATCTCCATCAGCCAGTCCTCGTTCACCTGCGGCGCGATGGTGATGGGATTGTCGGGATGCAGCACCTTGTCGCCGCGGTCGTAGCGCGGCAGGAAGCTGTCCACCATCGCCTGGCTGGGGACTTTGACGAGCGACTGCGAGTGGGTGAGGAACGCGCCGTCGCAACTGATCGCGCAGGGCAGGAAGACGCGCTGGTCCTCGGCCACCCGGTAGGCGATCAGCGCGGTGTCCAGCGCCTCCTGCGCGGTCGATCACCCAGCACAGCATCCAGCCCAGGTCGCGCACCGCGAGCGCGTCGTTGTGCTCGACCCCGAAGGCGCCGGGATCGTCCAGCGCGCGGTTGCCGACCATGGCGACCATCGGCAGGCGCAGGCCGGCGGTCACCGCCAGCGCCTCGAAGGCGTAGAGCCAGCCGACGCCGCTGCGAGCCGGCGAACACGCGGGCGCCGACGGCGGAGGCGTGCTTGACGATCTCGAACTGCGAGTGCTCGCTTTCGGCCACGATGAAGTCGCAGTCGAACTCGCCGTCGGCGATCATCTTCGAGACGTACTGCATCACCGTGTCGTACGGCCGGATCGGATAGGCGGTGATCACGTCCACGTCGGCGAGCCGCAGGCCACGGCGATCGCTTCGCTGCCGCTGATCAGCTCCTCGGTTCTCGGCGCGGCTTCCAGCAACGCGCTGTCGGCGTCATGGCATTGCTTCGGAGCGAGCGTAGTCTTCAACGGCGCTCATGGCGATCTCCTCGGACCTGCTCCTCGTATTGGCCGCGTGGTGGAAGCCGTGGCTGCGGACCGGCAGCGCCTCGGTCTTTTCCAGCCGCCATTCGGCGTAGGCTTTCTCGTCCTTGCGCCACGTCTGCCACTGGCTGTGGTTGTCGGTGAAGGCTTCCTCGTTCACCATGGCGATGCAGTCCGGCACCGGGCAAACCGCCTCGCAGATGCCGCAGCCGCAGCACGCCTCCATGTTCGCGTCGTAATGGCCGTCCGGCGTGAGGTCGAAGCAGGTGTCCGGACATTGCAGCCAGCAGATCTTGCACTTGGTGCAGGTGTCGAAGTTGATCACCGGCCGCATGGTGCGGGTGGCGAACTTCTTGAAGGTGGGGTTGCGCTCCGGGCTGAAATCCGCCATTGCCCGGTGATCGGGGTCCTTCATTTCGTGGCCCGGAGCGATGCTGGGAATGCTACGCCGTCGCGCATCTCGGGCCATCCCAGCAACTCGAACTCGTAAGGCTTTCGGGATTGCCCTGCTCCGGCGTGACCGTCACGCTCGGTCAGCCGCTCATAGGAACGCTGCGCGGACGTGGCCTTGAGCGCTTCGCCATCTCTCGAGGATCATCTCCTTGAGGGAGTCCAGGCAGACAATCTCCGGCGCACCCTGGCGAGGGCCCCCAGCACGCGCACGTCGGTGTGGTCGTCCCGGTAGACCCATAGCCCGGAGAAGCTGGGGGTACCCTTGACGATGGCCAGCTTGTACGGCGCCCCTTTGCGATGGAATGGCAATCAGCCGCTCCGGCTCCGCGCGCGAGGTGACCATCAGCGTGCCGCCCGGCTTGAGCAGTTTATTGATGGGCTGCAGGCCGTACCAGGCCCAGGACTCCACGCCTTTGCACAGCGTGTCGTCCAGGCAGATGCTGACATCCACTTCTTTCGGCTCGTATTTCGCCATGCCCTCTTCGAGCGTGATGTCGTCTGTGGCCACGATGGCGAAGCTCTTGGCGGGGATTCCGTTGCGTTCCGGGCTGTCGCCATAGCGCCCGAACGAGATGCCCGGCTTCCCTTCGCGGTGCGCGGCCAAGACGATGGCGCGGCTGATGTGCTTGGCCAGAGTTTTCTGGAAGATTCCGCGATAAACGATTTCCACTGCGAACAAGCGGCCCATAGGATTGCCTCCGCGTTACATTTGATCCAAAACGATGCCTTCGACTTCGTCAATGTGCTTGCGCATGGCCTCTTCGGCGGCCGGCGCGTCGTGTTTGCGAATGGCGTCCAGCACGCGGCGATGGCCCGCAAAACTTTTCTGCAGCCGCCCCTCCAGTTGCAAGGAACGCTCGCGCGTTTCGCGCAGCAGGTCCATGAACGCGTCCAGGACCTTCAACACCACGCTGTTTTTCGCCGCCTGGGCTATGGCGTAGTGGAACTCCGAGTCTTCGTCGATGGCCAACTCGCCGCGGTCCACCTTCTCTTTTTGCCGGCGCAGAATATCTTCCATGTAGGCGAGTTCTTCGGCGGAAGCATTACGAGCGGCGCGTCCCGCCAGCGTGGGCTCGATCATGCGCCGAAATTCGAGCAGATCGCCGACGAGTTCGCGCTGCCGCAGAAGCACCGTAGCCAGCGGATTGATCAGGGATTTGGCGGAGGGATCGCAGACCACGGTGCCTTCGCCCTGCCGGGGCTCAACCAAGCCCATCAGCTCCAGCGTGCGAATGGCGTCGCGCAAAGAGCCGCGGCTCACTTGCAGCATTTCGGCCAATTCGCGTTCCGGGGGCAATTTTTCGCCGGGCTGGACGAGGCCGTCGCGGATCATGCGCTGCAGCTGCTGCGCCACTTGCTCGTAAACCTTGGTGCGGCGGACGGCTTCGAATTCGGCTTTAGGTAAGGCCATTTGGCTCAGTGGCACAGCCACTCTTGGCTGTGCAAAGCTGACAAGCAAGTCGCTTGGTCCGATGATTGGACCACCGCCATCGCCGTCGTGTCAAGAGTCGTTTTAAGGCCCTCTGGCCGCGCATTCAGTAAAACGATCCCGCCTACTGTTCCAGGCTGGAATAGCTGACCCGGGGTACTTGTTCCTCTATTGTCCCTTTGGCCAGTGGTCCCCCGAAGTTAACGGATTGTAACCTCCTCGATGTCGTCCCCCGTAGCGCCGTTCGCGCCGCCTTTCAGGAGGAAGCCATGCTTGATCTCTTCGCTTTCCGTGAGTTCCGAGAAGGATTGGCCATGATGCGCGACGGTGATCCCGAGAAAGCGATGGCCTTGCTGCGCCAAGCCTCCGAGCGCGACCCTGAAAATCCCTACTACCTTTCCTATTATGGTTTGAGCATCGCCTATGCTGAGGGCAAATGGGCTGATGCGGAGCGGCTTTGCCACACAGCCGTCTGCCGCGCCCGCCGCCAAGCGCAACTGCATTTGAACCTCGCGGAAATCTACGCCGCCTCCGGCCGCAAGCAGGCCGCTGCGGACGCGCTGGCGCTGGGTTTGCACTACGTCCCCGACGATATGCGCCTGCAAACCGAGATGGGCAAGCTGGCCACGCGCCGCCCGCCCGTGCTGCGATTCCTGCCCCGCTCGCATGCTTTGAACCAGGTCCTGGGCCTCGCCCGGCACCGTCTCTTGAGCTCCCTGCCCCGCAGGAAGTGGCTCACGGTTCGCGAGTCGCAGGCCTAGTCGCCGCGCTTTTTCCGCAAACTTCTTCCTACCCGACCCGCGCGTTTTAACGCGCCGATCTAAGCTGTGCCTTGGCGCTGCGCATATAATGGCGGCGCAATGGCGCTTTCTCCCAGAGGCGTGCTCCGCTGGCTCTTTGCTTCCGATCCAGACCGCCCTCCCCGCGGCTGGCGGCCCGTTGGCTCTTCCTGCGCGCGCTGGGACTCATCTTCTTCTCCGCGTTCTATTCCCTCGTGCGGCAAGTGCTGCGGACTGATCGGCCCGGATGGGCTGCTTCCCGGCGAGCGAATACCTGCAAGCGGTTCGGCAGGTGCAGAGCGGCGCATCGCGATTTTGGGACGCGCCCACGCTGTTCTGGCTGGGCAGCGGTTCGCGTGCGCTGCTGCTTCTGGCCTGGTTGGGCCTGATCGCTTCGGTTCTTTGATTTTGAACTTTTGGCCGCGCGGAATGATTTTCGTTTGTTTGGTGGCCTTTCTCTCGTTCATCACCGCGCTACAAACATTCTCTTCCTATCAATCCGACGGCATGCTTTGAGCGTGGGATTCATCGGTTTGTTCTTTGCGCCGCCGGGATTGTGGCCCGGGCTGGGGCGAGCGCCATCCGCCTTCGCGCGCGAGTTGGTTTCTGCTGCTGCTGGTCTGGTTCACCATCTACTTCGAATCCGGCGTGGCCAAGATCGCCAGCGGCGATCCCGAATGGCGCAACTTCACCGCCATGGATGACTACTATCAAAACGGCCCGCTGCCCACCTGGATCGCCTGGCACGCGCATCATCTGCCACATTGGTTTCACGCCGGCACGGCCGCCTTCACGCTAGGGCTGGAGCTTGTCCTGGTCTGGATGGCACTGCTGCCGCGGCCGTTTCCGCATCGCGCTGTTTTGGATGTTGTCCCCCTGCAGATTGGGATCATCCTCACAAGCAACTACGCTTTCCTGAATTATCTCGTTCTGGCTGCTGGGCATTCTGCTGCTCGACGACGCGCTATCTTGCTCGATTCCTGCCTCTCCGTTTGCGGCCGCGGCAAGCGCGCTGCCTCCGCCTCGGATTTGGCCCCGCCGGCTCGCATCTTGGACGAATCAGGCGCCGGCGACGATAGCTGGGCGCCTGCACGAAGAGCTCTTTCGCCGCTCGGCCTTGGGCTTCAGCCTTTTTTTTGACTTGGGTCTTCTACGGTATCGCGGCGCAGCCCGCGTGGATGATCGCTTCCGGACTGCCTCTTCCGACCTCGCCGGTGGCGGCCCTCGAACCATTTCGCATCGCCAATCGATATGGGCTTTTCGCGGTGATGACGCGGGGACGATACGAGATCGAATTCCAAGGCTCGAATGACGGCAAACCTGGACGCCCTATCCTTTCCGCTATAAGCCTCAAGATCCGCGAGCAGGCTCCGCGGCATTTTCGCTCCCTATCAGCCGCGCTTCGATTGGAATCTGTGGTTCGCTTCGCTGGATAGCTGGCAAGAAAATCGATTCGTGGTCTATACCGAAGAGAGGCTCTTGACCGGCTCGCCTCCTGTGCTGGCGCTCTTCGCGGGAAATCCATTCCCGAACGCCCCTCCGACGCAATTCCGGGCCATCGTTTGGCAATATTGGTTCAGCGATCGCGCGGAAAAGAAGCAAGGTTTGTGGTGGCGGCGCGAACTGATCGGGACTTATGCGCCATCCCTTGAGCGCCAGCCTGACGGGAAATTCACGATTACCGGTTTCCCCGAACCTGGCCAACGACTTCGGCGGTAAATGGGCCAATTTGGGCGATGCCGGAACTGTCCACAGGTACAGTCGAAGTGTCCAAAGGATTAACTCCGCGGCTCTGGTTTTTCTTCGATAACTTCCATTCGGTTATATACTCCCGCACGAAAAATGAATTTCCCGCCATCGGTACCAGAGCAGCGTGGCACCAGGGTTCTAGGACCGTTGGTTGATGAGTCTGAAACCAGACGCCCATTGGAGACAGCCGGCCCAGCCCCTATCCTCCCTCTAGCGCCGAGCGCTCTGCTTCTCGCAAAACGCTCTGGCGCCTGAGGGGGTTTGAATGTTACTAGCCGTTGCAGCGCTTGTTATTCAATTTCCTCTGTTTTCCGCGGTTCAAGCTCCTGCGAAGGTGGAACAGCCCGTAGCGGTTTCCCAGACCGCGGCCGATTCCGCGCGCAAAGCAGGAACGTCTGTCTCTCCGGCAAGCAAGTTGCGGATAACAAAGTTTTGACTGCCGACGCGCGTCTCGCTTCCGTTGCCTTTGAGCCGGGACGCCTGGTCCCCGAGCCTGTAGCGGCGATGACGCCTATCGTTGCCACTCCCGCTCCCGGCCCTGTCGCCATGGTTTCAGCCGAGCCTCTGCCCATCGTGCCGGTCTACGACCCCATGAGGGATGGTTCCGAACAGTGGCGCAACCGCGAGTGGATGGCCTTGAGCATTGCGGCCCATAGCACCGCCGCTTTCGACGCGTGGTCCACGCGCCACGTGCTTTCCTCCATGCCCAACGCAGAAGAAGCCAATCCCCTGTTGCGGCCCTTCGCGGGGAATGCTTCGATGTATGCCGCCGTGCAAGTGGCTCCGACGATTCTCGATTTCGTGAGCCGCCGAATGATGAATAGCGACCATGCCTGGATGCGCCACACCTGGTGGGTGCCGCAGGCCGCCAGCGCGGTCGTTTCCTTTACCAGCGGCGTGCACAATCTGGGCGTATATAATTCCCGCTAGTGAACGAAACTTCGAAGATTTAGTGAAAATCGTGCGAAGTGGTTTCCGCCTGGGTGATGTTCAGCGGGCGCACGGATTCGGCTTTCACGGAGACGACGTTGTCCTGATTCTGCAACTTCCCTTCGATCAGCAGAAATTGCTGGTGCACGACCACCACATGGCTGCGCTCGAAAAGCTGCGGCGTGATGATGGCATTGGCGATGCCGGTTTCATCTTCCAGGCTGAGAAACACGAATCCCTTGGCCGTCCCGGGACGCTGCCGCGCAATCACGCTGCCGGCCATACGCACAGGAGTGCCGTCGGGCAGGTTATGCAGCTCGCTGGCGGAGCGGATTCCTTCTTTTTCAGTTCGCGCGCGATGGTAAGCCATGGGGTGCGGCCCCACGGTCATTCCCGTGCCGCGAAAATCGGCGACCAGCCTTTCCTCCGCAGTCATGGGCAGCAGAGGCGAATCGTGCGCTACGGCGCTTCCAAAGATCGGACGCGAACCTTCCGCATCGCTCCTGGCCTCTTCGCATTCCTCCAGCAAGGGACCGGCACGGCGCGCCGCGCGCTCCACTTGCCACAGGGCATCGCGGCGATGCGACGCGGGCCTTGGCTTCTCTTCCATCCGCGCCTCACGCGAGTCGCCCGGCGACTCGATAAAATTCAAAGCGCCGATTTCCGCCAGCGCCGCCAATTCGGATTTTTGCAAGCCCGGCACGCGCAGCTTCAAATCGTCGATCGAACCAAACGGCCGCAGCGCGCGCTGGCCGCACAATTTCCTGCGCCATCTCCTCGCGCAATCCTTTGACGTAACGCATTCCCAGCCGCAGGGCAAAGCCCTGGCCGTCTTTTTCCAGCGTGCACGGCCAATCCGAACAGGTCACGTCGATGGGCCGGATCTTCAAGCCGTGCCGCTGCGCATCCTTCACCATCGTGGCCGGCTGATAAAAACCCATGGGCTGGTTGTTCAGCATGCGCCGCGGTAAAAGCCGGCCAGATAATGGCATTTCAAATAGGCGCTGGCATAGGCCAGCAAGGCGAAGCTCGCCGCGTGCGATTCCGGAAATCCATACAGCGCAAAGGAAGTGATGGATTGCACGATCTTGTCCTGCGTCTCGCGGATCGATGCCGTTTTCGCTCCATGCCGCGCCGCAGTTTTTTCTCGATCTCTTTCATGCGCGCTTCGGAGCGCTTGAATCCCAAGGCGCGGCGCAACTCTTCCGCTTCGCCGCCGGTGAATCCCGCGGCGATCATGGCCATGCGCAGCAACTGCTCCTGAAAAAGCGGCACGCCCAGGGTGCGCGCCAGCACCGGCTCCAGCGAAGGATGCAGGCAATTGGCCGGCTCGCGCCCCTGGCGGCGCTTCAGATAGGGATTCACCATTTTGCCCGACGATCGGCCCCGGCCGGATGATGGCCACTTGCACCACGATGTCGTAAAAACATGTCGGGCTGCAGCCGCGGCAGGCAAGCCATTTGCGCGCGGCTTTCGATCTGAAACATGCCCACCGTGTCCGCTTTTTGCAGCGCGTCGTAAACGGCGGGATCATTGGCGGGCAGACGCGCCAGATCCATCTCCTCGCCGTAATCCTCGCTGAATGATTTTGATCGAATCTTCGAGCACCGCCATCATGCCCAGACCCAGCAGATCCACTTTCACGATGCCCATATCGGCGCAATCTTCCTTGTCCCATTGCACCACCACGCGCCCGGGCATGGTGGCCGGTTCGAGCGGCACCACGGAATCGAGTTGCCCCTGGCACACCACCATTCCGCCGGAATGCTGCCCCAGATGGCGCGGCAAATCCTGCACCAGCAGGCACAAGCTCGAAAAATTTGCGGATCAGCGGATGGCTGGCGATCGAGGCCGGCATCGCGAAATTGGCGCTCCAGCGTGTCGTTGGCATCCTTGTATTCCCAGGCGCCCACCAAGCTGGACAGGCGGTCCAGCATTTCCGGCTCGAATGCAAGCGCCTTGCCGATTTCCCGCGCCGCCGAGCGCCCGCGATAGGTGATCACGTTGGCGGTCATGGCCGCGCCCAATTTCCCGTAGCGCTCGTAGACGTACTGAATGGCGCGCTCGCGCTGATCGCCGCTGGGAAGATCGAGATCGATGTCCGGCCATTCGCCGCGCTCTTCGGAAAGAAATCGCTCGAAAAGCAGGTCCATGCCGACCGGATCCACGGCGGTAATGCCCAGCGCATAACAGACGGCGCTGTTGGCCGCCGAGCCGCGCCCTTGCACCAGAATATTGTGCTCGCGGCAGAAGCGCACGATATCCCACACGATCAGGAAATAGCCGGGCAGATCGAGCTTTTCGATCAGCGCCAGTTCGCGCTCGATCTGCTTTCGCGCGCGTTCTCGTTATCCGGCGCCGTAACGGCAAATCATTCCTTCGTGGGTGCGCTCGCGCAGAAAATGCATCTGCGTCTCGCCGTCGGGCACCGGATACTTCGGGAACTGGTAGCCCAGATCCTTCAAGGTGAATTGCAGGCGCGAGGAAAGAATCTCGGTGTTCGCGATCGCTTCGGGAAGATCGGAAAACAAGCGCGCCATCTCCGCGGGCGATTTCAAATGGCGTTCGGAATTGCGCGCCAGCAGGCGGCCGGCGGTCGCCAGCGTGCGGTGATGGCGAATGCAGGTGAAGACGTCCAGCACTTCGCGCTGCTGCGGCTGCGCATGGCAGACGCCATTGGTGGCCAGCAGCGGCAAACGCAATTTGCGCGCGATTTCCATGGCCGCCTGATTGCGCGCTTCTTCTTCGCGGCAGAAATGCCGCTGCAATTCGACGTAAACATTTTCGCGGCCGAATAGTTCGCAGAGTTGCTGCACGCATTCGCGTCGCCTGCTTCATTCCTCCCTGCGCCGAGCGCATGCGCCAGCGGGCCTTCTTCGCCGCCGGTCAGGCAGATCAGGCCTGCGGCTGCGTCCGGCGATCTCTTCCGGAAACGCGGCCTTCGCCTTTTTGCGCGCGCAATTTCATCGCGTGATCAGCCGGCAAAGATTCTGGTATCCGGCGCGCGATTCCACCAGCAACGGATAGCGCCAGCCCGCCGCGGACGTGACTTCCGCGCCGATGTGCGCGCGCATCGAGAGCTTTTTGCGCGGCCAGATGAAAACGCGGCGCGCCGTATACGCCGTCGCGATCCAGCAGCGCCATGGCGGCCATTCCGTGTTCGGCGCACGACGCCGGCCAATTCCTCGGGCATCGAAGCGCCTTCCAGAAAGCTGAAAGCGGAGCGCGCGTGCAGTTCGGTATACATCAATCGTACATTCCCGCGCACGAACCAACCCTGGCACAGCGCGTCGTAATAAATGCGGTAAATTCCGCGTTGCGGCTCGCTGCAGGACGAATGGCCAATTGTGTCAGGCCCGCTGCCGCGGCATGGCGAGCCGCAGCCGAACGGATTTCGAGGTCCCATTCCTCCGGCTGCCAGGCATCTTCACGCCACCATTCTCCGGAAGTGCGCCAGGGGCCGGAAGCGGCCACCACTTCGCCATGCATACCGGAAAAAGAAATATGCACCGGGCGCCCCTCACGTAATTCCACGGGGCACGCGGAGCAGGACGGAAAATGCGGAAACGCCGCCACAAGCCGCGCGATCGCCATGACTGCCGATTTTCTCGCGCATCGTCTTTTCGCGCAATCTCCGGCGCGTCACGCGCAGGAATAAATCGGCTCATTTCAAATGCGCCGGGGCGGTGGGTGTCCAGCAATGCGCGGCGAGCCGATATTCGCGAATCGCCCACCAGGTTTGCCAGCCGCGCCATGGTCAGCTCCAGTTTTTCGGGATCGGGAGAAGAGGGCAGGAATAATCCTTCCTGCGTGGCGCGCGGCGCGGCGGGTTCGGCAGCCAGCAAAATTTGCACGATCGGCGCGCAGCGGAGGATCGCCTTGCAAATGCAAGCGCAGCAGCCTCAAAAGCATTTTGGAATCGCGCATGGGCACGGGCAGAGTAAAGAGCTTTTCGTAACTTTTGTTTTCGCCGCGCATGCGCCTTCATCCGGCCGCGCGCTTTCGCATTTTCACTGATCGATTCGTCTTTCGCAGAACGACTCCAGCTCGAATCGCAGCCGAATGGCGCAGGCGCTCAGCGAGCGCGCCGCCAGCCGCGCGCATAATTGATCGAGCAAACGGCCCAGAAGAAACGCCAGTGGCTCGAGTTCCTCGACGGCATATTCGAGCGCCATCTCTTCCTCGAAACCAAGTTTCGGTTCGGCCAAAATCAGCGAACGCAGGCTTGCGCCGCGCGCCCATCGATGCAGCTGAACGCCTTGCTGCCCCAGCCGTTCGGAAAATTCCAGCACGGGAAGCTTTGCCAGGGCCTCGCAGGTGCGCACGCCCCAGCGCTCCAGCGTTTCCATCATTTCGACGGACGGCGAAAACACCTGGACCGGCAGAGCACCCAGGCGCTGCGATTCCTCGCCCGGCGGAATCACGGTTATTCCGGGAAACCCGCGCGCCGCGTGCAGCGCCACTTCCAGATTGGCGGAGACCGCCACGTGAACGACCAGGCCTAAATCGGAAGCGCGCCGCGCCAGAAGACGGGCGATCGCTTCTTCCGAGCCGAATAAGGAAGCGAGCCCGGTCCAGATCCACCACGATCGAATCGTGGCGGTGTCTTCCACGCGCGGCGAAACCGACCAGCCGATATCCAGCAAAGCCGCATGCGCCGATTGTTCTTGCACGCGCGAACGCGGCCGGATTTCGACGCAACGGAATTGCGCGGCTTGAGATTTGGTCATGCCCAAACCGATCCCGGCTCGCGCGGCGGCTTCGTTTATGGCCACAACCCGTTCTAGCGGCGGGCATCCGTCTACCAGCGCGATGGCCCGCTGGCGGAGGGCAGGTTCGGCGCGCACCACAGCCTGTATCGAAAAATCGGGAACGTAGATGGAAGCAAAAGCCATAAAAAGAGCCGCATCCGCAATTTGCAAAACGAAATCCCCGCGTTGTGTTTTGGGTCATTTCGTTTTGGCTATTTCTTTCCCGCTAACTCCACTCTGTCTTCGTTCTGAAACTTGCCGCCGGGCCCGCGTCCTGTTTTCCCGCGAAGCTCCGGTCGCCTTTGGCTCGCTCCCGCCGCTGTTTGCAGGCGAGAACGCACCAGCTGCGCCTGAATTTGCGATCCGTCCAGCAAGCAGGCGCAGGAGTTCAGCGGAAAAGCCGCTCGCCGCGCCTGCGGCTCCGCCCAGCGCGCGGGCTCGGAACCCAGCCGCAAAACCAGCGAGGCGCAACTCCCGGCGTTCGACTCCCGATCCACAAGCAGCAAAATCGTGGACGTATTTTCCACCGCGCGCCGAAAACGGAACCAGACGTTGAGCGGAACGTAACGCACGGTTTTCGGCGGCAGAACGCTCAAGTCCAGAGCGATCAGCCCGAAGCCTCCGCCTTGCAAAAGAAGGTCCGTGGCCCGCAAGCACTGGTCGATATTGCCGCACCGCACCCAAAGCAATCGCTCCAGCTTTACGCCGGCAGCCGCGGCCGAATGCGGATCGAAGCTGTCGCGGCCATCCACCAGCGCGCAGGCCTCGCGCATGTGCCGTTCCGGAAGCCAAGGCGGAAAGCAGTAAAGTGGCGCGGCCGGAGCAAGGCGGACCGCAAATCTCCGTCAGACCGCCGCGAGGCAAGCCGCCCGTAAGCGCATCCACTTCCGCAATACGAAACGGCGCGGTCTCCACCTGCACAGGGCGCGGCGCAAAGGGCGCGGGGATGCGTCCGGCGAGAGCGGTTTCGATTTGGAAGCGCAAAGCGGCAACATTTACAGCCATGGTCAACCCCATGGGAAACGCATCAGAACCGAAGCGGCGAGCCCCAGAGCGGAGCCGAAGAGGAGCGTTAGACGTATTCGCCTTTGTTTCGCCTAGAGGTATTTTGCGGGGTCCCGCCTTCCTTGTCAAGGCGGGGCAAACTTACAGAGGAGCGCGCTCCAGCGGAACGATGAATTGAATCCCCTCGATCCGCTTCGTGTGCAAACGCATATCGTTCGTGATAAAGAGGTCCACGCCCGCCCCCGCGGCGCATGCCAGTTGCATGGCGTCGGGAGCGCGAAGCGAACGGTCCACTCGCAGCGCTGCGTAGATTTTCGCCGCCTTCAAGTCGAAAGGGATCAGCAACGAAGTCGCCGTCAGAGTGTCCTCATATTTTCGGGAAAGCTGCGCGTCCCCGCGTTCCATCGGCTTCACCAGGATTTCGCCTATCGTAAGCGTCGACGTCAGAAGCTGATCGCCGCGCCTGAGCATCGATTCGCGAAGCTCCGCGACGCGATGGGACAGCGGACCATGGCCCTCGAACAAATAGATGAAGAGGTTCGTATCCCAGAAAATGCGGCTCATTCCCACCCTTCTCTCAAACGGCGCACGTAATCGTTGGCGTGCTCGTCCTGCCATAGACGCTTGCCCGAACCCAACAAGGCCAGCAGAGGATCCGCTTCAGGGGCGGCGCGCTCCGTCTTTGAGCACCAATCTTGATACCACGCCAACAAGCCGCGATAACGCTCCGGAAGATCTTCCGGGTTCGGCGTCACTTTTGCGCCGGCGCGCGCCGGATGATAAGCATCGCCTTTGCGAAAGAGACGCCGTCGTCCCGCGCCGGTCTCAAACAGCATCCGATAGCGGGCCGGATTGGGCGGCCGGTTGGCAACGCAGTGTTGCACCACATGAACGTACACGCCGGGGCGAATCGGCCCGCTGACCGATTCCCTTTTGGCTCGCTCGACGATCTCCTCGATGCTGAAATCAGGCTGATCCGGCTCCTCACGCTGCAAAAGTGCCGCGGCGACCCATACCTCGTCGGCTATCTTTATGCCTTCTTTGGAGATAACGGTCATATCTCGGTGATCTTGTCCTCCTAATATACAAGTGTAGCGATGAATTAAGTTACATTCAATGTATAATTGGCGCAGCACCCGTTGCTCTGAGGCGAGCATCTAGGGAGCAGAGCCATGCCAAAGCGCCCGCCTTCGAAATCGGCCAACAAACCAGCCAATTTGCTGCTTCCGCCGCACCCCACCATTCCCGCGCTGCGAAAAGCAGCCCAGGACTGCCGCGCCTGCGACCTTTGGCAGCGCGGAACGCAAACCGTCTTCGGCGAGGGCGCACGCGACGCCAAAGTCATTTTTGTAGGCGAACAGCCGGGCGATAAGGAGGATCTCGAGGGAAAGCCTTTTGTAGGTCCCGCCGGCGCATTGCTGGACAAAGCTTTGCTCGAAGCCGGAATCGACCGCGCCAAAGTTTACGTCACCAACGCCGTCAAGCACTTCAAATGGGAGCCGCGAGGCAAGCGCCGCATCCACAAAAAGCCCAATGCCGCGGAGATCGCCGCGTGCCGCCCCTGGCTCGAAGCGGAAATCGCGGTTCTGAAGCCAAAAATTGTGGTCTGCCTGGGAGCGACCGCCGCGCAAGCCTTACTCGGCCGCGATTTTCGCGTCACCCAGCATCGGGGCGAGTTCGTGGACTCTCCCATCGCCCCTCACGTAATGGCCACGGTCCACCCTTCTTCGATTTTGCGCGCGCCGGATGACGAAACCCGGCACGAAGAGATGCGGCGCTTCGTGGCCGATCTAAAAAAGCTTTCGCGCGTGATCTCCGGATAAAAAAATAAAAGAGGACCTGATACGCAGCGGGCCTGAGCCAAAGCAGGCCTGGTCAATCGAATCTGGGCCGAGCCAAGCGAAATGGGGCGGCGATTTCCGCCGCCCGCGCTCTCGCAACTGCGGCTGCTATTCCTGAATCGTCCCGTGTAACACCACCGCATCGGACGGAGTCTTCACGGTTGGGTCGGTTTCCGCGGTGATGAAAACGTCGAAGTTATGCAGCGGTGTTGTGGTCCTCAACTGGCCTTTGAGGCCGTTGTCTACCTGAAGCTGTCCTTCATTTTCGGGATCGGAGCCCGGCTGCTGAAACCAGACCACATACATGGTCGAGGGCGGCGTCAGCATCGCGGGCTTCGCCAAATGCTCCACGTGGACAGTGACAATGCCATTGCCGTTCTTGTCGTGACTCAGATCGACATCTCCCATTGCCGAGGGGTCAACCTTGGTGCCAGTGAAGTGGTAGGTCTTGGCCGACGCCAAACCACCAACAAGCATGATCGTCAGGCACACGAGCGACATCGTAGAGGATCTCTTTATGTTCATAACCAATCTCCGTGGGCGTTTCCGCCAAAACTCGAATGGCCTGACGTATCTTACTCATCTCACGTAACTTGAGGGAATCGAGCGTTCAGGGTAAATGCCGCGGCAGCGTCTGTTAAGCGCGGAGCCGCCGTACTGCGTCCAGGACGAGGCTTGCAGTTGCGTCCCCCATTTTTGACGAATTTCACGACGCGTGCACGCCACGAACGCATTTCAAAATCGACTCAGCGCAGAATGGGAAACAAGCTGCTGTAATCATCCCTCCACGGCTGCACGACCATATCGGAGCGACTCCCATCCGGCAGGGCGTTCTCGTCCGGCGTTCCTTGCGGGGCCGGCCGATTGCGATACACCAGAACCCAAGTCGCCGTTAGATGTCGTTCTTCTTGTCCGCGTCGTTGGTAACGCTTCTGGTCTGTGCGCCCAGCACCCGCGCCGCCGCCTCCACCACCGGCGCCAGGTTGAGAAACTTGTTGGAAACGTGCATGGCCAGCAATCCATCCGGCTTCAGATGGCGGAAATAGAGCTCGAAGCTTTCGCGCGTCAGCAGGTGCATGGGTATGGCGTCGCCTGAAAACGCGTCCACCAGCAGCACGTCGAAATTTTGCGGCGGCTCGCGCTCCAGCGAAATGCGCGCGTCTCCTGGGAAAATTTCGATTTGCGCCCGCGAGTGACCCAAAAAATCGAATTGAGAACGGGCCACGTGGATGTCCAGCGGGTTGATTTCGTAAAAGCGGAAGCGATCGCCCGGCCTTCCGTAGGTGGCCAGTGTTCCGGCGCCCAGGCCGACGATGCCGGCGTGGATCGCGCCCCGCTGGTGCGCGTCGTTCAGGGCGATTGCCGCTCCCGACTCCGGCCCGAAGTAAGTCGTCGCTTCCGTCCCGGGCTCGCGATTCGGGCCCAGGTGTTCGATCCCATGCACGATCGCTCCATTGATCAGGTCTCTGCGCGCCGGCTCGTCGGACGTCGCCGCAAACTCCTCCACCCTCAGAACGCCATAAAAGTTTCGCAGCGTTGCCGTGATGCGGTAAGGCGGAGCGGTGAGGTACGGCAAAAACGCCAAGGCCAGAGCCGCGATGCCGGTGCCAGCAAAAAACACGGCCCGGCGCCGCGGCGTTCTCAAAATCCCGATATTTTCAGGCGGGACACAGACCAGCGCCAGGATTGCGCATCCCGCAAATGCCACCGGCAGCTCGTAGAAGCCGTGAAAAATTCGCGGCGCGATCACGCCCACGAAAATGCCGCCCAGCGCACCGCCCGCCGCAATCATCAGATAGAAAATCGTCAGGTGCCGCGGATCGGGCTTCAGCCGCGCCAGCTCGCCGTGGCAGACCATGCAGCAGATGAAAAGCCCCGCGCAGAAGAGCGGTATCTGCACGATCGGGCCGGCATTGGCGAATTCGGGCGCCAGAGCGTACGTCATTCCCCCCAGCGCCACGGCCAGAAACCTCAGGAAAACGGCCGCCGGTACCAGCGCTCGCTTTCAAAGCAAAGAATCAGGCTGAGAAGATAGAGCGAGAGCGGCACGATCCAGAGCAGCGGGACGGCGGCAACGTCTTGCGAAATATGCGTGGTGACCGCCAGCAGCAGCGCGGAAGCGTCGGCCGCCAAAGCCGCCCATAGCAGCAGCGTTTTCCAGTCCGGCGATGGCTGTGCCGAGGCTTCTTCGTGCGCAGGCGGCAGCCGCTCGGCGCCGGAAAGCGATCCAGGCGCACACGGCCACAAACAGCGCGTAGGCGTAGGACCATGCGAACGCCTGGTGGCGCGTGGTCGAATGGGGTTCGACCAGCACGGGATAGCTCAGCAGCGCCAGCAGCGAGCCGGCGTTCGACAGAGCATAGAAGCGGTAAGGCCGGCTTCCGCGCTCCGCGCGTACCAGGCTTGCAGCAGCGGGCTGGTGGCGGACAAAAAGGAAGAACGGCAGCCCGATCGTCACGGCCAGCAGCATGAAAATGCGCAAAGCGGGATCGGCGCTTTCGGAGGGCTTCCAGAGGCGCCCGGCAGGATGGGCAGCAGGAGAAGGCTGGCGGCAAGCAGCCCGATGTGAATTCGCGATGCCCACAGCGGATTTCGCAGCCGCATCAGCCAATGGGCATAGAGATTGCCGAGCAGGTAAGTCACTTGAAAAAATACCAGGCTGGTGGTCCACACGCCGGCGCCGCCGCCGAACCACGGTAGAATGATTTTCGCCAGCACCGGCTGTACTTGAAATCGGTGTGCTATGAGTGATACCTCGGGGAACAGCCGGTGCAAGCCAGCTAGGGAAGGACGCCATGACCGCACGCCCCGAAGTAGCGGCGCTTCTCACCGACTTCGACGTGCAGCGCACCGGCTCAGAACAACGGTTCGTGCACCGGGACGGCAGACCCTTCACCGCGGAGGAGACCGAGCTGATCGGCAGCGCAACCGAGGACGACATGCGCGCCGCTGCCAGTCAACTAGCCGCGGCGCCGGAGCGCCTCGCGGAACTGGTCGCACCCTATATTCGCGCGGTTGCCGAGGATATAGAAGACCTCCGCCCACCGACGGACCCACCATGAGCCCCCGTCCCGGTGACCAGCGGAAGACTGGCGCGCAGACCGTCACCGTGCGAACGGCCAGTGGCCAGGAACTCGCCTACCCGTGGGCGACCAGTGTCCGGGTGGACCGTCTGGGTGACCTGCGGGTGCTGCAGGGCTTGCGTCAGCGGGCCTTCCACCCGTGCGCCGAGTGGGTCAGTTACACCGTGGCGAACCTGCGCTGCAGCCCGGAGACGCGGCGACCCTGACTCGCCGCGGGTGCTGGCCCGGTCGGACTCCGCCGGGGCCACCCGTCTGTTCGCCGCCGTCTGCCGCACGCGCAGCGCAGGGTTCTCCTTCGCCTTCCCGTCGATGAGCGCGTCCGGGCCATCGTGGACCTAATCCCCGAAACAATGCCGCAGCCGGCCGCGCGCCGCATTCGTCTGACCATCCCTTGCCTGCCGCGTCGCGTTTCGTGGAGCTTGTTGTGGGTTAGTTAAGCCTGGTTATGGGATGGGTAAAACGTCCTGCATGACGGGGGGTGACGCGATGTCCGATGCTGGCGCAGATGGCCCGTTCGAGGTTGCGGTCGAGCCCTGCAATGATCGCTACGATCCCGATGACGAGGGCTCGCGGGACCAGGTCGCCACACTGTATGCGGACCTGGACACTCAGGCCGATACGGTTCGCCGCGCCTCTCCGGTGGACGGCGCCAAGGGCGCTGGTGACCAGCGGATCACCGCGTTGGGCAGCGCCGTGGTGTTTGGTGCGCCCTTGACCTGCTTGCGTGTCTGGCTGGGGCGTGACCAGGACCGGTGTATCAGCGTCGCCATCACCGCTCCTCTATTAACAGGCGGACCAGCCGAAACTACCTTGACGATCAAGGAAGGAGCCGTAACCAAGAGGAGCCGTAAGAAGAGACTGAAAATCCTATCATTCGATTCGGCTCATCCACTTCAGATATAGCGAGCGTGCCGGAATGCAATACAACGGCATAAAAGCATTAATCAACATTTCACGTGAGGCCAGCTATGGACTTGGGCATGTACCTGATATTCGCATCAGCGGGCAGCGCCGCGGCCACCCTGACTTTACTCGTCGTGATGCGGTACTGCTGGAGGAGGAACAAACCACTCCAGGAGCCCTGAGCGGCACTTACAATGTCCCAACGGTCTGCTACGTTACCTCTTGGAGTCCGTTGTGGGTGGCGTTCACGCTGGCAGCAGTCGCCTTGTTTGCGGCCCGGCACGTCCTCCTCACCAAGGAAGCCTTGCTGCTAGTTCCGATCTTGGGGATCGGATTCGTAATGCGGGTGGCCCCGCTCGTCACGTCTTGGTTCGATAAGCCCTTCACGACCACAGCCGAGCAAGGCCAGGCACTTGACCGCTTGCGCGTGGTAGTGGCTGTTCCCGTTTACAACGAGCACCCAATGCTCCTCGATCGATGCCTGTGGGCGCTAACCAATCAGTCCCGGCAGCCCGACGTGATCCATGTCGTCGAGGACGGTCCGTCCGCCGATTATACGATTCTTCACGACTATTGGCTGAAGCAGCGTCCCGGCCGGGTGCGGGTGCACTGGACCCGGCAGCAAGAGAACCGTGGGAAGAAGTTTGCCCAGTCAGTAGTGTTCGTGAACCACCCGGAGGCAGACATTTTCGTCACCGTGGACAGCGACACGACCCTGGAGCACCGGGCGATTGAGGAAGGTATCAAGCCGTTTGCCGACCCCAGCATTATGTCCGTAGCGGGCGTGGAGGAGACCTTCAACAAGGGCGTGAACTGGCTGACCCGCTCCGTCGCGATGCGAAACACTTACTACCAGCTGACGGTATGGAGCACGCAGTCGATGTTTGGCGACCTTCTTGTTAACCGGGGAACCTTCGCCCTATACCGCGCTTGGATTATCCGGGAAATCGTCCCCGCCTACGTCGATGAAACTTTCCTTGGCAGGCCTATCAGGCTCGGCGATGATGGCGCGCTGACGCTCTTCAGCCAAGCGCACGGCCGCACGGTACAGCAACTATCCGCGTTCTCTATGCCTGTGCACCCGGAAAGGCTGTCGCACCATTTCAGGCAGTGGGTACGGTGGGCTCGTGGTTCGGCCACTCGTAACTGCTGGCGACTCCGGTACCTGACCCCAAGGTCATACGGGTTCTGGTGGACGCTCCTGATTTGGTACATGAGCTTCATGACGGCTGCTCTTCCGGTCATCCTGATCGCGACCTGGCCGCGGTCAGAGCGTCTCCTTGAGTTCACCGGAGTGGCCGTCATCTGCTGGCCCTATCTCGTTGGCGTTCGCACCCTGTCAGTGCGCCGGAGCAATGACAGCGTCGGGTTCCGCATTGGGTCGCTGCCTCTGTTCCCGACGGCGATTCTGTGGGCCACGCTCGTACTGCGCCCAATTCGCTTGTACGGGATAGCGACCTTCCTGAAGCAGCGGTGGACCACCCGGCAGACCGGAGTGGAGGATATGAAGGTGCCAGCACCAACACCGGCGCCAGAACCACCTCCGAGGCACCCGGAACCGGATGGAGTTCTCTCGTGAAGAGGCAAGCAGGTATAGCGCTCGCTATCTTGGTGCCTCCCGCCGCCGCCGCACTCCTCGGCTGGCAACTGATCAAGCCTGCTGCCCCGGCTCCGGCCGGATCCGGTGTGTGCCAGGCCAGATGCCACTACGTGGGCGTGGCTCTCACGTACATGAGCCAAGACCATCTCAGCGGAGTTCGAGCAAGCTACAGGTATCAAGCCGGGCATCGTTGAGACCTATGAGGCATTTGGGCAGCCATTCCCGTCCACCTGGGCCGAGATGTTGCTGGGCCGTAGAATCCTGCCGACTGATCCAGCTTAACCCCCGCCTGGTCACTCTCCGGGCCATCGCCGCTGGCCGGTATGACCGCTACCTGAGCCAGTTTGCTGCGGCGGTACGCGCGACCGGCGCCCCCGTCGGGCTGTCGTTCGGGCATGAGATGAATGGCTCGTGGTATTCGTGGGGATATCACCACGTTCTACCTCAAGTATTCGTCGCCGCGTGGCGGCATATCCACCAGGTATTCGCTGCGGTTGGGGCGCGGAAGGTCATCTGGGTGTGGACGGTTATCCACATCCGGGATATTCCCGGGGATTGGAAAGTCGCTCAGGATCCGCGTCCATGGTGGCCGGGCAGGGCGTATGTCAACTGGGTTGGGCTGGACATCTACTACTTCAGCCCGGCAGTCACGTTCCAGTGGAAATTTGTTCCTACGATCACTGCGGTGCGAAGCTTCACCGATGACCCGATCTTGCTTACGGAAACGGCCGTGCCCAACCAGAGCGGCCAAGTGCACCAGATCGCCAATCTGTTCGCCGGGGCCCGGGCCTCGCACCTCATGGGCATCATCTGGTACAACCAAGCCGGCCGACACGCATGGCAGCTCGACAAAAGCAGGCGCGCTGCCATCACCGCATTCCACCGAGCCGCCACCAGGATGGTCGCGTCCAGATAACGCTCAATCACTTCGTCGAGTGGGGTTCTCGTGCAGCGACAAGCAGCTAAAGCGCTCGTTATCTTGGTGCCTCTTATCGCCGCCGCCGCGCTCCTCGGCTGGCAACTGACCAAGCCTGCTGCCCCGGCTCCGGCCGGATCCAGTGTGTGCCAGGCCAGATGCCACTACGTGGGCGTGGCTCTCACGTACATGAGCCAAGACCATCTCACCGAGTTCGAGCAAGCTACAGATTTCAAGCCGGGCATCGTTGAGAACTATGAGGCATTTGGGCAGCCATTCCCGTCCACCTGGGTCGAGACGTTGCTGGCCCAGGGAATCCTGCCACTGATCCAGCTTAACCCCCGTCTGGTCACTCTCCGGGCCATCGCCGCTGGCCGGTATGACCGCTACCTGAGCCAGTTTGCTGCGGCGGTACGCGTGCTCGGCGCCCCCGTCGGTCTGTCGTTCGGGCATAAGATGAATAGCTCGTCGGTTTCGTGGGGATATCACCACGTTCTACCTCATGTATTCGTCGCTGCGTGGCGGCATATCCACCAGGTATTCGCTGCGGTTGGGGCGCGGAAGGTCGTCTGGGTCTGGACGGTTACCCACACGGGTACTCCCGGGGATCAGCAAGTCGCTCCGGATCCCCGTCCATGGTGGCCGGGTGGGGGGTATGTCAACTGGATTGGGCTGGACATTTACTATGACAGTCCGGCAGTCACGTTCCAGGGGAAATTTGTTCCTACGATCACTGCGGTGCGAAGCTTCACCGATGACCCGATCTTGCTTACGGAAACGGCCGTGCCCAACCAGAGCGGCCAAGTGCACCAGATCGCCAATCTCTTCGCCGGGGCCCGGGCCTCGCACCTCATGGGCATCATCTGGTACAACCAAGATGCCCGCCACGCATGGCAGCTCGGCAAAAGCAGGCGCGCTGCCATCACCGCATTCCACCGAGCCGCCACCAGGATGGTCGCGTCCAGATAGCGCTCAATCCCACCGGCGCTCAAGGCACTTTACCTCAGGCCATAGCGCGAACCAGGATTTGAGTGGTTAGGATCAGGCGCAGACCTGAGGTCGTGGCTCGCCGCCCGCGTATTGATGCCACTGTTGCCGCGTTAGTGGCCCGACGTCGGCACAGAGAGCCGCGTAAGGATCCGCGAATAGCGACACCTCCCACAAACGGGCGGTGCCGTCGCTGCTGGCGGTGGCGAGCAGCCTGCTCTCCGGGCTGAACGCCACCCCGTTCACACCACCCAAAGCGGTGGTGGCAGGCAGGGGTGCGCCGGCGGGCTGGCCGGTGACCGGATCCCACAGCCGGACCGTGCCGTCGCTGCCGGCGCTGGCGAGCAGCTTGCCGTCCGGGCTGAACGCCACCCCGTTCACACCGCCCAAGGCGGTGGTGGCAGGCAGGGGTGCGCCGGCGGGCTGGCCGGTGACCGGATCCCACAACCGGACCGTGCCGTCGCTGCCGGCGCTGGCAAGCAGCTTGCCGTCTCGGCTGAACGCCACCCCGTTCACACCACCCAAGGTGGTGGTGACATGGAGGGGTGCGCCGGCGGGCTGGCCGGTGCGCCGGATTCCACAACCGGACCGTGCCGTCGCTGCCGGCGGTGGCGAGCAGCTTGCCGTCCGGGCTGAACGCCACCCCGTTCACACCCCCCATGGCAGGAGACGTGACATGGAGGGGTGCGCCGGCGGGCTGGCCGGTGACCGGATCCCACAACCGGACCGTGCCGTCGCTGCCGGCGCTGGCGAGCAGCTTGCCATCCGGGCTGAACGCCACCCCGTTCACGAAGGCTCCGGGGATGGTGGCAGGCAGGGGTTTGCCCACGGGCTGGCCGGTGGCCGGATCCCACAACCGGACCGTGCCGTCGCTGCCGGCGCTGGCGAGCAGCTTGCCGTCCGGGCTGAACGCCACCCCGTTCACACCACCCAAGGTGGTGGTGACATGGAGGGGTGCGCCGGCGGGCTGGCCGGTGACCGGATCCCACAACCGGACCGTGCCGTCGCTGCTGGCAGTGGCGAGCAGCTTGCCGTCCGGGCTGAACGCCACCCCGTTCACGAAAGCTCGCTGGCCGGCGGAAGCCCGGAGGGGTTTGCCCACGGGCTGGCCGGTGGCCGGATCCCACAACCGGACCGTGCCGTCGCTGCCGGCGCTGGCGAGCAGTTTGCCGTCTCGGCTGAACGTCACCCCGTTCACGAAAGCTTGCTGGCCGGCGGAAGCCCGGAGGGGTTTGCCCACGGGCTGGCCGGTGACCGGATCCCACAACCGGACCGTGCCGTCGCTGCCGGCGGTGGCGAGCAGCTTGCCGTCCGGGCTGAACGCCACCCCGTTCACACCACCCAAGGTGGTGGTGACATGGAGGGGTTTGCCGACGGGCTGGCCGGTGCGCGGATCCCACAGCCGGACCGTGCCGTCGCTGCCGGCGCTGGCGAGCAGCTTGCCGTCCGGGCTGAACGCCACCCCGTTCACACTGCTGAGGGGACCGGTGGCATGAAAGGGTGCACTGGCAGGCTGGCCGGTGACCGGATCCCACAACCGGACCGTGCCGTCGCTGCTGGCGCTGGCGAGCAGCTTGCCGTCCGGGCTGAACGCCACCCCGTTCACAGCACTCAAGGTCTTTTTGTTCGCATAGAGGGGTGCGCTGGCGGGCTTGCCGGTGCGCGGATCCCACAACCGGACCGTGCCGTCGCCGCCGGCGCTGGCGAGCAGCTTGCCGTCCGGGCTGAACACCACCCCGTTCACGAAAGCTCGCTGGCCGGCGGAAGCCCGGAGGGGTTTGCCCACGGGCTGGCCGGTGACCGGATCCCACAACCGGACCATGCCGTCGCTGCCGGCGGTGGCGAGCAGCTTGCCGTCCGGGCTGAACGCCACCCCGTTCACACCGCTCTGAACCTTGTTAACGGCAAAGGGCTTGCCCTGGGGCTGGCCGGTGACCGTATCCCACAACCGGGCCGTGTCGCCCGCGCTGGCGAGCAGCTTACCGTCCGGGCTGAACGCCACCGCGTTCACGCCGGAAGGATCGGCGGGAAGGACGCTCTTTTGTTCTTGCTCAGTGAGCAGGGCTGTCATGGCAGAGCCAGCTTGGTCGGTGGGAGCGACGCGCCAAGCGGCGACGGCGAGCTGTCGCGCGGTCACGGGATTGGTCGGATCGATGGTTAGACTTTCGGCGGCGAGCTGGCGGGACAGGGCGATGGCGTGTTGCCGGGCTGCCACGTCACTGGAATGGACTGCCAGCAAGGCGAGCAGCGTCACGACCGCCACTACCAGGAGGAGTGCTGCGGTGATCGATCCCAGGATGAGCAGCCGGCGGCGTTCCCGACGACGGTCCTGCAATTGGCGGAATTCGTCACGGCGGCGGCTGATCCAGGGAACCAGGAACTCGCTGGTGATCTCGTAGAGGTCGAGATCACGGCGGCGCTCTCGGCGCACAAGCCTCGATTGGCTAAGGCCCTCGAGCGCCTGTTCGAGCAGGCCCGGCGTAATGTCGCCCTCCTGTTCCTGGACGCGTTGAAACAGGTCGCCGGCCGATATCACGTTGCGTGTGCCGGCCGAGGTGACCATCTGCGCGAGCAGAGCAATCGCGGCGGGCCTCAGCTGCGCCGGCATGCCGTCGAGCGCCTCACCCAGATAGTCCTCCAGAAGCCCCTGCGGGCCCTTCTCGGCGAGCAGCGCCTCCGGGTTGTCGCTTTGCCACAGCCGCAAACAGACCGTCTGCACTTCGGACAAGCTGACGTCGCCGGCGCCGAAGCGCTCCGCCAGCACCGTCACCAGACGGTCGGCGAGGGCCGGGGAAAGCTGGCGCGCGAAATGATCGGGATAGCGCTCGAACGGTCCCCGGATGATTGTCGGCAGCGCGTCGGCCGTTGGCGGGGCGATGCGCAGCGCCTGGTCGACGAGCTCCGGGCAGGCCGACAGCAGCTCCTTGACCTTGCCCAGATAGTCCTCGCGAAAGGAAAAGAGGACCTTGACTGGGAGCGACCCGCGCAACAGCCGAACGAGGAGCTCGACCAGACGCCGCTGTGCATCACGGGCCCTGGCCTCGTCGAACAGGGTCACGATCTCCTCGAACTGGTCGAAGATCAGCAGCGGCCGGTGCCGCTCGCACGCCGCGCGGACGCGTTCCTCGAACGCGTCCATCGCCAGCACGGTCCGCGCCGACGATTCCTCGTCGAGCGCGAGGACCGAAGGCAGCAGCTCCTCCTCGTCGTCGTCCGCGCTACGGATCCGCTCGACGACGAGCTCTTCGGATGCGCGCGGCTGCACGCGCAGTCGCTCGGGCGCAAAGCCGAGTCGTATAGCTTCAGGGATCAGGCCGGCGTTGACGAGGGAGGACTTGCCCGAGCCGGAGTCGCCGTAGAGCAGCACGCCCCGGTACACGGAGACAAGGCTGGCCAGGCGGCGCGTCTCCTCCTCGCGCGCGAAGAAGATCGCGTGGTCGAGGTAGCGGAACGGGTGAATCCCGCGGTACGGGATGCTTGGAACGGCTGCCGCAAGCTCGCTCACGACGGTGATGGCTGAAATTCCTTCCCGAGAACGCGCTCATAGAGCCGGGGCACGAACGCCCAGACGTCCTGCGCGATGAACTTCACATACCGGCGCTGGTTGTGCCAGACATCAAAGATCAGCGGGTCGGGGTGGTAATCAACGGAATACATGTCGGGCATGCTCGCGCTGTCAATCTTCCAACGAAGCGTCTTAAACAGCAGCGCGAAGGTTGTAATCAAGCAGGCTATACCCGACAAACAGCGTGGTCCAGCCCGTCAGGTAGTACTTAAGCGTCAACGGAACCGGGTCGTACGGATCCTTGTCTGGACATCCGCAGAACGAACTGGATGTAATCCTCGTCGGTGATGACGATCGTCTCCGGACGCAGGATGTCGCCATGGATCTTGAACACGACAGGGCTCTCAGCCGTCGGGTCGCGGTAGTCAGTCGTCGGCTCGAGGTTCGGCGTGTACACCGCCACACGTGGCTGCTTTCCGGCGGCGATCAGCGCGTTCTCGAACAGTTGGTCGTAGTTCGTGGTGATCACCAGCGGGAAACCCAGCTCCGCCAGTGCCTGCAGCATCGGCGATGGGCGCTTGCCCGTCTGGACCGCATCGTTGAGGGCGTCCACGAGCTGGTGGCGCGAGCGCGCGATCTCGTAAAACAGCGCGACCCTCTGAAGATTTGACGGGTCCTCGTCCGGAAACCGCCCTGAAAGGTTGCAGTCGGCTGCGAGCTTCTGGCTGAGGGCAGCGCCAATCGGCGGACGCTGCTCGGCCGGGTACTCAAACCGTGACTGATCAGGCGGCGGGGCGTGAACGCCGGCACCAAGGAACAAGATGCAGCGCTGCTGGCTGACAGCGCGAGCGATCAGCCCAATGACGTCATCAACTTCCAAGTCAAGCGCCGTGACGTCCCCCCTTCCGCCAGCGCAGCGGAGGTTGCCGCCCTCGCGCATAGCGAAGGATCACATGCGGCAAGCCGCTGCGGGTCGGCACCGTGACCCTGGGAATATCAAGACCATTCGGAGTCCGAGACGGCCGTTGTCAGCACACCGCGGGGCCGCTGGCGGTCAGCGGCCTGTAGATCAGGCTGTCCCACGCCGAACATCGGCGTCAAGTATCAACGGCGTCAGCCCCCGGCCAATGCGGCTTCATACCGCTCCACCACATCCGCCGGGATGCGCCCGCGCGCGCTGACCGGGATGCCTTGCTCGTTCGCCCACGCCCGGATAGCGGCACCACGCTCACGGCCCGCCGCCGAACGCCCGCCGGGCAGCGCGGTCCCCGCCCGGGCCCTGCGGGCGTGGTCGATGAACGGTGCCAGCTTCCTGCGGAACGCCGCCGCGTTCCGCAGGAACGTGCTCATCCACTGACCGATGCGACCCACGCAAGACCGTAATAGTGGACCCAGGACAGCCGACAGCTGGAACCGTCGATGATGAAGGTCTTTGAAGGCGCGACGCCCCTTCCTATCGCCCATCCAACTGCACATCGAACTGTAGGCGCCTCAGGCTTCGCTCCGAGTGGCCAGCCGAGAACGCTGCTGCGCTGAAGCGGCTCGCCGGTTCCCGAACCTAACGTGACTTTTTGCCAATCGAGCAAATGCCGATTGTAGGCTCGAGTCGCCTGCCCGAATAGCGCATCGGCCAATGCCGACGGAGTGGCATAGTACGAAAAACCAACACCCGCCCAGTCGGGAATGATCGCGACCGGTGCCGGGCGTTCCAATAGATCACTGCTCAGCGCGGTCGCAGCGGAACGGTAGTTGTCGTAGACATAGCGCTGTTGGAGCACATAGCTGGTATGAGCTAGGAGCGCGAAACCAGCGACACAGGCTCCAGCACAGGTGATCGTCGCCATGACGAAGGCCCACCGTCGCCGGTCGTGGCGGCGAACGGGCCCGGCTGCGGTCGATACCTGCGTCCCTGGGCGGGACGTTTCGCGGGTCGTGCCTCGCGCAGTGAGAATCGTCCATGCACGCCATCCGGCCATGGCCTCGATGAGTGCAACACCTGGCAGACACATCACCGCGTACCGAGCGATATAGAGGGGGCGCAGGAACGACACAAGAACGAGCAACAAGGGGGGAACGGTGCCCCAGGCCAGGCAAAGAGCGGAGCCGAGCGCTCTCTCACTGCCAGGGGCCGCGGCGGCAATGCTTGCCGCCACGATGACGCCGCAGATCACCAGTGCGGTGGCCTCGGCGCGCCCTCCTGAGACAGCTACAAGGGCGTCGAGGAAAGTCCGGGGGGTGGCCGACGGGATCCACGAGATCTGCCCGGTCTCGCCCGCGGCGACCACTACAAGTGGGCTCACGGCGACAGCGACACCTGCGAGTGTGGAAACCATGCCTGGCCAAGCGGATCGCCGGCGAGCGACCGCAACGCCCACAAGCTGAGCGGCCAGGACGAAGACCCCCATCAGGTGGAGGAGGAGCATGCACAGGCTGGCGAGCCCGTAGAGCACCCACCGGAGCGTGCCCCCGCGATCGACAGCGTTCACCAGTGCTGCCATCGATAGGACGGCAAACAGCGTCGCTGCCGCATAGGGACGCGCCTGCATCGGCCACTCCGCGAACAGCGGATTGAGGGCGAGTAGGAGGCCCGCCAGCACCGACCAGCGGAGCGGAAGCCAGCGACGCGCCAACAAGACGAGCGCTGCAACGGTGGCTGCGCCAGCGAGCAGCGAGGGCAGGCGCATCCACCACAGAGATTGGCTTACCCCGAGCCAAAAATGCATGAAAAGGTAGTAGGGGAGGAACACGACATCGACGTATGTCAAGTTCCTGACCAAGCCGGAGACGGGCTGAACTGAGGTGAACCATGTTGCGGCCTCGTCCGTCCACATGGAAGCCCGGCCCAGGAATATACCTCCCAGCACCAACGTAAGAGCTGCCGGTGCCACCGTGACCCAAGTGGAGACACTGCGCCAGCTAAACACCTGCCGAAGTTGTAGCTCTATTCGCCCTTCTCCATCCGAAGGTCTTCCGTCTTCAGCCCTTTCTTGGCCCCATTCTCTCCTAATTCCCGGTGATCAGCGGGATGTGCTCTACCTGATCAGTCTTCCCCCACTGAGCTGGTGCTACCCTGCGTCCTTCATGCCGGGCGAGGGGACACAGGCTCCGGTCGGCGACCTCAGGCCGCGAGCCGGTGCTGGCTGTCTGGCCCGGACTGGTCTAAACGCAGTGCGCAGGTCAGCGGGCCAGGGGCAGGTCCGCTGAAACCGTGTAGCATCGGGCCACGGCGCACGGCTCAGATGAGCAGCGCCAGACAGGGGGGCTCACGATGACAACAATGATCGTCTTTCACGAGGTCGACGACGTCGACCACTGGCTTGCATCATCGAAGCGGGAAGAGTTCTTCGCGCCCATGGGCATGACGGCGCGCACGTTCATCGACCCAGAACACCCGAACAGGGTCGGGCTGATCGTGGAAGCGCCTGACAGTGACACCTTCCGGCGGGCGCTGGAGACCAAAGAGGCAGCCGAAGCCATGCAGCACGACGGGGTACGCCCCGAAACGGTTGTGATGCTCGTCGAGTCATAACCCCTGCCCGGGCTCCTGGCCGGCCGCCGGCCATCAGCGAGCAAGCGGCCTCACGCGTCCGGGCCGTAGCGCGCGGCGATGCCCTGCGAGCCGGCCTACCGCCTGTAGGTGGGCGACTGCTCCCACATTCGCGGAAGCAGATCGTCTGGGATCAGCGTTATCTTGCAGTCCATGACAGCAACCAATGATCCAGCCGGCCCGGCGCCCGCCTCCCCAGATGAACCGATGGAGGCGCAGTTCGGGCCGCACCGGTTCTATGCCGGCGAGGGCCGCGGGAGCGAGCAGTTCCGGGGTGCCCGGTTCGATGTCGCGGACCTGCGCGGCGCCCGGTTCACCGACTGTGACCTGACCGGCGTCACGATCCGGGACGGCTGGCTGGTCAATGTCAGCATCTCCGGTTACCTCAGCAATGTCACGGTCAACGGCGTTGACGTGACCGATTTCGTCAGCGCCGAGCTGGACCGGCGGCACCCCGAGCGAGTCCAGTTCCGCGAGGGCCAGACGGCCGATGACGTCCGCGCGATGTGGGACACCATCGAGCGGCTGTGGGCGCAGGCAATCGAACGAGCCGGGCGGCTGCCCGCGACAGCGCTGGATGAGCAGGTCAACGAGGAGTGGTCATTCGCGCAGACACTGCGCCACCTGGTCTTCATCACCGACGCATGGGCCAGCCGGACGGTGCTGGACGAGGAAATGCCCTACCACCCGCTCGGCCTGCCGCAGAGCTGGTATCCGGCGGCGGACGCGGCCGCGCTTGGCATCGACCTGACCGCGCAGCCCGGCTACGCCGAGATCCTGGCCGCCCGCGCCGACCGGATGGCCGTGATGCGGCGCATCGTGGCCGGCCTGACCGACGACAGCCTGGGACGGAGATGCCAGCGCTCGCCGGCTCCCGGTTACCCGGACGAGGAGCGCACCGTGATCGACTGCATCAGCGTCGTGATGGACGAGGAGATCGAGCACTACCGGTTCGCGGTCCGCGACCTGGCCGAGCTGGAAGCCCGCTAGCGAGTCAGGCAAGCCGCGAATCTGCTCTAGACCCAATCTCCGCGACGCGGGCGCGGCGGGCACTCAGACGGTCGGAGTTAGCTGGTCAGCCCCGGACCTGGCACGTTGCGGATGCGGCTTGGCGAAGCGGCAGTGCAGCGCGATGGCACCACTGGACAAGGCCGCCCACCCGCACCACACCGAGGCGAACCCGGAAACGGTGAGCCGGGCGATGATGATGACGGCAACGAGGTTGACGATCCCGAAGACAGCCACGCTGCGGTAGCCCGACAGCAGGAGCGGCCCGCACACGGCAACCACGTAGAGCGTGACGATCAGGAAGCCGTCAGGCACCCGGATGCCATAGGAGAGGTGGTACGGGGCGAGATTCACACTGACCGGGCCACGGACCATCGCCGCCAACAGCGACACGGCGATCACCGCCCCGACCGACGCGAAGGGCGCCATCATCCACTTGCTTCGCCTCGTCGGTTCGAGCGCGATGACGGCCAAGGGGACAAACACGGGCAGCACGACAAAGGCGATCAGCAGGTAGGCCCAGAGCGCGACATGGCCGATTCCGCGCGGCACATGGCCCTGAAGCCACAACCAGACGAGCGCCTCGATGAACTGATGAGCACCGAGCAGCAACGGGATCGACGCCAACGCCAGGAACTCGCGGCGCTGGCGGACATGGCGGACAGCATCGACGCCGATCGCGCAGATCACCACGCCGCCGACGACATCAGCCTGAGGCGAGAAACACACGGGCCTCAGGCCAGCGCCCGGGCATTGGTGCCGGAACTGTCGGTCATCTGTCTCCTCGCGGGCTCTCGTGCTCTGCTTCGCCCCCACGGGGTAGCAGAGTTCCGCGAGTCCAGGATCGCACGCGCCATAGTGTCCGGCGCAGGCCTGCGACGTTGAGTTCACGTCCAGGAGCATGCTCGGCATCGCTGTCATGCAGAAGCCGGAGAGCCAGTTGCATTTTGCCGCGCTGCTCAGTGCCCGGCTGGCGCGGGCTTGTCTACCGAGCGGCCGGCCCGCTCGGCGGCCGCGGTGATATTGCGGAGCATGCCGCCGAATACCACGCCGTGGAACGGCGATATGGATCTCCAGTATGCGTGTCCGGCGAGTCCACGTGGCTGGAAGATAGCCCGCTGGCTGTAGGTGGTCATGCCGTCGTGGTCTCGGCCGACCGCCATTTCGAGCCAGGCCAGGCCGGGCAGTTTCATCTCCGCGCGCAGCCGCAGCAGCGATCCCGGTGTGATGGCCTCTACCCGCCAGAAATCCAGCGCGTCACCGACGCGCAAGTGCCGCGGATCACGCCGGCCGCGGCGCAGCCCCACTCCGCCGGCGAGCCGGTCGAGCAGCCCGCGTGCCGCCCAAGCGGCCGGGAAGGAGTACCACCCGGTCTCACCGCCGATGCCCTCGATGACCTGCCACAGTGCCGCCGGCGAAGCGCGGACGGCACTGAGGCGCGCGTCCACATAGAGCGAGCCACCGGCCCACGACGGGTCGCTGGGAAGCGGGTCGCTGGGAGCGCCGGGCGTCGCGGCCGAGGACCAGCGGGTGGAGACCGCGCCCTCGCGGGTGTGCTGCAGGGCCAGCGCGATGGCACGGTCGAGAGGCACAAGGCCCTCGGGCGGGTCCGGAACATACGCGGCGATGTCGTGCTCGGCGCACACGACCTCGTTCCTGAGCGATTCGACCAGCGGCATCGCCAAGCCGGCCGGCACCGGCGTCACCAGCCCGACCCATAGCGACGACAACCGCGGCGTGAGCAGCGGCACGCGAATCAGAACCCGCGGCCGCAGCCCGGCCACGCCGGAATACCGGCGCATCATCTCCGCATACGTCAAGACGTCCGGACCGCCGATATCGAAGCGGCGGTCGACGCCGGGAGGCAGCGCCGCGCAGCCGACGAGATAACGCAGCACATCCTGGACGGCGATCGGCTGAATGCGGGTTCCCACCCACTTCGGGGTGACCATCACCGGCAGCCGTTCGGTGAGATAGCGCAGCATCTCGAACGACGCTGACCCACTGCCGATGATCACGGCAGCCTGCAGCGCGGCCACCGGCACATCACCGCCCAGCAGGATGTCCCCCACCTCCGCCCGCGAGCGCAGATGCGGTGACAGGCCGCTGCCATCGCCGGAAACGATGCCCCCCAGATACACGATCCGCTTGACCCCCGCGGACCTGGCGGCGTCGGCGAAGATGCCCGCCGCGTCGCGGTCCCGCTGCTCAAACGACGCGCCCGTGCCCAGCGAGTGGATGAGGTAATAGGCCACATCGACACCCTCCAGAGCGCGCCGCACGCTGGTCCCCTCCAGTGCGTCCGCCGCCGCGACCTCGACGTCGCCGGACCAGGGCCGGTCACTGAGCTTCCCCGGGTCACGAGCCATGCACCGGACCGAATACCCCGCGGCGAGCAGTTCAGGAACCAGCCGCCCGCCGATGTACCCAGATGCCCCGGTGACAAGGCAACGCACCGGTGACGGCCCCGGCAGAGAAGGCGTTGAGGGGGACGATTGGGCCATCTGGCGGTTCCTCACCGGTCTCAGAGTCTCGCCCTGCGCGAGGAGCGCCCGGGCGCCACGGTCACAGCCGAATCGGCCCGGCTGAGTAGTTTCGCCGCACCGGCGGATGGGTCACGCCCTGCAACAGCGCCTGACCCGACCCGGCGGAGCCGAGCCCGGAAGCAGCGGTTCCTGCCGGTGCCGGGCATTCTCGGCATGGGCGACAAGTGCCTTACTTACTGTCTGCCTCGACGAGGCGCTCGATGAGATCGTCGATGTTGCCCGTCTTGGGCAGCTTCCGCTGGGCCAGCAAGTCGCTCAGCTCGGCCTTGGTCCGGCCTTCGTAGCGCGCGCGGGCCCTCTTGTGAGCCTGCCTGGCGTGCTCGCGCTCGGCCTGGCGGGCCTGGCGCGCCAGCTCCTTCTCGGCCTGCTCGGCCTTCGCAGCCTGCTCGCGGGCTGCCAGCTCGGCCTTCTCGGCCTGCTCGCGCTCGGCCTGGCGGCTCCGGCGCGCCAGTTCCTTCTCGGCTTGCTCGGCCTTCGCAGCCTGCTCGCGGGCTGCCAGCTCGGCCTGCTTGGCCTGCTCGCGCGCGACGTTACCCGCCGCCTCGGCCTTGTCCCGCATGATGTCTCCGGCTGACCCGGCCTTCTCGCGTGCCACGCCCGACAGCGTGCCCGCCGCCTCGGCCCATCTGACGGCGAACTGGCGGTTGATATCGACCGTCCGCTGCACGAGGCTGAAGTAACGTTCGACTGCCGGGACCAGGTCGACCCGCGGCAGGCCGAAAAGCCGGCCGGTCACCGTCTGCGCACTCTGTGTCCAAACGTCAGCGGTCTTGTCCACAACGTTGCGCGCGCGGCTTGCCGCGGCGCTGTATTGCCTGGTCATGCTTGTCATTGCATTCCCTTCGTACTGCTTGAGTGGGACCATCTATAACTATAATACGCGAAGTGCTCACTATAGTTAGCAGCGGCCTGGGCGCGGCGCAGGCGCCGACGGCTCAGCTGGGAGATCGCGCATCAGCTGCCAGCGGTGAATGCTCAGCCTCGGCCGCCGCTGGACTCCGGTGCCTCGGTCGTCGTCATGCGCTGCCGCAGCCTCGCGAGCCGCCGAACACGACATCCAGGCTGTCGGTCATCCCTCCTGCCCGAAGACCGTTCCTCCGGCAAGGTACCCACGCTCACCGGAACAAACCTGCGAGCCGCCCGCTGGCCCCTCGAATCACCTGCACTGGAACGCTTGCCTAGCGGCTCCGGGCAGGCACGACCAGGCCGGACTCGTACGCGGTGACCACCGCCGGACGCGGTGCGCAGGCCCTCACGGTGAGGCAGGCGGCGATCTCGCTGTTGGACAGGCCCTCGGCGACGAGCCGCAGCACTTCGGTCTCACGCGGGGTCAGCGCGGTGAGGTTTGACGGCTGAGGGAGCGCTGATCCTCGGCGGCCTGGTACTCAGGTTCCGCGACGCATGAGGGCGTTTGCCTGCCGGGTGCGGCGGGCACTCAGGCGGTGGGAGTTAGCCCGTCGGCCCCGGACCGGGCACGTTGCGGATGCGGCCTGGCGAAGCGGCAGTGCAGCGCGATGGCACCACTGGACAAGGCCGCCCACCCGCACCACACCGAGGCGAACCCGGAAACGGTGAGCCGGGCGATGATGATGACAGCAACGAGGTTGACGATGCCGAAGACAGCCACGCTCCGGTAGCCCGACAGCAGGAGCGGCCCGCACACGGCAACCACGTAGAGAGTGACAATCAGGAAGCCGTCAGGCACCCGGATGCCGTATGAGAGATGGTAGGGGGCGAGCCGCACACTGACCGGGCCACGGACCATCGCCGCCAGCAGCGACACAGCGATCACGGCCCCGACCGACGCGAACGGCGCCATCATCCACTTGCTTCGCCTTGTCGGTTCGAGCGCGATGACAGCCAGGGGGACAAAGACGGGCAGCACAACAAAGGCGATCAGCAGGTAAGCCCAGAGCGCGACATGGCCGATCCCGCGCGGCACATGGCCCTGAAGCCACAACCAGACCAGCGCCTCGATGAACTGATGAGCACCGAGCAGCAACGGGATCGACGCCAACGCCAGGAACTCGCGGCGCTGGCGGACATGGCGGACGGCATCCACGCCGATCGCGCAGATCACCACGCCGCCGACGAGATCAGCCTGAGGCGAGAAACACACAGGCCTCAGGCCAGCGCCCGGGCATTGATGCCGGAACCCTCGGTCATCTGTCTCCTCCCGGGCTCTCGTGCTCCGCTTCGCTGCCGGGCCGCGCGCCCGCGGGCGAGCCGGAGCCACTCCCCCAATTGGCGGTTTCTCAGCGGTGCGCGAGTCGGTCGGACGACCCTACGGTGGCCAGATGATAAGCCAGTAGCAGGACGGTCGCACCGGCGATGGCAGCGAGCCAGGTGGACAAGCTGAAGAACTCGTGCAGGGTGCCGACGTGGAACAACCCGGTGGCCGCCCAACCGCCGCACAGTGCCCCGGCAACGCCGATCAGACAGATACTGAGCAAGCCATGTGGCCTCTTGCCGGGGATCGCCATATGAGCGAGCAAGCCTGCGCCCAGGCCCAGAACGATCCATGCGATGCTGCCCATAACCGACTCCTTAGTCAGTGACCAGGTGACGTGCGCGGTTGCCGGTCATGCTGGGTAAGACCGCGGAGAATGAATTCTCCTGCGGGTTCCCACCGTCCTTTGGCCATGGCGTCTTGCCGGTACCGTTTCGGGTACGACGAAAAAAAATCCGGGCCCTGTTGCCACCACCGCGAATATTTGGTGGTTGCGGCTGCCTGGGTCCGGAGCTTCTTCTTTATGTTACCACTTTCCTAGCTTCCGCACGTAGCAGGGCATTCCGCGGCCAATAACATGCCGGGTCGCGCTCTGGCGGTGGCATGTGGGCGGACGGGACGTCGCGCTGCCCGGCCCAAACGCCAGCCACCGCCCAAACGACACCCGCCGGCTCCCACGCAACCCAACCGCCGCAGGAACGGCAGCCGCGCGGTGGCTCGCTGAGCTGGGGCGGGCGCCGCAGCTAACGGCCATCACCAGATAGGACATCGGCGGCATTCGGCGTAGTTGATGTTGGCGCCGGAGGCACTCCACCGTCTGCCTGGTCTACGGTGGCTTGCAGGGTCTCGTCCTCCCGGTTTGGCGGGGAGACGGGATCTAGGCCCCTGCCGGGCGCACTCACGCCTCCGGCGGGGGCCGCTTGGCAGCGGCGTGGCGACGGCCATCCGATTCGCCGCCACCCGCGACGCGAGGGAGCTGCAGTGAACGGCTTCTTGCTCACCTACGAGGATTTCGATCCTTCCGACGAAGGGCTTCGCGAGGCGCTGACCTCGACGGGCAACGGCTACCTGTGCACGCGCGGCACGGCGGAGTGGGAGGACGCCGACGGCGTGCATTACCCGGGCACGTACGGGCACGGTGTTTACAACCGCGAGACGACGATCCTCGGTGGCGTGCCGGTGCTCAACGAGGATCTGGTCAACCTGCCCAACTGGCTGGTGCTTAAGCTGCGCATCGAGGGCGAGGACCCGATCCGTCTCGCCGATGTCGAGCTGCTCGACTACCGGCACGAGCTGGAGATCCGCACCGCGACCGTGATCCGCGAGCTGCGCTTCCGCGACCCGGCCGGCCGCGAGACAGCGCTGCGCAGCCGCCGGTTCGTGAGCATGGCCGACCTCCATCACGCGGGCATCGAGTGGACGCTCACACCCGAGAACTGGTCAGGCCGGGTGGAGGTGGTATCCGGCCTGGACGGGCGGGTGACCAACGGCGGCGTCGCGCGCTACGAGCAGCTTGAGAGCCGCCACCTTGACCCGGTGTCACCGAGGACGTTCGGGCCCGAGGTGATTGCGCTGAAGGTGCAGACGCGTCAGTCGAACCTGTACATCAGCCAGGCGGCGCGCACGCGCATCCTCGGCGGCCGGGACGAGCCGCTCCCCGTCGACCGCAGCCTCTACCAGATGGAGGACTACATCCAGCAGGTGCTCGCGTTCGATGTCCGGCAGGGCGTCGCGGTGCGGGTCGAGAAGATGGTGACCTTCTTCACCTCGCGTGACCCCGCGATCAGCGACTCGCTGGCGAAAGCAGGGACGTCCGCGCTGCGCTACACCGGCTTCGAGGAGGCGCTCGCGCGGCATAAGTCGGCCTGGGACGAGCTGTGGCGGGTGTGTGACGTCCGCGTGCCGGGAGACGACCGTGTGCAACTGCTGCTGCGGCTGCACATCTGCCACATCCTCCAGGTGTGCTCGCATCACACCGCCGACCTGGACGCCGGGGTGCCGGCCCGCGGCCTCAACGGCGAGGCGTACCGGGGGCACGTGTTCTGGGACGAGCTTTACGTGTACCTGTTCCTGAACTTCCGCATGCCGGAGGTCACCCGGGGCCTGTTGTTGTACCGCTACCGGCGCCTGGGCGAGGCATGCGCGGCGGCCCGGGAGGCGGGGCTACGCGGCGCGATGTTCCCCTGGCAGAGCGGCAGCGAGGGCAAGGAGGAAACCCAGCGCGTGCATCTCAACCCGCTCTCGAGCCACTGGGAGCCCGACCTCAGCCACAACCAGCGGCACGTCAGCGCGGCGATCTTCTACAACATCTGGCACTACTTCCAGACCACCGAGGACCTGGCCTTCCTGCGCGACTACGGCGCGGAGATGATGCTGGAGATCGCGCGCTTCTGGGCCTCGATCGCCCACTTCAATCCCGGGCGCGAGCGCTACGAGATCCACGGCGTGATGGGTCCGGACGAGTTCCACGAGAAGTACCCAGGTGCCGCCGAGGGCGGCCTGCGCAACAACGCCTACACAAACGTCATGGTGGCGTGGCTGTGCGACATTGCACAGGAGGTCCTTTCGCTCCTGCCCGCGCCCCGGGCCGACGCGCTGCGCGAGAAGCTGGGCCTCGGCGACGAGGAACTGCGCACCTGGGCGGACATGAGCCGCCGGATGTTCATCCCGTTCCACGGCGACGGCATTATCAGCCAGTTCGAAGGATACGAGGATCTCGAGGAACTGGACTGGGACGCCTACCGCGCCAAGTACGGGAACATCCAGCGGCTCGACCGGATCCTGCACGCCGAGGGCGACGACCCCAACCGCTACAAGCTCGCCAAGCAGGCCGATACGGTGATGCTGTTCTTCCTGTTCTCGCCCGGCGAGCTGCGGCGGCTGTTCGAGCGGCTGGGCTACGCCTATGGTCCGGACACCGCACGCAAGAACATCGCCTACTACGACGAGCGCACCTCGCACGGATCCACGCTGAGCTTCGTCGCGTACGGCGCCGTGCTCGCACGGCTGGACGTCGAAGGCTCGTGGAAGCGGTTCCTCGCCGCGCTGGAGAGCGACGTCGGCGACGTCCAAGGCGGCACCACGAAGGAGGGGATCCACATGGGCGTGATGTCCGGGACGCTCGATCTTGTCCAGCGCAGCTACGCCGGCACGGAGATCCGCGACGGCGTCCTGTACTTCGACCCCCGGCTGCCCCCACGGTTCGGCGGGCTGTCGTTCGCGATGCAATTCCGGGGGACGCCGATCCTCGTGACGCTCGCCGACGGGAGGCTGACGCTGACCGCGCATCGGGAGGGCGCGCGGCGGCCGATCAGCGTCGGAGTCGGCGACGAGGTCCGCGAGCTGCGCCCGGGCGACTGGTGCACTTTCGCACTCCCGCCGGATCCGCATCCGGGGCATCGGCAGGCCCACGGCTGACAGGAGGATGCGTGCCGGTGTTCCAGGGAGCGATCTTCGATGTCGACGGCGTGCTTGTCGACTCGCCGCACGAGAAGGCGTGGCGCGAGTCACTGCGCGAGCTGATGGAAAGGGAGTGGAACGACATCCGTGGCCGGACGACCTGGTCGCCGGAAGCGTTCACGCCCCAGGTCTACCAGAAGGAAATGTCGGGCAAGCCGCGCCTGAGCGGCGCGCGCGCGGCGCTGGAGTATTTCCACGTCCCCGACGACCATGACCTGCGCCTCGCGGAGTACGCCGCGCGCAAGCAGGAGATGGTGGTGCGGCTCATCGAGGCCGGCGACTTCACCGCGTACCCCGACGCGCTGCGGTTCATCATCGCCGTCAAGGACGTCGGCATCCAGGTCGCGGCGGCGTCCTCGTCGCGGAACGCGAAACTGTTCCTGCGCAAGATCCGGCTCGACACGTTCGCCCAGGAGCAGTGGATCACGTCGGCATTGCTGCGCCCGGGTCTGACGCTGCTGGACTTCTTCGACGCCGACGTCTCGGGCCGGGACTTCGCGCACGGAAAGCCGGACCCCGAGATGTTCCTGACCGCGGCCCGGGAACTCGGCGTCGCGCCGCATGCCGCGATGGTCATCGAGGACGCCACCGCGGGCGTCGAAGCCGCCAAGGCGGGCGACATGGCCGCGATCGGCGTTGCGCGCGCCCACGACGCCGACCTGCTTACCAGGGCAGGGGCCGACATCGTCGTCACGACGCTCGACGAAGTGGACCACTCCGCACTGGCCGCCGGCCGCCTGGCCACGAAGAATGCATAGCGGGCTTGGGCGGATCCCCGGCAGCGGCCCACGGCGGCGACGTCGTTTCGGATTCGGGCGCTCGCAGCGAACTTGACGATGGCGTGCGGCCGGGGCAATGACCGAATATGTGGGGAGTGTGTCGTTGACGCCATCGGTGAGCCACGGCGAGAGTGGGATCCGTGAGCGAGCTGCCTGTGGTCTTCGTGGCCTTCGACGGCGTGCAGGCGCTCGACGTCGCCGGGCCGCATGAGGTGTTCGCCTACGCGGGCGATGCTGCCGGGTCACTGGGCAGGCGCGGCGGGTACCGGGCGCGAGTGGCATCGGTCCGCGGCGGCCTGATCCGCACCGAGAGCGGCCTGGAGCTTGGCACCGTGCCGCTGCCCGGCCTGGGCGAGCGGATCGACACCCTGGTGCTGCCGGGCGGTACCGGCTCCAGGGCGGCCAGCGCCGACCCGGACCTGATCGCCTTCGTCCGTGCTGCCGCCGGCCGGTCCCGCCGGATCGCGGCGATATGCACGGGCGCCTTCATCGCGGCCGCCGCTGGGCTGCTGGATGGGCGCCGGGTGACCACCCACTGGGCCGCGGCGCAGGAGCTGCAGGCCGAATACCCGGCACTCGACGTGGATCCCGACCCGCTCTACATCCGCGATGGCCAGATCTGGACGAGCGCCGGGGTCACCGCCGGGATCGACCTGTCACTCGCCATGGTGGCCGACGATCTGGGCACCGACGTCGCCCAGACGCTGGCCCGGTGGATGGTGATGTTCCTGCACCGGCCAGGCGGCCAGACCCAGTTCGCCACGCCGGTCTGGGCGCCCAGGGCCGAGCGCTCGGCCGTCCGGGCCGTCCAGGACCGTGTCGAGTCCGCGCCCGGCGGTGACCACCGGCTGCCCGCGCTCGCCGCCGCGGCGTCCATGAGCGTGCGGCACTTCACCCGCGTGTTCACCACCGAGGTCGGCCAGAGCCCGGGACGGTTCGTGGAACGCGTCCGGCTTGAGGCGGCACGCGCCGACCTCGAGGCGGGCGACGACACCCTCGACGTGGTGGCCGAACGCTGCGGACTAGGCACCGCCGAGTCCATGCGGCGCGTATTCCACCGGCACCTCGGGGTCAGTCCTGATGCCTATCGCAGGCGGTTCCGCACGACCACCCGTCACGAAGGAGCGTCCGCATGACCGGCCGGCTGCGCATCGCCATCCCGCTGTTCCCACAGTTCACCGCGCTCGACGCGATCGGCCCCTACGAAGTGCTGCAGCAAATCCCGACGTTCGACATCATCTTCGCCGGTCACGCCAGGGGCGAGGTGCGCGCCGACAACGGGATGCTCGGCCTGGTCATCGACGCTACCTTCGAGGACCTGCCGAGCCCCGATGTGATCGTCTTCCCCGGCGGGCGCACGCGCCCGCTGCAGTCCGACGCGCGGGTACTGGACTGGGTACTGGGCGCGCACGCCAGCACAACCTTCACCACCTCGGTGTGTACCGGCTCCCTCGTGCTCGGCGCGGCGGGCCTGCTCGACGGCCTCACCGCGACCACGCACTGGGCCCGCTACCCGGACCTGGCCGCCTGCGGCGCCACGCCCACACCCGGGCGGGTAGTCGAGCATCTCGACCGCCGGATCATCACCGCAGCGGGCGTGTCAGCCGGGATCGACATGGCACTGCGGCTCACCGAACTGCTCGCCGACCGGACCGCGGCGGAAGCGGCGCAGCTCCTGATCGAGTATGACCCGCAGCCGCCGTTCGACTGCGGCGCCCGGCCCAAGGCCGGTGATGAGGTGATGGCCCGCGTCCAGGAATACGACAGGCCGCGCCAATGACCAAGCCGCCGGCTGTCTCCGCCGCCGCGGCCGGGACGTTGCGCTGCCTGCTGAGGTGAATCCGGGCGTGCTCGCCCCGGTCCTGGTGGAGTTCTTCACCTCATGAAGGCCGGATGGCCGCAGCCCTGGCGGCGAGCGCCGGTATGGCGGCGATTTTCGCAGGGGTCAGGTTGTTCCAGTACAGGCCGGTTGGGCGCCGCTGTGGTTCGCATTCGATGACTTCGTCGCGGGTGACGATCAGGTCGACGCTGAAGTCGTGCTCAGTCTCGGGTATGGGCTCGTCTATCACCTGGAGCGAATGGACGGTCGTAACGATGACGGTGCTTGGACCGATCCGTCCGGCTTCCTGGAGCAGAGCTACCTCGATGTCGGAATAACCCGCGCCCTTCCCCAGCCGGGTGCCCCGCCGGTTCACCGCGACGCTGCCGCAGACCACTATGTCGACCCGGCGCATGTCCTGGACGCCCACCTTGCGCGCATGGTGAGCGGCATGCTCGGGCAATGCGGCTCCGGCGGGCGCTGTGGTGGCGTCTGCCGGGTCAAGGACGAAGAACGGCAGTTCGGCGGCCAGTCTGGGAACCGCCACATAGAGGAGTTTGCCATCGCGAAGTGCCCGTTCCCTGACGGGCTGCTGCGCGCGGCCCGGGACAGCCTTGACGACCTGGGCGGCCCGCCACTCGGGCAGCCCGGCGAGCCGGTCGGCAGCTGCCTCAGCGCCCACGAACGCCGGAATGTATCCGTGCACACCAGGCTCGGCAACACGTTCCCGTACCAGCAGATCCCAGACCCGGCTGCGGATCGCCTTCTTGGCCTCGTCGATGCGCGCGCTCACTGGTGACTACTTTAATGGCCATCGGCGCCATGATCCAGTTCGCGGTCCTGCGCGAAGATATCGCCCACTGGGAGTGAGCGTGGGGCGGATGGGGCGCGGGAAGATGGCATGACTGGAGGCATACATGGCCGCAAAACCGATCTCCGCAGGACCCGCTCAGGGCGACACGAGCGGGGCACGGACTGCACCGTTTGCGTCGGCATGGCGGCGGGCGCACTTGACGGTGGATCAGCGGGTTGCCCGGGGCCGGGCCGCCCGGGTCGAGGCGCCGCGATCGGCCCACGGCAGGTGGACGCCCGCGCCGGACCGCCCGGAGCCGGTTGCCCTGCTTGAAGAGCAGGCGGAGTCACGGGTGCCGCAACTGGTCCCGATCCGGTACGGCCGCATGCTGGTCTCGCCGTTCACCTTCTACCGTGGCGCCGCGCTGATCATGGCAGCCGACCTGGCGGCAACCCCGGTATCGGGGATAACCGTGCAGTCGTGCGGCGACGCGCACCTGTCGAACTTCGGCCTGTTCGGCACCCCCGAGCGGCAGATGATCTTCGACATCAACGACTTCGACGAAACGCTGCCCGGCCCGTGGGAATGGGATGTCAAGCGCCTGGCGGCCAGCTTCGAGATCATGGGCCGCGACCGGGGCTTCTCTCCGGCCGACCGTCGCGCCATTGTCATGGCCGGGGTGGCCGAGTACCGGGACCGCATGCGCCAGGCCGCCGGGATGGGAGCGCTGGACGCCTGGTATGACCATCTGGAAGTCGGGATGCTGCTCAAGCTGGTCCGCCAGGAGGTCCGTGTCAAAAGGGTCACCAAGGCGGAGGCCCAGGCTCTCGAGCGGGACGTGAACAAGGCACACTCCCGGGACAACACCCGGGTGTTCACCAAGCGCGCGGCCGAGGTGGACGGCGAACTGCGGATCGTCGCCGACCCGCCCCTGATCATCCCGATCGAGGATCTGGTCACGCCGGGGTCAGAGTGGGAGGACCCGGTGCCGCTGATCAAGAAGCTGCTCAGCAGCTACCGGCGCACGCTCGGGCACCACCACCACCCACTGGAGGAGTACCGCTACGTCCACACGGCCTACAAGATGGTCGGCGTGGGCAGCGTGGGAACCCGCTGCTACATCATGCTGATGCTGGGCCGCGACCACAATGACCCGCTGTTTCTTCAGGTCAAGGAGGCGCAGGCTGCCGTGCTCGAACGGTTCGTCGCGAAGAGCACCTATCCGCACCACGGCCAGCGTGTGGTGGCCGGCCAGCGGCTGATGCAGGCGGCCACGGACATCTTCCTCGGCTGGGTCCGCATCAAGGGGCTCGACGGCGTGACCCGCGACTACTACGTGCGCCAGTTCCAGGACTGGAAGGGCAGCGCCGACGTCGACAGCCTGCTCGTTCCTGGTGCCACCCTGTACGCCCGCATCTGCGCCGCGACCCTCGCCCGCGCCCATGCCCGGTGGGGCGACCGGATCGCCATCGGCTCCTACCTGGGCAAGGGAGATACCTTCGACCGGGCCATCGCCGACTTCTCCGCTGCGTACGCCGACCAGAACGAAAAGGACTATGAAGCATTCGCAGCGGCCGTGAAGTCGGGACGGCTCACCGCCCGGACCGGCCTATAGCCCCGACACCGGGCCCACCAGCCTGTAGGCTCGGCCTTGCGGGCCTTTGGCAATTGCGTGACGAAGGAAGTAACAATCTTGACGGTTGGCGGTCAGGCCAGATGTGATCCGGGAATGAGCTTGGCGGCAAGGAGAGCCAAGGTTATAGCAATTGTTGGCACAAACGCATCTGGTAAGAGTGCGCTGGGCGTGGCTGTGGCGCTTCGGTTCGGCGGCGAGATCATATCGGCGGACTCGCGGCAGGTGTACCGCGGCCTCGATATCGGCACCGGAAAGCTCACCCCCGGCGAGATGCAGGGGATCCGGCACCACCTGATCGACGTGATGGATCTAGGCACGCGATATTCCGTAGCTGACTTCCAGAAGAGCACCTACAGGCTCATCGATGAAATCGCGGCCCGCGGCAAGATGCCTATCATTGTTGGCGGCACAGGACTCTACGTGCGGTCGGTGGTCGATGGGTACCAGCTGACCAGGGCACAGCCTGACCTCGTGCTGCGCGATCGACTTGAGCGCCTGACCAACGATGAGCTGCATCAGCTCCTGCACGAGCTGGCTCCTGATGCCGCGAGTGCTATCGACCCACGGAACAGGCGGCGGATAATCCGCGCGGTCGAGATCAGGGAACAAGGGTTTCCCTTCAATACATCGCACGTCAATGCCCCACAGTACAAGTTCTGCCAGCTGGGCCTGACGTGGCCGCGGGATGTCCTGCGCGAGAGGATTAGATCCAGGCTCCGCAAGCGCCTTGACGAGGGCATGGTCCAAGAGGTCAGGAATCTGCTGAGCAAAGGCGTCACGTTTGAGAGACTCGAGGCACTTGGACTTGAGTACCGTTTTATAGCACGCTTCTTGCAAGGCGAACCCGCTAGCGAGGAAGAGCTATTCGATGAGCTCAGCCGTGCTATATACCGGTTTGCAATGCGGCAGCTCGCATGGTTCCGGCGCGACAAGTCCATCATCTGGCTGGATCACTCCAAGGACTACCAGGAACAGGCATTTGAGCTGATAGCGGGCTTCATCAAACAGCCTTAGCCCCGCCATGCGATGCCGCCACGAGAGGCAGGCCATACCGCGGCAACTGCACCCCTGGCTGTTCGCGGACAACCGCCCGCGAACAGCCAGGGACAAAGGCGCGCCTGGCTCAGGCGTTGAGCTTGGCCAGTTCGGCCGCGACCATCGTCTCGTGCTCCTGCTCGTCCCGGCGGGCGTCGGACGGCTTCCAGCGCCCCCGCAGGACCGGGATGCTGAGCAGGAAGATGATCACCCCGGCAAAACAGATCCAGTACCAGGTCTGCCACTGGCCTGGAGATTGAGCCGCGGCGTTCTGCACCGCGGCGCCGTGCGCCTTCAGGTACGCGAACACCCCCGGGGGCACCTTGGACAGCGCGGTGAGCTGGGCCGCGAACGGCGCTACGGCCTGGATCTGCGGCCCTACCGCGATCACGCCGTTGATCGCGGCCTTGTTGGCGCCGATCACGGTGACGATATGGACCCCCGTCGCCCCTCCCCCGGCGGCAGCCACGGCCTGGGCGGCAAGCTTCGGCGGGACAGCGGCCGGAGTGGGGTAGCTGGCCAGCTTGGTGAACAGGACGGGGTTGGCCTGGATCACCGCCAGCTCCGGCGCGAACTTCTTCGCATTGGCGAGCTGTACCTGGTCCTTGGTGGCGGTGGCGACGATCTGCGGGTGGCTGGCCGCGAACGCGAGTTCACTGGAGTACTTGGCCGCGTACGTGCCCACCGTGGTGCCGTAGGTGACCAGCGGGGTCACCGAGGTGACCACGAGCGGGATGAGCAGGAACGAGAGGAAGACCACCACCCGGATGATCCAGCCCCAGATCGCCAGGCCGGTGGCGATGAGCGCCGGGTTGCGCGCCTCCACGGTCTCGGTGTAGCTGGCCATCCACGGGGCGTAGGCCACGCCCAGGGCAAACGAGAGCAGCGCCAGTTCGATGGCGAGCGTGTAGTAGCTGGGATGGTGACCGGCCTCCAGCAGGTACACCACGATCATCACCGCGGCGCCGACTCCCCCGAGCACCATGAAGGGCTTCCGCACCCGCAACCGGTCGGAGATCACGCCGATGAGGATGACCGCGATGACGTTGAAGCCCCAGTTCCAGTTGCCCAGGCCGTTGGCGTCCTTCACCGAGAAACCGAAGATCGAGGTCAGGTAGATGACGCTGAACGCGACGGCCGTGTAGTAGACGAGCAGCATCAGCGAAACGGCAGTGGCGGAGATCAGCACGTCGCGCTTGAGCAGCTGCCGGAACGGGTGGCGCAGCGCCGCCTCGATGTCGATTCCCTTGGCCCTGGCCTCGATCAGCGCCCGGTCGCGCATCGTCACCATGAGCTGGTCGCGCAGTTGCGGGCTCAGCTCCTTCAGCCCCACCAGGGCGATCACGAAAACCACCAGGCCGGCGATGCCGCAGATGAGGAACTCATGGGTCCAGAACCGGGTGTCCGGCACGACCGCGGGGATCGTGGCGCTGCCCACGACAGCGACGATCAGGCTGCCCAGCACCGGGCCGCTGGTCCAGAAGCCCATTGCCGTGGCCCGGCCGACCTGCGGGGAGAAGTCGCGGATCAGCGCCGGCGTGGCCACTAGGGCGATGCCCTCGATGATGGCAACCGCGAACGTCTCGATGCCGAACGCCCACTTGCTGGTCGCGGCGGGAATGATGAACCCGACGAAGACCGCGGTCACCAGCAGGCCGCCGACTACCAGGTTGGCGCGGCCCCACCGGTCGGCGAGCCCGGCGGCGAGCGACCCGAACGCCCCGAGCAGGTTGCCGAACGCCAGGATCACCACGTAGAAGGAGAAGGTCATCCGCAGGTTGGCCAGCAGCAGGGTGGCCACCGAGCCGCCGACATAAAGCTCGTAGTACAGCATGACGGTGGCCAGCACCGTGATGGCGAGATAGAACACGCGCATGCCGGTGTCGGGATAGTGCTCGAGCTGGCGGTTCCACAGCCATGAGCCTCTTCGGCGGTCCGGAACCAGATCTGTGGCAGTCGCAGTCATGCGGCCCTCGCAATGGTGATCGGTCCTGCGCCCGGAATCTCGCGGGCGCCTAACTGGCCCGACGCCGAAGACCTCGGCGGCGGGGAAATAGCCAATGGATCCTCGCCCCCGAGGCAGACGGCAGGGTGACCGGCACACGGCGTCGGAGGGCCCGGAGCGGGTGGCACAACACGGGGCCGCTGCGCTCTCATGACGCGCCTTCTCTGCTCGGCTATGGCCGCCTGGTTCCCATGCCGTCACATAAGTACGGTGACGTACTTATGTGCGTTAGATAAGTTTAGGAGCGTGCCAGCCAGCAGACAAGAGGGCGTGCTCGCGCGCACCCACGAGGGTGAGCCCGGCCTGCCCCGCGGCAGGAACGGCCTGCCGCCGGAGACGGTGCGCGCCGCGCAGCGCGAACGGCTGCTGCGGTCGGTGATCGCCGCAGTGGCGGCGAGCGGTTTCAGCGACGTCACCGTCGCGGACATCGTCCGCGGCGCCCGGGTGTCGAGGGCCGCGTTCTATGCCCACTTCGCGGACAAGGAGGACTGTTTCCTCGCCGCCACGCGCGAGGGGGGCAGGCTGATGACCGACCGGGTGGCCGCCGCGGGCCGGCACCAGCCCACGCAACCGAGCGCCGAAGCGGCGCTGCGCGCGAGCATCGCCGCATTCCTGGGATTCCTGGCGGCCGAGCCCGCGTTCGCCCGTGCCTTCTACATCGACATGCCGGCCGCCGGGGCCCGGGCCGTCCAGCGGCTCGAGGTGGCGCAGCACAGCTTCGCCCGGATGACCCGTAAGTGGCACGAACGTGCGCGGCGCGACAGCCCGTCCTGGCCGGCCGTTCCTTACGAGGCCTACCTTGCGCTGGCCGGCGCTACGGCGGAACTCGTGCGTGCCGAGGTCCGCAGCGACCGGATTCGCGCCATCCCCGCCCTCGAGGACACACTCGTCGCACTCCACCTCGCCGTTCTCGCCGCCCGGCCATGGCACGGCGCCCCGCCACCGGTCACCGCCGGGCCGCTGCGCTAGCCCCACAGCGACTTGTCGCACCTGAGAGTTGCGACTTCCTGGAGAACATCGCCAGGTGGCACGCCAACGGAAGCCGCGTACAGCTCAAGAAGCGTGCCGGCGACGTCGGCCAGGCCGAGTGCGGCCCGCTCAACCGCGGCGGTGCCGCCCTCGTCCACCAGCTCGATCAACCGGTGCGCGACCACGGTCTGCCGGTGGACGCCACCGGCACCGCGCCAGGCCGCGATCAGGTTGACGGCGAGCAGCCAGTGCATGCCCGGGCCTGCGTCCGGGGCATGACTCTCAGCGGGAACGGACGGGGGATCCGGGCATAACGGCTCGGCCATATTCATGTCCCTATTGCCGCCTATCAGTGCCGACCCGGCAAGCCGGGGTGGTCTGGGGGCTTCGCATGGCAGGTCACGGCTTCGTACTCTGGTAAGGGCTGGGTTACTGGTCGTAGCGGCGGACGGCCGGGGAGGAGCTGTGTGGCAGGGGAAGGAACGGGCGTGGTGCCGGTCCACCGCGCCGAGATGGCCACCAGGGACCTGGACGTGATCGCCGGCCTGATGAACCAGCGGTACGCCAAGCACCGGGCGAGCTTCCGCTGCAGCGCCCCGGGCCAGGTTCACGCTGGCATGTGCGCGGCGGCCGCGGGCCCGCTTGAGGCCTCGGTGCTCCGCTTCCGTGGCTTTGACTACCGCGCCGAGTCGAGGCCACCGGACGATTTCCTCGCGGCGGTCGTCTTACACGGGTCCGGCACCTTGGCCACCGCAACGGAACGGGTCCACTTCACCCGTGGTGATGTCCTGCTCGACCCGATCGACCTGCCCTTCGCGGCAAACCTGCTCGACAGCGCGTTCGCGGTGCTCCGGGTCCCGCAGCAGGTCGTGGGCGAACTGGCGGAACAGCATGCCGGCCTGCCCGCCGCGAGCCTGCGATTTGAGTCCATGGCCCCGGTGTCCGGCGCTGCCCGCGCGCTGTGGTCCCAGACCGTTGGGTTCCTCTGCCGCCAGCTCGTCGGCTCCGGCGTCACCGAGGTCAGCCCGCTGGTGGCGCAGGAGATGGCCCGCCTGGCCGCCGCCGCGCTGCTGGAGACCTTCCCGAATACGGCCATGACCGCCGCGCACATCGGGAGCCCGGGCCAAGTAACGCCGGCCGCCGTGCGCCGGGCCGCGGCGTTCATGGACAGCCACGCCGGGCAGCCGGTGACGGTCACCGAAGTTGCCGCGGTCGCGGGCACGACTGCCCGAGCGCTGCAATACGCCTTCCGGCGCCACTACGACATCACCCCAACCGGCTACCTGCGCCGGGCCCGGCTGGAGCGGGCCCACCGGCAACTGCAAGCCGCCGACCCCAGCACGGGCGCGACCGTCGCCGAGATCGCCCGCCGGTGGGGCTGGGCCAACCCGGCTCACTTCGCAACCGCCTACCGGAAGCGGTACGGCATGCCGCCCAGCCACACGCTGCGCGGCTGACCAGAAAGGCGCCGCCCGGCAACCTGGCTTCTAGCTGCCCTCGGCCAGGTTGCGCAGCAACAGCGCCTCGGCCAGGCAAGCGCGTTCGAACACCGCCAGGTCCAGGCTCTCGTTCGCGCCGTGCGCCCTGGTGCCGGGGTCCTCGACGCCGGTGATGAGAATCTCGGCGCCAGGGAAGGCAGCCGCGTACGCGGTGACGAACCCGATGGAGCCACCGACGCCGATGTCCACCGCGGGCCTCCCCCACGCGCTGGCCAGGGCCGCGTGCGCGGCCCGGTACGCCCGCCCCCCGGTGCCGGCGGAATAGGGCGCGACCGCGCCGCCGGGCTCGGCGGTCACGTGCGCGCCCCATGGCGCTGATGTCTTCAGGTGCGCTACGAGGGCCGCGCGTGCCCTGGCTGCGTCGTCGCCGGGGGCTACCCGCAGGCTCACCTTGGCACGGGCGACCGGGATGAGCGTGTTAGCGGCCGCATCGACCGCCGGGGCGTCGACGCCGATGACCGCGATCGCGGGGCGGGCCCAGAGCCGTTCGGTGAGGCTGCCGGTGCCGATCAGGTGCACCCCGTCCAGCAGCCCGGCGTCGGCCCGCAGCCGTTCCTCGGTCAGGTCGGGCGGGCCGGTGCGGCCCCGGGTCAGGCCGTCGACCGCCACGTCGCCGCGCTCGTCGTGCAGGGTCGCCAGCAGCCGGCACAGAGCGGTGAGCGCGTCGGGGACCGGGCCGCCGTACGCCCCGCTGTGCACGCCATGCCGCAGGGTGCGCACCTCCACCGTGACGTTGGCCCCGCCGCGCAGCGAGGTGGTCAGTGCGGGGACGCCGGCCGCCCAGTTGATCGAGTCGGCGAGCACAAGCACGTCCGCCCGGATCCGGCCGGAATAGGCGGCGAGGAACTCCGTCAGCGCGGGCGAGCCGATCTCCTCCTCGCCCTCCACCAGCACCGTGACCCCGACCGGGAGCCGGTCGCCGTGGGCGCGCAGCGCGGCCAGGTGCACCGCGATGCCGGCCTTGTCGTCGGCGGCGCCGCGGCCGTACAGGCGGCCGTCCCGTTCGGCCGGGCTGAACGGGTCGCCGTCCCAGGCCGCTGCGTCGCCCGGTGGCTGCACGTCGTGGTGCGCGTACAGCAGCACCGTCGGGGCGCCGGGCGGCCCCGGCCGGTGCCCGAGCACCGCTGGCCGGCTGGCGCCGGCGGTGACGACTTCGACCTCGGGCAGCCCGGCGGCGCGCAACAGCGCCGCCACCTCCCTGGCGCTGGCGGCCAGGTGCGGCGCTGCCGCCGGATCCGCCGACACCGACGGGATCCGGACCAGCCGCTCAAGGTCGGCGCGCACCGACGGCAGCACATGCCGGACCGCCGCGAAAAGCCGGTCGATATCCGGGTCCTGCGAGGGCATATCCCGGACGTTACCGGGCGGCCCGGCCGCTGGAGTCGCTTGCCGTCGTTGTGGCAATCACGACATTCCTGTGTCGTCGTTGTGGCAACGACGACAATCAGCCGGCGTACCAGCGCCGGGTCAGCCGGCGTACAGGTGCAGTTCCGCGGCGAACCGCTCGGTCATCTCGATGGTCTTGGCCAGTTCCGGGTGGCGGACCACGACCATCCCGTCGGAGATGGTGACGGCCCGCCAGTCCCGCCGGGGCGTGCCGACCGGCAGCAGGTCGAGCGCCGCCACGTGCTCGCCGAACTCCGCCATCAGGTGGTCCAGGCCCGCGTAGCCGGTGATCCGGCCCGCGCCCTCGGCGCGCTTGAAGATGATGCCGGCGTTGTAGCGCCGCTCGACCGGCTGCACGATCCGCCCGTGCGTGATCGCCTGCGCCCAGCCGGCGAACAGGTCGGCGTCGGTCGCGTAGTTCATCGCGTCGACCATCCGCCCGCCGGGCGGCCTGGCGCCGATCTCGCCGAACACCGCCTCGCCGTCGGCCTTGCGGTACCACTCCATGTGGGTGAACCCGTCACGGAACCCCAGCGCCTTCACCGCGGCGGCGCCGAGCGCCCGGCCGGCCTGCAGGTCCGGCGCGTCCAGGGCGCGCAGCGACACGATGACCGGGCTGATCCACTCGTGCAGTTTGGTGAGCAGCGGGCGCGGGCGGTACCAGCAGATGTTCTCGAAGAGCACCTCGCCGCCGGCGCAGATGGTGTCGTAGGTGAACTCCTCGCCGTCGATGAACTCCTCGACGATGACCTGCGGCACATGCCGGACCATCGGCAGGACGGCGTCGAGGTCAGCCGGTGAGTCGGCCCGGTAGGTGTCCGCCGACCCGGCGCCGGCGATCGGCTTGACGATGAGCGGGTATCCGAGGCGCTCCGCGGCCGCCCACACGCCCGCGACCGTCTCCGTGCTCTGGTGCCCGGGCGTGCGCAGGCCCGCCTCGTCAAGCACCGCCTTCATCAGCTCCTTGTCCCGGAACGGCATGGTCTGCCGCATGGTCAGCCCGGGCAGGCCGAGTTCCTCGCGCAGCCGCGCGGCGAGCATCATGTACGGCTCCCACAGGCACTCGACCCGGTCGAGGGTCACGTGCCTGGCCAGGTCCCGCACGGACGCGGCCACCTCGTCCCCCGCGGCCAGCGAGCCGACCTGCAGGTAATGCGCCAGCGCCTCCCGTGCCGGGCCCGGCACGGCGTGCGGCGGCTGATCGCCCACGCCGATGACCGTGGCTCCGGCGGATGCGAGCCCGCGGGCGAAGAAGGCCATCTCCGCCGGGTATCCCGGGGAGATCATGACGATGTTCATCGTGGTCAGCCCAGCTCGACGCGCACGGTGGTGACCAGCCGCCGCAGCGCGTCGGTGACGACGGCGGTGTCGGGGTGCCGGACGATCACGAACCCGTCGCCCTCGTAGCTGGCCGAGGACAGCTGGCCGGCCCGCGGCAGCCGGGATTCGATGACGAGGGCACGGATTTCGGGCGGCAGCTCACCGAGACCGTGCACCCCCCGGATGTGCCCGGTCCCCTGGCCGCGCAGGAACACCGTGCCGACCGACCAGGCACGCTCGGGCGGCGTGAAGCTGCCGTCCACCATGAGCTGCGCCCAGGCGCGGTACAGGTCGAAGTCGTGCGCGTAGCACAGCATCGAGCTGATCTGCGCGCCCGGCGGCCGCACCGCGACCTCAGAGACGGCAACGGTGCCGTCGGGGCGCCGGAACCACTCCATGTGAGTCAGCCCGGTACGCAGCCCGAGCGCGCGCAGCGCCGTCGGCGCGATCGCCCTGATGTCGTCGTACTCGGGGCCGCCGATGTCCCTGGGCATGAGCACCGCCCACTGGATCCACGGGTTGCGCAGCACCTCAAGCGGCGTGGGCAGGTAGCGGGACACCGAGTCCCAGACGAGCTGCCCGTCGGTCATCACGCTGTCGTAGGAACCCTCGTCGCCGGTGAGGAACTCCTCGAGCAGCGCGGGGCTGCCCGGCGTCGGCGGGGCGGCGTCGAGCCACACCTTCAGGTCGCCGGCGTCGTCGAGCCGGAACGTGCTCTTCGCGCCGGCCCCGGCGGGCGGCTTGACCACCAGCGGGTAGCCGACCTCGTCGGCGAACCCGGCCGCCGCGGTCGCGGATTCGGCCAGCCGGTACCTGGCACACGGCACTCCCGCGGCGCGCAGCACCGACTTCATCTGTGCCTTGTCCCTGAAGTTGCGTGCGGTCGCCGCGTCCATGCCGGGGATGCCGAACTGCTCCCGCACCTGGGCGAGGGGCACCTGCAGGTGCTCGAACACGCCGATGAGCCGCCGCACCGGGCCGATGTGCCCGCTCACCGCCGCGACGGCGCGGGCGATCTGCCCGGTGTCGAGCGGATCGTCGATCCGCCAGTGTGCGGCCAGCGAGCCGCGCAGCGGCTCGGGGACGCGGTCCGCGGGCTCGCAGGTGATCAGCGCCAGCTCGACGCCGGGCAGCCGGGCGGCCGACTCGGCGAACCGCGCCGTCGCGTCGAGCAGGTAGGGCGCGGCAAAGGCGACAACCGTCATGGCCGCCAGTCAAGCACGGCCAGGGCTAGCGTTCGCCATCACGCTAGCCACGTTCGCAGGTCTGGGAAGTGGGACCAGGGCTGACCCGGTACCAGACCGGCCCCGGCTAGGCATTCCAGGCATGAACGTGGTCTTCGTCGAGCCGTTCTTCCCGTCCAGCCAGCGGCATTTCGCCCGCGCGCTGGCCGGGGCCGGGGCGACCGTGATCGGCATCGGCGAGTATCCCGCCGACGCGCTGGACGGCGAGCTGAAGGGCTGGCTGCACCACTACGAGCAGGTGCGCTCCGTCACCGATGTGGCGGCCATGACGGCGGCGGTCCGCTGGGTGCAGGACAAGCTGTGGGTGGACCGGCTTGAGGCCACGATCGAGGCGCACACCCTGCCCGCCGCGCAGGTAAGGGAGGCCTGCACGATCCCGGGGACGTCGGTGCGGACGGCCTGGCTGTGCCGGGACAAGCCGTCGATGAAGCAGGCGCTGCGTGAGGCTGGCGTGCCCACGGCCGCCTCTGCCGGGGCGAGCACCGCCGCCGAGGTGGTCGCGTTCGCCGAGCAGGTGGGCTACCCGCTGATCCTCAAGCCGCGCAGCGGGGCCGGTGCCCTGGACACCATGCGGGCCGACGACCCGGCCAGCCTGGAGCACGCCCTGGGCCTGTTCGGCGGCCAGGGCGTGGAGTCGATCGCCGTGGAGGAGTTCGTGGAGGGCCACGAGGGCTTCTACGACACCATCACGATCGGCGGCCAGGTGGCCGTCGACTTCGTCTCGCACTACTACCCGAACGTGCTTGAGGCGATGCGGACGCGGTGGATCTCCCCGCAGTTCATCTCCACCAACCGGATCGACACCGCCCCGGAGTACGCGGAACTGCGGGACATGGGCCGGCGGGTCATCGCCGCGCTCGGGATCGGGACGTCGGCAACGCACATGGAGTGGTTCTTCGGCCCGAAGGGGCTGAGGTTCTCCGAGATCGGCTGCAGGCCGCCGGGCGTGGGTGCGTGGGACCTGTACTCCGCAGGTAACGACATGGACATCTACACCGCATGGGCGAACGCGATCATCCGCGGGCAGACCGCCGCGGCGCCGTCGCGGCGGTACGCCAGCGGGATGGTCGCGCTGCGGCCCGAACGGGACGGCAGCATCACCGGCTATTCGGGCGCCGAGGAACTGCAGCAGTTCGGCGAGTGGGTGATCGACGCGCACCTGCCCTCGCCGGGCACCGCGACGCAGCCGGTGGCGGCCGGGTACATGGCCAACGCCTACGTGCGGATGCGCCACCCGGACTACGACACGCTGCGCGGGATGCTCGACACGGTGGGCCGCACGCTGCACGTGTACGCCTCGTGAGAGCCACGCTGCTGGGCCCTCAGCGCAGGCCCACGCTGGAGGCGGTCGCCTGGGCGCTGTACCCGGAGGGGCCGATCGCCACGATCACCGCCGGGTGGCAGGACCGCGAGAGCGACGACGGCGAACTGGGCAAGCTGCTCGGCTCCCGCGACGTCAACCTCGGCCTCTACCGGCGGTGGCTCGACGTGACGGAGCGGGATCCGCTGTTCGCCGCGGGCGAGCGCAGGCTGGCCGAGGTGCTCGACGAGGTCGCCGCCAGCTACCTGCTCCGCCTCGATCACGCGCTGCAGGCGGTCTACGCGGTGCAGCGCCGCGGCGGCAACGGCCGGCTCCGCGCCGACATCCTGGCCGAGGCGATCGGCGCGGTACGCGACCTGGACGCCGCGCACCTGCGCCGGGTCGGCGCGGTACGTGGCGAGTTCTACGCCGGACTGCAGCCGCACGAGCGCCCGGTGATCGCCGAGCACCGCGCCGAGGTGGCCGCACTGCTCGGTGACGCTGCCGCCCTGGTGGTGGCCGGCGGGCATGTGGGCGTGCTGGCCGACGTGCTGCACCTGTTCAACATCGCGGCGTCGCTGCGGGCACCGGTGATCGCCTGGTCCGCGGGGGCGATGGCGCTGACCGAGCGGATCGTGCTGTTCGGTGACCGCGCCGCGCACGGGCCCGGCCACCCGGAGATCCACGGCACCGGCCTGTCGGTGCTGCGGGGCGTGGTGCCGCTGCCGCACGCCCGGGCCAGGCTGCTGCTTGACGACACACCGCGGATGTCGGTGTTCGCCCGCAGGTTCGCCCCGGCCCGCTGCGTCCTGCTGGAGAACGGGACCAGGATCGACACCGGCAGCGACGGTGCCTGGCCGCCGGGCATGCGGGTGCTGGCGCCGGACGGGCACGTCACCACGGGGGAGGCAGCCTGACCACCGTCGGCGGCCCGCCCGCCGTCCGCCGCAAGCTCGCGATCAACAGGCTCAGGGAGCGCAGGCCCCTCGATCCGGCCGCCGTGAGCAGGTTCCTCGCGCGCTATCAGGTGCCCATTGTCGAGGGCGCCCGGTGCACGTTCCTGTACCGGGGCGAGGCCGACGCGGTTCACCTGGTGCACCGGATCTTCGGGCTGCCCGGGCGCATCCCGCTGCGCCGGCTGCGCGGCACCGACCTGTGGTACCTGGTGCTCGAACTGCCCGACGGCTCCAGGGTCGAGTACCAGCTCGAGATCTCCCGCGACGGGCACAGCGAGCGCATCAACGACCCGCTGAACCCCCGCCTCGCGCACAGCCCGCTGGGCAGTTCCTCGGCCTGCTACGCGCGGGGCTACGAGGTGCCCGAGTGGACCAGGCCAGACCCGGAATCGCGCCCCGGCTCCCTGGCCGACCTCACCGTGCCCAGCCGGGCGCTGCGGCGCGACTGCCCGGTGACGCTCTACCTGCCCGCCCGGTTCCGGCGGATCGCCCGTTACCCGCTGCTGATCGTCCACGACGGCGGCGACTACCTGAAGTATGCGGCGGCCCAGACGGTGCTCGACAACCTCATCCACCGGCTGGACGTGGCGGAGACCGTGGTGGCCTTCCTGCACCCGGGCGACCGGCTGACCGAGTACGCGAACTCCGCGGCGCACGCGCGCTACCTGACCGCCGAACTGCTGCCGCGGCTGGAGGAGGAGTTCCCGCTCGCGGGCGGCCCGGCGGCACGGTGCCTGATGGGCGCGAGCTTCGGCGCCGTCGCGGCGCTGTCCGCCGCGTACCGCTACCCCGGCGTCTACGGTTCGCTGCTGCTGCAGTCCGGCTCGTTCGTGTTCACCGACATCGGGAACGACCACGGCGGCGGGCCAGCGTTCGAGCCGGTGGTGCGGTTCGTCAACAGGTACCGTGCCGCCCCCCGGCGGGTCGCCGACCGGGTCTTCGTGAGCTGCGGCGTGTATGAGCCGCTGATCATACGGAACCGGTCCATGGTTCCCACGTTCGAGGCGGCCGGCATGGCCGTGCGTTACGTCGAAGCACGGGACGGGCACAGTTGGGAAAACTGGCGCGACCGGCTACGGGAAGGGCTGTCATGGATATTCCCCGGCCCACAGAAGTTCTTCTACGAGTGATCGCGTGAAGACCGTGCAGCGGTGGTTCTCCAGCCGCCTCAACCAGGAAATCACCGTGGCCCGGTGGGGGACGTTCGGCCGGCCGGTGCTTGTGTTCCCGTCGGCTGGCGGCGACGCCGAGGAGATCGAGCGGTTCGGCCTGGTCGGCGCGTGCGGGCCGTTGCTCGCCGAGGGCCGGGTCAAGCTGTACTCGGTCGACAGCGTGGCCGGGCAGGCGATGATCGCGAGAGCCAGCCCCGCCGGGCACCGCCTGTGGCAGCTCAACCAGTTCCACGAATGCGTCAGGTGGGAGGTGGTGCCTGCGATCCACGCCGACCTCGGCGGTCAGCCCATGGACGTGATCACCACCGGCGCGTCGATCGGTGCGTTCAACGCGGTGGCCGCCCTGTGCCGCTACCCCGATGTTTTCTGCACGGCCATCGGCATGAGCGGCACCTACGGGATCGACCGGTTCTACGAAGGGACCTGGACCGAGGACCTGTATTTCGCTTCGCCGCTGCAGTTCCTGCCCGGCATGCAGGGCCCGCAACTGGACCGGCTCAGGCAGCGGTTCGCCCTGCTCGCGTGCGGCGCGGGCGACTGGGAGGACCCAGGCGATTCGTGGCGGATGGCGGAGGTGCTCGGGTCGAAAGGTGTCCCGAACCGGGTGGACAACTGGGGCCCGGAGTACGAGCACGACTGGCCCACCTGGCACCGGATGCTCCCGCAGTATCTGCGCGAGCTCACCTGACATCTCATGACATGTTGACCTGGGCCACCTCCAGCCGGTACCCGAGGTCATGGGCGAACTCCTGGCCACGGAACAGCTCGAAGAACCGCCCGCGCTGGTCCGGCCACACCCGGGGCACGTACTGCCACGCGCCGCCGATGCCCAGTTCCTCCACAGGACCCCCAATCACTCCCGATCCGCCCGGTCACGGCAGCGAGGCCGCCCCCGGGCGGGAGCGGCCTCGCTGCCGTTAGGCTGACCGGCTGTTATGCGGCCGGGCAGGGGTTACTGACGGCGTTGCTCCGGAAGTCGTTGGAGCGCTTGGTGATGGTGCCGTATGGCGCGGTCGGGTAGTCGATCACCCGCAGCGGGCCGAATTCGGCATGTGCGTTGCCGCCGAACCGGTCGACGGTCCCTGGGATGTAGGGCCCGCCCTCCTGCCAGAAGCAGCCGCTGGAGTTCTGCCCGGTCGTGTAGAAGGGGTAGAACACCGAGTTCGGCGGCGGGTTCACGCAGCCCAGACCCGGGTTCGGGTCCGCCGGGTTGGCGAAGTGCCGCTCGCACGGTGTCGACACCCGGAACGCGGTGTCGCTGGACTCGTCACGGGAGATGTCCGACTCGAACGCCATCTGGCTGAAGTTCTTCCCGCCCACCGTGGTCGGGCTGGTGAACGTCTCCGAGGTCGGGTGCAGCAGCGCGTCAGCGGTCGAGTTGCTGATCGAGCCCGGCCAGACGTCGGTGTACGGGACGCCGTCGAAGTCGCCGTCGATATCCAGGCACCCGTTGACCTTCACCAGCAGCGACTGGGACGACGGCAGGCAGAAGTCGTCGTCGCCCGCCGGGTCCGGGCCGAGGTCACGGTTGTTGGTGTCCGGGCCGAGCGGCACCGCGCAGGCCGCGATCGGGCTCTTGGTGTTGACCCGGCCGCACTCCTCGAAGTGCCCGATCTCGTCGGAGAACGCGATGTTGTAGGTGTGCGCCGCGCTCACGTTGCGGGTCTGTGGCGTGGAGGTGCTGTACTCCGAGTGGTAGGTCCACGGCTTGATCGTGCACTTGCTGGCGTTCGGGTTGAACAGCACGGTGCCGAACCCGTTGGCCGCGCTGGCGGTCATCGAGCCGGTGGCGCCCGAGGTGTGGTCCGCGATGGTGACCTTGAGCCCGCCCGGGGTGTCGAACAGGTGCACCGTGAGGTGGTCGCCGGGGTTCATCAGCAGGTTGGCCTTGTTGTCCGGGATGAAGTGCTGCGGTGCCCCTGGGTTGGCGGGCGCGGTCGACTTGCCGCTCTTGGTGACGAACGCGAAGTTCACCGGCTCCGGGCCCACGGTGTTCAGGCACGCGGTGTTGTCGAACTGGCCGGTGTTCTGGTTCTCCGAGAACGTGTCGATGTTCAACGCGGCGCACCACTGCGTGGCGGTGCAGCCGACGCCCATCGGCTGCGGCACCCAGCCCGGCGGGTAGAACTGCATCTCCTCATAGGCCTGGCCCGGGCCGAGGCCGAAGTACCGCGAACTGCTGGGGTTCTCGCTCGCGTAGATGTTGGAGTCGCTGTCCGGCTTACAGGGCACCGTCGCATGACCGGTGAGTGCCGCACCGTCGGGGTTGGGCGTCCCGTTGGGGTCACACACCACCATGCCGAGCCAGAACGCCGGATGCAGCTGGAAGCTGTCAGTGCCGCCGCTGCCGTTGTTCCTGGGCGCTGTCGGCGGGTCCTTCGGCAGCGTCATCTGGTAGGTGTTGTCGTACCCCGAGCCCGGCACGTTCGAGTAGAACAGCGTGGCCGGCTCGTCGTGGCCGATGTAACCGAAGATATGCGCGCCATGCTTGACGGCCGTCTTATAACCGGCCAGTTCCGACCACGTAGTCGCCGGCTCCGCGCAGGTGATGCCGTTGGTGCCGCACCAGTGCTGAGGGCCAGCGATCTTGATCGTCGCGTTGTGCGGCACGTAGGGGCCATGCGCCGCCGGCGCGGCCGCCGACGCGCCGAACTGGGTGGCCACCAGCGCCATCGGCGCCACGACGACCACGGCTGAAAGGGCAGCTTTCAGCGAACGTCTCATCCAAACTCCTCATCTTTGATGGAGAGGTCCCGACCGCTTCACCGTTATACGACTCCCCATAGGACACTGCAACCCCCCGCGCCGCATGCCTAAATCGGGTAACAGGATCGTAAAGATGACACGGTCGGGCCGCCTGGGCGGTGAACATCCTGCCGTCCTGATTACTGGCCGGCCGCCGGGGGGCCATACCCTTGCTCAAGTCGGCACGGGAAGGCACCCGCGGCCGTCCGGCCCCCGCAGCTGACCCTGCGACCAGATGAGTGAGGGACGTGACACACGCTCAGCCCACCAGGCCTGGGAACCGGCCCGGGTTCCGGGTCGGCATCCTTGCCACCATCTTCATCGTCGCCGCCGCGGGCATCGGCGCCCTCGGTGCCTACCTGCTGACCGGGTCGCACTCGCCGACCGGGTCGCACTCTTCGGCACCGCCGCCCAGCACGGGGGACTGCACCCCGAGCGCCGTGCTGGTCAACCCGTGCCGGCCCTGGTTCGGGGCCGCCGCCAGCGGCAACCCGGGGGCTCCTGGCTCGAAGGTCGCCCAGTTCAACTACCTGGAGAGGTTGATCGGGCAGCGGCTGGACATCTTCCGCGACTACCACAGCGCGCCCGGCAGCAACGCCCTCGGCGACCTGCCGCTCAACAGCGACGAGATGCAGCTTGCCCGCCGGCCGGGCACCTACATCGACGTCAACTGGAAGCCGGCCGCGACCTTCGCCCAGGCCGGCGGCGGCGACCCGGCGGTGAACAGGGAGATCGACCAGGTCGCGGCCAGCATCAAGTCGATCGCCCCGCACAAGATCTTCATGACCATCTGGTGGGAGCCGCAGAACGACATCACCAGCGACCCCGGTGCCAGCTGCTACCTGAACCCGAACGCCACCGGCGGCACCCCGGCCCAGTACATCGCCATGTGGCGGAACGTGGAGAACCGGTTCCGCGCCGCCGGGGTGACCAACGTCGTCTGGGCCATGGACTACCAGGCCCCGCCGACCGGCATGTACGACTGCCTGGTGCCACTGCTGTGGCCCGGCAATAGCCTGGTCGACTGGGTCATCTACGACAGCTACAGCCGGAACGGCCACGCGACCTGGGACAACACGGTCGGCCGGTTCTACCACGTACTGGCCAGCGACAGCAGCCCCAGCGTCGACTTCAATTCCAAGCCCTGGGGCCTCGGTGAGTTCGGCACCTGCTCGAATCCCAGCACCGCGGCGGCCAACGACTTCTACCTGCAGGCGAAGAGTGCTATCGACGCCAACACCTACCCGAGGCTCAAGATGTATCTGGCCTACGCCGACACCGGCGGGCCCAAGGCCGGCCCCGGCTGCCTGAGCAACTACAACAACTACGGCCAGCCCGACACCGCCAAGCAGGCCAACTTCAACCAGTTCGCCAAGGCTGTGCTGTCACACTGACGGCACGGCGCCAGGAGGTCACTCCTGGACCTGCGTTGCCAGCATCCTGAGCACGTCGCCCACGGACGGCACCTCGCCGTGGCGGCGGCGGATCAGGTCGGCGATCACACCGGTCCAGCCGGTCTGGTGCGACGCGCCAAGGCCCGCCCCGTTGTCGCCATGGAAGTACTCGCTGAAGACGATGTTGTCCTTCCACGCGGGATCGCTCTGCAGCCGGCCGACCTGCCCGAAACAGGGCCTGCGGCCGTCCGGGCCGACCAGGAACAGCGAGATGAGCCGGTCGGACAGGTCGGCCGCGACCGCGTCGAGCGTGAGCCGCCGCCCGGAGCCGGCCGGGTACTCGATCGTCAGCTCGTCCCCGAAGAACCGGTGATAGCGCTCCAGTGAGCTGACCACCAGGTAGTTGAGCGGCATCCAGAGCGGCCCGCGCCAGTTGGAGTTCCCGCCGAACATGGAGGTGGTGGACTCGGCCGGCTCGTAGTCGATGCTCGCGTGCACCCCGTCGGCCGAGAAGGCGTACGGATGGCCGCGATGGTAGGCCGACAGCGCGCGCAGCCCGTACGGGGACAGGAACTCGGCCTCGTCGAACAGCCGGGCGAACAGCCTCTCGATGCGGTCGATGCCGACCACGGTAAGCAGCAGCCGCTGGTGGCCGGGCTGGCCGCGGAGCACGCCGAGCTGTTCGAGCTTGCCCCGGTCAGACAGACCCTGGCTGTCGAGGAAGTCCGCGAAATGCTTGCCGACCGTCAGCGCCCGGTCCAGCGTCACCTCGTCGACGACCGCCACTGCCAGGGCCGGGATCATGCCCACCATGGACCGGACCTGCACCGGCGTCTGCGTCCCGTCCGGGCTCCGGAGCCTGTCGTAGTAGAGCCCGTCGGTGTCGTCCCACAGGCCCTGGCCCTCCATGGCCTCGCTGATGGCGGCGAAGTGCTCGAGGAACTTCATCACGAGGTCGTCGGCGGGCCGCCGGTGACTGCGGTTCAGCACGGCCGCGATGCCCGCCATCGCCACCGCGTAGCACGCCATCCAGCCGGTGGCGTCGGACTGCTCGAGCACGGCCCCGGGCGGCAGATGCGACCGGTCGATCGGGCCGATGTTGTCCAGCCCGAGGAAACCGCCCTCGAACAGGTTGTTGCCCTCGGCGTCCTCCCGGTTCACCCACCAGGTGAAGTTGATCAGGAGCTTGTCGAAGATCCGGCTCAGGAAGTCGAGGTCCCGGCCGCCGTCGATGGCGAACACCTCCAGGGCGGCCCACGCCTGCACCGGCGGGTTCACGTCGCCGAAGTCCCACTCGTAGGCGGGCAGGGCGCCGTTGGGATGCTGGAACCACTCCCGGCACAGCAGGATGAGCTGGTACTTCGCGAACCCGGGATCGAGGTGTGCCAGCGCCACGCAGTGGAAGGCCAGGTCCCAGGCAGCGAACCAGGGGTATTCCCATTTGTCCGGCATCGACATGATGTCGAAGGCGTCCATGTTGCGCCAGCGCGCGTTGCGGCCACCGCGCCGGCCGGGCGGCGGGGCCGGCTGGGCCGGGTCCCCATCCAGCCAGCGGGCCACGTCGTAGTAGTAGAGCTGCTTGCTCCACAGCATGCCGGAGAAGGCCTGCCGCATGACCGCCGCCTCGTCGGCGCTGGCGCGCTGCGGTGTCAGCTCGGCGTAGAACTCGTCGGCCTCGGCCCGGCGGGCGGCAACGACCCGGTCGAAGTCCGCGCCGAGGGCCGCGGCCGGCGCCGCGGTGATGCCGGCCGGTGCCGTGGCCGGCCGCAGCCGGAGCCGGACCTGCGCGGTGCCGCCCGGCGGGACCGTCAGCCGGTACCAGGCGGCGCACTTGGTGCCGTGGCGGTCCGGGTTCACCGTGGCCGCGCCGTGGATCACATGGTCGCCGATGCCGTCCTTGGGGTAAGGCGTGTCCGAGGGCACGCCGAACAGGCGGCTGCTGTTGGTCTCGTTCTCACAGAACAGCAACTCCGGGACGGTGCCGTCCGGCGCGGCTCCCGCCAGCAGCTCCAGGGCGCCGAGGAACGGGTGCTCGATCTGGGCCGACGATTCCCCGGCCGCCTCGATGACCGGCTTGGGAGCATCCTGATCCCAGGACCAGGTGTTGCGGAACCAGGCGGTGGGCAGCACGTGCAGGGTGTCGGCGCTGGGCCCGGCGTTGGTCACGGTGATGGCCATCAGCAGGTCACCTGGGTCCGCCTTGGCGTAGCAGACCTCGGTGATCCAGTAGCGGTCCTGGTCGAACGCACCGGTGTCGAGCAGTTCGTATTCCGGGTCGAACCTGCTGCGCCTGCCGTTCTCCGCGATCAGGTCCTGATAGGGGAACGCGGCCTGCGGGTAGTGGTAACGCCAGCGATTCCAGGCATGGCTGGGCAGGGCGTCCAGATACCACCAGTACTCCTTGACGTCCTCCCCGTGGTTGCCCTCCGCGCCGGTCAGCCCGAAGGCGCGCTCTTTGAGGATCGGATCCCGGCCGTTCCACAGCGCCAGCCCCAGGCACAGCCGCTGCTCGATGTCACAGAATCCGGCCAGGCCGTCTTCCCCCCACCGGTAGGCACGGGACCGGGCGTGGTCGTGCGGCAGGTAGGCCCAGGCCTCGCCGTCCGGGCTGTAGTCCTCGCGGACGGTCCCCCACTGGCGCTCGCTGACATAAGGACCCCATTGGTACCAGGGCCCGGCCTGGCGCAGCCCGTCCTCCAGCCGCCCGAACCCCGCGATCCGCTCACGTTCCGCGGTCAATGCTCGTCAGCCTCCCCGTCGCGCCCCGGGCCGGCGGGAGCCCGCCCAAGCTGCCATTATGGGTGCCGCCGGGACGGATCCGGCTCCCCCCGGCCGGGTGACCGCGGCACGACGAGGCCCGACTCGTACGCGGTGACCACGGCCTGGGTGCGGTCCCGCAGTCCCAGCTTGGCCAGCACGCGGCTCACGTGCGTCTTGACCGTCTCCTCGGTGACCACCAGCCGCGCCGCGATCTCCGGGTTGGACAGGCCCTCGGCGACCAGGCGGAGCACCTGCGTCTCGCGTGGCGTGAGCGCGGCGAGCCGGTCGGTGGTCGGGGCGGCGGCCGCGTGCGGGCGCAGCCTGGCGAACTCGCTGATCAGGCGGCGGGTGACGGTCGGCGCGAGCAGCGCCTCGCCGGCCGCGACGACGCGCACCGCCTCGAACAGCCGTTCCGCGGTGACGTCCTTGAGCAGGAAGCCGCTGGCACCTGCGCAGAGCGCGTCGTAGACGTACTCGTCCAGGTCGAAGGTCGTGAGGATGAGCACACGCGGCCCGCCGTCGGCCAGGCCGGCCAGTTGCCTGGTCGCCTCGATGCCGTCCGTGCCCGGCATCCGGACGTCCATCAGGACGACGTCGGGGTGCAGCGCACCGCAGATCCGCACCGCCTCGGCGCCGTCGCCGGCCGTGCCGACCACGGCGAAGTCCGGCTGGGTGCCGAGCAGGCCGGCGAACCCGGCGCGCACCACCTGGTGGTCGTCGGCCACCACGATCCTGATCCCCGCACTCACGGCTACATTGCCTCCCTCGCGGGCGCTTCGCACTTGTCAGAGGGTGTCTCATCCCGCCAGGTCCTCCGCTTTCGCGGGCAGCAGGGCGGTGACAAGAAATCCGCCGCCGGGTGCCGTGCCGGTGCGCAGCTCACCGCCCACGGCGGCGGCGCGCTCGCGCATCCCGGCGAGGCCGTGGCCGCCGTCCGGCACGGCCAGGGGCGGGCCGGGACCGTTGTCCCTGATGCGCACCGCGAGCGCAGCGCCGGTGTAGTGCAGTTCCACGTCCACCGCGGCGCCCGGTGCGTGCCGCCGCGCGTTGGTGAGGGCCTCCTGGACAATGCGGTACGCGGCCAGTTCCGCGCCCGGGTCCAGGCCCGGCAGCCGGCCACGGACGATGAGGCGCGCGCCCGCACCCGAGGCGTCCCTGCTCACGTCGAGCAGTTCGGTGAGCTGGCGGAGGCCGGGCTGCGGCCGCAGGCCGGCCACGTCGTCGTCGCGGGCGTCCTCGCGGAGCACGCCGAGCAGCCGCCGCATCTCGGTGAGCGCGGACCGTGCGGTGTCGCCGATCGCGGACAGCCGCTGCGCCCCGGCCGCGGGCATGCCCGGGGTGGTCAGCCGCGCCGACTCCGCCTGCACGGCGATCATGGAGATGTGGTGGGCCACGACGTCGTGCAGTTCCCTGGAGATGCGCGCCCGCTCGCCGCGCGCCGTGTGCTCGAGCAGGCTGCCGGCGATGACCTGCCGGGCGGCGCTGTGCGCGACGGCCTCGCGGCGCGCCCGCCGGGCGATCCCGGCCCAGGCGGCCACCGGCGCCAGCGAGACGAGCAGGATCAGGAAAGTCTCCGCCGCGCCATGCTGCGGATGGGCCAGCGCCACGACCAGGAAGGGCATGGCAGTCGCAGCGGCCAGCACCGGTGAGCCGTGCCGGCCGAGCCGGTACAGGGCGGCAAGCTGGGCCGCCAGTCCCGCGACGGTGAGCAGGTGGAAGGCCGCGAGTGAGACCACGGCCGCCGCGGTGACGGCCGGGGCGGCGAGAGCCGGCCGCGCCCACAGCAGGCCGAGGGGGACGGTGGTGGCCAGGGCGGCCAGCACCAGGGCGAGCCGGGTCGGGCCGAGGGTGCTGCCGGTGCCCGTGGTCCGGGCGAGCGTCTCGGCCATCGCAAGGACCCCGAGCAGCGCACCGGACACGGCCGGTGCCAGTGGGGCCGCGGCGATACGCCGCCCCCGGCCGGCCCATCCGCCGTGCCAGTCACCCACTGCGTCCACCCCGCCTATTGTCGCCGCTGGCCGGGCCGGTGGCGTCCCCCTTGCCCGCCAATGCCGTATCCCTCTTGCGGGGGATGCCGCGCCCCCGGCCTCCCCCGGGCCAGCGGCGCCGAAAACGGCTCCATGGCGTGACGACCTGGGCCTCCGGTGTTCCCTAACCTGCCAGGCATGGAAGCGACCATCGAAGTCACCGGACTGTGCAAGAGGTTCGGCCAGACCGTGGCCCTGGACCAGTTGTCCTTCACCGTAGCCGCGGGGCAGGTCACCGGCTTCGTCGGGCCGAACGGCGCGGGCAAGTCCACCACGATGCGGGTGATCCTGGGCCTGGACGCGGCCGACTCGGGCAGCGCGCTGATCGGCGGCCGCCCGTACCAGAGCCTGCGCGACCCGCTGCACCACGTCGGGGCGCTGCTGGACGCCGGGGCGCTGCAGCCGGGCCGGCGGGCCCGCAACCACCTGCTCTGGCTGGCCCACTCGCAGGGCCTGGGCGCCCGGCGGGTGGACGAGGTGATCGAGCAGGCGGGCCTGGAGTCGGCGGCCAGGCGGAAGGCCGGCGGCTTCTCGCTGGGCATGCGGCAGCGGCTCGGCATCGCGGCGGCGATGCTCGGCGATCCGCCGGTGCTGCTGTTCGACGAGCCGTTCAACGGCCTGGACCCCGAGGGCACGGCATGGATCCGCGGGTTCCTGCGGTCACTGGCCGCGGAGGGCCGTGCCGTCCTGGTGTCCAGCCATCTGATGAGCGAGCTTCAGGACAACGCCGACCGCCTCGTGGTGATCGGCCGTGGCCGGCTGGTCGCCGAAACCAGCGTGGCCGACCTGCTTGCGGCCGCGTCCAGGGACCGGGTCACGGTGCGCACCACGGAGCGGGCCGAGGCGATGGCCGTGCTCACCGACGAAGGGGCAACGGTGGCGATCACCGGGCACGACAGCGTCACCGTCTCCGGGCTGCCGGCCCAGCGCATCGCGGAACTGCTGGGCCGGCAGGCGGTCCCATTCTCCGAACTGGCCGGGCACCGCGCGTCGCTGGAGGAGGCCTACATGGAACTCACCAGGGACGCCGTCGAGTTCCGCGCCGTGCCGGCCGGGCAGGAGGCACGATGACCGCGACGATCACGCCGTACCGCTCCGGCCAGCAGGCCGGGCACGACGGCTTCGCGCAGGTGCTGCGCGCCGAGTGGACAAAGTTCCGCACCATGCGCGGCTGGGTCATCACCCTGCTCGCCGCGGCCGTCGCGGCCGCACTGGCCCCGATTGCCCTGGCCGGGACGGCGAAGAGCAACGACCCGATGACCTGCGTGCACGGACAGTGCCAGGTGGAGGCGAGCTACGTCGCGACCGGCCCGGACGGCGAGGCGGTCACCGACAGCTTCTACTTCGTCCACCAGCCCCTGGCCGGGAACGGCAGCCTGACCGTCCGGGTCACCTCGCTGCAGGGCAGCGGGCCGCTGGCGGTCAAATCCCACTTCCCGCTGGGCCCGCGCACCCAGCCGTGGGCCAAGGCCGGGATCCTCGTCAATGCGGGCACCAGGCCGGGATCGCCCTATGCGGCCATCATGGCCACCGGCGGGCACGGGGTGCGGATGCAGTACGACTTCACCCACGACATCGCCGGTCCGGCGGGCCCTGTGTCGGCCGCTTCCCCGCGGTGGCTGCGGCTTACCCGCGCGGGTGACACGCTCACCGGATACTCCTCGGCCGACGGCCGGCACTGGACCACGGTCGGGACCGTGAACCTCGCCGGGCTGCCGGCCACGGTGCAGGCCGGGTTGTTCGTCGCCTCGCCCGACTACAACGTCGATTCGCAGAGCTTCGGCGGGGGCGACCAGGGGGTTGCCGCTCCCACACAGGCCACCGCCGTGTTCAGCAACGTCAGCCGGGCAGGGCAACTGGCCGGCCGGCGCCTGGGCCGGCGGCCAGGCCGGCTTCCCCGAGCATGCCTCCCCGCACAAGATCACCAGAACCTGCAACGGCTCGGCCTGCGGTCCTCCGCTGCAGCAGCAGCCTGGCCGGTTCCGGCAGTCCGGTGGCACATTCACCGTGGCCGGCTCGGGCGACATCGCGCCGTTCGTGCCGATCGTGGATCCGCTCCAGGTGACCTTCTACGGCACGCTGTTCGGATTGATCGCGGTGATCGCCCTGGGCGCGGTGTTCGTCACCGGCGAGTACCGGCGCGGCATGATCCGGACCACGCTGGCCGCGAGCCCGCGGCGGGGCCGGGTCCTGGCCGCCAAGGCCATCGTGATCGGCTCGGTGACCTTCGCCGCCGGGCTGGCCGGCGCCGCCGTCGCCTTCCCGTTCGTCGTGCGCAAGCTGCACGCCCTGGGCTGGAGCCAGCCGGTGTGGCCGGCCTGGCCGCTGGCCGGCCAGGTCGGGGTGCGGGTGGTGGTCGGCACCGCCGCGCTGACCGCGGTGACCGCACTGCTCGCCCTCGCGGCGGGCACCGTCCTGCGGCGCAGCGCCGGGGCGATCACCGCCGTCATCGGGCTGGTTGTCTTCCCGCTGGTGCTGGCGGTCATCCTGCCGACGGGCCCGGCGGACTGGCTGCTGCGCTTCACCCCCGCGGCCGCGTTCAGCCTGCAGACCTCCACCCTGCGGTACCCGCAGGTGACCACCGGCTGCATCCCCTACCACGGCTGCTACCCGCTGGCCCCGTGGACCGGTTTCGCGGTGATGTGCGCATGGGCGGTGCTCGCCCTGGCCGTGGCCGCGTTCCTGCTGCGCCGGAGGGACGCATGAGGCACGCGCTGCACGCGGAATGGACGAAGCTGCGCACGGCGCCGGGCACCGTGTGGCTGCTGGCCGGGTCGATCCTGCTGACGGCCGGGGCCAGCGCGCTGGCCGCCGAGATCGTGAAATGCCCGGGCTCGTGCAGTGCGGACACCACCAAGGTGAGCCTCACCGGGGTCATGCTCGGCCAGGCCACCGTCGCCACGCTGGCGGTGCTGGCGATGAGCAGCGAGTACAGCACGGGCATGATCCGGGTCACGCTCGCGGCCATGCCGCGCCGGCCTGCCCTGCTTGCGGCCAAGGCGGCCGTGCTGACCGTGATGGTGCTGGCGGCGGGTGCGATCGGCGTGGGTGCCTCGCTGCTGGCGGGCCGGCTGCTGGAGCCGGGCAACGGGTTCACCACCGGGAACGGTTTCGTGCCGCTGTCCCTGGCGGACGGCCCGACGCTGCGCGCCGCGGCCGGCTCGGTGCTCTATCTGGCGCTGGTCGCACTGCTCAGCCTCGGCGCCGCGGCCGCGCTGCGGGATTCCGCGGTGGCCATCACGGTCGTGCTCGGCCTGCTCTACATCTTCCCTGTCCTCGGTGATGTGGTCTTGAACCCGGTGTGGCAGCACCGCTTCGAGCGCTGGGCGCCGATGAACGCGGGCCTGGCCATCCAGGCCACCAGGAACCTAGCCACGCTGCCCATCGGGCCGTGGGCCGGGCTTGGGGTGCTCGCGGCCTGGGCCGCGGTGGCGCTGCTGGCCGGTGGCCTGCTGCTGCGGCTCCGCGACGCCTGACCGGCACGCGTTCGAGGTTTCCCGGGCCGCGGGCTGGCGGTTAGCCCCCGGGGGGGCGACCCCCTGGAGCCCCCGCTGGCCAAGGCCTCGTTCCGCCGTCACGGGGCCTTGGCCACGGTGAGCTCGGCGCCCCGCTCGGTCCAGAAGCACAGCAGCCCGGCGATGCCCGCGGCCTGCGGGATCGGGTCCGGGTTGATTCCACTCAGGCGACGACCCGGACGGCGGAGGAACCGTCGGCCAGGCGGTGGACCTCCAGCCGCTCCGGCACGCGTTCCTTCAGCTCGGCCACGTGGCTGACGATGCCGATCACCCGGCCCCGGTCGCGCAGGTCATCGATGACGCCCATCACCTGGTCCAGGGTGCCCGAGTCGAGCGAGCCGAATCCCTCGTCGATGAACAGGGTGTCCAGATCCACTCCCCCGGCCTCGGCACGGACGACGTCCGCCAGGCCCAGGGCCAGGGCCAGGGAGGTGTAGAACGTCTCGCCGCCGGACAGCGAGGCGGCGCTGCGCTCCGCACCGGTGTGCCGGTCGATCACGGCGAGGGTCAGCCCGGAGCGGTCCCGCCTGGCCTTGCCCTCGTCGGTGCGCCTCAGCTCGTACCGTCCCGAGGACATCGCCGACAGCCGGACGTTGGCGGCGGCAACCACCTGGCCGAACCAGTGCCGCAGCACATAGGTGGTCAGCGCGACCCGCCGCTGGCCCTCGGTACCGCTGGCCAGCCCGGCCAGGTGGATCACTGCCTCGGTCTCCTCCGCCACGCCGTCGTAGTCGTCCTCCACGGCCCGGATGTCGCCGGTTCGCTGGGCGAAGCGCTCGGCCTTCCGGGCCGCGGCCTGGCTCGCCGTTAGCGCCTCCCGCTCGGTTTGCCGCGCGAGGGCCAGGCCCGCTGCCGTTGTCTCCGCGCGGGCCTCGATCTCCCCCGCACGGCCAGGGTCGAGATCAGCCAGATCGGCCGCCTGCACCGCGGCGGTCAGCGCGGCCATAGCCCGGTCCCATGCGTTCACCTGGTCGGCAAGGCCGGCCTGCTCCGGTGGGGCGAGCGCCGCTGCTGTTGCCTCCTCCAGCGTGGCGAAGCCGCGGGCCATGGCTTCGCCATCGGCCCGCTCCCGCGCCCTGGCCTGGTCCGTGAGGCATGCCGCGAGTGCGTCCAAGGCCCGTCCCAGTGCCCGGTCCGCCCGAGCTGACCAGCGCAGCGCGGCCTGCCGATCGGCCACCGAGGGGTGCCCCTGCGCCGCCTCGCTCAGCTCGCCACGGAGCCGGTCCAGCGCCGCACCGGCCTGCCCGGCCTGCTCTTTGGCGACCGCTGCCGCCGGGACGGCAGCGTGCCACTCCGCCGCCACCCCATCGGCTTCTGCCCGCAGGTCCGCGAGTTCGGCCTCCAGCCGGGCGGCTTCCTCCCGCGCGGCCTGCGCCGCCGCGGCCTCGCCGAGCAGCCGGGCGGCCTCGGCGGCCAGGCTGGCCACGTCGCACCCGTCTGCCAGCGCCTCCTCATACGCGGCCGCCCTGGCCAGTTCCGCGTGCTCGTCCTCGGCCTGCCTGCGCTCGGACTCCGCGACCTCGCGGCGTTCCGCTGCCTGCCCGACCTCGTCGGCGGAGACCACCGGCTCACCCGCCTCGGCGGGCTCGGGGTGCGCGGCGGAGCCGCATACCGGGCACTTACCACCCTCGGCGAGCCGTGCCGCCAGTTCGGCCGCCATGCCGGTGAGCCTGGCCTCCATCAGCCGCTGATACTCATCCACCGCATGCTGATGGGCCTCGACCGCGGCCTGTGCCGCGGCGGCACGTTCCGCCAGCAGCGGGGCCAGCCCGGCCAGCCGCTCCGCGGCGTCGCGCTGCTTTTCCACGGCAGCGAGCCGCTGCTGTATCGCGTCCAGCCCGGCGCCAGCGACCCGCGCCTCGCTGAGCTGTGTCTCCCACGCGGTGATCTGCCCCGGCAGGTCATGCCTGGCCCGTTCCAGGGCGGCAATCTTTTCATCGGCCTCGGCCGCCGCCTCCTCCAGCCCGGCCAGCTCGGCCTCCTGGCCGGGCAGGCCTTGCTCGGATGCCACGGCCCGCTGCAGCGCCGTGGCTTCAGCCTCGGCGGCCGCGGCCCGGCCTGCCGCCTCCTGGCCACCCAGGCCCGCGAGCGCGTCCGCACCGGGCTCGGCGATCAGGCAGGTGATCTCATTAGTGGCGGCGCGGGTGGCAGCAGCGGCCTCGCCGAGCGCTTCCAGGAGCGGCCGGACCGGCTCGGCGTGCCTGGCCGCGACAAGCTGACCGACCCGCCGGTCATGCTCGGGCCGGGTGCTCTCGTGCGCCCGCAGTTCCGCCAGCGCACCGGTCAGCCTGGCCATCAGGCCCGCCTGCCGCCGCGCCTCCTCGTGCTGAGCCGTCGCCTCAGCCACCACGGCGATGGCGGCCTCCAGTTCCGCCCCGGCGACCGCCACGGACTGCGCCAGGCTCTCCTGGATTTCCTTGAGGCAGGTGTGCCGGTCGGCGCGGGAGGCCTCAAGCAGTTCCGCCGCCGCCACGGCGTCCAGCCCGGCCGCCTCGGCCGCCGCGGAGACTGCATCGCGGATCTTGCGGTCCGCCCGCTCCCTGGTCCGGGTGGCCTCGGTCCGCAGCCTGCACAGCGCGTCGGTGATCCGGTCGTACAGGCTGGTGCCGAACAGCTTGGTGAGCAGCTTGCGCCTGTCATCGTCGCTGCTGCGCAGGAACCGGGCGAACTCGCCCTGCGGCAGCAGCATGACCTGGGTGAACTGCGTGCGGGTAAGGCCAAGCAGCTCGGTGATCGCCTCCCCCGCCTCGGCCTTGTTCGCCGAGACGCTGACCCAGGCCGTCCCGTCGCGCCGCTGCAGGTGCACCCGTGCCGCCTCGGTGGTCAGCCCGTCACCGCGCTTCTTCGGCCGCCGGTACTCCGGGCTCCGGGTCACCCGGTACCTGACGCCACGCAGCGACCACTCCAGCTCTGCCTCGGTCCGTGCGTCCGGGGCGGCGAAGTGCGAGCGGAGCCTGTCGTCGGCCGAATCCTCACCGGCCAGGCCACCGTAGAGGGCGAACGTGACCGCGTCCAGGACGGTGCTCTTGCCGGCCCCGGTCGGGCCCTCCAGCAGGAACAGCCCCCCCTGCGCGAGCCGGCCGAAATCGATCACCTGCTCGGTGGCGTAGGGTCCGAGCGCCGACATCCGCAGCCGGTGCAGCCGCATCAGGCACCGCCTGCCTCGGGCGGCGGCCGGCAGCACGGCACCGGCCGCGGGCCGGGGACCGTCGTCACAGCCGTGCTGGGCCGCCTCGACCACCGTCCGCAGGACCGCACGCTGGGCCTCGTCCGCCGGGGCGCCGGCCACGTACTCGACGAACGACTCGCAGATCTCGACCGGGTCCGCCGCTTTGGCCAGCCGGGCCAGGTCGGCGTCCGCACCGGTCAGCCCGCCTTCCGGGGCGAATTCGAGCGCGATCGTGTGCGGCCATTTCTCGCGCAGCCGCTCCATCGGCGCCACCGGCCGCGCTGGGTCGGTCAGCACCGCCTTCACCCAGGCGCCGGCCAGGTCCGCCAGGTCCCCGTCGGCCCGGGCGAGCAGATCGGCGAGGCGGCCGCGTACCTGGCGCAGCGGCCGCGGCACCGGCGTGGCGAGCAGTTCGGTGGTCACCCGGCCGGCGCCGTCGATCTCGGCGAGCGTGACCGACTTGGCCTGTTGCTCGGAGAACGAGAAGGCCAGCGGCGAGCCGCAGTACCTGGCCGTGGTGGTGCTGCCGGGTACCGGGACCCGCTGCTGGCCGTGCAGATGGCCGAGGGCCAGGTAACTGCAGCCGGCCAGCACGGCGGCGGGCGCGTCGCCGATCCCGCCGACCCTGATGTCGCGCTCGGACTCGGAGGGCTGCGCACCGGTGAGGAAGGCGTGCGCGAGGACCACGGTGCGCACCAGCCCGCGGGCCGTGGCGTCGGCGCGGATTCGCTGGCACGCCGCGGCGAGCACCGAGGCGTGCGAGCGCTCGGCACCCAGTTCGTCCAGGACCGCGTCGGGCAGCAGGTACGGGATGCCGTAGATGCCGATCGCGCCGTGAGCGTCGGAGAGAATCACCGGCTGGTCGATGCCGGCGACGCTGGTGCGCAGGTGGACACCTGCTCGCTCGCTGAGCGCGGACCCGAACCCGAGGCGCACGGATGAGTCGTGGTTGCCGCTGATGAGGACCACGGGGATGGCCGCCTCGGCGAACGCGGCGAGCGTCCGGTCGAGCAGGGCCACGGCCTCAAGCGGTGGCACGGCCCGGTCGTAGATGTCCCCGGCCACCAGCACGGCGTCCGCGTGGCGCGCGACGGCCTGGCCGGCCAGCCAGTCCAGGAACACCGCCTGGTGCTCCAGCAGGCTCACGCCGTGCAGAGTCCGCCCGAGATGCCAGTCGGACGTGTGGATCAGCCGCATCGTGGCCCCGTTCGCCGTGACCGCCTCAGCCGGCGCGGCGCACCTGGCCGCCCGGACGCTGCTCATGATGGCGCGGCGGTACGACAACCGGGGCGCGGCTGGCCGCCAGGTCCGGATAAGTCGCGGAAAAGTTAGGGCCGCACGTGCGCCACGGCCCCCGCCGGGCCGGGCGCCGCTCCCGCCGCCGGGGCGGCGGCCTGCCCGGTCATGGTCGCGGCGGTGCCCGCGGGGTGGCGCGTGGACAGCCCTTCCGACTCCCGGATGACCTCGAAGGCCTCGGCATAACTGCTGTCCCCGAACCGGGACCAGTATCTGGCCGTGGACCTGATCAGGTCCTCGTCGAGGTAGCCGCGCGCCGGGGCCTGCGCGGCGAAGGCGCCGATGGCCGCGATCTTGCGGTCCAGGTCGGAGTCGATCGCCACGAACCGGGCCGGCCGGAAGTCCACGGTGGCCGAGGGAGACTGGAAGCAGTAGACCCGGGCCACCTCGCCGGCCGCGGCCATGACGGCACGGTGTGCGTTGCGGTGATCGGTGTGCACGTCGTGCAGGGAATGCGTGTAGATGACCGTCGGGCGGACCTGGGCCACCACCCGGGCCACCGCGGTGATCGAATCCGCCCCCTCGCCGATGTGGCTGTCCTCAAGCTCGCCCAGGTACAGGTCGGCTCCGATGATCTCGGCAGCCCGCCGCGACTCATCGGCCCCGGCAATCCGGCTGCCGCCCCGCGCGCCGTGGCTGAGCGTGAGAATCGCCACGGTGCCCCCCCGCCGCTTGTGCACAAGCAATGTGCCCCCGGCGCCGATCTCGACGTCGTCCGGATGCGCCCCAACGGCGAGCACGGTGTCGCGGGCCGCGTTCCGGTTCGCCCGGCCCTTGTTCACCAGCATGGTGGCGGTCGTGATCAGCTCGTCGGGGTGCACCGGTTTCTCCAGGAACTCGTCCGCGTCGCTGCGGATGGCCTGGACCGCGTAGTCGACCGAGGCGTGGCCGGTGATCACCGCGACCGGGAGGTCCGGGGAGATCTCACGCAGCGCCCGCAGCAGTTCCAGGCCGGTCATGCCCGGCATCTCCACGTCGGTGATGACCAGATCCCACGACTGCGACCGGGCCATGGCCAGCGCGGACCGCGGTTCGGTGGCATGGCAGACCTCGAACCCACCCCGCTTGCCCAGTACGTGGGCCATGAACCGTGCGGTGACCACGTCGTCGTCAACGACCATGATCCGGCCCATCCCCGCCGCGCTGCCGTTGCTCATCCCCGCTACGCCCCCGCTCCCAGCGTGCGATCCGGCCCGGCCCGGCGGAAGGCTGACGGGCCCACCGAGCGCGCCCTAAGTGTCAGTTGGTGGTAGTGCAATTACGATGAGTAATCATAACCGCGAACCACGCGGCCGCCCCGGAACCCGCCGCCGGGTGCGGATCCCGCCGGCGCGGGCCGTCGTTCGGCAGAGAAGTCGTGCGGCCACCGGGGAGCGCCCGCGGGTCAGGGAGCGACCAGCACCTTGCCGGGCGCACCTGCCTCGACCGCCTCGTGCGCGGCGACGATGTCGGCCAGCCCGAACCTGCGCACCGGCAGCTCGGTCAGCGCGCCTTCGGTGAGCGCGGCGGTGATGTCCGCGGCCGCCTGCCGCAGCGCGGGGCGGGGCACGCCGTACAGCAGGATGAAGCGGAGCGTGACGTTCGCCGTCATGCAGGCCCGGACCGGCAGCACGGGATCGGCCGGCTCGGCGGCGTAGGTGACGATCATCGAGCCGGGCCTGGCCACCGCGAGGTCGAGAGCCAGGTTCGCGCCGAGCGCAACCTCGATCACCCGGTCGGTCTGGCCCGCCGCCGCGCGGATCTGGTCGGCGGCATCGGCGTCGCGGTAGTTGACGACGTGCGCGGCGCCTGCCTTGCGGGCCAGCTCCGCCTTCTCCGGGCCGCTGGCCGTGGCGATCACCCGGGCGCCGGCCCGGGCGGCCAGCTCGATCGCGAAGTGGCCGACGGCGCCCGCGCCGCCCGCGACGAGCACCGTCTTCCCGTCGACCGGGCCGTCTGCGAACACGCACCAGTGCGCGGTCATGGCGGGAACGCCCAGGCAGGCGCCGAGTTCCAGGGAGGCGCCTTCGGGCAGCGGTACCGCCTGTTCCGCTGGCACGACGGTCCACTCCGCCGCGGTGCCCCACCGGTTCCCGGCCGCGGCGAGCCACAGCCAGACCCGCTGGCCGGCCCGCGCCGGGTCCACGCCGTCGCCGACCGCCTCGATCACCCCGGCGCCGTCATGGTGCGGGACCTGGAAGCCGTCGATGGGCCGGGGTGTCGCGCCGCTGCGGCTCTTCCAGTCGGTGGGGTTGACCCCGGAGAGGGCCACCTTGACCAGGACCTCGCCCGGCCCGGGGGCCGGCCGTTCCACGTCGCGGACCTCCAGGACCTCCGCTGCCGGGCCATAGTGGTCGTAACTGGCGGCTCTCACGGCTGGCCTCCTGCCGGATCGGGGTATTCCATTCCGATCCTAGAGACGCCCCCGGGCCCTGCAGACGGCGCGGGCGGCCACGGGAAGTTCCCGTGGCCGCCCGCCGTTGCCGTGCTGGCGCCGGAGTCAGTGCTGCAGCACTGCCTCGATCTCGAGGTGGATGGTGACCTTGTCACTCACCACCGCGCCGCCGGTCTCCATGACCGCGGCGAAGTTGACGCCGAAGTCGCGCCGGTTGATCTCTGCGGTGGCGGTGAAGCCCGCCCGGGTGCCGCCATAGGGGTCCGGGCCGAAGCCGTTGAGCTCCAGGGTCAGCGGTACGTCCTTGGTCACGCCCTTGAGCGTGAGCTTCCCGTCGAGGATGTAGCCGTCGCGGTGCGGGCGCACGCCGGTGGACCGGTAGGTCATCGTCGGGTAGGTCTCGACCTCGAAGAAGTCGGCCGACTTGATGTGCGCGTCGCGCTGCTCGTTGCCCGTGTCGATCGAGGACAGGTCGATCTCGGCGGTCACCGCGGAGTCGAGCGGGTTATCCCCGGTCACGATCTGGCCGGAGAAGGTGCGGAACCGGCCGCGGACCTTGCTCACCATCATGTGGCGGACGGCGAAGCCCACCTCCGTGTGGACCGGGTCGATCGACCAGGTCCCGGCCACATATCCGGGGATGCCGGTCAGGGTGCCAGTGTCGGTGGTGGTCATGACGACCTCCTGCCTCCCATTGATTGAGTGCTCAATGATTGAATGCTCTACAGGTATCACGCTCACTGTAACGTTGTCAAGCGCTCAACTATTTCTCGTGTACACTGGTGCCATGGGGGAAACACGCTGGCTCACCCCGGAGGAGCAGGACGCCTGGCGATCGTTCATGGCCGGCTGCCGTGCGCTGTTCACCGCGGTGGATGCCCAGCTCCAGAAGGACGCCGGGATGCCGCTGGCGTACTACGAGATCCTCGTGCAGCTGTCCGAGGCACCCGGCCGTGCGCTGCGGATGAGCCAGCTTGCCGAGGCGGCCTCGGCGAGCAAGAGCCGCGCCTCGCACGCGGTGGCCAGGCTGGAGGAGCGCGGCTGGGTCCGGCGGGTGGACTGCCCCACCGACCGGCGCGGCCAGGTGGCCGAGCTGACCGACGAGGGCTACGCGGTGCTGGTCGCCACCGCCCCCGGCCATGTCGCGCAGGTCCGCGATTCACTGTTCGACGGGCTCACCCCGGAGCAGGTGACGCAGCTCAACACGATCGGCCAGGCGATGGCCGCGGCGTGTGGCGGCCGCCCCATCCCGGCGTTCCCGCCCGGCTGCCCCGGCACCGAGGAGCCCGCCGAGCTAGGGCGCGAGGGCGCCCTGGCGGACTGACGCCGGGGAGTCGCTCCCCTAAGCCAACAGGGCCAAGGCCCCGTGACGAAGGAACGGGGCCTTGGGCCACCGGGGGGTTCCAGGGGGGTCGCTCCCCCGGGCTAACGCTGCATCAGGTCCGCGATCGCGGCCGGGCCAGTGCCCGGCTCGTGGCGCAGGCCGTCGAGCGCGCCGGCCCGGTCCCCGGCGTCCCGGTTCTGGCTCAGCTTCTCCTTGGCCTCCACGGTCGCGATCGCCAGCTCGACCCCGACGATCGCCCGCAGCTGCCCGTCGATGAAGTCCCGCGGCGCGTCGCTGACCTGCCAGGCCCCGGGCCGCCCGGCCTCGTGCCTGGCGGTCAGCAGGCCGACCACCTCGCGCACCCATTCGGCGTCCCGGTGGACGGTGAGCCGCCCGGTGAAATGCACGCTGACATAGTTCCAGGTCGGCACGACCTTGCCGTGCTTAGCCGTGCTCGGGTACCAGGATGGCGACACGTAGGCCTGGGGGCCGTGCACGATGGCCAGCGCGACCGTGTCAGGACCCACCGACCGCCATTGCGGGTTCTGCAGCGCCAGATGGCCGAGCAGCCGGCCGTGCCCGGTGTTCCCCGACCGGTCCCAGATGACCGGGATCAGGCTGGCGATGGGCTTGGTCCCGTCGAACGTGACCAGGTCGGCCGCGCCAGCGCCGTCGACGAACGCCTCGACCGCGGCCTGGTCCCTGGCAGCGAAATGCTTGGGCAGATACACATCTGTGAGCTTATGGACTGGCCGTGCCCGGCGGAACGCCGGCCGCCGGTGCCCGGCGCCGGGTCTGGGGTTTTGACCTGCCCTGAATCATCTTCTAGCGTGACTAGCAATGAGCACAGCGGAACTGGCAGCACGCGCGGGGGCCGAGGACTACGCGGCCTGGTTCGGGGCGCTGGCCGACGGCACCCGGGTCAAGATCGTGTCCTTGCTCGCCCGGCACGGGCGGCCCATGAAGGTGGCCGAGATCGTCGCGGCCGTGCAGGTGGGGCAGTCCACCGTCTCCCAGCACCTGAAGGTGCTCGCCGCGGTGCGGTTCGTGCTGGCCGAGCGCCGCGGCACCGCCAGGTACTACCGCATCAACGCCGCCTGCGTGAGCAGCTTCCCGACCGCGGCCGCGCTGGTGGGCGGGCTCGCGGCGCCGCTCCCTGACCACCCCGGGCAGGAGTTCCTGCCCCCGCTGGCCCCGTTTCCCGGGCCGGTCGGCCTCGCGATCCGCCCCATGCGCCCCACCGATGCCGAACAGGTGCTGGCCGTGTACCAGGCCGGCCTCGACGCGGGCGACGCCAGCTTCGAGACCGCCGCACCGTCCTGGGCCGGCTTCGACGCGGCCAGGCTGCCAGCGCACCGGCACGTCGCGACCGCCGACGACACCGGCGAACTGCTCGGCTGGGTCGCGGTCAGCCCGGTGTCCAGCCGCGGCGCCTACGCCGGGGTGGTGGAGCACTCGGTGTACGTGACACCGGAGGCACGCGGCCGGGGCGTCGGCGCCGCGCTGCTCCAGGCCCTCGTCGACTCCACCGAGTCCGCCGGGATCTGGACCATCCAGTCCGGCATCTTCCCGGAGAACACCGCCAGCCTCCGCCTGCACGAGCGGAAAGGCTTCCGCGTGGTGGGCGTCCGCGAGCGGATCGGCTGCCACCACGGCCGGTGGCGCGATGTCGTCCTGGTCGAGCGGCGCAGCGGCGTCGCTGGCAGCTGACCGCGGGCGGTCATAGCGCCGCGAGGGCCTGCTCGAAATCCGCCCACAGGTCACTGGGGTGCTCCAGCCCGACGGACACGCGGATGGACCCCTCGCCGATGCCCGCCGCGCGCAGGCTCGCCGCGTCCATCTGGCGGTGCGACGTGGAGGCCGGGTGCAGCACCAGTGTTTCCGCGCCACCCAGGGACGTCGCCAGCGCGGCGAGCCGCAGGCCCGCCACGAACGCCAGCCCGGCGTCCCGCCCGCCCGCCAGGTCGAAGGCGACCATGCCGCCGAAGCCGCTCAGGATGCGCCGCGCGGTGGCGTGGTCGGGGTGGTCCGGCAGGCCGGGCCAGTGCACCTGCGTCACCGCGGGGTGGGCGGCGAGCTTGCCGGCCAGGTGCGCGGCATTGGCGCAGTGCCGTTCCATCCGCAGCGCCAGCGTCTTGAGCCCGCGCAGGGTCAGCCACGCGGCGAACGGGTCGGCGGCGACCCCGAGGTCCACGGTGTATTTCCACAACGGCCGGTGCGGCTGCTCGCGGGCGGAGATCACCAGCCCGAGCGTGACGTCGTCATGGCCGCCGAGGTACTTCGTGGCCGAGTGGACCACGATGTCCGCACCGTGCTCGATCGGCCGGCACAGCACCGGGGTGGCGAACGTGTTGTCCACCACGCAGGTCAGGCCGGCCTGGTGCCCGGCGGCGATCAGCGCGGGCAGGTCGCTGACCGCGATCGTGGGGTTGGCGATGGTCTCCAGGAACAGCAGCCTGGTCCGCGGCCCGGCCGCGGCCGTGACCTCGGCGGGATCCCGGCCGGACACATAGCTGACGTCGATGCCGTAGCGGGTGGCCAGCGCGGTGAAGACCGCGAACGTGCCGCCGTAGAGGCACTGCTGTGCGATGACATGGTCACCGGGGCGCAGTGAACCGAGCAGCACCGCGTTGATGGCGCCCATGCCCGAACTGGTGGCCAGGGCCGCCGCGCCCCCTTCGAGGTCGGCGGCCACGGCCTCCAGCGCGCTGGTGGTCGGGTTCGCGTACCTGCTGTAGGCGAACCCGGCACCGGGATCGTCCAGCGCGCGGGCACACGCGCCGGCGTCGTCGAAGGCGAACACCGAGGTCTGGTAGATCGGGACGCTGACCGGGCGGGAACCGTTCAGCTCGACAGCGGGGGCGTGGATCGCCCGGGTCTCCAGGTGCATGGTCATGAGACAGACTCTGCCGGTATCCCGCCGGACAGCCAAGCCGGCCGGCCCCGGCATTGCTAGAGTGACGCCGGTCGGATCGTGTCGATTGGGGATGTTATGCGGTCAGTGTGGCTCGTCTCACCGGGGGCGGGCCGCCACGGCGGGGCCCATGACTGATCCGGCCGGCGGCTGGCCGGCCGGGCGCGGGCGCCACGGCGCGGGCGGCGCGCAGCGCTCGTTCCTTGTCCGCTACCGGTGGTACGGGGCGCTGCTGGCCGGCGTAGCGGCGGCCGCGCTGGCGACCGGCGCGATCATCCTGATGAACAGCCATGACGGGCGCCTGGTGGCGAGCGACTGCGGCCTGGTCAGTTGTTCCGCCGCGCTGCCGGGGAGCACCAGCGCCAGCGCCGCGCCCCAGGGCAGCCCGCGGGGCAAGCTGACGGCCCGGGCTGCCCCGGCGCACCACCGGGCCACCGCGACGCCCACCCAAGCTCCGTCTCCCGCCCCCTCCACCAAGGCTTCCCCGGCTCGCTCACCGTCGCAGCCGTCGCCGTCCGCCTCCCCGGCGCCGTCCGCCTCTCCCACGCCGACGCCCACCCAGGTGGACGCCACGGTCACGTACACGGTGGACCAGCGCTGGCCCGGCGGATTCCAGGGCCACTTCACCATCGTCAACAACGGCGCCACGGCACTGAGCGGCTGGGCACTGACCGCCACCCTGCCCGGGGACCAGATCGACTCGGTGTGGAGCGCCAGTTACTCCGTCAACGGGAACCAGCTGACCCTGACGGCGCCGTCCGGCCAGCCGGCCATCGCGCCCGGCGCGAGCGAGTCCGCTTACTTCACCGCGAGCGGCAGCACCGTCCAGCCGACCGGCTGCGTGTTCAACAGCCAGACCTGCAGCGGCTGACCAGCCCAGCGCGGCTGACCTGCGCGGCGGCCGGCCGCCGCACGGCGGGCACCCGCGTCCCGCGCACCCGGGCGGGCCTGCCCCGGCCGCGGTGACCGTGGCCTGCACGCTGGACGGCACCGACCCCTGGCACCAGGACTTCCGCGCCCACCTGACGATCGTCAATCACGGCGCCACGCCGGTCGCCGGCTGCCGCGCAGGGCAGCAGCACAGTCCCTGGCGGCTGCCAGTTCAACGGATCCGCCTGCCAGCCCTGACGGCGCTATCCGCCCGGGCAGGAACCAGGCAGGTGCGTCCTAGTCGGGCTCGGCCACGCCCGGCACGACGCACACCTTGTTGCGGCCGGTGGTCTTGGCCTCGCTGAGCGCCGTATCGGCAGCGCCGATCAGTTCCGCGAGCACCCGCCGGGACCGGTCCAGGATGGCAATCCCGATGGAAACGGTCAGCCGGAACACGAAGCCCGCGTGGCTCCCGTCCTCGATGGCGATCGGCTCCCCGGCGACGTGGTCACGCAACCGTTCCGCCATCCGCCGGGCCTCGGTCTCGCCGGTCTGCGGGAGAAGGATCGCGAACTGTTCCCCGCCGAACCGCCCGACCAGGCCGCACCCTTGCAGGTTCTGGGTCACCGTACGGGCGATGCCCTGCAGCACCTGGTCGCCCGCTGCCAGCCCCGCCGTCTCGTTCACGCTGTTGAAGTGGTCGATGTCCACCATGACCAGGGCGAGCGGCGCATCGCTGCGCCGGGCCCGGTAGAACTCGGCTGCCGCCTCGCGCTGCCACGTACCGGCGTTGAGCAGGCCGGTCTTGGCGTCGATGCGCGCCTGCGCGAGCAGCTGCGCCTGCATCAGGTAGCGCCGGCACAGCACCACCGTCGGCAGCGCCAGCGCCATGAGCACCGGGTTGATGGCGACCACCAGGGCCAGCGCCACCGCGAGACTCAGTTCCAGCACGTCCGAGGTCAGCGATTCCCTGCTGCCGACCAGGTCACGTATCCGGGCATCCGGATCGGAGAGCCGTATCGCCACCAGGATGAAGCCGTAGTTGACGAGGGTCCCGATCATGCCGCACGCCGCCACGGCGAGCACCCAGTACAAGGCGTGACGGCCGGTGCCGGGGGACATGCCGATCACCGAGGCGGGCAGCGAGTGGAAGGTGACCGAGGCAAGGCCGTAAGCCAGGCCGATCGCGGCATGACTGAAGATCCGCCGGTAGATGAGCATCCGCCTGGTCCGGCACAGTTTGTGCACGGCGAGCGGAATCGGTGCCGCGAGGGCGTACCAGGGCGGCAGGGTTATCGCGATGGCGAGGTACCAGACGGACTGCAGATCCCGGGCCAGGGTGCCCTGAGGCTCACGGAGCCGACCGGTTCGCCTCGGTCACGGCCATGCCGCAGGCGACCAGTGCGGCAAAGACGGCCGCATGCCTGAGTTGCCACGCGGTGGTGGTCGCGGCGAAGGCGAATGCCCCGGCGTAGACCACGGGCACCGCGAAAACGTAGCAGCGCAGCGGTCCGCGCAGGTCCCATACCTGCCAGGAGCGCAGGGAGCCGAGTGGGTTGCCAGCGAATCGGATGACGGCGCCCGTCCGTGGGATGGAGATCATGAAAACTCTCGGAAAGTGCTATGCGGGATAAGAGTTACTGATGGTTAACTATCGGTGCTGGGCTAACTCCGAATGGTGACAGACCGGGAAATCTGCTGTCAAGACGGGCATTACCTCGTCCGTTCTGCGCTGCCTAGCGTGACTCAACGGGGAAGGAGGACCGGCATGCGTGCCGAATGGACCTAACCGTCCCCCGCCGGCCCCTCCGCGGCTGCGGCTTCTGCCCGGGCGCCGGGCATGGTGCAAGGATATGGTCCCATGCAGCGGGCTTTTCTTGAGTTCAGCGGGCCTCCGGGGACGACGCTGCCCTGGTCGCTGCTGCGCATCGTCGATGAGGCAGGCGGCGACACCGGCTTCGGTGTCGTCCGGTCGCCTGTGGGCGCGCAGGATCGTGCGGCCTTCGAGCAGTTCGCGCGGGAGCGGCGCCTGATCGGGCTCACCGCCTACGGGACCTTTCCGAGGATCCACGCCGTGTTCGACGGCAAGGAGCAGGCGATCGAGGGGCGGGATGGCCGGGAGCGCCCGGAGGTCGCCCGCTGCGTGGCCTGGGCGCACTGCTTCCGCAATCCCGGGCGGTACCTGCCGGCGGAAAGCCCGCGGTCACTGATCAGCATCTCTGACTTCACGGACCCGGAATGGGTCTCCGCCTCGGGGCTCGCCACGCCCGCCGACAAGCGCTGGGACCTGATCTACACCTGCTGCCCCAACCGCTTCAACGAGCTGACGAAGAACTGGGCGCTGGCTAAGCACTGCCTGTCCAGGCTGGTACAGGACCTGGGCATCACGGCTCTCCTGGTGGGCCGGGACCAGGCGCCGGACGTCCCCGATGTGCCCGGCATCGAGACCTGCGGCGAATTGCCCTGGCACGAGCTGATGGCGTGCCTGACCCAGGCCCGTGTCGCGTTCTTCCCCAACGTGCTCGACGCCTCGCCGGTGTTCCTCACCGAGGCGCTGTGCCTGGACGTGCCCATCGTCGTCAACCGCCGGATCCTCGGGGGATGGAAGTATGTGCGGCCGGGCACCGGCCGGTTCTTCACCGACGAGAACGATGTGACCGGCGCCGTCGCCGCGTGCCTGCGCGAGCAGTTCGCGCCGCGGGCGTGGTTCCGCGCCGTCCACGGGCCTGACAACGCCGCGAGCCGGCTCGCGGCGTTCCTCGGCCAGGCGGCCCGCGACGGTCAGGGCTCGGGCGCGGGCGGGATCGCCCGCCCGGCCCTGCGGGCCCGGGGTGAGCCTGCGCCACCGGCCCAGGTGTAGCTGGCCGAGCCGCGGCTGAGGATCTTGTCGATCGCCGCGCCGACGCCACCGTCGGAGTCGATGATCCGCCGCATCACCATGATCATCGCGGGGATCGCCCAGAGGTCGCCGCAGACCCACAGGATCGCGGCGCCGATCTGCTGGTCGGCGAACGGCGGCAGGCTGACCCCGGGGACGTGGTCGTACACCGAGTACCAGGACGTCTGGGTGAACAGGCTCATCGACATGGCCAGGACCCACATCACCAGGTTGGTGCCGATCAGGGCCATGGCCTGTGACACGTCGGGCATCCGCCGCCGGAACGGGGGCGAGGGGATGAACTGCAGCCAGAACAGCACCCCGGCGGCGAAGAAACTGCCATGCATCAGCCAGATGTGCACCGCCTGGTTGTTCTGGGCCAGGTCGAAGAATGCGGGCAGATGCCAGACGATCATCACGGCGTTGAACAGGAACACCGCGACCAGTGGCCGCAGCAGGAAGGCACCTGCCGCCCGCAGCGGCCGGGACCAGGTACCGCGCATGGTGCCCCGGGTGACCGCCTGGCCCGTCCGGCCGGGCAGGCCGTCGAGCAGCGGCTGCCACGGTGCCCCGGCGACCACCAGCGTCGGCGCGGCGAACATCAGCAGCAGGTGCTGGATCATGTGGACGAAGAAGTAGCTGTCCGACCAGTAGTCGATGGGCGACTGCACGGTGAGCAGCAACACCGCCAGACCGCCGTAGAAGAACCACGACCGCTGCCGCCGCTGGCGGGTACGGTCCGGCCGGGATCGCCGGGCGAGCCGGGCCAGGCCTATTTCATGCCAGATCACCAGGACCGCGACCACGATCATGAATGGGTCGAACGACCAGTGATCGGTGAGATAGCTCATGACGGTGCGATCTTACGCGGCTGGCCAGGTCCGCGCTATGGACCGCCCGTGCGGGGGCCGCCGGCCGGTACGAGGGTGCCGCGAGCGGCGCCTGGCAGGCCCGCGCAGCACGGCGAAACCCGGCGACTCCCTGGCTTTATGCGTCTCTGACCTGCACAATCAGTCGAGGGGAGTCAGCCGCGGCGGTCGCGGCCCGGTGGGGGGGATCATGGGACGCGCCACTGGCGTCAGGGGCGGCCTGCCCGGGCGGCCCGCGCTGTGGGCGTGGACCGCGCTGGCCGTGCCCGCACTTGGCATCGGCATGCTGTCACCGGCCGCACACAGCGCGGCTCGCTTCGCCGCCCGGCTCGCCGCAGCGGCAACCACGGTGTCCCGCCAGGCGCCACGAGCGCAGCCCGTGCTCGTGTCCGCCAGCCCGTTCGAGGGGACGCCCGCAGTCGGTGCGCTGTTCCAGGTGACCTCCAGCGGGCTCGGCAGGCACTTCTGTACCGCTGCCGTGGTGGCCAGCCCGGTCAAGGACCTGGTGATCACCGCCGCCCACTGCGTCTATGGCCAGCGGCCCGGCGACATCGCGTTCGTGCCCGGCTACCGCAACGGCAGCCACCCGTACGGCAGCTGGATCGTCCGGCGGATCGTCGTCGACTCCGGCTGGCGGGACTCCCGTAACCCGAACCGCGATGTGGCGTTCCTGGTGGTGGGGCGGCCGCGGCGGCCAGGCGTCCAGGACCGGACCGGCGCAGAGCGCCTGGGCACCGGCTGGCCCGCCCGCAGGTGGGTCCATGTCATCGGCTACCCCGACGGCGAGCAGTGGCCGGTCATCTGCGGCAACAGGACGCACCCGTTCGGGCGGCACCAGTTGCGGTTCGACTGCGGCGGCTACCCCGACGGCACCAGCGGCGGCCCGTTCCTGGCCAGGTGGCACGGTGCGACCGGCACCGGCACGGTCGTCGGCGTGATCGGCGGCTATGAGCAGGGCGGGTACCTCGAGTCGGTGTCCTACTCACCCTGGTTCGGCCACGCCATCCGGTCGCTGTACCGCGCGGCGGTCGCCGATGCCCGCGGGACACGCTGATGGCGCTCCGCCCGGCCGTTACGCCGCCGCGGGTGGCGGCACGATCTGGTCCAGTTCGGCGAGGTCGGCGGCCGACGGGATCCAGTCCGCCGCGGCGGCGTTGGCCTTCACCTGCTCCGGGGAGGTCGCCCCGGCGATCACCGAGGTGCAGCCTGGCTGCGCGGCCAGCGCCCCGACGGCGACCTCAAGGACGGTAAGCCCGCGCCCGGCCGCCCACGAGATCAGCGCCTCCACCCGGTCCAGTTTGTCCTCGGTCAGGTAACCGGGGCGGCCCGCCAGCCGGCTGCCGTGCGGCGGTGCCTGGCCCTTGCGCACCTTTCCGGTGAGCAGCCCGTTGGCCAGCGGGAAGTACGGCAGCACGCCCAGGCGGAAGTGCCGGGCGGCGGGCACGACTTCGGCCTCGGCCCCGCGCTCAAGCAGCGACCAGTGGTTCTGCGCGGAGATGAACGGCACGGCGCCGGCCGCCCGCGCGACGTGCGCGGCGTCGGCGATCTGCCAGCCGGTGAAGTTGGAGTTGCCGAGATAGCGCACCTTGCCCTCGGCGACAAGCTCGCCGAGAGCGGTCAGGGTCTCCGCCACCGGGGTCGCCGGATCCGGGGTGTGTATCTGGTACAGGTCCAGGTAGTCGGTCCGCAGGCGGCGCAGGGAACGCTCGACGGCCCGCCTGATGTAAGCCCGGCCGCCCTTGGCGCCAGCCGCCGGCCCGTACCCCATGTCGAACTCCTGGTGGCCGAACTTCGTCGCGAGCACGACTTCGTCACGCCGCCCGGCGAGCACCTCCCCCAGCAGTTCCTCCGAGCCGCCGCCGTTGCCGTAGCTGTCGGCCGTGTCCAGCAGCGTGATGCCCGCCTCAAGCGCCGCGTCCACCACCGCCCGGGTCGCGTCGAGATCGAGCCTGCGGCCGAAGTTGTTGCAGCCGAGCCCGGTCACGGACACCATCAGCCCGGAATCGCCGAGCGGCCGGTAACGCATGGGCATACCTCGCTTCGTCCGGTGCTGAACCCCGCACCGATCGTAGGGGATGGCCCGCGGCACGCTGACAGTGGCTGACACGCGGATCCTGAGGGGCCATGCACTTGCGTGGGCTGCTCCGCAGGGTCATGATTGAACTACTGATAGTGCTCGCTTGGTTACGAAGCGGGGTCGTGCTGGGTGGCAGGGGCGATGGCAGGCAGGGCAGGCCATCCGCCTCAGCCGGGGAGGGACCGGACGAGATGGCACATTCACCTGCCGACGTTTCCGCCGGCCCGCCATGCTAACCGGCACGGCCGTGCTCGGGAAGGCGACGATCCCCGGCCGCGAGCAGAGCGTGCCGGAGGCGCGTGCGTTCGTGGACGGCGTCCTCGGCCCCGGGCATCCGCGAAGTGACGTCGCCCGGTTACTGGTTTCCGAGCTCGTCACCAATGCGGTACAGCACACCCACTCCCGCCGCCCAGGCGGCACGGTCACCGTGGTGGTCATCGAACTGGCCGGCAGCCTGCGGGTCGAGGTGATCGACGAGGGGTCCGCGCGCACCATCCCCGTGGTCAGGGACGACATGTTCGCCACCGACGGCCGGGGCCTGTTCCTGGTCCAGTCGCTCGCGGACGAGTGGGGTTACGTTTGCCAGGCCGACGGCACGACGGTGTGGTTCCGCCTGGCCGCCTAGCGCGCTTGTGTCCCTCCCCGGGCCAGCGGCCGTAGGCCACCGGGGGTTCCGGGGGGTCGCCCCCCCGGGCCAGCACGGCCCAGGCCCCGTGACGGAGGAACGGGGCCTGAGGCCATCGGGGGGTTCCGGGGGGTCGCCCCCCCGGGCCAGCACTGCTCAGCGGCCGGCCCTGGCCCGGCCGGAACGCCCGGGCCGGCCCGGGCGCCGCTCGCGCATCCGGATCGACACGTGCACCGGGCTGCCCTCGAAACCGAAGTCCTCGCGGAGCCGGCGCTCGACGAACCGCCGGTACCCGGCTTCGAGGAACCCCGTGGTGAACAGCACGAAATGCGGCGGGCGGATGCCTGCCTGGGTGGCGAACAGGACCTTCGGCAACCGGCCGCCCCGCGCGGGCGGTGGGGTCGCGGCGACCAGGTCGCCGACCCAGGCGTTGAGCCTGCCCGTCGGCACCCGGGTTTCCCAGCCGGCCAGCGCAGTCTCGAGCGCAGGCACCAGCCGGTCGGTGTGACGGCCGGTCTTCGCGGAGATGTTCACCCGCGGCGCCCACCGGGCGGTGTGCAACTGCCGGTCGATGTCGCGGTCCAGTTGCAGCCGCCGGTCCTCGTCGACCAGGTCCCACTTGTTGAAGGCGAGGACCAGCGCCCGCCCGGCGTCGATGACCATCGACACGATGCGCAGGTCCTGCTCGGCGAGCGGCTCGCTGGCATCCACCAGGACCACGGCAACCTCGGCCCGCTCCAGGGCGCCGGCGGTCCGCAGCCCGGCGTAGAAGTCCGCGCCCTGGTCGTGGATGGCCCGCCGCCTGATGCCCGCGGTGTCCACGAATCGCCAGGTCACCCCGCCAAGCTCGATCAGCTCGTCCACCGGGTCCCTGGTGGTACCTGCGACCTCGTGCACCAGCACCCGCTGCTCGCCGGCCAGCCGGTTCAGCAGGCTGGACTTGCCCACGTTGGGCCGGCCGATCAGGGCCACCCGGCGCGGCCCGCCCTCGGAGTCCCGCTCCGGGGGCGCGGCCCGCGGCAGCGCGTCGAGAACCACGTCCAGCAGGTCACCGCTGCCCCGCCCGTGCAGGGCACTGACCGGGTACGGCTCGCCCAGGCCCAGGGACCACAGCCCCGCAGCCGCGGGCTCGGCCGGCGCGTCGTCCACCTTGTTCGCGGCCACCACGACCGGCTTGCCCGACCGGCGCAGCACCGCGGCGACGGCCTCGTCGGCGTCGGTGATACCGACAACGGCATCCACGACGAACAGCACCGCGTCCGCCGCGGCCACCGACATCTGGGCCTGTGCGGTGACCAGCTCGGCCAGTGCGCGGCTTGGGTGGGCGCTGTCGCCGGCGGCGGCCTCCCATCCCCCGGTGTCCACCAGGGTGAACGACCGGCCGCGCCAGGTGGCGTCGTAGGCCACCCGGTCCCTGGTGACGCCCGGGATGTCCTGCACGACCGCCTGGCGGCTGCCGAGAATCCGGTTGACCAGGGTGGATTTGCCGACGTTGGGCCGCCCGACGACGGCCACGACGGGTACCGGGGCGCCGGGGGCCTGGGTGTCCTCCTGCTGGTGCGGGCCGGCCATGGTCAGCCCGTCCGCGCCGGGTGGCCGGCCAGCGGGAATCCCCGTTCCCCGGCGACCTGCACGATCAGGCCGATGACCTGCTCCAGGGACATGACGGTCGAGTCGACCTCGATCGCGTCGCTGGCCATCGCCGACTGCGCCGCGTCAGCGGTGTCCCGGCGCTTCTGCTCGTCGCGGGTCACCGCGGGCGTGGCGCCGGGGTCGGCGGCCAGATCGGCGCTGCGGCGCCGGGCCCTGGCAGCCTCGCTGGCGGTCAGGAACACCTTCACCACGGCCTGCGGGGCGACGACGGTGCCGATGTCACGGCCCTCGGCAACGATCCCTTCACCGGCGGCGCAGGCACTGGCGAGGATGGCCTGCTGCCGGGCAACCAGATGCGTCCTGACCTCGGGAACGGAGGCGACGGCGCTCACCGCGTTGGAGACCTCCCTGGTGCGGATCAGGCCGGTGACGTCGGTGCCGTCGACACTGACCGCCGGGCTGGCCGGATCGGTGGTCACCTCGATCACCGGCCTCCTGGCGTTGTGCGCCACGGTCCCTGGGTCGCGGAAGTCCAGCTTCTGGCTGATCAGCCACCAGGTCAGCGCCCGGTACATCGCGCCGGTATCCAGGTAGCGCAGGCCAAGCTCGGCGGCGACACCCCGGGCGGTGCTCGATTTTCCGGAACCCGCGGGGCCGTCCACCGCGATCACAAGGCACCCAGTCACCCTGCGATGCTACCGGCGCACCGGCCATCCGGAAGCCGCCAGCGCCTGGGTCAGCCGGGCCACGGCCTCCGGCCGGACCACCAGTTCGGCCACGCCCACCGGCAGCCCTGGCGAATGCTCGATGCCGATGTCCTCGATGTTCACCCCGGCGTCCCCGGCCGCACGGAACAGCCGGGCCAGCTCACCTGGCACGTCGGGGATGACCACCTGGACCACCATGTCGTCGCGGCGCGGCTTGCTGTGCTTGCCGGGGATGCGGGTCACCCCGGCGGTGCCCTCGTCCAGCAGGCCGGTGACCGCCTTCAGGCCCGGGCCGGCGCCGTCGGCCGCGGCCTCCCGCAGCGCCTCGGCCGCGGCGCCCAGGTCGGCGGACACCGCAGCGAGCACATCGGCGACCGCCACGGCGTTGGCAGCCAGGATCTGCGCCCACATCCGGCTGTCCCCGGCCGCGATCCGGGTCACGTCCCGGATTCCCTGGCCGGACAGCATGAGGGCAGGCTCGGCCGCGCCGGCCAGGCGCGCCGCCATCGCGGCCGCGACCACGTGCGGCGCGTGCGAGACGAGGGCGACATACCGGTCGTGCTCCGCGGCGGTCAGCCGCACCTCCTGGGCCTGGCAGCAGCGCACCAGCGCGGCCGCCGCCGCCACGGCCTCCGGTGCGGTCTGGGTGCCCGGGCAGATCACCCAGGGGCGGCCGAGGAACAGGTCGGCGCGGGCGGCCGCGGGCCCGGAGCGCTCCCGTCCGGACAGTGGGTGGCCGGGCACGAACGAGGTGAGGTCGCAGCCGAGTTCGGCGGCCTGGTCAAGCACCGCAGCCTTGACGCTGGCCACATCGGTGTACCAGCGGGCGGCACCGGCCGCCTGGGCGGCGAGGAGGGCAGGCCCGGCGGCGGCCGGCGGCACCGCGAGCACCGCGAGGTCTGCCGGTTCGCCGAGGTCCGCGAAGTCCTCACCGACCACCGTGCCGGCCCCGATGTCGGCGGCCAGCCGGGCCGCCGCCGGGTCCCGGTCGGCCAGCCCCACCCGCACGCCGCGCTCGCGCAGCGCCAGCGCGATGGAGGTCCCGATCAGCCCCGTCCCCAGCACCACCGCACTGGCCAGTTGCGGCGCCGCCGCCCCGGCCGGCTCGTTCATTGGGCGATGTCCAGTCGCAGGGCCACCGCGCCACGCAGGTACACATGCTCAAGCGCAGACCGGGGCTTGTCCGTCTCCACGTGCATAAGCAACCGCACCACCCGCGGCATCGCCCCCGGCACCCCGATCTCGCTCGCGCACAGCAGCGGCACGTCATGGAACCCGATCTTGCGGGCCGCCAGCGCCGGAAACTCCGCATCCAGATCCGGCGTCGCGGTGAACACCACACTGATCACATCGTCAGTAACCAGCCCATTCCGGGTCATTACCTCGGTGACCAGCTCCGTAGTCCCCTCCAGAATGTCCGCCTTCGCATTGGCGTCCACCTGCACGGCCCCCCGGATAGCCCGAACCGCCACCAGCCCACTCCTCTTTACCCTTCGGCAATTGATCACCCCAGGCTATCGGGGCGAAACCTGCTCCCGCCGCCAAGACCACTCCCACCCCGCCCCACCTCCCGCTCCACTCCCCCCGCGGACTCTGGCCGTCGCCCAGCCCGTGTGCTGGAGGCTGGCGTAACTGGCACCAACGAGGCAAGACCCGGGCTCAGCTATGCGCACCGCGCAGGGACGTGCCCCCCGTGCGCCGCTGGCGTAGCGTGGCCCACGCCCGCCCCACGCGCCTCGGGCCAACGAACGGACGGGGCAGCAAGGACTGCCAGCCAGCGGCGCATCTGCAGGGCCGCCGATCACAGCGCCCAGCGGTGCCGCAGACGAGCTACAGCCCCACCGCCGCGTACAGCTCCCCGACCTCCGCAGTAGTAAGCACCCGGGACGTCCCCGGCTTCAGGTTCCCCAGTTTTACCGGCCCGACCTGAGTCCGCACCAGCCGGCTCACCGGGTGCCCCACCGCCGCCAGCAACCGCCGCACGATGTGCTTGCGCCCCTCGTGCAAGGTGATCTCGACCAGCGCCCGCGACCCGGCCCGCTCCACGACCCGGAACTTGTCCGCGCTGGCCACGCCATCCTCCAGCTCGATGCCGGTCATCAGCCGCCGCCCGAGGTCACGTTCCACCGGGCCTGGCACGTCCGCTAGGTAGGTCTTGAGCACGCCGTACCTGGGGTGCATGAGCCGGTGCGCCAGGTCCCCGTCGTTGGTGAACAGCATCAGGCCCTCGGTCTCGTAATCGAGCCTGCCCACGTGGTACAGCCGTTCCTGCCGGTCGCCGAGGAGGTCGCCGACCGTGCGCCTGCCCCGGTCGTCGGACATCGTGGTGACCACCCCGGCGGGCTTGTTGAGCGCCAGGTACATCAGATCCTGACGGGACGGGATGCGCAGGCCGTCCACCCGGATCACCTGATGCTGCGGATCGACCCGGGCGCCGTAGCGGCGCACCATCTCGCCGTCGACCTCCACCCGGCCCTCGGCGATCAGTTCCTCGCAGTGCCGCCGGCTCCCCAGGCCCGCGGCGGCGAGCACCTTCTGCAGCCGGACGCCGCCGGGGACGTCGGTGAGCGAGTCCCGCTCGCCCTCCTCGAAGTCCGCCGGGGGCCTGCGGCCCGACCTGTCACGCGCCTTGCTCATCGCCGGAACCGGTGGCCTCCTCCTCGACGGAATCGACGGACTCCCCGATTGATTCGGCGGCATCCTCGACCTGATCGGGGAGGAAGGGCGCGAGGTCGGGCAGCTCGTCGAGGCCGGCCAGGCCCAGCCGCTCAAGAAAGTAGCTGGTGGTCCGGTACAGGATCGCGCCGGTCTCGTGCTCGGTGCCGGCCTCCTCGACAAGGCCGCGCAGGGTCAGCGTGCGCATCACCGCGTCGCAGTTGACCCCGCGGACCGCGGAGACCCGCGACCGGCTCACCGGCTGACGGTATGCGACCACCGCCAGGGTCTCCAGCGCTGCCTGGGTGAGCCGTACCTCCTGCCCGTCCCTGACGAAGCGCTCCACCACCGGGGCGCATTCCTCGCGGGTGTAGAACCGCCATCCGCCCGCCACCTGGCGCAGGTCGTAACCGCGGTGCTGCTCATCGTAGGAAGCGGCCAGCCCGGCCAGGGCGCGCGACACCTCGTCCCTGGGCCGCTCCAGCACCTGGGCAAGGACGACCTCGGCGACCGGCTCGTCGACGACGAGCAGGATCGCCTCCAGGCAGGCCTCCAGGCTGGGGCCAGGTTCGCTTTCGGTGATGAGCACCCCGTCGCCATCGTTAAGCATGATCTTTCTAACCGTCTTCTTCCTCGCCGGCGCCCGCGGCGGCCGCACCGGGCGACCAGGTCACGTAGAGATCCCCGAGCGGCTCCACCTGCTCAAGGACGACGTTACCCTCACGGAAGAGCTCGAGCACCGCGAGGAACCTGGCCACCACCTCGAAGGTGCCGGCGCAGTCGGCGACAAGCTGCCGGAACGTGGCCCGGTGCAGCCGGCGCAGCCGTTCGGCCAGGATCGCGGCCTGCTCGGCCACGCTGGCCCTGGGCATATGGATGTGCTCGGTGGAGACCACCGGCGCCGGGCGGGGGGCGAGCACCACGGCGGCGATCCGGGCGAACTCGCCGGGCCCGAGGCCAAGCAGGACCTCGGGCAGCAGCCCGGCGAACCGCGGTTCCATCGGGACCCGCCGGGCGAACCGGCGGCCCTGGGCCGCCATCTGGCCCGCGAACAGGCCGGCGACCTCCTTGTAGGCGCGGTACTGGAGCAGCCGGGCGAACAGCAGGTCCCTGGCTTCGAGCAGGGCGAGGTCTTCTTCGTCCTCGACCTCGCCCGCGGGCAGCAGCCGGGCGGCCTTGAGGTCGAGCAGGGTCGCCGCGACCACGAGAAAGAAACTCGCCTGGTCCAGGTCGAACGAGTCGGCCCGGGCCCGGATGTAGGCGATGAACTCGTCGGTGACCTGGGACAGGGCCACCTCGGTGATGTCCAGCTTGTGCTTGGAAATCAGCCCGAGGAGCAGGTCGAAAGGACCCTCGAATACGTCGAGGTGCACCTCGAAGGCCGCCGGGTTGCCCGCCTGGCCCGGGGTGGCCCCCGGCTCCCCGCCCGCCTCCCCGTCCCTCTCCACTGCTGCGATCACGAAGTTCCCGCTGCTGCCTGGTCGGCCGCAAGGCTCGCGGCCGACTCGCGCAGCCGCCGGGCGAGCGTACTTGACTCCACCCCCGCGTCCAGGTCGGCCAGCAGCGCGGCGATGGCCTCGCGCACCATCCTGCCCCGGTCCACGCTCAGGCCACGGGCACGCAGCGTGACGCGTGCGCGTTCCAGGTCGAGCAGCTCCTCGGCGGACAGGTACACGGTGATCTTCTGCGAGTGCGCTTCCCGGCCGCTGGCCTGGCGCCCGTCGCGGGCAGCCTGGTCACGGATGGCGGGGCGGAGCAGTTCGTGGACGCCGGGCAGGCTGACTCGCCTGCCCCGGCTCAGGCGCGGCCTGCCTGCCGCCACCGCTCCAGCACCTCCTTGGCGAGTTCCCGGTAGGAACTGGCACCGGTGGAGGCTGGGTCGAAACTGGTGATCGGCTCGCCGGCCACGGTGGCGTCGGGGAACCGCACGGTGCGGCTGATCACGGTGTGGAACACCTGGTCGCCGAACCGGTCCACCACGCGGCTGAGCACCTCGCGGGAGTGCAGCGTCCGCGAGTCGTACATGGTGGCGAGCAGGCCGTCCATGCGCAGCCGGGGATTGATCCGCCGGGAGACCTTGTCGATGGTCTCGGTCAGCAGCGCCACCCCGCGCATGGCGAAGTACTCGCATTCCAGCGGCACGATGATGCCGTCGGCGCAGGCGAGCGCGTTCACCGTGAGCAGGCCGAGGGACGGCTGGCAGTCGATGAGGATGATGTCGTATTCGGGGAGCAGCGGCTCCAGCACGCCGCCGAGCACGAACTCCCGGCCCACCTCGTGCACGAGCTGGACCTCGGCCCCGGACAGGTCGATGTTGCTCGGCAGCAGTTCCATGCCGGCCACGCTGGTCTTGACCACGACCTCGGACGGGCTGGCACCGCGCTCCATGAGCAGGTTGTAGACCGTGGAGTCCAGCTCGTGGGGCTGGATGCCCAGGCCGACCGACAGGGCGCCCTGGGGGTCGAAGTCGACGAGCAGGACGCGGCGGCCGAACTCGGCCAGGGCCGCCCCGAGGTTGATCGTCGTGGTCGTCTTGCCCACGCCGCCCTTTTGGTTGCAGACCGCCACCACCCGCGCCGGACCATGTCTGGTGAGTGGCTCGGGATGGGGGAAGACCGGCAGGGGACGCCCGGTGGGCCCGGTCACGAGTTCGGCTACGCGGGACGCTGCCACCATGTGCTGCACCTCCCAGCGAAGGCGCAGAAAACCTCCGCTGGGATCCGGACTCTAGGACCTGAGGGGCCCCGCGGCAAGCCGACTCACCGTTTGCCGGGCGCATCCGTGCCTTTCGTAGTTTGACCGCCAGGGGCACCGAGGCGGCCAAGGCCACGTGACGAAGGACCCGGGGCCGCAGGCCACCGGGGGGTTCCGGGGGGTCGCTCCCCCGGGCCAGCACGGCCCCGGCCCGGTGACGGAGGAACCGGGCCGCAGGCCACCGGGGGTTCCGGGGGGTCGCTCCCCCGGGCCAGCACGGCCCCGGCCCGGTGACGGAGGAACCGGGCCGCAGGCCACCGGGGGTTCCGGGGGGTCGCTCCCCCGGGCCAGCACCGCTCAGAACGCCCGCGGGTGCGCGGCGGCGTACACCTCGCGCAGCTTGTCCACGGTGACCAGGGTGTAGACCTGGGTGGTGGTCACCGATGCGTGGCCGAGCAGTTCCTGCACCACCCGGACATCGGCCCCGCCGTCGAGCAGGTGGGTGGCGAACGAGTGGCGCAGCGTGTGCGGTGACACCCCGGCCAGGCCTGCCCGGTCCGCCGTGGCCTTGAGCACGCCCCAGGCGCCCTGCCGGCTCAGCCTGCCGCCGCGGGCGTTCAGGAACACCGCCGGGCTGGCCGAGGCCCGGCGCGCGGCACCCGCCAGCGCGGGCCGCGCCCGGACCAGGTAGGCGTCGACGGCCCGCGCCGCATAGCTGCCGACCGGGACGATCCGGTGCTTGCCGCCCTTGCCCGCCAGCCGCAGCGCGGGGCCGCCGAGGTCGTCCACGTCCAGGCCGACCGCCTCGGAGATCCGGGCCCCGGTGCCGTAGAGCAGCTCAAGCAGGGCGCGGTCGCGCAACTGCAGCGGGCTGCCCTCGCCGCCGCCGGGAGCCGCCGCGGCGAGCAGCCGCTCCACCTCGGCGATCCCGATCGCACGGGGCAGCCTGCGCGCGGGGGCCGGCAGCGGGAGCTGGCCAGCCGGATCCCCGGCGGCCAGTCCCTCGGCGGCTGCGAAGGCGTGCAGCCCGCGCACCGCGGCCATGGCGCGGGCGGCGGAACTCGCCTTCAGCGGCGGGTGCCCGTCCCCGCCCTGGCGCAGCCCGGCGAGAAACGCGGCGACGTCCGCCGCGGTCACCTCCCCGATGTCGGCGCGGCCCCTGGCCGACATCGCCAGGGCGTACCTGGCGAGGTCCCGCCGGTAGGCCGCCAGGGTGTGCGCGGCCAGGCCCCGCTCCACCGTGAGATGGTCGAGGTAGCGGCCGACCGCGGCCGTAAGGCCTGGCCGGGCCCGGCCGCCGTTGTCCTGGCCCGCGTCCGTCAGCGCAGCACCTGCTCCGGTGCGGTCGAAGGCAGCCCGTGCGCGTCGGCGACCGGCTCGATGGTCAGCGCGCCCTCGTGGGTGTGCAGGCCGGGCAGCAGCGCGGCGTCGGACCGCAGCGCCTCGCGCCAGCCCAGGTTCGCCAGTTCCAGCGCGAACGGCAGCGTGACGTTGGTCAGCGCATAGGTGGAGGTGTGCGGCACCGCGCCCGGCATGTTGGCCACGCAGTAGAAGACCGAGTCATGCACCCGGTAGGTCGGCTCGGCGTGCGTGGTCGGATGCGAGTCCTCGAAGCAGCCGCCCTGGTCGATGGAGATGTCCACGAGCACAGAGCCGGGCTTCATCCTGGCCACCAGCTCGTTGGTGATCAGCGTCGGCGCCTTGGCGCCGGGCACAAGCACCGCCCCGATCACCAGGTCCGCGTCGATCACCGCGCGCTCGATCTCGTAGGTGTTCGACGCGACGGTCTGCAGGTGCCCCTGGTAGATGGCGTCGGCCGAGCGCAGCCGGGCGATGTTCTTGTCCACCAGCAGGACCTCCGCCTGCATGCCGAGCGCGATCGCGGCTGCGTTCATCCCGGACACGCCCGCCCCGAGGACCACCACCTTGGCCGCGTAGACGCCGGACACCCCGCCCATGAGCACGCCGCGGCCGCCGCCGTCGCGCTGCAGGTGGTGCGCCCCGACCTGCGGTGCCATCCGGCCGGCGACCTCGGACATGGGCGCGAGCAGCGGCAGCGAGCCGTCCGGGGCCTGGACCGTCTCGTAGGCGATCGAGGTGATCCCGGAACCGAGGAGCGCGTCGGTGCACTGGCGGGACGCGGCCAGGTGCAGGTAGGTGAACAGCACCTGTCCCTTGCGCATCCGGTGGTACTCCTCAGGCACAGGTTCCTTGACCTTGAGCACCAGTTCGCTGGTGGTCCACACGTCGTCGGCGGTGGGCAGGATGGTCGCCCCTGCGGCCACGAAGTCGGTGTCCGGGATCGCTGAGCCGGTTCCCGCGTTCTCTTCGATGAACACCTGATGGCCCGCACGAGACAGCTCATGCACGCCCGCCGGCGTGATCGCCACCCGGTACTCGTGGTTCTTGAGTTCCTTGGGAACACCAACCTTCATGCCGCTAGCCCCTTCTCACGCGCCGGCCACCGGGCGCCACTGCCCGGCGGTCCGGTTACTGACGGAACTCACGGCCGTCAGCCTTCGCCTGCCCCGGCTTTCCTGAGCATCGCGAACCCGCCTCGACGGGCGGCGTACGCGGCCAAGATACCTACCGCTGCCACACCATTGTGCAGTTCACCCGCCAGGAATAGCTGCACCGCCTGCTCCAGGGGCACCCAGGCAGGCTCCAGGTGCGCCTCCTCGTGCCGCAGCGGCGGGCCGCGCTCGGCGTCCGGCACCTCGGCCAGGCCACGGGCCAGGTACACGATGACCCGCTCGGTGGAGATCCCAGGTGAGGTGTAGCACTCGGTGAGCACGTGCCAGGTGTGGGCGGTGTAGCCGGTCTCCTCGCGCAGTTCCCGCTCACCGGTGTGCTGCGGTGGTTCGCCGGGCACGTCCCGCAGCCCCGCCGGGATCTCCCAGAGGAGATGCCCCGCCGGGTGCCGGTACTGGCGGATGAGCAGCACCTGGCCGGCGTCGTCGAGCGCGACGACGGCCACGGCGCCGGGGTGCTCCACCACGTCCCGTGCTGCTACGTCTCCGCCGGGCATGCAGACCTGGTCGGTCCGCAGCACCACGAAGGAGCCCTTCGCCCGCCGTGGCCGGCCCTTGACCCGCCAGTGCCGCTCGGTATCACGAAGCTCCGCCTCGGGCGGTTCCACCGTCACGCGCTCGCCGCGGCGCGGTGCGCGCTCGCAGCGGGCGCGGTGCGGACCGTCCTGGAGTGCTCAAGAGCGGCGCCGACGAGCCCGGTGAACAGCGGATGCGGCCGGGTGGGCCGGGAGAGGAACTCCGGGTGGGCCTGGGTTGCGACCAGGTAGGGGTGGACGTCCCTGGGCAGTTCCACGAACTCGACCAGCCGGCCGTCCGGCGACAGCCCCGAGCAGCGCAGGCCAGCCTCCTCCAGGGCGTCGCGGTAGGCGTTGTTCACCTCGTAGCGGTGCCGGTGCCGTTCGGAGACCACCTCCGCCCCGTACAGCTTCCGCACCAGGGAACCCTCGGCCAGTACCGCGGGATACAGGCCCAGGCGCATGGTGCCGCCCATGTCCCGTTCCCCGGCCACCACATCCTGCTGGTCAGCCATGGTCGCGATCACCGGGTACGGGGTGTCCGGGTCGAACTCCGCGCTGTTCGCGCCCTCCAGGCCGGCCAGGTTCCGCGCCACCTCGATCGCCACGCACTGCAGGCCCAGGCACAGGCCGAGCAGCGGGATCTGGTGGGTGCGGGCGTGGGTGACCGCGCCGATCTTCCCCTCGATGCCGCGCACCCCGAAACCGCCGGGGACCAGCACCCCATCCACGCCGTCGAGCGCGCGCGCCGCGCCCTCGGGGGTCTGGCAGTCATCGCTGGCCACCCAGCGGATGTTGACCCGGGCGTCGTTGGCGAAGCCGCCGGCCCGCAGCGCCTCGGCCGGGGAAAGGTAGGCGTCGGGCAGGTCCACATACTTGCCCACCAGGGCGATGGTGACGCTCCTGGCCGGCCGGTGCACCCGGCGCAGCAGTTCGTCCCAGTCGCTCCAGTCCACGTCGTGGAACGGCAGCCCCAGGCGGCGCACCACGTAGGCGTCCAGGCCCTCGGCGTGCAGCACCTTGGGGATGTCGTAGATCGACGGCGCGTCGGCGGCGGCGACCACCGCCTCCTCGTCCACGTCGCACATCAGGCTGATCTTGCGCTTCAGGCTGCTGCTGATCTCCCGGTCCGCACGGCAGACGATGGCGTCCGGCTGGATGCCGATGCTGCGCAGCGCGGCGACCGAGTGCTGCGTCGGCTTGGTCTTCAGCTCCCCCGAGGGCACGATGTACGGCAGCAGCGAGACGTGCAGGAAGAAGCACCGGTCCCGGCCGATCTCGTGCCGGATCTGCCGGATCGCCTCCAGGAACGGCAGCGACTCGATGTCGCCGACGGTGCCGCCCACCTCGGTGATCACCACATCCACACCGGGCCCGCCCATCGACAGGATGCGGGCCTTGATCTCGTTGGTGATGTGCGGGATCACCTGGACCGTGTCACCCAGGTAGTCCCCGCGCCGCTCCTTGGCGATCACGCTGGAGTAGATCTGCCCGGTGGTGACGTTCGCGCTGCCCGACAGTTCGGTGTCCAGGAACCGCTCGTAGTGGCCGACGTCCAGGTCGGTCTCGGTGCCGTCGTCGGTGACGAACACCTCCCCGTGCTGGAACGGGTTCATGGTGCCCGGATCCACATTCAGGTACGGATCGAGTTTCTGCATGCTCACACTCAGCCCGCGGGCCTTGAGCAGCCGTCCAAGGCTCGAGGCGGTGAGGCCCTTGCCGAGGCTGGAGGCGACTCCGCCGGTGACAAAAAGATGCTTGGTGAGCGCCAGCCGTGATGCTTCCAAAGGAAGACTCCCGTGGTTGGTCCGAGGCGGAGAAGCCACCCGTCCACGGGCCATCAGGATATCAGCCGCCGATCACAGTCGGCTGCAGCGCCGCCGTCCCGGCTGGTCCGGGTGTCGGAGCGGGCCGGTCACAGGGTGTGCGGGGTCGGCTCTCCGTCGCCCGCCTGCCTGACCCGGCGCTGCGCCGCTGTGAGGCCCTGCTCATCGGTTTCCCCGAACCGGGCCAGGGCGACCGCACAGACGATGGCGAGGCTGAACCCCAGCACCGCGACCCCGCCCAGGCCGGGGCGGGTCTGGTCACCGAGGAACATCACGCCGACCACGGCCGGCGGCGTGGTTTCCGCGAGTACCACGGCGGCCGTGGCCACGGTTACGCTGCCACCTTCCAGCGCGGTGGCGTAAAGCATGAACGAGACGATGCCCGCGGCAGCCAGCGCATAGGCGGCCGGGTCCCGGATCAGCTCGTGCGGGGAGAATCCGGGGAGCACCCGGGCGGCTACCGCAAGGACCCCGTAGCCCAGGCCCGCGATCGCGCCGAGCATCGGGGTGCGGGCAGGCCCGTGCAGCCGGGACGCGGCGATGCCCGCCACAGCGATGCCCGCCACCGCGAGGATGAGGGCGAGTTTGAACTGGGGGCTCACGCCGGTGGCGGCATTCGGGCCCGCGGACGAGCCGAGCAGGCCCACGCCCAGGATCACACCGCCCACGGCCAGCCACTCCCGCCAGGCCAGTTCAAGGTGCATCAGCCACGCGGCGAACACTGCGGTCACGGCCAGGTTGCCGGCGATGATCGCCTGCGCGGCGAAGAGTGGCAGCTGCCGCAGCGCTACCAGTTGGGCGCAAAAGCCGATGAGGTCAAGGCCCAGGCTGGCGATGAACGGCCATTGGTGCAGCATGCGCACGACCAGGCCCGGATCCACCGTGCCAAGCCGGGATTTGTTCACTGAGTTGGCTGTGCGTCGGCTTGCCGCCTGTACCGCCATCGCCTGCATGACGGCAGCGATGCCGTAGCACAGGGCAGCCACCAGCGCAGCCACCATGCTGACCAACACATCTCCGACCCTACGCCGCTGATGAGAACGCAGGCCAGCCAGGCGGTCGTTTGCCCGCGTTAGAGCCGCGGCGGGCGATTACGCCCCGCAGGTCAGGCGCGGTGTGTGATGTTGAACACGAAATTACGCACGCCGGGGTGTCGTGACCCGTTCATCGTGGCACAGACTCCCGGCGGCCGCATAAGTGTTGCCCACCGTGGTGCGCGCACCGCCGGTGCCCGCTCAGCCGCGCGCCGCGACGGTCACGCCGTGCGCGGCCAGCGCGGCGCGCGCCGCCTCCGGCGTGGTGAATTGCACGCCGTGGATGCCCAGTGCCACCGCCCCGGCGACGTTCTCCGGCCGGTCGTCGATGAAGACGACATCGGCCGGGCGGGCGCCGAGCGTGGCCAGGACGGCCCGGTAACACGCCGGTTCTGGCTTGACCGAGCCGAGGAAGCAACTGAAGGCGCAATGGGCGAAGGCACGGGCCACCGGCAGGCCCACCATCGCCTCGGCGAAATCGGCGGGCGCGTTGGACAGCAGGGCGAGCCGGTGCCCGGCGGCGGCGAGGTCCTCGATCAGTGTGACCATCCCCTCCCGCAGGTGCAGCCAGGACGCGATGTCCAGGCGGGTCAGCTCCGCTATCTGGGGCGCCGAGAACGACAGGCCGAGGGCGGCGGCCACCTTGCGCCAGTAGGCCGTGCCGTCCAGTTCCGCGCGGTCGTAGCTGAGCCGGTAGGCCCAGTAGGCGTCCAGGAACTCCGGCACGCCCGCGCCCGCGGCGCTGGCCAGCGCCGCCACGTCCGCGTCGGGCTGGGGCGTGCAGATGACGCCGCCGTAGTCGAGCATCACCCAGGTCGAACCCGCCGCCGTCATACCCCGGCGGCCTGCATTCCGCGCAGCTCGTGCTTCAGGTCCTTGATCTCGTCCCTGATCCGGGCGGCGACCTCGAACTGCAGCTCCGCGGCGGCGGCGTGCATCTGCTCGGTCAGCTCGCCGATCAGCGCGATCAGGTCGCCACGAGCCTCGCTGCCGCCGGCCGCGGCGCCCGCCGCCGCCCGGTCGGCAGCCGCCCGGTCGGCCGCCAGGCGGGCCCGCGAGGACAGCCCGGGGACCGGTGCCTTGCCCCGGCTTTGCTGCCGCCCGCTGCCGCCGAGGAGCTTCTCGGTGTCGGCGTCCTCCCGGATGAGCTGGTCGAGGATGTCGGCGATGCGCTTGCGCAGCGGCGTGGGGTCGATGCCGTGCTCGGTGTTATAGGCGATCTGCTTGTCCCGGCGCCGGTTCGTTTCGTCGATGGCCCGCTGCATGGACGGGGTGACCTTGTCGGCATACATATGTACCTGGCCGGACACGTTCCGCGCCGCGCGGCCGATGGTCTGGATCAGCGACGTGCCGGAGCGCAGGAAGCCTTCCTTGTCCGCGTCGAGGATCGCCACCAGGGACACTTCGGGCAGGTCCAGGCCCTCACGGAGCAGGTTGATGCCGACCAGCACGTCGTACTCGCCGAGCCGCAGCTCACGCAGGAGTTCCACCCGGCGCAGCGTGTCCACCTCGCTGTGCAGGTAGCGGGCACGGATGCCCAGCTCGAGCAGGTAGTCGGTGAGGTCTTCGGCCATCTTCTTGGTGAGCGTGGTCACCAGCACCCGCTCGGAGCGCTCGGCCCGCTCCCTGATCTCGTGCACCAGGTCGTCTATCTGGCCCTTGGTCGGCTTGATGACCACCTCGGGGTCCAGCAGGCCGGTGGGCCTGATCACCTGCTCGGTCACCTCACCGCCGGTGCGCTGCAGCTCGTACGGTCCGGGCGTGGCCGACAGGTAGATCGTCTGCCCGATCCGGTCGCAGAACTCGTCCCACGTCAGCGGCCGGTTGTCGATCGCGCTCGGCAACCGGAACCCGTGCTCGACCAGGACCCTCTTGCGCGACACGTCACCTTCGTACATCGCGCCGATCTGCGGCACGGTGCTGTGTGACTCGTCGACTACCAGCAGGAAGTCCTCGGGGAAGTAGTCGAGCAGGGTGTTCGGCGGGCTGCCGGGCTGGCGCCCGTCGATGTGCCGCGAGTAGTTCTCGATCCCCGAGCAGGACCCCACCTGGCGGAGCATCTCCACGTCGTAGGTGGTCCGCATCCGCAGCCGCTGGGCTTCGAGCAGCTTGCCCGCCTGCTCCAGTTCGGCGAGCCGGTCGGCGAGTTCCGCCTCGATCCCGGCGATCGCCCGTTCCATGCGTTCGGGGCCAGCCACGTAGTGCGAGGCCGGGAACACGTAAAGCTCTTCGTCCTCGCTGATCACTTCGCCGGTGAGCGGGTGCAAGGTCATCAGCCGCTCGATCTCGTCACCGAACATCTCGATACGGACCGCGAGTTCCTCGTAGACCGGGATGATCTCGATGGTGTCGCCGCGGACCCGGAAGGTGCCGCGGGTGAAGGCCAGGTCGTTGCGCGCGTACTGCATGCCGACCAGTTTGCGCAGCAGCATGTCCCGCTCGATGGTTGCGCCGCGGCGCAGCCGGAGCATCCGGTCGACGTACTCCTGAGGGGTGCCGAGGCCGTATATGCAGGAGACCGAGGCCACCACGATCGTGTCCCGGCGGGTCAGCAGCGAGTTGGTGGCCGAGTGCCGCAGCCGGTCCACCTCGTCGTTGATCGAGGAGTCCTTCTCGATGTAGGTATCGGTCTGCGGAACGTAGGCTTCCGGCTGGTAGTAGTCGTAGTACGAGACGAAGTACTCGACCGCGTTGTGCGGGAGCATCTCGCGCAGTTCATTGGCGAACTGGGCGGCGAGGGTCTTGTTGGGCAGCATGACCAGCGTGGGCCGCTGCAGCCGCTCGGCCAGCCAGGCGACGGTGGCCGTCTTGCCGGTGCCGGTGGCGCCGAGCAGCACGGTGTCCTTGGCGCCCGACTCCAGGCGCTGCTCCATTTCCGCGATGGCACGCGGCTGGTCACCGGCGGGGACCATGTCGGTGATCACCTCGAAGGGCGCCACCCGCCGCTGAAGGTCGCTTACCGGCCGCACCGAACCACTCCTCTCCACCTGCGCCGCCCGCACAGGCCCACCTGCCCACCACAGCTAGCCGGCGAGTACGGTGCAACGCCCCGGCAGGAGCGGGTGTTCCCGGCTGCGCTGGATCCAGAGTACGGCCGGAGTCCGACAGAACGCCCGGGCCGCCGCGCGGGTCAGCCCCTGGCCCCGCTGCTCACGGTGTCCGCCAGTTCCTCCGCGAGTACCGTCAGCCGTTCCGAGGTGTCCGACCAGCGAGCCTGCTGGGATACCAGGTGCTCGGCGGCACGCCGGATCTGCGAGATCGCCACGTCCACCTGGTCGGCGGCGGTCTTCTGCTGCTGGGTGGCCAGGATGGAATCCTCCAGCATCGTCGCCGTTGAGGCCATCAGGTCACCGACCTCACGAGCCTGCCGCGTGCCCTGTTCGGTCGCGAGGATCGTCGCGCTGGTCCCGTCCTGGACCGCGGCGACGATCGCCCCGATCGACTCGGTCGACTCGATAGAGCGCTCGGCCAGCCGGCGCACCTCCGCTGCCACCACGGCAAAGCCCTTGCCGGCCTCCCCGGCCCGTGCCGCTTCGATCGCCGCGTTCAGCGCCAGCATGTTGGTCTGAGTGGCGATCTCGGTGATCAGCTCCAGGATCTCGCCGATCCGCTGCGCCTGCTCACCCAGCGAGAGCGCGCGCGTGGCGATGGTCTCCACCTTGTGCCGCATGTCCTGCATCGTCGCGCCGGTGTGGCCCGCCGCGTGCGAAACCGAGCGGATGTTGTCCGCAATCGCGCCGGCCGTGGCGGCCAGCTGCTCGATCGTGGCCGAGGTCTCGGCCACTGCCAGGGACTGCTCGGCCGTCGACGCGGCCGCGTTCTCCGCGGCCGCTCGCAGCTCGCCGGCCACCCCGCCGAGCACTGTCGAGGTCGAGCCGATCCGCGCGAGCAGCTCGTCCCGGTCACCGAGGCGGTGCAGCGCCTCCGTCATGCTGCGCTCGCGGCCAGCCGCGCGCTGGAAGAGGGCCTGCGCGTAGCACGCGTAGGCCAGCACCGTGAGTACGGCGAACGCCACGACTGCGGTGATGATCCCCAGAGCCTGGCTCTCGGACTCGCGGGCTGCCAGCTGTTCGCTGGTCGCCCTGGTCAATTCGAACCGGTCAAGTACCTGCAGCAAGGTGACCACGCTCCGCGCTGCCGCCCCGGTCTGGCCCACCGCCGCGAGCTCCTGTTTGGCCCCGGCTCCCGCAGCCAGATGCTGGCGGCCGAACACGGCATAGAAGTCGCCTTCGGCTTTCCTGGCCCGGGTCAGCTCGGTGACCATGACGGGCGTGTTGTCCGGCGCGATGACATCGGTGAGGAGTGCCGCGGCCTTCCCGAACCCGGCATGCTGGCCGCGCACCTCGGCAAGCAGGCTGGCCGAGCGCTGCGGGTGGACCAGGTACTCGTTCGCGGACTCGCGCTCGGTCAAGAACATGGCCAGCAGCCGGACCGCTTTGTTCGCGTCGTTATGCGCGTCGAGCGCTGCGGAGGCAGCCTGCTGAGCAGTGTGGACGCGCAGGATCGCCAGTGATCCGGCGAGTGCGATCAACAGTGCGGCAGCCGTCCCGGCGATGATGATCCGGCCAGATTGCCCGAACCGTGACCTTTCTGGCATTCAGCGCTTACCCCCGCGACAGGTGGTGGCTCGTAACGCGGGGGTGTCACAGATTGTAATTGACTAGCTACTGATACTTCTACCAAGGGCTCCGGCGATCAGCTGCCGCCGTCCTCGTTCCCGGCCAGGCGCTTGGCCCGGCGGCGCAGTTCGGTCCACAGGTCCCCGGTTTCGCGGTCAAGCTCGGCCAGCGAGCCTGAGTTGTCCACCACGATGGTGGCGATGGCGAGCCGCTCCTCCCTGCTGGCCTGGGCGCGCATCCGGGCCTCGGCCTGCTCGGGGGTCATGCCGCGTTCCCTGGCCAGCCGCTCGGCCTGCACCCGGGGCGGCACATCCACCACCACGACCTCGTCGAAGCCGTCCGCGAGGTGATTCTCGGCAAGCAACGGGATGTCGTGGACCACGATCGCCGCCTCGTCCGCCGCCTCCTCCAGTTCGCGCATCCGCGCACCAACGAGGGGATGGACGATGGCGTTCAGCTTCCCGCGCAGCGACGCGTCCGCGAAGACGATCTCGCCCAGCCGTTCCCGGTCCAGGGAACCACCAGGGCCGAGTATCTCCTCGCCGAAGGCCTCGACCACCTGGGCCAGCCCAGGCGTGCCGGGCGCCACGACCTGCCTGGCCAGCAGGTCAGCATCGATGACGACGGCGCCGTAGGACTCCAGCCGCCGGGATACCTCGCTCTTGCCCGCACCGATCCCGCCGGTGAGCCCGACTCGAAGCGAAGACACGCCAGCAAGGCTAGGGCATAACAGCCACGCCCGGGCCCGGCAGTGCCGGGCCCGGGCGTAATGGCTGTTGCTACCGCTCGCCGGACAGCTTGTCGCGAAGCGCGGCGAGGGCCTCGTCGGAAGCCAGGGCGCCACCGGGTGCGCTGTCGCCACGGCTGCTGGTCGAGGAGGAGCGCCGCTGACCGCGCCCATCGCCGCCATCGGCCCCGGACCCGGCCTCGTCCCCGTCGCCAGTCTCATCCTCGGCGGCCTTGTTACGGGCCTCGGTGATCTGGCGCCGGTGCGCCTCGAACCGCGACCGTGCCTCGGCGTACTGCTGCTCCCACTCCTCGCGCTGGGCCTCGTAGCCTTCGAGCCACTCTCCGGTCTCGGAGTCGAAGCCGTCGGGGTAGACGTAGTTGCCCTGCTCGTCGTAGGTGGCGGGCATGCCGTACAGCGTCGGGTCGAAGTCGTCCCCGACCGCCTCGCCGATCGTGCCCTCGTTGGCCTGCTTGAGCGACAGGCTGATCCGCCGCCGGTCCAGGTCAATGTCGATGATCTTGACGAAGATCTCGTCGCCGACCTGCACGACCTGCTCGGGAATCTCCACGTGCCGGTCCGCCAGCTCGGAGATGTGCACCAGGCCCTCGATGCCCTCTTCGACCCGGACGAACGCGCCGAACGGCACCAGCTTGGTGACCCGGCCCGGTACCACCTGGCCGATCTGGTGGGTGCGGGCGAACTGCTGCCACGGGTCTTCCTGGGTGGACTTCAGCGACAGCGAGACCCGCTCGCGGTCCAGGTCCACGTCCAGCACCTCGACGGTGACCTCCTGGCCCACCTCGACGACCTCGCCCGGATGGTCGATGTGCTTCCAGGACAGCTCCGACACGTGCACCAGGCCATCCACACCACCGAGGTCCACGAACGCACCGAAGTTGACGATCGAGGAGACCACGCCCTTGCGGATCTGGCCCTTCTGCAGCGTGTGCAGGAAGTTCTGCCGGACCTCGGACTGGGTCTGCTCCAGCCAGGCGCGCCGCGACAGCACCACATTGTTGCGGTTCTTGTCCAGCTCGATGATCTTCGCCTCGATCTGGCGGCCCACGTACGGCTGCAGATCGCGCACCCGGCGCATCTCCACCAGCGACGCGGGCAGGAACCCGCGCAGCCCGATGTCGAGGATAAGACCGCCCTTGACGACCTCGATCACCGTGCCGGTGACGACGCCGTCCTCGTCCTTGATCTTCTCGATCGTGCCCCACGCGCGCTCGTACTGCGCCCGCTTCTTGGACAGGATGAGGCGCCCTTCCTTGTCCTCCTTCTGCAGGACAAGGGCCTCGATGTGCTCACCGGTCTTGACCACATCATGCGGGTCGACATCATGCTTGATCGAAAGCTCACGCGAGGGTATGACGCCCTCGGTCTTGTAGCCGATATCGAGCAAGACCTCATCTCGATCGACCTTGACGACTGTCCCTTCGACGATGTCGCCGTCGTTGAAGTACTTGATGGTCTCGTCGATCGCGGCGAGGAAGTCTTCCTCAGACCCGATGTCGTTGACCGCCACCTTGGGTGTCGGGTTGGCCTGCGTGCTGCTCGTCATGTGTGGGTTGGCTCCGGCGGACACAATGTAGTTGGGGCGCGCTCCACCGTCAGCCCCTCCTTATGGGGCTGACAGGTGCACTGGATTTGCCTGGCCGACCTGACCAGCCACGATTTGCCTCACGGCAAGTCCCGGCTGTGCCTGGCCATGGCGGACTGCACCAGAACACGGCGCGCCGTTCAGCTTATGAGAGGCGAGCCAACGGGTCAATCGCAGGTACCAAACCGAGACCGACCTTGCCCGGCGTTGGACTGGCTCATCGTGCCCCGTGCAGCCTGGCCCGGCGAGGTCGTGGGGGTCCGGGGGGTCGCTCCCCCGGGCTAACACCGCGGGATTCGGCGAAGCTGGCCGAAGGCCAGCGAGCAGGCCAGGGCGCCTCGGCCGAAGGCCAGCGAGCAGGCCAGGGCGCCTCGGCCGAAGGCCAGCGAGCATGGCTGGCCCGCGCGCCCGCGCCTAGTGCCCCGCTTCCTCCCAGCTGCGGCCGGTGCCGAACGAAACCTCGAGCGGCACGCTGAGTTCGAACGCGCCACACATGCGCGCGCCGACCAGCGCACGCAGGTCTTCGAGCTCCCCCGGCGCCACCTCGAAGACCAGTTCGTCGTGCACCTGCAACAGCATCCGTGACCCCGCAGCCTCGTCCCGCAGTGCCCGGTCCACGTCCAGCATCGCGACCTTGATGATGTCCGCCGCGGAACCCTGGATCGGCGCGTTGAGTGCCATGCGCTCGGCCATCTCCCGGCGCTGCCGGTTGTCCGAGGTGAGATCGGGCAGGTACCGGCGGCGGCCAAGGATCGTCTCGGTGTAGCCATCCATCCGGGCCCGGGCGACCACCTCGTACAGGTAGTCGCGCACCCCGCCGAACTGCTCGAAGTACCCGTCCATCAGCGCGCGCGCCTCGTCCGGGGTCACTCTCAGTCCCTGGGACAGCCCGTAGGCGGACAGGCCGTAGGCGAGGCCGTAGTTCATCACCTTGATCCGGTTGCGCAGATCGCCGGTGATCTCTCCTGGCGGCAGGCCGAACACCCGCGACGCGGTCGCGGCATGGAAGTCGTGCCCGGAGCCGAACGCCTCCTTCAGCGCCTCGTCACCGGACAGGTGGGCCATGATGCGCAGCTCGATCTGGCTGTAGTCGGCGGTGAGCAGGCACTCGTAGGCGGGGCCGACGATGAACCCGCGCCGGATCCGCCGGCCTTCCTCGGTCCGGATCGGGATGTTCTGCAGGTTCGGATCGGTCGACGACAGGCGGCCGGTGGCCGCGATCGTCTGGTTGTAGGTCGTGTGGATGCGCCCGTCCTCGTCGGCCATGGGGATCAGCGAGTCCACGATGCTCTTGAGCTTGGCGACGTCGCGGTGGCGCAGCAGGTGCTCAAGCACCGGGTGGCCGGTCTGGGCCAGCAGCCCGGTGAGCGCCTCGGAGTCGGTGGTGTACCCGGTCTTGATCCGCTTGGTCTTGGGCAGGCCGAGTTCGGTGAACAGGATCTCCTGAAGCTGCTTGGGCGAGCCCAGGTTGAATTCGTGCCCGATCAGTGCGTAGGCGCCCTGCTCGGCCGCCTTCACCTCACCGCCCAGCGTCGCCGACATGGCGGCGAGGTGGTCGGAGTCGGCGGCGATGCCCGCACGCTCCATCCGGGCCAGGACGTCCACCAGGGGGAGCTCCACCTCATGCAGCAGCCGGGTGGCCCCGCGGCGCTCCAGGTCGGCATCGAGCGCCGCGGCCAGCTCGGCGGTGGCCTTGGCCTGCCACACCAGCGCCGTCGCGGCGGCCAGTGCCGCCTCCTCCTCGCTCTGCTCGCCGGTGAGGTCAAGGGCGAGCTGGCCGGAGGCCTCCTCACCGCCGCTGGCCAGTTCCTTGCCCAGGTAGCGCAGGGCGAGGTCGGCCAGGTCGAACGTGCGCTGGCCGGGCAGCGCAAGGTAGGCGGCAAGCGCGGTGTCGCTGGTGACGCCGGCCAGGTCGAGGCCCCGGGCGGCGAGCGCATGGAGCGGCCCCTTGGCGTCGTGCAGCGCCTTGGGCCGCTGTGGGTCAGCGAGCCAGCCCGCCAGCGCGGCCTCGTCCTCCTCGGTCAGCGATACCGGGTCAAGATAGGCCCCCGCGCCGTCGGCGGCCGCGATGGCCAGCGCGGACAGCGTGCCGGTGCCGCGTCCCCAGCTGCCGAGCACGGCAAGGCCGGCCCGTTCAGCACTGGCCCCGTGCTCGTCCAGCCACTGCGCCACCTCGCCGGACCCGGGCCGGGTGACCTCCACGTCGAAGCCTGCCTCGGCCCCGCTGGCCGGGGCTTGCTGGCCCGCGGCCGTGCCCGCGATGCCGTCGGGCAGCGTGGTGTACAGGCGCTCGCGGAGCACCCGGAACTGAAGCGTGTCGAAAAGCTGATGGATCTGCTCCCGGTCCCAGGGTTCCGGCCGCAGGTCCAGCGGCCCGGCCTCCAGCGGCACGTCCCGGGCCAGCTCGGTGAGCTGCCGGTTGCGCAGCACGTCGGCGAGGTGCTCACGGAGCTTGTCCCCCGCCTTGCCCTTGACCTCGTCCACCCGGTCCACGAGCTCGGCCAGCGAGCCGAACTCCGAGATCCACTTGGCGGCGGTCTTCTCCCCCACGCCCGGGATGCTCGGCAGGTTGTCGCTGGGGTCGCCGCGCAGTGCGGCGAAGTCCGGGTACTGCGCCGGGGTGAGGCCGTACTTGGCGGTGACCTCCTCCGGGGTGAAGCGGGTCATCTCGGTGATGCCGCGGCGGGTCATCAGCGCGGTGACGTGCGGGTTGACCAGCTGCAGCACGTCGCGGTCGCCGGTGACAATGAGCACGTCCATGCCCGCGTCAACCGCCTGGCTGGCCAGCGTGGCAAGGATGTCGTCGGCCTCGTAACCGGGCACCGAGAGCCGGGCGATGCCCAGCGCGTCGAGCACCTCGAAGATCAGGCTGAACTGGCTGCGCAGATCGCCCGGGGTTTCCCTGCGGTTGGCCTTGTACTCGACGTACTGCTCATGCCGGAACGTCGGCTCGCTCCGGTCGAACGCGACCGCCACGTGAGTGGGCTGCTCGTCCTGCAGCATTTTGATGAGCATCGAGGTGAAGCCGTAAACCGCGTTGGTCGGCTGCCCGTCGGTGGTGGCGAGGTCCGGGGGCAGGGCGAAGAAGGCCCGGTAGGCGAGGGAGTGCCCGTCCAGCAGCAGGAGCCGCCCGTGCGAGCTGGCCTGCGCCTGTCCTGCCTGGTCCTTAGCTGCAGAGTCCTGTCCAGCCGCCGTTGTCACCACGCGGGAAGTCTAGTGCGCGGCCACGACATCGGCGGGGTTCCGGGCAGGCCCCGGCAGGAGGCCTGCCCGGAACGTCCTCGTCAGGAGGAGAACTGGAAAATAGTGGTGGAGTTAAACGCCTGGCCGGGCTGCAGCTCCGTGGACGGGAAATTGGGCTGGTTCGGCGAGTTCGGGAAGTGCTGGGTCTCGAACGTGTAACCAGCGCTCTGCCGGTAGATGTGCCCGCTGATGCCCACCAGGTCCCGTTCGAGGAAGTTGCCGCTGTAGAACTGCACGCCTGGCTGGTCGGTCCAGACGGTGAGCTCACGCCCGCTCACCGGGTCCAGTGCCTGCGCGGCCCGGACCGCGAGCCGAACGGCGTGGACAGGTGCGGGCCGGTGCTGTTGAGCACCCAGTTGTGGTCGTAGCCCTGGGCGGAATCAGTTGATCACCCTGCGGGTCGCTGCTCGTTGATCCGCTACCCGATGGTGTGGAAGGAGCGGAAGTCGAACGGCGTGCCCGCACCGGCGCCTCGATCTTCCGGTGGGGATCTGGTCGGCGTCGGTCGGCGTGTACTTGTCGGCGTTGATCATGACCTCCTGGGCGTAGGTGTCGCCGGAGCCCTCGCCCGGCCAGGTTGAAGTAGGTGTGGTTGGTCAGGTTGAGCACCGTCGACGTCTTCATCGGCGTCGTGTGCGTGGTAGTGGATCCAGAGCCGGTTGGCTTGGTCGAGCGGTAGGTGACGGTCAGAGTCGAAGCGGTGCCGGGGTAGCCGGTTGGCAGGGATCTGGCAGTTGCACGTACACAGCCCACGTTGGCCGCGCCCTCGTCACCGTTGGGGCTGACGAGCGTGAGCGCCACGCCGGCCGCTGCCGTTGGCTGTGCACGCCGTGGACGCCCAGACGTGGTTGCCGAAGCCGACGAACCCGCCGTGGAGGGTGTTCACCCCGTTGTTGATCAGGCAGCGTGTAGGTGTTCCCGTTCAGCTTGAAAGGCGCCGTCCGCGATCCGGTTGGCGTACCGGCCGACGATCTCACCGAAGTAGGGGCCGCCCGGGTTCGGCGATTCGGTGGCGGGCTGACCATGTTCACGTAGTCGGTCAGCGTCTTGAAGCCGAGGCTACGTCGGCCAGGTTGCCGTTCTTGTCCGGCACGGTGATCGACTGGGTGTGGCACCGTAGGTGAGGATCTGACTGCATGCACTTGCAGTTCGTCAGGTGTACTGGAAGACCGGCTGTTGCCTGCCCGCGTACGGTCGAGTTGCCGTCCCGAAGGGCTTCGAGGTGACTCGCAGTGCTTCCAGCCCGCCAGCGACGCAGCCGATGCGGCAGGTGCAGCCGTCGCGGCCCTCCCACGCCGAGGGCGCCGAACATGGCCACCCCAGGCGCCAGCCACGGGCGACCTTAGTGATACGATGCCTTTCTCCCTTCTTCGTCCGCTGCTTGACCAGGGCATTTTCGAGTGAGCGCTAACAATTCGCATAAACGCCTCCCTCTCGTGCGACCGCTCCGGTGTTGATTCTTGACCCATTTTGGGCAAATGTCACGAATCTGGTGATCGGCCGACGCGGAGTTGCGACACCGCGGTTTCGAGATTCGCCGCCGCGCCAGGACCGGCCCGGAGCCCGTGACGACGAGCGCAGAATGCGCAGCGGCTGCCGCCTTAGTCTTCCCAGGAGCGGGCAAGCCGCCCGGGCCAACGCGGAGGTGACGGTGGAGCAGGACAGGGCACTGCAGGTCATGGAGGCCTACCGGGCCGCGAGCAAGAACACGCTCGCTGACCGGATGGGGATCACCATCGTCGAAGCCAGCGCGGAACGTGTCGTCGGCACCATGCCGGTGGCCGGCAACATCCAGCCCTACGGCCTGCTGCATGGTGGCGCCTCGTGCGTCCTCGCCGAGACGCTGGGCTCGCTGGCCTCGGCCCTGCACGCGGGGCCGGACCGGATCACGGTGGGCATCGAGATCAGCGCGACCCACCATCGCGCCGCCACCGATGGCCTGGTGACGGGCGTGACAACCCTGCTGTACGGCGGGCGGACCATCACCACCCACGAGATCGTCATCACCAACGAGGCCGGGCGCCGGGTCTGCACCTCGCGGCTCACCTGCATGCTCATGGACCGGGTTCCCAACCGGGCGCCCGGCGGCGGTCCGGCCTGAGCCGTGACCAGGCGTGGAGGTGCGCATGCCCTGCGCCATCAGGGGAAACCACACACGACCGGACGTTTACGGCATTCTGTCCGGGGAATGGAGATGCCTTTGCGCCGCCCGCCTGACGGTCGCTACGGTGGTGCCGGGAGCCCGGGGCAGCCGAGTAGAGAACGTGTCGACCCGGGGAAGGCCGACACGGCACCAAAGGCGGCCCCGGGCTTTCGAGCAGGCCGCACCCGCGGCAACCGCTCCCCGTGCGATCACTCAGCCGGGGGCGCGGGCGTCGGTGCGGTGTCCGCCGGGCCCTGCTCCGGGGCACCGGGCAGGGCACTTGCGAGGACTTCCTCGGCAACCAGGCGCATGGGGACGCGGCGGTCCATGGACGTTTTCTGGATCCAGCGGAACGCCTCTGGTTCGGTCAGGCCAGCGTCCACCTGCAGGCGGCCCTTGGCCCGGTCCAGCAGCTTGCGCACCTCCAGGCGCTCGCGCAAGGTGCCCACCTCTGCCCCCAGCGCAGACAGTTCCTGGAAACGGCTGACCGCGATCTCGATCGCGGGCACCAGGTCGGCCTTGGTGAAAGGCTTCACGAGGTAAGCCATCGCGCCCGCGTCCCGGGCCCGCTCGACCAGTTCACGCTGGGAGAACGCGGTCAGGATGACCACCGGGGCGATGTGCTTGGCGGCGATCTGCTCGGCCGCGGAGATGCCGTCGAGGACCGGCATCTTGACGTCCAGGATCAGCAGATCGGGACGAAGCTTCGCGGCGAGCTCGACCGCCTGCTCCCCGTCGGACGCCTCGCCGACGATCTCGTACCCTTCCTCCTCCAGCATCTCTTTCAGGTCAAGCCGGATCAGCGCCTCGTCTTCGGCGATCACAACGCGGACGGGTGTCTGGCTCACAGGCATGAGCGTACCCAAAGCGGTAGATTGGCGTCGGCCGCGCCTCTCCCTTCCAGGGGAGACAGCCGGTCAGGCCCCGGTAGACCAATAGGCAGAGTCCGCGGTCTCAAACACCGTGCAGTGTGGGTTCGAGTCCCACCCGGGGCACGAGCCGGCCGCGCGCCCAGCTCATCCATGACCTTGCGGGCGGCCGCGGCGCCCCGGCGAGAGCGGGCGCGGAGCGTTCACCGGATGTGCATCCGGGCGATCGCGGTCAGCCTGCGGAGGCGGCAGCAGCTGGCCGATGAGGGTCTGGGCCAGCCATTGCTCGTACCGGCCGGGGCGCCAGCCCCGGTCACCGACGAGCAGCCGGTAGACCTCGGGCAACGTGAGCGCGTGAATGATGTCGGCGGCGTCGCGTGCGCTCAGGTCCGGGCGCAGGGCGCCGGTGCGAGCCAGGGAACGCGCGAACTGCGCTTGGCCCTGTTGCCGTTGCCGTGTCAGCTCCGCGAGCAGCACGGCAGCGTCAGGATCGGTGGCCGCTGCGCTGACGAGGATCCGGTAAAGGGGCTCCGCCCGCGACAGGATGCCGTGGATGATGCCGGCGAAGCCCGTTAGCTGGTTTCTGGGGTCTGGGTCCGCGAGCAGCGCACGGACGTGGGGCTGGTCCGCCAGTGGGACGGCCCGGTCGTCACCGGCTATGGAGGCGTCGAGCACTGCCTTGAGGATCCCGAGTTTGGCTGAGAACAGCCGGTAGACGGTGGCAGGCGGGACATCCGACAGGTCGCTGATGGCCTCGATCGTGGTGGCGGCGTAGCCGCCTTCGAGGAACAAGGCCCGGGCCGCCTCGATGACCGCGGCGCGGGCCAGCCGGGTGCGCGCCTGGCCGCCCTTGCCGTTGCGGGGGCGGCGGCTGGCGTCGGTAGTCACTCTTCTGAGATTACCACTCTCAATTTAAGAGTGCTACTCTCAAATTGAGGGTCAGCCGCAGGGGCACGCGGTAATCCCGGAGAAACCCGCCCCGACGAGAAGAGGACACCGGCATGGACACCTTGACCGGACCACCGGCCACCGTCAGCCGACACGAATCCACGCGGTTGCGATCGGCCGGCTACTGGCTGGCCACCGCGGTGGTAGCGGCCGAACTGGCACTCGGCGGCGCCTGGGACATCGCGCGGCTTCCGTTCGTCCGCGACCTGGTGACGCACCTGGGCTATCCGTCCTATTTCCTGGTGCTGCTGGGAACCTGGAAGGTGCTGGGCGCGGCCGCCCTGATCGTTCCGCGCCGCCCGTTGCTCAAGGAATGGGCCTACGCGGGCGCCTTCTTCACCTACACCGGGGCTATCGCCTCCCACCTGACCACCGGCTACGCCCTGGGCGAGGTGGGGCTGCTGGCCGTCCTGACCGCACTGACCGTACTGTCCTGGGCGCTACGGCCCCCCAGCCGCCGCACTGCGCGGTGACGCCCCGGCATGGCCGCGCAGATAACTGGCCAGCTGCGTGCGGGACTGCACGCCGAGCTTGGCGTAGATCTTGGTCAGCGTGGACTCGATCGTCCGGACCGTCACGAACAGCTCCGCGGCGGCTTCCCTGTTGCTCATGCCCAGGGCGACCAGCTCGGCAACCTGCGCCTCTGTGGTGGTGAGCTCGCCGGTTCCCGGCACGCGGCCGCTGACCCTGGCCAGTTCCGCCCTGGCCCGGGCCGCCCACAGCGCGGCACTGGCACCCTCGAAGGTGGTGATGGCTTCGGCGAGGGTCTCGCGGGCCGCGCGCCGCTGCTTGAGCCGGCGCTGCACCGCCCCCAGCATCAGCAAGGTGCGGCCCCGCTGGACCGGCTGCCGGGTCACCAGGTCGTGCAGCCGCAGGGCCTCGGTGAGCTCGGTGACCGCCTCATCGAGGCTGCCGCGCGCCGCGGCCAGCGCGCCACGGCAGCGCACGGCGGCCGCGGCGGTGGCCGGGGCGGCGTACTCGTCCTCCAGGCGGGCCAGCAGCCCGGCCGCCGCATCGAGGTCACCGGCGCCGATGAGGGCCTCGACGGCCTCGGGCACCAGTTCGCTGGCGAAGTTGCGGCCGAGCTCGGGAATGCAGCTGACGAGCCGCCGCAACTGGGCCGCGGCGGCGGCGAAATTGCCTGCTACCAGGTCAAGCTCACCCAGGTGGATGTCATGGCAGCGGAGGAATACCTGGTCGCCCACCTTGCGGGACAGGTCCTGCCCGCGGCGGGTGAGCTCGGCGACCTCGCCGGGCTGGCCGAGCGCAAGCGCCGCAAAGGCGCAGGCGTACAGCTGCGCGCTGGCGAGCTGCCCACTGTCGAGCTGCTCGGCGAGATCCAGGCCGGCCTGCGCGAGCGCCATGCCCCGGCGCGGGTCGCCCATGCAGGTCGCGATCGCGGACAGCAGCCGCAGGGTGTCGGAGCGGACGTACTCCACGCCGTCCGCTTCGGCCCGGGCCAGCACCCGCTCCAGGGCCGCTGCCGCCTCGTCCAGGCGGCCCACCCGCATCAGGTACATTCCCGCCACCTGGCTCGGCGGTGCCAGGTGACTGATCGGCACGGCCAGGCCGCGCTCCAGGTCCAGGGCCCGCGCGAGCTGGCGCTCGTCGGCTTCCTGGCCGCACCGCCAGTCACACCCGAAGGCGTGCGCGAGCAGGGCCGCCAGCAGAGCCTGGTCGCCCGCCCGTTCCGCGTACGCCAGCGCCTGGTATGCCTGCGCCCGCGCCCTGCCGATGTCACCCCGGACCGCCCAGTGATCGGACAGGTAGGAGTGGATCCTGGCGCACAGTTCGGGATCCCCGCCGGCTTCCGCCAGCGCCTCCTCGAGCAGCCGCGTCGCGGCCTCGTAGTCGTCATCGTTGATCCAGCCCAGCTGGGCTATCACCTGGGCATGCCGTAGCCCCGGCGGCGTGCCGGCGGCAAGTTCGCCCAGGACGGCCGCCGCGGCGCGGGTCTCCCCCGCGACGTGCAGCAGCTTCCCCGCGGACAGGAGCCGGCGGTGCCGGTCATCGGGCTGGTCATCAGGCGTTCGGTCCGCGGCGAGTTCCAGGAGTTCGGCGCCGGTGCCGGGGGCACCGCGGCGCTCGGCCAGCCGGGCCGCCTCGTCCAGGTCCGCCGCGATCCCGGCGGACGGGCCGTCGGCCGCAAGCGCCCGGTGCCGCGCCTTCTCCTCGGCATCCGCTGCCTGCCTCGCGGCGACGGCGTGCAGTTCGCGCAGCCGGGCCGGCGGAATCGCGGCCAGGACCGCAGAGGCCAGCAGCGGATGGGAGAACCGCAGCCGCCCGGCATCCACCTCCAGGACGCCCGCGAGTACCGCGGCGTCCAGGTCGCCGCCCGCCATCCCGGCAGCGAGGTAGCGGCTCACCGGCGCGCCGGGCATGACCGCAACGATCCCGAGCGCGTCGGCCACCGGGGCGGGCAGCTCGGCCAGCCGCTCGGCGATCAGGCCGCTGAGCGTGTCCGGGACAGGCAGCGGGCCGTCGGTGACCCGGACGATTCCGCGCCGGGCCAGGGCACGGCCGATCTCCAGGGCGACAAACGGGTTGCCCGCCGATTCCGCGTGCACCCGGCGCAGGGCCGGGTGGGACAGCGGTATGCCAAGCCGGGTGCTCAGCAGCCGGTGCAGCGCACCGAGACTCAGCCCACCGAGCGGCAGCACCTCGGTGCCGAACCGGGCCCGGTCCAGGTCCAGCGGCACCCCGGCACCCGGCTGCTCGGTGCGCTGTGCGCACAGCAGGCCGACCCGTTCGGCTTCGAGCCGGCGCAGCGCGAACCCAATGGCCAGCCCGGTTGGAGCGTCGAGCCACTGCACGTCGTCGATCACCACCACGACCGGCGCCGCGGCCGCGAGGGCGAGCACGGCATTGCGGAACGCCGCGGCGATCACCCGTGGTTCCGGTGGCGCCGGCGGCGCGTCCTCGATCAGCAGCGCGGCACCGAGCGCCCGCCGCTGCGGCGCCGGGAGCCCGGGGAGGACCACATCCAGCCGGGAGCCGAGCAGGTCAGCGAGCCCTGCGAAGGCCAGCCGCATGTCGCTGGGTGACGGCAGCGTGCGCAGCACCGTGTAGCCCAGGCCTTCCGCGCGCTCCAGCCCGGCTCGCAGCACGGTGGTCTTCCCGGCCCCTGGCTCACCGGCCAGCACCAGCGCCCCCGGTGCCGAAGCCCGTCCGGCGAGGAACGCATCGAGCGCGCTCAGTTCGGCGTCCCGGCCGAACACGCCGTCTGGCATGGCAGCAGCGTACGCGGACGCCCGCTGCCCGGGCACTGGTGCAGGTGCCCCCGGAACCGGCCAAAGCATGTGGTTTTCCGCGTTCACGCATGCCCGGCCCGCCCGTAGCGTTCCGGGGCAAGGGAGCCCTGGCGCCACGTTCGGGGACCCGCACGGATACGGGAGGAAACCCACCATGTTGAAGCACCGCACCAGGCTGATCGCGGCAGCGGGGGCCGTCGCGGCTGCCGGGGTCATCGCCACCACCAGCGTGATGGCCGCAGCGGCCGCGCCGCACCACACGGCCGCCTCCGGGACCGAGTCGTTCCAGATCATGACCACGTCGGCCACTGGAACTCCCAGCGTCATCACCAGTGGCGTATTTACCGCAGCCGGGGCCGATCACGAAAACCAGAAAGCGAACACCGCGAAGTTCGTGTTCTCCAATGGGACGGTCAGCCTCAAGCACTCGCCCGGTAAGGGCACGCAGTCCCTTAACCCGAAGACCTGTCTGGCCACCATCAACCTCCACGGCACCTACACCATGACCGGCGGCACCGGCGCATACTCCGGGGTCACCGGCAGCGGCACCTACAAGCTGAGCATCCTCGCCATCGCGACACGCTCGGGTGGCAAGTGCGACCTCAACAAGCCGCCGGTCGCCTGGCACCAGGTCGTCAACGCGACCGGGACAGCCACGCTGCCGTAACCCACGGCTGCCCACCGGCCGCCTAGTCAATTCCCGCCGCCGCGGATACGCATTGCTGCCGATGCGTGATCGCGGCCGGATTGGCGAGCCTTGGCTGAACAGCTGCTGTCCGGCCCGCCGCGGCCCGCGGCGGGCCGGAGGGCCGGCCACCGGATACACCCAGAACACAGCCCACGGAGGGGCCATGCCACACATGCTCTCGCGCAGCCGCGCCCTCATCGCCGTGCTGGCCCTTGTGGTGTCCGGTGCCTTGTCCCAGGGAGTGGTGGCAGCGGCCGATGCCGCCGTCACCACTCCCACCTGCACCGACTCGTGGGCGTCACCGGTCAGCGGCTCGTGGGCAAACCCGGCCATGTGGACCGGCGGCGTGCCCACCTTCGGCGTCGCGTGCATCACCGTGCCCGGCAGCTACCAGGTCACGCTGCCCAGCGGGGACACCTTTGCCGGTCAGGTCGTCGTCGGTGACGGCACCGGAGCCGGCCAGGAGTCCCTCGTAATCCCGGGCTGCGGCCCGCGCAACCGCCTGTTCGTGAGCTACCTCGACGTCGCCCCTGGCGGCATCCTGGACCTGCAGGACGGGCAAAGCTGCCCGACCTCGACGGCGATCGTGAACGCCGTCATCACCAAGAGCCAGGATTCGACCATGACCCTGGGCGGGACCGTCCTGGCCGAAGAGCAGACCGGCAGCATCCCGAACTACCTGGTCGCGAGCGCGATCACCAACACCGGCACTATCACCGACAACAGCCGTGCTGCAGATCGACGCGACCACGCCGTCCATGACCTTCGACAATCGCGGCGTCATCAATGGGTCGGACTTGCTTCGGCCTTGAGGTGCCGGAGAACGGGGTCACGATGACTAACGAGGGCTCGATCCAGGGCGCTGTCTCGTTCCCCAACACCAGCGGCGAACTGGGCAGCACCGCCTCAACGTTCGCCAACGACACCGGCGGTGATATCGGCACTGGTGGCACGGTGGAGATGGACACCGGGACCACGTTCATCCAGAACTCGGGCACGATGTCGGGTGGGTTCGCCGAGGTCGCTGACGCCAGCCTCGACATCGCCGGCTCCGGGGCGGCGCACTTCCTGGCCTTCAGCAACGTCTCCATGACCGGTGACATTCATCCTGGTCAGGAGCTGGACATCCTGGGGCAGAGCTGGTCGAGTGGGGCACCCTGCGGCAGCCCGGTAGACGCCACGGTCAACGCCACCGGAAGCTTCACCAACGGCGGCACCATCGTCCTGCGGTCCACCGGCAGCACCTTCTGCCCACCGGGGAATGCCACGCTGACGGTCCCCGCCGGTGATGTCGATCACCAACCAGGGCACCATCAACGCCTCGCAGTACAACGCGCTCGCGGGGCGGACGATCTCGGGGACCGTGGACAACGCCGGCGGGACGATCAGTGTCGACCCCGGCATCACACTGGCGATCGGCCCGGGCTCGGTGGACAACGCGGGAACCGTGCAGCTGAGCGGGAAGCTGGCCGTCACCGGCGCATACACACAGGAAGCTGCCGGGACCACCAGCGTCGCGGCCGGCTCGAAGTTCGGCTCCGCCTCGGTGTCCGCGACCGGCGCCGCATCGCTGGCCGGGACGCTGGCCCTGGCCGGGGACGGGACCACGCCACCGGAGGGCAGCTCCGCCACGCTGGTCTCGGCGGGCTCGGTCACCGGGACCTTCGGCACGGTGACCGGCACCGACGCAGGTAACGGCCTGCAGTACCAGGTCGGCTACCGCCCGGCCGCCGTGACCGCGACCGTCACCGCGGCCAATCCGCCACGGGCGTACACCATCGGCTCCGCCGGGTCACTGCACGTCATCGACCGGTCCACGAACAGCGTGCTGTCCACCGTCGGCATGGGCGGCCCCGGGGACGCGCTGGCCGTGACCCCGGACGGAATCCCGGGTCTACGTGGCGGACGACAAGAACCGTCTCGACGTGTTCGGCACCGCGGCCGGCACGGCCGAACCGGCCATCCCGCTCGGCGGGAGCCCCGATTCGGTCGCCGTGAGCCCGGACGGGTCCACGGTGTACGCCGCCGACGCGGCCGGTCACCTGGACGTCGTCAGCACCGTCACGGACACGGTCAGTTCCGTGATCAAGGTCGGCGGGATCCCCGAGGGGGTCACCGTCAGCCCGGACGGGTCCACCGTCTACGTCGCCGACGCGACCGGGAAGCTCGACGTCGTCAGCGCGGCCACCGGCACGGTGCAGTCCATGATCAAGGTCGGCGGCACCCCGGACGCGGTGGCCGTCAGCCCCGACGGGTCGAAGGTGTACCTGGCCAGTGCCACCGGCCAGCTGGTCGCCGTGGATGCCGCGACAGGCACCGTCACCGCCAGGGTCAAGGCAGGCGGAACGCCGGTCGCCGTGGCGGTCAGCCCGGACGGAACCCGCGTCTACCTGGCCGACCCCTCGGGCCGGCTCGTCGTGGTCAACGCCAGCACCGCCAAGGTGGCCCGCAGGATCGCGCTGGCCGGTGCGCCCAACGCGGTCGCGGTGAGCCCCGACGGGTCGACGGCCTACGTGACCGGGGCGAAAACCACGAAGCTGTACGTGATCGGCACGGCGACCGGTCACGTCCAGGCCACGGTGCCGGTCGGCCGCGGCGCGATGGGCGTCGCGGTCTCCTGACCAGCCGCCACTCCAATGATGATCATGGGGGTGGCCCACGGGCCACATCCCCATGATCACGAGCGGTTCTTGGGCCAGCCGGATGGCGGCAGCGCGGTTTCAGGTCAGCGGGCGGGCGGTGGGCGGGATGGGCGCGGGCAGCGCGGTCGTGCCCATCAGGTATGAGTCCACCGCGGCGGCCGCGGACCGGCCCTCGGCGATCGCCCAGACGATCAGCGACTGGCCACGGCCCATGTCGCCGGCCACGAACACACCGGGGACGGACGTCGCGTAGGCGGCATCCCTGGCCACGTTCCCCCGGGGATCCATGTCCACGCCCAGGTCGGCGAGCAGCCCCGCCCGGTCCGCCCCGGTGAACCCCATCGCGAGCAGGACCAGGTCAGCCCGGAGCTCTCGTTCGGTACCGGGAACCGGCGCGAAGCGGGCGGCCGGACCTTCCACCTCCACCAGCCGCAGCGCCCGCACCCGCCCGTCGTCACCGCCGAGGAACTCCTGCGTGGACACGGCGTACACCCGCTCGCCGCCCTCCTCGTGGGCGCTGGACACCCGGTAGATCATCGGGTAGGTCGGCCAGGGCTGCACCTCCGGGCGCGAATCCGGCGGCCGGGGCATGATCTCGAGCTGGGTCACCGACGCCGCGCCCTGCCGGTGCGCGGTGCCGAGGCAGTCGGCACCGGTGTCACCGCCGCCGATGATCACCACATGCCGGCCGTGCGCGCTGAGGGGCGTCTGCGTGCCGTGCGCGACGGCCCGGTTCGACGCGGGCAGGTAGTCCATGGCCTGGTGTATCCCGCCCAGGTCCGCGCCGGGCACCGGCAGGCCCCGTGGGATGGTCGCGCCGCCGGCCAGCACCACGGCGTCGTGCTCGGCCCGCAACTGCGCGGCGGTCACATCGCGGCCCACGTCGATGCCGCAGGCGAACATCGTGCCCTCGGCGCGCATCTGGTCCAGGCGGCGGTCCAGGTGCCGCTTTTCCAGCTTGAACTCTGGGATGCCGAACCGGAGCAGGCCGCCGGGCGCTTCCGCGCGCTCGTACACCGTCACCGTGTGCCCGGCCCGGGTGAGCTGCTGCGCGGCGGCCAGGCCGGCCGGCCCGGAGCCAACCACGGCCACCGTGCGGCCGGTCAGCACGGCCGGCGGCTCGGGCGCGACCCAGCCCGACGCGAACGCCCGGTCGGCGATCTCCACCTCGACCTGCTTGATCGTCACCGGATCCGAGTTGATGCCGAGCACGCAGGCGCTCTCGCACGGCGCGGGGCACAGCCGCCCGGTGAACTCGGGGAAGTTGTTGGTGGCGTGCAGCCGCCGCGCCGCCTCCGCCCAATCCTCACGCCAGACCAGGTCGTTCCACTCCGGGATGAGGTTGCCCAGCGGGCAGCCCTGGTGGCAGAACGGTATGCCGCAGTCCATGCAGCGCCCGGCCTGCAGTTCCAGCCGGGCGGTGCCGAACTCGGTGTAGACCTCGCGCCAGTCCGAGATCCGCACGCTCACCGGGCGCCGGGACGGGATCACCCGCGGTGTGGTCAGGAAGCCCTTGGGGTCAGCCATGACGCCCCCTCACCCGTGCGCGGCGGCCATGACGGCCGCGTTGACGTCCAGGCCCTCGCGCTCGGCGCGGCGCGCGGCTTCCCGTACCCGTTTGTAGTCGTGCGGCATGACCTTGGCGAACCGGGGCAGTGCCGCGTCCCAGTCGGTCAGCAGCCGCGCCGCCACCACCGAGCCGGTCTCCGCGTGATGCCGCTGGACCAGCCCGCGCAGCAGGTCCGCGTCGGCGGCGTCCACCGGTTCCAGGTCGGCCATGCCGGTGTTCACCCGGCGCAGGTCCGGGTCGAGCAGGTAGGCCGTGCCGCCGGACATGCCCGCGGCGAAGTTGCGCCCGGTCCGGCCGAGCACCACCACGGTGCCGCCGGTCATGTACTCGCAGCCGTGGTCCCCGGTGCCCTCGGCGACCGCGACCGCGCCGGAGTTGCGCACGCAGAACCGCTCGCCGACGATGCCGCGCAGGAAGACCTCCCCGGCGGTCGCCCCGTAGCCGATCACGTTGCCCGCGATGATCTGGGTCTCGGCCGCGAACGGCGCGGCCGGGTCGGGTGCGACCACGATCCGCCCGCCGGACAGCCCCTTGGCCAGGTAGTCGTTGGCGTCCCCGGCCAGCCGCAGGGTGATGCCGCGGGGCAGGAACGCGCCGAACGACTGGCCCGCGGATCCGGTGAACCGGACGGTGATCGTGTCGCCGGGCAGGCCCTCGCCACCCCACCGCTTGGTCACCTCGTAACCGAGCATCGTCCCGACCGTCCGGTTCACGTTCCGGACCGGAAGGTCGAGGGTGACCGGAGTCCCGTCGGCGAGGGCGCCCTCGGCAAGCTGGATCAGGGTGTTGTCAAGGGCGCGGTCCAGGCCGTGGTCCTGGCTGGTCCGGTGCGACCGGGCCGCGCCTTCGGGCAGTTCGGGCACGTGCAGCACGGGCGTGAGGTCCAGCCCGGCGGCCTTCCAGTGGTTTACCGCCGCAGCGGTGTCGAGCAGGTCGGCCCGGCCCACCGCCTCGTCCAGGGTGCGGCACCCGAGCGCGGCCAGGTACTCCCTGACCTCTTCGGCGATGAACTCGAAGAAGTTGACCACGAACTCGGGCCGGCCGGTGAAGCGCTTGCGCAGTTCCGGGTTCTGGGTGGCCACCCCGACCGGGCAGGTGTCCAGGTGGCAGACGCGCATCATGACACAGCCGGACACGACAAGCGGCGCGCTGGCGAAGCCGAACTCCTCGGCGCCGAGCAGCGCGGCGATGATCACGTCGCGGCCGGTCTTGAGCTGGCCGTCGGCCTGCACCACGATCCGGTCCCGCAGCCCGTTGCGCAGCAGCGTCTGCTGGGTCTCGGCGAGGCCGATCTCCCACGGTGCTCCGGCGTGCTTGATGCTGGTCAGCGGCGCGGCCCCGGTGCCGCCGTCGTGGCCGGAGATGAGCACCACGTCGGCGTGCGCCTTGGACACCCCGGCGGCGACGGTGCCGACGCCCACCTCGGCGACCAGCTTCACGTGCACCCGTGCGGCCGGGTTGGCGTTCTTCAGGTCGTGGATGAGCTGGGCGAGGTCCTCGATCGAGTAGATGTCGTGGTGCGGCGGCGGCGAGATCAGGCCGACGCCAGGGGTGGAGTAGCGGGTCTGCGCGATCCACGGGTAGACCTTGTGCCCCGGCAGCTGGCCGCCCTCGCCGGGCTTGGCGCCCTGCGCCATCTTGATCTGCAGGTCGTCGGCATTGACCAGGTACTCGCTGGTCACCCCGAACCGGCCGCTGGCCACCTGCTTGACCGCGGACCTGCGCAGGTCCCCGTTGGCGTCGGGCACGAACCGCCGCGGGTCCTCGCCACCCTCGCCGGTGTTGGACTTGCCGCCGAGCCGGTTCATCGCGATCGCCAGGGTCTCGTGTGCCTCGGCCGAGATCGAGCCGTAGGACATGGCGCCGGTGGCGAAGCGGCGCACGATCGCCGAGACCGGCTCGACCTCCTCGACCGGGACCGGCGGGCGCGCCGCGGCCACGTCCACGCCCCGGATCCGCAGCAGCCCGCGCAGGGTCATCAGCTGGGTAGCGGAGTCGTCGACCAGCCGGGTGTACTCCTTGAAGATCTCGTACCGCCGGGCCCGGGTGGCGTGCTGGAGCTTGAACACGGTCTCCGGGTTGAACAGGTGCCGTTCCCCGTCGCGGCGCCACTGGTACTCCCCGCCGGTTTCCAGCCGCTGGTGGGCCAGCCCGGCCTCGCGGCCACCGAACGCCCTGGCGTGGCGCCGGGCCACCTCGGCGGCGAGCACGTCGAACCCGGCGCCGCCCAGCCGTGACGCGGTGCCGGTGAAGCAGGTGCTGACCACCTCATCGCCCAGGCCGATCGCCTCGAAGATCTGGGCACCGTGGTAGGACGCGCAGGTCGACACGCCCATCTTGGACATGATCTTCAGCACGCCCTTGCCGAGCGCCTTGATGAGGTTCGCCGGCGCCTTGCCCGCCGAGACGCATCCCAGCACGCCGCGGCGCACCATGTCCTGCACGGACTCCAGCGCCAGGTATGGGTTGACCAGGGCCGCGCCGTAGCCGATGAGCAGCGCGATGTGGTGCGCCTCGCGGGCGTCGGCGCACTCCACCACGAGCCCCACCTGGGTCCGGGTGCGCTCCCTGATCAGGTGGTGGTGCACCGCGCCGCACAGCAGCAGCGACGGGATGGGCGCGAGCGCCGGGTCGACCTCGCCCGCCGGGTCGGCGCCGCCCCGGTCGGACAGCACCACGATCCGGGCGCCCGCCTCGATCGCGGCCGTCACCTCGGCACAGATCTCGGCCAGCCGCTCGCGCAGCGCCGCGCCGCCGCCGGCCACCAGGTACCGGCCGTCGGCCACGTACGAGGCGAACCCGGGCAGGTTGCCGTCGTGGTTGATGTGGATGATCTTGGCGAGGTCGTTGTCGCTGATCACCGGGTAGGGCAGCACGATCTGGCGGCACGAGGCCGGGCCGGGCTCCAGCAGGTTCTGCTCGGCGCCGGTGGAGGTCTCGAGCGAGGTGACAAGCTCCTCCCTGATCGCGTCCAGTGGCGGGTTGGTGACCTGGGCGAAAAGCTGGGTGAAGTAGTCGAAAAGCAGCCGCGGCCGGTCGGAAAGCACGGCGAGCGGGGTGTCGGTGCCCATGGATCCGATCGGCTCTACGCCGGCCGTGGCCATCGGCCCCAGCAGCAGCCGCAGTTCCTCCTCGGTGTAACCGCTGGCCCGCTGCCGGGTGGTGAGTTCCGCCGTGCCGGGCAGGGCCCGGTGCCGGTCGGGCAGGTCGTCCAGGTGCATCAGGCCGGCGTGCAGCCACTCGGCGTACGGGTGCTCGGCCGCCAGCGCCGCCTTCACGTCGGCATCTTCGAGGATGCGGTGGCTGCCGGTGTCGGCCAGGAAGATCCGCCCAGGCTGCAGCCGCCCCTTGCGGACCACGGTGGCCGGGTCGAGGTCAAGCACGCCGACCTCGCTGGCCAGGATCACCAGGCCGTCCTGGGTCACCCAGTACCGGCCCGGCCGCAGGCCGTTGCGGTCGAGGACGGCACCTGCCACGGTCCCGTCGGTGAACGCGACGCAGGCGGGGCCGTCCCAGGGTTCCATCAGGGTGGCGTGGAACCGGTAGAACGCACGCCGCGCCGGGTCCATCTCCTCGTGGTTCTCCCACGGCTCGGGGATCATCATGAGGATCGCGTGCGGCAACGGCCGGCCGCCGAGGTAGAGCAGTTCCAGGCACTCGTCGAAGCTGGCCGAGTCGCTGGCCGACTCGCTCAGGATCGGCAGCAGCCGGTCAAGGCCGCGCCCGTCCTGTGACTCAGGGAACAGGCCGGAGGACAGCATCGCCTCCCTGGCCCGCATCCAGTTGCGGTTGCCGCGCACGGTGTTGATCTCGCCGTTGTGCGCGATGAACCGGTACGGGTGGGCACGTGGCCAGGACGGCATCGTGTTCGTGGAGAACCGCGAGTGCACCAGGGCCAGCGCCGAGGTGTAGGCCGGGTCGGACAGGTCGGGGTAGAACGGCAGCAACTGCAGCGCGGTGAGCATGCCCTTGTAGACGATCGTCGCGGACGACAGGCTGGCCGGGTACAGGCCGGTCTCATGCTCCATCCGCTTGCGCAGGCAGAACGCCCGCCGGTCCAGGGCCAGCCCGGTGTCCCCACCCGCCTCCCCATCCCCCTTCAATGCGGCCACGAACAACTGGGCGAGCCGCGGCATCGTGGCCCGCGCGCCCGTCCCGCAATGCGTGGCGTCGTGCGGGACATCCCGCCAGCCGAGGACGGAAAGGCCCTCCTCTGCCGCCAGCCGGGCGACGTGTGCCTGTGCCCGCGCGCACTCGGCCTCGTCCGCAGGCAGGAAGACCAGCCCGGCCGCGTAGCTGCCCGCCGCGGGCAGGCCGAACCCGCAGGAGGCGCGGAACAGGGCGTCCGGCATCTGGGTGAGGATGCCGGCCCCGTCACCGGTGTCCGGATCGCTGCCCTTGGCGCCACGATGGTCCAGGTTCCGCAGCACGGTGAGCGCCTGGGCGACGGTGTGGTGGGTCTTGCGCCCGGACAGGTCGGCGACAAACCCGACGCCACAAGCGTCATGCTCATACTGGCTGTCATAGAGACCATGCGACTGGGCCCGCGCAAAAGCAGCACCATCGCGTGGGGGTCCGGGGGGTCGTCCCCCCGGGCTAGCACTGCGGGTACGGTGAAGCCGCCCGAGGGGCGAACAGATTGTTCGCCACGGCACTCCTGTCGTCCGTCTGGTCCGTATTCGCGTCTCGCGTGCGGATTCGGGACAACATTGGCCCTGCCGCGGGGCGGCGCCGGTGATGCGGCTGGTGGCTTTGTGAGCTACCGCTCCGGGATTACGTCCACATTACGCCACCCGTGCTTTCCTGCCCGCGTGGGCCGGGGGGTGAAACCCCTGGAGGCAGACAAATTCCTGGTCGTCACAGGTACCAGAACACTCTGTCGCAGTGAGTGAGATCAGCGGGCGGCCCTGGCAGGGCGGCGCACGCCCGCCGCGAGATCCCCGGCCAGCTCACGTACCCCCTGGATGCCGGCGGTCAGATCCGGCGCGTCCAGGAGGCGCTGCACGAACGCGGAGCCGACGATCACGCCGTCCGCGAAGCTCGCGACCTCCGCGGCCTGGGCACCGTCCCGCACACCGACCCCCACCGCGACGGGCAGGTCGGTGCAGGCCCGGATCCGGCTCACCACGCCCGCCGCGGCCTCGCCGACCCGGTCCCTGGCGCCGGTGATGCCCATGACCGACACCGCGTAGACGAACCCGGCGCAGGCCTTGGTGATCAGCTCGATGCGCTCGGGGGTGGAACTCGGGGCCACCAGGAACACCCGGTCGAGGTCGTGCGCGGCGGCCGCGTCCAGCCAGGGCCCGGCCTCCTCCGGCGTCAGGTCGGGGGTGATGAGCCCGCAGCCGCCGGCCGCGGCCAGGTCGCGGGCGAACGCGCTCACGCCGTAGTGGTCCACCGGGTTCCAGTACGTCATGACCAGCACCGCCACGCCGGTGGCGGCCACCGCCTCGACGGTGCGCAGCACATCGGCGGGCCTGGTCCCCCCGGCCAGCGCCCGGTCCACGGCCGCCTGGATGACCGGGCCGTCCAGCAGTGGGTCGGTGTAGGGCAGGCCGATCTCGATCACATCGGCACCGGCGTCGGCCATCGCCCGGGCGGCCTCGATCGCCCCGGCCACAGTCGGGAAACCGGCCGGCAGGTACCCGACGAGCGCCGCCCGGCCCTCCCCGGCGGCCCTGGTGAACGCCGCGCCGACGGCGGTCACTGGCCGACCGCCGCGTCGAGCGCCTCGGCGCTCAGGTGCCCGAACCACTTCGAGGCCGTGGCCACATCCTTGTCACCGCGGCCGGACAGGTTGACCAGCAGCAGCGCGTCCGGGCCGGCCTGCTCGCCGACCTGCAGTGCACCGGCCAGCGCGTGCGCGGACTCCAGCGCCGGGATGATCCCCTCGGTCCGGCACAGCAGCGAGAAGGCCGCCATGGCCTGTGCGTCGGTGATGGCCCGGTAACTGGCGCGCCCGGTCTCGGCGAGCCAGGCGTGCTCGGGGCCGACGCCGGGGTAGTCCAGCCCCGCGGAGATCGAGTGCGTGGTGAGCGTCTGGCCGTCCGGGTCCTGCAGCACCCGGGTCCGCATGCCGTGCAGCACCCCGTCAGACCCGGCCACCATGGTCGCTGCGTGCCTGCCGGTGTCCAGCCCGTCGCCGCCGGCCTCGCAGCCGATCAGGGCGACGGAGGAGTCCGGCAGGAAGGCGTGGAAGATGCCGATCGAGTTGGAACCGCCGCCGACGCAGGCGATCACCGCGTCGGGCAGCCGCCCGGCCAGTTCCAGGACCTGCTGGCGCGCCTCGACGCCGATGACCCGCTGGAAGTCCCTGACCATCATCGGGAACGGGTGCGGGCCGCCGACCGAGCCGATGCAGTAATGGGTGCTGGCGACCGTGGTGACCCAGTCGCGGAACGCCTCGTTCATGGCGTCCTTGAGGGTGCGGGTGCCGATGGTGACCGGGATGACCTCCGCACCGAGCATCCGCATCCGGGCCACGTTCAGCGCCTGCCGGTGGGTGTCCTCCTCGCCCATGTACACGGCGCAGTCCAGGCCGAACAGCGCACAGGCCGTGGCGGTGGCCACCCCGTGCTGCCCGGCCCCGGTCTCGGCGATCACCCGGGTCTTGCCCATCCGCCTGGCCAGCAGCACCTGGCCGAGCACATTGTTGATCTTGTGCGAGCCGGTGTGGGTCAGGTCCTCGCGCTTGAGCAGCACCTCGCACCCGGCCGCCGCGGAGAACCGGTGTGCCCGGGTGAGCAGCGTCGGGCGGGCCGCATAATCGCGGAGCAGGGCCTCCAGCTCGGCATGGAACGCCGGGTCGGCCTTGGCGGCCGCGTACTCGGCATCCAGTTCGTTCAGCGCGGAGATGAGGGACTCGGGGACGAACCGTCCCCCGTAACCGCCGAAATGACCACCCGCGTCGGGCACCTCCGCCAGCGCGGCGGCGGGCCCGGGCACCGCGGCGGAGCCGGCCGTGGGGGCACCGCCGCTCATGGGCGGTCGCTGCGCAGCGCCGGATGGGAACCCGCGGTCACCAGGTCGGCCACGGCCGAGCGTGGGTCCTTGCCGGTGACCAGGCTCTCCCCCACCAGCACGGCGTCCGCCCCGGCGGCCGCGTAGGCGCACAGGTCCCGCGGTCCCCGGATCCCCGACTCAGCGATCTTGATGACGTGACTGGGGATGAGCGGGGCGAGCCGCGCGAACACCCCCCGGTCCACCTCCAGGGTGGTCAGGTCGCGCGCGTTCACGCCGATGACCTTGGCCCCGGCCTCCACCGCGCGCACGACCTCCGCGTCGGTGTGCACTTCGACCAGGGGCACGAGCCCTATCGACATGGCCCGCTCGACCAGCGACACCAAGGCGTTCTGCTCCAGCGCGGCCACGATCAGCAGGACCATGTCGGCGCCGTGCGCGCGGGCCTCCCAGAGCTGGTAGGAGCTGATGATGAAGTCCTTGCGCAGCACCGGCACGGCCACCCGCTCCCGGACCGCGGCCAGGTCATCCAGGCTGCCGCCGAAGTGGCGGGGCTCGGTGAGGACGCTGATGACGCTCGCCCCGCCGGCCTCGTAGTCGCAGGCAAGCGCCGCCGGGTCGTCGATCGCCGCCATCGTGCCCTTGGACGGGCTGGCGCGCTTGACCTCCGCGATCACGGCCACGTCCTGGCCGCTGAGCGCGGCGAGCGCGTCTCGGGGCGAAGCCGCCTGCTTGGCGATCTCCTTGAGCCGCTCCAGCGGCGTTTGCCGCTGGCGGGCGGCGAGATCGGTGCGCACGCCTTCCAGGATCTCGTTGAGCACGCTCACGCGGTCCGCTATCCCCTCGGGTCGGATGCCTTGCTTCGGGTGATGGTAGCCGGGCGGGTGCCGTGCCCCGGCACGCACCCTCCCCGCCGGTCAGCCAGCAGCGTGTTCGCCGAACGTCTCGCCTGTGGCATCAGCAAAGCCCACCTCACCTCGCTCATGGCCGGGCAGTGCGCCCGGCACGGCCGAGTACGCCCGCGCCACGGCGGGATGGAGCAACGTGCCGGCTACGACCAACGCGAACAGCGTGCCGCCGACGTAACGGGCGACCACGAACCTGGACACCCCGTACACGAAGAACACGCTTTCGAAGCCCACCGCCGTCAGCCACGCTCCCCTGGCGCCGGACCTGACCAGGAATGCGAGCAGGCACAGCGAAACCACCAGTGCGAGGGTGATGAGCACCGATGGCAGGTGCCGCCGGCTGAACGCCAGGCCCACCGCGGCCGCGGCGGCCGCTTGGGCCACCACGAGCCTGGTCACCAGGCGCACCGGAGCGGCGCGGCGCACGGTCTGGCGGCTGCGCGAACGGCGCCCTAGCCACCTGCCCGGTTCCGATGCGCTCACCGCTCACCTCCGGCCGGGCACGCCCGCTGCGGGGCCGGCGGCCCGTGCTTCCCCCAGCCAGTAACACCTACGAGCGTAACGCCAGCCGCCGGTGGGCTTCAGTCCGGGCCGCGCTGCCCGGTTCGGTCCGGGCCGTGCTGCCCGGCTCCTCCCCCGGCGCGCTCGGTGGGATCGGCGCCGCTGCTCAGCGCGTCCCACAACGCGGCGCTGTCCGCGACCGGCTTGCGTCCGGCCTGCTCAGGTGGCTCGTAGCGGCTGGACATGACCGGCCAGCGCGCGCCGCGCCAGGACACGAGCAGGCCCGCGGCGACGATTATCAGCGCACCGGCCACCGCAGCCGGGCGCCACAGCGCCGCCGTCATCGTGACGTGGCCCACAGCGGCGATCCCCGGCGCCGCGCCCCCGCCGGGGACGGCTCCGGGCGAGACCCCGGCGGCACCGCCCGCCGTGGCGGAGCCCGCCTGCGGAGAGGCGGTCACCTGCGCCGCACCGCGCACGCCGGAGGCGGCCAGGGGAAGGCACACCGCCACGGCGATGACCACTCCGAAGGCCGCCATCAGCAACCCGGCCAGCCGGCGGGCCAGGCGCCTGGTGGCGATGACGGCCGCGAGGCTGGCCAGCGCGGCCAGGGCCAGCGCGCCGGCCAGCGGAACGAGATCCTGGCCGCTGACCGAAACCACGCTGGCGGGCAACGGCGCCGGGGCAGGGGTGGCCACGCGCGCCCAGCCCTGCCGGGCCGACAGCAGCACGACGCCAGCCCCGGCCGCGCCGAGGGCAAGGCCGAGCGCGTACTCCCGCCGGGACCCTGGCAGCGCCCCGGCCGGCTGTCCGCTGCCTGGCACCCCGCTCCGCAGTGCGGTCACGGCGCGGTCAGCTCCAGCGGCCCGGCGTCGAAACAGGTCCGGTCGCCGGTATGGCAGGCGCCCTCGGACTGGTCCACCTTGACAAGCACGGCGTCGCCGTCGCAGTCGAGCGCTACGGAGATCACCCGCTGCACATGGCCCGAGGTCTCGCCCTTGACCCAGTACGCACCGCGGCTGCGCGACCAGTAGGTACACCGGCCGGTGCTGAGCGTCCGGTGCAGCGCCTCGTCGTCCATCCAGGCCAGCATGAGCACCTCTCCGGTGTCGTACTGCTGGGCGACCGCGGCGACCAGCCCGTTCGTGTCGCGCTTGAGCCGGGCGGCGATCGCGGGGTCCAGCGCGGACGGGCGGACGGCACCTTGCGTCACACCTGGCCTCCTTTCGTCATCCCCGATCCTATGAAGCGGCGGCGGATCGCGGGGCAGGCAAGGGCGTACCATCGCGGGGTGAGCTATGCCAGCGACGAGCGAGCGGCCCTGTGCACTCTGTTGGACGAGACAGGACCGGACGCGCCGACGCTGTGCGAAGGCTGGCGCACGACTGACCTGGCCGCGCACGTGGTGCTCCGGGAGCGCCGCCCGGACGCGGCGGCCGGCCTGATGGGCGGGCCGCTGGCGGGTCACACCCGGCGGGTGAACCAGGCGCTGTCCACCGGTGTCCCCTTCCCGCACCTGGTGGAGCTGATCCGCACCGGACCGCCGGCGGTGTCGCTCTTCCGGCTGCCCGGCATGGACGAGCGGCTCAACCTGGTGGAGTTCTTCGTCCATCACGAGGATGTCCGGCGCGGGACGGACGGCTGGCAGCCCCGCGAGCTGAAGGACGGCCTGACCGACGCGCTCTGGCAGCGGCTGCAGCGCAGCAAGCTGCTGTTCCGCCGCTCACCGGTGGGCGTGGAGCTGGCCAGGGACGACCTGACCGCCGACACCGGCGAACGGCAGGTGAGAATGACGGCAAGGGCACGGACCCCGGTGGTCACGGTGACCGGCCACCCGGCGGAGCTGATGATGTGGGCGCTGGGGCGCACCGGTGCCGCCCGGGTGCGGCTCGACGGTAACGCCGACGCGGTCCGCCAGCTCGGCACGGCACGCAGGGGCGTGTAGCCGGGCCGTCGGCGCGGCCCGCGGCGGACACCAGCGCTGCCCGCGGCGGCACCACAAGCGCCGTCCGCGGTGCGGAAGAAGAGGGAGGAAGGGCGCGCGGTGGAAGTTCTGGGAGTCGACATCGGCGGCTCGGGGATCAAGGCGGCACCCGTGGACGTGACCACGGGCACCCTGACCCGGGAACGGATCAAGGTGCTCACCCCGCAGCCACCAAAACCCAAGGCCGTCGCGGAGGCGGTGCGCGGCCTGGTGGCCGGGTTCAGCTGGTCCGGCAAGGCCGGTATCACCTTCCCCGGCGTGGTGACCGGCGGCGTCATCCGCACCGCGGCCAACCTCGACCCGGCCTGGATCGGGGTGGATGCCGGTGACCTGTTCGGTACGGCGACCGGGCTGGAGTGCCAGGTCATCAACGACGCCGACGCGGCAGGCCTGGCCGAGATGAAGTTCGGCGCCGGGGCGGGGCAGCAGGGCACCGTGGTCATGCTCACCTTCGGCACCGGCATCGGCAGTGCGCTGTTCACCCACGGGCTGCTCGTGCCCAACACCGAGTTCGGCCATATCGAGATCCGCGGCAAGGACGCGGAGAAGCGCGCCTCGGAGCGGGCCAGGGAAGAGCACGGCCTGGACTGGGCGCAGTGGGCGGACCGGGTCGACGAGTACATGGGCCACCTTGAGCGGCTGCTCTGGCCGGAGTTGTTCATCGTGGGCGGCGGGGTGAGCAGGAAGTCGGACAAGTTCCTGCCGCTGCTGGAGAAGCTGCACGCCAAGGTGGTCCCGGCTGCCATGCACAACGACGCCGGCATCGTCGGGGCGGCGCTGACCGGCGCCTGACGGCGGGCCCCGGCGGGGATTTCAGCGCACGCAGTGCCCGGCGGCCCGCAGCGCGGCCTTCACATCGGCGATCCTGAGCTGCCCGAAGTGGAACACGCTGGCGGCCAGCACCGCGTCCGCGCCGGCGCCGACCGCGGGCGCGAAGTGGGCCAGTTCCCCGGCCCCGCCGCTGGCGATGACCGGGACGGTCACCGCGGCCCGGACGGCCCGGATCATCTCGGTGTCGAAGCCGGCCTTGGTGCCGTCCGCGTCCATGGAGTTGAGCAGGATCTCCCCGACGCCGAGGCCGACGGCCCGGGCGGCCCAGGCCACCGCGTCGATTCCGGTGCCGCGGCGGCCGCCGTGCGTGGTCACCTCGAACCCGCTGGGCAGGTCACCGGCCGCCCGCCGGGCGTCCACCGAGAGCACCACGCACTGCGACCCGAACCGCTGCGCCGCCTCGGCCAGCAACTCCGGCCGGGCCACGGCGGCGGTGTTCAGCGACACCTTGTCCGCGCCGGCCCGCAGCAGCCGGTCCACGTCCTGGGTGGTCCGCACGCCGCCGCCGACGGTGAGCGGGATGAACACCTGCTCGGCGGTGCGCCGCACCACCTCATAGGTGGTCTCCCGGCCGCCGCTGGAGGCGGTGATGTCGAGGAAGACGAGTTCGTCGGCGCCCTGGGCGTCGTAGGCGGCGGCGAGTTCGACCGGGTCACCGGCGTCGCGCAGGCCCGCGAAGTTGACCCCCTTGACCACCCGCCCGGCGTCCACGTCCAGGCACGGGATCACCCTGGTGGCAACGGTCACCCACCCACTCCTGGCTTGTAGGCGACGGCCTCGACCTCGATGAGCATCCGGGGATCCACGAGCGCGGCGATGCCGACCATGGACGTGGCGGGCATGGTCTCGCCGAACGCCGCGCCGTGCGCCAGGCCGTACTCCTCCCACCGGGACATGTCGGTCACGAACATCCGGGTCCGCACCACGTCGGCCAGGCTTGCGCCGAGTTGCTCAAGCGCCGCCGCCACGTTCGCGATGGCCTGCGCGGCCTGCGCCCGCGCGTCTCCCGCGTGCACGAATACCCCGTCCACCACGGAGGTGCAGCCGGACACGAAGATGAAGTCGCCCGCCGCGACCGCCCTGCTGTAACCGACCACCGGCTCCCACGTGGTCCGGGTCGAGACCTTCTTGGTCATGCCTGTTTCACCGCCTCCAGCGCCTGCTCCAGGGTGAATGCTCCCGCGTAGAGCGCCTTGCCGACAATGGCGCCTTCCACCCCCAGCGGGGCCAGCGCGGCGATCGCCCGCAGGTCGTCCAGGCTGGACACGCCGCCGCTGGCGATGACCGGCCGGCCGGTGCGCGCGCACACGGAACGCAGCAGATCCAGGTTCGGCCCGGTCAGCGTGCCGTCCTTGGTGACGTCGGTGACCACGAACCGGCGGCAGCCGTCACGGTCCAGCCGGGCCAGTGTCTCGGCCAGGCCGCCGCCCTCGCGGGTCCAGCCGCGCGCGGCGAGCCTGGTGCCCCGCACGTCCAGCCCGACGGCGATCCGCTCGCCATGCTCGGCGATGATGGCCCGGACCCAGTCCGGGCGTTCCAGCGCCGCGGTGCCCACGTTCACCCGGGCGCACCCGGTGGCCAGTGCCGCGGCGAGCGAGGAGTCGTCCCGGATCCCGCCGGACAGTTCGACCGCCACGTCCAGGCGGCGCACCACCTCGGCGAGCAGCGCGGCGTTGGAGCCGCGGCCGAACGCCGCGTCCAGGTCCACCAGGTGGATCCAGGCCGCCCCGGCGGACTGCCAGGCCAGCGCCGCCGCCAGCGGATCGCCGTAGCTGGTCTCGGTCCCGGCGGCGCCCTGCACCAGCCGCACCGCCTGGCCGCCCGCCACGTCCACGGCGGGCAGCAGGGTCAAGGTCATGTCAACGTCCCCAGCCAGTTGGACAGCAGCTTCGCGCCGGTGTCGCCGGATTTCTCTGGGTGGAACTGGGTCGCCATCAGCGGGCCGTTTTCCACCGCGGCGACGAACGGCACGCCGTGCGTGGCCCAGGCGATCAGCGGGGCGGTCATGTGGGGCGCGCTGCCGAGCGGCAGTGCCGTCGCCGCGTAGGAGTGCACGAAGTAGAACCGCTCGGCCGGCCCGATCCCGGTGAACAGCACGGAGCCCGGCGGCGCCAGCACGGTGTTCCAGCCCATGTGCGGCAGCACCGGCGCGTCCAGCCGCTCCACCAGCCCGGGCCACTGGCCGCAGCCCTCGGTTTGCACACCGTGCTCGATCCCCTCGGCGAACAGGATCTGCATGCCCACGCAGATGCCGAGGACCGGGCGGCCGCCCGCGAGCCGCCGGTCGATGACGCGCTCGCCGTCGACCGCCCGCAGCCCCGCCATGCACGCCGCGAACGCGCCCACACCGGGCACCACCAGTCCGTCCGCGGCCAGCGCGGCGCCGCGATCCGCGGTCACCGCCACGTCTGCCCCGGCGCGGGCAAGGGCTCTTTCTGCCGAACGAAGGTTTCCGGAACCGTAGTCCAGCACGACGACGCTGGGGCGGCGAGCCGTCACAGAACGCCCTTCGTGCTGGGCACGCCCGGCGATCGCGGATCGGGTGCCGCGGCGGCGCGCAGCGCCCGGGCTACCGCCTTGAACTGGGCTTCGACCAGGTGATGCGGGTTGCGGCCGGTCACGGAAACGTGCAGGCAGATGCCCGCCGTCGCGGTGAGGGACTCGAAGAAGTGCCGGGTGAGCGTGGTGTCGTAGCTGCCGATCAGCGGCGCCATGCCGTCCGGCTCACTGTGCACGCAGTAGGGCCTGCCGGACAGGTCCACCGCGGCCCGGGCCAGGGTCTCGTCAAGCGGGACCACGGCGTCACCGAACCTGGTGATGCCCGCCTTGTCGCCGAGCGCCTCGCGCAGCGCCTGGCCGAGGGCGAGCGCGGTGTCCTCGACCGTGTGGTGCGCGTCGATCTCGGTGTCCCCCTCGGCCTGGACCGTCAGGTCGAGCAGGCCGTGCTTGGCCAGCTGGGCGAGCATGTGGTCGAAGAACGGGACACCGGTGTGCACCGCCGACGTGCCGGTGCCGTCGAGACCAAGTTCCACCAGGATCTTGGTCTCCTTGGTTGCCCGCTCGACCCGGGCAGTGCGGTGCATCATTGCCTCCTCAGGCCGCGGATCCGCCGAGCACTGCGGTCAGGGCGTCGCGGAAGACGGTCATTTCGGCCGGGGTGCCGATGCTCACCCGCAGCCAGCCGGGCGGCCCGGTTTCGCGCACGAGCACGCCGCGGTCCAGCAGGCCCTGCCACACCGCGTGCGAATCACCGAACTCGCCGAACAGGACGAAGTTGGCGTCGGAGTCCGCGGCGGCCAGCCCGCGCCCGCGCAGCCAGCCCACCAGGCCGTCGCGCTCGGCGCGCAGGTCGGCCACGGTGGCCAGCAGGGCGCCGGAGTGCGCCAGCGCCGCCCGGGCCGTGGCCTGGGTCAAGGCCGACAGATGGTAGGGCAGCCGGACGAGCAGCAGCGCGTCGATCACCCGCGGTTCCGCGGCGAGGTAGCCGATCCGCCCGCCGGCCAGGGCGAACGCCTTGGACATGGTCCGGGTCACCACCAGGCGCGGGTAGCGCGGCAGCAGGGCAAGCGCCGTGTCCGCGCCGGCCCTGGCGAACTCGGCGTAGGCCTCGTCCACCACGACCATGCCGGGGGCCGCGTCGCAGACCGCCTCGATCACGGCCAGCGGGAGCGCGGTGCCCGTCGGGTTGTTGGGCGAGGTGAGGAACACCAGGTCGGGCCGGTGCTCCCCGATCGCCTGCACCACCCCGGCGGCGTTCAGGCCGAAGTCGGCGTCTCTGCTGCCGCTGATCCACCGGGTGCCGGTGGCCCGCGAGATCAGCGGGTGCATCGCGTAGGAGGGCTCGAAACCGAGCGCGGAACGGCCGGCGCCACCGAATACCTGCAGCAACTGCTGGATGATCTCGTTGGAGCCGTTGGCCGCCCAGACCTGCCGCGCGGTCAGGCCGTGCCCCAGGTAGGCGGCGAGATCGGCCCGCAGCGCCATCGCGTCCCGGTCGGGGTAGCGGTTGAGCGAGCCCGCCACGCCGGCCGCGGCGTCCGTGATCGCCTGGACCAGCGCTGGCGGCGGTGGGTAGGGGTTCTCGTTGGTGTTGAGCCGGACGGGCACGTCCAGTTGCGGTGCCCCGTACGGCGCCCGCCCGGCCAGATCGGGCCGGACCGGCGGCCCGCCCGCGTCCCGCTGGCTCGGATCCTGCGGTGCCGTCGGCCCCGGGCCAGCACTTTGCACGCGGATCCGCACCGCATTGACGTGGGCGGCCAGGTCCTCGGCCGCACCGAGGGCGTCGATGTGCGGGGCCGCCCCGGCCAGCGCCGCGGCCGTGCATTCCACCACGTGGATGCCGCGCATGAAGGCAAGCACGGAAAGCCCGGCCGTGTGCCGGGCGGTGCCGCCGGTGGGCAGCACGTGGTTGGACCCGGCCAGGTAGTCGCCCAGCGAGACGGGGGCGTACGGGCCGACGAAGACGGCGCCTGCGTTGCGCACCCGCGCCGCGAGGCCGGCCGCGTCCGCCGTCTGGATCTCCAGGTGCTCGGGTGCCCACACGTCGGAGACCGCCAGCGCGGCGGCGGTGTCGTCCACGAGCACGCAGGCGGACTGCCCGGCGAGGGCGGCCTGCACCGTGTCGCGGTGCCGGGCCGAGGCGACCTGCGGGCGCAGTTCGGCCTCGGTGCGCTCGGCGAGCCCCGGGTCGGTGGTGATCAGCAGGCATGCGGCCAGCGGGCCGTGCTCGGCCTGGGCGACCAGGTCGGCCGCGAGGAACCGCGGGTCGGCGGTGTGGTCGGCGATGATCGCGATCTCCGTCGGGCCCGCCTCGGCGTCCACCCCGACGGTGCCCGCCAGCAGCCGCTTGGCCGCGGTCACGTAGGCGTTGCCGGGCCCGGTGACCACGTCCACCGGGGCGCAGTCGGCGGTGCCGTAGGCGAACATGGCGACCGCCTGGGCACCGCCCACCGCGTGGACCTCGTCGATGCCGAGCAGGGCGCAGGCGGCCAGGATGGCCGGGGCGGGCAGGCCACCACAGTCCCGGCGGGGCGGCGAGGCGACCGCGATCTGGCCGACCCCGGCGACCTGCGCCGGCACCACGTTCATGACCACCGAGGAGGGCAGCGGGACCGTGCCGGCCGGCACGTACACCCCGGCCCGGTCCACCGCGATATACCGCTCGGTGACCTGCGCACCGTCACCGATCACGGTGACGTGGTCGGCGGGCCGCTGTGCCTCGTGGACCGGCCGCACCCGCCGGATCATCTCTTCGAGCGCGGCCCGCAGCTGCGGGCTGAGGTTGGCGAGCGCATCGGCCAGTGCCCGCGCCGGGACCCGGCTGGTGGGCAGGTCGACTCCGTCGAAGCGGGCCGTGTACTCCCGGACCGCGGCCGCCCCGCGATCCCGCACGTCCTCGCAGACCGGCCGGATCTGCTCAAGGGCGACCCCGGTGTCCAGCGCCGCGCGCGGCAGGACGCCGGTGAGTTTCTCCCTGGTCATAGCGACCGCTGGCTGCCCGCGAAGATCGATAACTGAGAGCACCCGCCCAGTCTATGGAGCCAGCCCCGCCCCGCGCCGAACCGTCCACATGCCGAGAGACCTATCCGCCTAGCGCTTATGCCGGCCGGGGCTGACCAGTAGTTCGAGGCCGCCCGCGGTTATGGCGGTGGCCAGCGGCCAGACCGCGAGCGCCCCGCTTGCGCCGAGCGACAGCGAATCCTGGAGGTGGGCGCCGGCCGGCAGGGTGGCGAGCAGGTGCTGGAACGTGGCGAGCCCGGACTGCTCTCCCACCCAGCGGGCCACGAAGGCCGCGGCGAACGCGCCGACGATCAGTCCGGCCATGGCCAGTGGCCCGTGCCTGCGCACCGCGAACAGGTAGCCGAGCACTCCGGAGATCACCCCGCCGGCCAGGCACACCAGGCAGAACGCGGCGTCGGCTGCGATGAAAGCGTTCGTCTCGGTGTTGACCAGGTCGGCCGCCCCGGGGGCGGCCATCACCAGCAGCGCGCGCGGCGCCACCGCCGCCCAGCCGAGCCCGGCAAGCACGCCGAGCACCATGGTCGAGGCGGCGACCGCCAGCGCCGCGACCACGGCGCGCGCCCCGTCGCGCAACCGCCAGGAGCGCACGGCCTCGTCGCTGTGGGCCGGGTCGGGGAGGGGAAATGGCACAGACATGGTCGGCAGCAGCGTACGCGACGGGCGTTACGGCCGTCGCGGCAGCCGTTTCGCTGCCGCTAAGCAAACCTTGCTACCGTGGTGCGCGCGATTGTGTACCGCTAGTCCGATTCAGGGGGCACGAGCCGGCGGAGGCTAGGGAAATCACGTGATCGAGGTACAGGATCTCACCAAGCACTACGGCGACAAGCTCGCGGTCGACCACCTGTCCTTCAGGGTCGAGCCCGGCCGGGTGACCGGGTTCCTCGGGCCGAACGGCGCGGGCAAGTCGACGACGATGCGGCTCGTGCTCGGCCTGGACCGGCCGAACACGGGCACCGCGACGATCGACGGCAGGCCGTACGCCGAGCTTGCCCAGCCGCTCCGCACGGTCGGCGCGCTGCTCGAAGCCAAGGCGATGCACCCGGGCCGGAGCGCGCGCAACCACCTGCTGTTCCTGGCCCAGACCCAGGGCCTGCCCAGCCGCCGGGTGGACGAGGTGCTCGACCTGGTGGGGCTGCGTGATGTGGCGCGCCAGCGGGTCCGCGGATATTCGCTGGGCATGAGCCAGCGGGTCGGCGTCGCGGCGGCGATGCTGGGCAACCCCTCCGTGCTGTTGCTGGACGAGCCGGTCAACGGGCTCGACCCGGAAGGGATCCTGTGGATCAGGAACCTGATGAAGCACCTGGCCTCCGAGCAGCGCACGATCTTCGTGTCCAGCCACCTGATGAACGAGATGGCGGTGACCGCGGACCACCTGATCGTGATCGGCAAGGGGAAGCTGATCGCCGAGAGCACGACACAGGAGTTCATCGAGGGGAGTTCGGAGAAGTCCGTGCTGGTGCGCTCGCCGGACGCGAGCGCGCTCGCCGACCTGATCGCCGCCGAGGGCGGCAAGGCCATGCCGCAGGACCCGGCCGAAGGGCGTACCGCGGCGCTGACCGTGACCGGGCTGGACGCACCCCGGATCGGCGAGATCGCCGCCGCGAACCGGATCGTCCTGCACGAACTCGCCCCGCAGCTCGGCTCGCTGGAGGAGGCGTTCCTCGAGATGACGGCCGGCAGCGTCGAGTACGGCGCCGACACACCTGCGGTACCTCAGGAGACGATCGGCACCACCTCACCGGGGAGCAGCCAATGACCACCGTCACCGCCCCGGCTCCCATCCAGGCTCGCCGGTCGGGCTTCGCCGGCGTGATGCTGGCCGAGTGGACGAAGATCCGCTCGGTCCGGTCCACGGTCTGGACGCTGATCATCTTCGTCGTCGTCAGCCTGGGGCTGACCGCCCTGCTTACCTGGCTGACCCTGAACGCGCTGAACAACGGCAGGCGCGGCCAGGCCGCGTCGTCAATCGTCACCGACCCGGTCAACTTCATCCTGGGCACCGGGCTGGGGCTGGGCCAGCTCGCCATCGCCGTGCTGGGCGTGCTGGTGATCACCAGCGAGTACTCCACCGGCGCGATCCGGTCCGCGCTGCTCGCCGTGCCGCGCCGCTACCCGGTGATGCTCGCCAAGGGCCTGGTCTTCGCGGCGGTAGTGATCGTCGTCGGCGAGATCGTCGCGTTCTTGGCGTTCTTCATCGGCAAGACCCTGGTGGACGGGCATGTCGTGACGCTCCGCGGGCATGAAGCGGGCCAGGTCATCACCGTGCACCACACGATTACTGTGTCGCTGAGCCAGCCGGGTGTGCTGCAGGCGGTGGTCGGGTCCGGCCTGTACCTGACGGTGCTCGGCCTGTTCGCCCTGGCCATCGGCGGCCTGATCCGGCATACCGCGGGTGCGATCACCGCGGTGATCGGCATGGTGCTGGTCATCTTCCCGCTGGCCGGGCTGCTGCCGGACAGCTGGGGCGCGCACGTGCACGCCTACCTGCCGACCGTGGCCGGGCAGCTGATCACTCAGGACAAGCCCTCGGCCGGCCAGCTGTTGTCGGCGTGGCAGGGGTTCGGCGTGTTCTGCGCCTGGACCGTGCTACTGCTGGCCGCAGCGATGTTCCTGCTCCAGCGGCGGGACGCGTAACTAGCTCACGCAACCAGGGCCGAGGAACTGCTTCAGGTCGGCGACCAGGCTTGGTGACGGCTTCACCCGTAGCTTGTGGTCGAGCTTGACCACGGTGGTCCGGCGCCCGTTGCACAGCCGTAGGTGCACCTCATTCAGCCCGGGATGGCTGCGCAGCACCTCCTGGAGCCGCTCCACCACGACGGGCACGCACCGCTGCACCGGGAGCGACACGACGAAAGGGCCACTGCCGGTCGCCGACAGATCCGGCACGCTCACCTCCATCGCGATGAGCTTCGGCGATTCCTCCCGGCGGTCGAGCCTGCCCTTCACCAGCAGGATCGCGTCGTCGGCAAGCTGGGTGGCGCAGCCGGCGTAGGTGGCGGGGAAGAACAGCACCTCGATCGCGCCTTCGAGGTCCTCCAGCGTCGCCGCGGCCCATGGGCTGCCCTGCCGGGTGACCTTGCGCTGCACCCCGGACAGAATCCCGCCGACGGTGACCGGCTGGCTGTCGCCGCGGCCGCCCCGCGCGCCGCGCTCGGCAGCGCCGCGCTCGGCTTCGTCGGCGGCGGAGGACAGCAGTTGCGCGACCGAGCAGTCGGTACTGCTGGCAAGGATGTGCTCGACCCCGAGCAGCGGATGATCGGAGACGTACAGGCCGAGCATCTCCCGCTCGAACGCGAGCACGGTGGCCTTGTCCCATTCACCGTCGGGCACCGGGACCTCGAAGGTTGCCTCGGTCTCGGTGTCCGGGCCGAACAGCGAGTCCTGGCCCATCGCCTCGTTGCGCTTGACGTCGATCACCGTGTCGATCGCCTGCTCGTGGATGAGCACGAGGCCCTTGCGCGGGTGGCCGAGCGAGTCGAAGGCACCTGCCTTGACCAGTGACTCGATGACCCGCTTGTTGCACACGTTGACCGGCACCTTGTTCAGGAAGTCGGAGAAGCTGGTGAACGCGCCCTCGGTGGTGCGGGCCGCGACGATGGCCTCCACCACCGCGGTGCCGACGTTGCGCACGGCGGCCAGCCCGAACCGGATGTCGCCGTCCACCGGGGTGAATGTGGCGGCCGACGCGTTCACGTCCGGCGGCAGCACGGTGATCCCCATCCGGCGGCATTCGTTCAGGTAGAGAGCACTCTTGTCCTTGTCCCCGGCGACGGAGGTGAGCAGGCCCGCCATGTACTCGGCCGGGTAGTTGGCCTTGAGGTAGGCGGTCCAGTAGGACACCAGGCCGTAGGCGGCGCTGTGGGCCTTGTTGAAGGCGTAGTCGGAGAACGGGACCAGGATGTCCCACAGCGTCTTGATCGCCGAGTCCGAGTACCCGTTCTCCCGCATTCCCGCGGCGAACGGCTCGAACTCCTTGTCCAGGATCTCCTTTTTCTTCTTGCCCATGGCCCGCCGCAGCAGGTCCGCTTTGCCGGGCGAGTAGCCGGCCAGCTTCTGGGCGATCGTCATGACCTGCTCCTGGTAGACGATCAGCCCGTAGGTGTCGCCCAGGATGTCGGCGAGCGGCTCGGCCAGCTCGGGGTGCAGCGGCACCACCGGCTTGCGCGCGTTCTTGCGGTCGGCGTACTCGTTGTGCGCGTTGGCACCCATCGGCCCCGGCCGGTAGAGCGCACCGACCGCCGAGATGTCCTCGAAGTTGTCCGGCCGCATGCTCCGCAGGAGGGCCCGCATCGGGCCGCCGTCGAACTGGAAGATGCCCAGAGTGTCGCCGCGCGCCAGCAGGTCATAGGTGGGCTGGTCATCCAGCGGCAGGTCTTCCAGGCTGATCTCGATGCCCCGGTTGGCCTGGATCCCGGCCACCGCGTCGTCCAGGACGGTGAGGTTGCGCAGGCCAAGGAAGTCCATTTTGAGCAGGCCGAGGTCTTCGCACGCGGGGTAGTCGAACTGGGTGATGACCGCGCCGTCGGCCTCCCGCTTCCAGACCGGGACGTGGTCGACGATCGGCTCGCTGCTCATGATCACGCCGGCCGCGTGCACGCCTGCCTGCCGGATCAGCCCTTCGAGCCCGCGCGCGGTGTCGATGACCTGGCGGATCTCCGGTTCCGCCTCGTACATCCCGCGGATCTCGCCGGCCTCGCCGTGGCGCGGGTGATCGGCGTCGAAGATGCCGGCCAGCGGGATGTCCTTGCCCATCACCGCGGGCGGGAACGCCTTGGTGATCCGGTCCCCGAGCGCGTAAGGGAACCCGAGCACCCGGGTGGAGTCCTTCACCGCGGCCTTGGCCTTGATGGTGCCGTAGGTGATGATCTGGGCGACCCGGTCATCGCCGTACTTCTCGGTCACGTACCTGATCACGTCACCACGCCGGCGCTCATCGAAGTCGATGTCGATGTCGGGCATGGACACGCGCTCGGGGTTGAGGAACCGCTCGAACACCAGCCCGTGGTTGAGCGGGTCGAGGTCGGTGATGCCCAGCGCGTAGGAGACCAGGCTGCCGGCCGCCGAGCCGCGCCCGGGGCCGACCCGGATCCCGTTGCGCTTGGCCCACATGATGAAGTCGGCGACCACAAGGAAGTATGAGCAGAAGCCCATGGACACCATGATGTCCATCTCGAAGCTGGCCTGGTCGCGGCGCCGGTCGTCGAAGCCGCCCGGGTAGCGGCGGTCCATGCCGCGCCAGACCTCTTTGCGGAACCAGCTTTCCTCGGTCTCCCCCTCCGGCACGGGGAAGTTGGGCATGAGGTTGGACTTGGCGAACGAGACGTCGGCGCGCTCGGCGATCGCCAGGGTGGCGTCGCAGCCCGCCTGCCACTCCTCGTCGGTGCTCACCGCGCGCATCTCCGGCGAGCTCTTGAGGTAGTAGCCCGTCCCTTCGAAGCGGAACCGGGCCGGGTCGGCCAGCGTGGTGGCGGTCTGCACGGCGAGCAGCACCTCGTGCGCGGTGGCATCGTCCGGCCTTGTGTAGTGCGAGTCGTTGGTGACCACGAATGGCAGCGACAGGTCCCGGGCGACCCGGCGCAGGCCATCCCGGACCCGGTTCTCGATCTCCAGCCCGTGATCCATGATCTCGACGAAGAAGTTGCCCGGCCCGAATATGTCGCGGTAGGTGGCGGCCGCGGCCACGGCCTGGTCGTACTGGCCCAGCTTCAGCCGGGTCTGCACCTCACCGGAGGGACAGCCGGTGGTGGCGATGATTCCCTTGGCGTGCGCTGCCAGCAGTTCGCGGTCCATCCGCGGCTTGCGGAAATAGCCTTCGATCGAGGCCAGCGAGGACAGCCGGAACAGGTTGTGCATACCCTCGGTGGTCTCGGCGAGCAGCGTCATGTGGGTGTAGGCCCCGGCGCCGGATACATCGTCGTCCTTCTGCGCCGGGGTGCCCCACCGCACCGGCTGCCGGAACCGCCGGTGCTCCGGGGCCACGTAGGCCTCGATCCCGATGATCGGCTTGATGCCCGCGGCCTTCGCCTTGGCCCAGAAGTCGTAGGCACCGTAGACGTTGCCGTGGTCGGTGATGGCGACGGCCGGCATGCCCGCCTGCTGGCAGGCGGCGAACATGTCCTTGAGCCGGGCGGCGCCGTCCAGCATGGAGTACTCGGTGTGCACGTGCAGATGTACGAAGGACTTCTCGCGGGGGGTTCCCGGGGGGCGCCCCCCGGGGCTAGCACTGCGGCTCTTAGCGAAGCTGTCTTCCGACGGCGAGTAACCTTCCTCAGTTCGGCCCGCCGTCACGAGTGAACCGCCTCCTTCGGGCATGCGCCTAGACGCCCTCGCGGGCGCAGTGAACCAGGGCCGGGGGGAAGTGGCCAGCGCTCCCGCCGAGGGCCGCACCGGTCCGGCAGGACGACTCTAACCGAGTTCGCGGACAGTCCGTGGTTCCCACTCCGTGGGGATGCCGGGCTCGCGTCAATTGTCCGAGCGGAGGACGTCGAGCGCGTGTGCCAGATCCGCCGGGTAGGCACTGTGGAATTCGGTCCACCTGCCGTCGGCGGGGTGGGCGAAGCCCAGCTGGACGGCGTGCAGCCATTGCCGGGTCAGGCCCAGCCGCTCGGCGAGCACCGGGTCGGCGCCGTAGAGCCGGTCTCCGGCACAAGGATGGCGCAGGGCCGTCATATGCACCCGGATCTGGTGCGTCCGCCCGGTCTCCAGCTTGACCTCGACGAGGCTCGCGGCCCGGAACGCTTCGATCGTGTCGTAGTGGGTCACGCTGGGACGGCCGCCGGTGATCACCGCGAAGCGCCCGTCACCGGAGGGGTGCCTGCCGATCGGCGCATCCACGGTGCCCCGCAGCGGGTCGGGGTGCCCCTGGACCAGGGCGTGGTAGCGCTTGTCCACCTCGCGCTCGCGGAACGCGCGCTTCAGCGCGGAGTAGGCGGGCTCGCTCTTGGCCACCACCATCAGCCCCGAGGTGCCTGCGTCCAGCCGGTGCACGATCCCCTGCCGCTCGGCCGCTCCGGAACTGGCGATGGTGTGCCCGGTGGCCCGCAGGCCGTCAAGCACCGTGGGCCCGGACCAGCCCGGCGTCGGGTGCGCGGCGACGCCGGCCGGCTTGTCCACCACGACGATGTCCTCGTCCTCGGCGACGATGGCCAGGCCAGGCACCGGCTCGGGAGCCTGCGCAGTGAAGGAGGCAGGCGGGGGCGGCAGGGTCACCTCCAGCCACTCGCCGGCCGGCACCCGATGCGACTTCGCCGCCGGGCGGCCGTCGACCAGGACGTTGCCGCTTGTCACAAGGTCTGCCGCGGTGGCACGGGACAGGCCGAACATGCGCGCAAGCGCGGCGTCGAGTCGCTCACCGTCCAGCCCTTCGGGAACAGCCACCCGTCGCGGGCCGCCGGCCGTCACGTCTGGCTGTCCCCCGCCTGGGGTCCGCCGGCCGGGCCGCGGGCGGTGTCCTCACTGCTGGCGACCCGGACGTCCCTGCTGCCGTCCAGCCGGATCCCCCGGGCGGCCAGCACCACAGCGAGGAACCCACCGCACACGATGCACGAGTCGGCCACGTTGAAGACCGGCCAGTGCGGCAGTTGTATCCAGTCCACCACCTCGCCGCGGAACACCCCGGGCGAGCGCAGCAGCCGGTCGGTGAGGTTCCCGGCCGCGCCGCCCAGCAACAGGCCGAGCGTCACCGCCCAGGCCATGCTGTACAGGCGCCGCGAGGTCCGCACGATGAAGAAGATCACGCCCACGGCGATGAGGGTGAACACGATGGTGATGCCAGGGCCGAAACTGAACGCCGCGCCACTGTTGCGCACCAGGTCCAGGGTGAGCAGCGTGCCGATCACTTTGACCTGGTGGTAGGGAGTGAGCGTGGCCACCACGATGATCTTCGTGATCACGTCCGCGACGAACACAGCCGCGGCGACAGCGAACAGCAGGCCCACCCGGCGCGGACGGCGCGGCTGCTGCGGGCCTGATTCCTGCACTCTTAGCGCCTTTCCTCGCGCTGCTTGCAGGTCACGCACAGGGTGGCACGTGGAAACGCCTGCAGGCGCGCTTTCCCGATCGGCTGGCCGCACGATTCACACACGCCAAAGGTACCGTCATCTATCCGGGCAAGCGCACGCTCGCCCTGCGCCAGCAGGTCGCGAGCGTTCTGGGTCAGCGCGAGTTCGTGCTCACGCTCGTATGTCTTGGCCCCCGCGTCGGCGGGGTCATCCCCGGCGTCCCCGACCGCGTCACCGAGCCGCTCGGCGATCGCCGTCTCGGCCTCATCGATGTCGGCGATGAGGCCGGCGATGTCCGACTGAAGCTGCTGGCGGACCTTCTTCAGTTCCGCCTCGGTCCAGGGCTTTTCCCCCGGGCGCACGGGAAGGGCGGCGGCGCTGGAGCCAGCGGCTGTGGCCATGATCTGCCTCCCTTTGCGGAACGGTGCCCGGGCCCGGTGTGAATCGATCTTGAATGCGGGCAGTCACCGGAGGATATTTCGCCATGGTGGGCCTCCGCAAACGGCTCTATGCCTCCGGCCCCACCACCCCCACACTCTGTCACTCTGGCCCCACCACCCCGCCCAAGGTCACTCTGGCCCCACCACCCCGCCCAAGGTCACTCTGGCCCCACCACCCCGCCCAAGCGACCACGGTACGGCGCATCGGATATCGTGTCAGTCGCGAAGGCGTTGATGGGGACAGCTGCCGCCGGTAGCGGCCAGGAGCGATCCGGGGATGGTGAGAGCCCGGGGGCCGCCCAGCGGACCAGATCACCCCGGAGCCGCCGGAAGAACGGCTCCCGCACCGGCCGCACCGGTGCGGGGACAGCTCAGTAGAACCGGCCGCGAGCTAATTGAGCGGGCCGCGAACCACCCCTGCGGGGCAGGCCGCGGTCAAGGAGGGTGGTACCGCGGGACCGCCGCCGGCTGTGTCCCGTCCCTCCAGCGATCCGAGCACAAGCCAATCAAACCGGCAGTGCCACGACCGTTGGAGGAGTCCGATGCCCCCGTCAGGCGCTCATGACGCTGCCTACTTCCCAGCCGTGCCCGCGGCGATAGACCTGCCCGCGATGGAGCACGTGATCCTGCAGCGCTGGCGGGATGGCAAGGTCTTCGACCGTTCCCTGGACCGGACGGCCGCCGGCCGGATCTGGACGTTCTACGAGGGGCCCCCCACCGCCAACGGCATGCCTGGCGTGCATCACATCGAGGCCCGGGTCTTCAAGGACGTATTCCCCCGGTTCAAGACCATGCAGGGGTTCCACGTGCCCCGCCAGGCGGGCTGGGACTGCCATGGCCTGCCGGTCGAGGTCGCGGTCGAGAAGGAACTCGGGCTGTCGGGCAAGAAGGACATCGAGGCGTACGGCATCGCCGCATTCAACCAGCGCTGCCGCGAGTCGGTACTGCTGCATGTGGACGCCTTCGAGGAACTCACCGGCCGGCTTGGCTACTGGATCGACCTGTCCAGCGCGTACCGCACGATGGATGCCCACTACATCGAGTCCGTCTGGTGGTCGCTCAAGGAGATCTTCCGCAAGGGCCTGCTCGTCAGGGACTACCGGATCAGCCCGTACTGCCCGCGCTGTGAAACGGCGCTGTCGGACCACGAGATGGGCCAGCCGGATGTCTACCGCACGGTGACCGACCCGGCCGTGACGGTGCGGTTCCCGCTGCTGACCGTGCCCGCCGGGGTCACGCCGCTGCTGGCCGGGGCGGACCTGCTGGTGTGGACCACCACGCCGTGGACCCTGGTTTCCAACACCGCCGTGGCCGTGCACCCGGACGAAAGCTACGTGGTGGCCCGCCAGGCGGGCGGCCAGGACGCCGTCGTGGTGGCCGAGCAGTTGATGTCCCGGGTGCTCGGCGAAGGCTGGCACGTCGCGGCCAGGCTGCGCGGGTCTGACCTGGTCGGGGCGACGTACCGGCCGCCGTTCAGCCTGGTGGACATCCCCGGCGCGCACCGCGTGCTGCCCGGAACGTTCGTGACCACCGAGGACGGGACCGGCCTGGTGCACATGTCACCCGCGTTCGGTGCGGACGACATGGAGGCCAGCCGGGCGCACGGGCTGCCGGTGGTCAACCCGGTCCGCCCGGACGGGCGGTTCGAGGAGTCGGTGCCGATGGTCGGCGGGCTGTTCTTCAAGGACGCAGACGAGCCCCTGGTCCGGGACCTCTCCGAACGCGGCCTGCTGTTCCAGAGCGAGCCGTTCCAGCACAGCTACCCGCACTGCTGGCGGTGCCACACGCCGCTGCTCTACTACGCGCTGCCGTCCTGGTTCATCCGGACCACCCAGATCAAGGACCGGCTGCTTGCGGAGAACGAGCGGACCAACTGGCAGCCGCCCACGATCAAGGAGGGCCGGTACGGGGAGTGGCTGCGCAACAACGTGGACTGGGCGCTGTCGCGCACCCGGTACTGGGGCACGCCGCTGCCGTTGTGGGAGTGCGGCGAGCACCATCTGACCTGCGCCGGGTCACTGGCCGAGCTGAGTGAACTGGCCGGGCGCGACCTGTCAGACCTGGATCCGCACCGGCCGTACGTGGATGCGGTGGTGATCGCCTGCCCGGACTGCGGCGGGCCCGCGCAGCGCGTGCCGGAAGTCATCGACGCCTGGTACGACTCGGGCTCGATGCCGTTCGCCCGCCTCGGCGCGCCGTGGCGCAACGAGGAGGAGTTCCGCCGCGCTTACCCCGCGCAGTTCATCTGCGAGGCGATCGACCAGACCAGGGGGTGGTTCTACTCGCTGATGGCGGTCGGCACGCTGGTCTTCGACCGGTCCTCCTACGAGAACGTGGTGTGCCTCGGCCTGGTGGTGGACGAGCTGGGCCGCAAGATGAGCAAGCACCTCGGCAACGTGCTCGAGCCGCTCCCGCTGATGGAGGCGCACGGCGCCGACGCCGTCCGGTGGTTCTTCGCCGCCTCCGGCTCCCCTTGGTCGACCCGGCGGATCGGGGCGAGCACGCTGGACGAAATCGTCCGCAAGGTGCTGCTGACGTACTGGAACACGGTCTCCTTCCTGACCCTGTACGCCAACGCAGGGGCAGGGCAGGGAGCGGCGTGGCGCCCGGCGATGCTGGCCGGTGCCCCACCACCCGCCGACAGGCCGTTGCTTGACCGGTGGGTCCTGAGCGAGCTGGCGCTCGTGACGTCCGAGGTCACGGCGGCCCTGGAGGAGTTCGACACCGCTGCCGCCGGGCGCCGCCTGGCCGCGTTCGTGGATGACCTGTCCAACTGGTATGTGCGCAGGTCCCGGCGGCGGTTCTGGGAGGGGCCGGGCACACCCGGCGGGGCCGCGGCCTTTGCCACCCTGTACCAGTGCCTGGAAACCCTCACCAGGCTGATGGCGCCGATCGTGCCGTTCCTCACCGACTACGTCTGGGGGATACTCCGCGGCCCCGAGGACCCTGAATCGGTCCACCTCACCACCTGGCCGGCCGCGGATCCCGGTCTGGTGGACCGGGACCTCTCCGCCCAGATGGGCCTCGCCCGGCGGCTGGTGGAGCTGGGCAGGTCGGCCCGCGCCGCCGCGTCCCTGGGCATCCGCCAGCCGCTGCCGCGCGCGCTGGCGGGCGCGGCCGGGTTCGCCGGCCTGCCCGCGGGGCTCCGCGACCAGGTGGCCGGTGAGCTCAACGTCCGGGTGCTTGAGGCGCTCAGCACGATGGGCGACGACCTGGTGGACCACGTCGTGAAGCCGAACTTCCGCACCCTCGGCCGCCGTTTCGGTAACCGCACCCAAGCAGTCGCGGCGGCGATCACCGCGACGGACCCTGGCACGCTCGCCGGCCAGCTCACGGCGGCGGGCGAGGCGTCCGTCCTGGTGGACGGGGAGCCGGTGGCAATCGGCCCGGATGACGTGATAGTGACCCAGACCCCGCGCGCGGGATGGTCGGTGGCCAGTGACGGCGGCGAGACAGTGGCCCTGGACCTGGACGTCACGCCGGAACTGCGCCGCGAGGGGCTGGCCCGGGAGGTGATCCGGCTGGTGCAGGACGCCCGCAAGGCGGACGGCCTGGAGGTCAGCGACCGGATCACGCTGCGCTGGGAGGCGCCGGAACCGGAACTCGCGGCGGCGCTGACCGAGCACGGCCAGCTCATCGCGGCCGAGGTTCTCGCCACCGAGTTCGGCCCCCGCGCCCCGGCCGGCCGGGCGGTGCCGAGCCCGCCGGGGCCGGCGATGGTGGGCCGGGCACGGCCGCACCGGACGCAGGCACCGGGCACACCGACACAGACCTGGGCCTGACCTTCTGGATCCGCCGATCCTGATCACCCGTCCGACCCCGCGATCATGACTTTGGGGATGCTTTACACCGCCAAGTCATGATCGCGACTGCCGGGCACGGAACGGCCGGTGTCAGTTGTGGTCAGGGAATTGCGCGGAGCCGGGTGCCCCGCTGGCCCCGGCGGCGCCGGCCGAGCCCGCGGGACCGGAGAAGCCCGGCGTTCCTGTCATTCCGTTCGGCGCCTGCGTGGTTCCCGTGCCGTCCAGGCCGCCCTTGCCGCCCACCCCACCCGGGCCGCTGCCGCCTGGCCCGCCGCCGGCGCCCGGGCAGGCCAGGCCCTGGACGCAGTTGTCCACGCCGCCGGCTCCGGCCGTCACGCTGTCCGAGGAATAGGTGTTGCCGCTGTCGCCGGCCGGGGTGACCGTGGTGTAGAAGGCACCGCCCAGGGCGCTGCCACCGCTGCCGCCGTTCCCGCGCCGCGTCCGGCCGAAGCCACCATCAGTACCGGTACCGCCACGGCCACTGCGGGCCCGAGGACCATCCGCCGTATCGTGCGCTCTGGCGCACTCACCATAGTGATCACGCGCCGATGGTAAGCAGCCGGGCCCCGGCCCGTGATAAGTAGAAACCCCTATTTTTGACGGTGGATTCTACGTACCTGCCCGGATGCCCGGGCCGGCGGACGCAGGTCAGCCGGATGAGTCCGGTTTGTCCGGCTGACATGCCTTGCAGGCCACCGACCCGGTGCCCTCGGCTTCCCTCCGGGTCATGGTCTCCAGGTCGCCGTCGCTGAGGAAGCGGATCAAGATGCATCCCCGCCGGTGATACCTGGCGACCCCGGGCACGATGGTCACCTCATCGCCCAGCGGTGAGCCACCGGCGCCATCGGCGTCCGCGGCCCGGCCGGCGTCATCGTCCTCGGGAACATCCGCGTCCTGGCGGCCATCGGCGCCGTTCCCCGCCGCCGCGGCGCTGGCGCTGGTCCCGGCGCGGTCCCCCGTTCCGCCGCCATCCGGCTCTCCGGTGCCTTTGGCCAGGCCGGCAGCTTCGTCGTCCGCTGTGCTGTCAGGGACTCCGGCCGCCGCGTCCTCCGCCGCATCGCGGGCGGCTCTGGCAGGATCCGTGCCCTTGGCGTCCCGGTCGCTTGCCCCGGCCGCTGGTGTGCCGGACGCCCCGGCCTCGTCCGGCCCCGTTTCGCGAGCTTCCGGCTCGTCTGCGGCGGCCTCGTCTGTGCCGTCGGTGGCCGCCGCGCCCCGTGTCTCAGCCTCTAGCGCCTCAGCCTCTAGCGCCTCAGCCTCTGGCGCCTCAGCCTCTAGCGCCTCAGCCTCTGGCGCCTCAGCCTCTAGCGCCTCAGCCTCTAGCGCCTCAGCCTCTAGCGCCTCAGCCTCCTGGGCCATAGTGCTGCCCGGTACCACGGCGCGGTCGGCAGTCACGGCAGCGGCGTGCTCGTCCCCGGCCACGCCCGTTCCGCCGTCCTCGGCTCCGGTCTCGTCATCACCCGCCTCGCCCCCCGGTGCGGTACCGCCGTCGATCGCGCCGCCCTCGGTCCGGCCGCCCCCGCCGCCCTGCTCACGAACGTCGCGGCCGGCGGCCGCGAGCTGGTCTTCCGTGCGGGTGGTGCGGGCGCCGGACCATGCACTCCAGATACCGCCGACGTCCGGGCCGACGGTGCCCGCCGCGGCCCCGGCGGGAGCGCTGTCCTCGCTGAGCGCCTCGCCGGAGCCGGGCGCCTGCCCGGTCCCGGCCGGCTCACGTCCCTGACCGGGCCCGGCGAGGTCGTCCACGTACCGTGGCACCATCCGGCTCCACCGGGACTCGTCGGGTTCGCTGGCCGCCGGCCGCTCGTCCGCGCCGTGGCCTTCGTCCGGCCCGCCTGGTGACCACGGGGTTTCGCCGCGGTCCCGCGGCGGGAGGCCGCCGGGCCTTGATGATGTCCAGGCCGGCTCCGCCTCATCGCCTCCGGCCTCCGCGGAACCAGCCTTTGCCGTGGCACCGGCTCCCATCGCCCGCGGGCCCGCCGTGGCCGGCCAGGCGGGCCGGACCGTGTCCTGGCTCCCGCTGCCCGTGAGTTCATCGCTGACCTTGTCCCAGAAATCGTCACCGGTGCGCGGCCCGCCGGACGAGCCGGGACGTGCTGCCTCGCTCCGGGCCCGGGCGGTCCGTTCACCGGCCGAGGGCAGCCGGAAGGCCTCGGCTTGCTGCCCGGCCGCAGCCTGTTCCCGGCCGTGGGCGGCCTGGTCATGATCTCCCCAGGCCGCTGGCTTCCGCGCGGTTTCTGCCTGCTCCCGGTCCGGCCGTCCCGCCTGGTCGAAGCCGGCCCGCGCGGCCGCACCCCGGTCACGGTCACGCCCGCGGCCCGGGGCTTCGCGGTCCGGCCACGCGGCCCTGTCCCCTTCGCGGTCGCGTTCCCCGCGGCCCGGGGCTTCGCGGTCCGGCCACGCGGCCCTGTCCCCTTCGCGGTCGCGTTCCCCGCGGCCCGGGGCTTCGCGGTCCGGCCACGCGGCCCTGTCCCCTTCGCGGTCGCGTTCCCCGCGGCCCGGGGCTTCGCGGTCCCCCCACGCCGCCGCCTGGTCGCGCCCCCGCTGATCCCGGTCCCTGCCGCCGCGCTGACGGTCTCGCCCGGAACCGGCTGGTTCGCGCCCTGCCACCGCGCGGTCACCCCAGTCACGGCTAGCCAGTTCGCGGTCATCCGCTTGCCGCGCGGCGGTATCTCCTACCCGGCCGGGGTGATCACTTTCTGTCCTCGTCCAGTCACCACGTGCTGACTCTCGGGGGGCGGGAGCATGTGCCGCCCGGTCCGTGCCCGCCGGTTCGGCCCCGGAGGCGGACTTGGCCGAACGGCCCCTGCCCGCCGCGTGACCCGCGGCGTGGCCCCCTCGGGCAGTCAGCGGGCCGCCCTTGGCCGCGATAGCGCCTGGCCACCGGCCGGAACCTGCGGCCGCCCCGCCGGTAGCGGCCTTGCGCGGCCGCTCGCCGCGGTCGCCGCCCTTGTCGCCGTCCTTCCGGCCGCCCTGTCGCCGCGCCTTGTCGCCGTCATCCCGGCCGCCGTCGCCCCTGCCGCCGCGCCCGGCACGGGCCCGGTCTCCCGCTGCCTGTCCCGCGTCGGCGGATCGTGCGGCCGCGGCGGCCCGGTCCTTGGCCGGCTGAGCCTTGGCCGACTGGGCCTTGGCCGCTGAGCCTGGCCTGAGCCCTGGCCTCAGCGGCTGCCCAGCCGGGCCGGGTGTCCCCCGCTCCGGCTTCCCCGAAAAGCTCTCGGCGCCGGAGCAGAACTCCGGCGCCGAGAGTGAGCGCCGCGAGGATGCTCACGGCGATCGAAGCGTAGATCAGTCCCAAGCTGGCCGAGAACACCCCGGCCACCAGCATCGCTATCGCGGTAACCGTCAGGAGGGCACTGGACCGGATCACGTGCGCCCTCCCACGACCCGGCGCGGCTCGCCGGGTAGCTGGTTACCGGCGGTCGTGTGAAGGGCCGTCGGAGGGGTGGAAGCCCCCGTTGTGCCCTCCGGGCTCGGGCGAGCCGACGTAGGCGCCGGTGACCGCTGGCTGACCGTTGCGGGACTCCATGCGGGATGGCATGCCGCCGCTGACCGAGGACTGCGGCCCGGCGACCGCGGGGAAGGTACCGCTGTCCGCGGCGCCCGCCTCCAGGTCGCGGAGCTGGCCCTCCAGGTACGCCTTGAGCCTGCTGCGGTATTCGCGCTCGAACGCCCGCAGGTCGTCGACCCGGCGCTCCAGCTCCTCCCGCTGCTGGACCAGGGAACCCATGGCCTGGCGGTGCCGCTCCTGCGCGTCGCGCTCCAGGCTTTCCGCCCGGGCCCGTGCGTCGCTGGTGATCTGCTCGGCCTGCCGCCTGGCCTTGCCGAGGATGTCGTCCGCCTCGCGGCGAGCCCGGCCCAGGGTCTCATCGGCCTCGCGCCGAGCGTCGGCGATGGCCTGGTCGGCGGTCTGCTGGGCGAGGGCAAGGACGCGGGCTGCCGTGTCCATGTTGTCCTCGCTCGGCATGCTCGCCCTGACCGGCTCGGGCCGGTGCTCCGGCTCGGGCATCATCGGCTCGGGCGCCAGCATCTCCGGCTCGGGGTCCGCCAGCGGGGAACTGAGCGCCGACACGGCCGACTTCCCCCCGCGCAAGCACTCAGCCAGCTTGGACCGGAGTTCCTCGTTCTCCTGGATCAGCCGGTCCAGCTCCACCTCGACCTCATCGAGGAAGGCGTCTACCTCTTCCTCGTCATAGCCGGGGCGGAGCCTGGTGGTACTGAACTGCTTGTTCCGCACGTCAGCGGGCGTCAGCGGCATCTCGTCTCCTTGGTGCGCTGCAAGTCTGTTCTATGGGACCGTACCTGATCACAACAGCCCCACGGCGTTGATCAGGAGAAGTACCGCGAAGAACAGAACCATGAAGCTGAGGTCCAAGGCCACACTACCGAGCCTCAGCACGGGGATGAACCGGCTTAGGAATTTCAGTGGCGGGTCGGTTGCGGTGAACACGGTTTCGGCCACCACGAGCACCGGCCCGCGTGGCGACCAAGACCGGGAGAACGCCTGGATCCAGCTGAAGATCAGTCTCCCGATGAGGAGCAACAGGTAGAACCATAGGACGTATGTCAAGACGATCTTTACGAGACCCACAACCCTGTCCTGCTCTCACCCACGACACGGCAGCCGCGCTGCGGTCGGCGCCGAGTCGCCTGACCTGGGCCGCCTAGCTCTGGTTGAAGAAGCCCCTCTCGGCAATCCGGGCCTTGTCTTCAGCGGTCACCTCTATGGACGCGGGTGACAGCAGGAAGACCCTGTTGGTCACCCGGTCGATGCTTCCGCGAAGTCCGAAAATCAACCCTGCTGCGAAGTCAACAAGTCGCTTAGCGTCACTATCAACCATTTCTGACAGGTTCATGATGACCGGGGTGCCCTCGCGGAAGTGCTCACCGATCGTCCGGGCCTCATTGTATGTGCGCGGATGCAGCGTCGTGATCCGAGTGAGATCGGCGGTCTGCCGTACCGGGGCGGGACGGGCGGGCTCCACCGAGTCGGCGTCATACCCGTTGCGCGCCGGGGCGGCCGCCTGCCGCGCGGAATCAGGCCCCGCGCCCTCCTCGTCCTCGTAGCTGGCGTAATCCTCCTCAAAGGAGTCATAGCCGTCTTCGTAGGCCACCTCGTCCTCGACAAGGCCGAGATAGACCGCCATCTTGTGGATCGCGCCGGCCATCCGTCAGCCCTCCGTCGTCCCTGGCCTGCCGTTCGATGCGACGGACATTACCTGACGAAGCCCGGCCGGCCGCCGAGCAACGCCGTACCAACGCGAACGTGTGTCGCGCCGGCCGCAATGGCATCTTCCAAATCGCCGCTCATTCCCGCTGACACTATGACGGCTTCCGGATAAGCCGCACGCACCGCGCCGGCGATTCGCGGAAGAGGTGCGAATGCCTCGGCGGGCGGCACGCCGAGCGGCGCCATCGCCATCACGCCGCCAAGTACCAGCCCCTCTTCCGCTGCCACCGCCGCAGCGACATCCCCGACCGCTGCCTCCGGGACACCACCGCGCCCCTCGGTGTGGTCCAGGCTGACCTCGATCAGGCAGGTTACGATCCGGCCCACCTTCCTGGCCTGCCTGCCGAGCACCTGAACCAGGTGGATCCGGTCCACCGAATGGACAAAGCTCGCGTAGCTGACCACGCTCGCGCACTTGTTGGTCTGCAACTGCCCGATGAAATGCCAGGTCAGATCGGGTGAGAGGTCCGTGCACTCGGCCGCCTTGGGCGCCGCCTCCTGATCCCGGTTCTCCCCTACGTCCCGCACGCCCAGTTCATAGAGCAGGCGCACGTCCGAGGCGGGAAAGGTCTTGGTCACCGCGACCAGCGTCACCTCGCCCGGATCCCGCCCCGCCGCAGTGCAAGCGTTCTCGATCCGCCCAAGCACAGCCTTGAGCCGCGTCGCGATTTCCGCCCGCCGCTCCTGCACATCCGTCACACCCACATCATGACTCCGGCGCACACCAGCCCCGGAACCACCTCCCGCTTTTCTCCCTTACGGGCCGGACTGAGTGCCCACAGACGGCGGGCGGGCAGGTGCCGTTCCCCGCAGCGTGTAAGAGCCGAAGGCGAAAGCGCGGGGGACGGCACCTGTTCGCCCGCCCCCACAGCAGGATTACTTCAGAAAGTCCGGCACGTCCAGCTCATCGTCCTCTTCGAAGACGACGCTGCGGCGACGGGTGGTGGCCGCGTCGAACATGCGTGCCGCGGCACCCGGGTCGGCCCGCCGTGCGGGCACCGCCGCCGCAGGCACAGGTTCGGCGTCCTCGCCGGCCCGGTCACCAGAATCGGTGTCGCGGTCGGCGTCAGCGCGCGTGGTGTCCACGGCGGGCTCCGGCTCGGAGTCTGGTGCGGCCGCTGGCGGGTCCGTCACGCTGGCGGCTGGTTCCACCGCCACGCGAGCCTCCACCACCCGCTCATCCGCCGCAGCATCGAGCGCATGGCCGCCAGTGGAGTGCCCGTTGCTGGTGCTGAACCCGCCGCTGCCGGAAAAGGAGGCGGCTGCCGGAACCGAGGCACGGGTATCCAGTCCGGGGCGGGCCAAGGCCGGCTGCGCGGGCAGCACGTGACGCACCCCGGCCTCGTCGAACCCTGCCGCAATGACGGTCACCCTGACCTCGTCGCCGAGAGCGTCGTCGATCACCGCGCCGAAGATGATGTTGGCGTCCGGCGCCGCCGAGTTGGCGACGAGCTGGGCCGCCTCGTTGATCTCGAACAGGCCGAGGTCAGAGCCGCCCTGGATGGAAAGCAGCACGCCGTGTGCGCCATCGATGCTCGCCTCAAGCAGCGGGCTGGAGATGGCCATCTCCGCAGCGGCAACGCTGCGGTCGTCCCCGCGGGCGGAGCCGATGCCCATCAGGGCGGAACCGGCACCGGACATGACCGACTTCACGTCGGCGAAGTCCAGGTTGATCAGGCCCGGGGTGGTGATCAGGTCGGTGATGCCCTGGACACCCGACAGCAGCACCTGGTCGGCGGCCTTGAACGCGTCGAGCACGCTGACGTGGCGGTCCGAGATGGACAGCAGCCGGTCGTTGGGGATCACGATGAGCGTGTCCACCTCGCTGCGCAGCCGCTCGATGCCGATCTCCGCCTGAGATGCCCTGCGCTTGCCCTCGAAGCCGAACGGCCTGGTCACCACGCCGATGGTGAGCGCACCGAGAGACCGCGCCACGTTGGCCACGACAGGAGCACCGCCGGTGCCCGTGCCGCCGCCCTCGCCCGCGGTGACGAAGACCATGTCCGCGCCCTTGAGGACTTCCTCGATTTCCTCGCGGTGGTCCTCGGCGGCCCTGGCACCGACGTCAGGGTTGGCACCGGCACCGAGGCCGCGGGTCAGTTCTCTGCCGACGTCCAGTTTGACGTCGGCGTCGCTCATCAGCAGCGCCTGCGCATCCGTGTTGATCGCGATGAACTCAACGCCCTTGAGCCCCTCTTCGATCATCCGGTTTACGGCATTGACGCCGCCCCCACCGATACCGACGACCTTGATGACCGCCAAATAGTTCTGCGGTGCTGCCACGAGGAGGGCCCTTTCCGCTTGTCTGCCGCTATCGTGTTCCTGCCCTGCTATCAGTGCGGCCGGTGAATCCGATCACACCCGGAATCGGCCGCGTGCGCAGCCCGCCGAAGTGCACCCCCGCAGTGACGGCCGGGCAATTCCACGATTTCCCGTGAGTCAAAACCCTCACTCTCAACCTGAGATTTAGAGTTATGCTATGGTGACGATTGATACGGACAGTAGGGTTGCCCAGAACCCGGGTCAACTCGCCACGCCCGAGGCGCCTCACCCTGCTCGCTGATCTTTTAATCAGCTTCGCCGCTGTCCGCACCCACATTGCCCGCAGCCACTACCGCAGCCGAGGTCAGCCCCTGGTCATGGCGGTCCCGACGCCGCTCACGTCATAGACCCGGGCATGCCGCCGCATCAGCACCCGCAGTTCCCTGGCCTTGATCCGCCCCCGCTCGGCCCCGCCCCAGACGACCACGGAGCCATTGGCCAGTTCCACCGACACGTCGTTCGGCCCGCCGGTCGTCACCCCGCGTACCTGCTTGGCGATTCGCCGCGGCAGTTCGCCCAGCACCGCCGCCGCAGCGCGCACCGCCGGGCTCCCGCGCAGGCTCCTGCCCGTGGTGTTCACCGTCAGCACGGGCAGGCCTGGCGGCTTGCGGGTGACATCGCGGACGCTCACGCCAAAGGGGTCCACCAGGGCGTAGCTACCGTGCACGGGCAGCGCGAAGACCGGCTTGCGCAACTGGACGGTGATCACCAGCGTAGTCGGCCAGTCCTTGCTGACCTGGGCCGACTGCACCTGCCTGAGTTGCTCGACCCGGCGGGAGATGGCGCCGGTGTCGACCCAGATGAGCGGCTGACCCTGGGTCACCTGGGCGGCGGCGAGCACCTGCCCGGCGGAGACCGCCTTGCCGTTACCCGCGACCCGGACCGAACGCACCACCAGCAGCGAGGAACCAAGCAGCGCCCAGGCCATCACACCGACGATCACCACCGCGGTGCCCGCGAAGAACACCGCCTTCCAGTGCGGCCTGGGCAGCCTCCCCCGGCCACGCCAGGGCGGCCAGGGCCGCCGGGGCGAGGGGCGGGTGCGCTGCCCCGGTCGTGCGCCATCCCTGGCGCCGGTTCGTGGTCCGCCCGGGCGGCGTGGCGGCCCGGAAACTCTGCTAGCCATCAGGCGGCTCCCCCCGTTGCCGCAGTGCCGTCACGATCAGCGGGCCGAGCGCCGTGATGTCCCCGGCGCCCATGGTGAGAACGAGGTCTCCGGGCCGGGCAGCCGCCGCCACGGCGGCGGGCAGGTCCGCACGGTCCGGGATGAAACGGGCCCGCCCGCCGGGCACCGCCGAGGCGATGAGCAGCCCGCTGACCCCCGGCTCCGGGTCCTCCCTGGCCGCGTACACATCCAGCACGAACGCCTCGTCGGCCAGGCCGAGCGCGGCGCCGAACTCCGCCGCGAACATCCGGGTCCGGCTGAACAGGTGCGGCTGGAAGGCGGCGAGGACCCGGCCGTCTGGCCTGATGTCGTGGGCCGTGCGGAGGTCGGCAGCGAGTTCGGTCGGGTGGTGCGCGTAGCTGTCGAGCACCAGCACCCCGGCGGCCTCGCCCTTCGGTTCCATCCGGCGGCCCACGCCGCGGTAGGCGGCCAGTCCCGCGGCGGCCTGCCCAGGGCTGAGCCCAAGCTCAAGGGCGGCGGCGTAGGCGGCCGTTGCGTTCAGCGCGTTGTGACGGCCGGGGACGGCGACCTCGAGCAGGGCCGGTGACGGCGCGCCGGCGCCCTCCTGGGGCCCGGACAGTACGCCGAAACGCACGGACATGCCGTGCGGGCGCACGCCGGTGAGCCGGTAATCGGCGCCTGGATCCTCGCCATAGGTGCGGACCCGTACCCCGGCGGCCGCCGCGGCGGCGGCGAGGGCCTGTGCGCCGGGGTCATCGGCGCAGGCGATCAGTACCCCACCCGGGGTGATCCGCTGCGCGAACGCCACGAACGCCGCCTCGATCTGGCCGAGGTCGGCGTAGTTGTCCAGGTGGTCTGCTTCCACGCTGGTGACGATGGCCAGCCCGGGGGCGAGCATCAGGAAGGAGCCGTCGCTCTCGTCGGCCTCGGCCACGAACTCGGCCCCGCTGCCGTCAGCGGCGCCCAGGCCGGTCTCGGTGAGGATCCCGCCGATCACGTATCCGGGGTCGGCGCCGCTGTGCCGCAGGATCGTGGTGATCATGCTGCTGGTGGTGGTCTTGCCGTGGGTGCCCGCCACCGCGACACCGCGCCGGCCCAGCATCACGCTGGCCAGGGCGGCGGCCCGGTGCAGGATCCGAAGGCCGCGGCGCCGCGCCTCGGCCAGTTCCGGGTTGTCGTCGCGGATCGCGCTGGACAGCACGAGCGTGTCCGCGCCGTCGATGTTTTCCGCGGCGTGCCCGACGTGCACGTCCGCGCCCTGGCCGGCCAGCGCGGTGAGCAGGTCGCTGGCCGCGGCGTCGCTGCCGGAGACCTTCACCCCGCGGGCGATCATGATCCGCGCGATCCCCGACATGCCCGCGCCGCCGATGCCGGTGAAGTGCACCCGGCCCAGATCCGCCAGTGGCACCGGGGCCACCGGGCTGACCAGGCTGCCCATGTCAGCTCACCGCCCATGCGCCGCGCGGCTGCGCGTGGGCCGGCCCGCGATGATGCTCATGACCTCGTAAGCCAGCCTGTCGTCGGTGTCGCGGCTGCCCAGCCGCGCCGCGGCCGCCGACATCCCCGCCACGAGCGGAGTGTCGAGCATGACCGGCAGCAGCACTTCGCAGATCCACTGCGGGGACAGCACCGCGTCGTCCACGATGAGCCCCCCGCCGGCTCGCTCGATCGGCAGCGCGTTCAGCCGCTGCTCGCCGTTGCCGTGCGGCAGCGGGACGTAGGCGGCGGGCAGCCCTACGGTGGTCATCTCGGCACAGGTCAGGGCGCCGCTGCGGCACAGCGCGAAGTCGGCCGCGGCATAGGCCAGGTCCATCCGGTCCACGTAGGGCAGCGTGATGTAGGGCGGCCCGGCCGGGGGCATATGCACTTCCAGGCCGCTGCGCGGGCCGAGCAGGTGCAGCACCTGGACCCCGGCGGCACGGATCTGGTCCGCGGCGTCGAGCACCGCGAGGTTGACCGACCTGGCGCCCTGCGAGCCGCCGGTGACCAGCAGCACGGGCAGGTCGGGCCGCAGGCCGAAGTGCTCGCGTGCCTTGTCCCCCATGGCCAGCCGGTCCAGCCCGGAGATCTCCTTGCGGATCGGAATCCCGATACAGGTGGCGTGCGGCAGCTTGGTACCGGGGTGGGCGGTGAACACGTGCCGGGTGAACAGCGCTCCAATGCGGTTCGCCAGGCCCGCCCGGACATTCGCGTCGTGGACCACGATGGGCACGTGGCGGCGCCGCGCCGCCAGGTACGCGGGCGTGGCGACGTAGCCGCCGAAGCCGATGACGACCTGGGCCCTGGTCCGGTCCAGCACGTCCCCGGCAGCGCGCACCGCCTGGGCCAGCCGGCCCGGCACGCTGAGCAGTTCCGCGCTCGGCTTGCGCGGCAATGGGACCGGCGGGATCAGCGCGAGGTCGTAACCGCGCAGCGGGACCAGCCTGGTCTCCAGGCCGCGTTCGGTGCCGAGGCAGGTGAGCGGGATCCGGGGATCCATCCGGCGCAGTGCATCCGCCACTGCCAGGGCGGGCTCGATATGACCAGCGGTGCCCCCTCCGGCGAGTACCACACTCATCGCCAGGCCTCCTGTTCGCGACAACTCGACCCCGGGGGGCTCCGGGCCATCGGGGGTCCGGGGGCATCCCCCCGGGAAGGCGGAGTGTCCCCCCGGACAATACTGCGGGCCCCGGCGAAGGTGGCCTCATTCCACCGAGCAGCCTCAGCCGCCACGGCCTGGCCGGGCGCTCATTCCCGCCTACGGTCCAGGCCCAGCCAGCTTAGGGCGCGGCGCACCGGGCCGGGGCCGGCCTCGGCAAGCGCCTGGGTGGCGCCTGGTTCCCGCCGGGCGAACGACATCAGCATGCCGAGCGCGATCATGGTTATCACCAGCGACGACAGGCCAGCGGAGACCAGCGGCAGCGGCACGCCGGTGATCGGGATCAGCCCGATCACCGCGCCGATGTTCACGATCGCCTGGCCCACGATCCAGATGGTGGCACCGGCGGCCGCGAGGCGGACGAAGGTGTCCTCCACCCGCCGGGCGATCCGCAGGCCCGCAAACGCGAGGCCGCCGTACAGCACCGCCACGCACAGCGTCCCGACCAGCCCGAGTTCCTCGCCGATGATGGCGAAGATGAAGTCGGTGGTGTCGTCGGGCACCCAGCCCCACTTCTGCGTGCTGGCACCGAGCCCTACGCCGAACCAGCCGCCGGAGCCCACTGCCCACTTGCCCTGGATGGGCTGCTGGTCCGGGCCGACCGGGTTGGTTTGCGGGTTGAAGAACTCGGTGAGCCGGTCGGAGCGGTACTTGGCGACCACCGCCAGCATCAGCAGCGCCAGCAGGATCAGCCCGAGCATCCCCAGGTACAGGCGCAGCGGGGTGCCGACCACCCACAGCAGCGCCAGGAAGATCAGCAGCAGGATGAACGTGGTGCCGAGGTCATCGCCGAGCATCACCAGCATGGCCAGGATGCCGGCCCCGGGCAGCAGGGGGATCAGCAGGTACCGCCAGTCGTCCAGATGGGAGAGCCGGTCCTTGCGGGCCAGCAGGTCCGCGCCCCACAGCAGGAAGGCCAGCTTGGCCAGTTCCGACGCCTGGAACACGATCGGGCCGAAGACCAGCTCACGGGTGGCGCCTTGGTACTGCTCGCCGATCAGCGGGGTGAGCAGCAGGCCCAGGATCGTGACGAACATCAGCGGGTAGGCCAGCGCGCGGAAGACCGTCGGCCCGGACCGGGCCGCCAGCCACATGCACGGCAGGCCGAGCAGGACGCCGATCAACTGGTGCTGGAACCCGGAGTACGGCGACCCGCCCTGGCCCAGGTTCTGCACAGAAGAAGTGGACAGCACCATGACCAGGCCCAGGGCCAGCAGCAGCGTGGTGATGCCGAGAATCAGGTAGTACGAGGTGAGCGGCCGGTCGAGCAGCGCGAGCAGCATGGCGCGCCGCGAAGGGGGGGCCGGTGCATCGGGCACGAGACCGGGCGGGTCGGCCGCGGCCATCCCGCCCGGTTCGCGCGCACCCGGCCTGGAAGCAACCTGGACTCGCTCCATCATCCCAGTCTCGGCGGTGAACCGGGGTATCAGCGGGAAATCCGCCCGCGTGTCGCGCACCAGCGTGCCGGAGGTGACCGGCCTACCTGGGCAGCCACGCCGCGCGGGGCCGGGGCCGATCACCTATCTGGGCAGCCACTCCACGTAGAAGATGACCAGGCCCAGGGCCACGAACAGGCCGCTGATCAGCCAGAATCTGATCACAATGGTGGTCTCGGCCCAGCCTTTCAGCTCGAAATGGTGCTGCAGCGGGGCCATCCGGAAGACCCGGCGGCCGGTCATCTTGAACGAGCCCACCTGAATGATCACCGAGAGCGCGATCACCACGAACAGGCCGCCAAGGATCGCCAGCAGCAACTGGGTCTTGGTGCACACGGCCAGCCCGGCCAGCACGCCGCCGAGCGCGAGCGACCCGGTGTCGCCCATGAAGATGCGGGCCGGCGGGGCGTTCCACCACAGGAACCCGAAGCAGGCGGCGAGCACGGCCGCGGCCACCACCGCCAGGTCCAGCGGGTCGCGCACCACATAGCAACGCGGCGCCAGCGTCAAGGTGCAGTCATTGCGCTCCTGCCAGACCCCGATCAGCACGTAGGCGGCCAGGGCCAGGCACGCGGACCCGGTGGCCAGGCCGTCCAGCCCGTCGGTGAGGTTGACCGCGTTGGACGTGCCGGCGATGAGGAAGACGATCCACAGCACGAACGGCGCCAGCCCCAGGGTGGGACCGAAGTCGCGCAGGAACGACAGGTGCGCGTCGGCAGGGGTTATGTCGTACCCGTCGGCGAACCGCTGCTGCAGCACCAGCAGGGCGAACACCGCACCCACGACCGCCTGCCCGGCCAGCTTGGCGCTGCTGCGCAGGCCCAGGCTCCGCTGTTTGTAGATCTTGATGAAGTCGTCGATGAAGCCGACCAGGCCCAGGCCCGCCATCAGCATCATCACCAGCAGCCCGGATACCTGGGGGACCTGGCCGGTGGCCACGTTGCCGACGAAGTACCCGACCACCGACGAGATGACGATGACGGTCCCGCCCATGGTGGGCGTGCCCCGCTTGGTGACGTGGGCCGCCGGGCCCTCTTCCCTGATCAGCTGCCCGTAGCCGCGCCGGGAGAACACCCTGATCGCAAGAGGCGTGCCGAGCAGCGCCAGCAGCAGCGAGACCCCGCCCGCCACCAGGATGGTCTTCACTGTGCTGCCTCCCCGGTCAGGGCAAGCGCCACACGTTCCAGCCGCTCCGCGCGCGAAGCTTTGACCAGTACCACGTCTCCGGGCGCCAGGAGGTTCCCGAGCGCGGCCACCGCGCTGCCAGCGTCCGGCACGCCGATCAGCTCGCCGTGCCAGGACCGCTCGGCCTTGGCGCCAGACAGCATCGGGGCGGCATCCTCGCCCACCACGATGAGCCCCGCCACGCCGGCCCGCGCGGCGAGGCCGCCGACCTGCTCGTGCCATTGCGGGGACTCATCGCCCAGTTCGTTCATCGGGCCGAGCACGGCGAAGGCACGCCGTCCCCGGGCCACAGTGGTGAGGGTTTCCAGGGCGGCCGCCATCGCCTCGGGATTGGCGTTGTAGGCGTCGTTGATGACGGTGACCCCGTCCGGGCGCTCGGTGACCTCCATCCGCCACTTGCTGCGGTTGGTGGCCGCGCACAACCCGTCGGCGACGTCCGCGACACTCATCCCGAGTTCGCCCGCGAGCGCCGCGGCGGCCAGCGCGTTCACCACGTTGTGCGCGCCGAGCAGGCGCAGCCGCACCGGCGCGGAACCCTGCGGGGTCACCAGGGTGAAGCCCGCGCGGCCCTGGCCGTCCAGGGTCACGTCCGCCGCCCGCACCGTGGCCGTGGCGTGCACGCCGAACGTCACCACCCGGGCCGCCGTCCGCGCCGCCATCGGCAGCACCAGCGGGTCGTCGGCGTTCAGCAGTGCGACCCCGTCGGGCGGCAGGGCGGCGGGCAGTTCTCCCTTGGCCCGGGCCACCTCCGCCAGCCCGCCGAACTCGCCGGTGTGCGCGTGCCCCACGCACAGCACCACCCCGAGCCGGGGCGGCGCGATCTGGCAAAGCTCGGCGATGTGCCCGGCGCCACGGGCCGACAGTTCCAGCACCAGATAACGGGTCTCCGCGGTGACCCGCAGCACCGTCAGCGGGTGCCCGATCTCGTTGTTGAAGGACCCGTAAGGCGCCACCGTCGGCCCCAGCCGCTCGATGAGCTGGGCAGCCAGGTCCTTGGTCGTGGTCTTGCCCACAGAACCGGTGATCCCGGCGATGGTCAGGCCGGGCAGCGCGTCGGTGACCGCCCTGGCCAGGGCGGCCAGTGCGGCAGGCACATCGGGTGTGACCAGCGCGGGCACGCCGACCGGCCGGCTGGCGAGCACGGCCACCGCGCCCTTCTCGACCGCGGCGACCGCGAAGTCGTGCCCGTCCGCCCGTTCCCCGGGCAGAGCGGCGAACAGAGCGCCGGGGCCGGCCTGCCGCGAGTCGATGACGACCGAGCGGACCAGGGCAGCCGGGCCGGTGAACGGGCCCAGGCTCGCTCCGGTGATCTCCGCGATCGCGGCCAGGGTGAGCGGGATCACGCCGCCCCCTGACCGCGCGCGCCGGGCCGCCGGCGGGCCAGCGCACCCGCGGCGACCTCGCGGTCGTCGAACGGGATCACCTTCTGCCCGATGTACTGCCCACGCTCATGACCCTTGCCTGCCACCACTATGACGTCTCCCTTGTCGGCCATGGCAACGGCCATGCCGATGGCGGCGGCCCGGTCGGGCTCCACGATGATCCGTGCCCGGTCCGGCTCGCCGACGGTGAGCACCCCCTCCAGCATTTCCGCGAGTATTGCCAGGGGATCCTCCGAGCGGGGGTTGTCACTGGTCAGGATGGCCAGGTCGGCAAGGCGGGCAGCGGCGGCGCCCATCAGCGGGCGTTTGGCACTGTCCCGGTCGCCGCCGCAGCCCAGCACGATGGCCAGGCGGCCGCCGGTCACCGGGCGTAGCGCACGCAGCACCGCTTCCACCGCTCCCGGTTTGTGAGAATAGTCAACGAGCACGGTGAAATCCTGGCCAACGTCGATACGCTCCAGCCGTCCAGGCACCCCCGGGCAGGCGGCGACCCCGGACACCGCCGTGGCCAGGTGCACGCCGGCCTCGACCAAGGCGACCACCGCGCCCAGGGCGTTGGCGACGTTGTAAGGGCCGGGGAGGGCGACGCTGGCGTCGGCCTCGACCCCGCCAGGGCCGACGATGCGGAACGTGCTCCCGTCCGCACCGCCGCGCACGTCCACGGCCCGCCAGTCCGCGTCCGGGTCACCTTCGGCGGAGAAGGTGACGACCGGAATGCGTGCGCCGTCGGCCAGGCGCCGGCCGTAGGCGTCGTCGGCGTTCACCACCCCGACCCGGGCGTACCCGGGTGAGAACAGGACCGACTTGGCAGCGAAGTACTTCTCCAGGTTGCCGTGGAAATCGAGGTGGTCCTGGGACAGGTTGGTGAAGACGGCCACCTCGTAGGAGGTGCCCGACACCCGGCCGAGCGCCAGGGCGTGGCTGGACACTTCCATCGCCGCAGCGGTGACGCCGCGCTCGGCCATGGTCGCGAACAGCGCCTGCAGGTCGGTTGCCTCCGGGGTGGTGAGCTGGCTCTGCGCGGTCTCCCCCGCAATCCGGGTCTCCACCCCGCCGATCAGGCCGGTCAGATGCCCGGCCCGGCGCAGCGCGGACTCCAGCAGGTAGGTGGTGGTGGTCTTGCCGCTCGTCCCGGTCACGCCGATGAGCAGCAGCCGGGCCGAGGGGTGCCGGTAGACCCAGGACGCCACCTCGCCCAGCCGGGCCCGGGGATCGGCGACCACGAACACGGGCACACCGCAATCCCGTGCGGGCTCCCGGCCCGCCGGGTCGGTGAGCACGGCGACCGCCCCGGCCGATACCGCGTCCTGGCAGAACTGGGCACCGTGGTGCCGGCCGCCGGGCAGGGCCGCGTACAGGTCGCCGGGACGGACCCGGCGCGAGTCGTGAGTCACACCGCAGACCAGCAGCGGGCCGCCGGGCCCGGTGAAGGGGTCCGGGCCGGGCCCGGCCATGACGACCCCGAGCAGCGCGGCGAGGCCGGACAGGGGCCGCCCGTGCGCGCTGAGGGGACGCAGATCCGCAGGCACGCGCAGAGGCTACCGCTGTTCACCCTGCGGTGAGCGGCACGTCCGGGCGCTTGCCGTGATCCGGCGGGATCTTCAGCGACGCAAGCGCGAACTTCATCACCTGGTAGAAGGCCGGGCCGGCCACGTAGTTGCCGTAGTAGTCGGCCCCCTTCGGGTTCTGGAGGTTCACCGCCACCACGAGCTTCGGGTTGCTGGCCGGCGCCATGCCGATGTAGCTCGACCCGTACTGGCACAGGCAGCCCGCCTTGGCATCCCAGACCTGGGCCGTGCCGGTCTTGGACGCGACCGAGTACCCGGGGATCTCGCCCCAGGGCTGGTAGGCGATGGTGGCATCGAGGTAAGGCACCTGCTGCAGGACGCCGATGAGCTCGGCGGCGGTCGAGGGCTGGATCACCCGCTCGCGGTGCGGGGGCGGTGCCGGGGTGTACCGCCCGCTGGGGCCCGTGGTGCCCGCGACGATGCTGGGCGACACCCGGACGCCGTGGTTGGCGATGGTCGCATACACGCCGGCCATCTGCACCGCGGTGGCCGCCACGCCCTGGCCGAACGCCAGGGTGTACCGCTCGTCCCCCCACCACTTCGACGGTGGCGGGAGCTGGCCCTGGCTGGCATTGGGCAGCGGCAGGCCGGTCGGCACCCCGATGCCGAACTTCCGGTAGTAGCCGTACTGCACCGGCGGGCTGACGTGCTGGGCGACCTGCACCATGCCGACGTTGCTCGAGTGGGCGACGATGCCGGCCAGGGTGAGCCGCTCGGTCGGATGCCACTCCGCGTCGTGGAAGCTGAACCCGCCGACTGTGATCTGCTCGGGCACGTTGTAGGGGGTGGCTGGCGTCTCGCCGTGCTCAAGTGCCGCGGCGGCGGTGATCACCTTGGCGGTGCTGCCCGGCGGGAAGATCCCGGCGACCGGCAGGTCAACCGTGGCCGCCAGGCTGGTCACATGGCTGGGCTGGAACGTCGGGTACTGGGCCATGGCCAGGATTCGCCCGGTCGAGGGCTGTTCGACCACGATCGTGCAGGAGTCCGCGTGGGTTACCCGCACCCGCTCCGCGCACGCCTGCTGCGCCTCCCATTGCAGGCTGGCAAGGATGGTCAGGCGCACGTCGCCGCCGGGCACCACCGGCCGGGTCTTCTGCGAGGCGAACGGGATCGGCTGACCGGTGATCCCGGTTTCCACCTGCTCCTGCCCGTCGCGGCCGGCCAGCAGCGAGTTGAAGGACTGCTCGATGCCCGCCTGCCCGACCAGGTCGAGCCTGGTGTTGGTGGTGGTGAAGCCGACCAGGCCGGCCGCCAGGTCGCTACCCGGGTAGGAGCGGACGTAGGTGGGCTGGAGGCTGATGCCCGCCAGGTCGCGCGCGGTCAGCATGGCCTGGATGTGGTTGCCGGTCAGGGCGGGCACGCCCTGCGCGAGCGCGACGTAGTCCGTGGAGGAGGGGTGATAGAGCTTGCCGAGGATGGCGGCCTGGGTCATGTGCAGCGGGCCCGCCAGGAGCGCGGCCACCCGCTGCCTGACCGCCATGGTGGCCTGCGGGGTCTTCCCGGCGATCTGCGGCGGGTCCGCGATCACCTTGTCCTCCTGCACGGTCATCGCCAGGATCGTGCCGTCCGCCGTGGTGATGGACCCCCGCTCGGCCGGGACCTGGATGACCGCCAGCTTGTATTTGGCGGCCTGCTTGCTGAACGCGGCCCCCTCCAGGCCCTGCAACTGAACGAGCCTGCCCGCAATCAGGGAGAGCGCGAAGCCCACGCACAGCAGGCTGGCGTGCAGCCGCCGGGCCGGACTGGCCCGGCGCAGCCTCGGCCGCCGCAGGCCGACGCGCCGCACCGGGCCGCGCCCGCCTGATCCGCGCCCGCCGGGACGGCTCGCACCGCGGCCGCTCTCGCCGTGGCCACGGCCGCCCGGCATGCCCGGGCCTGCGGCGGGCCGGCCCGTGGCGGCCCGGCCTGGCCGGGCGCCCGCCCGTCCAGCGGTGGCCCGGGCGCGCGGCTGCCGCCGCCCGGATCGGCGCGCCGGTTCCCGCCAGCCTCACCGGGATTCGGCTTGCCTGCCTCGCGGGCGCGGCCCGTCCCCGGGCGCCGCTGCCGGGATGCCCCGGGCGGGCGGCCCGGCCCGCGCGGGCGGTTCCGGCCGTCCTTGCCATCGCCGGGTGCGGTCACGGCGTGTACCCGGGGACGGTGGGTATCCCGGGCATCTGGTTGGGCTGGCTTTCCAGCCGCCCGCTCTTGAGGTTCAGGAAATGCAGCCGTGGCTGGACCCGCATGCCCAGGGTGGCGGCACGCTGTGCCAGCGAGGCAGGTGACTCCGCGGCCGCGACCTGGGCCTGGAGGGCCTGTTCCCGCTGGGCGAGGGTTACGTTGCCCTGCTGCAGGGCGGTGATCTGGAAGGCACCGGTAGCCAGGATTGTGTTGATCATCAACAGGCTCAGCAGGCCGCCGCCGAGCAGCCCCACCACGAGGAACACGAACCGGGTGCGCGTCTGCGGCGCGTGCCGCTGGCCCGGCTGCGGCGGGCGGGCGGTGCGGGCGGTACCGGACGGCGATCCCTGGCGGCCGCGGCGCGGAACAGCCGGCGCTCCGGCTGGCCGGGCGCCCCCTGGACGCGTGCCCGGGCGCACCTGCGGGGGCCGTGCAACTGCCCGCCGCCCATCGGCCTGCCTCGCGCCCGCGGCCTGCCTTCTCTCCGTCACTTCCGTGCGCCCATTCACCGCGTTCCCCCTGTTCTCATCGGTCGTTGCCCCCCGTCCCCGCTCACGCGGCTTCCTTGATCCGGACCGCTGCCCGCAGCCGGGCAGAGGCAGCACGTGGATTGGCTGCCACCTCGGCAGCGGAGGCGCGCTCGGCGCCCCTGGTGAGCAGCCGGAGTTGCGGCCCGGCCGCCGCCAGCGTCACCGGCAGGCCCCGCGGTGTGGTGTCCGCCGCACGGGCCGCCAGTGCCCGCTTGACCAGCCGGTCCTCCAGCGAGTGGTAAGCCAGCACGACGATGCGGCCGCCAAGCGCAAGGGCGTCCAGCGCTGCGGGCAGAGCCCGCTCCAGCGCGTCAAGCTCCCCGTTCACCTCGATCCGCAGCGCCTGGAAGGTGCGCTTGGCGGGGTTACCGCCGGTGCGGCGGGCAGGCGCGGGAATCGAGGCGCGGATGATGTCGGTCAGCTCGGTCGTGGAGGTGAGCGGTGCCCGGGACCGCGCCCGCACGACGGCGTCGGCTATCTGCCGCGCGAACTTCTCCTCGCCGTAGTCACGCAGCACCTGGCGCAGCCGGCCGGCCGGGTAGGTGTTCAGCACTTCGGCGGCGGTCAGCGACTGGCTCTGGTCCATCCGCATGTCCAGCGGGGCGTCGTAGGAGTAGGCGAATCCCCGCGCCGGCTCATCGAGTTGCGGCGAGGACACCCCCAGGTCGAAAAGGAAACCGTCCGCGGTGCGCCGGCCGTGGCTGCTCAGCACGTCGGCTACCTGGTCGTAGACGGCGTGGGTGACGGTGACCCGGTCCCCGTACCTGGCGAGCAGGCGCCCGGACTCCCCGACCGCAGCCGCGTCGGTGTCCAGCCCGATCAGCATCAGTCCCGGATGGGCGTCCAGCAGCGCCTGGGCGTGCCCGGCCCGGCCGAGGGTGGCATCCACCAGAACCGCGCCGGCCCGGTCCAGGGCCGGCCCGAGGAGCGTGAGCACGCGCTCAAGGAGGACCGGCCGGTGACCGCCTCCCGGTGTGCTCATGCCCAAGCCCTTCTCCGGTCCGCCGCACGGCCACCGGACCGGCGCCCGTGCCCTCCACCGCGCCGCCGGCCAGGCGGCATGCCGCACGATCCGGCCTGCCGCCTGGCGGGTGGCACGCCCCTGCATACGTGCCCGGCCAGGTCTCCATCCGCGCGGGCCGGCGGCCCTCCGCCGCCTGGCGCCGGGGAAGTGACGTCAGCCGGCAGGCCGCCCTGCCGCGGGTGGAGACCTCGCCGTGCACGGCTATCGCCGCCATCGGCGCCAATCACAAGACGCCGGGCAGCACCTCCTGCGACGCAGTCGAGAAGGCGTCCTCCTGGTTGGCCAGGTACGCCGTCCACGCTGCGTTGTCCCAGATCTCCAGCCTCGTGTTGGCACCGATCACGGCGCACTCCCGCTGCAGCCCCGCGTAGTCGCGCAGCCCCTGCGGGATAGTCACCCGGCCCTGCTTGTCCGGCAGCTCATCGGAGGCGCTGGCAAAGAACACCCGGCTGTAGTCGCGCACCGCCTTGGCGGTGACCGGAGCGGTGCTCAGGGCCTCGGTGATCCGGGCGAACTCCGCAACGGGAAACACGTAGAGGCAGCGCTCCTGCCCCTTGGTGATCACGACCCCTGCCGCCAGTTCCTCGCGGTATTTGGCCGGCAGGAACATTCGTCCCTTTTCGTCCAGGCGTGGCGAGTGAGTGCCGAGGAACATCAGCCCTCACCTCCACTCCCCGCACCGCACCCAAAGGCCCATCTGGGCGTCTGTGCACCCCACTGCGCTCCACTGTACTCCACAATCCCCCACGGTCAATGCCGTTTGCTCCCCCCGGCCCCCCACTCGCCCCCCACTCGCCCCTCGGCCGCCCCACCGCGAGGCCGTCGGCGAGCGCCGGAAAAGCTGCGGCGGGCCGTTGCGGCCGCGCCAAGCCCGCGCCAAGCCCACGCCAAGCGCGACCGGGCCAACTAGGGCGGGCCGCATGCGGCAGGCGCGCGGGCTTAACAGGGGCTGCGGGAGGGGCTTAACAGTGGCTACGGAGGGCAGGCGGGCATGTCACCGCCTGAACCTGGCCGCCGCATCGCGCGTTTTCCCCTGCAGGACGTACTGTCTGTAAACACGGTCAGCCGGGCACCACGGGCGGCGGTGAGCCATCAGCCCGGCGCTCAGAGTGAGCAGCTGAGGGAGAGGGACAAGTGGTTCTTGATACCGGGCACGGCAGCAACCGGACCCTTGACGAACTGGTCCGGGTGGCGCACCGCGTCGGCGAGGCCGTGGAGTCCGTCATCGAGGGCAAATCCGAGGCCGTCCGCCTCGCGCTGACCGTCCTGCTCGCCGAGGGCCACGTGCTGATCGAGGACGTGCCCGGAGTGGGCAAGACGATGCTGGCCAAGGCGCTGGCGCGGTCCACCGGCTGTTCGGTCCGGCGCATCCAGTTCACCCCGGACCTGCTGCCCAGCGACATCACCGGGGTGAGCGCCTACAACCAGGAGCGCCGCGAGTTCGAGTTCAAGCCGGGGCCGGTCTTCGCGAACATCGTGGTGGGCGACGAGATCAACCGGGCCTCGCCGAAGACCCAGTCCGCGCTGCTGGAGTGCATGGAGGAGCGGCAGGTGACGGTGGACGGCCGGACCTACCCGCTGACCCTGCCGTTCATGGTGATCGCCACGCAGAACCCGATCGAGATGGAAGGCACCTACCCCTTGCCAGAGGCGCAACGGGATCGTTTCACGGCCAGGATTTCGATGGGCTACCCGAGCGCCGAGTCCGAACTGGCGATGCTCGACGCGCACGGGTCTTCTTCACCGCTGGACACGCTGGAGCCGGTGGCCCAGGCCGAGGACATCAGGGAACTGATCACCGCCGTGCGGACGGTTCACGTGGCCGAGCCGCTGAAGCAGTACGTCATCAGGCTGGTCGCCGCGACCCGCGCCTCACCGGAGCTGCGGCTGGGCGCCTCGCCGCGGGCCACGCTCCACCTGCTGCGGGCGGGCCGCGCCAAGGCTGCCCTGGACGGCCGCGACTTCGTCATCCCCGACGACATGCAGGCGCTGGCCCTGCCGGTGCTGGCGCACCGGCTGCTGCCGAGCGCCGAGGCGGTGGTCACCCAGCGGTCGCCGGAGCGGGTGCTGGCGGCGATCGTCGAGCACCTGCCACTGCCCCAGTTGCGCTGAGCGCGGCCACCCTGGCCGCGGGAAAGTAGGGACCTTCAGTTGGCATCAACGCGAGCCCGTCCGTAAGTTGAGAAGAGCAGGCTCGAGGAAGGGCGCCGCATGCGGTCGATGCTGGCCGGATTCACCACCCGCGGCCGGGCTTTTGTGGCCGCAGGAGCAGCCGCGGGCGTGCTCGGACTCGGGCTCGGGCAGCGCACCCTGCTCAGCATCGGCGGGGTGCTGATCATCCTGCCGGTGCTGTCCGTCCTGGCCGCGAGCCGGACCAGGTACCGGATCAGCTGGGCCAGGGCGATCACCCCGGCCCGCGTGCCGGCCGGCCATACCGCCTCGGTGTCCATCCAGCTCGACAACGTGTCCCGGCTGCCCACGGGGCTGCTGCTGGCCGAGGACAGCGTGCCCTACTCGATCGGCAGCAGGCCGCGGTTCATCCTGGACCGGATCGAGCCCGGCGGCACGCGCCGGCTGAGCTACCCCATCCAGCCCGATCACCGGGGCAAGTACGCCATCGGCCCGCTGCACGTCCGGGTGGCGGACGCCTTCGGCCTGGCAAAGGTGGGGAGCATGGGGGCGCCGGCGAGCACCCTGGTGGTCACCCCGGCGGTCACCGCGCTGCCGCACACCGCCCTCGCGGGATCCTGGCTCGGCGAGGGCGACGCCCGCGCCAGCACCGCGGCCGCGGCGGGCGAAGACGACGTGGTGCCGCGCGCCTACCGGGACGGTGACGAGCTGCGCCGGGTGCACTGGCGCTCCACCGCACGGTACGGGGAGCTCATGGTCCGCAGGGAAGAGCAGCGCTGGCGGAACCGCGCGGTGCTGTTCCTCGACACCCGCCTCGGCGGCCACGGCGGCCGCGGGCCGGCCTCGTCCTTCGAATTCGCGGTGAGCGCCGCCGCGTCCATCGGGGTGCACCTGGCGCGCGAGGAGATGGACACCGAGTTCGTCACCGATGCCGGCCCGGTGACCGCGCCCGGCCCGTTCGAAGATGTACTGCTGGACACCCTCGCCGTCATCCGGCCATCGCGGAACTCCTCGCTTGGTCCCGGGCTGGCGCAGCTGCCCGCGGACACCAGCGGGCTGTTCATCGTGGTCGCCGGGCACCTGAACGCTGGCGAGGCGCGGCATCTCGCCACCGCCCGGCGGGCGTCCGGGCCTGCCATGGCCCTGCTGCTCGCCGTCTCCACCTGGGCCGCCGAGCGGCCGGGAGCCGCAGCGACGGGAGACACAGACGAGGCGTCGAGGATTCTCACCGCGGCTGGCTGGCGGGTGGCCACGGTGACCGCTGACACGCCGCTCAGCGTGGCCTGGGACGTGCTCAACCGCACCCATATGACCCATGTCCCCGCGACGCCCGGCCCGGCGGCCACCGGGCCGCCTGACCCGGGTGGCGGCGCTCCAGGCGGAACCGGAGCACCGGCGGCGAGCACCTGCCACCCCGCCCGCAGGAGCAGGAGCGAGCCGATGAACACGCGCCTGACCGTGGCCGCAGCCCTCGCGACCGTGCTGGCATCGATCGCCCTGTACCCGCTGCTGGCCGGCGGGACCTGGTTCTGGGGCGGCGTCGGGGTGGTCATCGTGGTCGCGGCGGTCGGCGCCGCAACCCGGCGCCGGGCGATTCCCGCGGTACTCTGCCTCCTCGCCGCGCTCGGCGCGGAACTCCTTTACCTCAACGCGGTGTTCGCCAGCCGCTGGTCCTGGGCAGGCCTGGTGCCGACGGCTGCGTCCATGCACCACCTGCAGGTGCTGCTGCACCAGGCCATGTACGAGATGCACAAGGACGCGCCACCCGTCCCGCCCGGGCGCGGGATCGTGCTGCTCACCGTGGCCGGGATCGGCCTGGTCGCCGTGCTGACCGACCTGCTCGCGGTGCGCCTGCACCGGCCGGCCATCGCCGGGCTGCCGCTCCTCGTGCTGTTCTGCGTGCCGCTGACCACCGATGCCAGGGCGGGCGCCGTGGGCGGGACGCTGGTGTTCTGCGCGGGCATGGTGGGCTACCTGGGCCTGTTGTCCGCCGACGGCAGGCACCGGCTGCGGCTGTGGGGACGGCTGATTCACCCCTGGCAGGACGACGCGGACAGCCAGGGCCCCGACGTCAGGCCGCTGGCCGCCGCGGGCCGCCGGATCGGCTCGGCCGCCGTCGTGCTGGCGCTCGCTCTGCCGCTGCTTGTTCCCGGGCTGACGGCGCACCGGCTGTTCCCGGGGGACGGAACCGGGAAAGGCAGCGGGGGCAGCCACGGCCGGATCTCCTTCCCCAAGCCCCTGGACCTGCTGAACACCGACCTGCGCGAGTCCCACCCGGTGCCGGTGCTGACCTACCACACCACCGATGGCACGCCGCCCTACCTGCAGGTCTACGTGCTGGGCAACCTCACCACCAACGCGTGGACCATGGGCCAGGTGCCCGGCACGACGGGCCTCACCAGCAAGGGCCTCATGCCCGCGGTACCTGGCATGGCCCCGGCCACCTTCGGGCCGCCGGTGCGCGAATGGATCAGCCTGGGCAACGTGTCGAACCAGGGCAACGTCAACTACCTGCCGCTGCCCTACGCACCGCGCCAGGTCAAGGTCAGCGGGGGCAGTGACTGGCGGATCGACGGGAACACGCTGTCGGTGCTCTCGCCCAGCGCCAAGCTGGCCGGCCTGCACTACCAGGTGCTCGCCAAGGACGTGAACCCGCTGCCACAGCAGTTGCGCCGCCTGCCCGCCGTGGTGCCGTCAGCCAGCGCGTACCTCAACGTCCCGCCCCAGTACCGGACCAAGAAGATCACGAGGCTGATGGAGCGGATCACCAAGGGCAGCAAGACCCCCTACGACAAGGCGGTGGCGATCCAGGCCTGGTTCACCACCCTCGATCGCTTCAAGTACACGCTGCAGGTGCCGCAGACGCAGAGCCCCGCCGCCCTGATCCAGTTCCTGACCAAGACCAGGAGCGGGTACTGCCAGCAGTTCGCCTTCGGGATGGCCGTACTGGCGCGCCTGGCGGGCATTCCGTCCCGCGTCGTCGTGGGCTACACCCAGGGCTCCTTCAGCGGGAACGACAACTGGCAGGTGAAGACCAGCGACGCGCACGCCTGGCCGGAACTCTACTTCCCCGGGGTCGGCTGGCTGCGCTTCGAGCCGACCCCGCCGAACACGGCCGGGCTGCCCGGGCAGGCGACGGCGATCCCGCCGCCCTATTCGACGCCGCTCGCCGCGGAGCCGAACATCAACCCGGAGACCGGCCTGCGAGTCAGCACGAACCCCAGCCCGGAGTCGACCCAGGGGAGCAAGAGCCAGTCGGGCCTGAACAAGCTGAAGAAAACCGCCCCCACCGGCGCGGGCGGCGCCACGGCAGGCCGGCACGGCACCCCGCTTATTCTGCCCGTGCTCATCGCACTGCTCGCGCTGATACTGATCGCGCCCGCCACGACCCGGGCGCTTGGCCGCCGGTGGCGATGGTGGCGGGCCCATGACGATGTGGCCAGGGCCCATGTCGCCTGGCACGAGCTGCGCAACGACCTGACCGACCACCGGATCCCCTACCGGGCCAGCGAGACGCCCCGTGCGCTCACCCGCCGCATCGCCACGTCGCTGGGCCTGGCGGGTGCCGAGCGCGACGCGCTGGAGCGCATCGCCATGGCCGAGGAACGGGCCAGCTACGCGATCAGGGCCGCCGACTCCGCCCGGCTCCAGGCGGACGAGGCCCTGGTGCGGCGCGCCGTCGCGCGTTCGGGCACGGCGTCGGCGCGCTGGCTTGCGGTCATCGCGCCGCCATCGGCGGTGATCCCGGTGCGGGCCGGCGCCCAGCAGTTGCTTGATGTGTTCGGCTGGATGGAACTGGCGACGACCAGGGCACGGCGCCGTCTCTCACCTCAGGCCGACGTGTCCGTACTCCAGAGCGACAAGCCCGCTCCTGCTTAGCCCCTGCGCCGGGCCACCAGCGTGACCCGGCCTGGCGGGCCGGCGTAACGCCGGAGCTTACCTGCCGCCCTCCTGGCGGCGGCGCCAGCGTTCCTCGAGCCGCTCCATGAAGCTGAGCCCGGACTTCTCCCGCGCGCCCCGGCGGCCCCTGGCGGCCGGACGGCGGCCACGCTGGCCACGGACCGGGGGCTCCTGTGCCCGGACCACGCCCAGGCCCTTGCCGCTCACGATCCCGCCCATGTGCCGCCAGCTGGTCAGCGCCCACATCGCACACGCCAGCATGACGAGGAACCCGCCGACGCCGACAAAGATGATCTTCGAGATCACTCCGGCCAGGAGCAGGCCTACACCGATCACGAACCCGATCGCCGCCTCAACGACCCGGCGCTTGTAGTGGACCTTGGGGTCCTGCGAGCGCACAGACTGGGCAAGCTTCGGGTAGTCGGAATAGAGCGCCTGCTCGATCTGCTCGAGCTGACGCTGCTCGTGCTCAGAGAGCGGCACTGCGCCTCCCATGAACCTCTCGCGTGGGGACGGGTGCGGTGACCTTGGCCTCACGGCGTCCGTATCCCTCCACAATACGAGGGCTGCAAGGTCGGGGAAAGAGCAGCCGGAGGCAAAGAGAGGGTTGGCTGGCCCGGCCGGGCCCGGGTTCCCGGCCCGTGCCGGACTCGGGCGGGAAGTCCCGGTACATCCACCCGGCCCTTGCCTCCCCCGGCGCGCACCGCCCGGAGGGCACCTCAGGCGCTCTCCGTCGTGCGCTGCGGGCCGCCGTGTCCGCCATGGCGGACCAGCGCCGCGGGCCGCACCGTCCCGGTACCGAACCGCCCAGCGATCCGGTCCACCGCCTGCTCCGCGTCCCGCCACGGAGCCGGCTCCTCGCCCAGGGCGAGTTGCGTCGCCACCGTCCCCACGGGCAGCAGCCCGGTCGCCCGCACCCCGACCAGGCGCAGCCGGGCCAGGGAGTCCAGCCCGGACCCCTCGTACAGCGCGCACGCCGTGGTGTAGATCCGCTGCGCCACGTCGGTGGGCTCGGGCAGGGTCTTGGACCTGGTGATCGTCTTGAAGTTGGCCAGGCGCAGCTTCACCACCACGGTCCTGGCCATCCAGCCGCCCGCCCGCAGCCCCTGTGCCGTCCGCTCGGACAGCCGCAGCAACTCCCGGCGGATCACCACGGGATCGGCCACATCCTGGCCAAAGGTCTCCTCCGCGCCGACGCTCCTGTCCGGCACCCCGGGAAGTACCGGGCGCGGGTCCCGGCCCCAGGCCAGGGCGGACAGGTGGGCGCCGGCCGCGGTGCCGAGTTCCCGCTGCAGGGCGCCGGCCGGCGTGCGCGCGATGTCCCCCACCGTGCGGAGCCCGAATCTGGCCAGGGCCTCGCCGGTCCGCTCCCCCACGCCCCACAGCGCGGAAACCGGCAACGGGTGCAGAAAGCCGAGGACCCCGTCGGCCGGGACCACGAGCAGCCCGTCGGGCTTGCTCACCGTGGAGGCGAGCTTGGCCACGAACTTGGTGGTGGCCACGCCGACCGAGCAGGTCAGCCCGTACTGGCCGTGGACGCTGGCCCGGATCCGCCGGGCGATGGCGGCGGGCGGCCCCAGCCGCCGGATGGCCCCGCCGACGTCAAGGAACGCCTCATCGAGGGACAGCGGCTCCACCTCGGGCGTCACCCCGCGGAACAGGGCCATGATCTCCTTGGAGACCGCGCCGTAGACCCCGTGGCGCGGCGCCACGAACACCGCGTGCGGGCACAGCCGCTGCGCCCGGCCCACCGGCATGGCCGACCGCACCCCGTATGCGCGCGCCTCGTAGGTGGCAGAAAGCACCACGCCGCGGCCGCCGACGGCGCCCACGATCACCGGTTTCCCGGCCAGGTCCGGCTGGTCACGCACTTCCACGCTGGCGTAGAAGGCGTCCATGTCCACGTGCAGGATGCGGCAGCCGGTGTCGTCGGGCTGCCCCCCGCCCGCCCCCTTCGCTGCCCCGTGGCGCTCGGTCACCGGTACCCCAGGACGTGGACCTGGGCGGCGAAGTCGTGGAAGGCCGGGTGGGTGGCGACCGCCCGCTCCAGCCCCTGCAGCGCCTGGGCCGCGCCGGGGTCGGCGTCGGCGACGACGCGGGGCACCAGGTCGGCGAAGACCCGCACGCCCAGCGCCGGGCCCGGGCGCAGCCCGGCCTCCTCGATCAGGCCGGTGACGCCCGCCAGGGTGAACCGCCGCGGGCCGGGCTGCCCTCGCACCTCCGCCGCCGGGCCGTTGCCGCTGGCTGCCCCGCCGATGCCGGCGAGCAGCCGCCGTGCCTCGTCGAACCGGCCAGCCAGGGCCCGGTGGATGACCGCCGCCACCGCGCTCGCGGCCAGCACGCTGACCGCTCCACCGGGGCGCAGGACCGCCGCGATCGCCGCCATCGCGGCCGGCGGCGAGTCCACATACTCCAGCACGCTGTGGCACAGGACCAGGTCGGCGCTCTGCTTCCCGGCGACCAGGGCCAGGTCGGCCGCATCGCCCTGGACGGCGCGCAGCGGCACGTCCTGCTCGGCCGCGCGGCGCTGCGCGGCGGCCAGCGAATCCGGGCTCGGGTCGACCACGGTGACGTGGTGGCCCAGGCTCGCCAGCGGCACGGCGAAACCGCCGGTCCCGCCGCCCGCGTCCACGATGTCGAGGGCTGCCCTGCCGGTCTGCCCGGCCAGCGCGGAAACCGCGGTCTGCAGCACGTCGAGCACCACCGGGTTGCCTGCCACGCTGTCTCCTCACCGCCCGACGCAGTGGCGCCGCAGCGCCACCGGCACCGCACCGCCTCAGCCGTGTCCAACTGTAGTGTCGCGACCTGACAATCTGTGCTGGCCTGGGCGGCAAGCCGCCCCCTGGAACCTCCTCGCCGGGCAACGCTGCCTAGCACCGGAAGGTGACAAAGCCGGTCCTCTTGCCGGCTTCGGGTAACCGGCCGGCAGGGACCGCTTAGGCTCGGCGCATGCCGGATCACGTCGAGTTCCCCCGGCCGCTGCGGCTGCTGCGAACGATCTCGTGGAGCCTGACCGAGTCGGCCGGGCTCCCGATCGGCGCGCTTGCCCTTGGTGCCTGGCTCTTCGGCCGGGATGCCGGGCTGCTTGCCGGGCTTGCCGCGACCTGGCTGGTGGCGCTGATCCGGAAGATCGCCACCGGCAGCGTGCCGAGCCTGCTCACCATCACCGCGGTGGTGCTGACCCTGCAGACGGCGATGGTGCTGGCGACCGGCCAGCTCTGGATCTACCTGCTCCAGTTCCCCGTCGCCAACCTCGTCATGTCGTTCCTGTTCGCCCGTACCGCGCGCGGCCCGCACCCGCTGGTCGCCCGGCTCGCCGCCGAGGTCGTGGCGCTGCGCCAGCCGGCGCGGCACCACCCCGGCCTGCACCGGTTCTTCCAGGGTGCGACCTGGCTCTGGGCCGGGATCTTCCTGCTGCTCACCGCGGGGCTGGCGGTCCTGATGGTGACCGAGCCGCTGCAGGCGTTCATGGTCGCCTCGACCGTGGTCACCGTGGCGCTGACGGTGGCGGGCATCGCGATCTCGGCACTGTGGTTCAGGTCCGTGCTGCGCCGCTCGGGCCTGCGCGTCCGCTTCGCCGCCAGCTGACGCCGGCGCGCGGCCACCGGCCCGTGCGGGCACCCCGTTTCCGCTGCGCTACGCCCGGCCGTGCCTGCCGTCTGCCCCGGCCGGCCGCCGCCCGGGGCCGCCAGGAGCCGGCTGGTTACAGGCTGAGCGTGGGCTTGAGCTCGAGCAGCCGGGCGAGCAGCCCGTTCACGAAGGCCGGTGAGCCCTCGGTGGACAGGTCCCTGGCAAGCTGGACGGCCTCGTTGATCGCCACCGCGTCGGGCACCTGGTCCTGCCACAGCAGCTCGTAGGCGCCGATGCGGAGGATGTTCCGGTCCACCGCGGGCATCCGGTCAAGCGCCCACCCCTGCGCGTGTGCGGCGAGCAGCTCGTCGATCCGCTCGCGGTGCGCCTGCACCCCTTCGACCAATTCCGTGGCGTAGGCCGGGACCGGCGGGGCCTGGTCGGCGGCGCGCTCGTTCAGGATCTGCAGGACCGGCTCGCCGCGCAGCTCCGCCTCGAACAACACGTCGAGTGCGCGTTTGCGGGCCTTGCTACGCGCGGACACGGACGGCCATGCCTGGGCAGGTCACCTGGGCGGCGGTCATGCGCGACCGAGGTAGTCGCCGGTGCGCGTGTCCACTTTGATCTTCTCTCCGGTGGTGATGAAAAGCGGCACCTGGATCTGGACGCCGGTCTCCAGCGTGGCGGGCTTGGTGCCGCCGGTGGACCGGTCGCCCTGGACGCCGGGGTCGGTCTGGCGGACGGTCAGCTCCACCGCGGCGGGCAGTTCCACGTACAGCGGGGTGCCCTCGTTGAACGCCACCACCGCGGTCTGGTCCTCCAGCAGGTAGCTGGAGGCGCTGCCGACGGTCTCCGCCGGGATCCGCGGCTGGTCGTAGTCCTCGTTGTCCATGAAGACGAAGTCGTCGCCCTCGCGGTACAGGTACTGCATCTCCCTGCGGTCCACGGTGGCGACGTCGACCTTGACACCGGCGTTGAAGGTACGGTCGACAACCTTGCCGGACAGGATGTTCTTGAGCTTGGTCCGCACGAACGCGCCGCCCTTGCCGGGCTTGACGTGCTGGAAATCCACCACGTTCCAGAGCTGGCCGTCGAGGTTCAGCGTCATGCCGTTCTTGAGGTCGTTGGTGGTGGCCACGTCTAAAGTCTCTCCTGGTTACCGGGGCGCCGACCTTGAGGGTTTACAGGACGAGCAACTCCCCTGGGGTCACGGTCTTGGTCGTGGTGAGCAGCTCATGGGAGGCCGCAGGGCCGGCCCCGGAACGCACTACCAGGGTGTCCTCAATCCTGACGCCGCCCATGCCGGGCAGGTAGACACCCGGCTCAACGGTGATGGGAACCCGGTCCCCGAGTGTACCCGGCTTGGCCACCCCCAACTGCGGCGCCTCGTGGATCTCAAGGCCCACCCCGTGACCGAGGCCGTGGCCGAAGTGCTCGCCGTGCCCGGCCGCCTTGATCATGTCCCGGGCCACGGCGTCCACGTCCGCGGCGGCCGCGCCGGGCACCGCCGCGTCGATGCCCGCCTGCTGTGCGGCTGCCACCAGGCCGTAGATCTCCCGCTGCCAGCCGGCGGGCGGGCCGAGCACCACGGTGCGGGTCATGTCCGCGTGGTAGCCGGCGTACCGGGCGCCGCAGTCGATGGTGATCATGTCGCCGGCCTCGAACCGGCGGGCACCGGGGGCGTGGTGCGGGATGGCGCCGTGCGGCCCGCTGGCCACGATCGTGTCGAACGCGGGTTTCTCCGCACCGGCGTCCACCATGGCGCGCTCGATGAGCACCGCAAGTTCCCGCTCGGTCATTCCGGCCCGGATCTGGGGCACCACCTGGTCGAAGGCGGCGCCGGTTATCGCGCAGGCCCGGGCGAGCAGGGCGATCTCCGCCTCGTCCTTGGTCACCCGCAGTTCTTCCACCATCTCACCGAGCGGTATCAGCTCCAGGTCACCGGCCTGGGCAAGCGCCGCGTGCCGCGCAACGGTCATCTCCTGGGCCTCGAAGCCAAGCCGGCGCACGCCGCGCTCCCTGGCCACGCCGGCGAGGGCCGGCTCGACGTTGCGGGCGTTGAGCAGCGTGAGGCCCGGGCAGTCGCGTTCCGCGGCCAGCAGGTAGCGGGAATCGGTGGCGAGCACGGGCGGGCCGTCGGCGGGCAGCAGCAGCGCCGCGTTGGAACTGGCCAGGCCGGTCAGGTAACGCACGTTGACCAGCGAGGTGATGAGTGCGGCGTCCGCCTCGCTGGCGGCGACCGCCGTCCGCAGCCGCTCCCGGCGCAGGGCGTGTGTGTCAGCCATGGACCCAATTCTCCCGTGTCCGACTGGCAGCCAGGTACTTGCCCACACATACTCGCCGCCGTATACTCGTACTCGGATATACGTTGACGAGCACTCGGATACGGACCCAAGGAGCACGCGATGGCTGACCGGCGGAGGTCGATCTCCAACCCGCTGGCGCTGGCCGTGCTTGCCTGCCTGCACGAGCGGCCGATGCATCCCTACGAGATGGCCTCGACCATGCGCGAGCGCGGCAAGGAGCAGAGCATCAAGCTGAACTACGGCTCGCTGTACACGGTCGTGGACAGCCTGGCCAAGAACGGCCTCATCGAGGCGATGGAAGCAACCCGCGAGGGCCGGCGGCCCGAGCGCACCGTGTACCGGCTGAGCGAGACCGGCCGGGCCAGGCTCGACGCCTGGATGTCCGAACTGCTCGCCGAGCCGGTCAAGGAGTACCCGCAGTTCGAGGCGGCGCTGTCGCTGTTGCCTGTGCTCCATCCCGACACGGTCACCGAACTGCTGCAAACCAGGACCCGGCTGCTGCGGAAGGAGATAGCGCAGGCCCGGATCATGCTCGACACCGCGCACAACGCCCGCCTGCCCAGGCTGCTGCTCATCGAGGGCGAGTATCACGTGGCCATGCGCGAGGCCGAGCTGTCCTGGGTGCAGCGGCTGGCCGGCGAGCTCGAGGCCGGGACGCTGGAGGGCCAGGACGGCTGGCGCCACGTCTACGAAACCGGCGAGGCACCCACGTGGGACGTGGATGTCGCCGCCCTGGAAAAGCTGCGCGAGATGACCGCGGAGGGAGGAGCCCAGCCAGGCTGACCGGCACAAACCGGCCCCCGGCACGGTGCGGCAACACCTGGCCGGGGGCCGTGAACACCGAACCGGTCCCGCGGGAGCGAGACCAGACCGAGTGAGCACTCCAAGAGTACTTGGCTGCTCCCTGGTGGACCGGTGCACACACACCCGACCATCAGGGAGAACCCAGCATGACCATGCAGACAGCAGCACCGGCGCCCGCTGCCACGGGCACGGGCGGCGGCACGCTAGCGATCGAGGCACACGACCTCGTCAAGACCTACCCCAAGGGAGTCCGGGCCCTGGACGGGCTCAGCTTCGCGGTCCCGGCCGGCACGGTCTTCGCTCTGCTCGGCCCGAACGGGGCCGGCAAATCCACCACCGTCAAGATCCTCACCACCCTGGCCCAGGCCGACTCGGGCACTGCCTTGGTCGCCGGGCTTGACGTGCGGGCCAAGCCCGCCAGGGTGCGCCACCTCATCGGCGTGGTCGCACAGCTCAGCGGTGCGGACCCGGTCGCCACCGGCCGGGAGAACGTGCTGCTGTCCGGCCGGATCCAGGGCCTGCGCGGCCGGGAACTGGCCCGCCGGACCGACGACCTGCTCGGCCGGTTCGGGCTGGCCGACGCGGCCGGCCGCCGGGTGCGCACCTACTCGGGCGGCATGCGGCGCCGGCTGGACGTGGCGATGGGCCTGGTCAACCAGCCGCAGGTGCTGTTCCTTGACGAGCCCACGGCCGGCCTGGACCCGGAGTCGCGCTCGGCCATGTGGACCGAGATCGGCCGGCTCGCCGCGGCCGAGGGCCTGACCATCCTGCTCACCACGCACTACCTGGAGGAGGCGGACCACCTGGCCAGCCGGCTGGCGATCGTGGACCGCGGCCGGGTGGTGGTCACGGGCACCCCCGACGAGCTCAAGGGCGAACTGCACGGGGACGCCGTGCACCTGGAACTGGCCAGCAACACGGCCGGTGAGCACGCGCTCGCCGTGCTGGGGCAGGTCCCCGGCGTCCGCGAGGCACGGGTCGAGGGCACCAGCCTGAGCGCCCGTGCGGACGAGGGTGCCACCGCGCTGCCCGGCGTGATCGCCGCGCTGAAGGGTGCCGGGCTCACCGTCCGCGCCGCCACCGTCGCCCGCCCCTCGCTGGACGACGTGTACCTGCGCTACTCCGGCCGCCGGTTCACCGCGGCCGACCAGTCCCCTGCCACGCCTGCCACCTCTGGAGGATCGGAATGACCACGATCGCCGCGCACACCACCTGGATGACGGGGCGGCAACTCCGGGCGATCGCCCGCCAGCCCGCCTACCTGGTCATCATGCTGATCCAGCCGGTCATCTGGCTGTTCCTGTTCGGCTCGCTGTTCCGCAAGGTCGTGGAGCTGCCCGGCTTCGGCGCCCCGTCCTACCTGGACTACCTGGTCCCCGGCGTGGTGATCATGAGCGCGCTGTCGGCCAGCATGTGGAGCGGCATGACCGTGCTTGAGGAGATCGACCGGGGCATCATGGACCGGTTCCTCGTGCTGCCGCTGCACCGCTCGGCCATCATCAACGCCTCCGCCGTGATGCAGGCCCTGATCTGCGCAGTGCAGTCGGTCATCATCGTGCTGCTCGGCTGGGCGGGCGGCGCGCACTACGCCGGCGGCATCGCCGGGCTGCTGGTGCTGATCGTCACCGCGGTGCTGATCGCCATCGTGTTCAGCGCGTTCTCCAACACCGTCGGCATGCTGGCCAGACAGCGCGAGACGATCATCGGGATCAACTCGTTCCTGCTGCTCCCGCTCACGTTCCTGTCCACCGCGTTCATGGCTGAGGCGCTGATGCCGCACTGGATGCAGATCGTGGCGAACTGCAACCCGGTCAACTGGGCGCTGGAGGCGGGCCGTTCGGCGATGAGCGCGAACCCCGACTGGGCCCGGGTGGGCCTGCAGGGCGGCGGCCTGGCGCTGCTCGCCATCGCGGTCACCGCTCTGTCGGTGCTGATGTTCCGCGCCTACCAGAAGTCGGTCTGAGGACCGGCGGCCCGTGAATGTGAGTCTGGTGTTGCTCTGGGTGGCGCCTGGGTCTAATCGGTGTTCTGGGGAGGGCCCGCGAGGATCAATCCGATGCTGGCTGCGCAGAGGATCAGGGCTGCTGAGACGACGATCCGGTATTCCGGGGCCAATTGTTGGCGCGGTGGTTAGCCCAGATGTCGTCAGCGACCTGAGCGTGCCGGCTGGTGACCGACAGGCGCGTGTGGCCTGGCCCGGTGGTCAATGCCGTGGCGAACTCGGCGGCATCCAGTGCCTCGGCGAGGCGTTCCAGCGCTGCGGTCACGGCCGGGACATCGCCAGCGGCGCCCGGTTTGATGGGTACCGATCATGCCCCGGAACCGTAGTAACCAGCGGTGAGGGGATGTCCGGCGGAGGCAGACCCCGAAAGGGGGTCTGCGGAGGCAGGCAGGACGATGAGCCTTCGGAGGATCGCACACTGGCCACACGCCGCGTGTGGGAGGTGAATGGCTACCGTGCTGATGTTGTGTTCGAACTTAAACTGGCGATGATCACTTTGCGCCGAAGCAACAACTGATTGACAACTCAGGCGTGTATGTCACTCCTAGCTACCCAATAAACTTCCGACTCTAGCGTTGCCCAAGCGTCTTGACACACTCTGATGCCTGTGCTATAAATTCCAAGCAGCAAATCTTCTACGGCAGTCCAGCTCAGCTAGGCAGGAGGCCATTCAATGGTAGTTGCCGCATTCAACAAGTACGCCGGCTAGGACATCTCTAACTAGAACATCGAAGCAAGAAGCCTCATGTAATCTCCGAAGGTAGGTCTCGGAGCGAGGCTTCTTACTTTATTTAAAAGGGCTGAACAGACTGCGGGCCTTAGAACAGATTGCTATCCAGCATTCTTTCCCGCGGGCCCGAGCCGAACCCAGAGTCGCTTCCTCAGGCATTCTTTGCTTCCCTGCGGCAGAGTTCTCCACAAACACAGGATAGCTCACCGCCAATGGTGGGTTTATCCTTTAATGCCGACCAGATCCGGGGCGCCCGCGTTGGAGCAGGGACTATGAATGGAGCATCTCGCTCGCGATCAGGCAAGACACTCTGGCGCCACCGAAACTTTATGCTCCTATGGGCAGGGCAGACAGTTAGCGAGATCGGTTCGGCGATAACTGTCCTCGCACTGCCGCTCACGGCAGTCGTGACCCTACATGTATCGACACTTCAGGTTGGTCTTCTGTCCGCAGCTACTACAGCCGCGTGGATGCTCGTTGCCCTGCCTGCGGGCGTGCTCGTTGACAAATTCGCGAAGCGCACACTTATGCTTAGCGCTGATATCGCCCGAATGCTGCTTATCGGATCAATCCCGCTTGCCGCGTTTGCGCATTTGTTGACTGTAGGGCAACTTTATTCTGTGGCTCTCCTAGTTGGGATAGCGACAGTGATATTCACTATTTCATACCAGAGCTATGTTCCGATGCTGGTAAGCCGTGAACAGCTTGTGGATGCAAATGGCAAGCTTGCCACATCACAAGAGGCAGCGGATCTAATTGGTCCAGGGTTGGGAGGAGGCCTCGTGGGCCTTCTTGGTGCAGCTGGAGCTATGATTACCGACACCTTTTCATACGCTGCTTCCATTGGAACCCTGCTATTAATTAAATCGCGCGAACCACCTAGGGAACGTGGTTCAGGTTTCTCTCTTAGAGAGCTGATGGCCGGATTGTCGTTCGTATTCAAAGAGCCGGTCCTGCGAAAGACGGCTGAGTGCACCGCTATCTTTAATCTTTGTACAAGCCTAACCGTTTCTCTGGAGATTATCTTCTTGGTTCGGGTTCTGCATGTTAGGCCCGCCTACACCGGATTGGTTGTAGCCGTGTCGGCCTTGGGCGGCGTAGTTGGTGGTGCTGTCTCGGGCCGACTCTCACGCCTGATCGGTTCGGTGCGCATAATATGGGTCTCAGTGCTTGGATTCGGCTTGATAGGTCTCCTCCTCCCCCTAGCTCAGCCCGGTTGGGCAGTCCTGCTCTTTATTGCGGGTTCTGCTGGCCAATCCTTCACCGCTGTGATTTATACCGTGGCGCAGGTTAGCTACAGGCAAGCCGTCTGCCCACCGACGCTTCTCGGGCGTATGAACGCTGCGATGCGGTGGGTCATGTGGGGTTTGCTGCCAATAGGCGGAGTGCTCGCTGGAGTGCTGGGCAGCACCATTGGAATTCGATCCACATTGTGGATAGGAACCGCCGGTGCATGGGCGGCGGGCATACTGCTCTTTTTCTCACCGCTGCGATCGATGCGCGACCAACCCGACATTAACGTTAACTACGTCCAATCCCCCGCAACAGATCAGGTAAGGAATTAACCGAATCGGCGACTGGAGTATCGTCTCTCTCCACGGTCGGTGTGGTTGGCGGTGGCGGGGGCGGCGCGGGCCTGGGCGGGCGAGTGGCCACTGTCGCAGGTGGGTCGCATTCCTCGTCGCCGGGGTGCTGCGAGTGTTGGGTGAGCGTCCCGCACTGCACAGCGGCTTGTCGCAGGTGTCCTCCTGCCGCGGGCCTCGCTGAGCAGGGCTAACCTGTTACAGGCCGACGGTCCACTCGACGATCAAGCGCCGGCCCTGGTCAGAGGTAGCCGAATTGTCCCATTCTTCACAACACCTTCTTTGAACACCAGACTCACATTCACGCGGACGGGTGGCCCGCGGCGCGGGGACGGGGGAGAACGCGCCTTCATCGGAGATCCCCAGAGACGTCCTGGCCGGGCAGCCTGACCGGCGACGGCCGAGCCGTCTGAGGCCGTTCGAATGGGACGGAGGCCGCCAGCGTGCTGGCGGCCTCCGTCCTGTCGGGTCGTGCCGGTTACGGGACGAAGATCAGGCCCTTGGGCGCGACCGGCCCGTTGACGGTGACCGTGCCGACAGCGCCGGTCTCCAGGTTGATCGTGCCCAGCGAGTTGGGCGGGTATTGCGGGGCGGAGGCTGCTGGGCAGACGGCCGGGGCGCTGTTGGCGTTGCACGGGGTCACCGCGGTGTACACGGTCCCCGGCTTGAACGAGCCCGTGAAAGCATCGACCGTGTCGGCCGATGAGTCCGTCGTGTACAGCGTGCCGCTGGCCGAGGTCACCAAGGCGATGTCGTCGACCGGCTTAGGGATCTTCAGGACCTGCAGGTTCTGGCCACCGGCACCGGAGAAGATCAGTTCCTGGTCGCCCTGGGAGTTCAGCACGAAGTCCCCGGCGAACTTAGGTGAGCTCGACGGGATGACCAAGTTCGAGTCCGGGTCCGTGAGCGCGAGGGTGATCTTCTTGCCGGCGTTCGGGCCGTTTACCCCGGTGGCGGTCGCGTTGTCAGCGAAGAACGGAGCGACCGCGGCGGTCTTGGCCCCGGCGTTCAGCGTGACCACGAACACCGCCGGGGCGGACGCCGGGGCCTTGCCGCCGGTACCCGGCGCGGACGCGCTGATCAGGATCTTCCCGTTGTAGACCGCGACGGCGTCGGTGCCGCCCATGTGCGGCAGCGGCGAGGGGGTGTAGGTGTAGTGCGTGACGGTCCCGCCGGAAACCGTGTAGAGGCTGGATTTCGAGTCCTCGTTGACAGTCGCGATGACCTGCCCGGTCGCGGGGTCGGCGCCCATCCCGTCGATCTTGCCCGTCACGTCCCACTGCTTCACAACGGAACCGGCAGGCGTGAACTCGACAAGGGTGCTGTCCAGGTTGCCGGAACCGCTCGGCTCTCCCTGCGAGCCGACGCCGTTCTGGAACCCGACGTAGAGGTTGCCGCCAAGGGCCACGACGTCGTCCGGCTGAACAAGGTGCTCGGTTCTCGCGGCGCCCTTGCCGCCCGGCTGGAAGCTGTGCTTCAGCAATGTGCCGAAGGCGATCTGCTTAACAGTAAGCGTCTTACCAGAGGCGCTGGCGCTGGCGCTGGCAGAGCCAGAGCCAGAGCCAGAGCTAGAGCTAGAGCATCCGGCCGCACCCAGCAGACCCGCCGCGAGGGCCGTGGCGCCCAGCCAAGTAGCTGTGCGCAGGCTGAAAATGTTCACAAAGTTTTTGTATGCGACCCAAGTGACGCGCGGCGCAGCGGAATAAAGCTCGCAGCTGAAGGCTCCATGGCGAGCAGAGGACCGAATTCTAAAAATCTGGTCAACACTTCGCTAGTACGGCAGCCTCCATTCGGGTTGTGACCTGCGGCGTAGTACGGAACTTCATATCGATTGGGCAGTTGGCTGGCCCGCGGTTTGCGCTCTGCCGGCCGGCCCCGCGATCGGGGCGCTGCGCCCGGCCGGGGGCGGCATGCCCGGACGGGTGCGCGTTCAGCGGCCTGGGCTAGCCGGGGTCTGCCCGGAGTGGTTGACGAAGGCGCGCTGCAGGACGGCGGCCATCCCGTTGGTTGTGCCGTCCGCGATGTTGATATCGCGCTCGCCGAGGTACTGGAGGGTCTGCTTGCTGAAGATCCACTCGCTTCGCACGCCTTGGGAGGTCATGGCCACGGCGACGCCGTGGCGGCCGATCGCGTCTGTCGTGTCCGCGACCACGGTGACGCCGGGGATCAGGGCGGCCGCCCGGTACAGTGCAGCGCTGACCTGTGGTGGCGCGATCGCCTCGCGCAGCAGGTCGCCGATGGTGACGAAGGCTTCCTGGTCGGGATCGGGACCGTGGCCGCGTTCTACCCGGTAGATCATCGCGAGCAGGGCGTGCGGGTCGGTGGGCAGGGTTTGCAGCAGCCGGTAGGTGGGGTCGTTCAGCCCGCCCCGGTCGGGGCACTTGCCGCCGGGGCTGTCGGCGAACGGGGTGTTTTGGCCGTGCTCGCGTAGCAGGCCGGTCACGCAGAGGTTAGACACCGACTGCCAGATCTGCCGTTCGTGTGGCTTTTCCATGACGCAGTCGTACGGCTTGCCGAGCACGCCGTTGTTGCCGAGCACTTGCTTGCAGCCCTGGTAGGCCACCCAGCTCTTGATGTACCAGAACTGGCTGTTGCGCACTGGCGGGGCCGGCTGCTGGGCGGCGGCAAGGGCGATCTTGGCGAGCAGCCGGACGGCGGCTGGTGAGGCACCGGGCGTGTTTGCGGGCAGGAGGGCCACGACGATGACGGCCGCCAGGGTCGCGGCAGCGGCGAGTGCGCCGGCCGCGGCGAGCATGCGCCGGCGGGGCCTGGGCGCCCGGTGGGGCACCGCGGCCCACGCACGGCGGCGGCCGGGCGCCCGCTGCTGGGCGGTGATTGCCTGCCGGGTGTCTAGCAGCCAGGCCCGGGTGGCGTCATCAAGGTCGGCGGTGGCCGGGTCGGCGTCACCCAGCAGCGACTGGATATCGGTGACGGCGCCGCCGAAACTGGTTCGCGGGAACATCTCATGCCTCCGTGCCGTGCCGGTGGGGGGAGGCGGCGGTGACCTGCGCGGCCGGGCCAGACCCAGGGTTGTCTGCTTCGTCGAGGAGCGCGCGCAGCCGCCGCCGCGCGCGCAGAACGCGGCTTCGGGCCGATGCGGGCTGCAGGCCCAGCACCAGGCCGAGCATGCGCGCGTCTGTCTGGCCTTCCCAGGCAACCAGGCGCAGCACCTCCCGGTCGGCTTCTGGCAGGGCGGCGAGCGCCTGGCTGATCGAGCGGCCAAGCACCACGCCCTCACCTGGATCGGCAGCCTGGCCTGCCGCGCGGAGCGCGGACAGACGCCCGGTCAGCCGACGCTGCCGTTGGGCCGACCGCCACTGGTCACGAACCGCGTTGCCGGCGATGGCGTACAGCCAGGGCAACAGCACCTCTGGGGCGGGGCGCCGGTCCCAGTGCCGCCAGGCAGCGGTGAACGTATCGCCCACCACATCTTGCGCCGCCTCCCGGCTATCCAGCCGGCGCTGGGCATACCGCAAGATGGCCGGGGCGTAACGGTCGAAGACCTCGCCAAAGCCATCCTCGGAGTCTTGGGCACCCACACTGACTCCTTATCTCCTCACCCTGCTTAGGGCCAGCACCAGGCCGGGCGTTGCCAGCGTCCGCCAACACGCGGAACTGATCAACTGGGGATCTCCTCACCGGCGAGATCCCGGAAGAGACCAACGGAAAAACAGTCGCGGGTGAGGCGGGTGCGCTGGTGGTACCAGCGGGCGCGGGCTTGATGGCGGCGGCGCCAGTTCACCCAGTTCTCGGCGTGCCCCGGCGGACGGCTGATAGGTGATGCGGCGAGCAGGCGGGTGATCTCTGGGACGGTCAGCGGGATCATCCCCAGGTCAGCAGGTGGCGGCTCGGCCAGCTGGCCGCGGTAGCTGGTAGCGGTGCGACGAGTGACGGCGCAGGCGGCCAGGGCGGCCATGACCAGCACGGTATGCCGGGCAATCGCGTGGTAGAGGCGGGCTTGGGACTGGTCGAGGCCGAAGCAGTCCTTGCTGACCTCGAACGCCTCTTCTACCGGCCAGCGCAGTCCGGCGGCGCGGATCAGCCGGACCTTGCTCACCGGCTGGCCTTCGGGCACGAAACAGTAGTGAAAGGCCAGCTCACCGGTCGTAAGATGCCGGCGGATCAGCAGGTGGTGGCGGGAGCTGGCAGTGGCCACCAGGGCCCAGGCATACCAGCGCTCACCCTTGGAACCCTTGCCCGCGGAGCGGACCTCCCAGCGGCGTGGGCCCTTCAGCAGCCAGGTGACCGCTTGCGCGCACGTCACGATGACACCGCGCGCCAGCGTGAGGCCGAAGCTGGAGGGAACCCGCAGCACATAGCCCTGGCCGGCCTGTTCGCAGAACTCACGCAACTCGGTGCAGGAGCCATAAACCTCATCCCCGCAGGCGAAGTCCAGCCTGGTCCCGCCGGCGACCGTCTCGGCAAGCAGGTCGATGGCGAGCTGTCCCTTGGTGCGGAACACCAGGTCACCCGGCAGGCCCATGACCAGCGAGCGCACCGGGTCATCGATCTGCTCTTGCGGAATCCACTGCCGGGCGCCGATCAGCGCATGCCCAGTCCGCTCGCGCACATACGCCAGGTGCACCGTGGTGATCCCGTTGGCCACCTTGCCCACGCACCCCAAGTAGTGCCGCTTAACACCGGCGGTGGCAGTGCCCTGCTTAACCTGGCTGGTCTCATCGATCGCCACCACCGCCAGGCCAGCGCGGCAGCCCGCCCTGCGGGCGGCCTCATCCAGCCCGGCCACCGCGAACGCCCGCACCACCCCCATCGCGGCCAGGGCATCCCAGCTGGCCCGGTTGAGCAGCCGCTGAGCCCGCTGCGGGGTACGGTCACCGGCCTGCTGCGCGATCGTCCAGCCGTTGCGCTTGGGCAGGTCACTGGCCAGGGCAACGACGTACTTGCCCGCCTCTATCCACGGCTCCACCCGGGCGAAGCACGGCCGCAGCAGCCCCAGTAGCTCCCTGCGCTTCCGGGCCGCCAGGGCGGCCCCTATCCTGGCAGCAGCAGCCGCCTTCGGTTTTGTTGTCGTCACACACGCATAATCGGCAGGCGGCTGCACCCTGTCGAACCGGCAGCATCACCACACCCCGCCGCAGGTCAAACCCCAAATGGATACTGCCGTACTAGGTTCACGGGCATGCGGCCCGGCCTAACTCACCGGCGCCGTTCTGCCAGGAAATGGGGCGCACGGGTGCCGCGTCGCCGGCCGTCTCCCGGGCACCGTTCGCGCCGGCGGGAGGCATCGGCCCGGAGGGCCAGCGCGGCGGCTCGGCCAAGCTTTGCTGGCGGTAGCTGGCACTTCCTTCTTCGTCGAGCAGGCCGTGCCGCCTGCGGTTGGCCCAGTCGACACCGCGCAGCACCACCTCGGCCATGGCCAGCTTGGCGTCCAGCGTCGGCTCAGCCACGGCGCCCAGATCCAGCGGCACCCGGTTGGCGAGCGCCTGGTCCCACGGAGTCGCGACGATCGAGACGCGCGTTCCGTCGAAATTCTCACAGATCCTGGCGTACCACCGGGCCTGCTCCGGATCGTTCGCGGCGAATTTGTCCACAACGATGGTGGCCTCGTCCATGAGGCCGTTGAGGTGCCTCATTTCCTGCTCGGTCAGCGGTCTCTCTTTCTCCCCTTCGTAGTTCCGGTACCGGCTGAAGACCTGGCCTATGGACCAGAAACCCAGCTGGGATGCCTCGGTCACGAACACGTATTTGTCGCCGTGCAGAAGCGTGCCGACCTGAAGTTTTGCGAACAGCCCCGTCCCGCCATCATTGATGACGATGTTGGACATGCACTGGAGAAATTCAAGAACCGTCAGGTACTCCTGCTCGCCGAAGTCGACGCCCACGCATTCATCGGCGGTGTCGCCGCGGATCACGGCCACTCCCTGCAGCCAGGCCACCGCATCGCGCAGGTCGGCGTAAACCTTGATGCTTCCCGCCACACAGGCCTGATAAAACCCGCGGATGGAGAGCGTCCGCTGGTTTGGCGCCAGTGCCTCGACCGGCAGGCCCCCGAGCCTGATGTAGCCATGGGGCATGTCGTCATTGCTGTCGGCCAGTATGACCCGGTCGGAAGGCCGGGCGGCGGCATAGATGGCCGCAAGAGTCACCGCCACGTCGGTCTTTCCGGTCCCGCCGAAACCCGAGCCAACGGTTATCACGCCCGACTTGAGCGGTGGCTCGCGGATGCCGGCCACCGTCTGGCGCCGCCACTCCGCCGTCTTCTCGCGCCTGGCACGCTCACGCTTGCCGGGCGGGACGACAAGGCCGTGCCGCAGTGCCCGCCGTGACATGGCCCCCCTGACCCCGTCCACGGCCGGCGCCAGCGCACCGGGTGGCGATGCCAGCCAGGTGGCCCGGTCACTGCCAGGGAACTCGGTCCACCACGCTCCCAGTTCGTCGGAGTATTGAGACATCACATTCCTCCAGCCCCAGGTAACGGTCTACGACAATAGGCCAGCGCCCGGATGAATTTACCAGCAATGCCCCGGCCCGGTAATTTCCGGACCAGCGATCAAGATCTCTTGCGGCACAGGCCTTGCGGTTCGGCTCGGGGACATTTACACTTCCCCGCCGCCCTCCATTTGCGCACGGCTGCGCCATTCCGGCTCAGAGCCCACGCAGACCCACCGGTCACACGCGTCACTCCCTGGGCCGCTATGGATGTGACCCTGGTGCCCTCCAGTGGCCCCGACGTCACATGCACGCCCCATGGCGCCCGTCGCCAAGTTCACCGCTCTACGGCGCGGCGTACGCGCTCCAGCAGGCAAAACGTGCGATTCTGGGGTGCCGTGAGGGGATATGCACAAGTCTGCCGCAGTGTGCGCCCGCTGACGGCACGCGGCAAGGTCCGGCTGCCTGGGGGGCTTGCGTGACCAGCGACGGCGGGCCTGCCGCCCGCCCCGGCGGGCCGCGGCCGACGCTCACCCAGACCGGCGTGCCGCGGCCGGGCCTCACCCGGGCCGGCGTGCTGCGGCAGGCGCTCACCCGCGGCGGCGGTCCCCCGCCGCCGGGCCGGCGCCCGCCCATCCTGGCCGCGGCCGGCGCGCTGGTGGTGGTGGGCCTGATCGTGGCGTGGCTGGGCCAGCGCGCCGAGGCCGTGGCGCAAGCCAGGCCCGGGATCAGGTGGTCGGTATCCGCGGCTGCCAACAAGGTGACCATCCGGCTGACGCCGGGGAGCGGGCCCGCGGCCGGGCACATCGTCGCCGGCAGCCGCATCGTGGTATCGGAGAGCGGAAGGAAGCACGAGTGGCGGGCCGCGCCCGGCCGCGGGATGATCCGCGTCCCGGTCCCGCCGGGCAGGCGAACTCAGCTTTCGGTCCAGGTGCAGGGACCGGAGCCGCTCACCCGGGCACTGACCGTCACCCTGCCGCCCCGGCTGGTCACCACGGTGCGCCACACCGCGCACGGGCTGCTCATCCGGGCCTCCAGCCCGCTCCGCCATCCGCCGCTCAGGCCGCTGTGCGGCTCGGACCAGATCGGCTTTCCGGCGCCCGCAGAGGTCACCGTGGCCAAGAGCCCGGACAGTTGCCGGGCCGGATTGCGGCTGACCGCCAGGGATGGCGAGCGGGCCACCGTGCACGTGACCCTGTCCACCCTGCCCGAGATTCCGTTCTACGCCTTCGCCAGCCCGGCCGGCCGGGCCGTCTACATCACCGTGGACGACGGCTGGACCCCGAGCTCACAGGTCCTGGTCACGATGGAAAAAACCCATCTGCCGGTCACGGCCTTCCTCATCGAGCAGGCCGCCCAGCGGAACCTGGTGTACTGGCGCGCCTTCGCCGAGGCGGGCGGGACGGTAGCCGACCACACGGTCTCCCACCCCGACCTCACCAAGCTGTCCCTGAGCCAGGCCACCTCCCAGTGGGCGCAGGCCCGCCTGGCACTTGGGCGGTGGCTCGGCAAGACGCCGGTCATGGGCCGGCCGCCGTATGGCGCCTTCGACCCCACCGTGGCGGCGGCCGCCTACCGGGCCGGGCTGAAATCCATGGTGGGCTGGAGCGCCACGGTCACCAGTACCGGTGTCCACACCTGGAACGGCAAGCGACTGGAGCCCGGCGAGATCGTGCTCCTGCACTGGGTCCCCGGCCTGGGCCAGCAAATGACCAAGCTCCTGGCCGTCATCCACGCACGGCACCTGCACCCGATGCCGCTGACTCCGGCCAGCTTCGCCGGGGTCGCCCCCCAGCGGCGCTCGCTGAGTGGTGACTAACTGGCACCGGTGATGCACGGCTGCGGTAACGCCTGCCGGCCTGGGCCACCCAATCCCGTCACGGCCAAAATTCGAATGACGACACGAATGCTGCTTACGGGACTATTGGTGACATGACTGCTTGACTGAGGCCGTTCATGGCGGTCATCGCACCCTTGACCGAAGACGCGGGCAAATGGTCACCGTACGAGGGGACTCGAGGAGCAACGATGTGGGCACTGCCGGGTGGGCGACTGCCGAGAATCGTAATAAGCGTCGGGCTTGGCGTGGTGACGGTCGCCGCACTTTCCGTAGCCGCGCTGGCTGAAACCTCCGCGGGTTCCTCGGCGCACGGGCGACGTGGTATCAGCCGTCAAGCACCAGCGGCAGCGGGTGAGCCATTTCAACGTCGCGCGCACCCACTCGCCGAAGCTTCTCCGCGAACTCGCGGGCCATACCGGTAAGCCAAAGAACGGCGTCACGGACAATACGCCGGGGGCAGGGCTCGCGGGAGCCGCGCAGGGTGTGGACGTGGCCGCCTATCAGCACCCAGGCGGCGGCAGCCATTAACTGGCGGAGAGTCGCCAAGTCGGGCATTAAGTTCGCCGCCATCAAAGCGACCGAAGGCGCTTACTACCGGAACCCCTTCGCGCTCAGCGACCTGGCCGAGGCGAAGTCGGCCGGGCTGTCGGTGATGGCCTATGCGTTCGCGATCCCGAACGGCAACGGCAGTTCGGCCAGCCCCGTCGCACAGGCGGACTACCTCGTCAAATACCTCTCGGCAGGCGGGCGGCACGCTGCCGCCGATCATGCTGGACATCGAGTACAACCCCTACGGTGCCGAGTGTTACGGGCTCAGCCAGTCGGCCATGATAACGTGGATCTCCCAGTTCAGCGGTGAGATAGCCGCCAAGACGGGCGAGAACCCGATCATCTACGGGCCGGGGCCATGGTGGCAGGACTGCACCGGCGGGGCCTCACGGTTCGGCCAGTTCCCGCTCTGGGTCCCGGACTGGACCACCGCGTCGAAGCCGTTCATCACAGCCGGGTGGAGCACCTACGCGTTCTGGCAGTACTCCAGCGCGGGCACCGTCAGGGGGATCGATGCTCCCGGTAACACCGACCTGGACCAGATGAACCCGGCGGCCATACCGCTGCTGGACCCGGGCGCCCAAAGCACCGCGGCGGGCAGCAGCGTCAACCTGCAGGTCATGCCGGCCGGCCCGGTGTCAAGCAACAGCGTTTCTTTCTCCGCCGCGGGCCTGCCGCCGGGCATCTCCATCAGCCCGGCCGGGCTGATTACCGGCTGGCCGACGGCGGTGGGCAAGTTCCCGGTGATGGTGAGCGCCACCGACAGTCAAGGGCAGTCCGGCTCGGTGTCGTTTACCTGGAATGTGACCGGCGCGCCCACGACAGGGCCGACCGGGCAGGTCCAATCGGCCCTGGGCGCGTGCCTGACCGCCGCGGGCAGCAACCCGACCGCCGCGGGCAGCCAACCGACCCCGGCTAGCAGCCAGCCACCGCCAGCCGGGTCGTGATCAAGGCATGCACCAGCAGCAGCACACAGGACTGGACCTACGCGCAGGATGGCACGCTGCGGATCGACAACTTGTGCCTTACGATTCCCACTGCGGCCCTAGGTGCCCCGCTAGGCCTGGCGCAGTGCACCAGCACGCAGGCTCAGCAATGGCACCTGATCTACCCGCGTGCGCTGAACCCCGCCCGTGGTTCGCGCCCGACCGCACTGCTCAATCCCTGGTCGGGAATGTGCCTCGCCGACCCTGGCTTCAGCACCACCAACGGGACCCGGGTCGTGCTGTGGCCGTGCAACGGCTACTCGAACCAGTCGTGGACGCTGCCCGCCGGGCCGACGACCTCGCAGATCCCCGGGATGTGCCTCGATGACCTCGGTGACCAGGCCGCGAACGGCACCAAGGTCGTGCTCTCAACCTGCGACGGCGCCCCCGAGCAGGCATGGCAGGCCGGGACGGACGGGACCTGGCGGATCAACGGGAAGTGCCTCGATGTCGAACACGGCGCCACGGCCACGGGCAGCGTGGTTGACCTGTACTCCTGCAACGGCACCAAGGCGCAGCAATGGCATCTGGTGCCCGCGGGCACCGGGATCACCCTGGTGAACCCGGGCTCGGGCCTGTGCCTGGCTGACCCCGGCGACAGCACCTCCGAGGGAACCCAGCTCGTGATCGACACCTGCACGGCCACCGACCCAGGGATGTCCTGGCAGGCCTCCTAGGCAGGCCGGGCGGGGTCCTGCTCAGCACGGCCCCGCCCGGTCCAACGCACAGGCACGGCCCGCCCGGTCCTGCGATGTCGTGTATGACGATTTCGCAGTAAACCCGTGGGGCCTCCTGTCACGGCGCAGGACCGCGAGGCACACTGCGGGGTAACTGCCGACAGCGGGTATGGACCAGGCCGCGGCCGACCATGGGCCCTGGGTCAGCGGGCCGGTATCCCGGGGGTCAGGGGCCGGACACGCCCTTGGCGCCGAGCACGATATTCACGCTCTTGCTGTGCGTGGCGCCCGCGACCGCGGCGACCCGGTACTCGCCCGAGCGGACCAGAGTCCCGTCTCCGCAGCCAGTTCTCCGGTCCCAGGAGACGTGCAGGGCGGCATGCGTGCCGCTGGCCAGGACTACCGGGTCCGAGCCGGAGCCGCTCACGCAGTCCGCCGAACTCCAGATGTGCTGACCGCCGGCGGAGTCGATGACCACGGACACGAACCGTGGGGACATATCGAAATGGCAGGGCTGGCTTTCAGTGGAGACGGCGCTCACCGTGAACCGGGGCGTCTTGCCCGGCTGGTACCAGTACTGCGGGGACGAAACGGTGAGCGTCACGCCGCCCGGGGTGCAGGCTGGTGTTTTGCCGGAAACGTGGGGCCGCCGGCTGGCCTTGTGGTGTGCGGGCGGGTGGCTGGGGCTGGCGGAAGGTGAGGCCGCCGGCGATGCCTGGGTTCTGCCGTGCCGCGCCGGGGCGTGCCGCACTACCGGGGTGTGGCCAGCGCTGACGCCGTGGCCCGTTGTCGACCCGGTCGCGAGCAGGCCATTCACAGCCCAGCTCAGGGTGGTGAGCACTCCGGCGCCCACGCCGAGGACGACCACCCGGCGGCGCCAGTACGTGGCAGCCGAGACCCTCGGGCGGGGAGCGGGCGCACCGCTGCGGACCGGCGCACCCGGGGGACGACCGGCCCTGGGCGGCGAATTCTGGCTCACATCGCCAAGTATGTAAAGAAATCACCACAACCGGTTGAAGGCTCGCCGACCAGCGCCGGGACGGTGCAGCCCGGCCGGGTCGCCCCAGCAGCCCGATGTCGTCTCCCTCCCGGCCGGAAGTGATGAAAGCGTGAGTTCATCAGCTAACGCTGGCTGGCCACGGCCAAGCGCAATGTGCCTGCGGACGGTCAGGGGGCTAGGTCGCGGACCTTCTCGATCAGAGCGACCCGGTCGGCATGGGCCGGTGCGACCGGGGTCACGTTGAGTGTGGTCACCCCGGCCTCCTTCAGCGCCGCGAGCCGCTCCGCCACGTAGCCCTCCGGCCCGACCAGCGAAGTCCCGGCCAGCAGCTCTGCGGGCACCAGGGCGGCGGCCTCGTCCTTCCGCCCGTCCAGGTAGGCGTCCTGGATCTTGGCGGCCTGCTCCCCGAAGCCGTAGCGCACCGCAAGCTCGTAGTAGAAGTTGCTGCCCTTGTCCCGGTGCGGGCCCATACCGCCGATATACAGCGCCAGCATCGGCCGGGCCAGGTCCAGGTAGCCGCCCACGTCCGCGCCGATGGCCAGGCCCGCCTGCGCCACCACGTCCAGCGGCGGCAGCGACGGATCCCGGCGGGCGCGGCCGGCCGCCAGCGGCCCGTCCCACACCGACGCCGCCCGCTCGGGGAAGTAGAAGATCGGCTCCCATCCCTCGGCCAGCTCGGCGATCATCGCCACGTTTTTCGGGCCCATCCCGGCCACGAAGATCGGGATCCGCTCCCGCACCGGGTGGTTGATCAGCTTCAGCGGCTTGCCGAGCCCGGTCCCCTGCCCGGCCGGCAGCGGCAGCGTGTAGTGCTTGCCGGAGTACTCCAGCCGCTCACGCCGCCAGACCATCCGGCAGATCTCGATGATCTCCCTGGTCCGGCCGATCGGGGCGTCGTAGGGCACCCCGTGCCAGCCTTCGATCACCTGCGGCCCGGACGCCCCGATGCCGAGCGTGAACCGGCCGCCCGATACGTAATCAAGCCCGGCCGCCGTCATCGCGGTCAGCGCGGGGGTGCGCGAGTAGAGCTGGAAGATCCCCGAGGCGATCTGCAGCCGCTGGGTCCTGGCAGCGATGAAACCGAGCTGGCTGACCGCGTCGAAGCTGTACGCCTCCGGCACGAAGACGATCTCAAGCCCCGCCTTCTCGTAGTCGGCGAGTTCCTCCACCGTCTCAGCGAACCCGCCCGCGTAGTTCAGCGACATCCCGATGCGCATGCTGTCCCGCCTTCCGCTGCTACGCCTGCCCCGGCCGTCGTTTTGCCCGTGGTGCGTCGAGAGTAACCGGCAACCGTCCCCGCCTGGCCGGCCGGCCTCAGCCGGCGTCCTGGGGCGGGGCGCCCAGCTCCGCGATCGCCTGCAGCGCGAGCCGGTAGGACAGCAGCCCGAAACCGGCGATTGTCCCGTCCGCCACCCCGGCCACCACCGAGTTGTGCCGGAACGACTCGCGTGCCGCCGGGTTGGAGATATGCACCTCGATCAGTGGCGCGGTGCGCATGGCCAGCGCATCGCGCAGGGCATAGGAGTAGTGGGTGAACGCGGCCGGGTTCAGCACCACCGGCAGGCGCTGGTCAATGGCCTCGTGCACCCAGGCGATGAGCTCGGCCTCGTCGTCGGTCTGCCGGACCTCCACGTGCAGCCCGAGGCTGCGGCCGGTGGCCCGGCAGGACTCCGCCAGGCCCTCGAAGTCCACCGAGCCGTACACGTCGGGCTCGCGCGAGCCGAGCCGGCCGAGGTTCGGGCCGTTGAGCACCAGCACCGGCCTCACCGTGACGTCACCTCCGCATACGCCTGCTCCAGCAGGTTCTCAGGGGGATCGGCGAGGATGACCGGCCGGCCCGCGCCCTCGAGCACCACGAAGCGCAGCACCGCACCGCGCGCCTTCTTGTCGACGGCCATCGCCTTGCGCAGGGCCGGCCAGGCACCGGCCAGGTAGCTGGTGGGCAGCCCGGCGCCGGTCAGGATCCGCCGGTGCCGGTGCAGCGTGGCCGTGTCCAGCCGGCCCGCCAGGCGGCCCAGTTCCGCCGCGTACACCATGCCCACCGAGACGGCCTCACCGTGCCGGATCCGGTAGTCCTCCACCAGTTCGATGGCGTGGCCGAGGGTGTGGCCGTAGTTGAGGATCTCCCGCCGCCCGGCCTCCCGCAGGTCGCCGGTGACCACCTCGGCCTTCATCCGGACGGCCCGCTCGACAAGCTCCCTGGCATGAGGGCCGTGCGGGACCGCCGCGCCGGCCGGGTCCGCTTCGATCAGGTCGAGGATGGCCGGGTCGGCGATGAAGCCGGCCTTGATCACCTCGGCCATGCCGCTGGCGTACTCGCTGGCCGGCAGGGATTCGAGCACGGCGAGATCGGCGAGCACCCCGGTGGGCGGGTAGAACACGCCGACCAGGTTCTTCCCTTCGCCGGTGTTGATCGCGGTCTTGCCGCCGACCGCGGCGTCGGTGATGGCAAGCAGCGTGGTCGGCACCAGAACCAGGCGGACCCCGCGCAGCCAGGTCGCGGCCACGAAACCAGCCAGGTCGGTGGTCGCGCCGCCGCCCACGCCGACAATGGCGTCGCTGCGGGTGACCCCGTGCGCGGCCAGCCGGGACCACAGCCGCGCGGCCACGCCGATCTCCTTGGCCGCCTCGCCCGCCGGGACCGTCTCGGCGCGCACCAGGTAGCCGGCCGCCGCCAGCACCCCGCAGACCGGGTGCGCGATGGCCGTCAAGCCCTCGGGGCTGATCACGACCACCGTGCGCGCCGTGTCCCCGACCAGCGCCGGCAGTTCGCCGAGCACCCCGGTGCCGACGACGACCTGGTACGGGCACTCCCCGCCGACGTCGATCCTGGTGACGCTCACGGGCTAGCCGTGGGCACCCCGGCGGGCGCCGCGGGCGCGCGGTCAGCCGTGGCCATGCTCGTCCTCCTCGCCCGCCCAGTCGCCCTCGGCAGCCGCGGTCCCGGCCCCCTCCCCCGCCGCCGCGGCGATCCGGGCGGTGATCCCAGCCGCGATCTCGTCCGCGATCTCCTGCGGCTCGCGGTCGTCGGTGACCACGGTGATCCTGGCCAGCGACTCGTAGACGGGCAGCCGCTCGGCGAGCAGCTCCCGCAGCCGCCCGCGCGGGTTGCCGAGCAGCAGCGGGCGGGGCGTGTCCAGGCCCACCCGGCGTACCGCGGCGGTGAACCCGGTCTGCAGGTACACCACGCGGTGACCGGTCAGCCGCTGCCTGGTCTGCGGATCCAGCACCGCTCCGCCGCCGAGCGCGACGATCCCGGGGTGCTGGTCCAGTGCCCAGGCCACGGCGGTGCGCTCCAGGTCGCGGAAGGCGGGCTCGCCGTCGGCGATGAAGATGTCGCTGACCGGCTTGCCCGCTGTCTCTTCGACCAGGGCGTCGGTCTCGGCGAACTCCGCGCCAAGCAGTGCGGCGAGCAGTGGGCCGACGGTGGACTTGCCCGCGCCGGGCGGACCGATGAGCACGGCCACGGGGCTCATGCGATCACCAGTGAGTCCAGGTAGCCGCGCAGGTTCCTGCGGGCCTCGGCGACCGAGTCACCGCCGAACTTCTCCGTGGCTGCCTCGGCCAGCACCAGCGCCACCATGGCCTCGGCGACCACTCCCGCCGCGGGCACCGCGGTGACGTCGCTGCGCTGGTTGATGGCCTTGGCCGGCTCGCCGGTGAGCACGTCCACGGTGTCCAGCGCCCGCGGCACCGTGGAGATCGGCTTCATTGCCGCGCGCATGCGCAGCGGCTCCCCTGTGGTCATTCCGCCCTCGATCCCGCCTGCCCGGTTGGTCCGCCGCCGCACCCCTTCTCCGGAGCCTTCGATCTCGTCGTGCGCGCACGAGCCGCGGCGGCGCGCGGTCGCGAACCCGTCCCCCGCCTCGACGCCCTTGATCGCGTGGATGCTCATCAGCGCGGCGGCCAGGCGCCCGTCCAGCCTGCGGTCCCAGTGCACGTGACTGCCCAGGCCCGGCGGCAGGCCGTAGGCCACCACCTCGACCACCCCGCCGAGTGTGTCGCCCTCCTTGCGCGCGGTGTCGATCTCCGCCTGCATGGCCGCGCTCGCAGCCGTGTCCAGGCAGCGCACCGGGTCCGCGTCGACCTTTTCCGCGTCCTCCGCCCGTGGCAGCAGCCCGTCCGGTGCGAAGACCGGGCCGATGGCCACGACGTGACTCACGACCTCGATGCCGAACGCCTGGCGCAGGTACCGCCGGGCCAGTTCGCCGAGCGCCACCCGGGCGGCGGTCTCGCGGGCGCTGGCCCGTTCGAGCACCGGCCGGGCGTCGTGGTGGCCGTACTTCTGCATCCCGGCCAGGTCCGCGTGGCCGGGCCGGGGCCGGGTCAGCGGCGTGGCCCTGGCCAGGTCGTCCAGCACGCCCGCGGGCACCGGGTCGGGCGCCATCACCGTGTCCCACTTGGGCCACTCGGTGTTGCCGATGCGGATCGCCACGGGGCTGCCGAGCGTCACGCCGTGCCGCACACCGCCGGTGATCTCCACCTCGTCCTGCTCGAACTTCATCCGTGCGCCGCGGCCGTACCCGGCCCTGCGCCGGGCCAGCGCCGCAGCCACATCGGCGGTGCTGACCTCGACGCCCGCGGGCAGCCCCTCGCAGATCGCGACGAGCGCCCGCCCGTGCGACTCTCCCGCGGTCAGCCAGCGAAGCATGATGCCGATCCTCCCACGAAGCGGCCGGAGGTGATCACACCGCAGCGCCAGCGCCGGTGCCGCCCGCGCGGGTTGTCTTCCGGCCCGGTTGCTTCCGGCCCGGCTGCTTCCGGCCCGGCTGCTTCCGGGCTGGCCGCCAGTTCGGCGACCGCGACCTGGATTCCGCGCCGCACCCGGTCACCCGCGCCGCCCATCAGCCGCCGGGCGGCCCGCTCCGCGGCGTCCCGCACCTCCTCGGGGCCCTGGCCGGGCACCGGAACGAGCAGCAGCGTCAGGTCGGTCCCGTCCGCACCCGGCTGCAGCCGGTAGCCACCGATGACCGGCTCGGCCACCAGCGCCTCGTGGGCCAGCGCCAGCACGTCCGGGTCCTCGTGCGGCAGCGGGGCCGGCCCTGCGCCAGCGCCGCCAGCCTCGCCCCGTCCACGGCGAACGGCACCGGCCCGGCGATGTCGATGACCACCGCGCTCGCGTCTTGGGCGCCGGACTGCCATACCTGGGCCGCGGGCACCGGCACCGGCCGCGCCCCGGGCCGCCACCGGGCCAGCGAGGCCGCGCTGGTGAATGCGGGCAGGGCGGCCCGGCCATCGCCGCCGATCACCGTGGGGAGGGCCATCTCGCTGGACTTTTCCCTGCGCAGTCCGCCCGGGCCAGGTGCGTCTTCCGCGGCGGGCAAAGCCACCACCGGAACCATCAGCCGGGCGGAGTCCAGCGCCAGCAGCACCGCGTGCTCGCTGCCCTGGCCCGCGGCGTAGGCGGCCAGCGCCGCCGTCACCGGCGGTCCGGCCGAGCCGTCGTCATCCGGAAAGCGCGGTCCGGCAAGCCTTCGCCCAGCCACCGGCCCAGCCTATCGACGGTCGGGGCTGGTCTTCGCCGCCAGGCCAGCCCGGTACCTCCTCCGTACGTGGTCAGCCTCCGAGCCCGGCCGGCCCCAGGATTCGTTGTTGGTGCTCTCTCAAGCAGGTTGAGGCGTAAATTCCCATATGAGAGTCTTTGGAACTGCATCGCAGGTCAATCCACCGCCCCAGAGGACCGTGTGATTCAGGCTGAGTTGCCGACGAGATCCATCGAACCTGGCACCGCCATGGTGAAGGTCATTCCCCCGCGCCTCGTCGAGCCTTACCTGACAGGGCAGCGCTCGGTGATCGCCGGCTATGTGTATCGGGTCAGTGACTGTACGTTCCAGACACCGGCCGACTACTACCTGGCCCTGGCCCTGGGCTACGAGGGATCTGAGTTCTCCGCCGACATGGCCGAGTTGTTCGTGCTGCGCTGGATCGCGCTGGACATGTCGGCCTCGCTGGTGGCCGGGCCACGTGCCACGTCCGGCAGCCCGGTCAGCGCCATTCCCGAGTTCTTCACGCTGCCCGTGCCCATCCCGGTCGGGGCCGAGATGAGCCTGGTGACGTTCGGTACCGAGGAATTCATCGGCCGGTACGACGGGCAGGCGTGGCTGCGACCCTTGAGGGAGGCCTGAGACATGAGATACCGGCTGATGGCGACCTACCGTGGCGTGCCGTACGAGGCGGGTGTGGGCCCGTCCGGATCCGACGTGGTGCTGTTCGCGGCCTGCCCGCCGCCGGAGGAACTCGGCTTCGAGCCGGCCACCGGGCACTGGCGCAAGCGGGTGATCCGCGCCGAGGTGGACGCGCTCTGGGAGTCCCGGCCGGTGGGCACGTTCCGCAACGAGCCCTGCATCGTCCTGGACGATCTGGGTGACCGGCTGCACATCGCCTACCTGGGCGCGGACGCGGGCCTGGCGGCCAGCCTGGGGTACTGGCAGGTGGACCGGGGCGTGTTCGAGCTGCTCACCCCGCGCGAGGAGGTCACTGGGCTGATCGAGGAGCGGATCGAAAAACCGCTCCGGCTGGCACCGCCGGTCGGCCCGGCCGCGACGCAGTCCAGCTACCCCTACCACCCCGGCCCGGGCCTGGACCTGGACCTGGGCCTGGATCTGGGCCTGGGCCCGGGCCCCGTCCCGGACCCGATGCTGCCCCCCGTGCCCGAGGCTCCCGTGGTCGCGGCCCCTGCTCCCCGGCACGAGCCCGTCCCGGACGGAGGCGGCCGGGCCGCCCGGCGCCAGCGGGTCCAGACCAGGGACATCTTCTGCGAACTGGCAGACCTGGCGGCCATCCCGCGTATGGCGTACGCGCTGGAAACCGAGACCGAGGGCGCGTTGTGCCTGATGCCCGGCCCCAACGGGTTCGAGGTCTTCATGGCGATGGACGGCGCCAGGCACGAGGCCCGCTCGTTCCCCGACGAGGAGGCCGCCTACTTCTACCTGTTCGGTGTCCTCGCCGCGGAGGCGGTTCGTAACGGTGCCCTGCTGCCCGCGGTTGCCCCCGCGGGTGCGCGGCATGACCTGAGCTAGCCCTGACCCCGCCACCTCGCCCAAAGCTAGCCCGCACGGCCCCTCGCGGCAGCCCCTTCACCAGCGTGGTTGATGAACTTGGCGCGCATTCCTACCCGGTACGGCTATCGTGCAATTGTCGGCGGGGCTGACGGTCCCCCCGCTCCCCAAGCAGCCCCGCCGGCACTGCGCCATCCTCGGCAAAAAACCCGGCTCCGACAGGGACAATGTGTGTCATGACGCCTGCCGCCAGCCCACTCACCGGAGCACAGTACGAGATCGCCGGGGGCGACTACCTGGCCGTTGTCACCGAACTCGGTGCCGGGCTGCGTGAGCTGCGGCATCGTGACCGGGAGCTGATCACCGCCTACCACGCCGACGAGCTTCCCCCCGGGGCGGCCGGCCAGCTCCTGCTGCCCTGGCCGAACCGCGTCGATGGCGGCCGGTACCGGATGGGGGGCACCGAATACCAGCTGGACCTGAGCGAGCCCGCTGCCGGAAACGCCATCCACGGCCTGACCCGGTGGTCGGCGTGGTCGCTGGCCCGGCACGACCCTCATGCGGTCGTGCTGCACCAGGCGCTGCTCGGCCACACCGGCTACCCGTTCCGGCTGGACCTGACGGTGGAGTACCAGCTGAGCGGCGAGGCAGGCCTGATGGTGAGCGTGACCGCACACAACGCGGGTACCCGGCCTGCGCCGTACGGCACCGGCTCACACCCGTACCTGACCGCCGGGGCACCGGCCGTGGACGGATGCGAGCTCACCCTGCCGGTCGGCCAGTGGCTGCCCGCGGACCAGCGCGGCATCCCGTCAGGGCCGCCCAGCGACGTGGCCGGGACGCAGTTCGACTTCCGCGCCGCCAGGCCGGTCGGGACGGTGACGCTGGACCACGCCTTCACCGGGCTGGAGCGCGACGAGGCGGGCCTGGCCTGGGCCCGGCTGACCAGCGACGGGGCCGGGGCCGCACTGTGGGCCGACCCGGGCTACGGATGGCTGCAGGTCTTCACCGGGGACACGCTCGGCCCGGAGCACCGCCGCCGCGCGGTGGCCATCGAGCCCATGACCTGCCCGCCGAACGCGTTCGTCACCGGCACCGACCTGCTCACCCTGGAACCCGGCCAGACCGTCACGCACCGCTGGGGTATCCAGGCAACCGGCGCGGCCTAGCTGCCCAGCGGCCCGGCAGGCCCGGCCAGCGGCCCGGCAGGCCCGGCCAGCAGCGCGGCGACCCTGGCCAGGTCCTCTGGGGTGTCCACGTCGTCGGGGCGGCCGATGTCCGCGCACTCGACCAGCGTCACAAGGCCAGGATGGGCGCGCAGGTAGGGCCGTGCCCCGGCGTCACCCTCGGCCACCGCGAGCACCCCGGCCCAGTGCCCGCGGCCCAGCAGCACCGGGTTGCGGGCCCGGCCGTCGTAGGCGGCTACCGCAAGCTCCGCCCCGGCCCGGTGCGCGGCCAGCAGCCGCCGGACCACCTCCGGGCCGATCAGCGGCTGGTCCACCAGGGCGATCACCGCCGCGGCGCAGTCGCCGGGCAGGGCACGCAGCCCGGCCGCCAGCGAGGAGCCCATGCCGGTGCGCCAGTCCGGGTTCGGTACCAGGACGACGCCAGGCACGGTGACGTCCACCGCGCCGGTCACCACGAGCACCGGAGCGGTGCCGCCCTCGCGGAGCAGGCCGATCCCCCGGTCGACGAGCCGGCGGCCGCCCAGTTCGACCAGTGCCTTGGGGGTGCCGAGCCGTTTCCCCTCGCCCGCCGCGAGCAGCACGCCCGCCACCTGGTTGGCCACGGTCCGCCAGCCTACGGCGAGTGCCAGCCCGGGGGGGCGACCCCCCGGAACCCCCCGATGGCTCAAGGCCCCGTTCCTTCGTCACGGGGCCTTGGCCCCGCCCGGCCAGGGCCACCGCGCGGCGTCCCGCCCCGGGGCTCAGCTGTGGTGGATCCGCCCGGCAGTGTCGGTGAGCGGGCGGCCGGAACCGCCCCAGCGGAGCTGGATCAGCTCGGCGGCCACCGAGACCGCGGTCTCTTCCGGGGTCCGGGCGCCGAGGTCCAGCCCGATCGGGGACCGGAGCCTGGCCAGTTCCGCCTCGCCGAGCCCGGCCTCACGCAGCCGGGCGAGCCGGTCCTCGTGGGTCCGCCTGCTGCCCATGGCGCCGATGTAGCCGGCCGGGGTGCGCAGCGCGACTTCGAGCACCGGCACGTCGAACTTGGGGTCGTGGGTGAGCACACAGATCACCGTGCGCTCGTCCACCGGCGTGCCGGCCAGGTACCGGTGCGGCCACTGCACGATGACCTCGTCGGCGTCGGGGAACCTGGCGTGGGTCGCGAACACCGGCCGGGCGTCGCACACGGTGACGTGGTAGCCGAGGAACTTCCCGGCCCGCGCGACGGCCGCCGCGAAGTCGATGGCCCCGAAGACCAGCATCCGGGGCGGCGGCGCGAACGACTGGACGAACACCGACAGCTCGTCCAGGCGGCGCTCGCCGTGCTCGCCGTAGTGGCGCACGGCGGTCAGCCCCTGGGCGAGCATCCCGCGCGCGTCGTCGTCCACGGCCTGGTCGAGCCGGTCCCCGGCGGCCAGCGTCCCGTCCTCGGTGTCCCCGGAGATGACCCGCCGCGCCCCGGCCTCCCCCGGCCGGCGATCACGGTGGCCACGGCGACCGGCCTGCCTGCCGTGATCGCGGCGGCCACCTCACCGAGCTGCGGGTAGCGCTCCTTGCTGACCGGCTCGACGAAGATGTCGATGATGCCGCCGCAGGTGAGGCCGACCGACAGCGCGGTGTCGTCGCTGACGCCGTAGCGCTGCAGCACCGGCTCCCCGGTCTGCAGCACCTGCTGGGCAAGCTCGTACACCGCGCCCTCGACGCACCCGCCGGACACGCTGCCGATGACTTCCCCGCCCGCCGACACGGCCAGCGCGGCACCTGGCTCCCGCGGTGCGCTGTGGAACGTCCGCACCACTGTGGCCAGGCCGAACGCCTCCCCGGCGTCCCACCACTTCTCAATCTGGCCAAGGATGTCGCGCACGCCCCGCATCCCTCCACGAAACTTTCGCCTGCTGGTCCTAACATGTTCCGGCCAGCGGATATGCCGGAAGCCCCGGCACACCTGCCCCCACAGTACGTCGCACCACGACCGGACTACAGTGCCCTGGCCCCGTGACGAAGGCCCGGCGGCTACTCGACGATCTTGGAGATCGGGATCTCCAGGATGTCCCGTGCCCCGGCCGCCTTCAGCGCCGGGATCAGCGTGTTCACGCTGTGCTTGGGTACCACGGTCTCCACCGCGTTCATGTCGCCGCGCGCCAGCGTGGTGATGGTCGGCGAGGACAGCGCGGGCAGCATCGCCGTGACCGCGGCCAGTTCGGCGGCCGGCACGTTCAGCTTGAGCAGCACGTTGCGCCGTGCCTCGATGGCACCGCGCAGCAGCAGCGCGATGTCCTCCATCGCGGCGCGCTTGTCCGCGTCGCCGTAGGCGGCGGCGTTGGCCACCAGCTCGGTGTAGCTGGTGAGCAGGGTGTCCAGGATGCGCAGGCCGTTGCGGCGCAGCGAGGACCCGGTCTCGGTGAGGTCCACGATCGCGTCCACGATGTCGGGGACCTTTGCCTCGGTGGCACCGTAGGAGGGCACGATCATGGCCCTGATCCCGTGCGCCTCCAGGTACCTGCTTGTCATCGCCGGAAGCTCGGTGGAGATCCGGATGCCCTCGGGGAGGTCGGCGACCGACCGCCACGGCGCGGCCTCGGGCACCGCGAGCACCACCCGTACCGGGTTGGCGGTGACCTTGGAGTACTTCAGCTCGCCGAGCGAGACCAGGTCGGCGCCGGTCTCGCTGATCCAGTCCCGGCCGGTGATGCCCAGGTCGAACAGCCCGCGCTCAAGATAGGACGGGATCTCCTGCGGCCGCAGGAAGCGCACCCGGTCAACCCGCGGGTCGTCGATGGACGCGTGGTAGTCGCGGTCTGAGGACCGGCGGACGGTCAGGTCCGCGGCGTCGAAAAGATCGAGGGTGGCCCGCTCGAGCGAGCCCTTGGGCAGGACGAGGGAAAGCAAGGGAACCAGCCTTTCATTGCCATACGACGACCCGGGGCACCGTGTTCCGTCGTCGGGTCAATGTCGTGGCCGGCCGAGGCTCCCTGGGTGATCCCCGGCGGGCACCGTCTCCGCCCGCACGGGCACCGGGGCAGCCCTCCGCCCGGCGGTCTCCCGCAGCGAGCGCAGCACCAGTGCGGTGTCGAGTGCCGCCACGACCGCCTCCCAGCCCTTGTCCTCATGGCTGCCGTCCAGCCCGCACCGGTCACGGGCCTGCTCCAGCGTGTCACAGGTAAGCACCCCGTTGCCCACCGGGGTTCGCGCGTCCAGGGCGACCCTGGTGAGCCCGGCCGTGACGGCGTCACAGACGTACTCGAAGTGCGGAGTCCCGCCCCGGATCACCGCGCCAAGACAGGCCACGGCGTCGTGCCCGGCGGCGAGTTCCGCCGCGACCACAGGCAGCTCCACCGCACCGGCCACCCGCACCACCAGCGGCTCGCCGACCCCGCAGGCCTGCGCCGCGGCGCAGGCACGGCGCACCAGGCTGTCGGTGATCTCCGCATGCCAGCGGGTCGCCGCGATGGCCAGGCTCAGCCCGGCCGCAGCCACGGTGCCCCCGGCGGCGGGGCGCCCCTCCCCACTCACCGTGCCTCCGCGAGGCCGGTCACGTGGCCGGCCTGGCCGCCGCCGTTCGGCTCGGGCAGCCCGTCGATCTGGTGGCCGAGGCGGTCCCTCTTGACGGTGAGGTAGCGCAGGTTCTCCGGCGTCGGGACGACCGGCAGCGGGACCATGCTGCGCACCTCGATGCCGCAGGCCGCCAGCCCGGCCACCTTGGCCGGGTTGTTGGTCAGCAGCCGCACCGAGCGGGCCCCGGCGTCGGCGAGCATCTGCGCGCCGATGGAGTAGTCCCTGGCGTCCGCGGGCAGGCCGAGTTCCAGGTTGGCGTCCACGGTGTCCACCCCGCCGTCCTGCAACTGGTAGGCGCGCAGCTTGCTGAGCAGGCCGATGCCGCGGCCCTCGTGGCCGCGCAGGTAGCACACGACGCCGCGGCCCTCCGCGGCGACGGCCGCCATCGCGGCCTCAAGCTGCGTGCCGCAGTCGCAGCGCCGCGAGCCGAGCACGTCCCCGGTCAGGCATTCGGAGTGCACCCGGGCCAGCACGTCCTGGCCGTCACCCAGGTCCCCGTACACCAGCGCGATGTGCTCGGTACCGTCGACCGAGTCCAGGTAGCCAAGGGCCCGCCATTCGCCGTGCGCGTTGGGCAGCCGGGTCTCCACGACCCGGTGGACCTGCTGCTCGGAGTGCCGCCGGTACTCGATGAGCTGGGCGATCGAGATCAGCACCAGGCCGTGCTCGTCGGCGAAGGCGCGCAGCGCGGGGAGCCGCGCCATGGTCCCGTCGTCGTTGACCACCTCGGCGAGCACTCCAGCCGGTGTCAGCCCGGCGAGCCTGGCGAGGTCCACCGCGGCCTCGGTGTGCCCGGCGCGGCGCAGCACCCCGCCCTCGGCGTAGCGCAGCGGGAAGATGTGGCCGGGCCGGACCAGTTCATAGGATTCGGTCGCGGAGTCGACAAGGGCCCGGACCGTGCGGGCGCGGTCGGCGGCCGAGATCCCGGTGGTGACGCCGTCACGCGCGTCCACACTGATCGTGAACGCGGTGCGCATCCGCTCGGTGTTGTGCGGGGTCATCAGCGGCAACTGGAGCCGGTCCAGGGCTTCCCCGGTGAGCGGGGCGCAGATCACCCCGCTGGTGTAGCGGATCATGAAGGTCATCAGCTCGGGCGTCATCGCGCTGGCGGCCGCGATGATGTCCCCCTCGTTCTCGCGGTTCGCGTCGTCCACGACCACGACCGGGCGGCCCGCCGCCACGTCCGCTATAGCCTGCTCCACGCTGTCCAGCGGGACGGCGACCTGTCCGCCGTTCCCGGTCATGGCCGGGCCGCCGCTTCGCGGGCCGTGCCAAGCATGCGCTCGACGTATTTCCCGATCACGTCGGCCTCCAGGTTGACCCGGCTGCCCGGTGCGGCCCGGCCGAGTGTGGTCGCGGCCAGGGTGGCGGGAATCAGGCTGACCTCGAACCAGGACTGGCCGTCGCCCGCGCCGTCGCCGTCCAGGGCGGAGATGGTCAGGCTCACGCCGTCCACGGCCACCGAACCCTTTTCCACGAAGTAGCGGCCGAGCCCGGGCGGCACGGTGATCCTGACCACGTCCCAGCGGTCGCCGCTGACCCGGGAGGTGACCGTGCCCACGCCGTCCACGTGGCCCTGGACCATGTGCCCGCCGAGCCGGTCACCGACCCGCAGCGAGCGTTCCAGGTTGACCGGTGAGCCAGCGGCCAGGTCGCCGAGCCCGGTACGGCGCAGCGTCTCGGCCATCACATCGGCGGTGAAGTCGCTGCCGGACAGGCCGGTGACGGTGAGGCAGGTGCCGTTGACGGCGATGGAGTCGCCGTGCCGCGCGTCGGCGGTGACCTGTGGTCCCCTTACGGTGATCCGGGCCGTACCGTCGAGATGCTCGACGGACACGACCTCGCCGAGTTCTTCCACGATTCCGGTGAACATCCGCGCCTGCGCCTCCTCGGGGCCGTCCTAACATCGGCTCCGGGGGTGCGCGCGAACGCGCCAGCACGGTTTGGCGCTGGCCCGCAACGCCAAACCAGGAGCGTGCTGCCTCCCATCCGGACTTTCACCGTCGGTCCCGGGATTCCACCGGGTCAACCGGCCAGGCGCTGGGCCTGGACGGGTCGCGGACTGTCACCGCCGGCTCGGAGTTTCACCGACCCCGGAGCACGCTTTCACTTGGGTAACCAGTGTGCCACGGCGGCTATTCCGCCCCGAATCGGGTGCGGGTCAGCCGGGCCGCCCGGCCAGCGCCAGCGAGGTCGCTTCGAGGATAGGGCTCGGCCACCGGGGCGGGCTCAGGCGCGGAGTCCCGGTCACCTCGGTGAGGCGGCGGGTGAGGAACTCGCGCTCGGCGGCGTTGTCGGTCAGGGCCAGCGCGTCACGGTAGGCCTGCGCCGCCGCCTCCCACCGGCCCAGGCGCCGCAGCAGGTCCGCCTTGGCAGCGGGCAGGTAGCGGTAGGCGTCAAGCCGCCCACCCGCCTCCAGCTCCCCGATCTGGGCCAGCCCCGCCGCCGGGCCCTGCGCCATGGCCACCGCGACGGCACGGTTGAGCGCCACCACGGGCGAGCTCCAGGCCTGCAGCAGCAGGTCGTAGAGCGCGACGATCTGCGGCCAGTCGGTCTGCGCGTAGCTGGGCGCCTCGGCATGCAGCGCGGCGATCGCGGCCTGCAGCGCGAACCGGCCCGGCCGGCCTCCCCGCAGCGCCGACGCGATCAGCGCGGTGCCCTCGGCGATCACCGCCTGGTCCCAGAGGGACCGGTCCTGCTCTTCGAGCAGCAGCAGCCGGCCCTGCGCGTCGGCCCGGGTGGCCCGGCGGGCGTCGGTCAGCAGGATGAGCGCGAGCAGCCCGGTCACCTCCCGCTCGTCGGGCATCAGGGTGCGCAGCATGCGCGCCAGCCCGATGGCCCGGTCGACCAGGTCGGCGCGGACCAGGTTTTCGCCGCCGGGAGCGGTATGCCCGGTGGTGTAGAGCAGGTGCACGACGGTGAGCACCGCGTCGAGCCGGTCGGGCAGTTCGGCGGGAGCAGGCACGCGGTAGGCGATCCGCGCCGCGGAGATCTTCTTCTTGGCCCGGGTCACCCGCGCGGCCATGGTCGGCTCCGAGACCAGGAACGCCTGCGCGATCTCCACGGTGGTCAGCCCGCACACCAGCCGCAGGGTCAGCGCGACCTGGGCCTCCCTGGCCAGCGCCGGGTGGCAGCAGGTGAAGATCAGCCGGAGCCTGTCGTCGGGGATCACCTCGTCCTCCTCCGGCAGGCCGTCCCCGGGCGGCGCGGATGCCGCGACCGGCGGGTCCGGCTCGATGAGCAGGGGCAGCTTCGCGCGCAGCACCTGGTCCCGGCGCTTGGCGTCGATCGCCCGGTGGCGCGCCGCGGTGGTGAGCCAGGCACCTGGGTTGCGCGGCACGCCCTGGCGGGTCCAGGCGGTGAGCGCGGCGGCGTAGGCGTCCTGGACGCACTCCTCGGCCAGGTCGAGGTCGCCGGCGACCCGCGCCGTCGCGGCGAGCACGAAGGCCCACTCGCGACGGTGCGCGTCCGCGACCGCGGCGGATGCCTCGCCGGGCCCGGCACCGGCGCCATCGTCGGCGCCCGCACCGTGCCGGGGGGATCGGCTCACCTCACTCGAACGTCATAATCGGCCGCACCTCCACGCCGCCGAACCGGGCCGGGCACAGCTTCCCGATCTCCAGCGCGTGGTCGAGGTCACGTGCCTCGACCAGGTAGTAGCCGCCCACCGCTTCCTTGGTCTCGATGAACGGGCCGTCGGTCACCACGTCCCCGCGGATCGTGGTGGCAGTGGCGGTGGGCTGCAGGGCCCGGCCCTCGATGATCTTGCCGCCCTTCTCCGGGACCTGCTCGGCGAACCGGTTGTGCGCGTCCATCACCTGCTGGAACACGTCCGGCGTGGCGGTCGCGTAAGCACTCTCGTCCTCGAAGATGAGGATCAGGTATTCGGCCATGCTGATCATCCTTCCGTCTGGTCAAGGGGTCCGTCACTTACCCCGACGATCGATCGGCCCCGGAATCGACAAGCCCCCCCGGTTTCCTTCAGCCGTTCTTTCTGGGTGGCCCGCCAGGATCAGTGCTGCCAGGGGGCACGGGCGGTGGCTTGTTCCGCACGCCGGCGCAGTCCCTCCACGGCGGCGGCGGGGTTGTCGGCACCGTAGACCGCGGTGCCCGCTACGAACACGTCGGCGCCGGCGTCCGCGCACCGCTCGATGGTTTCCTCGCCCACACCGCCGTCCACCTGGAGCCACACCGATGCGCCGTGCCGCTGCACCAGCGCCCGCGCCCGGCGCAGCTTGGGCAGCACGACGTCGAGGAAGGCCTGGCCGCCGAAACCCGGCTCTATGGTCATCAGCAGCAGCATGTCGAATTCGGGCAGCAGGTCCTCGTAGGGCTCCACCGGAGTGGCGGGGTTGACCGCGAGCCCGGCGCGGGCGCCCGCGGCGCGGATCATCCGCAGGGTGCGGGTCGGCGCATGGAGCGCCTCCGCGTGCACGGTGACGTTGCGGGCCCCGGCTTCCGCGTACCCGGGGGCCCACCGGTCCGGCTCGGCGATCATCAGGTGGCAGTCGAGTGGCAGCTCGGTGTGCTTGAGCAGCGACTCGACGACGGGCAGCCCGATGGTGAGGTTCGGCACAAAGTGGTTGTCCATGACGTCCACGTGCAGCCAGTCGGCCACATCGGCGACCGCCGCCGCCTCGTCGGCGAGCCGGGCGAAGTCGGCGGCCAGGATGCTGGGCGCCATCTGGACGGCCATGCTGCCGAGTCTAGACGCCGTCCGCGCGCACGCGAGGGTGGCGCCGGGGGTGGTCCCCGGCTCCCCCGGTAGGGTTCCTGGTGCGCCGTGAGCCGTGGCCGGGATTGTCCTCGGCCGGGGATAGCCTTCGGTCCTGTCAGCGATGGATCGGCCGACGGCAGGAGGGACGCCGGTGAACCCCGATACACCGGATGCGTTGCTCGCCCGGGTCCGCAAGCTGCTGGTCAAGGCCGAGGCGGACGGGGTGACCCAGGCTGAGGCCCAGGCGCTGACCGCCAAAGCCGCCGAACTGATGGCGAAGTACGGCATCGACCGCGCACTGCTCGCGGCGGCCCGGCCGGAGACGGACCGGCCGGACGACCGGGTCATTGATATCGCCAATCCCTGGGCCCGGGTGCAGGCGCACCTGTTGTGCGGGCTGGCAGCCGCGCTGCGCTGCCAGTGCGTGATCTTGCCCTGCACCGGGCCGGGATCACGGATTCACGTGTTCGGGTTCGCCTCGGACATCGAGCGCACCGACGTCCTCTACACCTCGCTGCTCCTGCAGATGTGGCAGGGCCTGTCCGCCGCCGAGCCGCCGGCCTGGTCTCGGAGCACCCGCGCCTGGCGCCGGAGTTGGCTGCTCGGTTTCGCGACCGCCGTGGTGGCCCGGGTCCGCACGGCCGAGCAGCGGGCGGCGCAGCACGCCGCCGACACCCCCGCGGGCAGTGGCCCCTCGGCCGCGCTTGTGCTCGCGGACCGGACCGAGATCATCGAGCGCACCCTGCGGCAGGCCTACCCGGTCACCCGCACGTCCCGGGTGACCTACAGCGGTACCGGTTACGGCAACGGCTACGCACAGGGCCAGCGCGCCGACATCGGCACGTCCAGACTGGGCAAGACGTCCGGCCGCGCCCTGACCAGGTGAGGCTCAAACCCCCCGCCAGAAGCCCTGCGTCAAGGAACGACCTCCAAGATCTCCGGGGAGTCTCTAACCCAAGCCAGCAGGGCCAAAGCCCCCGCGACGGAGTCGCGGGGGCTTTGAGCCACCGGGGGGTTCCGGGGGTCGCTCCCCCGGGCTAGCACCGTCTGCAGCAGGGCCAGGAAGATGGCGTCGGTGCCGTGCAGGTGCGGCCAGAACTGCGCGTACCGCCCGCCTGGAGCGGGGCAGGCGAGGTCTGGCACCTCACCGAGCAGCGCGGGGGCATCGAGCACGAGAACGTCGTCGCGGGCGGCGGTGACCTGGCCGACCACCGCGCGCGTCTCCGCGATATGCGGTGAGCAGGTCACATAGGCGATCACCCCGCCGGGCCGGGCGGCGTTGATCGCGGTGCGCAGCAGCGAGCGCTGCAGTTCGCCGAGCGCGGCCACGTCGGCGGGCGTCTTGCGCCAGCGTGCGTCCGGGCGGCGCCGCAGGGCCCCGAGCCCGGAGCAGGGGACGTCGGCGATCACCCGGTCGAACGAGGCGGGCCGCCAGGCGGGCTTGGTGCCGTCCGCCACGACCACCGTGGCAGCGCTAACCGCGGCCGTCGCCGCGCGCACCAGCCGGGCCCGGTGTTCCCTGACGTCCGCGGCGAGCAGCCGGGCGCCGCGGCCTGCCGCCAGCCCGGCGAGCAGCCGCGCCTTTCCGCCGGGCCCGGCGCACAGGTCGAGCCAGCGGCGGTCGCCGTCCGGGCCGCCCGGGCCAGGCGCCGCGGGGCTGGCGGTGCCGGTATCCGCGCGGGCCAGCGCGAGCGCGGCAAGTTGGCTCGCCTCGTCCTGCACGGCCGCGCGGCCCTGCCGGACCTCAGGTATCCCGGCCGGGTCGCCGCCGTCCAGATAGGCGCCGAACGGGGACCACCGCGCGGCCTGGCTGCCCCGGGCGACCAGGTCGGCGGGGGTGGCCAGCCCGGGGACGGCGCACAGTGTGACCCGGGGGCGTATCCCGTTCGCGGCGAGGGCCGCCTCGGTCAGCGGCAGCCCGGTGACAGGTTCCTCGCCCAAGGACTCGCTGACCGCGGCGACGATCCAGCCCGGATGGCTGGTCTTGACCGCGAGGTAGCCGACCGGGTCGGCGGCCCGGTCCGGTGCGACCACCGCGATCCAGGAGTCCAGGTCGCGGGTGGCGACCCGGCGGAGTACGGCGTTGGCGAATCCCGCGGCCCCTCCCCCGGCCACCTCCCTGGCCAGCGTGACCGAGGTGGCCACCGCCGCGTGCGGGCCGATCCTGGTGGCCAGCAACTGGTGGGTGCCAAGCCGGAGCACATCGAGCAGCGGCGGGTCGATGTCGGCGAGCGGACGCGTGCTGCACGCTGCCAGCACGGCGTCGTAGCTGCCGCGGCCACGGAGCGTCCCGTAGGCCAGTTCGGTGGCGAGCGCCGCGTCGCGGCCATCCAGTCCGCGCTCGGCAAGCAGCGCAGGGAGCAGCAGGTTGGCGTAGGCGTCCCGGTCGGTGACCGCGCGAAGCACGGCCAGCGCGACCTCGCGGGCCGGGGTCGGGGCGCTTCGGGGCGGCGCACTCCGGGCCGGCGTCCTGGCCGGTGATGCGGGGCGGCGGGCGGCCATGTCAGTGCAGGACCGGGCCTGCGGCACCGGTCTCGCCCGGAATCTGGGCCCCGGCAGCCGGCGCACCGCTCCCCGGCTGCGTGCTCCCCGGTTGCCCCGCACCCAGCCGCAGCCCCCGGGCCCATTCGGTGGCGGGCATTCTCCGCTTGCCGCCCTGCTGTACGTCGCCGAGTTCCACGGGGTGCGTAGCGGTGCCTGCCAACACCGCAGACCTGGTGACCCGCAGCTCCCCTGGGCGCAGCGGCGCGCCCGGCGCCTGCGGGCAGTCGCGCACCGGCCACAGTTTCAGCCGGGCGTCGCCGAGCATGGTCCAGGCACCGGGGGCGGGGGTGCAGGCCCGGATCTGCCGCCCGACGGCGAGTGCCGGGTCACCCCAGCGCACCCGCGCGTCGTCGGTGGTCAGCTTGGGTGCGTAGCTGATGCCCTCGGCGGGCTGCGGCACGGCCCGCAGGCCGCCGGACTCGATGCCGTCCAGGGTCTGGGCCAGCAGGCCCGCACCGGCGGTGGCGAGGCGGTCCAGCAGGTCACCGGCGGTGTCCTGCGGGCCGACCGGCTCCGTCATCACCCCGTACACCGGCCCGGCGTCCAGTTCGGCCACGAGCCGGAACGTGGTGGCCCCGGTCATGTCGTCGCCGTGCCAGATGGCGTGCGGGACCGGCGCGGCGCCCCGCCAGGCGGGCAGCAGCGAGAAATGCAGGTTCACCCACCCGTGCGGCGGTATCTCCAGCGCTGCGCGCGGGATCAGCGCACCGTACGCGGTGACCGGGCAGCAGTCCGGTGCGAGCGCGCGGAGCCGGTCAAGGAAGGCCGGATCCCGTGGGGAGGCGGGCTTGAGCACCTCGATGCCGGCGCTGGCCGCGCACCGGGCAACCGGGCTCGGGCCGACCTGCCGGCCCCGCCCGGCCGCCGCGTCGGGCCGGGTGAGCACCGCCACCACCTCGTGCTTGGACCGCAGCAGTTCTTCCAGTGAGAGCACCGCCGTCTGCGGGGTGCCGGCGAAGATCACGCGCATGGCTTAACGGAGCCCCGCAGAGCGGCGAGCAGCATCGCGCGCACCGTCTCGCATCCCGTTCAGAGCGCCTTGCCCCAGGTGGGGTGCGGGGAGATCTTCACCTTCGCCGCGGCGTCACCCCACCAGTCGGACTCGCGGATCTCCTTCATCGCCAGCTTCCGCTGCTTGGCGTCCAGCCGGTCGATGAACAGCACACCGTCCAGGTGGTCGGTCTCGTGCTGGACACACCGCGCCAGCTGCCCGGTGCCTTCCAGCGTGACCGGTTCACCATGCATGTCGAAGCCCGTGGCGACGACGCCGTAGGCACGTTTGGTCGGATAGACCAGGCCGGGGAAGGACAGGCAGCCCTCGTCGTCGGTCTCTTCCTCCCCGGACAGGCTCAGCGACGGGTTGATCAGGTGCCCGATCTGGTCATCGACGTGGAAGGTGAACACCCGAAGGCTCACCCCGATCTGGGGCGCGGCGAGGCCTACGCCAGGCGCGTCCAGCATGGTGTCGGTGAGATCCTTGACCAGCCTGCGCAGCTCTGCGTCGAAGACCTTGACGGGATCGGCCGGGGTGCGCAGCACCGGATCGCTGAAGAGCCGGATCGGCTTGAGGCTGATGGCGCACCGTCCCTTCGGGTGGCTGCCGGGCGTCACGGTAGGCCGGAGCCCGCCGGGCTCCGGCGCGTCAAGTCTAGGGGGTCCGGCGGTTACGGGCGCCTGCCCCGCGCGCCCCAGCGGAGGGTGAGCGCGCCTTGAACGCGGCCTTGCGTGCGGCCCGGGCCACCGCCGGGTCCGGGTGGTGCTCGCTGAGCGCCGTGAGCAGGTCGGTCACCGCCGGATGGTCCACCTCCCACAGCCCCGCCACCATGTCGGCCTGTGCCTTGGGCGGCAGGTCGGGAAGCAGTTCCACGACCACGTCCCTGGGGTCGGCCTCCTCCAGCAGCCCGGCCCCGAGGTCCACCAGGAGCCAGGCCCGCTCTCCGGGCCCGAGTTCGGCCTCTTCGCCGTGCTCGTGCAGCCACACGGCGGCGTGCGCCCGCAGCACCGGATCCTTGAGTGCCGCCTGTACCGCTGGCACGGCCTGATCGCCGATCCGGTCGAGCACCGCGAAACCGGCGCCGCGCAGGCCGGGTGTCCCACGCCGGGCCGCGTCGATCAGTTCCCTTGCCGCCTGCGCCGGGGCCCGCGCCGCGAGCCATGCAGCGATCTCCGCCTCGCCGTCTTCCGCGTCGCAACTGGCCAGCGTGGTGAGCAGCGCGGCGGCTCCGTCGCGGGCGCCACCGCCAAGCACGGGTACGTGCCAGCCCTGGGCGCGCAGGTGCCGGTGCATCCCCCAGACCCCGAGCCGGGACAGTGCGACGGTCAGCCCGCCCGCGCTGTCGTCGGTGCCCAGTTCCACCACCCCGAGATCGGCCAGGGTCTCCAGGGCCGAGGATAGGCCTGTGGCCAGATCCTCGCCCGGGCGCGACGGCCGCTCCGTGCGGTCCCGGCTGCCAGCCGCCGCCATGTACGCCTCGAACAGGGCGTCCATCTTCACCGGCCCGCCGACGGTGTAGAGCGCGGTGGCCATGCCGTCGAGGTCCTCGGCGCGCAGCATCACCCGGAGCGCGTCCTCCCACACGGCGAGCACGTCACCGGCATCGCCGCTGGCCAGCACGTCCACCCGAGGCCCCGGCACGGCCTGGCCGGCGGGCACCGCCGCCATGCCGGTACCCGCGGCCACCCGCCATGCCACGTCGAGTTCCGCGGCTGTGAGTTCCAGTTCGGCGATGGCTGCCGCAGCGGCGCCGGCGGATAGCCCGTCAGCGGTCCCGGACCGCTGGCCGGCCGCTGCCCAGCAGGCGACCAGCCGGGCGGCGCGCAGCAGCGGTGCCACCCGGGCCGCGGCGGCCAGTTCCTCCCGGGGTGCCAGCCGGACCGGCGGCAGCTTGGCCGGCCGGGCCCTGGTGCCCTGCTTTGGGCCGCTGGCGGCCTTGCCACCTGCCTGAGGAGCGTTCTGGGAGCCGGTGCCGCCCGCCCCGCCATCGCCGGGGGCTGCGGGCGGCGCGGCTCCGCCGCGCTCCGTGCGCGCGTTCCTTCGTGAGGTGGCCACCCCAGCACCCTATGACGTCGGCGGGGGCACGGCAGCGGGTGCGCGGTGAGTGCCGGGGGTATCGCAGGGCATCGGGGCAGCTCAGCAGCGAGGTTTCCGGGTCAGATCAGGTCGGCCGGGTCAACCTGGACTCGCACCTGGCCGGTGTCCTTGCGCGCGGTGCGCGTCGCCTGCGCCTGCCGCAGCGCGGCAGCCAGCGCCAGCCCACCCGGCCGGGGAATCCTGATCAGCGCACGGTCCTTGTCCGGGCCGGCCGGGACCGTGCCGATCACCTCCGCTTCCGCTGGCAGCACGGTGTCGGCGAGGAATCCGGTCACCGCCTCGGCGGAGCCGGTCACGGCGGCCATCCGCACGGCGGGCGGGAAGCCGAGCGCCTCCCGTTCGGCAAGTTCCCGTTCGGCGTGGGTGACCGGATCCCAGCGGATCAGCGCCTGCGCGACCGGCAGGGCCGCCTCGGCTACCAGGATCACCGTGCCGCCGGCGCTGCCGGGGGCGGTCAGCGCCGCGGCGTTGAGCCACCGGCGCAGCGCCTCCTGCGCCGCGGCCAGGCTGGGCCGGCCGAGCAGCACCCAGCCGTCCAGCAGCACCGCCGCCGCATACCCACCGTCCACCTGAGGCTCGGCCCCGGGTGTCGCGACGACCAGCGCGGGCCGTGGCGGAACCGAGTTGATCGTGGCTGCGCCAGCGGAAACGACCACTGGGGCGCCGGGGAACGCCCTGGCAAGTTCCTCAGCGGTGCGCCGGGACCCCGCGACGACGGCCCGGAGCCGGCCGTGGCCGCACGCCGGGCATCGCCACTCCGCGTCGCTGCGGCCGCACCACCGGCAACCGGCCGGGGCGTCGCTGGCCGCTACGGCCAGCGGCCCGCCGCACGTGACACAGCGCGCCGCCGCACGGCAGCGCTCGCAGGCCACGGCGGTCAGGTAGCCGCGCCTGGGCACCTGGACCAGCACCGGCCCCCGGTCCAGGGCGGCCCGGGCGGCACGCAGCGCGAGGCTCGGTATCCGGGCCGTCCTGGCCGCCTCGTCCCTGGCCAGCTCGGCGTCGTCGCCGGTAGCCCGGATATCGGGGGCGAACCGGCGCACCACGTCCCTCGGCGCCGTCACGGCGCGCGCCCAGCCGCTCGCGACCAGGCTGGTCGCCTCGGCGGTGCGGGCGAAGCCGCCGATGAGGGCGGCGGCGCGGGCCCGGTGCGCGCGCAGCGCGAGCACCTCCCTCGCGTGTGGGTAGGGGGCGCGCGGCTCGGCGTGCAGGTCGTCACCGTCATCCCAGACCACGACGAGGCCCAGGCCGGTCACGGGGGCGAACATCGCGGCCCGGGTGCCGGCCACCACGCGGATCTCGCCGCGGGCCACGGCCAGCCAGCGGCGGTACCGCTCGGCAGGCCCGAGCCCCGCCGTCAGGCTGACGTGCCTCCCGGGGCCGAGTGCGCGGGCCAGGGCGGCGTCGACCAGGCCCAGGTCTCGTGCGTCCGGGACCACGATGAGCGACCCCCGGCCCGTCGCGGCCGCTGTGCCCGCGGCACGCGCGATCTCCTCCGGCCAGTCCCGGCCCGGCAGCGCCGTCCAGACAGCTCGCGGCGCGCGCCCGTCCGCCAGCGCCGCCAGGAAGGCCGCCCCCTGCTGGTAGCGGGCCCACGGCCCAGGCTCCGGCCGCACCGGAGGCGGGGCGCCGGGCGCATCCCCGTTACCTGTGGTGCTCGGTGCGCGCGTCCGTGCGGCCGTTTCGGCCCCTGCGTGGCGCGGCGGGATGGCCAGCCGCAGCACGTCCGCCATGGTTCCCGCGTACCTGTCGGCCACCTCCCGGGCCAGCGCGGCGATCTCCGGGGTGAGCACCGGCTCCGGCGAGACGACCCGTTCCAGGGCGGCCAGCCGACCCTGGTGCTCGCTCACCGCTACTCGATCCAGCAGGTAACCGCTAACGAGCTGCCCGGCGAACCGGACCCGGACCCGGCAGCCGGGCACGGCGGACTCCGCCAGCCGTTCCGGCACGAGATAGTCGAAGGGCCGGTCGAGATGCGCCAGCGGCACGTCGACCAGGACCCTGGCAACCGGCAGTTCCGCCGCCGGGGCCTGGGTGGCCGCCGACCGCCGCCGGGGCGCCTTCCCGCGCCCGGCCCGGCCCGCCCCCCGCTCCGGCGTGGCGATCGTGCGCGCCCCCGCCTGGTCCTGGTCCGCAGCCACGCTCCCTGTCCTACCAGACCCGGCCGACCCCGCCGCGAACCCGCGCCCGGCCGGTAACGCCGGGATGATCATGGGGAGGTGGCCCGCCGATGGGCCACATCCCCATGATCATGAGGGGGAGGGTCCCGTCCTCAGATTCCGGCGGCGCGCCTGAGTTCCTCGACCCGGTCGGTCCGCTCCCAGGAGAAGTCCGGCTCCTCCCGGCCGAAGTGACCGAAGGCCGCCGTCTGCGCGTAGATCGGCCGGAGCAGGTCCAGAGCCTTGACGATGGCCGCCGGGCGCAGGTCGAAGACCTCGAGCACGGCGTCCTGGATCCGGGCGACCGGCACCTTCTCGGTACCGAAGCACTCCACGAACAGGCCGACCGGCTTGGCCTTGCCGATGGCGTAGGCGACCTGCGCCTCGCAGCGGTCGGCCAGGCCCGCGGCGACCACATTCTTGGCCACCCAGCGCACCGCGTAGGCGGCGCTGCGGTCCACCTTGGACGGGTCCTTGCCGGAGAACGCGCCGCCGCCGTGCCTGGCCATGCCACCGTAGGTGTCGATGATGATCTTGCGGCCGGTGAGGCCGGCGTCGCCCATCGGGCCGCCGATCTCGAACCGGCCGGTCGGGTTGACCAGCAGCCGGTAGCCGTCGGTGTCCAGGTCGAGACCGGCGAGAACCGGCGCCACCACATGGTCACGCACGTCGGGGGCGAGCAGTTCCTTCAGGTCGATGTCTGGTGCGTGCTGCGCCGAGACCACCACGGTGTCCAGCCGGACCGGCTCGTCCCCTGAGTATTCGATGGTCACCTGCGTCTTGCCGTCGGGGCGCAGGTAGGGCACGTCACCATTGCGCCGCACCTGGGACAGCCGCCGGGCCAGCCGGTGCGCCAGCATGATCGGCAACGGCATGAACTCCGGGGTTTCCCGGCAGGCGTACCCGAACATCAGGCCCTGGTCGCCGGCGCCCTGGCGGTCGAACTCGGTCGCGCCCTCGCCTTCGCGGTACTCGAACGCGTCCAGGACGCCCTGGGCGATGTCCGGGGACTGCGCGCCGATGGATACCGATACCCCGCAGGATGCGCCGTCGAATCCCTTGGCCGAGGAGTCGTAGCCGATTTCCAGGATCTTCTCGCGGATGATGCTCGGGATATCGACATAGGTTTCCGTGGTCACCTCCCCGGCCACGTGAACCTGGCCAGTGGTGATCATGGTTTCCACCGCGACATGGCTGCCCGGGTCATCCTTGAGCATCGCGTCGAGCATGGCATCGCTGATCTGGTCTGCCATCTTGTCCGGATGGCCCTCCGTGACCGATTCGGAAGTGAAGAGACGACGGGCCACCTGAGATCCTTTTCTGCTGCGCATGGAGCGCCCGGCAAGAGGGGCGCCGCGAGCCCGGCAGTCGTGTCGCCGGGGTGCACTCCATTGCCGAGTGCTGGGGCTCCGCCGAATTGTACCGGGGCCCCCGGCCCTGCCGTCCGGCTACCTGCCCGCCGCGCTCTGCTTGTCCCGCCCCCGCGCTCTCGCTTGTCCCGCCCCCGCGCTTCGTGCCCGCCCCCGCTTGCTTGTCCCGCCCCCGCGCTTCGCGCCCGCCCCCGCTCTGGTCAGGCCGGTGCCGGCAGCCTGGCCGCGACGAGATCCCAGATCACGTCGGCCAGGGCCGTCTTGGGCCCCCGCGGCACCTCGGTCACGCTCCCGTCGGAGCCGAGCACGAGGGCGGCATTGTCACTTGTGCCGAACGCCAGCCCGGGGCCGACCTGGTTCACCACGAGCAGATCGCAGCCCTTGGCAGCGAGCTTCGCCCGGCCGTTTTCCGCGATGTTCTCGGTCTCCGCGGCGAACCCGGCGAGGACCTGCCCCGGCGGCCGGCGGGCGGCCAGTTCCTTCAGTATGTCGGGGTTCTCCACCAACTCCAGCGGCGCCGGCGCGGTCCCGGCCTTCTTGAGCTTCTGCTCGCTGCGAGCCGCGGGCCGGTAGTCGGCCACCGCCGCGGCCATGACCACCGCATCGGCATCCGCCGCGGCGGACAGCACCGCGTCGCGCATCTGGCAGGCCGAGGTCACCGTGATCACCTTGGCCCCGGCGGGATCGGCCAGGCCGACGTTGGCCGCGACGAGGGTCACCGCCGCGCCCCTGGCGACCGCGGCCTCGGCGAGCGCGTAACCCTGGCGCCCCGACGACCAGTTGCCGATGAAACGGACCGGATCGATTTCCTCCCTGGTCCCGCCCGCGCTCACGACCACCTGGCGGCCGTGCAGGTCAGGGGCCATCCCGGCGGCTCCCCGGGCCAGCACCCGGATCGCTGCCTGGCACAGCTCGGCCGGCTCGGGAAGGCGACCGGGCCCGCTGTCGGCCCCGGTGAGCCGGCCCGACGCGGGCTCAAGCACCAGGCAGCCACGCTCCCGCAGGGTGGCCACGTTGGCCCGGGTGGCCGGGTGTTCCCACATCTCGGTGTGCATGGCCGGCGCGAACACCACCGGGCAGCGCGCGGTCAGCAGGACCGAGGTGAGCAGGTCGTCGGCCCGGCCGCCCGCCGCACGGGCGAGCAGGTCGGCGGTGGCCGGGGCAACGAAAACGAGGTCGGCTTCGGCACCCAGGCGGACGTGCGGCACCTCGTGCACGTCCTGGAAGGGGGTGGTCGTCACCGGCTGGCCGGACAGTGCCGCCCAGGTCGCCGCCCCCACGAAACGCAAAGAATCCGCGGTCGGCACGACCCGGACCTGATGCCCGGATTCGGTCAGCCGCCGCAGCAGCTCACAGGCTTTGTAGGCAGCGATCCCGGCACCCACGCCGAGAACGACCCGCGCCGACATGCCGCCCCGGCCGGTCAGGGCTCGGCGATCTCCACGGCGGAGAGCAGCCCCTCGCGGATCTCGCGGAGCGCGATCGACAGTGGCTTCTCCTGCACCCTGGTCTCGACCAGTGGGCCGACATACTCCAGCAGTCCCTCGCCGAGCTGCGCGTAGTAGGCGTTGATCTGCCGCGCCCGCTTGGCCGCCATGATCACCAGGCGGTACTTGCTGTCGACCACATCGAGCAGATCATCGATGGGCGGGTTGGTGATGCCGTCCGCAGTGGTAATTCCTGCCACCGGGTTCCTTCCGTCGTTGCGCGCCGGAGGGCGCGGGATGGCCTCCTCAGGCCGTCATCAAGGTTACCAGTTGCCTGCACACGTCCGGTACGGACGTGTTCACCAGCGTGATATCGAACTCGCGGCCGGCTTCGATCTCCTGCCTCGCCACATCCAAGCGGCGGGCGATCACGTCCGGCGGTTCGGTGCCCCGGCCGGTGAGCCTGCGGGCCAGTTCCGCACGGGACGGGGGGGCCAGGAAGACCAGCAGGGCGCCCGGAACGCTGCGGCGCACCTGCCTGGCGCCCTCGATGTCAATCTCCAGAAGTGTCGCTACCCCCCTGGCGGCCCGTTGCGCGACGGGAGCCTTCGGGGTGCCGTACTTCTTGCCGTCAAACGTGGCCCACTCCAGCAACTCGCCGCGGGCCACCATGGCATCGAATGCCGCATCGTTCACAAAATGGTATTCACGACCGTTGACTTCACCTGGCCGTGGCACCCGGGTAGTCACGGAAACCGACAGCCAGATGTCCGGGCGCTGAGCCCGCAAGCCCGCCACGACAGTGCTCTTGCCTACACCGGAAGGGCCGGAAAGCACTGTCAGCCGGGCTTCATGGGTTTCCCCCCGGACAAGCGCGGCATCGCTTACGCGATGAACGGGCGAATCCGCCGTGGAAGCGTGTTCCCCGCGCTCGTCCCTGGGGTCGTTAGCCTCAGTCAGATACCACCGCCGAACTCGTTCTCAAGGGCGGTGCGCTGATTGGCGCCCAGGCCGCGAACCCGGCGCGATTCCGCGATGCCGAGCCGCTCCATGATCTGCCGCGCCCGCACCTTGCCAACCCCTGGCATGGCCTCGAGCAGTGCCGAGACCTTCATCTTGCCCACAATCTCGTCAGACTGCCCCTGCTTGAGGACAGCCGGGAGCGTGATGGCACCACGCTTCAGGTTGTTCTTGACCTCGGCACGATCCTTACGTGCCTTAGCCGCCTTCTCCAGGGCAGCTGCGCGCTGAGCGGGAGTGAGGGGAGGAAGAGCCACTCCGTGTCACCTCGGGTTTCGAATAGAAAACATTGGTTCGGGATGGGAAAGTAGCGAGTTCGGCTCTCCAGGGCAACGCGAATGCCCGTTTAACACGCTATAAATTGAGTGATACTACTCCACGAGAGCGGCTGGTTGCTCAGGGTAGTTAACTGGGGGGGTTGGCCGATCGTCAAGGGCGGCGCCGGCCCTGCGCTGACCCCTGAACCGGAGGCCGACGAGACAGGTCGCGCCTGCTGACGGCCAGCTTTGCACCGATCGTATACCGTCTTGCGGCCCAGCGCTGGCGCCGGGTCCGGGCTGCGGGCTCAGCCCTGGGCCGGCTGGAACCGGCGCAACGGCGCTGCGATTGCCGCGGCGGCCGCCCCCGGGTCTGGAGCGCTTGTAATAGGCCGCCCAATCACCAGCAGGTCGGCCCCGGACCGCAATGCCTCTTCCGGCGTTGCGGTTCGCGCCTGATCATGCGCCGCGGCGCCCGCTGGGCGGATTCCGGGCGTAATGAGCGTGACATCCGGGCCGACTTCGGCACGGACGTCGGCAACCTCCCGCGGTGAGCAGACCAGGCCGCGGGCCCCGGCCTCGACCGCGAGCACGGCCAGCCGCCGCACGGCGTCACTCAGCGAGCCGGTCACGCCGATGAGTTCCAGGTCGGCGGGAGTCAGGGAGGTGAGCAGGGTGACCGCAGCGATCATGGTGGACGGTGCCGCCCCGACCGCGGCACGGACCACCTCGGGCCCACCGGCGGCGTGCACGGTCAGCACGTCCGGATGCAGCCGGGCCACCGCCCGGGCCGCGCCGGCCACGGTGGCGGGAATGTCGTGCAGCTTCAGGTCAAGAAAAACCTTGACCCCGCTGGCGCCGCGGATCGACGCCACGATGCCCGGCCCATATCGCAGATAGAGCTCAAGGCCCACCTTGACGGTGCTCACGTGCGGCGTGACCAGGCCGGCCCACCGGGCGGCGGTCTCCAGATCTGGCGCATCGAGTGCGACGGCGATCGGCGCAGGCTGGGTCAAGGATCCTCCTCGTGGCTGGGCCACAGGTTACAAGACGCTGCCCGGCCTTTTACGGCCTCCGACCTGGCCAGGCTCATGGGCGAGCCCGACCACGTCCGTGGCGCGCTCGATGCCCCGGCTGGCCAGTTCCTCCTCCAGTTCCCTGACAATGCGCGGGCATGCGGACGGATCGTGGAATATTGCCGTCCCCACGCTCACCGTGGTGGCACCGGCCAGCATCAGTTCGAGCGCGTCCCGGCCGGTCCGCACCCCGCCCATGCCGATGATCGGCACGTCGGGAAATGCCTCGTGCACCTGCCAGATGCAGCGCACCGCGACCGGCCTGATGGCCGGGCCGGACAGGCCACCGGTGACGCCAGCCAGCGCCGGGCGCAGGGTTTCCGTGTCGATCGCCATGCCGAGCAGCGTGTTGATCATCGAAAGGCCGTCCGCGCCCGCCCGCACGCAGGCCCCGGCGATCGCCACGACGTCGGTGACATCCGCGGAGAGCTTCGCGAAGACGGGGATGTCATAGCGGATCCTGGCCCGCACCGCCTCGATCACCGCCGCCGACGCGGCGGGGTCACAGGCGAAGACCTGGCCCCGGTCCGCCACGTTCGGGCAGGAGATGTTGACCTCGACCGCGGTCACCCCGGAGGCGTCGGACAGCCGGGCGGCCAGTTCGGCGTACTCATCCACGGAGCCGCCGGCGATCGACACCACCGCGCGCGCGCCGCGGGACAGCAGCCAGGGCAGGTCACGTTGCAGGAAGGCGTCGATCCCCGGGCCCTGCAGCCCGATCGAGTTGAGCATGCCGCTTGGTGTCTCGGCCATCCGCGGGGTGGGGCGCCCGGAGCGCGGGGCCAGCATGACCGATTTGGTGACGACCGCGCCGATCTTGGCCACATCGAAGAACTGGGCGAGCTCACGCCCGGCACCGGCGCAGCCGGACGCGGTCAGGATGGGGTTGGGCAGCTCCACATGGGCCAGCCGGCTCCTCAGGTCAACGGCCATGAGGCCGTCCCGCCGCCGGCCCGGCCGCCGGGCCGGTCCGCGCCCGTCCCGGCTGTGCCTCGCCGGAGGCCGGCCGGCCGGGCTGCCGCCCGCCCGGCTGCCGCCCGCCCGGCTGCGGCCTGGCCGCCGGCTGCGGCTTGGCCTGCGGGCGCGGCTTCCACCCGGGCGCGCCGAGCGCATCGAACGGGACGGTGCCGATGTCGTCCCAGCGCACCAGGTCGCCGCGGAACACCGGGCCGTCCACGCAGGACCGGGCCATCCGGGTCACCCCGTCCTCGCCCACCACGGGCAGCACGCAGGTCATGCAGACCCCGATCCCGCAGGCCATCGACTCCTCCACCAAGGCCTGCACCGGGATGTCGTAGCGGCCGGCCAGCGTGGTCACCGCGCGGAGCATCCCCATCGGCCCGCAGGCGTAGATGACGTCGGTCCTGCCCTCGTGGATGACCTGGGTGAGCAGATCGGTCACCAGGCCGCGGGCGCCCAGCGACCCGTCCTCGGTGGTGATCACGGCGCTGCGCCCGCTACGGCGGGCGGTGAGCGCGCCGAACACCCGGTCCGCGCTGGCCGCGCCGAGCAGGAAGTCGACCGCGCAGCCGCGGCCGCGGAGCTTGCCGCCGAGCGCGAACAGCGGCGCGCTGCCATATCCGCCGCCGATGAGCAGCGCGTTCACCGGATCCCGCGGCAGCGGGAACGGCCGCCCCAGCGGGCCGGCCAGATCCAGCGTGTCCCTGGTCCGGCGCTCAGACAGCCAGCGGGTGCCCGGCCCGGTCACCGCGAAGACGAACTCCACCGTGCCCCCGTGGTCGGGGCGCACCTCATGGATGGAGAACGCCCGGCGCAGCAGCATCGAGGTCTCCGGGCCGCCGACCGCTACGGCGACGAACTGGCCGGGCCGGAACCGGGCGGCCACCCCCGGCGCGATCACGGTCATCGCGTAGTACGCGTCCACCCGGCGGACGGTCAGCACGGTCCCCTTGACCTGCGTCGGAACCAGCGAGGCGCCAGACTCGGCCCGTTCAGCCGTCATCGTGTATCACCGCGCAGCGCCTTTGCGTGTTCTTGCAGCGACCGCACACCCACCTCACCACGCGTGATCGCCTCGATGCCCTGCACAGCCGCGGCCAGGCCCTGGATCGTGGTCACACACGGAATCCCGCGCCGGACCGCGGCGGTGCGGATCTCGTACCCGTCCAGCCGCGGCCCCGACTGGCCGGGGCTGCCGAACGGCGTGTTCACGATCAGGTCGACCTGGCCGTCCAGGATCTGGGCGACGATGTCCGGCTCGCCGCCGGGGCCCGTACCGTCGCTGTGCTTGCGGACGATCGTGGCACGAACTCCGTTGCGCCGCAGCACCTCGGCCGTACCGCGGGTCGCCCAGATCTCGAAACCCAGGTCGGCGAGCCGTTTCACCGGGAAGATCATCGGCCGCTTGTCCCTGTTGGCCACCGACACGAACGCCCGGCCCTTGACCGGCAGGGCGCCGTACGCGGCCGTCTGGGACTTCGCGTACGCGGTGCCGAAGGAGTCGTCGATCCCCATGACCTCGCCGGTGGACCGCATCTCCGGCCCGAGCACGGTGTCCACCCCACGCCCCTGCTCGTCACGGAACCTGTTGAACGGAAGCACCACCTCTTTGACGGCGATCGGCGCGTGCTGGGGCAGCGCGCCGCCGTCCCCCGAGGCGGGGAGCAGCCCCTCGGCCCGCAACTCCGCGACCGTCGCGCCGAGCATGATCCGCGCGGCCGCCTTGGCAACCGGCACGGCGGTCGCCTTGGACACGAACGGGACCGTCCGGGAGGCACGCGGGTTGGCCTCCAGCACGTACAGCACCCCTGCGGCGAGCGCGTACTGGATGTTGAGCAGCCCGCGCACGCCCACCCCACGGGCGATCACCCCGGTGGACTCCCGGATCCGCTCGATGTCGCTGGCACCCAGGGTGATCGGCGGCAGGGCACAGGCCGAGTCGCCGGAGTGGATGCCGGCCTCCTCGATGTGCTCCATCACCCCGGCCAGGTAAAGATCCTCGCCGTCATAGAGCGCGTCCACGTCGATCTCGATCGCGTCGTCGAGGAAGCGGTCGATCAGGACCGGGTGCTCGGGGCTGGCCTCGGTCGCCCTGGCGACATAGGACTCCAGGGTGGCGTCGTCGTAGACGATCTCCATGCCCCGGCCGCCCAGCACGTAGGAGGGCCGCACGAGCACCGGGTAGCCGATCTCGGCGGCGATCGCCTTGGCCTGGCCGAACGAGGTGGCGGTGCCGTGCTTGGGCGCGGTGAGCCCGGCAGCGGCCAGCAGCGCGCCGAACTCGCCCCGGTCCTCGGCCAGGTGGATGGCCTCCGGGCTGGTGCCCACCACCGGCGCGCCCGCGGCGGCCAGGCCGCGCGCCAGGCGCAGCGGCGTCTGCCCGCCGAGCTGGACGATCATCCCGGCGACCGGCCCGCTGGCCTGCTCGGCGTGCAGCACCTCCAGCACGTCCTCCAGGGTGAGCGGCTCGAAGTACAGCCGGCCGGAGGTGTCGTAGTCGGTGGACACGGTCTCCGGGTTGCAGTTGACCATCACGGTCTCGTACCCGGCCTGGGCCAGTGCGAAGGAGGCGTGCACGCACGCGTAGTCGAATTCGATGCCCTGCCCGATCCGGTTCGGCCCGCTGCCCAGGATGATCACCTTGGGCCGGTCCCCGGTGGGTACCTCGCTTTGTTCGTCGTAGGTCGAGTACAGGTACGGGGTGCGCGCCTCGAACTCGGCCGCGCAGGTGTCCACGGTGTGGAACACCGGGCGGATCCCCAGCTCGTGCCGGTGGCGCCGGACGTCGTCCTCGGCTATGCCCGCGATCTCGGCGATCTGGGCATCGGAGAACCCGGCCCGTTTGGCCGCGCGGAGGGTTTCCGCGGGCAACGGCCAGCCGCGGGCGATTCGTAGCGCATGTTCTTCAGCACTGGCCACCTGGTCGATGAACCATGGGTCGATGCCGGTCGCGGCGGCAAGCTCGGCCACGCTTGCGCCGGCCCGCAGCGCCTGGTGCACCGTGGACAGCCGGCCGTCGTGCGGGACGGCGGCGGCGGCCACCAGCACCGCGCGGTCGCCCGGCGGGCCGCGCCAGTGCAGCGGCGCGCCGGGGCTCTCCAGCGAGCGCAGCGCCTTGCCCAAGGCCTCGGGGAAGCTGCGGCCGATCGCCATCGCCTCCCCCACCGACTTCATGTGCGTGGTGAGCTCCGGGTTCGCGCCCGGGAACTTCTCGAACGCGAACCTGGGCACCTTGACCACCACGTAGTCGAGGGCGGGCTCGAAGCAGGCCGGGGTCTGCCCGGTGATGTCATTGCGGATCTCGTCGAGGGTGTAGCCGATGGCCAGCCGTGCGGCGATCTTGGCGATCGGGAACCCGGTGGCCTTGGAAGCCAGGGCGGAGGACCGGGATACCCGCGGGTTCATCTCGATGACCACCATCCGCCCGGTCTGCGGGTGGACGGCGAACTGGATGTTGCAGCCGCCGGTGTCCACGCCCACCGCGCGGACCACGGCGATGGCCACGTCCCGCATGTGCTGGTACTCGCGGTCGGTGAGGGTCATCGCCGGGGCGACGGTGACCGAGTCGCCGGTGTGCACGCCCATCGGGTCGATGTTCTCGATCGAGCAGACGACCACCACGTTGTCGTTGCGGTCGCGCATCAGCTCGAGCTCGAACTCCTTCCAGCCGAGGATGGACTCCTCGAGCAGCACCTCGCTGACCGGGCTGGCATCCAGCCCGGTCCCGGCGATACGGCGCAGGCCCGCCTCGTCGTGCGCGATGCCCGAGCCCGCGCCGCCGAGGGTGAACGAGGGCCGGATCACCACGGGGTAGCCCAATTCGCCCGCGGCCTGCTCACACTCCGCCAGGCTGTGGCACATCCGGCTGGCGGGCACCTGCGCGCCGAGGCCGGTGACGATCTCCTTGAACCGGCTGCGGTCCTCCCCCGCCTGGATCGTGTCGATGGTGGCGCCGATCAGCTCCACCCCGTACCTGGCCAGCACGCCGGATTCGTGCAGCGCGACGGCGGCGTTCAGCGCGGTCTGCCCGCCCAGCGTGGGCAGCACCGCGTCGGGCCGCTCGATCGCGATGACCTTTTCCAGCACCTCGGTGGTGATCGGTTCCACGTAGGTGGCGTCGGCGAACTCGGGGTCGGTCATGATCGTCGCCGGGTTGGAGTTGACCAGGCTGACCCGGATCCCCTCGGCGCGCAGCACCCGGCAGGCCTGGGTGCCCGAGTAGTCGAACTCGCAGGCCTGGCCGATCACGATGGGCCCGGAACCGATGACAAGCACCGAGCGCAGGTCCTCACGCCTGGGCATGGCGCGCCCCCTCCATCAAGGCGCAGAACGCGTCGAACTCCCCGGCCGCGTCGTGCGGGCCGGGCGCCGCCTCGGGGTGGTACTGCACGCTGAACGCGGGCGCATCGAGCAGCCGGATCCCTTCGATCACACCGTCGTTGAGGTTCACATGGCTGACCTGGGCCCGGCCGAACCGCGTGTCAAACGGGGCATACGACTCTTGATTCTGCAAAACGGACAGCCCATGGCTGGCCTGGTCCGGCGCCGGGCCGTCGCCGGGGCTGGCCTCCGGCGCGGCCGCGCCGGGAAGGTCTTCCGCGCCGGGGGGCGCGACGGCGAAGCCGTGGTTGTGGCTGGTGATCTGCACCCGGCCGGTGGCCAGGTCCTTGACCGGCTGGTTCACGCCCCGGTGCCCGAACCGGAGCTTGTAGGTGCCCAGGCCGAGCGCCCGGCCGAGGATCTGGCTGCCGAGGCAGATGCCGAACACCGGGACACCCGCGGCCAGCACGCCGAGCATCGCCTCGACCGCGTACCCGGCGGCGGCCGGGTCCCCCGGGCCGTTGGAGAAGAACACCCCGTCCGGGCCGGTGGCCAGGATCTCGCCGGCCGTGGCCGTGGCGGGCAGCACCTGCACCAGGCAGCCCCGGGCCGCCATCGCCGCGGGGGTCGCGGCCTTGATGCCCAGGTCCACGGCCGCGACCCGGTACCGGGTCTGCGTGCCGGGCGGCGGGCTCACCTGGTAGGGCTCGGTGGTGGACACCTCGCGGGCCAGGTCGGCACCGGCCATCTGCGGGCTGCCGAGTACCCGCCGCCGTAGTTCTTCGGGGTCGGCGCCGCCGGCGGCGCTGATCACGGCCCGCATCACGCCCTGGGCGCGCAGCCGCCGGGTGAGCGCCCGGGTTCCGGTGATCGCGATGCCGGGCACGCCCTGGGCCGCTAGTTCCTCGGCCAGGCTGCGCTGGGCCCGCCAGCTTGAGGTGATCCGGGAGGGTTCCCGGACCACGTACCCGCTCACCCAGATCCGCCGGGACTCGGGGTCGGTGTCGTTGACCCCGGTGTTGCCGATGTGCGGGGCGGTCATGGCGACGATCTGCCGGCAGTACGAGGGGTCGGTCAGCGTCTCCTGGTAGCCGGTCATCCCGGTGTTGAACACCATCTCGCCGAACGCCTCGCCCCGCGCGCCGAACCCGGTCCCGTGGAACGTGGTGCCGTCCTCGAGCACCAGGACCGCCGGCCATTCCCGCTGCGGGGCCCCGGCCGGGCCCAGGCCCCGTGACGGAGGAACGGGGCCTGGAGGCCTAGCGGGGGGTTCCGGGGGGCCGTCCCCCCGGGCTAGCACTGGGGAGGTTCCGGGGCGGCTTGCCGCCCGGGCTGACACTGCCCGCCATCAGGCGGGCTTCCCGTCGAGCACGGTCGGGCGGCCACGCAGGAACGTGGCCACCACCTGGCCGGGCAGGGTCATCCCGGCGAACGGCGAGTTCCGGCTGCGGGAGGCGTGCGTGGCGGGATCCACGACCTCGCGGGCGGCAGGGTTGTACAGGACGAGGTTCGCCGGCGAGCCGGCGGCCAGCGGCTGCCCGTGGGCGGACAGCCGGCCGATGGCGGCGGGCCGGGCCGACATCCGGTCGGCGACCTGCGCCCAGCCGAGCAGGCCGGTGTCCACCATCGCCTGCTGCACCACCCGCAGCGCGGTTTCAAGCCCGGTCATGCCGTGCGCCGCCACGGCCCACTCGGTTTCCTTGTCCTCCACCGGGTGCGGGGCGTGGTCGGTGGCCACGCAGTCGATGGTCCCGTCGGCGAGCGCTTCCCGCAGCGCTGCCACGTCGGCGGCGGTGCGCAGCGGCGGGTTGACCTTGTAGACCGGGTCATAGCTGGCCACAAGGTCGTCGGTGAGCAGCAGGTGGTGCGGGGTGACCTCGGCGGTCACCCGCCAGCCCTTCGACTTCGCCCAGCGGATGATCTCCACCGAGCCAGCGGTGGAGACGTGGCAGATGTGCAGCGTGGAGTCCACGTGGGCGGCAAGCAGGCAGTCCCGGGCGATGACCGCCTCCTCGGCCACGGCGGGCCAGCCGGCCAGGCCCAGCCGCCCGGAGGCAACCCCCTCGTTCATCTGCGCACCCTCGGTGAGCCTGGGCTCCTGGGCGTGCTGCGCGATCACGCCGTCGAAGGCCTTGACGTATTCGAGTGCCCGCCGCATGAGCACGGCGTCGGACACACAGTGCCCGTCGTCGGAGAACACCCGGACCCGGGCAGCGGACTCGGCCATCGCGCCGAACTCGGCGAGCCTGGACCCTCCCAGCCCGACCGTGACGGCCCCGACCGGCTGCACGTCGCAGTGCCCGGCCGCCCGGCCGAGCCGCCAGATCTGCTCGGTCACCCCGGCAGTGTCGGCGACCGGGTCGGTGTTGGCCATCGCGTGCACCGCGGTGAACCCGCCCAGCGCGGCGGCCAGGGTGCCGGTCTCGATGGTCTCGGCGTCCTCGCGGCCCGGCTCGCGCAGGTGGGTGTGCAGGTCCACGAGCCCGGGCAGCGCGATCAGCCCGGACGCGTCGAGCACCTGCGCGCCTGACGGGACGCCGTCCGGCGTCCCCACGGCGGTGATCGTTCCGTCGGCGAGGGTGATGTCGGCGGGCTCGCCGCCCAGCGGCCGCGCTCCCTTGATGACCCAGGTCGTGCTTTCCGCGGTCATTGGGCGACCTCCAGCCCACCGAGCAGCAGGTACAGCACGGCCATCCGGACGCTGACACCGTTGGCGACCTGCTCGACAATCGTGGACCTGGGCGAGTCGGCGACCTCCGCCGCGATCTCCACCCCCCGGTTCATCGGGCCGGGATGCATCACGATGGCGTCCTCCGGAAGCTGCCTCAACCGGGCGGTGTCCAGCCCGTAACGCCGGCTGTACTCGCGCACGCTGGGAAAATAGGCGGCGTTCATCCGCTCCTGCTGGAGGCGCAGCATCATCACCACGTCGCTCTTGGGCAGCACCGCGTCGAGGTCATAGCCCACCGAGCACGGCCAGCCGTCGATCGCCACGGGCAGCAGGGTGGGCGGTGCGACGAGCGCGACCTCCGCCCCGAGCAGGTGCAGCAGCCAGACGTTGGACCGGGCGACCCGGCTGTGCAGCACGTCGCCCACGATCGTGACCCGCAGCCCGTCCAGCGCCTCGCCGCTGCCCCGGCCGAACCTGCGCCGGATGGTGAACGCATCAAGCAGTGCCTGGGTCGGATGCTCATGGGCGCCGTCCCCGGCGTTGATCACGCTGCCCCGCACCCAGCCCGCCAGCCGGTGCGGTGCACCCGAGGCGCTGTGCCGGATGACCACGGCGTCGGAGCCCATGGCCTCCAGGGTCAGCGCGGTGTCCTTGAGGCTCTCCCCCTTGGCCACGCTCGAGCCCTTGACCGCGAAGTTGATCACATCGGCGGACAGCCGCTTGGCCGCCGCCTCGAACGAGATCCGGGTCCTGGTGGAGTCCTCGAAGAAGAGGTTCACCACGGTGCGCCCGCGCAGCGTCGGCAGCTTCTTGATGGGCCGGTCCGCCACCCGGGCCAGTTCCTCGGCGGTGTCCAGTATCAGCAGCGCGTCCTGCTTGCTCAGGTCGGCGGCCGAGAGGAGGTGCCGGTTCATCGTCTCCTCCCGGTGACTCCGCCGCGCCGGGGCCGTGCCGCGGTACCGACCGGTTCGAGCAGCACCGCGTCCTCGCCGTCGGTCTCGGTGAGCAGCACCCGGACCACCTCCTGCTGCGAAGTCGGCAGGTTCTTGCCCACGTAGTCGGCCCGGATCGGCAGCTCGCGGTGCCCACGGTCAACCAGCACGGCCAGTTGCACGGCGAGCGGGCGGCCCAGGTCGTTGAGGGCATCCAGGGCCGCGCGCACGGTCCGCCCGGAGTAGAGGACGTCATCCACCAGGACCACCGTCTTGCCGTCGATGCCCTCGGCGGGTACGTCGGTGGGGCCCAGCCGCCTGGCCGGGCGCAGCCGCAGGTCATCGCGGTACATCGTGATGTCGAGGGAGCCGTGCGGCACCGGCCTGCCCTCCACGCCGGTGATCCGCGCGGCCAAGCGCCCGGCCAGCGGGACACCGCGGGTGGGGATGCCCAGGAGCACGACCTGCTCGGCTCCCCTGGTCCGCTCGATGATCTCGTGGGCGATCCTGGTCAGCGCGCGGTTGATCTCCGCCGCTTCCAGGACGGTCTTTGGATGTGCCTGCTGGCCGGGTGCGGGGCTGCCGCCTGCCGGGCCATCAGCGGTGACGCTGTCACCGGTAGTGCCGGGCTTCCCCCCGGCCGGGTGCGCAGCATGCGCCATGAGGACCTCCTTTCCCGCCTCACGGGACGGGCCTTTAAAGGACGCCAGTTCGGACACACCGTACCAGCCGCGCGGTTCATCACCGGGACCGCCGCGCCCCGGTGATGCCGGCCGCCGGGTCCTGCCAGGCTGTCCTGGACGTTCGGTGGCCCGGGCGCATCGGCGGCCCGGCGCGGCGGGCATCGGGCGCGGTGGCGGGCCGGGCGGGCATGGCCGGTCGCCGCGTTACCGTATGTGACCTACCTCACCCCGATCCGGCTGGATCGCCCACTGTGCCGCCGGCCGGGCGTATCCGTGGGCCCGATCGGCCAGAACCCCTGTGGGCGTAAGGGCTCCCGGCCACGGATCGGCGCGCCGGAAGCTTCAAGGGAGGTCCGGGCAACGCGCGTAAGTTCACCCACTTTTTGCCATTCGGCTTGACCTCGTCGTGGTTGCGGCCTACCGTCACTGTCCGTAACCATCACTCAAAGCGACGACTGGCCAGGGAGCCGAAATCATGCCATCCGAGTATGCGAAGACGCTCGGTGCGCGCTTGCGCGCCATTCGTACCCAGCAAGGTTTGTCCCTCCACGGCGTTGAGGAGAAGTCCCGCGGCCGCTGGAAGGCGGTAGTCGTGGGCTCCTACGAGCGCGGCGACCGCTCGGTCACCGTGCAGAAGCTTGCCGAGCTTGCCGACTTCTACGGAGTGCCGGTATCGGAACTGCTGCCGGGTGACGCGGCGCCCACGGCGATGGCCCCGTCACCGAAGCTCGTCATCGACCTGGAGCGCATGTCCCAGTTGCCCCGCGAGAAGGCTGGCCCGCTTGCCCGCTACGTGGCGACCATCCAGAGCCAGCGCGGCGACTACAACGGCCGGGTGCTGTCCATCCGGCAGGAGGACCTTCGCTCGCTGGCCGTCATTTATGACAAGTCACCGGCCGACCTCACCGAGGAACTGATCGGCTGGGGCGTGCTCGACTCCGAGGCCCGCAGCGCGGTCGAGGCGTTCTAGGGCACCAGCGGCCATCCAGCGGTCGCGACGTCCCAGGCAGAACGCAGAACGCAGAGCGTCGCGCGGGGCCGGCGGCTCCCCGGCAACAGAACGGCCCCGCACGACGCGATGACGTGCCATTTGCCCATGTGACGCGGCGGCCAACGTCGCCTGGGCTGGCTCCGTTCGCGCCGGGGGGCGCTATGCGGCCTCGTTCGCCTGGGCTGGCTCCGTTCGCCTGGGCTGGCTCCGTTCGCGCCGGGGGGCGCTATCCGGCGCTTCTGAGTGGCAGCACCGGCTGAACGGCCACCCCCAGCGCTTCCTCCACCAGCGACAGGAACGTCTCCGCATCCCTGAGCAGGTCATCTGCTTCGGTACTGGATACGGCCCTGGCCAGGCCGGCCTCGGCGGCGGCCCGCTTGCGTGCACCGGCCGCGAAGAAGGCTGCCCACTCCGCGAGAGCGGGCTCCACGCGCGGCAGCAGTTCCCACACGCTCTTCGGCGCCTTCCGGCGCGGGCCCGTCCCGGCCTCGGGGCGGGCGGCCACGACCGCGGCCGCGGCCCGCAGCGCCGCGAGGTGGGCCGCCACGTACCGCGAGCCGGCGCTTCCTTGCTCGCCCGCCTCCGCCAATCCCTGCCTGGCTGATTGCAGAAGTGCAAGTGCGGCAGGGGCGACGCGGCACCGTGTCCGGCCTGGCCGCACCTGGCTGAGCGTGTCCATGGCTGCTCCTCCTTTCGCAAAGCCGGGGCCGGGCGGGGCACTTCCCCCGCTCCGCCCGGCCCGGACCCGGCAGCAGGGGCGAGCTGCCGGGCGGCCTCGCTGACATCTATTCGAACATAAGTTCGGCTAGCTGTCCACCGCTCTCAGATCTGAGTTCGAAGCTACCCCCAGGCTCTGACAAAACCTGGCTCGCCGCGAAGGCCCCGAGCCCGGTCGAGTACGCTACGCGCGTGCAGCCCGGACTCATCCTGGCCGACTTCGACGGGAACCAGTTCCTGGCGAACCTGGAGGCGTGCGCCGGGGTCTACGCCGCGGCGATGAACCCGCCGGAGGAGCAACTGCCGGGCCGTTACGCGATCATGGAGCGGCATGCGGGTTACGCCGCGTTCCGTGCCGTTGCGGCGATCGCACGCCCCGCGGGCGGCGCGCCGGCCGACGGCGGGCCGGCCGACGGCGGGCCGGCCGGACGCAAACCCGCCAGCGCCGGGCCGGGCGGGCGCAAGCCGGCCGACGGCGGGCCGGTGACCGGTGAGCTGGTCGGGTTCGCTTATGGCTTCCACGGTGGGGACGGGCAATGGTGGCATGACCTGGTCAGCCACACGACCGCCAGCATCCTGGGCACCCGTGCTGCCGATGACTGGTTCGGGGATTCGCTGGAGATCGCCGAGGTGCACGTGCTCCCCGGCCACCAGGGCCGGGGCACCGGCCTGGCGATGATGCTGCGGCTGACAGCCGGGCGGCCGGAACGCGCGGCAGTCCTGTCCACCATGGACGCCAACACGCGCGCGCGGCGGCTCTACCGCGGGCTCGGCTTCACCGACCTGCTGACCGGCTTCACCTTCCCGGGCACCGAGCTGCCTTACGCGATCATGGGAGCGCCGCTGCCGCTGCCCGGCGCCTCGGCGCGCTCCGCCCGGCCGGACAGGCCAAGCCGCTGGTAGATGTCCAGCGTTGCGCGGGAGCCGTTCAGCGTGCAGAAGTGCAGGCCGGGAGCCTGCTCCGCGAGAAGCCGCTCACACAGGCCAGCGGCGTAGTCCACCCCGATCTCGCGCACGGCGGCCTTGTCGTCTGCCGCCGCGTTCAGCCGGTCCACGAGGCTGGGCGGCACCTTGGCACCGGAGAGCAGCACGATCCGCTCCAGCGTGGCCATGCTGGTGACCGGCATGACTCCCGGAATGATCGGGACGTCACACCCGGCCGCCGCCACCCGGTCCCGCAGCCGTAGGTAGTCCTCGGCGTAGAAGAACATCTGGGTGATCGCGAAGTCCGCACCCGCGCGGCACTTCCTGACGAAGTATTCAAGATCTGACCCGGGGTCCGGGGACCGCGGGTGACCCTCGGGAAACGCCGCCACCCCGACGCAGAAGTCGCCCGAGGCCTTGATCAGGCGCACCAGTTCTGCCGCGTGCCCCAGGCCCTCGGGGTGAGCGTGCCACGCACCGTTCGGGTCACCCGGCGGGTCACCGCGCAGGGCCACCATGTTCCGCACCCCGACCGCGGCGTACGAACCGACCAGGTGCCGCAACTCCGCCACCGAGTGGTTCACCGCGGTGATGTGCCCGGCCGGGGTCAGCGTGGTCTCCGCGGCGATCCGCCCGGTGACCCGCACCGTGCGTTCCCTGGTCGAACCGCCCGCGCCGTAGGTCACCGAGACGAACGTCGGCCGCAGCGGCTCCAGCTGCCGGATCGCCCGCCATAGCTGGCGCTCACCCATCTCGGTCTTGGGTGGCATGAACTCGAACGAGAACGACCGCCGGTTCCCGGCCAGCAGGTCACGGATGGCCGGCGCTTGGTGGTCAGGATGTGGCGGCATGCGCCCACGTTACCGGCTGCGCCCGCGGGGCCCCGGGCGCGGCGGATCATGCGGCGGATCATCTAGTCTCGCGAGCATGACATCGGGCTCCGCGGTGCTGGGTCACGTCCGTGACCGGGTGGACCGTGCCCTGCAGGCGTTCCTCGGCCAGCAGCACGACGTCCTGCTGGCCGCCGGGCAAGACCTGCTTCCCGGAGCCGAGTCGATCTCCGGCCTGCTCGCCGGCGGCAAGCGGCTGCGGCCCGCGTTCTGCTACTGGGGCTGGCGCGGCGCGGGCGGCCCGGACTGCCCGGAGATCATCAACGCCGCTGCTGCCCTGGAACTGCTGCACGCCGGTGCGCTGATCCACGACGACCTGATGGACGCCAGCGACACCAGGCGGGGCCAGCCCTCGCTGCACCGGCAGTTCGAGGCGCGGCACACCAGCAGCCACTGGCACGGCTCCCCCGCCGCGTTCGGCATGGGCGCCGCCATCCTCATGGGTGACCTGCTGCTCTGCTGGACCGACGAGATGTTCCACACCAGCGGCCTGCCCGGCGAGGCAGTGCGCCGCGGGCGGCCGGTGCTCGACCGGATGCGCACCGAGGTGTTCGCCGGGCAGTACCTGGACCTGCTTGGACAGGTGACCGGCGACGAGACGCTGGAGAGCGCGCTGCGCGTGGTGGAGTTCAAGACGACCAAGTACACCATCGAGCGGCCGCTGCACCTCGGTGCCGCCCTGGCGGACGGGTACGCGGGCCGGGCGCCCGGCCGCGGCACCGGCGGGTGGGACGACCTGCCCGGTGCGGGTGCGCCACCTGGCCTGGCCGAGGGCCAGGCCGGCCAGGCGCCCGCCCTGGCCGCCGCCTACAGCGCCTACGGGCTGCCGCTTGGCCTGGCCTTCCAGCTCCGCGATGACATCCTCGGCGTGTTCGGTGACCCGGCCCAGACGGGCAAGCCCGCTGGCGACGACGTCAGGGAGGGCAAGCGCACCGTGCTGCTGGCGATCGCCAGGGACCGGGCCACGGCCGGCCAGGCTGGAGTCATCGACAGGTACCTGGGTGACCCGATGCTCGACGAGGCCGGGACGGCGGAGGTCCGCGCCGCGATCACCGCCACGGGGGCCCTCGCGGAGTGCGAGCGGATGATCGGCCGCCACGTCAGCGAGGCGGTCACCGCGCTGGCGGCCGCGCCCATCACCGGCGAGGCGCGGGAAGCGCTGGCCGAGCTGGCCGTCGCCGCCACGGCCCGGGACGGCTGACAAGCCTGCCACGCCCGGCGGATTGAAGGCCCGAACTGGTCTATGTCAGGTGCAGCACCGGTCCGAGGGTCTGCAGCGGAACCGGGGGCGGGCGGTTGCCCAGGCCGGCTTCGAGGGTCACGAAGGTGGCGGCGGCGACGATGGCCGAAAAGTAGTGCCCGGTCGGCGCCTGGGCACACGACGGCACGGGGCCGCCGCCGTAGAGGGTGAAGTCACCCTTCATCAGCACCAGGTAGACGGCACCGTCGGCCTTGTCCGCTATGTCGTTTCCTCCCCCCACCACGGTCATCGCCTTGCTGAAGGTCGTTCGCACCGCGCGGATCCAGGCAGGCCGAGCGCCGTCACAGATCGCCACCGCGTGCAGGGCCTTGGTGCGGAGCCTGCGCGCCACCGCGGCGGGGGACGTGGCACCCGACGGCAGCGGCACCGCGAAGTCAGCGACTTCCCGCTCGGCATTCCCCGGTTCCGGCCCCCGCCAGGCCCACTCCACGGAAAGCTGCCGGCTGGTCCCGGGCGCCAGCCCAGCCGGCACGGTCCAGTGCAGAACGAACCGGTGTGCGCCGGGCCGCAGCGGCACGCGGGTGCTGGCCGCCAGGACCGGCTCCATGTTGGCGTGCCCGCTCAGCACCCCGTTGGTGATGCCCAGCCACAGGGATGTCATCGCCCGCGGCCCCGGCACGGTCACCTCGACAGTCACCGTGAGTCTCTCGCCCGGGGTGACGGTGAACAGCTGCGCCGCTCCGTTGGCCGGAACCGCCCGCGTCTGGCCGTTCACCGTCACCGTGTACGACAGTCCAGGCGGTGCGGGCGGCGGCGCGCCGATGACGGGCTGGCTTGTCCCGCCAAGTGTCAGCGGGATGGCGACCGCCGATGCCACCGCCACCGCCGAGACCGCCGCGATGATCCCGGCGCGCCTGCGCCGTCCCCGTCTGATTCGCCGGACTCGCGCGGCCAGGTCTTCGGTGGTGAAGCGCGGCGGGCCGGCCAGCGCCGCCGACTCCGCCAGGCGCGAGCGCAGTTCCCGCTCGTCGATCGACATCACCCTGTTCCTCCCCCTATCCGCTTTCCGCGCTGGACAGCCGCGCAGCCATGTGGGACATCGCCTCGCTGAGGTACCGCTTGACCGTGCCTTCGGCCACGCCGATCATGGCCGCGACCTCGGCCACGGGCAGGTCCTCGTAGTAGCGCAGCACCACGCAGGCGCGCTGCCGGGGCGAAAGGCTCCGCAGCGCGGTCAGCATGGCGTCGCGGTCGGACACCTGATCGGCAGGATCCGGCGTCACGCCGGCGGGCCGCAGCAACGGCGCCACCCGGCTCCAGCGGGAGCGCCTGCGGGCGCCATCGATAAACAGGTTCACCATGATCGCCCGCACGTACGCTTCGGCCGCGCCGGGCCGCGGCACTCGCGGCGGCCGGGTGAACGCCCGGACCAGCGCTTCCTGGACCAAATCGTCGGCCTGCACCTCGTTCCCGCACAGCAGGAACGCGTGGCGCTTGAGCGCGGCACCGCGCCCGCTGGCAAGGTCGGCCAGCGTCTGCTCCCAGCTCTCCACCTCACCTCCCAGCGCCCCGAACCCTCCTCTTCTCCAACGAACAGGCCGCCCGCCGGGTTGGGGAGCCACCCGGACAAACTCCGGCGAACGCTGACGGTAACGCCGTAACAGAATGTGATGGTTGCGCGACCGATCACAATCACACCGTCCCGTGGCGCCAGCGGCCGGTCACACCAACAGCGGGAGTCACGGCAAGCACCGGGCCAGACGCCGATCACGCCACGATCATGGGGCTACGGCACCTGGAAGAACCGGATCCCCATGATCATGGAGCGGGGCCCGGCCGGCAGGGCGCGGACTCAGAGTTCGGCCTGGCCGCGTATGCAGGTGACCGTGCCGCCCGCCACCCAGATCGTGCCGTCGTCGTCGCGGGAGACATGCACCCGGCCCGCGCGGCCCAGCGCCGTGCCCTGGCTTACCACATAGGGGGCCTGGGCCCGGCCGGTGCGCAGCAGCCAGGGCGCCAGCGCGGCGTTCAGGCTGCCGGTCACCGGGTCCTCGGTGGTGACGCCGTCCTTGGGGAAAAACGCCCGGACCTCGAACGCCTGCGGCGATCCGGGGGGGTACGGGCCGACCAGGCCAAGGTCCAGGTCCGAGGTCCGAGGCTTGACCGCCAGCACCGCCTCCGCGCTGGCGAGCAGCACGGCCACCCAGCCGGGGCCGTTGTCCGCCCAAGAGGCGTCGACGATGCCGGCCCTCTCGATGCCCAGGACCGCGGCGATCCGGCCGAGCAGTTCCTCGGCGACCGGGCCGTCGCGCAGCACCGGCGGAGCGGCGAAGGCGAGGCCATCCCCGGTGTGGCGCAGGGGCACCAGACCGGCCCGGCACTGCTGCACCACGGTCCCGGCCTGGCGGGGCGCCCCGCCAGCCTCCAGCCAGGCATGGCACGTGCCCAGGGTGGGGTGCCCGGCGAAGGGCAATTCGGCGGCCGGCGTGAAGATCCGCACCTGGTAGTCCGCGCCCGCATCGGACGGCGGGAGCACGAACGTCGTCTCGGACAGGTTCATCCAGTGCGCGAAGCGCTGCATCTCTTCGCTGGAGAGCCCTGCTCCGTCGAGCACCACGGCGACCGGGTTCCCCCGGTACGGCTCGGTAGTGAAGACATCAACCTGGCATAGAGCACGCGTCACACCGGCCAGGATGCCACAGCGGGCCGCCAGGCCCGCCGGTTACCCGGCTGCCGCTCCGGCGCTCAGATCGCCAGCGCCTGCGCCCGCCTGTTCACCTCGGTGCGACGGTTCTCCGCGATGGCCTGGATGGGCGTACCGGGCAGCGTTTCGTCGGCCGTGAACAGCCAGCGAACCGCCTCCGGCTCATCGAAGCCGCAGTCGAACAGGAGCGTGAGCGTCCCGTGCAGCCCCTTGATGATCTGATGGCCGTCCAGGAACGCGGCGGGCACGCCCAGCGTGCCGTCCGGCTGCCGGATCGCCACCAGCTTGCGGTCGCGGAGCAGTTGCTTGATCCGGCTGCGTGGGATGCCGAGGCGGTCAGCGACCTCGGGCAGGCTGAGACAGGTGCCGGCGACTGAGTCCGGCGGGGGGTCGTTCTGTGCCACACCCCCGATGTTGCCACCTGCGCACCCGGCCAAACCTGGAAGATCGCCACAGACACCCCGGGCTTTCCCGGCCTGTCCCCCTCAGCGGGCCGTGGCATCGCGGAGGGGTACGGCCGGATCGGCCAGGCGCACCGGGTCCACGGGCGTACCCGCGGCGATCAGCCGCCGTCCCTGGAGCAGGTCCCGCGGCCGCGACACGGCCAGCACGGCGGTCAGCCGCTCTCCGGCAGGCCGGTCCCCGGCCAGCCAGCATGCCGTCCAGTCACGGCCGTCCGTATCGCCGCGCCAGAGCAGCTTGTCGCTGGGTGAGTGCTGCCCGCAGTACTGGACCATCCGCCCGAACTGCTCCGACCAGAAGTAGGGCACCGGGTCGTAACACTCGTCGCCGCCCAGGATGTTCGCGGCCACCACCTCCGGGGCGTGGATGGCGGAGTCCCAGTGCTCCACCCGCAGCCTGCGCCCGAAGCGCCGCGAGACGAAGGCGGCGCAGTCCCCGGCGGCGAAGATGCCGGGGACCGATGCCCGCAGCCCCTCATCCACCGCCACCCCGTTCTCCAGCAGCACCCCGGAGCCCGCCAGCCAGCCCACCTCCGGCCGGACGCCGACCGCGGTGACCACCTCATCGGCGGCCAGCCAGCCGCCGCCGGGCAGGGCGAGCCCGCCCGGCTCCACCGATTCCACCGGCTGGCCCAGCCGCAACTCCACCCCGGCGGCCGCGTACCACGGCACGGTCCGTGCACCGGCCTCGGTGCCGAGCGCCACGGCGAGCGGGGCGGGCGCCGCTTCCAGCACGGTCACCTGGCAGCCCCGCCTCGCGGCGCTGGTGGCAAGCTCGGCGCCGATCCAGCCGGCGCCGACCACGGCCAGCTTGAGCCCGGGCCGCAGCGCCGAGCGCAACGCGGCGGCGTGGTCGAAGGTGCGCAGCACCCGCTGCGGGCCAGGGCCGGGCAGCCGCACCGGCGTGGCCCCGGTGGCGACCACCAGGGCGTCGAACCCGAACTCCGCTGTGCCGGTGCGGAGCACGCCGTCACCCAGGCCGGTCGCCGCCTCCCCCAGCCGCAGGTCGGTGCCGAGCGCGGTCAGGTCAGCCCGCAGCGAGGTGTCGTCGATCTCGCCGGTCATGAACTTCTTGGTGAGCGGCGGGCGGTCGTAGGGCGGCCGGGGCTCGGCACCGATCATGGTGAGGGCGCCCTGGTAGCCGCGGGCCCGCAGTTCCTCAGCGGTCCGCAGCCCGGCCAGGCCCGCCCCGGCTATCACCACCCGCCCGATGCGCATAGGCCCCAAGGGTAGGTGTGCGCGGATCAGCCCGGACGGCGGCCCCGGCACCCGGCTGGCCCCGTTGGCCATGCCGCCCGCCGCAGCCACGGCAAGGGCGGAGTTTCGTCACCGGCTGTGGCCGCGTCGTCGCGTTCGTGCTGTTCCCGGGCTGAAATCAGGTGTCAGCTTTAGAATCGTCGCAATGGATACGACCCTGGCCCGCGTGCCTATCGGCCAGCTCCTTGATGGCCGGTACCGGGTGGAGTCCCATCTCGCACACGGCGGGATGGCGACCGTCTACCTGGGCACCGATACTCGGCTCGACCGCACGGTCGCGCTGAAGATCATGCATGCGGAGCTCGCCAACGACGAGGACTTCGTCCGGCGGTTCGTCGCCGAGGCCAGGTCGGTCGCCAAGCTTTCCCACCCGAACGTGGTCACCGTGTACGACCAGGGCGCCGACGGGCGCATCCTGTACCTGGCCATGGAGTATGTGCCCGGCCGGACCCTGCGGGACCTGCTGCACGAGCGCACCAGGCTGCGCCCGCGTGAGGCGCTGGACATCATCGAGGGCGTCCTGTCCGGGCTGGCCGCCGCGCACGCGGCCGGTATCGCGCACCGTGACGTCAAGCCGGAGAACGTACTGCTCGGAGACGCACAGTCGATCAAGGTCGCGGATTTCGGCCTGGCCAGGCTGCTTTCCGACGTGACCCACACCAAGAGCGGCCTGCTCATCGGCACCGCCGCCTATCTCGCCCCGGAGCAGGTGGCCGGCGGCCGGGCCGACTTCCGCACCGACGTGTACGCGGCCGGGATCATGCTGTTCGAGCTGCTCACCGGCCGTCAGCCGTTCACCGGTGACACTCCCCTCGCGGTGGCGTACCGGCACGTCAACGAGGCTGTACCGGCGCCCTCCAGCCTGGTCCCTGGCCTGCCGCCCGCGCTGGACTCCCTGGTGGCCCTGGCCACGAGCAGGAATCCGGACCTGCGCCCGGCCGACGCCGGGCAGTTCCTGCGTGCCATCACCGGCGCCAGGCAGGGCCTGCCGCTCGACGTCCCGCCGCCCGCGCCCTATACCGCCCCGGCCGGCGCCCTGCCCGGCGCTGCCCCCGGCCTGCCCGGCGCTGCTGTTGCTGGCCTCGGCGTCATGCCCGGCGGCGCTCCCGGGCCCGACGCCTCGATCGCGGACACCGCTCCGCCGCGGGCGGTCGTCGCGCCGGTGTGGCCAGCCCCGCCGCCTGCCGATTGGCCCGCCCCGCCCGGGGCGCCGCCACCCGGGGCAGCGTCCGGCGGGTGGCCGCAGATGGCCGCCGCAGGCTGGCCGGATCCGCCGCAGCACGGCAACGACGTGGGCATGATCCCCGGCATGGCCACGGAAACGGCGGCGCATCCCTACGGCGTCACCGGCACCGATCCCTACCGCCCGGCCACCAACCAGACCCTGATCGTCTCCACATCCGACGCCCCGTACGGGACCACGGCGCGCGAATCCCGGCTGCAGCGGCTGCTGTTCAGCCGCAGGCTCGCCTACCTCGCGGCCGGCCTCGCCGTGGTGCTGGTGTTCGGCCTGCTCGGCTGGTGGATGCTGCAAGGCCGGTACACGATCGTGCCCAAGGTCACCGGGGTGTCCGCGGCGGCGGCCCAGGCCGACCTGCGCGACGTGGGGCTCACCCCGGGTAACACCTCGACCCTGCTGAACAACACCGTCGCCAAGGGCCTGGTCATCCGGACCAGCCCGGCGAACGGGTCCCGTATCGCGCGCGGCGGCCGGGTCGACCTCGTCGTGTCGGCCGGCCCGCACATGATCAGCATGCCGCAGGTGACCGGGCAGACGCTGACCGATGCGCAGGCGGCGATCAAGCACGCGGGCCTGACTCCCGGGAAGGTCAAGACGGTCACGTCCACCACGATCGCCGCCGGGGTCGTCATCTCCACCGATCCCGCGGCCGGCACGTCCTGGCCGCAGCCCAAGCCGGTGTCCATCGTGCTGAGCGCGGGGCCGCCGCTGCCCAACTTCGTCGGCCAGGACAAGTCGGTCGCCGAGCAGTGGGCGGCCGCCAACGGGGTGAAGCTCAACGAAGTGACCGCCGCGCACAGCGACCAGCCGGTCAACATGGTCGTCAAGCAGTCGGCGGCCCCGGGCAGCGCGTTCACCAACGGCGAGGTCATCACGATCCAGTTCTCGCCGGGCCCGCCCATGGTCAACATTCCCGACGTCACCGGCATGCGGGTGCCCAAGGCGGTAGGCATACTGCGCAGCGCGGGCTTCGTGGTGCAGATCAACGCGGTCGGGCCGTTCAACGTGGTGTTCAGCGAAACCCCAACGGGACAGGCCCCGAAGGGCAGCACGATCACGCTGACCACCGGGCTGCCCCACTTCGGCTGAGCCCGGCCCGGCGCCGGGCCGGTCAGGTCTGCGCGGTCTCCTGGCCGGGCTTGCGCAGCGCCATCGCGGCCGCGATGCAGGCCAGTGGCACCGCCGGAAGCACATACCGGTAGGTGTACTCGTGCTCCGCGATCGGCAGCACCATCAGGATGACGGCGCTGGCCCACAGCAGCGCCGCGACCGCCGTGCGCCGGCGCGGCAGGATGATCCCGGCCAGCCCGGTGAGCACGATGAGCGCGAACACCGGGCCCGGCAGGAACACGATGTGCTGGTACTCGTTCATCAGGAACACGTACGGCGACTCAAGCCGGGTGCCGTAGTCGTAGCCGAGGTCCCTCGCCACGCCCTGGTCGTTGCCGGTGTACCCCTTGATCGCCGCGACCGCATACCGCCGGTCCGCCCTCGACAACCCGGAGGAGCGCGGCTGCACCGTGGGAAACCGCAGGTTGTTGGTGAAGACGAAGGGCTCGGCGCTTTCCCTTGTGACCACACCGATATAGCCAAACGGCTGCGCAGTGATGGCCGTGATCGCAAAGTGCAGCGCCCGTGCGTTGTTGGCCGGGGTAAACGCGGCGGTATCCGGCACGAACCCGGAGCGCTCATGGCGCCACTGCCAGGTGCGGTGATTCCAGAGGTACCGCTTGGGCAGCGGCCGCCGGGACGGGTCCGGCTGCGCAAGGTGACCGGGCTGAGCACTCGGGCAGAGCGCCTGCAGGCCGGCGGGCGGCCGGATCACCGCGCAGTTCGCGAACGACATGGTCCGCGACCACAGGAACATGCCGTTGCTGTTGGTCAGGTTGACCGAACCGTGCACAGTGGCGAACCAGCCCAGGTACCCGGCCACCGGGATCACCCCGGCCAGCAGCGCGGCACCTGCCTTCCGCCAGCCGACCCGGCGCAGCAGCAGGAACAGCGGGATGAGCAGCACCAGCGGCAGGGTGGTGGGCCGGACGGTCACCGACGCACCGGTCATCAGGCCCGCCGTCACGACCTGCCACATCGACGGCGGCCTGCGCAGCAGGAGTATCCCGAACGCCCCGACCATCAGCACCATGGCCAGCAGGTCCGCCATGACGAACTGCTCCACAAGAATCTGTGCCGGATCGAACAGCACCGGCGCGGCCGCGAGCGTGGCGCCCCAGTCCGGCAGCCCATAGCGGCGGACCAGCGCGTACACCAGCGTGGCGATACCCAGGCCGAGCAGATGCTGCAGGGCCACCACAAGCACGATCGAGTGGAACGGCCGCAGCAGCCACAGGAACAGCGAATACCCGCTCGGGTTCACCACGTTCGGCGAGACGTGAACCGCGCTCCACAGGTAGTCGTAGGTGTCCAGCCGGAACAGCACGGCGGGCTGGAAACCGATCATCGCTACCAGCCGTGGCAGCACCGCGGCGCCCAGAGCGCTCGCGAATATCCAATGCCGCCGTATCAGGCCGGCCAGCCAGTGCCAGGCCGCGCGCCACCGGCGCCAGACCGGCGGTGCCCCCCGCCTCGTGGCCGCCCGGCCCGCGCCCGTCCCCTCGGCGCCCGGCCCGGCTTCCTTGACCGTCGTCACTGATCTCCTCGACCTGGTGCGCCCCACCGGGCCGTGAAGGCTGCGCCGGACCATTGCGGCGCGTTCATCCGGCAGGGCTCAATTCCGGCAGCGCTGGCGGCTCGCGGCGCGCCGCGCCCGCCTGATCGATGGCACGGCGCCAGCCTGATCAATAACAGTCAGGTCAGGGCCGCGCCCGCCATGCGAATCCCCCCGGGACACGGAGCGCGCACGCGATGCCGCTGCAAAGGTACCGTACCGGCGCAGGCGGTACCTGGACCACGAAACGCAACCGGATTCGCGTGCCAATCGGCCAGGTCAGCCACCATATGACCGCAATCCGTCGCAGCCTGGGCGATCCGCCAGGAGCCGGTCACAGGGACCCAGGTGACCCGGGTGGGCAGGCCCTGGCGGTGCCAGCCCAGGCCGTCACGACAACCCGTCGCGGGCCGTCATCCTGTGACCACAGGGCCGTCACCCACCCGGGTCCCGCGGGGGTGGCCGCACAGGTCCGCAGACCAGGCATTAGAGTTTTTTCCACAGGGTTTGACCTGCAAGTTACGCAACACACGGCCGTTATGCCCGTCCTGGCCGGTACGATCCGCTTTGGGCCGGGCTATTGGCCGCCTCCCCCCGCACACGCCGGGTCGCGCCCGGCGTCCGAGGTCGCCGAACGGGCTGTCCACGGGTGAGACAAGCAAAAAGGTTGAGGGAGACGCCAGCCGTGAGCGAAACGCTTGCCAGGACTTCTGCGGACGGGTCCCAGGGCGGTGCCCCGGCCCCGCAGCGGCGCCGCCCGGCCTGGCTCACGCCGGTCAACCTGACGATCATCATCATCACCCTGGTCGCGCTCATCCTGCGCGTCTACTACCAGTACACCCGTCCTGGCTTCCTGCTCGGCGTCACCGAGTACGACGACGGGCCGTACTTCGGCAGCGCGGTCCGCCTGGTGCATGGCTCCATGCCCTACAAGGACTTCATCCTGGTGCAGCCCCCCGGCATCACCCTGCTGATGAGCCCGGCCGGGCTGCTGACCTACTGGACCGGCACCGCCTGGGGCCTGGCCATCGGCCGCATTCTCACGGTGCTGGCCGGTACGGCCGGGGTCGCCCTCGCGGGCCTGCTTGTGCGCCACCGCGGGCTGCTGGCGGTCCTGCTGACCTGCGGGATCGTGGCCGTCTACTCCGACGGTGTGGCCGCGGCGCACACGGTGCTCGTCGAGCCGTGGCTTGCGCTGTTCTGCCTGGCCGGCGCGGTGACGGTGTTCGACGGCGACCGGATCACGGCCAGTACCAAGCGCCTGGTCTGGGGCGGTGTCCTGTTCGGTTTCGGCGGCGCGGTGGAGGCGTGGGCGATCGTGCCCGTGCTCGTACTTGCCGCGCTCTGCCTGCCCCAGGTAAAGCGCGCCGCGATCTTCGTCGGCGGGGTCGCGGCCGGGTTCCTGATTCCCGTGCTGCCGTTCGCCATCGCCGGGCCCAGCCAGCTGTACCGCAGCCTCATCACCGCGCAGGTCGGGTACCGGGCCCACGCCGTGCGGGTGGGGGTGCTGCTCCGGCTCAGGAACATGATCGGCCTCCCGTATGCACTGGGCTGGTCGAAGAGCCTCCTGCTGCTGGCCGTGCTCGCCCTCGTGGTCTTCGTGGTCGCGACCCAGGCTGCCGCCATCCTGGTGACCCAGCAGCCGCCGCCCACCCTGGACTGGTTCGCGAGCGTGTCGGCCGTGCTGATCGTCGCGATGTTCCTGTGGCCGCCTCAGTTCCACTATCACTTCGCCGAGTTCCTCGCGCCGTTCATGGCGCTGACCATCGCGTTGCCGGTGTCCCGGCTGTTCGGCGGCGCCCGGCCGGACGACGGGCTGGCGGTCACCTGGCCGCGCACGGGCAATGCGAAGACCGCACGCCAGATCGGCATGGCCATCGCCGGTGTGTCGGCGGTGGCGCTCGCCGTGGTGGCGGCCTTCCAGTTCCGCTTCGAGAGCGGGGCGCCGCGGGTCATCGGCCCGATACCCGCCGCGATCGACCGGCTGATCCCGTCCGGCGCGTGCGTGCTGACCGACCAGGTGTCGGTCACCCTCGCTGCCAACCGGTTCGTCTCCACCGACCCGAACTGCCCCAAGCTGATAGACAGCCTTGGCACCACCCTGGCCCTGTCCGACGGCCTGAAACCGCAGACCGGGGCGGCGAACGTCGCGGCCGTGAACGCGGCCTGGAACCAGGCGTTCAGCAAGGCCAATTACGTGCTGCTCACTGCCACCAACACCCGGCGGATCGCGTGGAGCCCACAGCTCGAGGCCTACTTCGCCAGTCACTTCAACCAGGTCTACAAATCCCCTCGCAAGCTCATCCTCTACGTGCGCAAGGGCCTGCGTGCGGGCTGACGGAACGGCGCGGCCGCACGGCGGTGAAGGGGGAACGGGAGGCTGGCGGGAGCCGGGTGAGCACAGGGAAAGCGGGCGGCGATGGGCGGGGTGATGGCCACGGCGGCTTCTGGCACCTCCTCCGGTGACGCCACGGCACCGCGTAGCTGGGGCACTTCCGGGGTCCGCGCGGCGATCATCAGCACCAGCTTGATCGGCCTGGCCCTGCGCCTGTGGATCCTGTTCTGGCCCGGCCTGATGTCGGTCACCCAGTACGACGACGGCCCGTACTTCGGCAGCGCGGTCCGGCTCATCCACGGCGTGCTGCCCTACCGTGACTACGCCTTCGTCCAGCCGCCGGGCATCACCGAGCTGATGAGCCCGGCCGCACTCGAGTCCTACCTCGGCGGCACCGCCTGGGCCCTGGTCATGGCACGTTTCCTGTGCGTCTTCGCCGGGACCGCCGCGGTGGTGCTCGCCGGGTTCCTTGTCCGCCACCGCGGGGCCCTGGCCGTGCTGCTGACCGGCGGCATCATCGCCATCTACCCACCCGCCGCGGCGTCCGCGCGCACCGTGCTGCTCGAACCGTGGCTGGTGCTGTTCTGCCTGGCCGGGGCGGTGGCCGTGTTCGACGGCGACCGGCTGACGTCCCGGACCCGGCGGCTGGTGTGGGGCGGCGTGGCGTTCGGCTTCGGCGGCGCCATCAAGGTGTGGGCGATCGTGCCGGTGGTCGTGATCGTCGTGCTGTGCCTGCCGCACCTGCGGCGGGCCGCGGTGTTCGCCGGCGGGGTCGCGGCCGGTTTCCTGATCCCGGTCCTGCCGTTCGTGATCGCCGCACCGGGGCGCTTCTATGACGACGTCGTGGTGGCCCAGCTTGCCAGGATCGGGTCACGGACCGCCGCCTGGAAGCGGTTCAACTCGATGCTGGGCACTCCCAAGGTGCTGACCCCTACCACCGTGGTCGTGCTGGCGATCACCGTGGTGGTCATCGTGATCGCTGCCCATATCGCCGCGTCACTGGTTACCAGGCGCCCTCCCGCCCCGCTGGACTGGTTCGCGCTGGTGTCCGCGGCACTGATCGTGGCCATGTTCCTGTGGCCGCCCTACTACGCGGCCCACTACGCCGCCTTCCTCGGCCCGTTCCTCGCGCTGTCCCTGGCCCTGCCGGTGGCCCGGCTGGCCGAAGGTCTCACATCCCGCCGCGCCGCCGGGGATCAGCCCGTGGCGCGCCCGGCCACGCCGTGGCCGGCCACGGCCGGCCTGATCATCCTCGGACTTGCCGTGCTGGCGGGTGCGGCCGCGCAGGCGGCGCCACCGACGCACGCGACGGCCCGCTTCGACGTTCCGGCGGTCACGCTGCGGCTGATCCCCCGGGGCGCCTGCGTGCTCACCGACTCGGCGGCCTACCTTCTGATCGCCGACCGGTTCACTTCTGACGTGCCGGGCTGCTCGCAGATGGTGGACAGCCTCGGCACCGATCTGGCGCTCGGCGACGGCCGCCGGCCGGGCTCCGGCGCCGGCCAGGTGCCCGCCGTGAGCGCGGCCTGGCGTCAGGCCTTCAGTGCCGCCGGATGGGTGCTGCTGACGCCGAAGAGTTCGGTACGAATACCGTGGAATCCCGCACTCCTTGCCTATTTCCACAGTCATTTCCGCCTGGCGCGGCACATGAATACCTATACCCTGTACGTCCGGGACGGGACCAAGCCAAGGGCCCGGAAGCCGCATACGGCCGGATGGGCGGGGCAGAGAATCATCCCGATGCGGCACCCGGCCAGCGTCCTTTCGTTACCGTTGCATGGTGAAAATGAGAAACCTGCCAGATGATCCAGGAGAAGGCCGCACCATGACGGGTGCGGATGGGGAAGTCACGGCGCAGCCGCCAGGCCAGCCCACCGGGCCGGCCGGGGAACGGCCACAGGAAAGACCCGCAGCGCAAGCGCCGGCCCCCGAGACGGCAGCCGAAACCCCCAGGGAACGTGCCAAGCTGGCGTTCGCCAGCTTCCTGATGCTCTTCGTGGAACTCGCCCTGATCAGATGGGTGACCGCGAACAACGTCTTCGTGACCAAGGCCACCAACTTCGTCCTGCTGGCAAGTTTCCTCGGCATCGGCATCGGTTTCCTGAATGCCCGGACCAAGCGCGACTACCTGCGCTGGACGCCGGTGGCGCTGCTGCTGCTGGTGTCCTTCGTGCTCGCGTTCCCGGTGATCCTGCAGACGCTGAACGGCCCGCACCCCTTCCAGGGCCTGCACGGCACCCCGGCGCTGCCGCAGCCGGTCAGCCTCGGCGTGGTCTTCCTGCTGGTGACCGGCGTGATGGCGGGCCTGGGCCAGGGCACCGCCCGGCTGTTCGTCCGGTTCCGGCCGCTGCGCGCCTACCGGCTCGACATCCTCGGCAGCCTCGCCGGGATCGCGGCGTTCACCGGGCTGTCCTTCCTCGACCAGCCGCCGGGCACCTGGGGCGTCATCGCCTGCGCCGGGCTGCTTGTCCTGCTCGCCCCCAAGATCCGGTGGTGGCAGATACTCGCGGTCGCCAGCGTCGCGACCATGCTGCTGCTGGAATCGTTCGCCCCGGCGCAGGAGTGGTCGCCCTACAACAAGCTGGTGTACAACCAGGTGCACGGCGCGACCGGGGCGCTGTACGTGTCCGCGAACAACATCCCCTACCAGGCGGCGCGTTCGCTGGCCCTGATGCACAAGCAGAAGGCGTTCTACTTCTATCCCTACCGGCACGTCGCCAAGGGGTCGCTGGGCAACGTCCTGATCATCGGGTCCGGGACGGGCAACGACGCGGCCGTGGCCTTGTCCGAGGGCGCCAGGCACGTCGACACGGTGGAGATCGACCCGTTGCTGGTGCGGCTGGGCAACATGCACCCGAACCACCCCTACTCCAGCCCCAGGCTGACCGCGCACATCGACGACGGGCGCGCCTACCTGGCGGACACCACGAAGCACTACAACCTGATCCTGTTCGCGCTGCCCGACTCGCTGACCGCCCTGGCCGGGCAGTCGGGGATCCGCCTGGAGAGCTACCTGCTCACCCTGCAGTCGCTCCAGGCGGTGCGCGCCCACCTGGCGCCGGGCGGCACGTTCGCGATGTACAACTACTACGCGCCGTTCCTGGAGAGCCGGTACGCGTCCACGATCCAGGACGCGTTCGGGCGCACGCCCTGTACCGAGGTCGGGCCTCCCCTCGGCGGGCGCCGGCTGGCCGTGCTCACCGTGCATCCCGGCGGGCCCGTGCCGAACTGCGCCAGTTACTACCACGGCAGCAGGATCGCCCCGGCGACCGATGACCACCCGTTCCCCTACCTGCCGGGCAACGACATCCCGAAGCAGTACCTGTGGATGATCGCGGCCATCTTCGCCGCGTCGCTGCTGCTGGTCCGGGTCGGCGGCGGCTCGTTCTCCCGGATGCGGAACTACGTGGACCTGGCCTTCATGGGTGCCGCGTTCCTGCTGCTTGAGACCAAGAACATCGTGCAGTTCGCGCTGCTGTTCGGCACCACCTGGCTGGTGAACTCGCTGGTGTTCGCGGGCGTGCTGCTCGCGGTGTACCTGGCCGTGGAGACCGCCAGTCATCTCCGGCTGCCACGCCCGGCCGTGCTCTACGCCGCGCTCATCGCGGCGCTCGTCGTCACCTGGGTGGTGCCGCAGGAGTCGCTGGTGGGCCTGCCCATCGTGGCTCGCTTCTTCGCGGGCAGCGCGCTGGCCTTCGCCCCGATCTACCTGGCCAACCTCATCTTCGCCCAGCGGTTCTCCGACGTGGCGACCTCCGGGGATGCGTTCGCGGCCAACCTGCTCGGGGCCATGGTCGGCGGGGTCCTGGAGTACATCGCCTTGATCACCGGGTACCGGTTCCTGCTGATCGTCATCGCCGTGCTCTACGGCTTGGCGTTCGTGACCAGCAGGTTCCTGACCAGGCGGCAATCGGGCGGCGTGACCAAGGCCGGGGTGCAGGCGCCCGTGGGCGTGCGCTAGGCTGCACCCGTGCGCTCGCAGTTCGAGTTTTGGTATGGCTACCGGCCCGGTTCCCGGACGGTCGCCCGCCAGACACTGCGCTGACGCGAAACGACCTGATGACAAGCCCCGGGCCCGGAAGGCCCGGGGCTTGTTTGTTTGTGACAGTCCGGCCAGAGCAACCGCAGAGGAGAGACCCGATGGTCGTGGTGATGGCCCCGGAGGCCACGCAGCAGGATGTGGACGCAATCGTTGAACTGGTGCGGACGGCCGGCGGTGAGGCGTTCGTGAGCCGCGGCGTGTCCCGCACGATCGTGGGCCTGGTCGGTGACGTGGAGCAGTTCGGCGCGCTCAACCTGCGCAGCCGCAGCGGCGTCGTGGACGTGGTGCGGATCTCCGTGCCGTACAAGCTCATCAGCAGGGAACACCATCCCGACCGGTCGGTGATCCGGGTCGGCGGCGTGCCGATCGGCCCGGACACGCTCACCGTGATCGCCGGTCCATGCGCGGTGGAGTCGCACGAGCAGACGCTGACGGCCGCGCGGATGGCCAAAGCGGCGGGCGCGTCGCTGCTGCGCGGCGGCGCCTTCAAGCCGCGCACCTCCCCCTACGCCTACCAGGGACTGGGCGAGGCCGGGTTGCGGATCCTGGCCGATGTCCGGGCCGAGACCGGGCTGCCGGTGGTGACCGAGGTCATCGACCCGGACAGCGTGGAACTGGTCGCTTCCTACGCGGACATGCTTCAGGTCGGCACCCGCAACATGCAGAACTTCGCGCTGCTGCAGGCGGTCGGCTCGGCCGCCAAGCCGGTCCTGCTCAAGCGGGGAATGAGCGCCACGATCGAGGAGTGGCTGATGGCGGCGGAGTACATCGCGCAGCGCGGCAACCTCGACATCGTGCTGTGCGAGCGGGGCATCCGGACGTTCGAGACCGCCACCCGCAACACGCTGGACATCAGCGCGGTGCCGGTCGCCCAGCGGCTGTCCCATCTGCCGGTCATCGTGGACCCGTCGCACTCCGGCGGCCGGCGTGACCTGGTCCTCCCGCTCACCCGGGCGGCGATCGCGGTCGGCGCCGACGGCGTGATCATCGACGTGCACCCGGAGCCGAAGCTGGCCATGTGCGACGGCGACCAGGCGCTGGTGGACTCCGACATCCGGCAGCTCGCCAGCATCGCCGCGAACCTGTCCCCGCTGATGGGCCGCACCCTCACCCCACCCCTTGCGGCCGCCAGGGAACAACAGGAGGACAAGCAGCCCAGCCCTGTGGCAGGCTGACCGCCGTGGGGGCTGCCACGCACGATTGGAGACTCGCGTGCACTCGCTACCCCCGCCGCTCCGGCGGCACTTCGTATTGGTATCGGGCTGGCCGCGGCCGCGCTGACCGCGGCCGCCTGGCTGCCGGGCGCGGCGGCCGCCAGCACCGGCTGGCAGGTCGCCTTCCAGGCGCACTACGGGGCACCGTCGCTCTTCAACGGCCTGTTCAACGTGGCCGCGTCCGGCAAGGCCAACGCCTGGGCGGTCGGCGGCACCGACCTGTCCGAGCAGCACGTCCGGGAGCGCCGGTGGCCGAGCAGTGGAACGGCACGAGCTGGCAGACAGCCACCCTGCCCAGCGGGCTCACCGGCGACCTCGGGCGCGGTGAGCGCACCCGCCGCGAACGACGCCTGGGCGGTCAGCCAGCTCACCGGGTACGCGCTGCACTGGGACGGCACGTCCTGGTCGGTGGCCAGGACGTGGCCGGAGCACCAGCTCGCCACCGAGATCACCGACGTCACCGCGTTCAGCCCGGCCAATGTCTGGGTGTTCGGCGGCCCCGGGGCCTTCCCCGGCATCGGCACCTGGCACCTGCGCGGGAGCACCTGGCACAATGTCACCGGGCTGGCCGGGGTCATCTCCACCGCGAGCGCCATCTCCCGGGCGGACATGTGGGCCATCGGCGCGGACAATGTTTCCCCCGAAGACATCCTGCTGCACTACAACGGCACCACCTGGCAGCAGCTGACAAGCCCGGCCCTGACCGGGCTGCAGTTCGAAAGCATCCTGGCGTTTTCCGACACCGACGTGTGGGTCACCGCGGCACCGGGCGGGGGCCCGAAGCAGCAACTGCTGCACTTCGACGGCACCCAGTGGAGCAGCGTGCCGATCACCGTGCCGCACTCGGTGCAACTGGTCGGCATCGCCTCGGACGGCACCGGCGGGCTGTGGTTCAGCGGCTTCGGCACGTCCCCCGCGGCGCAGTGGGCCGTGCACCGGTCCGCCGCCGGGACCTGGTCGAGCACCAGGCTGGCCGCGGGCAGCACGGTCTACAACCTCGCCCACATCCCCGGCACCAAGTCGCTGTGGGGCGTGGGCGAACTGGCTGCGGCGCCCGGCGCGGACGCCGCCATCTGGGGTCACGGCCCGGCCACCGGAGGCTGACACCAGCGCGGTAGCGCAGCTCAGGGCCCGGCCGCCCTGGCGGGCAGCCTGGCTGCCTGGGCGGCCGGGCTCAGGACCGGTCGGGACGGTATTCCTGGGCCAGGCCGGCGAGTTCCTCCGCCAGGTCCGCCGCGTCCAGGCGGGCCTCGATCCGGCGCAGATCGTCGATGCGCGCCTGGGTCTCCACGTGCCGGGGGGTCAGCAGCGTGCAGCAGTCCTGGTCGGGCAGTTCGGAGAGCGCGAGCGTGCGGATGCGGCGCGCTTCCGCCATGGTCTCCACCTTGTCACGGCCGATCAGCGGGCGCAGGATCGGCAGCCTGACCGCGTCGTCCAGCGCGGTCAGGTTGACCAGCGTCTGGCTGCTCACCTGCCCGAGCGAGTCGCCGGTGACGAGCGCCGCCGCGCCGAGCCGGCCAGCGCCTCCGCGGTCTTGAGCATCAGCCTGCGCTGCGCCACGATCTGCAGCCGGCTGGCGCCCGATGCCGCGAGGCGCTGTTGCGTCTTGCCGAACGCGACCACGAACAGCCGGGACTTGCCCTGGAACCGGTCCAGCTGGTGCATCAGGCCGTAGGCCTTGTACACCGACTCGGGCCCGGTCAGCGGCATGCCGGAGAAGTGCAGGAAGTCGCACCGCAGGCCACGGCGAATCATCCGGTACGCGGCCACCGGGGAATCGATGCCGCCGGACATGAGCACCAGCGCGTGGCCGCTCATCCCCACGGGCAGGCCGCCCTGGCCCGGCTGGCCGTCGGTGTAGACGAACACCTCGTGCTGGTCCACCTCGACGAACACCGTGTTGTCCGGATGCTTCAAGTTGACCGGGTACCCGTACTCCTGCTGGACCCGGGTCCCGATCGTGGTGGCCAGTTCCGCGGAGGTGGCGGGGAACCGCTTGTCGCGGCGGCGGGCGCGAACCGCGAACGAGCCGGTCTTTCCCGCCATCATGGCGACCGCGGTGTCGATGGCGGCCTGGGGTTCCCTGGCCACTCGTACTGCCCGGCAAACTCTCGCGATACCCATGACGTCCCGGGCACGCTCGGCGATCTTGTCTACCGCGGCCTCGGTCCCGGCGGCATCGGTCCCGGCGTCGTCAGCGGCCCGCAGCATGATCACCCCGTAGCGCTGCCAGATCCGCACGGAAAGGCCGGCGTCGTCCATGGCCTGCCGGATGTTGGTGTGCAGCCGCTGCTCGAACTGCCGCCTGTTGCCCCCCTTGAGCACGATCTCACCGAGTTTGAGCAGCACACATGGTTCACGCTGCCCGGGCAGGGCTGCACCGCCCGCCCGGGCATGCGCAGCGAGGGAGGTCACGGACATTCCTCTAGTCTGCCAGCAGCGGGGCGCGACGGCGCCGGTTAGCAAACCGGGACCGGACGGGCCGCAGGACGTGTCGATCCGGGGCCGCGCCGTTCGACTCCCATGCAGAAGCCGGCGTCCTGGCCGGCCAGGGAAGGTGGTGCATGGTGAAGTACCTGTTCCTGCTGTACGGGCCGGATGAACAGCTTCCCGGGCCCGGCAGCGCGGAGTTCGACCGGATGCGTGCCGAATGGGGGGCGGCCACCGGCGCGATGGCCCAGGCCGGCGTGCTGCTCGACTGCGCGCCGTTGCAGCCACCGGCCGCGACGACCACGCTCAGCGTCAGGGACGGCGAGATGCTGCTCACCGACGGCCCGGCGGCCGAGATCAAGGAGCACTTCGGCGGCTACAGCCTGGTGGAGTGCGCGGACCTGGACGAGGCACTGAAGTGGGCGGCGACCCTCCCGGCGGCGCGCGAGGGCAGGGTGGAGGTGCGCCCGGTGATCCAGGTGGTGGCTCCCGCTGAACAGCCAGCCGGATAGCGGCGCGCTCGAAGAGGTGTTCCGCGCCCACTGGTGGGCGGCGGTCGCCGCCGTGACGCGCCAGGTGGGCGACCTTGAGGTGGCCGAGGACGCGGTGCAGGACGCCTGCGCCGCGGCCCTGGCCCAGTGGCCCGCCCAGGGAGTGCCGGCGAATCCGCGCGGGTGGCTGATCGGCACCGCCCGGCACAAGGCGCTCGACCGGGTGCGGCGGGAACGCCGCCGCGCTGACAAGGAGGCCGCGGCGATGCGTGCGGAAGCCACGCCGCTCCCGGCGACCGGGTGGGCCGCAGGCACCGACGACGAGCTTGCGCTGATCTTCACCTGCTGCCACCCCGCGCTCGACCCGGCCGCGAGGATCGGGCTGACGCTGCGCTCGGTGTGCGGGCTGACCACGGCCGAGATCGCGGCCGCGTTCTGCGTCCCGGAGCCGACCATGGCGCAGCGCCTGGTACGGGCCAAGCGCAAGATCCGCCAGGCGGGCATCGCGTTCCGGGTGCCGGGGCGGGAGGACCTGCGGCCCGGCTCAGCGCGGTGCTGCGGGTGGTCTACCTGGTCTTCACCGAGGGGCACCTGGCCGCGGGCGGTGACGCGCTCATCCGCGGCGACCTCTGCGACCAGGCGATCAGGCTCGCCCGGGCGCTGACCGCGCTCCTGCCCGGCGAGCCCGAGGTAACCGGGCTGCTCGCGCTGCTGCTGCTCACCGACGCGCGCCGGGGCGCCCGCCTCAGCCCCACCGGTGACCTGGTGCTGCTCGCCGAGCAGGACCGGGCCGCTGGGACCGCGCCATGATCGACGAAGGGGAGATGCTTGCCGGGCAGGCGCTGCGGCTGGGCCTGGCCCTACCAGATCCAGGCGGCCATCGCGGCGTGCCACTCAGGCGCCGCCACCGCGGCGGACACCGACTGGCGGGAGATCGCCCTGCTGTACGGGGAGCTGATCAGGTATGAGCCCTCGCCGATGGTGGCCGCGAACCGGGCCGTGGCCGTGGCCATGTCAGAAGGCCCGGCGGCCGGGCTGGTCATCCTGGACACGGTCAGCGGCGACGCCCGGCTGGCGCGCTGGCCGCAACTGCACATCGCCCGCGCGGAACTGCTGCGCAGCCTGGGCCGCCGCGCGGAAGCGGTCGCGGCCTACGAGGCGGCGGTCGCGCTGGAACCGCCCGCGCCGGAACGCGCCTACCTGGCCCGCCGGATGCGCGACTGGTGACCGGCGGAGCGGCAGGAATCCCTTGGCGGCCAGGCGGCCGTGCATGGCAGGGTGGGCCCGTGACAAAGCTAGAGGTGCGGGCGGCCACCGGGGATGACCTGGCCGCCATCGCCGCCGTGGCCGAAGCGACCGGGCAGGTCGAGGAGTGGTCCGGATCCGATCCGGCTTATGTCCGGCACCTGCTGGCGCACGGAAAGGTGCTGGTGGCCGAGCACCGGGCCACCGGGGAACAGGGCACGGTGGTCACCGGGTTCGGCGCGGCCCGGCGGATCGGGGACGGACGCGCAGCCGTCACGATGCTGTGCGACCTGTTCGTGGACCCGGGGTCGCACGGCCGGGGCGCCGGCCAGGCGCTGCTGGCCGCGCTGTGGGAGCCGGGCTCACCGCGCATGACGTTCAGCAGCCTGCACGCCCATGCCCTGCCGCTGTACACCCGGGCGGGCCTGGACGCCTGGTGGCCGCTGCTCTACCTGGGCGGTGAGGTCGGCGCGCTGCCGCGCGCGCCCGGCTGGACGGCCGCCGCGGCGTCGCCGGAGGAGGTCGCGGCGCTGGAGTCGGAGTGGACCGGGATCGACCGGTCGGCCGACCACCGGGCCTGGGCCGCGCGGCCCGGCGGGCAACCGGTCACCGCCCGGCGCGGCGCCGCGGTGCTGGCGGCCGGCACCGTGGCCGGTGAGGACGCCGAGTACGGTATCGCCCACCTGGCCATCTCACCGGCCGCCGGGGACGGCGACGCGGTGGATGCGGTCCTGGCCGTGCTCGCGTCCCTCGATCCCGCCGGCGGCCGGGCCCGGGTCTGCCTGCCCGCGCCGCACCCTGCAGTCCGGCCGCTGCTGGCCGCGGGCTGGCATGTGGATTTCATGGATGTCTTCATGGCCACAGATCCCGGCCTGCTCGACCCACGCCGCGCCGTCCCCTCCCCCGCCATGGCCTGACCCCCGAGGTGATTTGACCGGGGCCGTTTCATGCCGGGCCGGTCGGGCAGGGCACTACCTGCGGCTGCGGCAGCGAGGTTGCCGTGCGTGCCGGGCCGTCTGGACTATTCCCGGTTAAGGGTCAGGCTTGATGCGCTTGTTGCCGCGGGCAAAGGCGACCCCCAGGAGGCATCCCATGACCGATCCAGGTACGCCCCGGCACGTCGAAATCAAGGATGGTGATCAAACGGTCGCTGCTGCGGAGGTGACCACTTCGCAGGAAGCCGGCGGAATGGCCCATGCGTCGCTGCACGCGGCACCGGGGCATATCGCCCCGGGCAGCCGGGCGAGCCTGGTCGATGCCGTGATGGATCTGCCCGAGGTGCAGGCGAGCGAACACTTGCAGGCCACTGTCCCGCTCGGTGACGGTGAATCACTGGAGCGGCTACGCGAGCGGACCGACGACACGACCACCCGCCCGGCCGGCTCAACCGCCCTGCTGGATGCGAACATACCGGCGGACGGCGAACCCGGCTCCGGCCAGGAGCCTGGTGAAACGTCTTAGGCAAGCCCCGTGATCATCAAACCCGTGACGAGGAACGGCTGAGCAGCGCCGGGCCGTGGTGCAGCGTGGGGCTCATGCGAGGGCTGGTGCGGCGGTGGATCAGTGGTGCGGGGCCGACGCCGTTACAGCGTCACCTTCCGGATCCGGCTGTAGATCGCTGACCTGCACGGATGCTGACCCGGCAACCCCCATCAGGGAGGCAGCCGTCAGGTGGGGGTGACGGCGCAGAGGATGCGGTTCTCGCCGTACTGCCACAGCGTGCCGATCTCGGCGAACCCGGCCGCGCGCAGCGCCGCGACGTGCTGGATCAGCAGGACCGACTCCGAACCGTGATGGTCCTCGCTGAGCCTGCGCTGCGCCCGCTCGGCGGCAGGACCGGCCAGTTCCGGATCGGCGGTCGCCGCTTCCCACCAGGCCTTCCAATCTTCCACCTGCGCCGGCCGGTCACCGAGCCGGCGGCGGGCGGCGCGCTCGCTGACCGCATCCCCGAGGCGGGCCAGCGCAGGCACCGCCGCCTCGTCCTCCTTCAGGTGATCACCGTCCAGCATCAGCCCGCCGGGGCGCAGCGCGGTCGCCAGTTCGGCGTACATGGCCCGCAACTGGGCCGCGTCCAGCCAGTGCAGCGCGGTGGTACTCACCGCCGTGTCCGCCGGCCGGTCCAGGCCCAGTGCCGCCGCCCAGCCCGGTTCGCGCAGGTCCTGGTCCACGAAACGGAGCCCGGAACGGCCGCCGTAAACAGCGCGGCCGAGCGCTAGCAGCAGCGGATCGGTGTCGATGGCCACCACGCGCGCGGCGGGCATCCGGTCGAGCAACCGGACCGCGAGGGAGCCAGGACCGCAGCCGAGGTCGAGCACAAGCGGGTCGTCCCGGCCGGCCCCGGCCTCGACCGCGTCGATGAGCACGGTGAACCGCTCCTCGCGGTCGGGCATGTACCACTCTTGCTGGGCGTCCCAGCGGCTGGTCCACCGCTCGGCCCGGTCCAGGTCCACGAACCGCCCCCTGCCTTCCGATCCCGGTGTACACCGCCATTCCCAACCTAGATCGCCGGCCGGGGAATGCCACCGGTATTACGCGATGCGCCGGGCCACTGCCTCCCCCGGGCGCGGCCCGGCGGGCACAGTGCCACAATTTCCCCATGGAGCCTAACCAGGCCATCTCGGGCGGGCCTGGATCTGCCCCCAGCCCCGGCGAGACAGTCACCCGCCGTTCCGGCATCCCTGCGCCGGTCACCGCGCTGGTAGGCCGCCGAAAGGAATGCGAGGGCGTCACCGCAGCCCTGGACTCCAGCCGCCTGGTGACACTGATGGGCCCGGGCGGCGTTGGCAAGACCAGGCTGGCGCTTGCCGTCGCGGCACAGTTGCAGGCACGGTTCGGCGGCCGGGCGTGGTGGGTGGAATTAGCGCCGGTCACCAGGGACGACATGGCCGCGCAGGCGATCGCGGACGCGATCGGGGCCAGGGACGCCGCCGGGCTCAATCTGGCCGAGTCCATTGCCGCGCGGGTCGCCGATCACCCCGCGCTTATCGTCCTGGATAACTGTGAACACCTCACCAGCGGCTGCCGTGAGGTTGCCGACCGCCTGCTCACCATGTGCCCGCGGCTGCACATCCTGGCCACCAGCCGGGAGCCGCTGGGCGCGGCCGGCGAGTCGCGCTGGCCGCTGCCGCCGCTGACCGTTCCGCCGCTGGCCGCACCACCGGGGGCGTGGCCGACCGCGGAGCTGGACGGCGCCATCGCCGCGCCCGGCGCGACGGCGCTGCTGGCCGGCTCGGAGGCGATGCAGTTCTTCCTGGACCGGGCCAGGGCCGTGCTGCCTGGCTTCGAGATCACCGACGGCAACGCGGAACTGATCGGCCAGTTGTGCCGCAGGCTCGACGGCCTGCCGCTGGCCCTCGAACTGGCCGCGGCGAAGCTGCGGGTGATGGCGGCCAGCCAGGTCCTGACCGGCCTGGACGACGTGTTCAAGCTGCTGGTGGGCGGCAGGCAGGGTGCCCCGGTCCGGCACCAGACGCTGCGGGCCGCGCTGGACTGGAGCTACGACATGCTGCAGCCTGCGGAGCAGGCGGCACTGCGCCGGCTGTCGGTGTTCGCCGGCCCGTTCTGCCTGGCCGCGGCGCAGGCGGTCACCACCCTTGGCGGAGCGGGGGCGGGCGCGGAGCGCGGGGGCGGGGAAAACAGAGCGGGGGCGGGCGCGGAGCGCGGGGGCGGGGAAAACAGAGCGGGGGCGGGCGCGGAGCGCGGGGGCGGGGAAAACAGAGCGGGGGCGGGCGCGGAGCGCGGGGGCGGGGAAAACAGAGCGGACCCGGCGGACGTGCTCGACCTGCTGGCCCGGCTGGTGGACCGCTCGCTCCTGGTGGTCGAGCACACCCCGGCTCAGGCCAGATACCGGATGCTCGCGACGGTGCGCCGGTATGGCGCGCAGCGGCTGACCGAATCCGGCGAGTTCCCTGCCGCCAGCGAAGCGATGTTCGCCTGGTACCTGGACCTGGCCGAGCGCACAGAGACCGAGCTGTCCGGGCGCGACCAGGCCGAGGCGGCGGAACGGCTGCAGGCCGAGGCACACAACCTGCGTGCCGTGCTCCAGGCCGCGCGCGACCGGAAGGACATCTCCGGCACCCTGCGGCTCGCCACCGCGCTTGTGCAGTTCTGGTACCTGCGCGGGCACTACCGGGAGGGCAGGGACTGGCTGGACTGGGCGCTCGCCGCACCTGACGGGGCACCCGCCGGGGTGCGGGCCAAGGGGCTGCAGGGCAGCGGCATGCTCGCGCACCTGCAATGCGAATACCCGGCGGCGGTGCGCCGGCTGGAGGGTGCGCTGGCGCTCTACCGCGAACTCGGCGACCGGCGGGGCGTCGCCGGGATCTTGTCGTCGCTGGGCAGCGTCGCCAGGGAGCAGAGCCGGTATGCCCGGGCCAGGGAACTGCAGATCGAGGCCCTCGCCGAGTTCGAAGCGCTCGGCGACCGCCCCGGCATGGCCGGCGCCCGCAACTCGCTCGGTTTCGCCGCGTGGCTGGAGGGTGACTTCGCCACCACGAGGGCCGAATGCACCCAGGCGCTCGCGGCGTTCACCGAACTCGGCGACGCGGAGGGCGCCGCGGACGCGGAGCTGAACCTGGGCGTGGCGGCCATGTACCAGGGCGAGCACGAGGCCGCCGCCGCCGCGCTCACGCGCAGCAGGGAACTCTCCGAGCAGGTCGGCTTCCGCGAGGGCGTCGCGTGGGCGCTGCACGAGCGCGGCCTGCTCGCGGTGCGGCGCGGCGAGCCGGGCGCCGCCGCGCTGCTGCACGAGGCCCTGGACATCCACCGCGACCTCGGCGACCGGTGGCGGGTAGCGAGCGTGCTCGACGACCTTGCCGCGGCGGCGCTCGCCGGGCAGCCACCCGATCCGGCCGGTGCGGCGCGGCTGCTCGGGGCAGCACAGCACATCAGGGAGGTGATCGGCACCGCCGTCGCGCCCTGCGAGCGGGCGGACCACACCAGGATCGAAGCATCGGCGCGGGCAGCGCTCGGCGAGCCCGCCTTCGCCGAGCTTGCCCGGGCCGGCGCGGCCGAGCCGCTGGATGACATGCTGGCCAGCACCGGCTCCCCCGCCTCGGCGGCGCTCCTGCCGGATGCGGGCGGGCCGGCCGTCCCCCGCACCGATTTTCCTGCCGAACGCACGACCCCCGATGACCAGCGCCCGCAGTACCAGCCGCCGTCCGTGGCACGGGCTGGAGCCGGGGGCCGGGCGGGCCCGCCGCCTGCCCCGGCGGGTGAGGTGTTGCGGCTCAGGCTGCTCGGGCAGGCAACCGTGCACCTGGCCGGCCGCCTGCTGACCCCCGCCGACTGGGGCTACGCCAAGCCCAGGGAGCTGCTCTGCCTGTTCGCCAGCTCGCCGCCGCTGGCCAGGGAGCAGGTTGGCCTCGCCTTGTGGCCCGAGCTGACCGAGGGCCAGTTGCGCAACGCATTGCACAGCGCGCTGCGGCAGTTGCGGCGCACGCTGGGCGATGGTGGCTGGGTCGGTTTCGCCGACGGCCGTTATGCGCTTGATGAGTCGCGGCCGCTGGACTGCGACCTGCACGACTTCGAGCAGGCGCTCACGGCGGCCAGGGCCGCCCAGCCGCCCGCGTCCGCGCTCCCCCAGCTGCGCCGCGCGATCGCGGCCTACGGCGGTGATTTCCTGGCTGGCAGTACCGCCGGGGACTGGGCCGCTGCCAGGCGCGCCGGGCTGCGCCGGGCCTACGAGCGCGCGCTGGGTGCGGCGGGCCGCCTGCTGGTGGCCGACGGCCGGGTGCGCGAGGCGATCGAGGTGTACCGGCGGGCGATCGCGCACGAACCGCTGGACGAGGCGGCACACCGCGCGCTGATGGAGTGCTGGGCCGCGGCCGGCCAGCCCGCCCGGGCACTGCGACACTACGAAGAGCTCCGCGAACTGCTGCGCACAGAGGTCGGCGGTGGCCCGGCGGCGCAGACCACGGCGCTCTACGCGCGCCTGCGCGACGCCACCCACTGACCTGCCTCTGCCAGCTGCCCCGCGCCGTTGACTGCCTCCTGCGTCCGCATGAATGCGACGTTCATCATGAAAGATGCTCATGAGCGTCGCATTCATCACTATCGGCGGTGCCGCCGCCGGGCTCAGCGCCGCGGCCGGGCTCAGCGCCGTGGCCGGGCTCAGCGCCGTGGCCGGGCTCAGCGCCGTGGCCGGGCTCAGCGCCGTGGCCGGGCTCAGCGCCGTGGCGGCGCCGGCGCCCGCGCCGTCGTCCCCCCGCGTTTCCCACAGCGCCCCTTGCGTTTCCCACCCAGGCCCCGCGTAGCGTCCCAGGGTGTCCCGGCTGGCTGCCCGCTGAGAATATGCCGCTGCCACCAATCAGCATGGCCAGCCGGATGAGAAAGCCCGCTGCGGTGCCCTGGACCAGCCACCGGGGTACCGCAGCGGTTCCATGGCCAAGGCCACCGCGACGCGGTCGCAGGGCCGCAGGGCAGCGGGGGTCCTGGGCCGCCCCGGGACAACAGGGTCGGCCGGCATGAATGGGAGGGGCGGTTGACCGAGGCACCGGATCTGATCGAGCCGCCGGCTGCCCGCGAGCCGGCCGAGGTCCTGTTGCTGGCCTGCGCCGCCCTCACCGATGGTGACCTCGAGGCCGCGGTGGCGCTGTACGAACCGGACGCCACGATGTGCTGGGGGCAGCACCACTCGGCGGCGGGGCACGCGGCGATCCGCGAGGTTCTTGCCGGGGTGATGGACATGCGGCTGCCGCTGCGCGCCCGGGCCGTGCGGGTACTGCGGGCCGGGCCGCTGGCGCTGATCACCGGTGAACGGACGCTTACCGGGACCGGCCTGGACGGCGTGGCGGTCACGCTGGCCGGCCCCACCGCGCTGGTCGCGCGGTGCCAGCCCGACGGCACCTGGCTCACCGCCGCCGACCAGTGGCTGCCCTACCCCGGCCAGGACGGAGCGGCAGCCGCGCCGCCCGGCAGTTAGACCGCGTGCGGCCGCCTCAACGTCGCGGCTGGCCGCACGCCCCGGCGCCCGTGCGGGGAGCACCGCCGCCGTCACCGGACCGCCACCGCACGGCCCGGGCCGGCGGCAGCGTGAGAACCGCCGCGGAGCTGAGCACGGCCCAGGCAGCACCGGCGCCGAGCACCCTGGCGATCCCGGCCACCTGCGGGTGAACGTGCCTGGCCCGGTGCCGGCTCAGCCGAAGAAGACCTCGGCCTCCGCGTACCGCTCCGCCGGCACCAGCTTGAGTTCCCTGGTGGCCTCACCCAGCGGGGCACGGACGATCTCGGTGCCGCGCAGCGCCACCATCATGCCGAACGCCTGGTCGTGCACTGCCTCCATCGCGTGCACCCCGAACCGCGTGGCCAGCACGCGGTCGAACGCCGTGGGGGTGCCGCCGCGCTGGATGTGCCCGAGCACCGTGGCACGGGCCTCCTTGCCGGTGCGCTTCTCGATCTCGTTGGCGAGCATCTGGCCGATGCCGCCGAGGCGGACGTGGCCGAAGGCGTCCAGCCGCTGGTCGGACAGGGCCAGTTCGTCCTCTTCGGGCCGGGCTCCCTCGGAGACCACCACGAGCGGCGCGTAGCGGGTCTGGAACCGGTGTTCCACGTACGCGCACACCTTTTCCAGGCTGAACGGCCGCTCCGGGATGAGGATGACGTTGGCACCGCCGGCCATCCCGGCGTGCAGCGCGATCCAGCCGGCGTGGCGGCCCATGACCTCGCAGATGAGGGCACGGTGATGGCTTTCCGCGGTGGTGTGCAGCCGGTCGATCGCCTCCATCGCGATGTTGACCGCGGTGTCGAAGCCGAAGGTGTAGTCGGTCGCGCTGAGGTCGTTGTCGATGGTCTTGGGCACGCCGACCACCGGCAGGCCCTCGGCGTGCAGGGTCGCGGCGACGCCGAGGGTGTCTTCGCCGCCGATCGCCACCAGTGCGTCCACGCCGAGCCCGGCCAGGTTGGCTTTGATCCGCTCCAGGCCTGACCTGCCACCCGCGGCCGCGCTCTCCGCGAACGGGTTGGTCCGCGACGAACCCAGGATCGTCCCCCCGCGCGGCAGGATGCCCCGCACCGCCTGGATGTCCAGCGGGACCGTGTCGCCCTCCAGCGGCCCGCGCCACCCGTCACGGAACCCGAGGAACTCGTAGCCGTACTCTGGGACTCCCTTACGGACCAAGGCACGGATCACAGCATTCAGCCCTGGACAGTCGCCACCACCGGTCAGCACTCCGATTCGCATAGGAGCAACACTAGCCGTCATGAGTGTCCTCGCGATTGACGCCGGAACAACGGGTGTGACCGCTCTGCTCGTGGCCGCGGACGGAACCGTGGCCGCCCGCGGCTACCAGGAGTTCCAGCAGTACTACCCGCGCCCCGGCTGGGTGGAGCACCTGCCGGAGGACATCTGGCAGGCCACCCTAGCCGCCTGCCGTCAGGCCCTGGAGCGGACGGGCCCCGGCCAGCCGGCGGTCGCCGCGCTCGGCATCACCAACCAGCGGGAAACGGCGGTGCTGTGGGACCGGGCGACCCTGGCCGCGCCGCGGCGCGCCATCGTCTGGCAGGACCGGCGGACCGCCCGGCTGTGCGACGAACTGCGGGAAGCCGGGCACGAGGAGCGGGTCAGCGAGCTGACCGGCCTGCGGCTTGACCCCTACTTCACCGGTACCAAGCTGACCTGGCTGGCCACCGAGGAACCGGCTATCTGGGCGGGCCTGGCCGACGGCTCGGTCGCGGCCGGCACCGTGGACTCCTACCTGATCGCCCGGCTGACCGGCGGAAATCGGCACGTCACCGACGCGTCCAACGCGTCAAGGACGCTGCTTTTCGACATCACCGCGGGCCGGTGGTCGGCAGAGCTGTGCGAACTGCTGCGGGTGCCGGCCGCGGCGCTGCCCGAGGTGGTGCCCTCCACCGGCATCGCCGGGCGCACCGAACCGGCCGCGTTCCTCGGGCTCGATCTGCCCATCGCGGGCATCGCCGGCGATCAGCAGGCGGCGTTGTTCGGCCAGGCCTGCTTCGCGCCTGGCGACGCGAAATGCACCTACGGCACCGGGTCTTTCGTGCTCGCCAACACCGGGGCAACGGTGGCCCGGCCCGGGAACGGGCTGCTGTCCACGGTCGCGTGGATGGACGGTACCGGCGCCCTGACCTATGCGCTGGAAGGGTCGGTGTTCGTGACCGGCGCCGCGATCCAGTGGCTGCGGGACGGGCTCGGCCTGCTGGACGATGCCGCGCAGAGCGAGGCACTGGCCGCCTCGGTCCCCGACAGCGGCGGGGTGGTGTTCGTGCCGGCGCTGACCGGGCTCGGGGCGCCGGACTGGGATCCCGACGCGCGGGGCGCGATGTTCGGCATCACCCGCGGCACCACCCGGGCGCACCTGGTCCGCGCCACCCTGGAGGCGATCGCCTACGAGGTCCGTGACGTGTTCGACGTGATGGTAGCCGGTGACTGGCGGGCCGGCCGCGCACTGCGGGCCGACGGCGGCGCCAGCGCCAACGGCCTGCTCATGCAGCTGCAGGCCGATCAGCTCCAGGTACCGGTGGAGCGGCCGGAGATCATGGAGACCACCGCCCTGGGCGCGGCGTTCCTGGCCGGGCTGGCCACCGGCGTGTGGTCCTCGCCCGCCGAACTGGCCGCCACCTGGCGGCTGGGCCAGCGGTTCGAGCCGGGGGCCCGGGACGACGAAGGACACGCCCGCTGGCGCCGCGCGGTGGAGCGCGCCAAGGGCTGGGCCCGCGGCTGACGGGCGGTCAGCCACCGGGCGTGCCGGCCGGCCCGGGCCCGGCCGGGCCCGGTGCCGCCGCGCCGAGGTCAAGCCGCCAGGACCCGGCTACCTGCGGGTTGACGATCTCGATCCCGAAGCTGCACGTCGCGCCGTCAGCGTAGTTGATCCGAACGGTGCCGATCCCGGTGTCGTCCGGGCTCATGGCAATGGCCGCCGTGGCCAGGCCGGCCCGGGCGTCGGCCGTCTGCGCAAGCTGCGCCCCGGTCACCCGGTACGCGGGATTGGCGAGGCCGTTGAGTGCACCGAGATCGTGCTGGGCGACCGCTTGCAGGTAACAACGGATGAGTCCCGTCTGGGCGGCAGTGGCGTGGCCGGTTACCCGCAGCGGCCACGAGCACGCGGGCGCCGCACCGGGCAGGCCGTTACCGCCCCACAGGGGAGCAAGCACGGTGCATCCCGCGGTGAGCGCGCCCGCCAGGATGAGGGGTACCCCGAGCGTGGTGGCCATTGATTTCACCGGCTCCCCCGCCCGCGGTTCGTGCGCACGGCACGGCCACCTCCTCACACGTCACCGGAAATGGGGCAACCCTAGCGCCGCGCCGCGGCACATGGTGACCGGGAGCGCCAGCCGGCCAGCGGCTGAGCCTACGAGGGTCCTGGGATCGTACTGGGGACCGCATCCGGCGTTGCGGGACCGTCCTGCTGCGGTACGCCGTCCTGCTGCGGTACGTCCGGTCCCGGGGCACCGTCCGGTCCCGGGGCACCGTCCTGCTGCGGGGCGGCGTCCTGCTGTGGCCCGCCGCCGGGCCTGGCCCGCTTCTTGGCCCGCTGCGCGTCCTCGTCCACGTACTCCTGGCCGGACAGGCTCATGACCGCGTACATGATCTCGTCGGTCACCGCGCGCAGCACCAGCCGGTCCGACTTCAAGCCCGCGTACCGGGTGAAGTCCAGTGGCTTGCCGAACCTGACCCCGGGCCGGATCGACAGCCGGGGCAGCAGCCGCCCGGGCGGCTGGAGCTCGAAGGTCCCGATCATCGCGCAGGGGATCACCGGTGCTTCCGACTCCAGCGCGAGCCTGGCCACGCCGGTCTTGCCGCGGTACAGGCGGCCGTCCGGCGTCCTGGTGCCTTCGGGGTAGATGCCGAGCAGTTTGCCCTCGCCCAGCACACGCAGGCCGGTCCGCAGCGCCCGCTCGCTCGCCTCGCCGCCCGACCGGTCCACCGGAATCTGCCCGACGCCGCGGAAGAAGGCCTTGCTGATCAGGCCCTTCACTCCGCGGCCGGTGAAATACTCCGACTTGGCCAGGAATGTCACCTTGCGCGGCAGCGGCAGCGGGCCGAAGAAGTGGTCGGAGAACGACAGGTGGTTCCAGGCGAGGATGGCCGGCCCCTCGCGCGGTACGTTGTCCGCCCCCTCCGACCACGGGCGGAAAAAGATCGCGAGAAGAGGTCCGAGGATCGCCTTGACCACCCAGTAACCCATGCTGACATGGTCGCACGTCCAGACGGCCACGGGCAGTCCCCGGCCTGAGGGACTTGGCCGGCCGGGCCGTTGCCCCGCGGGCAAGTTGCCCGCGCCATGCCCGGCTCCTTCCTTTCGACGTGCGCTCTGTCGTGGTCGCGTGCGACGATGCGGGAGAGCGCAGGCGCGAGAGGACGGCCGTCATGCCAGTGATGCCGGGGGCGGAGCCCTTCTTCCACTCCGGAGGCAATACCGGGGTCCTGCTCTGCCACGGCTTCACCGGAAGCCCGGCCTCGCTGCGGCCCTGGGCCGGCCACCTGGCCGCCGCCGGGCTGACCGTCTCCCTCCCCCGGCTGCCCGGACACGGCACCACCTGGCAGGACATGGCGCATACCCGGTGGGAGGACTGGTATGCGGAGGTGGACCGGGCCTACGAGGAACTGCGCGGGCACGCCGACGAGATCTTCCTCATGGGCCTGTCGATGGGTGCCTGCCTCGCGCTGCGGATGGCCGAGTTGCGCGGCGGCGGTGTGGCCGGGCTGGTCCTGGTGAACCCCTCGCTCGCGGCCGACACCAAGCTCTTCCTGCTGGCGCCGGTGCTGAAGCTGGTGGTGCCCTCACTCAAGGGCATCGGCAGCGACATCAAGAAGGAAGGCGTCAGCGAGCTCAGCTACGACAGGGTGCCGGTGCGGGCCGCGGCAACCCTGCCGCAGTTGTGGAAGGTGACCCAGCAGCAGCTGGCCGAGGTGACGCAGCCGGTGCTCGTCTTCCTGAGCACGACCGACCATGTCGTGGGCCCGGCCAGCATGCGGGTGCTGCGAGCCGCGCTGCCCGAGGCGCAGCTCACCGTGCGGGAGTGTGCCGACAGCTACCACGTGGCAACCCTGGACAACGACGCCGGCCAGATCTTTGACGGCAGCCTTGACTTCGTCCGCGCCCACAGCCGCGCCAGCCGGGAATGAGAGGGGGTGCGCGTGCCATGACCGAAGATGCCAGCGAGGAGGCGGCGTGGCGGGACCTGGTCGCCCATTACGCCACGCCCGCCGTGACGGACGGTGTGGCCGCTCCCTGGCCCACCAGGGAAGACCTGCCCGGTCCGGGCTCCCAGGGCCCGGAGGCGGCCGGGCCGGACGCCAGCGGCCCGGACACCGCCGACCTCGATGTCTCCGGCCTGGACATGGCCGGGCCGGAAAGCGCCGAACTCGACGGCACCCAGCAGCCCGGCCCGCGCCTGGGGCCGCGCCCCGGACCGTTCGGTGGCCTGCCTCCCGGGCCGCCGCAGATCCGCATCGTCCGGCCCGCCAGCGCCACCCCGCCACCAGGCGAGGACGATGATCACTTCGTCCCCCCGGTGCCGCCGCCACTGCCGCGGCTGGACCCGGTCACCAAGGGTGCCTGGGTGGCGCTGTTCGGCGGGCCTCTCTACCTGCTCGTCGCCGTGATGGCGAGCTGGCAGGTGCCGGACTGGGCCGCGTTCTGCGCCGTGGCCGCGTTTGTCGGCGGGTTCGCGACGCTGGTCGTGCGGATGGACGACCGGCCGCCGCGGGACTCGGGCCCCGACGACGGGGCCGTGGTCTAGGGACTAGGCGGATTCCCGGCCTGGTCAGCCGTTCTTGACCAGGTCCGCGGCACCGACGATGCCAGCGTCCTCACCGAGCGCGGCCCTGGCGATCTCCACCCGCGGCCGGTAGCCCGCTCCGGTGAGCGCCCTTTCGAATGCGGCCCGTGCCGGGCCGAGCAGCAGCTCGCCTGACTCGCTCACTCCGCCGCCGACGACAATGCAGCCCGGGTCGAGGATCGCCGCCAGGTCAGCCAGGCCCTGCCCGAGCCAGGTGCCCACGATCGAGAAACAGCGCAGCGCCGCCGGGTCACCCTCCCCGGCGGCCTGGGTGATCTGCGGGCCGCCGATCGCAGCGGCATCCCCGCCGGCCAGCTGGAGCAGGCGCATAGCGCCGCCCGGAGCGCGCATGGCGAGGTCACGTGCCTCCGTCACCAGCGCACTGCCGCTGGCGTACTGCTCCCAGCAACCGCGGTTCCCGCAGCCGCAGAGGCGGCCGTCGGGCACCACCCGGAAATGCCCGGGCTCCCCCGCCATCCCCCACCTGCCCCGGTAGAGCCTGCCGTCCAGGATGAAGCCGGCCCCGATGCCCGTGCCCACGGAGACGAACGTCACGTGCGCGTGGCCGCGGGCGGCACCGAACCTGTACTCCGCCCACGCGCTCGCGTTGCCATCGTTTTCCACGGTGACCGGCAGGCCCACCAGGCCCGCCACCTTGGTGCGCAGCGGTTCGCCGCGCCAGGCCAGGTTCGGCGCGAACGCGACGGTGCCGCCCGCCTCGTCGACGAAGCCGGCCGCACCCACTCCGACCGCGGTGGCCGGGTGACGGCCGAGCAACTCGGTGACCACGTCGGCGATCACCGCAGCCGTGCGCTCCGGGCTCGCCGCAGGTGTCGCCCGGCGCAGCGTCTCGAGGATCCGGCCGCCGTCATCCACGACCCCGGCGGCTACCTTGGTGCCCCCGACATCAACCCCGATCGTCAGGCTCATGCGGGGATTCTTCCGGAGGCTCCGGTACCGCCTGCTCCCCGGCGGCCGGTGCCGCCTGCCCGCCCGCTCCCGGCTCGGCCTGCCCGGCTGTGCTGGCCTGCCCGGCTGTGCTGGCCGGTGTGCCCGGGGCGGCCGATGGCGCCTGGGCCGCTGCCGAGCCGGCCGCCGGGAAGCCACGGGTACCCGGGCCCGCCTCGGTGCCCTTGCCGTTGGTGGCAGCGCCGCTGCGGCTCGTCGCCGCCAGCGCTGCCTCGAGGACCGACACCGCATCCTGGACCACGGTGGTAAGCGCGTCGCCGACAGCCGCCACGCGGGTATCCCGCGTGGGCTTGGCCTCCCGTACGAGCCGGGCGGCACGGCACAGCGGGCACCAGGCGCACTCCGGCGCCTCACCGGGTGCCGGCTCGGTGGTGGCGGTCTTCCACACGTCGCCGGTCTGCTGCTGGGTCTTGCCCAGGGCCGTACGGACCTGGTCGGCCAGTTCCCGGCTCATCCCGCGGGCACCAGCGCGCAGCAGCCAGCGCTGGAAGTCACCGATCAGGTCATTGCCCGACCCGCCTGGCTGTGTCAACTGCTGTCCTCTCCGCCGCCCGGCGCCTTGCCGGGGCGGCTCTCCACCCGGTTCTTCAGCCCCTTGAGCGCTGTATCGATGATCGTCTTCTCGGCGCGCCGCTTCAGCAGTCCCGGCATCGGGATCCGGAGATCCACCGAGAGCTCATAGGTGGTCTCTGTGGCCCCGGCCTGGTCGGCAAGCAGGTAGCCGCCGTTCATCGCCGAGATCACAGACCCGGCCTCGGCCAGGTGCCAGCGGACCGCGGCGTCGCCGTCCCAGTCGTAGCCGAGCACGTAGGTGTCTTTCACCACGCCCGCATCGAGCGTGAAGCGGACCCGGCTGGCCCGGCCGTCCTCCTGCTCAAGCACCTCCGCCGCCCGCACCGCGGATGCCCACTGCGGGTATGCGGTGAAGTCGGCGATCACCGCCATGACAGCCGGGCGCGGCGCGGCGATCACGATACTGGCACTCGTCCTCGCAGCCATGCTCGGAGCGTACCGCCATCTGCGAGTTCCGCCGCCGTACTACAACGCCAGGACGAACGGCGTGCCGGTCGCCCGGAAGTGTCCCACGTTGATGCACTCGGTCCGGCCCACCCGCACCCGGCGGGCGAGCGGCTGGTGGACATGCCCGAACAGCAGGTAGCGGGGCTGGGATCGCTTGATCTCGGCCAGCAGGGCGGTACTACCGCGCTCCAGCCGCCGCGCGACCGTGTCGTAGAGCAGTTCCGGCACCGCGGGCGGGATGTGCGTGCACAAGATGTCGGCACCGCTGACCGCCGCCACCTTCGCCGCGTAGGCATCGTCATCAAGCTCGTTGGGCGTCCGGTACGGCGAGCGCAGCCCGCCGCCCACGAAGCCGAACGTCCACCCGCCGAGTTCCACCCGTTCGCCGTCGAGGACGTGATGGCCCGGGCGCAGATGCTCGGCCCACATCTGTGGCAGGTCCACGTTCCCGGGGGTCAGGTAGGCAGGCTCGGGAAGGGCGGCGAACATGTCCGCGTACTGTCTTGCGGCGGCGGTCTGCACGCGTGCCGCGGCGTCGCCACCGAGGCTCTGCCACAGGCCCATCGACATCTCCCTGGCCTCACCGAACCGCTTCGCGGTGCGCAGGGCGATGAACTGCCTGGCCGCGTCCGCGCCGAACAGGTCCGCGAAGATTCCCCGCGAATGATCGGCGTAGTCCACGAAAAGGAGCAAGTCACCCAGGCAGAACAGGGCATCCGCACCGGCTGCGGCGGCGCGGAGGTCGCCGGCCCTACCGTGCACATCGCTGATCAGATGGACCCGCATGACCACAGGCTAGAAGCAACCGATACGGGAACGGCGGGGCACTCCCGGCCAGCACGGCCAAGGTCCCGTGACGGAGGAACAGGGGCCGCAGGCCACCGGGGGTTCCGGGAGGTCGCCCCCCAGGCCAGCACCGGCCGCAGGCCACCGGGGGTCCCGGGAGGTCGCCCCCAGGCCAGCACCGGCCGCAGGCCACCGGGGGTCCCGGGGGTCGCCCCCCGGGAAGCACTGGGCCGGGCGATCCGCCCGGATTAGTCTGGCGGGATGCGAGAGTACAGCACCCCTGCCTCCGTGGACATACCGCCCGCGGCTGGCCTGACCGACGCCGTGTTCGAGCGGGCCGCGGGCGATCCCGGCCGGGTGGTCATGCGGCGCAGGAGCGGCGCGGGAAACTCCGGCTGGCAGGACGTCACCGCCCGGCAGTTCGCCGACGATGTGACGGCGCTGGCCAAGGGGCTCATCGCCACGGGAATCGCCGCCGGAGACCGGGTCGCGCTGATGTCGCGGACCCGGTACGAGTGGACGGTCATCGACTACGCCATCTGGGCCGCGGGCGCGACCACGGTGCCGATCTACGAGACGTCATCGGCGGAGCAGGTCGAATGGATCCTGACCGACTCCGGTGCCCGCGCACTGATCGTGGAGACCGCCGCCCACCTGCAGACCGCCGCCCAAACGCTGGCCGCGGCGCCCGATGTGGGACGGGTATGGATGATCGAGGACGGCGCCGCAGCGGACGGTGCCGGCCTGGCCGTGCCCGACCGCCCGGTGCCGGTCGAGCCGCTGAGCGCCCTGGCCGCCGCGGGGGGCGACGTCACCGGCGAGCAGGTGGACCAGCGCCGCACCTCGCGCCACACCGCCGACCTGGCGACGATCATCTACACCTCCGGCACCACCGGACGGCCGAAGGGGTGCGAGCTCAGCCACGGGAACCTGCTCGCGGACGTGCGGAACGTCATGCACGGCTGGCTCCCGGCCATCTTCGAGACCCCCGGCGCGTCCACGCTGCTGTTCCTGCCGCTGGCGCACTCGTTCGCGCGGATCATCCAGGTGGGCTGCGTGGAGTCGGGGGTCGTGCTCGGGCACACCCCCAACGTGGCCAGCCTGCTTCCCGACCTGGCCTCGTTCCGGCCCACATTCATCCTCGCCGTGCCGAGGGTGTTCGAGAAGGTCTACAACGGCGCGGAACAGCAGGCGTCCGGCAGCCCGGTGAAGAGCCGCATATTCCATGCCGCGGCGCAGACCGCGATCGCGTGGAGCGAGGCGTCCGGAACCGGCACAGCGGCGCCGGGCGGGGGGGCGGGGCTGCCGCTGCGGCTGCGGTACGCGCTGTTCGACCGGCTGGTCTACGCCAAGCTGCGGGCCGCGGTGGGCGGCCAGGTCCGTTACGCCGTGTCCGGCGGCGCCCCGCTGGGAGAGCGGCTCGGTCACTTCTTCCGGGGGGCCGGGATCACCGTGCTGGAGGGGTACGGGCTGACCGAGAGCAGCGCTGCGGCGACGGTGAACCGGCCGGAGCGTATCAAGATCGGTACCGTTGGGCAGCCACTGCCGGGAGTCACCGTGCGGATCGCCGACGACGGCGAGATCATCCTGGGCGGCCCGACCATCTTCGGCGGATACTGGCACAACGACGCGGCGACCGCCGAGGTGCTGGCCGATGGCTGGCTGCGCACCGGGGACATGGGCGAGATCGACGACGACGGGTACCTGCGGGTGACCGGCCGGAAGAAGGAACTGATCGTGACCGCGGGTGGCAAGAACGTGGCGCCCGCGGTGCTGGAGGACCGGATCCGCGCGCACCCGCTGGTGAGCCAGTGCCTGGTGGTAGGTGACGGGCGGCCCTACGTGGCGTGCCTGATCACCCTGGACGAGGAGTCCGTGGAGATATGGAAGGCACGGTTCCCGCACCTGAAGGACAAGGCCGTGGCCGACCTGACCGAGGCGCCGGAACTGCAAACCGAACTGCAGGCCGCGGTGGACGAGGCGAACAAGGCCGTGTCCAGGGCCGAGGCGGTCCGGCGGTTCCGCGTCCTGCCTGGCGACTTCACCGAGCGGGACGGCTACCTGACCCCCTCGCTCAAGGTGCGCCGGAACGTGATCGTGAAGGACTTCGCGGCCGATATCGAGGCGCTGTACTCCTGACCCCGCGCGCGGCCGCCGGCCACGCCCGCGACCGCGCGCGTGGCCGGTGGGCTCACCCCCCGGCCACGATCTCGGCGAAGCGCTGGGTGATGATCTCCCAGCGCCATTCCTGGTGCACCCAGGCCAGGCCCTTGTCGCCCATGGCCTTGGCCGCACAGGGATCGGTAAGCAGGCGCTTCAGCCGGTCCGCCAGGTCCGCCACGCTCACGCCAGGCACGACGTAGCCGGTCTCGCCGTCGCGGATCGCATCGGCTGAGTTACCCGAGTCACCGCCCACCACCGGAAGCCCGGTCGCGGCCGCTTCCAGGAAGACCATGCCGAGGCCTTCCACGTCGAGCCCGCGGCGCCGGGTCCGGCAGGGCATCGCGAACACGTCGCCAGCATCGAAATAGCCGGGCAGCTCGGCACGGGAGGGCGCGCCGGTGAACACGACCGAGCCGTCCACCCCGAGGTGACGCGCCATCCGTTCCAGCCGGCTGCGGTACGGGCCATCCCCCACCAGGAGCAGGGTGGCATCCGGCGTGGTGGCCAGCACCAGCGGCCAGGCGTGGATGAGGGTGTCCTGGCCCTTGCGGGGGACCATGCGGGAGACGCAGACCACCACGGGCCGGCCGCCGAGTCCCAGCCGCTCCCTGACCGCCTGCCCGCCCGCCCCGGGGTGGAACTCACTGGTGTCCACGCCGGGGGTGAGCCGGGTCATCCGGGCCGTGGCCTCGGGGGACAGCGCGCGCGCCAGCCGCACCCGCGTGTACTCGCCCAGGTAGGTGACCGTGTCCACGGAATCACCGATCCGCCGCAGGATGGCGCGGGCGGCGGGGAGCGCGGCCCAGCCGACCTCATGACCGTGGGTCAGGGCTATCAGGCGCTTGGCGCCCGCCTTGCGCAGGCCCGGTGCGAGCAGCCCGAGCGGCGCCGCCGCGCCGAAGAGCACCGTGTCACAGCCCTCGGCCTCGACGATCCGCTCGGCGCGGCGTGCCACCGAGGGCACGGGGAGCATCAGCGAAGTGGGATGCCGCACTACCGGGAAGGGCAGTCCCGCGTCGAACTGCGCCGCACCCTCCCAGGCGGGCGCGTACACGGTCACGCTCTCGGGCGGCAGCCCCATCGCCAGTGCGTGCACGAAGAACTGAATCCCGCCCGGCCGTGGCGGGAAGTCATTCGTGAGGACAAGGACCTTCGGCATAACACAGCGCTCCCCGGGCCGCGGGCCGGCAAACCCGCGGCACGCCGCCGGCACGCACCGGCAGCAATGGCAAAGATCTTAAAGTACCTGGCAGTCTGCGCACCCTCAGCCCTTCAGCTCGACTTCGGGAGTTTCCGGATTCGTCTTCCCGCCGACAAGCACCGGTTGACGGCGGGAGACGACGGCGGCAGCCAGCCTCGGCCACCAGGAGAGTCCAGGGTCGCCCCAGGCTAACGCCGCGCGCCCACGGCGAACCCATGCAGAACCGAGCATGTCACGCCAGCCGCACTAGGGCCGGACGGCGGCATCGAGGTTCGAGCTGTACCAGGACGAGGACAGGCTCACCTCTTCCACGTTCATGCCTGGCTGTGGCGCATCGATGAGCTTCCCGCCGCCCACGTAGATCCCGACGTGGCTGTCCCCGGCGAACTCCAGGATGTCGCCCGGCTGCAGCGCGGACAGCGACACGGCCGGCAGCGTGGCCTGGCCGTAGCTGGTGCGCGGGACAGACACCCCGGCCGAGGCCCATGCCGACATCGTCAGCCCGGAGCAGTCGAACCCGGAGCCACAGGGCCCGGTGGCACCGTAGACATACGGGCAGCCGAGCTGGTTGTAGGCGAACGCCACCGCCTGCTGGGCCTGGGTGTTCGTGGGGCCGGTGTAACCGCCCCGGCCGGTGGTGGTCCCGCCGCCGCCGAGCTGCTGCTGCTGTTGCTGCGGGGTCAGGCTGGCCAGCAGTGCCTTCTGCTGGTCGATGGTCTTGTTCAACGCCGCACGCTGGGAGCCGAGCTGCTTCTTCAGCGCGGCCACCGCCTGCTCGGTGCGCTTGGCCATCTGGTGCGCGCCGGCCAGCTGGCGCTCGGTCGTGATGACCTGCTGGAGCTGCTGGTACTGGTCGGTCGACAGGTGCGTCAGGAAGGCCGACTGGCTGAGCAGCGTCTGCGGGTTCCCCGAGGTCAGCAGCGCCGCGACCGAGTTCATGGCGCCGTTCTCGTAGACGTTCGAGGCGATCTGGGCGATCTGGTCCTGCATGCTCTTGGCCGCCGCGGCGTCCTTGCTGACCTCGGTGTTCACCACGCCAAGCCGCTGGTGCGCCGAAGCAAGGTTCTGATTGGCCTGGTCGTACCGCTGGACGAGCCAGTTTTCCTTGTAAGTCAGCTTCTTGAGCTTGGCCTGTACCTGGCTGGCGGTCGGCTGGGGCTGCGCCCCGGCAGATCCCGCCATGGTGAGGAGCCCTGCCGCGGCGACTGCGGCGACTGCGACGGTGGCGCAGCGCCTGGCATAGGAGAGTTTGGCGACCGGATGCGTATCCACGTAGTGACGCGCTCCCTTTCCACCCCCGCCGACCAGGTGATCCGACGGGTCCGGGCCGACACGAGCACCCTACGACCTGTGCCGCGACCGGCCTTGGCGACACTCCAGTGGAGTTGTCCCGGAGCGGGGGCACGCCCGGGGCCCTCCACCTGGTCACCAGCTCCCCAGCGGTCCCGCAGGGCCAGTGCCTGGTTACGGCGGTACCGATCACCGTCGCCGTCGTGACGACTGTGAAGTGATCAGCCGGGGCTGACACTAGTGAAAGACAAGCGCTGGATTCAACCGCTTCGCGCACTCTGGCCGCAACTTTCCCCGGCAGGTCACCGCTCCGCAACCAGCGCCCGGCGGCGCCATCGGGGGTTCCGGGAGGCCGCCCCGGGCAATCGAGGGGATTCGCAGCTCACGTAAGCCGGGGTGTGGGGGTTCCGGGGGCTCGGCCCCGGGCCAGCACTGCGGCCCCGGCGAAGATGACCGCAGGTCATCGAGCAGCATGAGCCGCCTCGTGGGGGTTCCGGGGGCTCGGCCCCCGGGCCAGCACTGCGGGCCCGGGCGAAGCCGCGCAGCGGCGAGCATGCCGCGCCGCCCCGGCCGGCCCCGGCACATCAGGATGCCTTCGGCAGGACCGCGCGCAGCCGCAGCGGCGGGATCATCCGGGCGTCCGCGAGGACCTTCAGCGCCCGGCGTTCGGCCTCGCCAAGCCCGGCGCCCGGTTCCGGCGCGGACAGCAGCACCGTGACCACACAGTCCGAGCACGCAATGTCGCGCATGACGCACCGGTCACACTCGATCAGCATGTTCCCTCCTGGGATCTTGCGGGCTCCCAGCCCCGCGAAGCACTACGGTAGGCGGCAATGCCGACAGTTTCGCCTTGGCAGCCGCGCCGCCGCCCTCCGGGGCACCACGGCGAAGCGGACGCGGCGAGCCTGCGGCAGGAATGTCGGTGGCCCGTTTTACGGTTGCCTCGTGCTCACCCGGGACACGTCAGCGGAATCGCTTATGAAACAGCTCTGGCGCAATCGCCGCCCGCCGGCCGCCCCCTCCCCCTTCGACCAGATCGACTTTGCCATCGTCGACCTGGAAACGACCGGATGGGCTCCCGAAGAGGCGACGATCACCGAGATCGGGGCGGTCCTGGTCTGCGGCGGGCGGGTGCGCGCGCAGTTTTCCTCGCTCGTCAACCCGGGCGGCGCGATCCCCGAGCAGGTGGCAGTGCTCACCGGTATCAGTGACGCCATGGTGGCGTCCGCTCCGCCCCTGGCCACCGTGCTCGCCGGTTTCCTCTCGTTCGCGCAGGGATGCGTGCTCGCGGCCCACAACGCGCCGTTCGACATGGCCTTTCTCACCGCCGCGTGCAAGGCCTGCAGCCTGCCATGGCCGGAGTTCCAGGTGCTGGATACCGCGGAACTGGCCCGCCGCGTGCTCGGTGAGCAGGAAGTGGCCGACTGCAAGCTGGCGACGCTCGCCGCCCACTTCAACACGCGCATCAAGCCGCGGCACCGGGCGCTGCCGGACGCGCTGGCCACCGCCGACGTGCTCACCGCGCTGCTGCGCCGGCTCGCCGCCACCGGTGTGTGCACGCTCGCCGAGGCGGGGTGTGTATAAACAGGGAGGGCCGCCACGCTGCGCGGCCACCGGATGGGCTGGTGCGAGGAGGCAGATGTGGTCACGGCGATCGTGCTGATACGGGCGGACGTGGCGCGGATCCCGGAAACGGGAGCGGCCATCGCCCAGATTCCCCAGGTCACCGAGGTGTACTCGGTGACCGGCGACTTCGACCTGGTGGCCCTGGTGCGCGTCCGGGCGCACGAGGAGCTGGCGGACGTCATTCCCGACACGCTCAACCGGGTTCCCGGCGTGACGCACACCGAGACGCACATCGCGTTCCGCACCTACTCCAGGCACGACCTCGAGGCCGCGTTCGCTCTCGGTTACCCCGAGTCGGGCGACTAACGGTCCCGGGCCCTTACCGGGGCCTGGTTCAGGAGTTCTCCGCGGCGATGCGCTGGCTCGCCGCGACCCACCGGTCCAGCATGGCCTGCGCGGCTCCGGAGTCCAGCGCCGCCGCTGCCCGGGCACAGGTACCGACAAGCACCCCGGCCAGGTCCTCGGCACGGGGCACCCCCGCGGCCGCGGCCAGCGCCGCACCCGCGTTCAGCACCACCGTGTCCCGGACCGGCCCCGGCTCGCCGGACATCACCGCCCGGGCCACCGCCGCATTGCCGGCCGCGTCCGCGCCGCGCAGGTCCCCCCGCCGTGACCGGGGCAGCCCGAGGTCCGCGGGGTCGAGCACGGTCTGGCTGACCGTGCCGTCATGCACGACCCAGACCGTCGAAGTGTCCGCCGTGGTGAGCTCGTCCAGGCCGTCATCACCGTGGAAGACCAGGGCCGAGCAGCCCCGGGCGGCCAGGACTCCCGCGAGGACAGCTCCCATCCGCGGATCGGCCACGCCCACCGCCAGGGCGCCGGGCCTGGCGGGGTTCGCCACCGGCCCGAGGAAGTTGAAGACGGTCGGCACCCCGAGTTCCCGCCGGGGCACCGCGGTGTGCCGCAGCGCGGGGTGATACAGCGGCGCGAACAGGAACGCGATCCCGACCTCCTGCACCAGGCGCGCGGTCGCCTCCGGTGCCAGGTTGATCACCACGCCCAGCGCCTCAAGCACATCGGCCGCACCACACGCGGATGACGCCGCCCGGTTGCCGTGCTTGGCTACCCGGGCACCCGCCGAGGCGGCGACGATAGCGCCCATCGTGGAGATGTTCACGGTGCGCGCACCGTCCCCTCCGGTGCCCACCAGGTCGACAAGCGGCCCCGGGATGCTGAGCGGAGTGGCGCGCGCCAGCATCACGTCGGCCAGACCGCTGAGTTCGGCGACGGTCTCGCCCTTCATCCGCAGTGCCACGCCGAAGCCGGCGATCTGGGTCGGCGTCGCCGCGCCCTCCATGATCTCGTTCATCGCCCACGCGGTCTCATCGGCGGTGAGCGTCTCCCCCTTGACGAGCGCACCGATCAGCGCGGGCCAGGTGGTACGGGAATCCATGGCGCCCCCTCACAGGCGGGGTGACGGGTTGGGGACCGATCAGGCCTGGGCGGCGGCGTGCCCGGCCCGCTCGCGCATCAGGCCGGCCAGCGCGGCCGCCAGGGCGCGCGGCTCGATGGGATGGCTTACCACCGCTTCCGCGCCCGACCAGGTGGCGAGCCAGCCGTCATCAGGCCTGCCGATGATAAGCAGCACCGGCGGGCAGTCGTGAATCTCATCCTTGGCCTGCCGGCACACACCCATGCCGCCGGCCGGCTGTGCCTCGCCGTCCAGCACCATCACCTCGACCTGCCCGGCGTCAAGCAGCCGGAACAGGGCAGGTTCGGTGGCAACGTCAATGATCTCGGCTTCCGGGACATCTGGTGCCGGGCGGCGTCCGATGGCAAGGCGGACCCTGGCCCGGATGTCCGCATCATGGCTGTAAACGACGACCTTCATGGACTGGATGCTACCGACACGGGGGGTCGGGCGGCGCTCGCCTACGTGGTGTCGTAATAATGGCCTTCGTGGCCACAGCATCCGCGACGAAGACGCCGCCCCGCTCACCGGCTAGCAGGCCGAACTTGGTCAGCGTGGGGACGATCGTTTGGCTGTCTTCTGAGCTCATGTTCTTCGCGGCGTTGTTCGCGATGTACTTCACCATCCGCTCGGTGGACAAGGGAGAAGGACTTCCCTGGCCCGGCGCGCACCTGAACCTGACGCTCGGGACGATCAACACCACGGTGCTGCTGCTGTCCAGCGTCACCTGCCAGATGGGCGTGTTCGCGGTCGAGCGCGGTCAGATCGGGCGCAGGGGCAGCATCTTCGACTTCCGCAAGTGGGGGCTGCGCGAGTGGTACATGCTCTCCTTCCTGATGGGCCTGTACTTCGTGCTGGGCCAGGGATATGAGTACCTCGGCCTGATCCACGACGGCCTGACCCTGTCCTCCAGCGGCTACGGGTCGGTGTTCTTCATCCCCACCGGGTTCCACGGGCTGCATGTGACGGGCGGGCTGATCGCGTTCCTCTTCCTGCTCGGGCGCACCTACGCCGCGAAGACCTTCACCCAGGAACAGCAGACCAGCGCGATCGTCGTGTCCTACTACTGGCACTTCGTCGATGTCGTATGGATCGGCCTGTTCACCACCATCTACCTCATCCGCTGAATGCGACCGGCTGTGCCGGTCGCATCGACCTGATGCGAAACCGAGGAACCACGTGAGCTGGATCACCGCACTGCGAAGGCGCCCTGCCGCCGGGTACGCAGTGGTCCTGCTTGGGCTCGTCACCGTCGGGATGGCCTACGGCGCGCTCACCGGGCAGAGCAGCCCGGCGTCGGCTGCCGTCCCGGGCACCGTGTCTCCCCAGACGATCGCCCAGGGCAAGGAACTGTTTATCAACTCGTGCTCTTCCTGCCATGGGGTTGACGCCCAGGGCACGTCGCAGGCCCCGAGCCTGGTCGGGGTCGGCGCGGCCGCGGTGGACTTCCAGGTGAGTACCGGCCGGATGCCCGCCAAGGAGGTCGGCCCGGAGGTGCCCCGCAAGCCGGTGACGTTCACGACCCAGCAGATTCACGCGCTCGCGGCATACGTGGCCGCGCTGGGCGGCGGCCCGGCCATCCCGTCGGCCGCCGAGGTGAGCACCACGGGCGCGAACACGGCGCTCGGGCAGAACCTGTTCATCACCGACTGCGCGCAGTGCCACAACTTCGACGGGGCGGGCGGGGCACTCACCACCGGGAAGTTCGCGCCGCCCTTGACCCAGGCCACCAACACGCAGATCTTCGAGGCGATGCTCACCGGGCCGGAAGCCATGCCGGTGTTCGCCAACACCACCATCACCCCGGCGCAGAAGCGGGACATCATCGACTACATCACCAGGCTCCGCGCCGAGCCGAACCCGGGCGGGTTCAGCCTGGGCCGCATCGGCCCGGTCACCGAGGGCATCGTCGGCTTCCTCGGCGGAATCGGTGTCCTCGTCTTCCTGGCCCTGTGGATTACGATGAAACGGCGTGAATCATGAGCGAGACGCAGCCTAGCCACGGCCTCGCGCCGGAGGAGGACGGCGGCCAGTCACGCGCCCCGCACCGGGTGATCGGGACGCCGCCGCCGGCTCAGGCACGCACGATGCTGGGCGAGGCACCGGGCAGCCCTGAGCCCGAGGCCCCCCGCGAGCTTCCGGCGGGCCCGGACAACCCGGCCAAAGCCAAGACCGCCGAGAAGGTCATCGCCGCGTGCTTCCTGCTGTCGATGCTCGCGAGCATCGGCTTCATTGCCGCCTACGTCGGCCTCGAGGTGCACTCGGTCGACGCGACGCTGCGCTCCAACCTGGCCCTGGGCACGTCCATGTCGGTGGCCTTCCTGGCCATGGGTGTCGGCGCCACCATCTGGGTCCGGTCGATCATGCCGGACGTGGAGCAGGTCGAGCAGCGGCACCCGCTCGCCGCCAGCGACGAGGAGCGGGAGGCGTTCGCCAAGACCTTCAAGGAGGGCGCCGAGGCGAGCGGCTTCGTCAAGCGGCCGCTGCTGCGGCGGACGCTGATCGCGGCCAGCGTCCCGCTCGCCGTCGCCCCCCTGGTGGTGCTGCGGGACATGGGCCCGCTGCCCGGTACCAGCCTGCGGCACACGGTGTGGCGCAGGGGCATGCGGATGGTCGTGTACGGGCCTAACACGCCGCTGCGCGCCGCCGACTTCAGCATCCCCGGCCAGATGATCACGGTCGCTCCCGAGGGCTTCACGGAGAACCAGGACGTGCTGGCGAAGGCGGTCACGATCATCATCAAGTTCGCCCCGGGCCAGCTCGTGCCGAACACGCCCAGCAAGCCGGGCACGATCATGAACTGGACCGTGGACGATATCGTCGCGTACTCCAAGATCTGCACCCACGTGGGCTGCCCGGTCGCGCTGTACGACCAGTCGACCCACCACATCCTGTGCCCCTGCCACCAGTCCACGTTCGACGCGACCGCGGGCGCCACGGTGCTGTTCGGGCCCGCGCCGCGGCCGCTGCCGCAGCTCCCGATCGGGGTTGACTCGAACGGGTACCTGATCGCCAACAGCGACTTCCACGAGCCAGTGGGGCCGGCTTTCTGGGAGATGGGATGAGCACGACAACTGGCAAGATCCTCGGCGGCACCGGCCGGTATCTCGACGACCGGGTGCACGGCGCGCGGGGCCTGCGCGTATTCCTGCGTAAGATCTTCCCCGACCACTGGTCGTTCCTGCTCGGCGAGATCGCGCTCTACTCGTTCATCATCCTGCTGCTCACCGGCACGTTCCTGACGCTGTTCTTCCAGCCCAGCATGACCGACGTCATCTACCACGGCTCCTACACGCCGCTGGACGGCGTGCACATGAGCGAGGCGTACGCGTCCACCCTGAACATCAGCTTCGACGTGCGCGGCGGGCTGCTGATGCGGCAGATTCACCACTGGGCGGCGATCCTGTTCGTGGCCGCGATCCTGTGCCACATGCTGCGGGTGTTCTTCACCGGCGCGTTCCGCAAGCCGCGCGAGCTGAACTATCTCATCGGGGTGGTGCTGTTCACCCTGGCGTTCACCGAGGGCCTGTTCGGCTACTCGCTGCCCGACGACCTGCTGTCCGGCACCGGGCTGCGCATCCTCGAGGGCGTGCTGCTCTCGATCCCGATCGTCGGCACCTACCTGAGCTTCTTCCTGTTCGGCGGGCAGTTCCCCGGGCATATCATCATCCCGCGGCTGTACATCATCCACGTGCTGCTGATCCCCGGCATCCTGCTGGCCCTGATAGCCGCGCACCTGTTCCTGATGTTCCACCAGAAGCACACCCAGATGCCGGGCAAGGGCCACACCGACAAGAACGTGGTCGGCCAGCCGATGTACCCGTACTTCATGGCGAAGACCGGGGCATGGTTCTTCTTCATCTTCGGCGTGACCGCGCTGCTGTCCACCTTCGCGCAGATCAACCCGATCTGGATCTACGGCCCGTACAACCCCTCGGGCATCTCCGCAGGCTCGCAGCCCGACTTCTACATGGGCTTCATGGAGGGCGCGCTGCGGATGTGGCCGAGCTGGCACTGGAACGTCCTCGGCCATTCGTTTGCCTTCAACGTCTTCCTGCCCGCGTTCTTGCCGCTTGGCCTGGTGATCACCGGGTTCGCGATCTGGCCGTTCCTCGAACAGTGGATCACCGGGGACCGCCGGGAGCACCATGTCAACGACCGGCCGCGGAACGCGCCGACCCGTACCGCCGTCGGCATGGCCGGCATCACCTTCTACGGCATCATGTGGCTGGAAGGCGCGAACGACATCATCGCCAGCCAGCTCAGCATCTCCCTGTACCTGACCACCGAGATCGCCAGGTATGCGATCTTCATCGGGCCCGTGGTCGCCTACTGGATCACCAAGCGGATCTGCCTGGGGCTGCAGCGCAAGGACGTGCACCTGCTGGAGCACGGCGTGGAGACCGGGATCATCCGGCAGCTGCCCAGCGGTGAGTACATCGAGCTGACCAGGCCGGTCGACGAGGAGAAGCAGGCGGTCCTGGAGACACGGTCGCAGCTCCCGCAGATCGAGGCGCCGGTGGGCGACGACGTGCCTGCGCGCTCGGCCCGCGGCGGCCTGGGCAAGCTGCGGGTGTCGCTGAACCGGGTCCTCACCGAGAGCATCCCGCTGCCCCAGGGCAACGGCCACCACGGCAACGGCCACGGCAACGGCCACACGGGCGAGCCGACGGCGGTCGCCGCCGGAGACACCGGGCCGGAGAGTCTCGAGCAGGCGGGCGGAGACGGCAGCGGCGACTGAGGCGGCCCCGCCTTGAGTTGATCAGAGACCGCGCCGTAGCGTTACGGATACCTTTGTCACGTTTCCGCCGATCCGCTGGTGGGAGGCAGACCATGGCTGCCCGGGCGCCCGTCAGGTCACGGCCGATCGTGGGAACCGTCATCGGCGCCAGCGCGATCCTGGCGATCGCATGTTCCCCCGCCGGGGGAATGTCCGCGATGCGCGCGGATCTGGCGACCTCCAGGGCCCCGCACGCCGCCGCCGCGGCCGCCGTCAGCCCGGTCACCGAGGTGAGCAAGGGCTGCGCAGGCCAGAACGCCGAGGTGGAGACCGCCACCGGTGCCCCGAACTACGTCTATGACCTGTGGATCGGCTGCGCCGGGATCGGCTTCGCCCGGTCCACCGACGGCGGCCTGCACTTCGGCAAGCCGGTGACGGCACCGGGATCCCGGGGTGCCAGCTGGGACCCGTCGCTCGCCGTGGCACCGGACGGCACCGTGTACATCGCCTTCATGCACCGGGCCAACCGCCATCAGTACCCCGTGGTGGACGCATCGGCCGACCACGGCGCGAGCTTCCCGCAGGTCTCCCCGCTGCTGCCGGCCCAGAAGGGCAACTGGGGCGACCGGGACTTCATCGCCGTGAGCAGCACCGGCACCGTCTATGTGACCTGGGATTATGGTCCCTCGGCGGCGCTGGTCACGTTTATCTGCGCCCCGAACGGCAGCTGCGCGTTCAAGACCGGCGACGTGAACACGGTCATCCAGCAGTCCACCGACGGTGGCAAGACGTGGGGCCCGATCATCCCGGTAAGCCCCAGCTTCCCGCGCGGCGGCGGGTACAGCGCGCCGGTGCTTGCCGAGCCGGACGGCCAGGTGGACCTGCTCTCCTGGGGCCACGTCGTGAGTCCGCCCCCGTCCTATGACCTCCACCCGGGGCATGAGTTCTTCGCCTCCTCGGCCAACGGCACGACCTGGCCCAAGCACCTGACCGAGGTGGGCGCCACGGCCGGCGCTATCGCGCTGCCGACCTGGTGGATCGACGGCGACCTGAGCCGGGACCAGGGCGGCACCCTGTACGCGACGTGGGACACCCAGACCCCGGCCGGGGACATCGGCTGGCTCTCCTTCTCCACCGACGACGGGAAGTCGTGGTCGGCACCGGTGCGCGTCACCCCGGACAGCGGCACGGCTGTGCACATCGTGGAGGTGCTTGGCGGCCCCGCGGGCGTCGCTTACGTGGCCTGGCAGACCGATGCGCCGGCCGGCGGTTACGCCACTTACCTGCGGCCCTACGCGCCGGGCACGGGCTGGACAGGCCCGCGCGTCAGCGTCTCCAGCAAGTTCGGCAACCCCAAGATCTGGCCGGGTGACACCTTCGGCATCGCCGCCCTGCCTGGCGGGTCCTCCACCCGCCTGGCGCTGAGCTGGGGCAGCGCGGTCAGCGGCAACAGTAATTCGGAGATCTACGCGGCCGTGGTGACCCTCACCGCCGCGCACTGACCGCCGCCTGGGATAGCCGGCCCGGTCACGGCCCTCCCGGTGGCACCTGACGCCAGCCTGCTGGGTCGTGACCGGACGGCAGCCGCATGGAGCTGGGCAGCGTCACCTGCGCTGGTGCCAGCTGGCTGCCGCGGGAGCCCGCCACCACCATCTTGTGCGTGGCGCTGCCGGCCACCAGCTTCCGCCAGGACAGGAACCAGATCGTCCAGCCGTCGCCCCAGGTGCCCTTGACCGGGCTGCCCACGACGCTGATCGGATCGCCGAGCAGCGAATGGCCGTAGTACCAGGCCGCGTTCCCCGGGGCCACGTTGACGCACCCGTGGCTGACATTGCTGAACCCCTGCTCGGCCACTGACCATGGCGCGCTGTGCACGTAGTCGCCGCTGTTGGTGAACTTCACCGAGTCGTACACGAGCACGTTGTAGTAGCCGGGCATGCCAGGCATCACGCCATAGCTCGCCGAGTCCATGCGCACCGGATTGCCCATGGAGAACGACAGATAATGCCCGTCCGGGGTGTCGTCGCCGGGCTGGCCGGTGCTGATCGGCCAGTTGCCCTTCAGGTGGCCGTTCCACCACACCCTCATGTGATGTGTGGCGGCGCTCGCCACGGCCACGAGTGAGCGGCCGATCCGGAAGCGCTGAATGAGATTCGCGTCGCCGTATATCCCCCGTGCGCCCTGCACGCCCTTCAGATGGGCCTCGAACCGGACCCGGGTATGGGCGGGCCAGTAGGTCCTGGGGCGGAACCACACCTGGGTGTCACTCAGCCAGTACCACGCTCCGGTGACCGGCTTGCTGGACCAGATCTCCAGCGACCGCTCGACCTCGGCTTTGCGGGTGATGGGATGGCTGAACGTGACCATGATCGGCATGCCCACGCCGAACACCTGGCCGGCGCCGAGGCTGGTCATCGCGCTGAAGGTGTGCCGCGGCGTCAGGGTGCGGAACGAGCCCGCGATCCTGGTCGCCCGGCCGCGGGGGTTCACCGCGGTCGCGGTGACGTGGTAGGCCTGGCCAGGGGGCAGCGCCCAGTCCGCGCGCCACGCCGCGCCGCCGGCGCCCAGGATGCCGGGCACCGCCCGGCCCGCGCCGTTGACGGCGCTCACCCGCACCAGCCTGCCGCCGGTCACGCTCACCTCGATGCCCAGGTCCGGGCGCCTGTCCACGAGGGCGTGCAGTGCCGCACGGGTGACCACTGAGCCCCGGTGCGGTGCGGCACCGGCCGGTGCGGAGAAGGTCAGGTTGCCGGAGGTGATGGTGATCCGGGCGGGCGGGACGGCCGCCGCCTGCCCGTGCCGCATACCTGGGCTCTGGCAGGCGGCCAGCAGCAGCCCCAGGACGGCCACCAGGGCACCTCCGCCGCGCGCGATCGCTGCGGTATGCGATGTGCTGGCCGGCCCCGCCTGGGGCGGCCCTGCCTGCCTCACCCGGGCCGGCGCAGGCTCGGCGATAGAGAAATTCCCCCGCACGTTCCGATAACCCCCTCAGCGCATTTGCCTATGGCTGAGCCTCCGGCGCCTCCCAGGCGCGGCCCAGCACCCCCCGCAGGCATAAGAATACGCTTAGTAATCGCCCCAGTACACAGGCACTCGCAAGCGGGATACATTGAGCCGGTATGGTTCAAGCGAAACGGCAGCAGACCAGTCCGCCGATGCGCGGACGGCCCGGGGAAGGCGCCGGCTTAATGGGCGTAAACGCCGCGGTAGTACTCGAAGACAAAGCCGATGGCGGAGAGCACCACGAAAAGCATGCCGATCAGGAAAAGCCACCATCCGACCGCCGCGCCGATGGCGGCCGTGGCGCAGGCCAGGCCGGTGAACAGCGGCCACCAGCTGTGCGGGCTGAAGAAGCCGAGCTCGCCCGTGCCCTCGGCGATCTCACCCTGAGGGTTGTCCTCGGGGCGCAGCGGCAGCCGCCGCCCGGTGAACAGGATGTAGAAGCCGGTGAGGAAGGCGAGCCCCACGGCCAGCGCCAGCGCGGTGGTCCCCGTCGGGTCCTTCGAGAAATGCCAGTACACGATGTCGGCAGCGGCGAAGAACGTGGCGCTGCCGATAAACAGGTACCCTTCGACCTTCATCTATGACCTCTCCACAGCTCGGCTAGGCCGGGCTGGCACGATGGCACGCCGGATCACGGTGACGGCGCCGAGATGGGCTCGTGCTCGGGCCGGCCCGAGCTGATGTGCGGGTAGTGCAGGTCGAACGCGGGGCGCTCGGACCGGATGCGTGGTATCGACGTGAAGTTGTGCCGCGGCGGCGGGCAGGACGTCGCCCACTCCAGCGAGTTGCCCCAGCCCCAGGGGTCGTCCACGGTGACCTGCTCGCCGTAACGCGCCGTCTTGTACACGTTGTAGAGGAAGAAGAACGTGGAGGCGCCCAGGATGAGCGAGCCGATCGTGGAGATCTGGTTCAGCGTGGTCGCCAGGTGTGGCAGGTCCGGGTAGTTGGCGATCCGCCTGGGCATGCCCATGACGCCCAGCCAGTGCTGGACCAGGAACGTCATGTGGAACCCGATGAACAGCGTCCAGAAGTGCCACTTCCCGAGCGTGTTGTCGAGCATCTTCCCGGTGAACTTGGGCCACCAGAAGTAGAAGCCCCCGAACATCGTGAACACCACCGTGCCGAACAGCACGTAGTGGAAGTGGGCGACCACGAAATAGGAGTCGCTGACGGCGAAGTCCAGCGGCGGTGAAGCCAGGATGACCCCGGTGAGACCGCCGAACAGGAACGTGATCAGGAACCCGATGATGAACAGCATGGCCGGCTCGAAGGAGAGCTGGCCGCGCCACATGGTGCCCACCCAGTTGAAGAACTTCACCCCTGTCGGCACCGCGATCAGGAAGGTCATGAACGAGAAGAACGGCAGCAGCACCGCGCCGGTGGTGAACATGTGGTGCGCCCACACGGTCATCGACAGGCCGGCGATCCCGATCGTGGCCGCGACCAGGCCCTTGTAGCCGAAGCATGGCTTGCGGCTGAACACCGGCAGGATCTCGGTGGCGATCCCGAAGAACGGGATCGCCACGATATAGACCTCGGGATGGCCGAAGAACCAGAACAGGTGCTGCCAGAGGATCGCCCCGCCGTTGGCGGAGTTGAACACCACCGCGCCCAGCTTGCGGTCGATCTCCAGCACCAGCAGCGCCGCGGCCAGCACGGGGAAGGCCAGCAGCACCAGTATCGAGGTGACCAGGATGTTCCAGGTGAAGATCGGCATGCGGAACATGGTCATGCCCGGCGCCCGCATGCAGACGATCGTGGTGACGAAGTTGACGCCGCCCAGGATGGTGCCGAACCCGGACAGCACCAGCCCCATGATCCACATGTCCGCGCCGAGGCCCGGTGAATAGACCGGGCTGGTCAGCGGCGAGTAGGCGTACCAGCCGAAGGAGGCCGCCCCGCCCGGCGTGAGGAAGCTGGCGAGCAGGATCAGGCCGCCGAACAGGAACAGGTAGTAGCTGAACAGGTTCAGCCGCGGGAAAGCCACGTCCGGGGCGCCGATCTGCAGCGGCATGATCTCGTTCGCGAGCCCGACGAACAGCGGGGTCGCGAACAGCAGCAGCATGATCGCGCCGTGCATGGTGAACAGCTCGTTGTACTGCTGGTCGGACACGACATGGTTGTCGGGCCCGAAGAGCTGGATGCGCATGATCATCGCCATCAGGCCGGCGATGAGGAAGAACCCGAAGGACGTGATCAGGTACAGGTGGCCGATGACCTTGTGGTCGGTCGAGGACAGCCAGTCGGCCATGATGGAGCCCTTGCGGGCGCTGCGCGGCGGGGTGACCGCCGCCTGGGCCGGACGATCGAGCGTGGTCACTGCGCCCCCCCTGCCTTCTCCTGTGCTGCCTGCTGGGCATGGATCCACGCGTTGAACTGGGCGGGCGTGACGATCCGCCACTTGAACAGCATCCGGCTGTGGTACAGCCCGCACAGTTCGGTGCAGTGGCCGATCCCTGCCGCGGTCTTGGTCGCGGTGACCTCGAAGTGGTTCGGGTGCCCGGGGATGACGTCACGCTTGAACTCGAACGGGACGATCCAGAACGCATGGATCACGTCGGTGGAGACGAGGTTGAACCTGACCGTCTCGTTGTCCGGTATGACCAGCACCGGAAGCTGGCTGTTGCCGGCCTGCGGGCTCCACGGTTCGCCGTTCTCCGTCACCAGGCCCGTCGGCGAGCCCGGCACCGGGTAGTCCTTGTACTGGAACTGCCAGCTCCACTGGTAGCCGATGACGTTCACCGTCACGGCGGGGTGGGCCGGCAGCTTGTCGATGAAGTTCTCGTCCCGCGCCGTGAAGAAGAACAGGATGCCGACCATGATGAACGGCACCACGGTGTACAGCATCTCGATCGGCAGGTTGTAGCGCACCTGGTGCGGCGGCGGGGCCGGCCCGCGCTTCTTCCTGTGGAAGATGATGGCCCAGATGATCATTCCCCAGACCACCGCTCCGACGATCCACGCGGCGATCCAGGAACCCTGCCAGAGGGTCAGCGCGACCTGACCCTGCTTGGTGACGGGCACGGGCCAGCCGAGCCTGGTGAAGGCGTTGGACGTGCATCCCGTGGTCGCCACGGCCAGCACGGCCAGCAGGGCGGCGCGGGGCGCCAGGCGGCTCAGGCGGGCACGTGCCCGCGTCGGGCGCGCCGCTGCGGACCGCCCTGAGCGGCCCTGGTCGTGAGCGTCCCGGCTGGGCGGGGCGCTGGGGGCAGAACTCACCGGTTGCCTTCCCTGCGGATGACGCCCGGCCGCGCGCTCCGGCGGCGGCACGGGCTGGTCATGGCTCGTCCTACAGGCTGTCGTGGAAACAGTATCGCGCGCGGTGCCGGGCGCGGCCAGGACCCCCGTCAGTGTCGCGGTCTGCGCTGCGCACGGCTAGGGTCAAGGGGTGCTGCACGTTGAACCGGCGGTCAGTGGTGCCCCCGGCGCGGCGGTGCTTACCCACGGCAGCGGGCGGGTATCGCATTCGCATGGCATCTCACTCACCGCGCGCCGCCGCACGCTGCCCGGCTCCCCTTGGGCGGGGCGGCGGGGTCACGACCAGCAGAGCGCGGGGCGGCGGGGTCACGACCAGCAGAGCGCGGGGCGGCGGGGTCAGGACCAGCAGAGCGCGGGGCGGCGGGGTCAGGACCAGCAGAGCGCGGGGCGGCGGGGCCGGAGCCAGATCATCATCCGGCGGAACACGGTGAGCCTGGTGCCCGACGGCAGGACGAGGGAAGGGCGCCCGGCATGACTTCCCCGGCGCCGCCGGCCCCGCTGCTCACCATCGACGCGCTCGGCCGCAAGTGCCCGATCCCCATCATCATGCTCGCCGAGCGGATCCGGGAGGTGCCGATCGGGCAGGTCATCGCGGTGCTCGCGGACGACCCCGCGGCCCGGACCGACGTGCCGTCCTGGTGCGCCATGAAGTCGCACGACTTCGTCGCCGCCACCGACCTGCCCCAGGGCTGGGCCCTGCTGATCCGCCGCAGGTACTAGTGCTGGCCCGGGGGGGCGACCCCCCGGAGCCCCCCGCTGGCTCAAGGCCCCATTCCTTCGTCACGGGGCCTTGGCCCTGCTGGCCCGGGGGCCTGGGCGCGCCTACTCCTGGCCGGGGCGCTGGAAGCGGCCGGTGAACCGGGAGTCGCTCTCCCACCACGGCTGGCTGTCCGCCGCCGCAGCCGGAGCCACCCCCGCCGTTTCCGCCGCCGCGGTGCTGGCGTCCAGTTCCGCGTCCACCTGCGCGGCCTCCCGCTCGTCTTCCCTGATCATCTGGATGAGCTGGGCAGCGAGGAACGGCAGGCCCACGAGATCGCCGAGGATCCAGAGCGCTCCGCCGCCGATCACCTGGTCGGCACGCAGCGACGGTCCCCAGGGCCGGCCAAGCGCCTGGTAGAACGACCCGGCGATGAGGTGCTCGTCCGCGATGATCGCCAGGCCGAGGACCGCGTCACCCACCACCTCCGCGCCGGTGACCCAGAGCGAGACCAGGTACGGGTAGGCCTTGGGCACCGGGTCCACCCGCAGCAGGGTCCAGAAGAAGACCAGCCCCGGCGCCATCAGCGCGGCGTAGGTCAGTTCGCGCACCACATCGCTGCGCAGGCCCGCCTCGTACCACGGGGTGAAGTAGAGCACGAAGGGCACGATCACCAGCACCATCGCGGTGATCGCGGGGAAGGTGAGGATGCGGGCGGCGCGGCTGTGCACCGCCGCCCCGGCACGTGCCCCGAACCTGGGCCGCGCGGCGATCAGCAGGGTCAGCGGCCGGCCCAGGGCCAGGAACAGCGGGGCGACCAGGAGCAGCAGGACGTTCTGCACTGCCCGGGCCGAGAACAGCACGCCCTGGTACACGCCGAGGAAGGACATGGTGGCGAGCACCACGGCGCCCGTGCCACCGAGCAGGAACGCCACCGCCCGCGCGGCGGGCCAGGCCTGCCCGGCTCGGCGCAGCCGGCGCATCCCCGCCAGGTACAGCCCCGCTGCCACGAGGACCGCGACGAGCACCGGGAGATCGAGCGTCCAGGACGTGACCGCGCGGCCCAGCGTGAGCGCAGGCGGCCCGGAATACATGCGCCCAGGCTATCCATGCGCACCTGGTACCAGGCCAGCCTGGTACCACTTCCCTGAGTGCGGGCTGGCCTGGCGCCGGACGGTTAGCCGTAGTGTGCGGCTATCTCGGCGGCGGCCTCGTCGCCGTAGGTCTCCGCCAGGCGTCCCGCCACCTGCGCGGGCTTGAGTTCGTACTCCTGCGGCCCCACGGTCTCCAGCGCGCTCACCGCCACAAGGTTGCCAAGCTGAGCGGCGCGCTCCAGCGACAGGCCCCAGCCCACGGCCGCGAGAAAGCCGGCCCGGAACGCATCTCCGGTGCCGGTCGGGTCCCGCTTGTGCACCTCGGCCACCGGGCCGACGAACAACGGGGGCTCGGTGCCCTGCTCGATCCGGACGCCGTTCGGCCCGAGCGTGGTCACCCGCACCCCGACCTGGGCCAGTACCTCGGCGCTCGTCCAGCCGGTCTTGCGCTCGATGAGCGCTTCCTCGTACTCGTTGCAGAACAGGTAGCGCGCCCCGGCCACGAGCGAGCGCGCGTTCGGCCCCTCCAGCCGGGGCAGTTGCTGCGAAGGGTCGGCGGCGAACGGAACGCCCAGGCGGACGCACTCGGCGGTCCGCGAAAGCATGGCCCCGGGGTCACTCGCGCCGATCAGGACCAGATCGATGGCCTCGCCCCGGTCGGTAAAGGGGGCAAGGGTGATCTCGGCGTCCTCGCTCATCGCACCCGGGTAGAACGAGGCGATCTGGTTTCCGTCCGAGTCGGTGGTGCACACGAACCGCGCCGTGTGATGCCGGACAGACTCGCGCACTCCCGAACAGTCGACGCCGTGTGCGGTGAGCCAGTCGCGGTACGGGCCGAAGTCCGGGCCGACCGCGCCGATGAGCAGCGGCTCAAGCCCGAGCACGCCCAGGCCGAAAGCGATGTTCGCGGCCACCCCGCCGCGGCGGATCTCCAGGTCGTCCACGAGGAAGGACAGCGAAACGCGGTCCAGTTTCTCGGCGATCAACTGCTCGACGAACCGTCCTGGAAACTTCATCAGGTGGTCGGTCGCAATAGACCCGGTCACGGCTATCCGCACTGCCGCACCCGGAGAGGTAGCCATGCCTGCTCCCGCAGGCGGCCGTCAGGCTGGCCCGCCCGTCAGTGGAACGAGTCGCCGCAGGCGCAGGACCCCGTGGCATTGGGGTTGTCGATGGTGAAGCCCTGCTTCTCGATCGTGTCCACGAAGTCGATCGTGGCGCCCATCAGGTACGGGGCGCTCATCTTGTCGGTGACCACGTGCACGCCGCTGAACTCGACGTCGATGTCGCCGTCGATCTCGCGCTCATCGAAATAGAGCTGATAGCGCAATCCCGAGCAGCCACCCGGCTGCACCGCGATGCGGAGCTTGAGATCCTCGCGGCCCTCAGCCGCCAGGAGGTTACTCACCTTCGCCGCAGCGGTGTCGGTGAGGATCACACCTTGCGTGGCCGCCTCGTGCTGAACCGTCATATGTGATCTGCTCCTGCGTTGGGTCTGCCGCGGATGCGGCCTTGTCGTTCCTCTACCCCTCAACCATATGCGGTTCGCTGTCATTCCGCCCTAGGGCCCCGGGGTGCGGGCACCGGCGTCAGCGGGCGAAGGCGATCCCGCCGGTGTCCGCTTCGCTGCCGTCCGGGCGGATCAGGTAGGCGGCGTAGCCGTCCAGGCCCGCCACGACCGCCAGTGCCTCGTCTCCGCCCACCGCTACGCCGGTGGCGAGGGCGTCGGCCAGCGCGAGGCTGGGGCCGGTCACCGTGGCCGAGGCCGCCCGGCTCGCGGGCTGCCCCGTGGCCGGGTCGATCAGGTGCGCGCCGCGCTCGTACGGGCCGGAGGTGGCCACCGCGGCGATGCCAGCCCGGGCGGCAAGCCGCCCCGGAACCCCCCCAGTGCCAGCCCGGGGGGGCGACCCCGCGGAACCCCCCGATGGCTCAAGGCCCCGTTCCTCCGTCACGGGGCCTTGGCCAGCCTCGATCACGCAGGCCAGCGCGTCCGCCCGCCAGGGGTGCCGGATGCCCACCCGCCAGCGGTGCCCGTCGGCCGGTGACCCGAACACCGCCACATCCCCGCCGCCGTTGATGAGCGCACCGGACAGCCCCGCGCTCCGCAGTTCCTCCAGCGCCCGCCCGGTGGCCCAGCCCTTGACCAGGCCGGTCGGATCAAACCCGCCTGGCATGGCCCACGGGTCGAACCAGCCGCCCGAGGCCTCCTTGGCCAGCCGGCACTCCCGCAGCACCTCGGTGAACTCTGGCGGCATCTGGCCGAGCGCAGCCTCGCCACGGCGGAACCGGCTCACCGGGCTGGCCGGATCCCAGGTGCTGAACAGGGCGTCGCAGTGGTGCAGGATCCGGCAGGCGGCGGCGAGCGCGGCCTGCACCGCATCCGGCGGCAGGTCACCGTGCACCGCGGTGAGGGAGAACACGGTGCCCATCACCGGTTCGGCGTGCGTGGTCAGCGGCGCCGGCTGGGCGGTCATCTGACGTGCAGCTTGTCCAGGGCCGACTGGATCGACTGGGCGTACGCCTGGCTGGTGTACGTGGCACCGCTGACGCCGTGGATCTGCGCATTGTGCGCCGCCAGCACCTCGGACCTGAGCATGGGAATGACCTGCTGCGCCAGCTGTTGCGAATACGGTTCCGCGGTACGCAGCAGCGGGACGGAGACGGCGGTGATCTGGTTGCCGCGCACGGTCACCGTGACCGACAGCTCGCCATAGCCGTACGGCACCACCGCCCCGGTGGCGCTCCTGGCCTGCCCCGTGGCGCCGCCCTGCCCGGCCGCCGGGCCAGTGGGCCGGGCCGGGCCCGCGGGAGAGGCGGACGGGGCGGGCGTGCCGCCCGCCACGCCCGGTTTCTGCTGGCCGAGCAGGGCGGGCGCAGCCGCTCCCCCGCCGTGGAAACCGAGCACGCCGCCGAACCCGGCGACGGCACCGGCGACGAGGTACCAGCTTGCCCGCTTCATCGGTGGGTCCTCTCTCCGGTCACAGTGCGTACGCCTCATGGTGCACGGCCTCGGCCGGGACCCCGAGCCGGGCCGCCAGGTCGACGATGCTGGTCACGAACCCTTCGGGCCCGCAGACGTAGATGTCCCGCCGGTGCAGGTCGGGAACCAGCCGCGGCAGGGAGCGCTCGTCAAGCACGGCCTGCTCCCGGGTGCCGACCAGTTCGTGCAGCCGGCCGCGCCGGTAGCGGACCAGGTCCGCGACCTCCTTGCGCAGCACCAGGTCCTCCGGGCGGGTGCCGCGCAGCAGCACGACCGGGGCGGCGTTGCGCGGCATGTCCTCCAGCAGCGACCGCAGCGCGGTGACACCGATGCCCGCGGCCACCAGCAGGGCCTGGGGGCGCTGCTGCGCGAACTTGGTGAATGCCCCGTACGGGCCCTCGACCGCGACCCGGGTACCTGGCCGGAGCCTGGCCACCGCGGCCGAGTGGTCACCGACGGCCTTGACCGTCAGCCGGACATAGGGCGGCTGGGGCAGCGCCGACACCGTGTACGGGTGCGCCTGCCACCACATGGACCGGGTCAGGAACCGCCAGAAGAAGAACTGTCCGCCGGCGATGGCCAGCTTGTCCAGATGCCGCCCCGAACAGATGACCGAGACCACGCCCGGCCCCTCCGGCCGCACCTCATGCACCACGAGGCGGTGCCGCAGGCTGCGGGCCACCGGCAGCCCGAAGCGGTAGCAGAGCACCAGGCCGGCGGTGGCGGCCCAGGCCACGGACCAGACGATCTGGGTGAGCGGGTGGCCGACGAAGGAAGGCCCCAGCGCGAGGACATGGGCGAAGGAGAGTGCCAGGGCGAGGTACATGTACAGGTGGACCAGCCACCACGTCTCGCGGCGCAGCCTGCGGCGTATCGCCCGGATCGAGATGATTCCGATGATGCACATGATGCCGAGGCCAACCGTGGCGATCAGTACATCCGGATAGCGGGTGAGCAGCACCGCGACCTGGTGCCCCAGGCCCGCCCGCGCCGCCTGGGCGTAGCCGACGGTGATGAACAGCGCATGCGCGATGAGCAGGCTGATCGGCCACGGGGCAAGGCGCCGGTGCCAGCGCAGCAGCCCGTCCTGCCCGAGCACCCGCTCGACCGCCGGGATCCTGCTCACCAGCAGTACCATCAGCAGCGCCAGGTACATGCCGACCAGCCCGGTGAGGCTGCCGAGGAAGGTCGCGGCGCCGCCCGGGGCGCGCAACTCGGCCCCGGTCTCGTCGGTGATCGCCAGGGCGGTCACCGCCCCGAGCCCGGCGCCCGCGAGCACCAGGCACGCCCGGGCCAGCGCCGGGCGCGGGCGGGCGGGCTGCGGCAGCGCCTGCTGGCGCTTCCTGTCCTGCCGCGACCGGGATGCCACCACTGATTCGTAACCCACGAACGGCAACACTCTCAATGCGAACTGGCCGGGAGGTGAAGGGTTCCTCTGTATCGCCTCTGAAGAAGATCTTCCGACGGATTACAGGCCCGGGGCGCCCCAGACCGGGAACCACCGGCTGAGGTCGGTCTCGATCTTCAGGTCCGCCCCCACGTTGCCGCGGACCTCCAGTTCCAGCGCATTGTCGCGGTGCTCACCTGCCTGCGGCGCGAACGGGTAGAACGTCCCCCGCTTATAGAGGTACACGATGCCGAGCTTGCGGCCGGAGGAGTTGGTGAAGCCGACCAGCGTGCAGAGCAACTGCGGGCCGAACCCGCCGTCCGCGAGCGAGCTGTTGACCGCATGCAGGTCTGTGACCAGCGATTCCATGTCGTCGGAGGAGTGCTTGCAGACCAGCCAGGTGAACCCGTAGGAGTCGCCGGTGACCTCTACCTGGGCCGCGTCCGCCCCCATGGACAGCAGTTCCCGTACCTCGGCCTCGATGTCGGCGAACGCCCGCCCTTCCGCCGTGCGGAAGCACACCGAGCCGGTACCGGTCGGGTTGAAGCCCATCGCGGCCTGCAGCGTGATGGCCGCGGTGGGCAGTGAGAACAGCTCGTCGAGGTTCGGCTGGACCGGCTTCGTCCGGCCCAGCAGGGTGTCCAGGAAGCCCACCGGCTACCGGCCGAGCTGCTCGGAGATCTCGGACAGCTGGCGCAGCCGCCGCTCCAGCGAAGGGTGCGTGGAGAACATCGAGGACAGGCTCACCTGGTCGGCCTTGAGCGCGGGAGCGAAGTAGAACGCGTTCAGCGCCTGCGCCTCGCGCAGGTCCTTGGTGGGGATGGCGGACATCGCACCGCTCACCTTGGTCAAGGCGCTGGCCAGGGCCGAGGGCTGACCGGTGAGCAGTGCGCCGGCCCGGTCCGCCGCCAGCTCGCGGTACCGGGACAGCAGCCGGATCAGCAGGAAGCTGACCGCGTAGACAACTATGCCGACGGCCATCACCGCCAGCATGTACAGCCCGGCGTTGCCGTTGTTGTTGCCGCCGCCGCCGCGGCCGCGGCCGCCGCCGCCGAACAGCTCGCCGTAGAACGCGAACCTGACCAGCAGGGCGGCCATGATCCCGAGGAACGAGGCGATCGTCATCACCACGACGTCCTTGTGCGCGACGTGGGACATCTCGTGCGCGAGCACGCCCTCGAGTTCCTTGTCGTCCAGCTTGCGCAGCAGCCCCGTGGTCACGCAGACGACCGCGTTCTTGCTGTTACGGCCGGTGGCGAACGCGTTGGGCATGTCGCTCTGCGCGATCGCGACCCGCGGCTTGGGCATGTCGGCAAGCGCGCAGAGCCGGTCGATGATGCCGTGCAGCTGGGGCGCCTCTTGCGGGGTGACCTCCTGCGCGCCGGCCGCCCGGAGGGCGATCTTGTCCGACCAGAACAGCGACCCGAACGCCATGCCGCCGCCGAAGATCACGGCGAAGAAGATGATCGCGGCGCCGCCCACCTTGAACGCCGCCAGGATGAACACCAGTGCGATCACGAAAGCCACGAAGACGAGTCCGAGCAGGAACATCGTCAGACCCATCCGCGCTTGCAGCCCCCTGTCGGGCGCATAACGGGTTCGCACCATCACGGCGCCTCCGTTCTCTGCCTAGCCGGCAACCGGCCAGGCGTCCCTACCAAGTATCACGCACAAGCAGGTCCGAAAATTCCATCCGCCCAGCGCGCTTGGACGCTCCTGATTATTGGCGGCGAGTCTGAGATTTAGCTGAACGTCGGCTCTGCGCCGACAGAGCGCGAGGTTCCCGGATCAGATTCACTGGACGGACTAGGCCAGCCCAGATCCACCTCTCGCTTCCCCACATCACTTCGGGTCAGGGTCAGGGGCGGATTCGGTGCTGTGGCTCATGGCGTTGTGCCAGGTGCCACAGCACCGAATCCGCAGCCACCCTCAGCCCGGGATGTAACCCTCGCCTTTCAGCATGCTGCGTACCTCGTCGAGGCCGGCGTCCGCGGGCGGCAGGATCGAATCCGACGGCTCCAGGGAATCGGCAGCCAGCGGGGTCCCCAGCACCCGGATCCGGTCGAGCAGGGCCCGCAGCGCGGCCCGGAACGCGGCCTCGTCACCGGAGTTCACGGCCCTTTCCAGGGTCGCGTCGAGCGAGTTGAGCTCGGCGGACGCGGTGTCGTCCAGCCGGAGCTGCCCCTCGCCCAGAATCCGGACGATCATGCCCCGTCACCGGCCTGGGGCTGTTCCGCCGCGGCGGGCTGCGCCGCACCGTCGGACGCGGCCGCGCCGCCCTCGATCGCCTGCTTGGAGCCGGTCCCCAGCTCACCCTTGAGGCGCTCCAGCTCAAGATCGATGTTCTGCCCGCCGCGCATCGAGTCCAGCTCGGCCTGGATGTCGTCGCGCGGGGTGCCGGTGATGTCCTCCAGCGCACCCGAAGCCATCAGCTCGTCGATCGCCCCGGCCCGGGCCTGCATCTGCGCGGTCTTGTCCTGCGCGCGCTGCACCGCCATGCCGACGTCGCCCATCTCCTCGGAGATGCCCGACACCGCCTCGCCGATCCTGCTCTGCGCCTCGGCGGCGGTGTAGGTGGCCTTGATGGTCTCCTTCTGCATGCGGAAGGCCTCGACCTTCGCCTGCAGCCGCTGCGACGCCACAGTCAGCTTTTCCTCGTCGGCCTGCAGCGAGCTGTACTGGTTCTCCAGGTCGGTGAGCTGGCTCTGCAACGCGGCCCTGCGGCCCAGTGCCTCCCTGGCCAGGTCCTCCCGGCCAGCCCCGAGCGCCTGCTTCGCCTGCCCCTCCAGCTTGTTCTGATTCTGCTGCAGGCTCTTCATCTGAAGCTCAACGCGCTTGCGCGAGGTGGCCACGTCAGCCACGCCACGGCGCACCTGGGTGAGCATCTCAAGCTGGCGCTGGTAGGAGTAATCCAGGGTCTCGCGGGGATCCTCCATGCGGTCCAGGGCCTTGTTGGCCTTGGACTTGAAGATCAGCGAGACCCTTTTCATCACGCTCATGGGCGCGACCTTCCCCTTCATCGTGTGCAACCGCTGTCGCTAGCCCCACGGCGCCGCCAGCCACGCCAATCCTCGGCAGCGGCCTCCCTGCGAGCTTGGTTCACTCAGCCTACGCGGTCACCGCGTGCCCGTCATCACGACCGCCACGGCTGTGCTTGCCCGGGGGGCGACCCCCCTGGAACCCCCGCTGGCCCAGGCCCCGTTCCTCCGTCACGGGGCCTGAGCCGTGCGGCGCGCGCCAGGCGGCCGCCGGTGAGGTTTCCCGCGCCCCGCCCGCAACCTGGGCATCCGCGCGATTGATCCCGGTAAGCTGAGCGCGTGTTCCGACGAAGCCGCACCAGCACGGACGAAGGGTCAGGCCAGGACGCCGTCAACGGCGCCGACGCCGACGCCGACACCTCCGACGCCAGGCCGGGCGCCGTGACGGCGGGCAAGGGCAGGCCGACCCCCAAGCGCAGCGAAGCCGAGCGCCGCCGCCGCCAGCCCTACACCGCGCCCAAGGACCGCAAGGAGGCCACCCGCGCCTCCCGTGACCGCCAGCGCACGGACCGTACCCGCAGGATGGAAGCGGTGCGCCGGGGCGAGGAGTGGGCGCTGCCGCCCAGGGACCGCGGCCCGGTCAAGGCGCTCGCCCGCGACTACGTCGACTCCAAGCGGCGGGTCAGCGAGTACTACATGTACGGGCTGCTGGTCCTGCTGGTGCTGCTGTTCATCCGTACGCCCATCGTGCAGACGATCGTCCCGCTGCTGGTCCTGGCGGCCGTTCTGGTCATGGCCGCCGAAGGCATCTTCATCGGGCGCAAGGTCAAGAGCCTGGCCGCCGGGCGGCTGCCCGGGGAGAGCACCCGCGGCATCGCGCTCTACTCGGCGATGCGCGCGCTGCAGATCCGCAAGCTGCGGGTGCCCAAGCCGCGGGTCAAGCCCGGCGACAGCTTCTGACGCGCTGCCCGGGCGGCGGCCGGAGCCGGGCTCCGGTTAGGGTCACAGGTCATGGAGCATCGTCATCTTGGCCGCAGCGGCCTCAAGGTCAGCGAGATCGCCTACGGTAACTGGATCACCCACGGGTCACAGGTAGCGGAGGACGCGGCCACGGCGTGCGTCGCAGCCGCGCTGGACGAGGGCATCACCACCTTCGACACGGCCGACGTGTACGCCGGGACCCGCGCCGAGTCGGTAATGGGCCGGGCGCTGCAGGGTGCCCGGCGCGAGTCGGTGGAGATCTGCACCAAGGTGTTCTGGCCGACCGGGTCCGGGCCCAACGACCGCGGCCTGTCCCGCAAGCACATCATGGAGTCCGCCCACGCCTCGCTGCGCCGCCTGCAGACCGAGTACGTGGATCTGTACCAGGCGCACCGCTACGACCACGAGACCCCGCTTGAGGAAACCCTGCGCGCCTTCGACGACCTGGTCCGCCAGGGCAAGGTGCTCTACATCGGGGTTTCGGAGTGGCGCGCCGAGGAGATCTCCGCCGCGCTCGCCATCGCGGGCCAGATGGGCCTGGACCGCATCGTCTCCAACCAGCCGCAGTACAACATGCTGTGGCGGGTGATCGAGTCCGAGGTGCTCCCACTGTGCATGAAGGAGGGCATCGGGCAGATCGTCTGGTCCCCCATCGCACAGGGCGCGCTCACCGGCAAGTACCAGCCCGGCCAGGGCGTGCCCGCCGGGTCCCGGGCGACCGACGACAGCGGGTCCGGCTTCATCAGGGGCTACCTCACCGACCCGATCTTGAGCCGGGTGGCGGAACTGCGCCCGGTTGCCGAGGAGGCAGGGCTGAGCATGGCACAGCTCGCCATCGCCTGGGTGCTGCAGAATCCGGGCGTGTCCGCCGCGATCATCGGCGCCACCAGGCCCGAGCAGGTCAGGGAGAACGTGAAGGCCGCCGGCGTCCAGCTGGATGCCGAGATCATGCGCAAGATCGACGACGTGCTCGCCCCCGTGATCGAGCGGGACCCGGCGCGGACGATCAGCCCGCCGTCCCGCCCCTGACGGCTGCCCCAGCCACTGCCGCCGGCACCCCGGCCGGCGCCCAGCCGTGCCGGGGCCGGGCCGGCCCTCGCGACCGGCCGGTCAGTCCGCGGGATGCAGGCTCATCGGCCCGTACTCGACCCTGCTCTCCTCCAGGAGGGTCACCTGGTCAACGCCGGAGTCCAGCAGCGCGCGCCAGTTTTCCCCCAGCCAGCTTTCCGCGTCGCCCTGGCTGCCGAAGGCCTCTTTCGGCACATCACCTGAGCTTGCCGCGGTCCCGTCCGCCTTCTCGAACCGCCAGGACCACACCATGTCCCGTCCACCTCCCCGGCCGAGCCTAGCCGAGCGCTCCGGGGCCGCCACCGCACGCCGGCTGAGCCCGCCGCGCGCCGGTGCGGCGCATCGTGACATGACCGGAATGTCCGCACAACGGGATTCAGCGCCGAACGCCCCGAGCGGACGGCTCCCACCTGTTAGGTTTTGTATCCGCTAGCCCTGCACATTGGGCCGCTGCGGGGCGTGTCGGCGGCCTGGTTCCGTGATCGAGGTGGTGACGACATGACACGCATTGTCGTCGTTGGTGACCTGATGACCGACACGGTCGCCCGTGCAGCGCTTCCCCTGTCCAAAGGCAGTGACACCCCGGCGGCGGTCACCACCTGCGGTGGCGGCTCGGGCGCGAACATCGCCGCCTGGCTGGCCGTGGACGGGGCCGAAGTGGCCTTCGTCGGCCGCCGCGGGGCGGATATCGCCGGGCGCAACCGGGATATGGAGCTGATGGGCTACGGCGTGGACGCCCGGCTGGTCATGGACCCGGAGCGGCCCACCGGCAACTGCGTGGTGATGATCACGCACAAGGGCGACAACACCATGCTGTCGGATCCGGGCGCCAACGCCGCGCTCTCCCCCGACGACCTGCCCAAGGACCTGTTCGCGCCCGGCACGCACCTGCACATGTCCGGGTACACGCTGCTGAACGAGGGATCCAGGCCGGCCGCCATCACCGCGATGAACTTTGCCAGGCAGGCGGACATGACCATCTCGGTGGACGGGGCCTCGGTCGCGCCGCTGGAGCGGGTCGGCGCGGAGCCGTACCTGGAGCTGACCAATGGCGCCACGCTGCTGTTCGTGAACGAGCAGCAGGCCAGCGTCCTCACCGGGCGCGACGACCCGGCACAGGCCGCACGGGTGCTGACCGCCTGGTATCCGCACGTCGTGGTGAAGCTCGGGACCGACGGCGCCCTGTTCGCGAACGGCCGTCCCGAGGCCGTCCGCGCCCCGGCTCAGGTGACCGAGCGCTTCGTGGACGGCACCGGCAGTGGTGACTCGTTCTGCGCCGGGTTCCTCATCCCCTGGCTGGACAAAAAGCCGCCGCTTGAGGCGCTGGTGAGCGGCTGCCGCCTCGCCGCGCGCGCCCGGTCGCTCGTTGGTGCGCGGCCCGCGCTCTGACCAGGGCTACCTGCTCTCGCTTTTCTCGCTGGAGGGCAGAGTTGCCCTGGTCACCGGCGGAAGCTCAGGCATCGGTCAGGCGATCGCCCGCGCCCTGGCGCTGGCCGGTGCCAGGGTGGTGCTCCTGGCCCGGCGCGAAGACCCGCTGGACCGGGCGGTGCTCGCGCTGCGGGCTGCGGGCTGCGACGCGGCCTGGGTGAGTGCCGACCTCGCCGACCGGGCTGCGGTACTGCGCGGTGCCGCGGCCGCGGCCGGGCCGTTCGGCGAGCCCGACATCGTGGTCAACGCGGCGGCCGTCAACATCCGCCCGCCGCTGGCGGAGCTGACCACGGCGGACTGGGACACGCTGCTGACCGTCAACCTCACCGCACCGTTCCTGCTCGGGCAGCGGTTCGGCCCGGCGATGGCCGCCCGCGGCTGGGGGCGGATCCTCAACATCGCCTCCCAGCAGGCGGTACGGGCGTTCGGCAACAGCGGCGGGTACGGTGCCGCCAAGGCCGGGCTGGCCGGGCTGACCAGATCCCAGTCCGAGGCCTGGGCATCCCGTGGGGTGTGCTGCAACGCGATCGTCCCCGGCTTCGTGGCCACCCCGCTGACGGCGGACGTCGCCGCGGACCCGGTCCGCTCGGCGGCACTGGCCGCCCGCACCATGGCGGGCCGCAACGGGGAACCGGCCGACTTCGAGGGAGTGGCCGTCTTCCTGGCCAGCCGGGCCAGTGAGTACGTCACCGGGCAGATGATCTTCGTGGACGGCGGCCTGTCCGCCACCTGACCCCCGGCGCGGGGAACGCCGCGGGGTGGGCCGGGCGGTCAATGCGGGTGGGAGAACAGCATCGGCCGGACTAGCCGGCCGGCCCAGTCCATCACCCGCGGGCCAGGCGGAAGGCCGCCCAGGTCCGGGTGGTAATGCAGGAATGCGTATCCAAGACGCCGGGCCAGCGCGCCGTCGGTCGCAAGCTGATCGCCAATCACCACGCCGGGCCGGGGGAAATCCCGGTAGTACCCGGTCCGCAGCGGCTTGCCCGCCGTCGCCAGGTAAACCACACGCACACCGTCCCCGGGCAGCGGGGCCGAGGGGCGGCGGAACGAGTTTGTGGAGAAGCACACGAGTTGCACCCCGGGGACCGCCCGCGCCCGGGCGAGAACGGCCTCGAGCCCATGGTCCAACGCCTCCTGGCCGCTGTCCCAGTCGGCCACCAGCGGCTCGACGTCGAAAACCAGCGTCTTCGCCGACAGCTCCCCGGCCCGGTGCAGCACCGCATCCAGGGTCGCCAGGCGATCGTAGGCGGGTCGCATGCCACTACTCCAGCACGGCTGACCCCGCGCACCGTCACCCGCGGCGGAGGATGTCCCGCCGGATCAGGGCCCACGGCCGTCGGAGCGAATCGGGCCGACGGCCACAGGCGGCTCACCGGCCCCGGGCTCACCGCGCCACGGCCGTCGTAGCGCATGTATGACGGTCCCAGGCGGCACAATGGCGGACATGGCCAGACGTTCCGCGACCACGCCCCCCCGGAGCCACCACGCGGGCGGAGCCCCGCCCGAGGCATTCGAAGAGAACATCATCGATATCGACGTCGCCGAGGAGATGCGCGGCAGCTATCTCGAGTACGCCTACTCCGTCATCTACCAGCGCGCGATCCCCGATGCCAGGGACGGCCTCAAGCCGGTGCAGCGCCGGATCCTGTACCAGATGAACGAGATGGGCCTGCGGCCCGACCGCGGCCACGTCAAGTGCGCGCGCGTGGTCGGCGATGTGATGGGCCGCCTGCACCCGCACGGCGACGCCGCCATCTACGACGCGCTGGTCCGGATGGCGCAGTGGTGGGTCATGCGGCTGCCACTGGTGGACGGGCACGGCAACTTCGGCTCGCTGGGCGGCGACGACGCGCCCGCCGCCTACCGGTACACCGAGGCCCGGCTGACCGCCGCCGCGATGGAGATGGTCGCCTCCATCGACGAGGACACCGTCGACTTCCAGCCGAACTACGACGGCACCGAGGTGCAGCCCGAGGTCCTGCCGGCCGGCCTGCCCAACCTGCTGGTCAACGGCGCGTCCGGGATCGCCGTGGGCATGGCCACCAACATGGCGCCGCACAACCTCGGCGAGGTGGTCGCGGCGGCGCGGCACCTGATCGCCAACCCCGGCGCCGGCCTGGACGAGCTGATGCGCTTCGTGCCCGGCCCTGACCTGCCCACCGGCGGCAAGATCGTCGGCCTGGACGGGATCCGGGAAGCCTACGAGACCGGCCGCGGCATCTTCCGCACCCGCGCCGCCGCCAGGGTCGAGAAGCTCACCCCGCGCCGGGCCGGGATCGTGGTCACCGAACTGCCCTACAACGTCGGCCCGGAGAAGGTCATCGCCCGGATCAAGGATCTGGTCGGGGCGAAGAAGCTCGCCGGTATCGCCGACGTGAAGGACCTCACCGACCGGCGGCGCGGCCTGCATCTGGTCATCGAGATCCGCTCCGGCTTCCACCCCGAGGCCGTGCTCGACGAGCTCTACCGGCTGACGCCGATGGAGGAGACCTTCGGCATCAACAACGTCGCGCTGGTGGACGGCCAGCCACGGGTGCTGGGCCTGCGCGAGATGCTGCAGATCTACGTCGATCACCGCATCGAGGTGGTCCGCAGGCGCAGCGAGTTCCGGCGGCGCAAGCGCAGCGACCGGCTGCACCTGGTCGAGGGCCTGATGATCGCCCTGCTCAACATCGACGAGGTGATCCAGGTCATCCGGAGCAGCGACGACGCGTCGTCGGCCAAGGACCGGCTGATGACGGTCTTCGAGCTGTCCGAGATCCAGGCCCAGTACATCCTGGACACGCCGCTGCGCCGGCTGACCCGTTACGACCGGCTGGAGCTTGAGCGCGAGCGGGAGAAGCTGCAGGACGAGATCGCCGAGCTGACCGCGATCCTGGACTCGGAGTCCCGGTTGCGCGAGGTGGTCTCCAGCGAGCTGGCCAGCGTCGCCGAGCGGTTCGCCGACCCGCGCCGCACGGTGCTGCTTGAGGGCACCGGTGCGCCGCGCACCGCGGCGGTCCCGCTGGAGGTCGCCGACGACCCGTGCCTGGTGCTGCTCTCTGCTACCGGCCTGGTCGCCCGCACCCCCATTTCCGCGGCCGAACGAGACCCCGGGGACCTGTTCTCCGCCGCCGCGCCAGCCGCCCAGGGCGGGCCCGCGGCGGTGCCGCGCAGCGCGCACGACGTGATGGTGTCCAGTGTGGCGGCCACCGCCCGGGGTTCCGTCGCGGTGGTCACGTCCGCGGGCCGGCTGATCCGGTTGGGCGCACTGGAGATCCCGGCACTGCCGCCGAGTGCGCACTCCCCCAGCCTGGCGGGCGGCGCCCCGGTGACCGAGTTCGTGTCGCTGGAGGATGGGGAGACCGTGGTCGGCCTGGCGGCGCCGGATGCGGCGGGCGCCGGGCTGGCCCTGGGCACCGCGAGCGGCGTGGTCAAGCGCGTCGCGCCCGACTATCCGGGCAGCTCGTCGGAGTTCGAAGTGATCTCGCTCAAGCCCGGTGACCGCGTGGTCGGTGCCGTCCAGCTCACCACGGAGGACTGCGACCTGGTGTTCCTCAGCACCGATGCCCAGCTGCTGAGGTTCCCGGCGGCCGCGGTCCGCCCGCAGGGCCGCGCGGCGGCCGGGATGGCGGGCATCCGGCTGTCCGCGCGCGCCACGGTGGCCTGGTTCGGCGCGATCGGGACCGGCCCGGCCGGTTCCGGGGCCGGGGAGCCCGTCGTGGTCACCGTGGCGGGCAGCACCGGCGCGCTGCCGGGAACCGGAGCGGAGACCGTGAAGGTGACCCCGTACCGGGAGTACCCGGGCAAGGGCCGGGCTACCGGCGGGGTGCGCTGCCACAGGTTCCTCAAGGGCGAGGACACCTTGGTGCTGGCCTGGGCCGGGCCGGGCCCGGCCCGGGGAGCCACGAGCGCGGGCGTCCCGGTGGACCTGCCTGAACCCGACGGCCGCAGGGACGGCTCGGGTATCCGCATCCGCCAGCCCCTGGGGTCCCTGGGCGGCCAAGCACCCCCCACCTGACCGCGGCCACCCCTGGTCCGCCCACCCGCTCGCGCCGGCTGCCGGGTGGGGCGGTCAGGAGCGGGCGCCGACGGCCGCGGCGAGGGCGGTGACCAGGTCCTGCGGGCTGGCTTGGGGGGTGTCGCGGTACTGCCACCAGCGGGCGATCGATATGCCCCGGGGCCCGGGGTCGAAGACCTGCCCACGGAAGCAGCCACCGCTGGCCAGCAGCATCAGCGCCCGGTCGTCGTCCGTTAATCCGGCGGCGTAGGCCGCGGCGTCGAGGAGCGCGGCCGCACAGCGGGCCGCCCGGACAGGGTCACCGTCGGCCCGGGCCAGCCGCCAGGCGGCCTGGGCACGCAGGAACTCGGCCACGAGAAGTTGTCTTGTCACTTGCTGTAGTTTAACGGCTACTTCTAGTTACTCGGTGCCGTTTACCGGGCCGTGACTCCCCCGTCGCGGGCGGCCGGCCCGCTGGTACGCAGGCTCCGGGCCGAGGCGACGTCCGGGCAGCCGGCCAGGTGCATCGCCGCACCGGTCAGGCGTCGATGCGGGACGCGTCCAGCTCGGCCGCCCCACGCACAATGAAGTCGCGGCGCGGGCCCACATCGGAGCCCATGAGCAGGTTGAAGATGGAGCTCGCGGCGGCGGCGTCTTCGACCCGGATCCGGCGCAGCATCCGGTTCCGCGGGTCCATGGTGGTCTCCGCGAGCTGACTGGCGTCCATCTCGCCGAGACCCTTGTACCGCTGTATCGGCTCCTTCCAGCGCTGCCCCTTGCGCTCCAGCTCAAGCAGGATGCGCCGCATCTCACCGTCGGAGTAGGTGTAGTTGTACTTCTGCTGCCCCTTCCTGGGGTTGGTCAGCTCGATCCGGTGCAGCGGCGGCACCGCGGCGAACACTCTGCCCGCAGCCAGCATCGGGTGCAGGTACCGGTGGAACAGGGTCAGCAGCAGCGTCCTGATGTGCGCACCATCAACGTCCGCGTCACTGAGGATGATCACGCGCTGGTACCTGGCCGCGTCCAGGTCGAACGAACTTCCCGAGCCGGCACCGATGACCTGGATGATGGCCGCGCACTCGGTGTTCTTGAGCATGTCGGACAGGGACGCCTTCTGCACGTTGAGGATCTTGCCGCGGATCGGCAGCAGGGCCTGGAACTCCGAGTCCCTGGCCAGCTTGGCGGTGCCGAGCGCGGAGTCCCCCTCGACGATGAAAAGCTCGCTCCGGTCGTCGGCGGACCGGCAGTCCACCAGCTTGGCCGGCAGCGTGGAGGCGGCCAGGGCGGACTTGCGCCGCTGGTTGTCCCGGTGCTCGCGGGCCGCGATCCGGGTCTTCGCCGCGGCGGCCACCTTCTCCAGTACCGCCCGGGCCTGCTGCTTGGCCTTCCCGCGCCCGGCGAAGTACGCCCGAAGCTGCTCGCCGACCACCTGGGCGACGATGCGGGAGGCGGCAGGCGTGCCGAGCACCTCCTTGGTCTGGCCCTCGAACTGGGGCTCAGGCAGCCGGACCGCGACGACGGCGGCGAGGCCTTCCACGACGTCGTCCTTGGTGACCGGTTCGTCGCCGTTCTTGAGCAGCCGCACCGCGCGCAGTTGCTCGTTCAGCGCCCGCACCAGGGCCCGCTCGAATCCGGTGACGTGGGTGCCGCCCTTGGGCGTGGCGATCACGTTCACGAATGACCGGCTCACCGTGTCGTAACCGGATGTCCAGCGCAGCGCCACGTCCACCAGCAGCTCGCGGTCCACCTCGGTGGGCACCATGTGGCCCTGCCCGTCGAGTACGGGCACGGTCTCGGTGAAGCTGCCGGACCCGGCAAGCCTGACCACGTCGGTGACGGGTTCGCCGGTGGCCAGTTCGGTGCAGAACTCGGCGATACCCCCGTCGAACCGGAACACCTCCTCGTGCGGCCCGCCCTCGCCGCGCTCGTCCACGATCCGGATGGTCAGCCCGGGCACCAGGTACGCGGTCTGGCGGGCCCGCTGGGCCAGCGCCTCCAGGCTCCACTGGGCGTCGCGGACGAACACCTGCGGGTCCGGCCAGAACCGGATCCGGGTCCCGGTCACCTTCTTCGCCACCCTGCGGACCTGGGTCAGGCCTTTGCGCTGCTTGAAGGCCGCCGCCGGGCCGGGCCCGGCGAACTCGCCGGGCACCCCGCGGCGGAAGCTGGCGGCCCATTCGTGGCCCTCGCGCTCCACGTTCACATCGAGGCGCACCGCCAGCGCGTTCACCACGGACGCCCCGACGCCGTGCAGCCCGCCCGAGGCGGTGTAGGAGCCGCCGCCGAACTTACCGCCCGCGTGCAGCCGGGTCATCACCAGCTCCACGCCGGTCAGGCCGGTCTTCGGCTCCACGTCCACCGGGATGCCGCGCCCGTTGTCGCGCACCTCCGCGGACCCGTCGGGGTGCAGCACCACGTCCAGGTTGGTGCAGTGACCGCCCAGCGCCTCGTCCACGCCGTTGTCGATGATCTCCCACAGGCAGTGCATCAGGCCGCGGCCGTCGGTCGAGCCGATATACATCCCTGGCCGCTTGCGGACGGCCTCCAGGCCCTCGAGCACAGACAGATGGCGGGCCGTGTACCCGTCGGCGGCGGGTCTCCCGGCCCGGGGCCGGATCACGGCAGGTTCGGCAGTCACGGACTCTCCTCTGCAGGGTCCGGGGCGGGCTCCCGGGGGTTCCAGGGGGTCGTCCCCCTGGGGTAACACTGCGGGCCAGGCGAAGCCGCATAGCGGCGAGCAAGCTGCCCCGCCTCGGATGGCGGCGGCCGGAGCTCCCGGAACCGTCCCACGGAATGCTAGCCCGCTCTGCCGACAGAGAACGCCAGCCACGCCGCCGGACACAGAGGGTAACCTCGGATAAAAGGCGAGATACTGTGAGTAGCGAGACACCTGAGACGTGAAAGACAGACGTTCGCTGTTGGCGTAGTTGAGCCGTAGCTGGGAACGTCATGGTTCTACCCCGTGTTTGGGGTAGTAGATGGAAACGCAGGATGACGGCGCGGCAGGCGCGCCGGTGGTACGACGCGAGGGAGGCGACATGACCGGAGCGATGGCCCCTATGAAGCCGCTCAGTGCACTGGACCTATGCGACCGGTGCGGCGCCCAGGCATACATGCGCGTCGTGCTGTCCGGAGGGGGAGAACTTCTGTTCTGCGCACACCACGGGCGGCAGCACGGCGAGGCACTGGCGCGGATCGCCACCGAGATCCAGGACGAGAGCGACCGGCTATCCCCCGGCAAGGCCGAGGCCCCCAGCCGGTAACCGCAGGCGCGCGCAGGCGCGCAACCTGAACCGACCGCGCAAGGCTCAGCCAACCACGCACGCCGAACCGACGACATGAGCGAGGCTCAGCCGACCACGCACGCCGAACCGACCACACGAGCGAGGCTCAGCCGACCGCGCAAGCCGAGCCGACGCCGTGGGGGTTCCGGGGGCTCGGCCCCCGGGTTGGCACAGCTAATCCGGGCCCCTGCGAAGCAGACCGAAGGTCGGCGAGCAGGGTCGGGCCAACCCCCGCCCGGATTAGTCCAGGTAGTCCCTGAGGACCTGGGAACGGGACGGGTGGCGCAGCTTCGACATGGTCTTGGACTCGATCTGGCGGATCCGCTCCCTGGTCACCCCATAGACCTTGCCGATCTCGTCCAGGGTCTTGGGCTGGCCGTCGGTGAGGCCGAACCGCATCGAGACGACGCCCGCCTCCCGTTCGGAGAGGGTGTCCAGCACCGAGTGCAGCTGCTCCTGTAGCAGCGTGAAGCTCACTGCCTCACCGGGCTGGATGGCCTCGGAGTCCTCGATCAGGTCGCCGAACTCGCTGTCGCCGTCCTCACCGAGCGGGGTGTGCAGGGAGATCGGCTCACGGCCGTACTTCTGCACCTCGATGACCTTCTCCGGGGTCATGTCGAGTTCCGCGGCGAGTTCCTCGGGGGTCGGCTCGCGGCCCAGGTCCTGCAGCATCTGCCGCTGCACCCGGGCCAGCTTGTTGATGACCTCCACCATGTGCACCGGGATCCGGATGGTGCGCGCCTGGTCGGCCATGGCACGGGTAATCGCCTGCCGGATCCACCAGGTGGCGTAGGTGGAGAACTTGTAGCCCTTGGTGTAGTCGAACTTCTCCACCGCGCGGATCAGGCCCAGGTTGCCCTCCTGGATCAGGTCCAGGAACAGCATGCCGCGGCCGGTGTACCGCTTGGCCAGCGACACCACCAGCCGCAGGTTCGCCTCCAGCAGATGGTTCTTGGCCCGGCGGCCGTCCTCGGCGATCCACTCCATGTCGAGCCGCTGATCGGGGGTCAGCCCCCCGCCCGCGGTGCCCTGGGCCAGCTTCTCCTCGGCGAACAGGCCCGCCTCGATCCGCTTGGCGAGTTCCACCTCCTGCTCGGCGTTGAGCAGCGGGACCTTGCCGATCTGCTTCAGGTAGTCCTTGACCGGGTCCGCGGTCGCCCCCGCCGACGCCACCTGGGCGGCGGGCAGGTCGTCGTCGTCGTCGCCGTAGACGAAGGTCTCGTCGTCGCCCTCCTCGCCGGACTTGGCCGGGCCGGGCTGGCCCTCCGCCGGGGCCACCGCGCCAGCGGGCGTGACCGCCTCGGGACCGTCCGCCGGGACTGCCGCCTCCGGGCCGGCTACCGTCTCTTCCTCGGTGTCCTCGGCCTCGATCTCGGCCAGCGAGTCATCGATGTCGGCCACGTCGATGTCGTCGGGCACGTCCCCGATTTCCACGTCGACTTCCAGGTCGACGTCCACGTCTACATCGACGGCGAATTCGTCTAGGTCGACGGCGTCCAGGTCCTCTACTCCTTCGAGCGTCACGACTACGTCCAGGTCGGTCTCTTCCGGGGCGCCGTCCTCATCGAGGCCGGTAACCTCGCCCGCGCCGTCCTGGGCCACTGCAGCGTCCTGCGGCGCCGCCTCCGCGCCGTTGGCATGGGCCCGCTTGCCCTGCCGCTCTCGCGGCGGGCCGCCCGCCGCTGGCGCGGTCTCGCCGCCGCCCGCTACGGGCACGGATTTTGGTGCATTACGCTGCGGCCGTCGCGGCCTGGATCCCTGCTGGCGCACGGGTGCCGTGCCGTCCGAGCCCGCGGGCTCGTCTGCGCCCACCAAGGAGACCGGCGCGTCGCCCTTACGTGGCGCCTGCGCCCGGCGGCCCTGGCCTTGCTGGGGCTGCCTCCGCGCCGCGGAGCCTTGCGCGCTTGCCACCGCGGTCACCCCTTCCTTCGCTGAACGACGGCGGCCTGCCAAGCCGCGAGTGACACGTGACTGTCCGATCGGGCAGACGACACAGACAACCTCTCCTGCGCACGTGGGCGGCAACGGAACTTACTGCGGGCACCCCGCTGCCGGGACCGTTCGGGGCTGATGGCAAGAGCCGCTGGACGTCGTTGCCAGGCCCCGCCCTTCTCCCGTGATCCACCTTAGGTGGAGTTGACGGGTAGCTCGTACCACCGGCCGCTTTCGCGACCTCGCCGGGCCTCCCCGGGACAGGCGCCCCGCAGTCATGCCTTACCCGGTTTCGCCGCGATCATGGAAGCAGCCGTCGTGCCGTCACGCACGGGCACATGCAGCACGAGCACGGTCACGTCATCATCTTGTTCATAACCCGTGAGCATCCGGTCAACCAGGTACTCCAGCAGGCTGGCGGGATCCTCCGCCACCGCCGGCGCCGCCTGCCCGGCCACCGCGACCAGTTCATCCAGGCCGGAGTGCAGTCCGCGGCGCCGGTTCTCCACCAGGCCGTCGGAATACAGCACGGCCGTGTGCCCAGGAGGCAGCCGGAACACATACTGCTGGCGCGGGCTGGCCCAGCCCAGCGGCGTCCCCGCCTCGCCCAGGTCCAGCCGGGGCGGCGCGTCGCGCGACATCAGCAGCGGCGGCGGATGGCCCGCGTTGCCGGCCAGGCCCTCCCCGGACACCGGGTCGAACACCAGGTAGGCGACGGTGGTCACCTGCTCGTCAAGCTCGGTGGCGGTGAACAGCCGGTCCAGCCCGGCCAGCACCGCGGCCGGGCGGGGGTCGGTGAGCGCCAGGGCACGCAGTGCGTTGCGCACCCGGCCCATGCCCGCCGCGGCGGACAGCCCCTTGCCCATGACGTCCCCGGCCGCCACGGCCAGCCGGCCGTCGGGCAGCCGGAACGCGTCGTACCAGTCCCCGCCGATCTCCATGTTCCTGGTCACCGGCAGGTACCTGGCGTCCAGGATGATGCCGGGCACGCTGGGCAGCCGGTCCGGCAGCAGGCTGCGCTGCAGCGTCTCGGCCGTGGTGTGCTCCCGCTCGAACAGTGAGGCCCGCTCCAGCGCGAGCGCGCACTGGCCGGCCAGCGCCTCGAGGAACACCCGCTCCTCGTCGGTGATCTTCCGCGGCCGGGAGAAGGAGAAGCGCAGCGCGCCGATTGCCGACCCTGCGGCCAGCAGTGGCATGCCCACCCAGGCCCGCTCGTCGGTGTGCGACAGGAACAGGTCGAGGTCGGCCACGTCTGCGAAGGTCCGGCGCAGCCCGTCGGGGTTCTCCACCAGCACCGGGCGCCGGGTGGTGATGGCCAGCGTGACCACGCTGGGGATGTCCAGCGGGATGTCGCCGCCGGGGTGACCGGGGCTGTCCGGCAGGCCGCCCGGGTTCACCGTGTGCACCCGCAGCCGCTCGGGGTCGAGCAGGGCCACGGCGCTGCGGTCGGCGCCGATCGCGGACCGGCCGACCTCGGTGATGACCTCGACCACCTGCTCCACGGTGAGCGCCTCGGCCAGCATCGACGTGGCCTGCTGCAGCCGGGCGGTACGCAGCGCCGCCGCCGAGAGCTGCTCGGTCAGCCGCCCGCGCATCTCCTCGGCCTCACGCTGGGCGGTCACGTCGGTGCTGGCGCCCACCCACTCGATGATCTTCCCGTCCCGCTCGATCGGCACGGCACGGACGTCGTAGTGCCGGTAAGAACCGGTCTTGGTGCGCACCCGGTAGCGGCTGTCGAAGATCTTCCCGCCGCCGACGCACTCGCGCCAGTCCCGTTCGACGCGCTCCCTGTCCTCGGGGTGGACCGCGTCCAGCCAGCCGTTGCCCAGGTACTCCTCCAGGTTCTGGCCGGTGATCCAGCGCCACTCCGGCGAGTCCTCGGCGATCTCCCCGGTCGGCGTGGTCACCCATACCACCTGCGCCCCGGCCTGCACCAGCGAGCGGTAGCGCTCCTCGCTGCGGCGGACCGCCTCCTCCGAGTTGCGCCGCTCGGTCACGTCCACGGCGATGAGCGCGACACCGCTGATGGCGCCCTCGGGGTCATGGGAGGGGAACCAGGAGAACGACCAGTGCCTGGCCTGCGGCCGGGTCCCGGGGTGCGCACCGCCGTTCCCCTCGCTGGCGCCGCGGCCGCTCTTGAGCATGCTGATCGGCTGGTCGGGCTCGAAGAAGGGCTGGTCATCGTCGAGCACGCGGCGGATGGCGGACTCGGCGCTGGCGGCGAGCGGCTCGGGCCACACCCGGGATGGCGGCAGGCCGATATGGTCGGCGCCGTTCCGGCCGTAAAGCCTGGCCAGGCTTCGATTGACCCGCCGGAAGCACAGGTCGGTGCCGAAAAAGGCAAACCCGATAGGGGCTTCGCGCAGCAGGGTGGCCAGCAACGCGGAGTCGGAAACATCCATGCCTGACATCCGCGGCTGAGGTACCGACGTGTCAGTACTCATCGCACCGTTTCTGGCCCGTGAGCGAGCCTGCCATCCCTCGGCTCCTTCCTGCTCACAGCGGACTCAAGCAGGCTATCGGCATCAACGCGGCAGCGGGGAGCCATCCGCACCCCCGGGACCCGAGCGCCGCTGCCGCGCTCATCACGATGGTCGGCTGGTTAAGGCTTCCTTATCCTAGGCCACATCGTGGCGTGGGGTGGCCGCTACGCGTACCACACGCACGCGCGCCGCCATGGAAACCCCACAGAACAGGCGCGGCGCGGCGCTGGGAAGGTCCCAGGCACCCTCCCAGGCTCGCTGGCCGCCGGCCCGCTCCGGCGGGCTCGCACCTGACGCGCCACGAAATCCCGCACGGATACTGCGGAACGTGCCCGTGACGCCGCAGATCTGGGAAACTGGGCGAGTGAGTTCGCAGGGCCGCCGCCGGAACCTCCCCCCTGGAAGCGGCCGGTCCGGCCATCGCCGGGTTCCCCGGCCGTCATGGCTTCCTGCCCCGCCGCCGAACGCGTTGTTCGCGGAGATGCTGCGGGCAGCGCGGGAACTGCTAGCCGTGCGCAGCCCGCTCGACGCGGAACTGATGGTCAGCGAACTGCTCGGCACCTGGTGGGGGGAGAAGGAGCCCGGCTCCCGGGCCCGCAGCGCCGACCTTGAGGAACTGCTCGGCGAGGGACTCGTCGCCTACGCGGCCCAGGACGAGAGCCCGGCGGCACTGGCACTGCTGTCCGGCATCGCCTGCCTGGGCACCCCGCCCCAGGCCACCGCGGCCGAGGACGCCGCGCTCGGGCTGATCGAGCGCGGGATCAAGCGCCCCGGCTGGGCCGAGCACGTGGGCGCGGTGGTCGCGGCGGACTGCTACCTGAACTCGGACGCGTTCGGGGACCGCGACGAGGCCGTGTGCCTGTTCAGCTACGGCGGGACCGAGCCGCACGCACTGGTCCTCCTGGTCGACTACAACGTCAGCGGCATGCTGTCCGACGGCTGGGTCACCTCGAAGGTGGAGACGCTGCTTGAGCGCTGCCGGGACGGCAATTCCGAAGCCGGGCAGCCCGGGCGCGGCAGCTTCCGGCCGATTCCGCCCGCCCAGGCCAGGCACATGCTGGAGACCGCGCTCGCGGTCACCCACGCGGCCCCCGACCCGCCGGTGAGCAAGTCGTTCGGTGCCTACCACGCGTTCATCAGGTCCCGGATCCGGGCGCTGCCGCCGCCCGACCTGGCCGCGGCAGAGGCTGTCCTGCCGTTCGGCGGCGCAGCGGCCAGGCTGGTCACCCTGGAGCCCGAGTCGGCCTGGGCCGGTGCGGAGGCGCGCCGGCAGGCGTGGAGCAGTGACCGCAGGGCGATGCTTGTGGCCGAGTTCCTCGCATCCGACGAGGCCGAGGACCTGTCCGACCGCAGGGCGGCCAGCAAGTGCGCCGACCACATCGTGAGCTACGGGTGCGAGCAGGATTTCGGCCGCCCGCTGCGGATGAGCCCGGCCAAGGCGGAGACCTTCCTGCTCGACTGGCTGCCGCGGAAGATCATGCTCTGGCCCGCCGAGCAGCATGCCATGCCGCACGTGCTCGCCGCGTGGGCACGCTGGTCCGGGCGGCGCCGCGGCCTGGGCGCCGAGGCGGTCAGCCAGACCCTCGATGCGGTGTTCAGCGCGATGGGCACCTTCACCCAGGTCTACCGGGATCCATCCAGCTTCGGCCTGGACACCAGGCTGGTGGGCAGGCTGCTGCCGGACGCCGACCTGGAGGCGCTCCCCCGGCGGGCGTTCGCCTTCCCGGTGCTCCGCGGCCACTACCGAGGCATCGACCTGGGCTCGCTGGACCCGGCCCAGCCGGAAGCGCGGCGAACCCTGCTGGCCGCCGACCACGACGACGCGCACGGGCGGCCCGCCACAGACCAGCACATCGGCAGGCACCTGTTGCTCAGCGACCGGCTCTGGCGCGGCGACCCGCCGGAGCTATGGGAGGCTGCCCAGCGACTGCTCGACCGGGGTGAGAACAAGCACGCGGTGCAGCACACGCTCATGTACCTGATCAGGGACGTCGATAACGACACCGACAGGCTGACGGACGAACTGGACAACCTGCCCTAAAGACCCAGATCGTGCCCGCTGGCGAGCCCGTTGCTGCCGCCTCCGAAGCTGCCGTGTTCACCGGTGAGCCCAGCGACCACGGCGTTGATGTCCGCCGCGGTGACCGTGGTCAGGTCGGCGGCGGTGGCGGCCTCGCCGAGATCGGCAACCCGCAGGTCACGTGCCGCGCAGGCGCGCTCGAACAGGGACCGCACGAACCGGCCGTTCCCCAGCTCGTCGATGTGGCGCCGGTCCACGGCACCACGGAAGATGCGTTCGAGCACGGGTATCGCGTCCGGGTCGAACGAGTCGCCCGCCTGTTCCGCGATGACCATCATGATCTGGGCCAGCTCGGCCGGGGTGTAGCTGGGGAACGAGATGCGGACCGAGAACCGCGAGGCCAGCCCCGGATTGCTGCGCAGGAAGCGGTCCATGTCCGCCGGATACCCGGCCAGCACGATCACCAGCCGGTCCCGGTCGTCCTCGGCCCGCTTGAGCAGTGTGGCCACCGCCTCGGACCCGTACGCGTCGCCGCCGGAGTAGCCCTCGTTGTACAGCGCGTACGCCTCGTCGATGAACAGCACGCCGCCGAGTGCGGAGTCGATCAGCTTGCCCGTCTTGATCGCGGTGGAGCCGAGGTGCTCGCCCACCAGGTCGACCCGGTGCGCCTCGACCACCTCCGGCCGGACCAGCAGGCCGAGCGCGGCGAAGATGCGCCCCAGGATGCGGGCGACCGTGGTCTTGCCCGTGCCGGGTGGCCCGGTGAACACGAAATGCCGGGCCGGTGGCTGGCTGGCCAGGCCCTGCCTGTCCCGCAGCCGGGCCACTCGCAGCTGGGCGACGATCTCGTGCACCTGCCGCTTGACCGGTTCCAGGCCGACCAGCTCGTCCAGTTCGGCCAGCGCGTTCTCCAGCGTGGGCGCCTCGGCGTAGCCGCGGAACCTGGAGGTGAGCTCGCCGAAGGCGCGTTCCAGGTCCTCGGCCCGCAGCGTCATCAGCTCGGAGGCGACCGGCTCCGGGCCTCTGCTCATGACCCGCACGTCACGCGCCTGCCGCGCCTTCTCCAGCAGGTTCCGGACGAACCGGCCGTTCCCCAGCTCGTCGATGAGCCGCCGGCGGCCGACGTCCTCCATCATCCGGGTCAGGCCGCGGAGCGCCTCGCTGTCCAGCGACTCCCCGCGCTGCGCCAGGGCGGTCTGCGCCAGCTCCACAAGCTCGGCCGGCGAGTACCCGCCGAACCGGACCCGCATCGGGAACCGTGAGTTCAGCCCGGGGTTGCTGGCCAGGAAGTCCTCCATCTGCCGCTGGTACCCGGCCAGGATCACCACGAGGTTGTCCCGGTCGTCCTCGGCACGCTTGAGCAGCGCCTGGACCGCCTCGTTGCCGAACCTGTCCGAGTGCCCCTCGCCATCGTTGGCCAGGCTGTAGGCCTCGTCGATGAACAGCACCCCGCCGACGGCCGAGTCGATCAGGTCGTTGGTCTTGATTGCAGTGGCGCCGAGGTACTCGCCCACCAGGTCGGCGCGCTGCGCCTCCACCACGGCCGGAGTGTCCAGCAGCCCGCACGCGTAGTAGAGCTTGGCGATGATCCGGGCCACAGAGGTCTTGCCGGTGCCGGGCGGCCCGAGGAACACGAAGTGCTGCAGCGGCTTCTCGGTCTGGTAGCCGGCCGCCAGCCGCCGGTGCGCCGCCTCCACCGAGGCGGTGAGCTGGCGGATCTGGTCCTTGACCGGCGCCAGGCCGATCATCTGATCCAGCTCCGCCATGGCCTGCTCGACGGTGATCACGGGCGGTTCCTGGCCGGCTGGCGCACGGTCCCGCGGCCCGGCGGTAGCTGCCTGCCCGCGTACCCCTTCGGTCTGGCGGACCGTGCGTGCCTGATCGGCCGGGTGCCCGGCGCGCCCGGTGGGCGTGCCGACCGTTCCGTAGGGCGCGATCATCGCGGCCCTGGCCCGCTGCCTGGTATCCGCGCGCGCCACCTGCCAGGCCTTGCCGAGGCGCCAGCCCAGCACGATCACCGCGAGCCCCCACGCGATGAGGTACACGAGGACCGGCTGGCTCCGGTCCAGCCACCAGGCGAGGACCGCCGGGGGCAGCGACCATGCCAGCACCAGCGCCACCGTGCGGCACGGCACGAAGGCACGGGCCAGCGGCCGGGCGTGCGCCGCCAGTACGACCCCGACGGGCAGCAGCAGCAACGGCACCGCATCGAAGCTGTTTCGCTGGAACTTCGCCGCCGCGATGGAGATGATCGCCAGCCCCCACAGGCCGACGCCCACCGACGCCAGGACGGACCGGCTGCGCCGGACGACGGCGACCGGACCGTACAGCAGCGGCACCACGACGATGAGGTAAGCGAGCCGGCCCCAAAGGAAAGGGGTCATCACGACCAGCACCAATACGGCGGCGACCAGGGCGACCTTGACCGGTCCCGGGGTCGCGCGCAACTTCTGGCGCAGGAGGTCGATCCGTTCCCTGGCCATTTGCATGGCCTGCCCGGATCCGTCGTTAGGCGGCATGTCGCTCCCTCGTGCTCATCCTTGTATAGCGCACTACCGGCCGTTTACGGGGGCACACAATCGGACACCAGCTTCGGAAATGGCCGGTCCGGGGGCTGTGCGGGCCCGCCGGACGCCGCCGGCATTGACACAAACCAGCCACGGTAGGACGCTCTGCTGGGGCTGCACGGCGGCTGGCATACGTGCCTTCCCGTGCGCGTCCGGCTGGTTCGGTACGTCCGCTGGAGGTGGCGATGAGGTCGATGGCCCTGCTCCGCAGGCCAGGTATTGCGCTGCTGGCATGCAGCCTGGCGGTCACATCCGGGCTCGCGCTCGCCACCGGCGGCGCGGCGGCCGCGGCGGGACGGGCCAGGGCGGCGGATGTGGCGCCCGGGGCGCCGGGCACGCTGTCCTATTTCGACCTGGCCCGCAAGGACTGCGTGGGCACGGCCACCGGTACGCGGTCGAAGGTCTGGTACACGGTGGCGGGCGGGGTGCTGTCGGACACCTACGAGCCGACCATCGACAACACGAACGTCAGCACGCTGCAGTACATCGTCACCGACGGGTCCACGTTCACCGACCTGCAGACCCGGGACATGACCTACACGGTGGCGGCCGATCCCACCGGGATGGCCTGCACCGTGACCGCGACCGACGCCCAGCACGGCTACCAGCTCGTCACCACCTACATCACCGACCCGGCCAGCGACACCGTGCTCATGCACACACAGCTTTCTGCGCTGCCCGGGTCCGGCACCAGCGTGGCCGGCCTGCACCTGTATGCCCGGCTGGACGCGCACGTCAACGGCAACGGGGGCGGCGGCAGCCAGAACGCGGGCGGCAACACCGGCGCGATCGACACCTCCACCGGGTCCCCGGTCCCGGTGATCTACAGCACCAACACGGTGACTAACGCGGTCAACCGTGACTACGCGGTGCCGACGTACATGGCCCTGGACGCGAGCGTCTCCTCGCCGGCCGCGAGCGTCGGGTACGCGGGCAGCCGCCAGCGACGGCCTCACCCAGCTCGACCTCGACCATGCGCTCACGCCGTACGACTCGGCGCCGGACGGCCACATCGTGGCCACCGAGGACGTCACGCCGGCCGAGCGGGGGCTCGGTCACGCTGGCGCTGGGTTTCGGCCGCAGACCAGGCCTCCGCGGTGGCGACGGCGAGCCGTTCGCTGCGGCAGCCGTTCGGCCTGACCGCGCTGAACTACGTGGCGGGCTGGCTGCGCTACGACTCCGGCCTGCGGCCACCGTTCGGGCACGTGACCGGGGCGGCGGCCCGGCGGGACCACACGTCGATCCTGCACTACTACCTGTCCGCCAACGTGCTCAAGGCCAGCGTGGACAAGACCTACCCCGGCGCGATCGTGGCGTCGCTGGCCAGCCCGTGGGGCCAGTCCGTGCCGGCCGGGAACTTCGCCGGGAGCGCGCCCGGCTACTTCGGCTCCTACCGCGAGGTGTTCGCCCGTGACCTCTACGAGGCGTTCACCGGGCTGCTCGTGGACGGGGACCTGGCCACGGCGCGGGCCGCGACCTTGTTCCTGTTCGACCGGCAGCAGCAGGCGGACGGGTCCATGCCGCGCAACTCGCTGCTCAACGGCAAGCCAGCCCCGGACACCGGCGGCACCCAGCTGGACGAGACGTCCTATCCGATCATCATGGCGCTGCAGGCGGGGCTGGACGGCAGCGGCTCGCTGTGGCGCAACCACGTCAGGCCCGCGGCCGACTTCCTGGTCGCCCACGGGCCGTCGTTCGGCGTGGAGCGATGGGAGGAGCAGACCGGGTACTCCCCGTCCACCATCGCCGCCGAGATCGCCGGGCTGACCGCCGCCGCGGTGATCGCCAAGGAGCACGGCGACCAGGCGCGGGCGCGGGTCTACCAGGCAACCGCGGACGACTTCCAGCGGAACATCAAGTCGTGGACGGTGACGACCACCGGGCCGTACGCGCCGAGTTACTTCATCCGGCTGTCCAAGACCGGCGACCCCAACGCGGCGATCACCTACGGCCTGGGCAACGGCGGGCCGACGCTGGACCAGCGCGCCGTGCTGGACGGCGGGTTCCAGGAACTGGTCCGGCTCGGCGAGCTGCCGGTCTCGGACCCGGACGTGCAGGCCTCGCTCGGCGTGTGGGACAAGCAGATCGCGGTGTCCACGCCGAGCGGCACCGGCTACTACCGGTACGGCAACTCGGCCACGCAGGGCAGCGCCGACGGGTACGGCGACTGCTACCAGCCGAGCCAGACCTCCTGCAGCACCGTGGGCGCGCCGTGGGCGCCCACCGGCATCGGCACCGGGCACCTGTGGCCGGTGCTGTCCGGCGAGCGGGCCGAGTCCGACGTCGCCGGGGGGAACCTGAGCGGCGCCGCGTCGCTGCTCAGCGCGATCGAGAACTTCTCCTCCGGGGTGGGCCTGGTGCCCGAGCAGGCGTGGGAGAACCCGGACCTGCCCGCGTCCCCGTTCGGCTCCGACCCGCTGACCGCGTCCATCGGTTTCACCGACGGCAAGGCGGCCGGCTCGGCCTCCCCGCTGACCTGGGCGCAGGCGCAGGAACTGCGGCTGATCCTTGCCCTGGCCACGGGCCGCACCGTGGAGACGCCACAGTTCACCACGCAGCGGTATGTGGCACATGGACCGCCTGGCGCGCTGAACGTGACGATCACCGCCCCGGCCGACGGAAGCACGCTCGCGGCGACGTCCACGACCGTGACCGGGACCACCGCGCCCGGCGCGAAGGTGACCGTCGAGTCGGTGAACAGCACCAGCGGGGCACCGTCGTCGGTGGCGTCCACAAAGGCCGCCGCGGACGGGTCGTTCTCCGCAACGGTGCCGATCGGGTTCGGCAGCAACGCGATCACCGTCGCCGCCACCAAGAACGGTCTGGGCAGCACCGGGTACGCGCAGGTGACGGTCAGCAACGAGGGCGGCGGCAGCACGGTCCTCGACGTCAGCGACCCGACCGGGGACGACAACGGGCCCGGCACCTATCAGTACCCCACCTCTTCGAACTTCCAGCCCGGCGCGTTCGACCTGACCAGGTTCCAGGTGTTCAGCGACGGCACCACCGCCTACCTGCGGACCACCATCGCCAACCTGACCCCGACATTCGGCCAGGTGGACGGGGCGCAACTGCTGGACGTGTACGTGCACGTGCCCGGGGCCGCCACCACATCCACGAACGCCGCATTCCCCACGCGCAACTACACGATTTCCTCGTCCGGGGCGTGGAGCCAGATGCTGGAGGCGCAGGGCTTCGCCGCGCCGGTGTGGAAGGACGCGTCGGGAAACACGGTCGGGACGCCGCAGGTCCTCGCCACCCAGTCGGACGGGACCATCACGATCGCGCTGCCCGAGGCGCAGTTCGGCACCCCGGGCCCGGGCTGGGGCTTCTCCGTGGTGCTGACCGGTCAGGACGGGTTCAGCTCCGACCAGGCCCGCGGGTTCGCGCCTACACCGCAGGATTTCCTGTTCGGGGTATGCGCACCCAACGGGACCCAGCCGATCTGCTCGTTCGACCCGGGCTCGGTGCCGAAGGCCATGGACGTGATCACCCCGGCGGGGGGCTCCCAGGCCAGCGAGCTTGACCCGACCCTCGGCCCGGTCGTGATCCAGCCGGTCACCGTGCCCTGAACCCACAGCAGCGCGCGGAGCAGCTGCCAGCCCCGATGATGGGCGAGGCTGGGGAGATGGCCGTGGAATGGACGCTCAGATACCGGCCGGCCGTGCGCTGCATGGCCGCGCTCGCTGCGATCATCGCTGCCGTGCTGCCCGCGGTGGCAGGCTGTTCGGCGCCTGGGCCGGCGGCGCCGAGCGCGGCGCCGGCGGCCAGCGGGGTCCCGGCGAGCATGCGCTGGGGGACCGCGACACCGGTACCCGGCCTCGGCGGCCGCAGCCTGAACGCCGGAGGACGGGCCGGGGTCAGCTCGGTGTCGTGCGCGAGCGCCGGGAACTGCGCGATAGGCGGCTCTTACCGGGACGGTCACGGCCATGACCAGGCGTACGTTGCCGGCGAGCGGAACGGCCGGTGGGGCACCGCCATCGAGATCCCCGGCACCGCCAACCTGAACGCCGGCGGAGAGGCCGGGGTCGACTCGGTGTCGTGCCCGGGCGCCGGGAACTGCACGATCAGTGGCGGCTACGCGGACAGCCACGGCCATGGCCGGGTGTTCGTGGCCAGCGAGCGGAATGCCCGAGCGCCGGGAACTGCGCGGTGGGCGGCTGGTACCTCGACAGCTCCGGCAACCGCCATGCGTTCATGGTGAGCGAGCGGAACGGCCGGTGGGGCACGGCCATCGAGATCCCCGGCACCGGGGCACGCTCCTGGGTCAACTCGGTATCGTGCGGCAGCGCCGGGCACTGCGCGGCCGACGGCGGCGGCATCGACAGCTCCGGCAGAATCCGGCCGTTCGTTGCCAGCGAGCAGAACGGCCGGTGGGCCGCCGTCGAGGTCCCCGGCATTGCCGGCCTCATCAGCAGCATCCCCGGCCACGGAGGAGATGCCGAAGTCAGCGCGATGTCATGCCTGAACGGGTACTGCCCGCCCGGCGCGTATGTCGTGCCTGAGCACCGGGTACTGCTTGGCCGGCGGCTACTACGACGATTACTTCGGCCAGCGGCAGGCATTCGTGGTCTCACGCCCGTAGCCGCGGCCAGCCACGCCCTTGGCCCAGGCGCCCGGCTCACTGAAGACGGGCGGGGCGGGCGCGGTAGGCGGCGAGCAGGCGTGCGGCCGTTTCCGGCGGCAGCGGCTTGACCGCCTCCCGGAGGGTGACGCCGGAGACCTGGCCGATACGCGGTTCCAGCCAGGCCGCGACCAGGTCCGGGCGGCGGCGCCCGGTGTCGCGCAGCACCCAGCCGATCGCCTTGCGGATGAAGAACTCCCGCTCGGTCAGCATCATGTCGGCGTAACGGGAGAACCGGCCGAAGTCACCCTCTCCGCGGCGCAACGGCAGCAGCAGGGACAGCAGGGCCGCACGCCGCACCCAGAAGTCCTGGTCGGCGGCCCACCGGTCCAGCACGGCGGTCAGTTCCGGGTACCGTTCGGCCAGCCCACCCATCACCACCGGCGCCAGTTCGTCCACCAGCGCCCAGGTGCCGGCTTCCCTGATCAGCCGTTCCACGAGCGCCGCGTCGGCGGGCAGCAACGCTGCCACGTGATCGGCGAGCAGCATGGACGAGGCGAGCCGGCACTCGAACAGCGGGCGCGCCCAGAGTTCGGTCACCACGGCCAGCAGGTTGTCCCGCGCCATCGTGGGCCGCCGGGGCAGCAGGGCACGCACGATGCCGCGCAGGCCGGGGAGGCCGACGCCGGCGAACTCCATGCTGCTCTTCAGGTACGCCCGTGCACCGGCCGCCCGCGCCGGGGTGCCGGCCTCGCGCAGCCGCCGTTCGATGTCCGCGGCAAGGCTGACGGCGTTGCTGGCGTCGGGGCCCGGCCCGGCACTGCTCGGCACGGGTCAAGGCTAACGGCGCACCGGGTACGGCCCCTCGCCGGCGCGCCACCGGCGGCCGCGCTCCGCGCGCGCCAGGCCCGGGTCCGGGCGCAGGTCATGAGCCCGGCGTGGGCGCCTCCAGGAACTCCAGGACCGGTGCCGCCAGCGCGGGAGAGGCGAAGATGTCGTAGTGCGTGGTGCCCGGCAGGATCGCCAGCCGCCCCGCAGGCCGGCCCGAGCCGTCCCAGCCCGCGTCCCGCAGGCCGCCGCCGAGCAGCGCGAAGAACTCCACCATGTGCCCGGGCCAGATCGAGTCGCAGTCGGCGTAGACCAGCATGGTTGGCGCGGGGATCCCCGCCACCTCGGCCGACCAGTCGTAGTCCGCCGACAGCAGTTCGCCCATCTTGGCGTGCAGCACCGGCCAGTCCCCGGGCCTGGGCGCGCTCCGGGCGTAGGACTCATACATCGGGGACTGTTTCATCGCCTCGGCGTGCTGTGGGGTGAACTGCCGCATCGCCGCGCGGATCTCGGGGAACCAGCCGTCCCGCCGGAACGGCACCGAGACCAGTACCAGGCGGTCCACCGCCTCCGGATGCTGTATCGCCGTGCGCAGCGCGACCACACCGCCCATGGAGACGCCCATCACGTCCGATCGCACCAGGCCGAGGTGCCCGATCAGCGCGGCGATGTCGTCGGCCATCGTCTGGAAACGCAGCGGGCGGCGGGCGTCCGCGGTGCGGCCGTGCGCCTGCAGGTCGACGGCGATGACCTGGCGGTGCTCGGCGAGCGCGGGCAGCACCGGGCCGAACATCTCACCCGAGCCGAACCCGCCGTGCAGCAGCACCAGCGGTTCACCCGAGCCGTGCTCGGAGTAGTACAGGGAAAGACCGTTCACGTCCGCATAGCTCATGGCATCTCCTCCGCGTGCCTCGCCGGAAATGAGACGGCGGATCGCACCCATCCTCATCGCAGCAGCGCACCAGAGTTCTGGCACCGGCCCGGGCGGTCAGGCAGGGTTCGGGGCCGGCTGGATGGTCCAGGTGGCGCCGTTCCAGCGCTCGGCCAGGGTCGCGCCGTTACTGCTGCCCACCGTCACGCAGGCCGTGACCGACATGCAGGACACGCTGGCCGGGAGGACGAGGGGCTCCTCGCCCGGCGGCACAGGCGGGACCGGCAGGCGCCGGATCGTCCACCGGCTGCCGTCCCAGTGCTCGGCGATGCCGAAGAGGCCGTCGTTGTAGGTACCCACCGCCATGCAGTTCACGGCCGTGGCACAGGACACCGCGGTCAGCGCCGAGTATCCGGCATGGCCGATGTCGGGCGTGCGCTGGAGCGTCCACCGGGCGCCGTTCCAGCGCTCGGCGAGCGCCCGCCCGCCGTTCGCCGAGGATCCCACCGCGACGCAGACCGTCGGCGAGGGGCACGACACGCCGCTGAGCCGGCTGGCGTAGGTCGGGCTCGGGGACGGGATGATCTGCCACCGGGATCCGTTCCACCGCTCCACCAGCGTCGCGTCCCGGTACATCGGGGACGGCATGGCCTGCGCACCCCGGCTGGCGTCGCCGACCGCCATGCAGGACCGGGCGGTGGCACAAGAAACAGCGGCCAGGGCCAGGCTCTGCGGGGCCGGCGCTGGCCGGGGAACCCGCTCTGCCCGCCAGGTGCGGCCGTTCCAGCGCGCCGCGACCGGGTGGTTCCCGGCCGACGGGCCTGCCGCCTGGCAGAAGCCAGGCGCCGGACAGGACACGCTGCTCAGCGGGCCAGCCGGCGGGCGCGGGACGGCCGACCAGCGGGTGCCGGTCCATGCCCCGGCGGGGGTGCCCACGGCGAGGCAGGACGTGGCCGTGGCGCAGGACACGTCGTCGAGCTGGCTGTCATGGCCGTGGCTGGGGGCCGGCTCGGCCAGCCACGCACGGCCGTTCCACCGCATGGCCAGGGTCAGCGTGGGCAGTATTCGCCGGCTCCGGGACTGATGCGTGGCCCGCGGCATTCGCCGCGGGCCACGTCACCTGCCTGATGGCCGGTTCAGTGCATCTGGCGTGCGCGGCGCGGCAGAAGCCAGCCGACGGCAAATGCGATCACGATGAGGACGAGGGTGATCAGCAGGGTTCTCTCAGCGGCCAGCACTCCCCGGCCGGCTGCTATCGCGGCCTGGGGGCCACCCTGCTCCGGGGAGATAGCGCTGAAGAACAGCGTCGCCAGGACCGCGACTCCGAGCGAGGCGCCGAGTTGCTGTACCGACTCAAGCAGACCGGACGCCGAGCCGACCTCGTGATCGCCGATCTCGCCCATAATGATGCTGAAGAGTGGAACGAAGATCATTCCCATGCCGATGCCGAAGATCGCCAGGCCAGGGATCAGGCTGAGCGTGCCGACCGTCTCGTGGGCTGCGTGCAGTGACAGGCAGAGCGTGGCCGTGCCGGCTGCCATGATCGTCAGCCCTATGTGCAGGATGGGGCGCCCCACGGCCGTGGCGGCCCATGCACCCACGCCCGAGCCGATAAACGCGCCCGTCGCCATCGCGGCGAGCAAGAGGCTGGCGTGGATGGGCGTGTAGCCAAGCCCGATCTGCAGGAACAGGCCCATGGTCAGGGAGAACCCTACGATGCTGGCGAAGAAGACCAGCACGAAGGCGACACCGCAGACGTAGGACCGCTTGCGCAGCAGGCTGAACTCGACCAGCGGGGTGCGCCCGGACCGTAGCCTGTGCCGCTGGTGCGCGATGAACACGCCGAGCGCCGGGACCGCCGCGGCGGACACGCCGAAGATCCAGATCGGCCAGCCCAGCGCCCTTCCGTCCACGAGCGGGAAGACCAGCAGGAAGCTGGCCACCGCCAGCAGCACCGTGCCGGCGCCGTCGAGGCGAACCTTGCCATGCTCTGCGGGCCGCGAAGGCAGCACCCGCCCGCCGAGCACCAGGGCGAATGCGCCGAGCGGGAGGTTGATGAGGAACAGCGTGCGCCAGCCCGCGCCGAACAGGTTCGCCTTGAGGAGCAGCCCGGCGACAATCGGCCCGGCGACGGTCGACAGCCCGATCACCGGGCCGAGCGCCGCGAATGCCTTGGTCATCTGCGCGGGCGGGAAGAGGTCGCGGATCAGCCCAAACGCCTGTGGCGTGAGCACCGCGGCGGACAGGCCTTGCACCACGCGCGCGGCGATCAGGGAACTGGGTGACCACGCGATGGCACACGCGGCCGACGCGATCACGAAGCCGGCCAGGCCGGTCATCAGCATCCGCCTGCGGCCGAACATGTCGCCGAGCCGCCCGCCGGTCATCAGGCCCACGGCGATGGCCAGCGTGTAGGCCGCCGCTATCCACTCCAGGGCGGAACTCGACATGCCCAGGTTCCGCTGGATCGACGGCGCGGCCACGTTCACGATCGTGGAGTCAAGCAGGTTCATGATCATGGCGGTAAGGACTACGGCGAACCCCGCCCAGGCGTGTTTCCGGGGCGTCGGCTCGATGACCGTGGGCAGGCCGGGCGCGCTGGACTCGATAGCTCTGGGCTGGTCGAGCGCGCTGGATTCCTCGACAGCGGTCGTCATGACTTCTCCCTCTGCTTGGTGTCTGACACGCCCGACGTTACGAGGTCATTAGGAACGATTCTTTCCGCTTAGCGCACTAATCTCGAAGTCATGGCAGAAACCTCGGCACGACTGCTGTCCTTGCTCTCGCTGCTGCAGACGCCACGTGAATGGCCTGGCCCTGAGCTTGCGAGGCGGCTGAACGTGACGACACGGACGGTGCGCAACGACGTCGAGCGGCTGCGGCAGATGGGGTACCCGGTGCAGGCCACCCGCGGCGCGGTTGGCGGTTACCGGCTCTCCGCCGGAGCGGCCATGCCGCCCCTTCTGCTCGAGGACGACGAAGCGGTCGCCGTGGCTGTCAGCCTGAGCACGGCGACCGGTGGCGCGGTCGAGGGCCTGGAGGAGACGGCACTGCGCGCGCTCACCAAGCTGCGGCAGGTGCTCCCGCCGCGGCTCGGGCGCCGCGTTGACGCGCTGCAGTCCCATACGGTGCGAGTGCCAGGGCAGCGCCGGGGGCCGCAGGTCGAGGGATCGCTGCTGGCGCTGATCGCGGCCGTGGCCCGGGACCGGGAGATCATGCGTTTCCGCTACCTCAACCACTCCGGGTCTGGCACCGAACGCCGGGCCGAGCCCTATCGCCTGGTCAACTGGGGACGCCGCTGGTACCTGGTCGCATTCGATCTTGACCGGGGTGACTGGCGCACGTTCCGCGTCGACCGCATCACCAAGCCGCGATCTGCCGGGCATAGGTTCACGGCGCGCCCGCTGCCCGCCCCCGACATCGCCGCCTACGTGGCCGCCAGGACCCGGCAGGTGCAGATGAAGGTGAACGGGCGAGTGATCGTGCACGCCCCGGCCGAAGAGGTCGCGGCGCGCATGGGGTCATGGAGCGGCAGTATCGAACCGCAGGGCCCGGATCGCTGCCTGCTCCAGCTCGGCGGTCGCTCGGTCGACGACATCGCCTTCTGGCTGGGCGTGCTGGAAGCCGATTTCGAGGTCGTTGACTCACCCGAACTCGCCGCAGCGGTGCGGCGGATCGCCGGCCGGTACGCGCGCGCCACCACCTGACAGCCGTCCCTGCCCACCGGAACCCCGGGCGTTAGCGCAACAATGACCGTCCCAAAGGTCGGGCTGTGGGTTGCATCAAACGCAACGAGCGGCGTCCGGTTAGCGCTCAAGGAGGGTGCGACCCCACGGTCACACCCTCCTGAGCTGGGAACTCTTCTGTTTCAGCGACGCAGTACCGGCGCAGTGCACGTATTCGCAGGGTGCAGTATTCCCATGTTGAGCTGGGAGCGGTCACCGGGTTCGTTTGGCGGGCCGGGTGTGATCACACGTGGATGACGGCGATCCGCTCTGTTTTCGGCCGGTCCGGTTCCTCAACGAGCCTGTTCATGTCGTCGGGGTCGCTGGTGAGCAACACGATTGGGCGTTCCAGCCCAAGAGCGGTGGCGGCCACGACGGCATCGATGGCGCACCGATGGCCCGAAAGCCCGGTCGCGCCGAGCAGTTCGCCAGCGCGGCGTGCGATCTGGGCGGTCACTGGCACGATGGTGATTCTGGAGAGCACACGATGGACGGCTGCATCGCGCGGACCGCCTCGGAGTACTTCGGTCAGGGTGATCGCGCTCGCGGCGACCCGGGCGCGGCGGGTGCGGGCGCTGTCTAGGTAGGCATGTGCCCGGGCATCGCCGGCCGCCAGCTTGGAGAGTCCTTCGCTGTCGAGGACGAGAGTCCCGCCCACGGCTATTCGCCGTCCGGCCACGCGGCACGTGCCTCTGCCATGTACTCCTCAGGAACTGGCCCATGCTCGGCGGTAAGCAACTCCGACAGCTCGGCGAGCAGGTCGAGTTCGAGCTGGCGGGTAACCGCCTCGGTCACATACTGGCTGAACTTCCCCCGCCCTACCCGCTGCTGGACGGCGGCGGTGAGGTCCTCGGGCATGGACACACTCACCTTGCGGGCCAGGCCGGTGGCCCTCAGCGCCGACAGATCGGCGGCGGCGATGGCTTCGAAAGCCCGCCGGGTGGTTTCCTGGAACTCAGGTGAGGCCAGGGCCTCGGCGAATGCGCGCTGCTCATGAAGCATTGGCTGCAAAGCAGCAAGCGTTCTGGTCCACTGCGCCCGTTCCTCAGGGACCTGAAGGTTGGCACTGAGCTCATGGACCAGCCGAACGAACTCGCGGAGACGTTCGGTCTGGTCTTCCTCCTGGGCCGGTTCCGCACTCATGCCATCATGCTACCACTGGTAGTAACTTGGCATTTCTGGTTCCTACTGGAGGCCCGCTGTCGGCGCTGCGGGCGGCGAGGTAGCTGGCCCAGTCGCGTTTGGCCCGGTGGGCCCACCGGACAGCGGTGTTGATGTGCATGCCGAGCAGGTCGGCCAGGACAGCGGCGGGCAGGTCGGCGGCCAGGTTGATCAGCGCGGCGCTGCGGGCGATGCGGGCTTGAATGCCGTGGTGGTTCAACTGGCGGACGAAGCCGTTGACGCTCATGTGGCGGCCGGGGACCTGCCCAGGGAACAGCCAGTTGGTCGGGCTGCCGCGGCCGCCGAGCACAGCGGTGGGCGTGGCCGTGGCATGCAGTTCCCGGATGAGCTGGGCCAGGACGGGCGGCAGCAGCACGGGGTGCTGGCCGAAAGCCAGGTAGGTGTTGCCGTCGGCGTGGCTGAGCTGGGTGGCCTTCAGCTGGACGGTGCGGCTGATGGGGTGGCCGTAAAGGAGGAGCAGGGCGCCCGCGACGCGGACCTGGTGCGGCAGGGCTGGGTCGTGCAGGCACCGCTGGAGCTGCTGCCAGCGCTGGTCTTCTGGCAGGACCTGGTCAGGGTTTTTGCGCATGCGCAGCGGGACTTGCACAGGCCCGGCCAGGTGGTGGCGACGGGCCCAGTCCAGGAAGTAGCGGATGGAGTACCGCTGAGTGGATCCGCTAGTGAGCCAGGCGTCGATGTCGGCCTGGCCGGCGTTCGCCAGGTCGAGTCCGTGCTGGTCGAGCCAGGTGAGGAAGTCCAGGGCGGTGCGGATCTGCTGGCGGGCCCACGAGGCGGATGCCTCGGTGAAGACGCGCGAGCGTGCCCGGTTGCGGGCCCGGCGCAGCACCATCCAGCGGGCGAACGGCCGCACGAGCTGGGCGTGCTGAGAGGGCACGCCGGCGAGCTGGTCGCTGAGCCAGGCCTCGACGTCCTCGATGAGTTCCTGCCTGGCGGGCAGCACCCCGGCGTGGATGAGGGCTTGGCGGAGCTGGCTGCGGGCCTGGCCGCGTGGGAAGGCGTCGATCAGCTCGTGGGTCAGCGGCCCGTCGTGGCGGGCCAGGTCGGCCAGCATGCGGGCGCTGTTGCTGCGGGACAGCCAGGTCAGCACGCTTTTGGGGTTGCCCGCGTTGCAGAGTGCGTCGCGGATCGGGGCGAGGTTGCCGCTGGCCTGGTCGCCGAGTACCTCGGTCACGCGTTCGCCGAGCGCGCACCGGGTGCAGGTGCCGCGGGCAAAGCCCTCGGCCGGTTCGCCGCACCTGCGGCATAGGTATGTCTCCGCCTGCCCGGCGCAGGCCTGGCAGACCGCACGGCCGGTGTGGTCGAGGCGGGTCAGCACGCGTGGCTGCCCGCAGCCTGGGCAGGGCACCGGGCTGGCCCGGATTCGTGGGTAGCAGCTCACGCAGACCGCGCCGGTCTGCCACCGGGCCGTGATCGGCGCGTGCCGCCCGCAGAACCCGCACCGGTCGGGGGGCGGTTTATAGCAGCGATCGCACATCGGTTTGCCGTCCCGGTAACCCCTTCTGGGCCGGAGCTGCCCGCATGTCCAGCACCGGTCCATCGGCCCCCGGTGGCAAGAGGCGCACAGGTCAGGCTCGCCGTCCCGGGCCCGCACCTGGATCTGGCGGATCTGGCCGCACCGGCCGCATGGCCGCGGCGGCCGGCGGTAGCACCGCTCGCAGACCGGGCCGGCGGCGGCGGCCCGTCCCATCTGGCCGCAGATCGAGCAGGGCCGCTGCGGCCGCGGGTAGCACGGCGTGCACCAGGGGCGGCCGTCGGCGTCGCGGTAGGCGACCCGCCGCGCCCGGTGGCACCGCGTGCATTCCTCCAGCCGGGCGGGATCACGTTGATAGCAGCGGACACAGACCGGCCCGCCCGGGCCGCGCGCCGCGACCCGCCCGGTCACGCCGCAGTTCGCGCACGGCTGGCAGCGCGCATCCTGGTAGCAGCTCTGGCACGCCAGCCCGGTCCCAGGCCAGGACCGCAAGTCCACGGCGGCCTTGCCGCAGCCCGCGCAGCCCGGCAGCACCACCCCGCGGGCGCCCGCCGCGGCCAGGGCGTGCGCCAGGCGCACCAGCGGCAACGGCACCTGTGAGCTGCCCGAGCGCAACGCGTCCGGGTGATGGTGCAGGTGCTCCAGCAGCGCGGCGCACCCCGGGACGGTCTTGGCGGCCTGCTCCACCGCCCGCCGGGCGGTCTGCTCGGCTAACCCTGGCAGCAATCGGGCCAGCAGGCTGGCGAGCCGGCCGGTCAGCTCAGCCCGCCGCCGCGCCGCCGGGGTCACTGCCCGGGCCGGCGGATCGTGGTCCGCCGCACCGGCGGTGCCGCTGCCCCGCGGTCACCGGCGGCCTTGCGGACCTGCTCGCCGGTCACCTCGACTTCGATCAGGTCGTTGGGGGTGCAGCCCAAGATGTCGCACAACGCGGCCAGGGTGTCCATCGACAGCCGCTGCGGGGCCTGGGTGACCAGCCGGAACACCTGCTCCCGCGACAAAAAGATCCCGCGCTCGGCCAGCAGCGGCACCAGCTCAGAAGTCTGGAACAAGTCCTTTTCGGCCATCCGCAGCCGCAACTGCCAGCGGATCCCCATCTTCTTCGTCACCGCTGATCCTCCCACAGATCCCCGTGACGGGCCCGCAGCGACCGTTCCAGCAGCCGGTTGCGGTACTCATCCGACACCCCGGTATACAAGGCCGTCGTGGAGGCATACGCGTGCCCGACCTGGTCCTGGACGAACCGTTCCGGGTAGTCGAACTCCACCAGGTGGGTCACATACGAATGCCGCAGCGCATGCAGATCCAGCTCACCCGGCAAGCCCGCCAGGTCCCGGGCCTCGCCGAACGCCCGGTTCAGCCCGCGCAGCGACATCCGGCCGCACCGCTCGGTCACCCACAACGCCGGATGCTTCCCCGGACCCAGCAACGGGCGGACCTCCGTCACGTAACCGCCGAGGACCGGCACCACCCAGTCCATCTCCGGCACCGTCAGCACGGTGCGCCGCTTGGGCGGGCTGCCGTTCGAGGACTTCCCCCACCGCACAAACAACGCCCCGGCCTCCCCATACCCCGGCGCCCTCGGATTGCGCCGCAGATCCGCCATGTCCAGCCCGCAGGCCTCCCGGCGGCGCAGCCCGAACGCATACACCGTCTTCAGCACCGCCGCGTCCCGCAGCGCCGCCAGCGCCCCCTTGCGGCGCCGGGCCCGGATCTCCTCCACCCGCCCGTCCGCCGCGTCGAACAGCGCCTGCACCTCGTCATAAGTCAGCGGCCGCCGCCCCGGCCGCCCCTCGTAGTCGCTGACATGAACCACGGTGTTCCACTCATGCAAGACCTGCTGCGGCGCCTGCCCGAACCACTCCACGCACCGGGCCGGCCAGCCATACCGGGCATCGGTGACATACCCGCAGAACATCCGCAACGTGATCTGGTGATTCCGCACCGTCGACGGCGCGGCCTTCATCGAGGCGAAGAACGCCTCCGCCTCCGGCGGATCCCACTCCCACGGGTACTGATCCGAGAACCGCGCGAACCGCCGCACCAGATCCAGCCGCGGCCGGATCGTGCAACTCTCCTTCAAGAACCGGGCACGCTGCTGGGTCGCCCAGCCCGCCAGCATCGCCTCAAACACCGCCGCCGGGCGGTCAAGATGCACCACCCCGGCCGGCAGAACAAGACCGGCCGCACCAGCAAGCCCATCAGACCCAGCAGTCTCCACGACGTTGCATCTAACACAACATTGATGCTTCTCGTCAAGCGGACAGCGGCACAAGCCCTAAGCTGCGAGAACCGGGACGGGGGTGGTTTCGGCATCCCCGTCCCGGCCACCTCACTTCTTCTTGTCAGGGTGCTCTCTGCGAACGCCCTTGAACGGCTCATCGTCGGACTTCACGTCCATGAACCGGCCAGTCTCGTCGTCGCGCTTGGTCCAGCCAGCCGGCGTCTTGAGTTGCGAACGGTCCCTGACGGCGCCCTCGCGATAGCCCTTGCCAGTGTTCTTCGCCATTCCCCTCACCTCCTTCCGCTGTCCGGCGAAGGCAGCCGGACCCACCTGCCACCGCATCCCATCCGATGGGGAGCCGGCACGGCGCCGGCTCCCCATCGCCTTGCAGCCTCGCCGTCAGGCATGGCCGCATGTTGCTGTTGCATCTGATGCAATATGGCCTATTTCTAACTGCAGCCGCTGGTGGCGCCGCAGCCCTCACAGACGTAGCAGCTTCCAGCGGGGCGCATCTTGGTGCCGCAGATGAGGCACAACGGTGCGTCCGCGGTGCGCCCCTGGTGCGACTCCAGCAACTCGGTCGAGCTGTGCGGCTGGTCGTGCTGGGAGCTGGCCGGTGGCTCCGGCTGTGCCGAGCGGCCGTTCGCGGCCTGGCCGGCCGCGGGCACGCGAGGCGAGTCGGCGTGGCTGGCCGCCTGCTCCTGGTGCGCGGGCTCGGGCTGCCGTTCGCGCGGGGCGGACTGGGCCATCTCGGCCGGGTCCATTTCCTCGGCGGCGACCGCACTGGGGTCCTCCCCGGCCAGCTGGGCTGCCCGTTCGGAGGCCGACAGGATGCCCAGTTCCGAGCGGGTTTCGTAGGACAGGTGGTCCAGCGCCAGGCGGCGGAACACGTAGTCCATCACCGAGCTTGCGATCCGGATGTCCGGGTCGTCGGTAACCCCGGCGGGCTCGAAGCGCATGTTGGTGAACTTCTCGACCCACTTCTCCAGCGGGACGCCGTACTGCAGGCTGATCGAGATGGCCATCGAGAAGGCGTCCATGACGCCGGCCAGCGTGGAACCCTGCTTGCCCAGCTTGAGGAACACCTCGCCGACGCCGTCGTCGGGGTACTTGGAGACGGTCATGTATCCTTCTGCGCCCGACACGGAGAACCGGGTCACGCTGGCCGGGCGCTGCCGCGGCAGGCGGCGCCGCACAGGGCGCACCTCGCGCGCGGGTTCCCCGGCCGCCGCCTTGTCTGGCTTCTTCCTGGCGTCCGACAGCGGCTGGCCGACCTTGCAGTTGTCCCGGTAGATGGCCAGCGCCTTGAGGCCGAGCTTCCAGCCCTCGAAGTAGATCTTCTCTATGTCCTCAATTGTGGCGTTTTCTGGCATATTGACCGTTTTGGAGATGGCGCCACTGAGCCCGGGCTGGACAGCGGCCATCATCCGCACGTGGCCCATGGGGCTGATGGCCCGCTCGCCCATGGCGCAGTCGAAGACCTCGTAGTGCTCGGGGCGCAGCCCGGGCGCGTCCACGACGTGGCCGTGCTCGGCGATGTACTCGGTGATCGCCTCGACCTGCTCCGACTGGTAGCCCAGGTTCTTCAGAGCGCGCGGCACGGTCTGGTTGACGATCTGCATGGAACCGCCACCGACGAGCTTCTTGAACTTGACCAGCGCCAGGTCCGGCTCGACACCAGTGGTGTCACAGTCCATCATGAGGCCTATGGTGCCAGTTGGGGCCAATAGGCTAGCTTGGGCGTTTCTGTACCCATTGGTCTCGCCGAGGGCCAGGCACTTCTGCCAGGCGGCTTTCGCTGCGGCGTGGACGTCACTGTCGATGCCGCCCGCGGTCCTGATCTCGGCGCAGGCGTCGGCGTGCTTGCGCATGACCCGCTTGTGGGCGGAGGCGTTGCGCTCGTAACCGTCGTAGGGCCCGACGACCGCGGCGAGTTCCGCCGACCGGCGGTAGGCGGTGCCCGTCATCAGCGAGGTGATCGCACCGGCGATCGACCGGCCGCCCTCGGAGTCGTAGGCGTGCCCGGTCGCCATCAGCAGCGCGCCGAGGTTGGCGTACCCGATGCCGAGCTGGCGGTAGGCGCGCGTCGTCTCGGTGATCTTCTGCGTGGGGAAGTCGGCGAAGCAGATGGAGATGTCCATCGCCGTGATCACCAGTTCGGTGATCCGCTCGAACCGCTCCACGTCAAACGTGTCCTGCGGGCTCAGGAACTTGAGCAGGTTGATGCTGGCAAGGTTGCACGACGAGTTGTCGAGGTGTACGTACTCCGAACAGTTAGCTACCACCGTGCCACCGACGATGTAAGAGTGGTTCCTGGGCTCGGTCAGGTTGTAGGTGAGTTCGAACCCCTTCGACTCGCGGCTGACCAGCCATACGGTGCGATCGACGTCGTAGGAGTCGGTCGTCGTCACGATCCGGCTCAGCTTTGCCTGCTTGCCGGGCAGCGAGAAGCCAATGAGCCGGTGGTATTCGCGCAGCGCGCCTGCCGTGATCCGCAGGTCGAACGAGGGGCCGTCGGAACCGTACGTCGCCTCGCTGCCGTCTTTCCTTGTGTAGTGGAAGCTCGCCGTCTTCACGCCGGTCTTGTAGATGCGGCTGGCGATCCCGAGTGAGGCAAGCAACTCCTGGACCCCAATGAGGAGTTCCTCGGACCGGCTGCCCAGGCCGACATAGCGCGTGGCGTTGGCCCGCTGATCCACGACGCAGCCATCCGCGTCGAACAGACCCTGGAGGAAGGCGATCAGCGCCTCCTCGGGAGCCTCGAAGACAGTGTCGGGGACCATCTTCTCCGCCGCCCTGCCACCCGAGACGCCGAGCCCGCGCAGGAACTCGCCGAAGGCGCGCCGGGTGACCCGCAGTTGCAGCGTGCCGTTGGCCTGCACGCTTGGCTTGCTCTCGAAACCGGTGATCTGCGTGAGCAGGGCGTGGTGGCGCGGCAGGACGACCTCTTTGTCTTCTGCCGAGCCGTAGACGGTGACGGCGGCGTTGTCGCGGTTGTCGATGCATCCGTCGCCGATCACCCAGCCGAGGTAGTGGGCCAGTTCCGGATCCCACTTGACGGGCAGCTCAAGCGGCTTCCTGCTGCGCTCGAAGCTGGCCATCACCAGCGCCTCGGCAGGGAGGTGGGGATCTGCCATCGGGCGCGGCGCGTGCTGGAAGGAGCGCACGACGCGGTCCTCATCGGTCAGCTCGCAGGCATGCACCCAGCCGCGGTTGGCGGTCCAGACCCGGTGGTTGGGGGTGCAGCGCAGCCGCGAGCCGTCGGAGAACCTCAGTTCCACGATCTCGTTGCGGCCGGTCATCATGTACCGGGTCGGGCTGGTGGCGGTGATGCGGTCCTGCGGGTCCTGCTTGGCGGTGACGTCGTTGGTGTAAACAGCGAAGCTGACCTCGTCGCAGGCCCGCCGGACCAGATCGCCGATCGGTACGAGGCCGCTGTCGGTAACCACCCGCTGGTCCGCCGGGAAGCACGGGTTGCTGGCCGTGATGCGGCCGGTCTCCGGGCAGGTGTGCCAGTTGTTGATGGTGTCGTCGTACTGGATTCCCGGGTCGGCGCATTCCCAGGCAGCCTGCGCCATCTTGCGGAACAGGCCCTTCGCGTCCACGGTCTCGACGGTCTCACCGGTCATCCTGGCTGCCAGGCCGAAGCTGCCGCCGTCCTCGACGGCCCGCATGAACTCGTCGGACACCCTTACCGAGTTGTTCGCGTTCTGGTACTGGACGCTCGCGATGTCCTTGCCACCGAGGTCCATGTCGTAGCCGGCGTCACGGAGGACCCGGATCTTCTCCTCTTCGCGCGCCTTGGTCTCGATGAATTCCTCGACATCGGGGTGATCCACGTCGAGGACGACCATTTTCGCGGCGCGGCGGGTGGCACCGCCCGACTTGATCGTGCCGGCCGAAGCATCCGCGCCGCGCATGAAGGAGACCGGCCCACTGGCCGTGCCACCCGAGGTCAGCAGTTCCTTGCTGGACCGGATGCGGGAGAGGTTGACACCGGAACCAGAGCCGCCCTTGAAGATCAGGCCCTCTTCCTTGTACCACTCCAGGATCGAGTCCATCGTGTCGTCCACGGCCAGGATGAAGCAGTTGTGCACCCGGAGGCCGCCGGAGAGGTACTCTCCACTCTCGGTCTGGATGTCGTAGACCTCCATTGGGCCAAGCTGCTCGATCCGCGCGATCTGCAGGCGCTTGGTGTCGCCGGCGGCCAGCCCCGGAAGGTCAAAGCTGCTCTCCAGCTTGGCTGCCTTTACAGGGTCCAGGAAGCCGATTTCATCGGCGAAAATCCGCCGGTCGCCGGCCGTCTGGATGCGGAGTGTCCAACAGCCATGCCGGTTCGACCGGGAATCCTTCTTGAATCCGACGCGGGCATAGATGCCGAAGCGCAGCAGCAGACTCTGCATCCCCCGGATGAGCCGCTCGGAAATCATGTCGACTTCCACGAGCGTTGATGCCTTCCGGGCCGAGACGAAACCTTCTGCCTGGAAGACGCTCCGCAAGTATGCCGCCACCAAGGGAAGCGGCGCGGTGTTGAGGCGTTCCGGCACGACCATATCCACTCCGCGCGCCATCAGGCCCCAGCGCTCCACGAAGTCGCGCAGAGCCTCGCCGTAAAGCCTTGTCCGGCGGCAGTCAAGTTGCGTGTCCTGGGTCGGGACCGATCGCTCATGGCGGTGAACGTCAGGGAAGACAGTGTCGAGCGCTGACCTAACCCAGGCCAGTTCAGCATCGGTGACGGTCATCGCCTCGATGGTCAGCGAGCGATTCGTGCCGGAGTCGTACTGGCCCACAAAGCCGTCAGACTGGAGCCATCCGGCAAGCGCGGCCTCAGCCATCCCTCGTGAATCGATCTCCGCTTCACCGAAGGACGACCGACGATGCCATTCCAGCTGGTCTCCGGGGCGAAGCTCGCCAGCCGGAACGAACCGCCCTGAGGCTGTGTCGGTTGCGCGCCATACCAGGTGGTCTGCGGTGACATCCAAGGTGTAGCCCGCGCTGGTGTGCAGCCGGAGCACGTCTTTCACGCCATTCGCCTTGGTGGCGACGATCCCGGTCAGGCCCGCAGCGTCGTGCACCTTGGCGCCAACCGCGTCATCCTGTACGAGTGCACCGATCGGGATGAGTCCCGCCGGTGTGCTGACCAGCGCGTCGTAGGGCTGGCAGGCCGACACCTGCTGCGGGGACGTGGTGCCGACGTTGAACCAGACGGGTGAGTTGAAGCTGAAGACCTGGTGGACCAGCGCGTGCTTGAGCTCGTGGTCGAAGATCTCCGCGTCCTTCGGGGTGGCGAAGTAACCATGCTCACGGCCGGCCGCCACATAGGTGCCGACGACCCGGTCCACGAGCTGCTTGAGGCTCCACTCGCGCTGCGGCGTGCCGACCGCGCCGCGGAAGTACTTGGTGGTCACGATGTTGGCGGCATTCACGGACCAGAAATCGGGGAACTCCACCCCGTGCTGCTCGAAGTTGACCGTGCCGTCGCGCCAGTTGGTCATGACGACATCGCGGCGTTCCCAGGTGACCTCGTCGTAGGGATGAACCCCCTCGCGGGTGTGGATGCGCTGGATCGTGAGCCCCTTGTGCGCCTTCCCGCCCCCGCGCGACGTGGCACCACTCGCCGTCTCGGTCATGTCGTCCCCCTTCCGGGATCCGCCTGGACCCCTCGCGGGCCCGTGACCAGGCCCATGCCGATAATTCCGTGTGCCCAGGTCAGGGCGTCAGCACGCGGGCGTCATCACGTTCGGCACCCGTGCGCGCAGAACGCAGCGCCACAATCTCTTCCTCGAAGTCAGCGAGTGACTCGAACCCCCGGTAGACCGAGGCGAACCGCATGTAGGCGACCTCGTCCAGTTCCTGCAGCGGGCGCAGTATCGCCAGGCCCACCTCGTGCGAGGACACCTCCGCACAGCCACGCGACCGCATCTCGTCCTCGACCTGCTGGGCGAGTATGGCCAGTTGGTCGTCGGTGACGGGCCTGCCCTGGCAGGCCCGCCGCACACCGTTGACGATCTTGTCACGGGCGAACGGCTCGGTCGCGCCGCTTCGCTTGGCCACCATCAGGATCACCGTCTCCTGCGTGGTGAACCTGCGCCCGCACGAGGGGCAGGCGCGCCGGCGGCGGATCGCGGCGCCGTCGTCGGCAGTGCGGCTGTCGATGACCCGGCTGTCCGGATTCCTGCAATATGGACAGAACACGCGATCACCTCCCGCAGCCCACCACGGAGCCGGTTCTTACGAACACAACTTGTGGATGAACCACATCCTTGTAACTACTACATGTTGTGTTTACCGCAGAACGCTCCCCGACGCAACACCCGCCACGCCGCAACGCGGGATTCCTGCTGCTATCCGGTTATGCGCTGGGCCGACGGCGGCGGCGCACGGCGTGTCGCGTGGTCATCCACGCGGCAGCCACAGGTGCTCACCCGGCTGGACCGATGTGCCGCTCAGCGCGTTGAGGTCGATGATCTCCTGGATAACGTTGCGCGGATCGGACCCGGGCTCGTACTGGGTTGCGATCGACCACAGGCTCTGGCCTGGCAGAACGACCACCGAGTGCAGGCTGTGGTAGACGGCACTCGACGGCACGCCACTGCCTGCCGCGTCCGCCCTTGCCGTGCCCGCCAGCCACGCTAGCGCGGCCACCAGCACCATGCTTGCCGTGATGAGCCCGGCGATCACCATCCGGCCGCGCCGTGTCAGCCGCACCTGGGTGCGGACCGGCCGCACTCCGGCCTCCGGGGACCGCGCCACGCCAGCCCGCACCGCCTGCGCCCCGGTGGGCAGGGCCGCCTCCGCCCGCACCGCTGAGGGCGGGGATTCCACCGTTCCTGCCGTGCCCGGCCGCGACGACCGGCCTGGTGCGCCATGCGCCGCCCGGCCGTGCTGCTCCCCCGGCACCGCCCGGCCGTGCCACTCCCCCGGCACCGCCCGGCCGTGCAACTCTCCCGCCCCGGGCCAAGGACCTGCCATCACGTTCGGCTGGCCCGGCACGGCGGTCACGAGCCGCCGTCCGCGCGCTGACCCGGCGCGCCGCTTCCGCTCCCCTGCGGTCATCACGCTCATCGTGGGCCTCCCTGTTCGAACGAGAGTTCTATCGCACTACTGTTCGATCAGACTATAGTTCGATCGAACGCTCGTGCGATTCCGTTGTACCGCTCGGGTCCGACATTTTTTGCGGCGCGTCGAACAGATGTTTGATGTCTAGCGCGGCAGGGGCTAACGTCGGCACTGAAATCAGGCACACAATCCGGAGGTGAGCACATGGGCCGCAGCGTGGAAGGCGACACGTCCGGCGCTCCGCCCGGGAACCGCACCAGCACTGCGCACGGTGACAGGCCTAAAGGCAGGCCGGGACGCAAGCCCAAGGGATCCGTTCCCCTTGTCGTGGCCGAGGTGCCCGAGCACCCTGACCCCAACCATGTGCTCACCTGGCGGCAGCGGAAGGTCCTGCAGGTCATCAGGGACTCGGTGCAGCGGCGCGGCTATCCCCCTTCGATGCGGGAGATCGGCGAGGCGGTCGGCCTGACCAGCACCTCCAGCGTCTCGTACCAGTTGTCGACCCTGCAGAGCAAGGGCTACCTGCGCCGGGACGCCGGCCGTCCGCGCACGGTAGAAGTGCGCCTGCCCGGGCACCCGGCCGTCCGCCCGGAGGCCGAGGAGCCGGAGGAGGCCGCCGCTCTCGATATCGCCTCGCAGGATGCCGCGTACGTGCCGCTGATCGGCCGCATCGCCGCCGGTGGCCCGATCCTGGCCGAGGAGGCCATCGAGGACATCTTCCCGCTGCCCAAGCAACTGGTCGGCAACGGAACCCTGTTCCTGCTGAATGTCGTTGGTGACTCCATGATCAACGCCGCGATCGCCGACGGCGACTGGGTCGTGGTCCGCCAGCAGCCGGACGCGGACAGCGGGGACATCGTCGCGGCCATGATCGACGGTGAGGCCACCGTCAAGACGTTCAAGCGGGCAGACGGCCATGTCTGGCTGATGCCGCACAACCCGGCCTACACCCCGATCCCCGGCGACGACGCCACCGTCCTAGGCAAAATCGTCGCCGTACTCAGGCGGGTCTGAGCGGATAGGTGTGCTCGACGACCTCCGGTCGTCTTCGCCAAGCTCAGCCGCCTGGTGCTAGCCCGGGGGCCGAGCCCCCGGAAACCCCACACGCCGGGCCTGGCAGCCAGGCGTCGAGCCAGGCTGCCAGGCCCCCCGTTCGGGCAAAGGCCAAACCCTCACGCAGGCACTATGTTGACCAGCTTCGGCGGCACCACGACGACCTTGCGCACTCCCCCACCGGCCAGCGTCCGGGTCACTCCCGGCGCGGCCAGTGCCAGTTCGCGCAGGTCGTCCTCGCTGATGTCCGGCGGGACCTCCAGCCGGTCGCGGACCTTGCCGGCCACTTGCACCACACAGGTCACCGTGTCCTCGACCAGCAGCGCCTGGTCGGCCACCGGCCAGCCGGCCAGCGCGACCGAGGGCTCCTGGCCCAGCAGTTCCCACGCCTCTTCGGCCGTGTAGGGCGCGAATACCGACAGCAGGATGGCCAGCGTGCTCGCGGCCTCCCGGACCGCAGGGTCGCCAGCCCCGGCGCCGGAGTCGATGGCGCGCCTGGCCGCGCTGGTCAGCTCCATCAGCCGGGCCACCGCGACGTTCAGCCGTGAGTTCTCCAACAGCCGGGTGACCTCGTCGATCGTCCGGTGCGTGAACTTGCGCAGCGCCTCGTCCCCGGGCCCGGCGGCCGGGGCAGCCGCACCCACGTCCGCTGCCACGCGCCAGACGCGGCCCAGGAACTTGGCGGATGCCTCCGGGTTCACATCCGCCCAGTCGATGTCATCCTCAGGCGGGCTGGCGAAGATCATCGTCAGCCTGATGGCGTCGACCCCGTGTGCGGCCAGTTGCTCGGCCAGGTCCACGCCGTTGCCCAGGGACTTGGACATCGACCGGCCGCGGTTGATCACCTGGCCCTGGTTGATCAGCGCGGTGAACGGCTCGGTGAAGTCGATCATGCCCATGTCGAACAGGATCTTGATGAAGAAACGCGAGTACAGCAGGTGCAGGATCGCGTGCTCGACACCACCGACGTACAGGTCCACGGGCGCCCAGCGGCGCACCGCCTCCACATCGAACGGGCCGTGCTCATACCTGGGCGAGCAGTACCGCAGGAAGTACCAGGACGAGTCCACGAAGGTGTCCATGGTGTCGGTGTCCCGCTTGGCGGGCCCGCCGCACTTGGGGCACTCGGTGTTGACCCAGTCGGATGCCGCCGCCAGCGGCGAGACGCCGCGCGGGGCCAGATCCTGGCCGCGCAGGTCCGGCAGGACCACGGGCAGTTGCTCGTCGGGGACGGGGACCTCGCCACAGCCCTCGCAGTAGACGATCGGAATGGGCGTGCCCCAGAACCGCTGCCTGGACACCAGCCAGTCGCGCAGCCGGAAGTTGACCGCCGCGCGGCCCTTGCCCTGCCCGGCCAGGATCTCGGTGATCGTGGCGATGGCAGCGGCCTTGTCCAGGCCGTTGATCGGCCCGGAGTTCATCAGCCTCCCGTCGCCAGAGGTCGCGACGCCGGTTTCCGCGGGGTCCGCCCCGCCGGTGTCCACCACCGGCACTACCGGCAGCCCGTAGGCGCGGGCGAAGTCCAGGTCACGCTGGTCGTGCGCGGGCACGGCCATGATCGCCCCGGTGCCGTAGTCGGGCAGCACGTAGTCCGCGGCCCAGACCGGGATGCGCTCACCGTTCACCGGGTTGATCGCGTGCTTGCCCAGGAAGACACCGGTCTTCGGCCGGTCGGCCGACTGCCGCTCGATGTCGGTCAGCTTGCGTACCTGGGTCAGGTACTCCTCCAGCGCCGCACGCTGCTCGGGTGCGCACACCTCCGCCGCCAGCGGCGAGTCGGCCGCGATGACGAAGAACGTGGCACCGTACAGCGTGTCCGGGCGGGTGGTGAAGACCGTGACCGGCTCATCCCTGCCCTCGATGGGGAACTCGATCTCGGCCCCTTCGGACCTGCCGATCCAGTTGCGCTGCATCAGCAGCACCCGGTCGGGCCACCTGCCGGCCAGTGGCTCCATGTCGGCCAGCAGCCGGTCCGCATACTCGGTGATCTTGAAGTACCACTGGGTCAGCAGCCGCCTGATGACCTCGGACCCGCACCGCTCGCACTTGCCGTCGATCACCTGCTCGTTGGCCAGCACGGTCTGGTCCACCGGGCACCAGTTGACGTAACCGTCCTTGCGGTAGGCCAGGCCACGCTCGTAGAAGCGCAGGAACAGCCACTGGTTCCACCGGTAGTACTCCGGGTCACAGGTCTGCAGCCGCCGCGACCAGTCGAACGACACCGCGTACCGGCGGAACGAGGCAGCCTGTACCTCGATGTTCGCGTATGTCCAGTCGGCTGGATGGGAGTTCTTCCTGATCGCGGCGTTTTCCGCGGGCAGCCCGAAGGCATCCCAGCCAATGGGGTGCAGGACGTTGTGCCCGCGCTGGAAGTAGTAGCGCGCTATCGCGTCCGCGATCGCGTACGCCTCCGCGTGCCCCATGTGCAGGTCCCCGGAGGGGTAGGGGAACATGTCCAGCAGATAGGTGCGCGGCCTGGGATCGTCCGGGTCGTCGCTCGCCCGGAACAGGTCCATTGCTGCCCAGCGTGTCTGCCACTTCTCCTGGACTGCGCGCGGATCGTAGTGCTGCTGTGCCCGCTCGGCACTATCGGCGGCTCTCATGACTTTTCCTCACCCGTGAGTCGGTCCTGCTCCGGCAACTAAAAAGCCCCCCGGTCACGAGGGGCAGCCGCGCCAACGATGGACAGTCGGCGCGGCTAGGTAAGGAGCAGCCGAGCGGAACGCATGCCTTCAGGGTAGCAAAACCGGCCACCTCCCCGCATGCGCGTTGCCGCCAGGGCGCCTCTCCCGGGCGCTGCCCGGCGAGATGTCCACGGTCCTGACACAGGGCGCTAACCCGCGTGTGCCATTGCCGCAACATCGGCCATGCATGCTGGGGCAACGTGACGACCGACGAAAGTTACTTCGGGCCCGGGCAGCAGCGCCGTATCGCGCTCGTTGCGCATGACGGCCGCAAGCGGGACATGCGGGAGTGGGCCGAGTTCAACCGTGACCTGCTCGCCTGTCACGAGCTTTACGCGACAGGGACCACCGGGCAGATGCTCAGCGAGGAACTCGGCCTGCCGGTGACGCGCTTCCGCAGCGGCCCGCTCGGCGGGGACCAGCAGATCGGTGCCCGCATCGCGGACGGGGCGATCGACCTGCTCATCTTCTTCTGGGACCCGATGGAGCCGCACCCGCACGACCACGACGTCAAGGCACTGCTGCGGGTGGCGGTGCTGTGGAACATTCCTGTCGCGTGCAACCGGGCGACCGCAGATTTCCTTATCTCGTCGCCATTGATGAACTCTTATGCGGTGGAGCACGGGCCGGCGACCTAGCAGAAACCGTTCTAAAGTGTGCGCAAAAATACAAAACACCGCGTCCCGCGTTCCGCCTTGACCTGCGGCGCCGCGCCCGAATAACTTCATTCCCGCCATCAGGCGCGACGGGGGTCCCGACATCGGGTGCGCAGGTCATCCCATCAGCACGGGTTGCACCGATGCCGAGTGCATAATGGAGCGCGCCTGCGTCGCCGCCGTCGGGTGGGAATCCCCGCCATGGCACCACGTTTGGTTAGTTACGGTCCTTATTCGGGGGAGTGATGGACGCAGGAGGCCTTTTCCAGCCGTCCGGTATGGGACGCGGGAAGCCATGACGGCGCGGGATCCCTCGACGGCGCGGAAAGGCGCGACCGGGCACTGCTCATGACCGAGAACCCCGCGCACCAAACCCCCGCCGAGCCGATCGCCATCGTCGGCATGGCCTGCCGCTTTCCCGACGCCACCGGGCCGGCCGAGTTCCTCGAACTGGTCCTCACCGGGCGCCGGGCGTTCCGCAGGCTGCCGCCGGCCCGGCTGGACGTATCCGAGTACGGCGACGGCGAGCCCGGCTTCCACAGCCCGAGCGGCCTGGCCCCGGGCGCCTTCGGCTCGGCGCGGGCCGCGCTGCTGGAAGGCTGGCGCTTCGACCGGGCCGCCTACGGTGTCACCCAGGCCGCCTACCAGGCCGCGGATCCGGCGCACTGGCTGGCTCTTGAGACGGCCGCCCGGGCCCTGGCTGACGGCGGGTTCCCCGGCGGCCAGGGCCTCGCCAGGGACCGGACCGGGGTGATCATCGGAAACACGCTGACCGGCGAGGTGTCACGGGCCACCGCGCTGCGGACCCGCTGGCCCTACGTGCGCCGGGTGCTGCGCGCCGCGCTGGCCGCCGGGGAGGTGCCGCCGGAACGGCATGCCGACGTGATCGAGCACGCCGCCGCCGGGTTCCTCGCCCCGTTTCCGGAGATCGGCGACGACACCCTGGCCGGCAGCCTGCCCGGGGCGATCGCCGACCGGATCTGCGGGCACTTCGGGTTCCGCGGCGGCGGTCATGCCGTGGACGCGGCGCATTCCTCCTCCCTGCTCGCCATCGCGGCAGCCTGCTCCGCCCTGACCGCCGGGGACCTGGACGCGGCCATCGCCGGGGGCGTGGATATCAGCCTCGACCCGTTCGAACTCGCCGGACTGGCCGGGACCGGCGTCCTGGCCAGTGGCGAGATGCGGGTGTTCGACGCGCGGCCGACGGGGTTCCTGCCAGGCGAGGGATGCGGGCTCACCGTGCTGATGCGCGCGGCCGAGGCCAGAGCCGCCGGGGTGCCGGTGTATGCCGAGATCGCCGGGTGGGGGGTGTCTTCGGCCGGCAACCCGGCGCTGACCAAACCCGGTTCGGCCAGCCTCCTGCTCGCGCTGCGGCGTGCCTACCACCGGGCGCGGGTGGACCCCTCGGACGTCCAGCTGATCGAGGGTGACGGCACCGGGACGGCCTCCGGCGACCTCGCCGAACTGACCTCGCTTGCCGAGATCCGCCAGGCGTCACCACGGCTGGCCGCGCTCGGCTCGGTCAAGGCCAACATCGGGCACACCAAGGCTGCCGCGGGTGCCGCCGGGCTCATCAAGGCCACCCTGGCGATCGCGGCCGGCATCATCCCGCCCGCCACCGGGTGTGCCCGCCCGCACCCCCTGATCGCCAGCGAGGACGCCCGCCTGCGCGCCCCAGGGGCGGCCGAGCCCTGGCTGGAGCGGATCAGGCTGGCCGGCGTCACCTCGGTCGGCCCGGGCGGTGCCAGCGTTCACCTGATCCTGCGGCGTACCCGCGACGGCCGGCGCCGGCGGGCGCCGGACCTGCCCCTGCTCGAGGCGAGCACCGGCAGCCCGGAGCACGCCGGGATGGCGGGTGCGGGGGTCCGCGCCGGTGGGCGGGGAAAGGCCCCGGACGGCGATCTGTCACGGTCCGGTACGCCGGCCCGTGGTACCCCGGCTCGCCCGCCCGCAGCGGTTCTCGCGCATCTCCCGCGGGTGGAGACGTTCGCCGTCAGCGGTCCCGACCATCAGGCTCTCGGCAGGGAACTGGCCCGGATCGCCGAACTCGCGCCCTGGCTGTCCGACGGGGAACTGCACGATCTTGCCTGCCAGTACGGGCGGGCCACGGCCGGCCCGTACTGCGTGCGGGCCGGCCTGGTGGCGGACAGCCAGGACAACCTTGCCCAGGCCGCCAGGGAGGCCATCGCGCTGCTGGCCGGCCTGGACCAGGGGAAGCTGGTCACCGCTCCTGGCATCGTCATGTCCGACCGTGGACGGGGCCACGTCGTGCTGCTTTTCCCCGGTGAGGGCAGCCCGCCGCCCGGGCCGCACCCGGGGTGCGGAACAGACGCGGGCGCCTACGACCCGGCGGTGCACCCGGCGGTCGTCGCCGCGTCGCTGTCCGCGCTGGCCTGGCTGAACGGGCTCGGGGTGGCCGCGGTGGCGGCGGCCGGCCACGGGCTCGGCGAGATCACCGGCCTGGTCTGGGCGGGCTGCCTCAGCGAGGCCGAGGCCGCCCGCCTGGTCACCGAGCGGGCGGCGCTGCTGGCGGCACCGCCGGCGGACCCGACCGCGCTGGTCTGTGTGGATGCCGGCGGACCGGAGTCCGAGGCCCTGTGCGCCGACAGCGGCCTGGTCATCGCGGCCTACAACGGGCCCAGGTGCCACGTGCTGGCCGGCCCGGCCGCGGCCGTGCGCGACCTTGCGCAACGGCTGGCCGAGGAGGGGGTCCCGGCCCGGCTGCTCGACTCGCCCGTAGCGCCGTACTCCCCCGCCATGGCCGACCGGGTCGCGCCGATGCGCAACCTGGTACGGGAGTTCTCGTTCCGGCCGCCCGGCCGCCGGCTGATCTCCACGGTCACCGGGGCCGAGGTAACCGCGGGCGATGACATCGCGGCCATGCTCTGCACGCAGCTCACCTCGCCGGTGCTGTTCGCCCGCGCGCTCGAGTGCGCTGCCGCCGAGGCCGACCTGCTGATCGAGACCGGCCCGGGACGCAAGCTCACCTGCCTCGCCGCCGACTGCTCCGACCTGCCGGCCTTCAGCCTGGCCGCCGGGCGGCCCGACGAGAGCGCGACCGCGCATGCCGCGGCGGCGCTGTTTGGGTCGGGCGCCGTGCCCACGCTGGCTCCGCTGTTCGCGGGGCGGCTGGCCCGGCCGATCGACATCTGGCGGGAGCGCATCTTCATCCCGAGTCCCTGCGGGGCACCTGCCGCGAACGGGGACTCGGCCGGCGCCGGGAGGCAAGCCACGGACGGCGAAATGACCGGGCGCGTCAGCGCGGCGGACCGCGGGCTCGTAGCTGGCCGGGCGCCCGCGACAGGCGGTGGTCCGCAGCCGGGCGAAGGGCCGGCAGCGGACCAGCGTCACACGGCGGCCGGCGGTCCTGCCGCGGGCAGCGGGCGCGCGGCGGGCAGCGATCTCGCTCCGGAAAGCGGGCCCGCATCGGCCGCTGGCGCCGTCGGAGACAGGCGTGCCCCAGCCGGGGCGCACGCTGCCGGCGATGGACGGGTCTCCCATGGCGGACGCGCCCCGGGTGGTGCGGCCCCGAGTCGTGGCGCACCTGCCCCGGGCACAGCACCCGGGGCGCGCAGGGCGACCACGACGGACAGTGGCCCCGCAGCGACAGGCGGCACCGCCGCAGCCGGACCCGCCCCGCGCGGCGGGCTGCCGGCGCATGGAACACCTGCCCCAGACACAGCACCGGGCAGCGCACAGCGCGTCCACGACCGACACTGGCCCCGCAGCGGCAGGCGGCGGCGCAGGCGGCGGCCAGGCGGACCCGCCCCGGACGGCGAGCCGCCCATACGCGGTGCGTCCGCCCCGGCCCGAAGGCCCGTGGCAGGCGGTGCGCCCGCGGCTGGCAACAGGTCTACGCGGGACGTCGGGCCCTCGGCAGAGACCCGCCCCACAAGGGACGGCAGCGCCGTACCGGACGGTGGCCGTGCATCGGGCGGCGGGTCCGTGGCGAAGGGAGCGCTGCCCAGCAGCGATGGCATTGCCACGGACGCAGGGCCGCCTCGTGGCAGCGGCTCCGGCGGGCGCGAAACCGTCACGTCTGGCCGGAGCCAGGCCAGCGGCGCAGCCCTGTCCACGCCCGGAGGACCGGCCACGGATGATGACCCCCCTGACCGAAGCGGGGTCGCTGCCGCTGGCAGTGCGCCGGCCCCGGCCGGGGAGCCGGGCACGGGCGGCGGCCGGGCCGGACGGGCACCCCGCGCCCGGGACATGAGCGTGGCCGCAGATACGACGGCCGGGGACAGCCCGCGCTCCCGCGCCGAACCTCCGGCCCCGGCACCGGGGCACGCATCGCAACCGGTTCCGTGGCTGGCCAGGACGCGCCCGCCGCGGGATGAGGCTGACCGGCGGCAGCTCCCTGGGTCCGGTGCTTCACCGAAGAGCGGCGTCCGGCCGCTCCCGCGACGCCAGGAGCCACGGATTCCTGGCAGGTCCGGGCCAGCGCGGCCGCTCCGTATGGCAATGATGAACGGCACGCCTTCGGCCATGACGCCGCCGCGGACACGGTGCTTGCCCTGCTCGGCGACCCCGCGGAGCCTGCCACGAGCGCCGGCCTGCTCGGCGCGGCCAGGGACGCGCTGCGTACCGGGCGGCTCGTCGCGATCGTGCCGGGGCCCGGGCTGACCGGGCTTTGCGCCAGCCTGCACGTCGAGAACCCGGCACTTGGCATCACGCTGATCCAGGCGCCGCCAGGCCACGGCTGCCAAGCCGCCCGCCGGTTCGCGACCGCCACGCCCGGCCGGTTCCGTGAGGTGATCATCGACGAGTCCGGCGCGGCCACCGAGCCCGCCATGGTCGCCACCGAGCCTGCGGAGGACGGGACCTTCCCCCTCGGGCCGGCCGACGTGGTGCTGATCAGCGGCATCACCCGGGCCGGCGATCTGGCCTGCGCGACCTCGCTGGCCAGCCGCGGTGCCGCGCTGGCAGTGATCGCGCCGCCAGGGCCGGAGGATCCGCGCATGGCCGCCCTGCTCACCAGGCTGCGGTCGGCAGGCATCCGGGTCAGCAGGAAGAAGGCCGACCTGACCGACCCCGGCCAGGTCGCCGCGGCCGTGCGCAGCCTGGAACGAGGCCTGGGCCCGGTCACCGCGGTGGTCCACGCGGCGGCGTCCGGGCCGGTCGAGCGGTGTGACCGGCTGTCCGAGCCGACGCTGCGGAGCTTCCTGTCCGGCCAGCGGGCCCGGTTCGGCAACGTCATCGGCGCGGTTGCGATGGAACGGGTGCGGGTGCTTGTCACGTTCGGCTCGGTCGCCGCGCGGTACGGCCGGGCGGGCGGTGCCTGCGATGCGCTGGCCAGCGGGCTGCTCGCGGAGCAGGCCGCGCGGCGGGCCGAGGCGTGGCCCCGGTGCCGGGTACTGCACCTGGACTGGGCACCCTGGGCGGAGCCGGATCACGGCGACCGTGCCGAGAGCCGCCCGGGGACCGGGCCCCAGCCAGGGGGGACCGCGCCGATACCGGTCGAGGACGGCTCAAGGCTGCTGCTGTCGCTGCTGACCACGGCCGACATGCCAGCCAGGGCCGCAGTGCACGGGCGCCTGGGCATGCCTGTTCCGCAGGCCGTGCGGCCCGGGCTGGCTGCCCCGGCGGTGCGGGGCAGGTTCGGTGAGACGGTGCGCGTGTACTACCCGGGCGTGGAACTGGTCGCCGATACCCGGCTGTCGGTGCGGGCCGATCCCTACCTGACCGACTACCGCATCGACGACCTGCCGATGCTTCCCGCGGCGATGGTCCTTGAGGCCATGGCCCAGGCCGCCTCGGCCCTGGCCGGGCGGGAACTGCGGCACCTGGCGAACGTCCAGCTGGCCGCGCCGGTATTGCTGCTGGGACGGACCGGTCACGAGGAGACGGTGATCCGGGTCTGCGCCCTCCGCGCCGGCAACACCGTGGAAACGGTGCTTCGCTGCGCCGAGACGGGCTTCCGGCTGGACCACGCCCGAGCCGTGTTCGCCGCGGCGGGACGGCCCGCGGCAGCACCGTCGCCCGCGGGCTGGGCCGCTGGCCCGGGGCGGGGCACGGGGGGCGTGGCCCCGGGGGCCATGGTGGACGGCACCGACCTGTACGGGCAGGTGTTCTTCCAGGCCGGGCGGTTCCGCCGGGTGGCCTTCCTGCCGGAGGCCAGCTCGCGCGGCTGCCGGGCGCTGGTCCGCGGCGGCGACGACCTGCCCTGGTTCGGGGCGGCGCCCGGGCCGGTGGACGCCCCGCTGGTGCTGGGCAGCCCAGGGCTGAACGACGCGACCCTGCACGTGCTCCAGGCGTGCCTGCCGCACCGCCGGGTGCTGGCCACCGGCTGTGAATCGGTCACGTTCAGCGGGCGCGAGGTGCGCGGCGCACTGCGGGTCCAGGCGGTACGCAGGCCACCGATGGCCGGTGACGCGGCCGGTGTGTGGGACGTGGTGGCCACGGACGCCACCGGGCAGCCCGTGGTGACCTGGCAGGGGGTGGGGCTGCGGGACGTGGGGGCGCTGGCCCCGGCCGGGCCATGGCACCCGGCGCTGCTGGCCATCTCCATGGAGGCACGCGCGGCGGAGTTCGGGCTCGACCCCGGGCTGCGGGCGGTGATCAGCTGTGGGGCCCCGCCGCGGGATTCCGGCACCGGCACGGGCGGCGGCAGCGGGGGCGCTGGCCGCACGGGCGGCGATGGCCCCGGCGGGAACGACCAGGGGTGGGCGGACCGGGCCGCGGGCACCGGGCCGCTGGAAGGCTTCGAGCTGGCCGTAAGGGCCAGCCGGCGGGTCGCCTGCCGGTGGCAGGCGGTTGGCGGGCTGGCCGGGGGCGACGCCCTGCTTGACGAGGCTCTGATCGGGCTGCGGGACCAGCTCGCGGCCAGGTTGCGCGAGCCGTCGGCGGCCCTGGAGGCGCGCCTCGCCACGATCACGGCCGCCCTGGCCGCGCTGGGACGGGAGCCGGGCACGCCGCTGCGGGCCGAGGACGCCTGTGACGCCGGCTGGATCGTGATCCGGGCCCGCGACATCGCGGTCGCCAGCGCCGTTACACAGCTCAGCGGCGTAGGCGCCCCCGTCGCCGTGGCACTGGCGAGCCTGCTGATGCGGCCGGGCACGACGGGCCAAGCCCGCCAGGCCGGGCCGCAGGTCAACGCTCCGATTGCATAGGGCAAGGCAGGTGGTCGCCGCGTCCAGCATCCCGGCCGATATCTGACAACTGCCAGCTATCCAGGCGTGCTGGCGGCCCGGAGTGCGCGTTCCAGTTCCTGGCCCACTTCGCTCGTTGTTGCGGTGCCGCCCAGGTCGGGTGTCCTGATCCTGGTCGTGGCCAGTACCTCTTCTATCGCCTTCAGCACTGCGTTGCCTGCCGCCGATTCGCCCAGGTGGCCGAGCATCATCGCGCCGGCCCAGACCGCACCGACCGGATTGGCCCGGCCGGTTCCGGCAATGTCCGGCGCCGATCCGTGCACCGGCTCGAACATGCCCGGCTTGGACCGGTCCGGTGTGATGTTGGCACTGGCCGCCATGCCCATGCCACCCTGGATGACCGCGCCGATATCGGTGAGGATGTCGCCGAACAGGTTCGAAGCCACGACAACGTCGAACCGGTCGGGCGCGCTGATCATGTAGGCGGCGGCCGCGTCCACCAGGATCCGGTCCAGGTGCACGTCGGGGTAGTCGCGGTGCACCTGGTCGACGATCTCGTCCCACATCACGAAGTGGTGCCGGCTCGCGTTCGACTTGGTGATGCTGGCCAGCCTGCGGCGCCGGGACCGGGCCAGCTCGAACGCGTAGCGCGCCACCCGCTCCACCCCGGTCCTGGTGAACACGTCAACCTGGATGCCGACCTCGGCCGGGTGGCCGGCGTGGGCACGGCCGCCCACGCCCGCATACTCCCCTTCGGAGTTCTCCCGCACGACGATCATGTCGATGTCGGCCGGGCCCCGGTCGCGCAGCGGCGAGAGCACGCCAGGCAGCAGCCGCACCGGCCGGACGTTCAGGTACAGGTCGAACCGCTGCCGGATCGGCAGCAGCAGGCCCCAGAGCGTGACGTGATCGGGCACGTCCGGCCTGCCGACCGCGCCCAGGTAGATCGCGTCGAAGCCCGCCAGCACCTCCAGGCCATCGGCAGGCATCATCACGCTGTGCGCCTGGTAGTAGTCGCTGCCCCAGGGCAGGTGTTCCCAGTTCAGCCGGAACCCCGACGCGGCCGCGTCGAGCACGCCGATGCCGGCCGCGACAACCTCCGGGCCGACGCCGTCTCCGCCGATGACCGCGATCCGGTACTCCTTCATACGGTGAGCCTAGGCCGGCTGCTGCGCGCGGTCGCCACCGACGGCCTGCGGCACGGCGCCGTGGCGATCTGGTCGAAAGCGAGGCCGGCGAAATCGGCGGACATCAGCTCGGCCACCGGCCGCAGGCCGGCCAGCGCCGCACCGATCGCCACGCCGGCAATGGCGCCCGGCGGCCGCGTTACCAGGTGATCTGCAGCGTGCCGGCGAACGCGGCGAGGAGGCCGGGATCGCCGGCCACGCGCAGCCCGTCCGGCCGGCGGCGGTTCCACAGCGTCAGGTAGAGGTCGCGGGCCTGGCCGGTGACGTCGCAGCCGGCCGGGCCGGCGCCGCGCGAGACGCCGGGCTCCCCGGGGCGTCCTGTGACCAGCCAGTCCGCGCCGCCTGCCGCACCGTCGGCGGCGTGGATGGCGAGGCTGGCGTCCAGGCCGGGCCAGCTTGCCCGCCTGATGTTCCTGGCGAGAAAGCCCATGATCAGCTCGTCCACCCCGTCGGCCGCGAACGCCGGCTCGAACACCGCGGCGGATGACCGCCCAGCAGCCTGCTCGGCGTCCACCCGGTGGATCGCGGTCTCGTGGGCCTGGCGCCGGGCCCAGAAGGCCAGCGGCGACGGCGCGGCCAGGAAGGCCCAGCAGTCCAGGCCGGGCGGTGCGTCGGACAGGGCGCGGACCAGCGCGGCATGACCCTCGCGGAACCAGCCAGGCAGTTCGGCGTCGCCGGGCCCCTGGCCGAGAATCTCCTCCTCGGACGCACCACCCGGCGGGCGGGCCAGCGCCTGGGCGACGATACCCGTCGCCCACCGGTGCACGTAGCCCGTGTGCTTGAGCAGGTCCCGCACCGCCCAGCCGGGGCAGCAGGGCACCGCGGCGCCCATCCCGGCCCGCTCCGCGGCGGCGGCGAGCAGTTCGCCCTCACGGCGCAGCGCCGCGATGTGGCCTGCGACGTCGTAGCGGCTGTAGGCGGGCGTGCTCACCCGGGCAAGGATGCCACACCTGCGCGGTTCCCCCGCGCGGCGGGCAATGCGACGATGGGAGGCAGGACGCGACATTTGAGGACATTGCTTTCCAGTGATGCTCCCCGGCGGAAGGTATGCGGCGTGACGGCTCACTATCCCCCGCTCGCGGTGGAGCACATCGACCTGTCGGACACCGAGTTCTGGGGCTGGCCGATGGCCGACCGGCAGGCGGCGTTCGCGATGCTGCGCTCCCTGGACCACCCGCCGTTCTACGAAGAGCCCGAGTTCATCTTCGAGACGGGTCCGGGGTATTACGCGCTGGTCCGGCACGCGGACGTGGTGGAGGCCAGCCGGAACCCCGAGGTGTTCTCCTCGGGCAAGGGCGCCACCTCGATCGCGGATCTCCCGGTCGAGTTCAACGAGTACTTCGGGTCGATGATCAACATGGATGACCCGAGGCATGCCCGGCTGCGCCGCATCGTGTCGCGCGCCTTCACGCCAAGGATGATCCAGCGGTTCGCCGACGAAGTCGCGGGGATCGCCGCAGGGATCGTCGACGACCTGCGGGCGAAGGGGCCGTGTGACTTCGTGGAGCACGTCGCGGCCCGGCTGCCGCTGACCATCATCTGCCAGCTCATGGGCATCCCTGACGACAGCTACGCCATGGTGCTGCACAACACCAACGTCATCCTGTCCGGCATGGACCCCGAACTGATCAGCGAGGACATGAACGAGGCGGTGGGCCAGATCCTCGCCTCGGGCGCGGAACTCGCCGACCTGGTGACCACCCTGGGCCAGCAGCGCGCCGAGAAGCCCGGCGATGACCTCATCTCCGCTCTGGTCACGGCGAACATCGACGGCGAGCATCTCACCACGGCCGAGCTTGCCTCGTTCTTCATCCTGCTGGTCGTGGCCGGCAACGAGACCACCAGGAACGCGCTGTCCCATGCCCTGGTCCTGCTCACCGACTTCCCTGAGCAGCGGGAACTGCTGCTCGCCGATGTGCACGGCCGTCTCGAGGGCGCGGTCGAGGAGATCGTGCGTTACGCCTCGCCGGTGATGTTCATGCGCCGCACGGTGACCCGGGACTACCAGATGAACGGGCACGACTACCGCGAGGGCGACAAGGCCGTGCTCTTCTACTGGTCGGCCAACCAGGACGAATCCGTGTTCGCGGAGCCCGCACGGTTCGACATCACCCGCTCCCCCAACCCGCACGTCGGGTTCGGCGCCCCCGGGCCGCACTTCTGCCTGGGTGCTCACCTGGCCCGGCGGGAGATCACGGTGATGCTGCGCGAACTGCTCACCCAGGTGCCGGACATCCGCGCCGCCGGGCCGCCGGACCGGCTGCTGTCCAGCTTCATCAACGGCATCAAGCACCTGCCCTGCGAGTTCGGCAGCTAAGTACTCCGGTTGCCACGGCGGCTTGCCGGGGCGGGGTTAAGCGGCAGCCGCATCGTGAGGATCGCGCCGCGTGGGGATGCGTTTGCCGCGTCGATCGTGCCGGCCTGGTTTCGGAGCAGGCGAGCCGCGATGGTAAGCCCGAGACCTGCTCCGTCGATGCGGCTGCTGCTGGCGGTGCGGGCTGTCAGCTCGAACAGGTGGGGAAGGAGGTCGGGCGCGATGCCGGGACCGTCGTCGATGACGCGGACGAAGGCCTGGCCGGCATCTTCGCCGCAAGCAACGTCAACCGTGCCTCCGCGCGGCGTGTGACGCAACGCGTTGTCGAGGACGTTGGCGAGTGCACGCTCGAAGCCGTCGCGGTCGATCGTCACCGAGGGACGAGTGTGAGCCGTCACTTGGAGCTTGACGCCACGCTCATCGGCTGCGAGCTCGAACGCGCCGGCCGCGTCGAGGACCGCCGCTGCGAGGTCTGAGGCCTGCAACCGGGGTCGCTCGTCGATGTCCGCCCGCGCGTAGTCGAACAGGCCGGTGACGAGCCGATCGATCTGCTGGGCCTTCACCCGCGCTCGGTCGAGCCGCTCACGGGGGTCGCCGATGCCTGCTGCGATTGCCTCGAGGTAGCCGCGCAGTGAGAAGAGCGGCGTGCGGAGGTCGTGGGCGATGGAGCTGACGAGCAGGCGCCGCTCGGCCTCGAGCCGCGCGTCGTGCTCGGCTGTCTGCGCGAGCCGGGCGGCCATGCCTGCGATGGCTGTGGCGACCTTCTCCACTTCCCGGATCGGTGAGGTGGCGCGGATCTCAGCCGGGTCGCCGCCGGCGATCGCGTCGACCTGGATGTTCAGGCGGCGGAGCGGGGCGACGAGCCAGCGGCTTGCCGCCCAGATCAGCAGCATCGCACTGGCGAGCAGGGCGGCAAGCCCCGACGCGAGCGCGACGAGCAGCGGGCGCGTGCGGTCGAGCGAGGGAGCGTAGAGATCGAGCGTGAGGGTCTTTCCCGGCTCCCGGGCGAGCGGGAACAGGTAGGTCGCGGCCGGCTGGGCGGCGCTCGGGCTCGATGGGGTCGTGGCGGAGGCATCGCGGGCCGGTCGACGCGGGGACGGCGTCGACGCGGCGACGAGGTCGTTGCTCGCGTAGACGACGCGCTTGCCCCCCGGCCAGACCATCGTGAGCTGTGCGCGCAGCCCGAGCGCGGTGAGCTCCCGGGTCACGGCCTGTTGCCACCGCGTCGTACCGGCCTGTGCCGCGTGCTGGCTGACGTCGGCCGCCGCGGCGGCGAGCCGGTGGGCCCGGTCGCTGCGCTGGTTGCTGGCTTCGGCGAGGTAGCTAACGGCCATCGCCGCCGCGGTGAGCAGGACCAGCGCGAGCACGGAGACGGCGAGAGCGACGCGAACCGGCGCGCGGAGACCTCTCATCCGATGACGTTGCGCGCGGCACCGCCGTCGAACCGGTAGCCGGCGCCCCAGACGGTGACGATGTAGCGGGGATCGGCCGGATCGTCCTCGATCTTCTCGCGCATCCGGCTGATGTAGACCGAGACGGCGCTGCGGTCGCCGTGGCTTCCCCAGACGAGCTCGAAGAGATGCTCGCGGCTGAACACCTGCCGCGGATGCTGGACGAATACCCGGAGCAATTCGAATTCGCGGGCGGTCATCCGCACCGGCCTGCCGTCGAGGCGCACCTCATGCGCGGCGAGATCAACCTCAAGACTGCCGAAGCGAAGCCGCCCCAGGCCACGACCTGCGCTCGAGCGACGCAAGACCGCCTTGACGCGGGCGACGACCTCCGCCGGGGTCACCGACTTGACGATGTAGTCGTCGGCCCCGAGGCCGAGGCCGCGCAGCTTGTCGGCGTCGCCGTCGCGGGCGCTCAGGAACAGGACCGGGACGTCGGAGGCGGAGCGGATGTCCCGGCAGAGGTCAAAACCCGACGCCCCCGGAAGCATCACGTCGAGCAGCACGCAGTCCGGTGCCGTCCGCAGCGCCTCGAGCGCCTCCCCGGCGTCGGCAGCGAGCAGGACGCGGAAGCCGTCCGCCTCCAGAAAGTCCCGCATCAGCGCGGCGATCTCCGGCTCGTCCTCCACGACGAGCACAACCGGCCTGGCTGAGTCCGAGACGGCGCGCACCAGCACAGTGTCGCCCATCGACGTCGCCGGAACGCCGATTTTCTCAGCTCTTTCGCAGCCTGTTCGCACGAGGTCAAACTGCCTGCCCAACCATGAAGAGCCATGAGTGAACACCTACCGCGGAGCGATCATCAGATCTCCCGCCGGAGCTTGCTCTGCGGCGGAGTGACCGCGGCGGCACTGGCGGCGCTTTCCGCCTGCGACGGCACGGGATCACCACACAGCGTGGGATCACCCCACAGCACAGGATCACCATCGAGGGCCGGAGCGAACGTCCGCGTCAGCCACGACCGGTACCGGGAGCATGTCGGGCCGTCGGTCGCGGTCAACCCCCGCGACCCTCGTCAGCTCCTCGTCGCCTGCCAGGCCTCGCCCGCAATCCCCGAGCTGATCGTGACCTACCTATCCTTTGACGGGGGCGCGAGCTGGCAGCACGGTGGCCTGCCACCGCAGCCGGCGGCCGGGCCGGCTGGCGACGACGTGACCGTCGCCTACGATGCACGCGGCCGCGGCTATGTCTGCGCCACGCGTTCCGGTCACGGCCCTAACCTCAGCCCCGCCAACCCCGATGCCAACCGCGCCGTATACGTCTGGCGGACCGACGACGGCGGGCGCAGCTTCTCGGCACCGGTGACCGTCGTGGCGGGGCAGTATTGCGATCATCCCTGGCTGGCCACCGGCCAAGGCCAGACCCCGGCCGGGCACGATGTCTACGTCGCCTGGGGCGCCGGCGACTCGCACACGGCGCTCGACCTCGCGCGCTCCGGCGATGGCGGGCGGAGCTTCGCGCCGCCGCGCAGGATCCTTGGCGAGGCCAGGGTCCCCTCGCTGGTGAGCGCGGGCCCCCAGGTCGCCGCCGGGCCGGATGGCCTGGTGTGCGCCGTCTGCGACTGGACAACCCAGCAGGACTCGTCCGGGGACATGGTCGGCCAGGTCGTCGCCGTCTGCTCGACCGATTGGGGACACAGCTTCGCCGCGCCGGTCCATCTCGGATCGGAATCGGCAGTCATCGCACTGCCCGGCGACGTCAAGCCCAACAGCGGCCCAACGGTCGCCGCCTCGCCTCAGGGCGATGCCCTCTATGTCGCGTTCCCCTGGCACCAGCCGGGAGCCACGCACTCGGACATCGTGGTGACCGCATCCCGCGATCGCGGCCGGACCTGGTCCAGGCCGGTGACCGCAACCCCCGGCGATGGCGTGATCTACTTCCAGCCCAACCTGGCGGTCGACGAGGCGGGCCGGGTCGCGATCTCCGCGTTCGCCCTGGCGAACGGCCGCGTGGACGAAGTCCTCCTGCTTTCACGGCCTGCGGATCTCCGCTTTCGCCCACCGCTGCGGGTGGGCACCGCCCCGTTCGACCCGCACAATCCGACGACGGCATCCAGGGGGAAGTACGGCGCCTGGTGGATCGGCGACTGGCAAGGCATTGCCAGCAGCGCGGGGGCCTTCCATCTCGTGTGGAACGACACCCGCACGGGGAAGCTGGATCTCTTCGCGGCCACCGTGCGGTCATGACCCCGGGCCGCCACCACCTCAAACCGGCTCGGTCGGCCTCAATCTCATAACGACGTGTAACTGATCAATCGCAGTGTGTATAACTAGAACTGCGGCCAAACAGCCCGCGCATCACTGGATCTTCGTCTCGCGGGCGGCGCCACTCGGGGGCGTGGCGCCGCCCCAGACGAAGATCCCGCAGGACCTTGGGCGGGGTGGCGGGGTCAGGACTAGCTCAGGCGGGGTGGCGGGGTCAGGACCAGCTCGGGCGGGGTGGCGGGGTCGGGACTGGCACCACGTCACCTCAGGACGCTGATCCGCCCCGCCAGGGCCATGTCGGCGGCCGTGAGCCCACCCTCCGAATGCGTGGACAGGGTCAGCGTGACCCGGTTCCACTGGATCAGGATGTCCGGGTGGTGGTTCGCCGCCTCGGCCAGGTAGGCCACGGCTCCGGTGTACAGCATCGCCTCGCGGAAGTCGGCGAGTTCCACGGTGGCCGTGATGCTGTCACCGGACCTGGCCCAGCCCCGCAGCGTGCCCAGCGCGGTGGTGATCTCTTCTTCGGTCAGCAGTGTCACGTCCCCGAGATTAGTGGTGCCGGCCTGGGCGGGCGACCCCCCTGGAACCCCCGATGGGCTGAGGAGGAAACGGCCTCAGGGCAGCCACCAGGTCTTGCCACGGGTGTGCGAGCACGACGCGAGGGTCAGCTGCGTGCCTGCGGTGTGGTTCGAGTTCGGGTCGCGCAGGCACTGCCCGGTCCCCGCGTTCTTCAGTTCGCCGGGGCCCTGCGCCGTCCAGGTCTGGCTCGCATCCCCGGTGCAGGCGCTTGCGGTCACGGTGGGCTGGGTGTTGCCGGCCGCGGTCAGGCAGAACGTGCCGCTGCGCAGCGTGCCGCCGGTAATGGTCCACTGCTGGGCCGCCGGGCTCCGCCCGCAGGCGCCGACCACCACGGCCGCGTCAGCGGCCTGGCTGGAGCGGGTAGCGCACACCCCGAACGCCGCGCTGACCAGGGCGCCGCTGTCCAGGCCGGTCACCGCCGTCTGGGCGGCCCCGAGGTAGCGGGTGTAGCCGGTCCCGTCGTACACCGCCCACGGGGAGAACGTCGCGCCCTGTGCGCTGATGGCATATGCGGCGTCGGCGTTGCAGGCCGGCTGGAACGCGCAGCTGTCCGGCACCTTGGGCCACGCCTTGCTGTTTATCTGCCACAGGCCGCGGTCGTAGGAGCCGCCGGGGCAGGTCACCGGCGGGTAGGTGCCCACCGTCCCGGTCCCGTCGCAGTAGTAGATGCTGGCGTTCCCGCCCGACTCTGCGACGCACACGGCGGTCGCGGTGACCAGGTTCCCGCCGTAGCTGCCGTTGTTCGCCCACCCGGCCGCGGCGGCGTAGCTTGCGCAGGTCTGCGCCGCCGTGGAGATCTGCTGGAAGGTCATCGGCCCGGCTGCCCCGTGCGGCGACAGCGAGGCGAAGGGTGGGGTGGCGGGGTCAGGGCTAGCGAAGGGTGGGGTGGCGGGGTCAGGGCTAGCGAAGGGTGGGGTGGCGGGGTCAGGGCTAGCACTGTGGATTCTGGCCGCCGGTGGCGCGGGCGCATCGCTGGCCCCGGTGGCGGCGGCGCCCCCGGCGAGGACAAGGCTGGCCGCCGCGACGGCGAGCAGCCTGACAGCGGACGGGACGGTGACACCACGCATCGATGCTCCCTCTCCTAGCGGCGGAAGGGCTCCGCCTCGCCTGCTCCCCGGCGGGCACGCGAGGGAGCCAAGAGGGGTTCGATGGGCCGCCACCTGGCCCAATGCCGTGACAATAACACCCGCATCCGCTACGGCACCCAGGCCCCTCCTGGTACCGGAACCGGTGTTATCACTGGCTTTTGCTTACTAAACGGGCATGAATCAGGCCGAAGCGGAGCCGTTTTGCATGCCAGGACAGCCAGCGGCGGCGGACGGCCGGCGGAGCGCGGGCGCCCGGCTCGGTAGGCTGGGCGGGCCCGCGCTGGCGCCGCGATGGCGCCGGCCCGGACCAGCAGGGAGGCGAGGCTGTGAGCATGTCGGAGGCTGCGCCCCGGGCCACGCCGCTGCGTGCGGTGCACGAGAGCCTGGGCGCCACCATGACCGCATTCGCGGGCTGGCTGATGCCGCTCAGGTACGCCGGTGAGATCTCCGAGCACAGGTGCGTCCGCAACGCCGCGGGGCTGTTCGATCTGTCCCACATGGGCGAGATCGCGGTGACCGGGCCGCAGGCGGCCGCCGCGCTCGACTATGCCCTGGTCGGCCGCTTGTCCGCGCTGGCGCCCGGCCGCGCCAGGTACACGATGATCTGCGCACCCGACGGCGGTGTCCTCGACGATCTGATCGTGTACCGGCTGGCGGACGACGATTACCTGGTCGTCGCGAACGCCGCCAACACCGCCACGGTGCTCGCGGCGCTCCGCGACCGCGCCACCGGGCACGACGCACAGGTGCGCGACCAGACGGCCGAGTATGCGCTGATCGCCATCCAGGGGCCGCGTGCCGCCGCGATCCTGGCACCGCTGGCCGACATCGATCTCGACGGCGTGAAGTACTACTCCGGGTACCGGTGCACCGTGGCCGGGCAGCCCGTCCTGCTTGCCCGCACCGGCTACACCGGCGAGGACGGTTTTGAGCTGTTCACCGCATCGGAAGGCGCGGAGGCTATGTGGCGTGCCCTGGCCGCGGCCGGGGCCGGCCGCGGCCTGGTGCCGGCCGGGCTGGCCGCCCGCGATACGCTCCGGCTGGAGGCCGGAATGCCGCTGTACGGCAACGAGCTGAGCGCCGAGGTGACACCGTTCGACGCAGGCCTGGGGCGGGTGGTCGTGTTCGACAAGCCTGGTGACTTCGTGGGCCGTGCCGCGCTGGCGCAGCGGGCCCAGGCCCCGCCGCGCCGGGTGCTGGCCGGGCTCATCGCGGGGTCGCGCCGGGTTCCGCGGCATGGATACCAAGTGACCTGGGACGGCGTATCCTGCGGAACGGTCACCAGCGGCGCGCCCTCACCGACGCTGGCCGTGCCGATCGCCATGGCGTACCTGGATCCCGAGACCGCCGGGCGCGCCCGGGACGACACCGAGGGCAGGCTCGCCGTGGATGTCCGGGGCAGGCCCGAGCCGACCCGGATCACTGACCTGCCGTTCTACCGCCGGCCACGCTGACCACGGGACAGCTGGCCCTGCCCCGGCACCACCGACTTCAGGAGAAGGCGACCATGAGCATCCCCGACGAACTGCGCTACACCGCGGAGCACGAGTGGGTCGCGATCAGCGGCTCCGTGGCATCCGTCGGCATCACCGACTACGCCCAGCAGGCTCTCGGCGACGTCGTTTACGTCTCCGTTCCCGCCCCGGGTACCCGGGTGACGGCCGGCGAGCCGTGCGGGGAGGTCGAGTCGACCAAGTCGGTGAGCGACATCTTCTCCCCCGTCGACGGCGAGGTCAGCGAGGTGAACGGTGACCTGGAGGACGACCCGGCGCTGGTCAACTCCGACCCGTACGGGGCAGGCTGGCTGATGAAGATCCAGGTGGATGACCCCGGCAGCGGCTCCGGCCTGCTGACCGCCGACGAGTACGCCGACCTGACCAAAGAGGCGGCCGAGTAGGCCCGCGGGAGGCGGCGGCCTCCCGGCTGCCCGGCCCGCCGGGAGGCGGCGCTACCGGCGGCGGAGGCGCCACACCACCAGGGCCAGCGTGACCACGGTCAGGGCCGCGGCGCCGATCTGGACCGGGGGCTTGGACACCTGGTCCCGTATCTGTGACATGGTGCGCTTGGCGACGTTGGCCGGGCTGACCCGGTCGGCGAGCGTGTCAATGGTCCGTGCAAGGTTCTCCCTGGTGCGCTGGATCTCCTTGACCAGAGCATCCGGGTCCTGCAGCGCGACCTCACCGTTCGCTTCCGCCATCGCAAGCATCCCTTCTCCCGCAGCGTCAGGCGCCCAGTCTTCCAGGCTGGCCGGAGATTGGCACGGCGGCCCGCCCTTGATCCCGATTTGCCACAAAATGCCCTGGCTGTGCCCGGCAACTGCCGGGCACAGCCAGGGCGAGCGGATCAGTGCCCGGAGGCGAGGTGCTGCGCCGCCCCGACAAGGACATTGCAGGCCACGGTCAGGCCGAACGCACCCCGGACCGGGGCATTCTGGAAGGCCGCCGCCTCCAGGTCACCCTTGATCACGCCCGCCAGCCGGTCTCTGGCGACATCCAGCCCGCCAAGCACCCGGTCGGTGGCGAGGTACTGCTTGTCGCCGGGGGTGCTGCTCTCGATCCCCCTGGTGGCGAACTGCAGGGTGGCGGTGCCGAACTCACCGACGCTGGAGTTGAGCTGCTTGTAGCAGTCGCCCAGCGCGGCGACTCCATGCCCGGACAGCGCGGCGTTCGGGTGGGTGAGGACCTGGGTGATCACCCGCCCGTCGTGCTCGTAGTCGTCCTTGAGCCCGAGCAGGTACATGGTCGTGGGCCGGATGTCGGTCTCGTCGGCCCAGGTCCCGGTGGTGCCGCTGCCGGGTACCGTGACCTGTCCGCTGTCCGGCCCTGCCGAGTTCGGGCCCGCGTCGGCCGCGGATCCGTCCAGGCCCAGGTTCTTGACCCCAGGTCCGGCCAGGCCCAGGTAGTTGGTGTCGATCTCGGCGGCGTAGTCGCCGTGGTTGTAGGCGAAGCCGGCGTTCTGGCTGACACACGGCGAGCTGCAGTTCGCCGCGCCGGTGCTCAGGAAGTAGTCCGGCCTCCCGAACATCGTGAACGTCGCGGTCCTGGCCGGGTCGGCGTCCGACATGTGCAGGATCGCCATTTCGGTCGGGTCAGCGAGGTAGTTGGTGATCGGCTGGGTGGTGCCCGTGTACGGGTTCGCCGCGGTGAGCCCGCCGGTGTCGCGTTCCAGTGTCCGGACCGCGGGGTCGTCCGGCCCAGGCTGCCCGGTGACCCAGAACTCCGGTGAGGAGTCGCTCACCACTGAGAACGGGGTGGTGTCGTTCTTCTCCGTCGCCAGCAGCCCGGTCAGGTTGCCGGACAGTTCCCCGAAGGAGAGCGCCCCGTCGGGCTGCGTGGGGTAGGTGCAGAGCACGTCCGGGGTCACCGTGTCGCCGCTGACGGTCGCGCCGTCGCAGTTGGACGGCGTGGGCTGGATGGCCCGGCCCACGTTCGCGCCGGCCACGTGGTCACCCTCGTCCGAGCTGAGGATGAACAGCGTGTTCTGCGAGGTGATCCCGTCTGCGGCCAGACGCTGGAAGAACGTCCCGAATGCCTGGTTGTAGTACTGCGCCTGAGCGATGTAGCAGGCGCTGCCGGTGCCGAGCGCGGAGGGCGCGCCGTTACACGGACCGCCGGTACCCGACAGCGCGGGTATGTGCTCGTTCCCGTGGATGTCGGCCATGTAGCCCGAGGTGACCGACACGCCGGATTCCTGCATGTCGGCCAGGTAGGCCAGCGTCTGGGACGGGTTGATGTTGCTGAAGCCGGGGAAGCCCGGGTGGCCGGTGAGGAAGGCGCCATCGATCTCGTTGCCGTTCAGGTCCACGAGGTTCCCGGCGGCGTTGGTGACCTGGAACCCGTTGTGCGTCACGTTCGGCGTGCCCGCCCCGATCTGGGGCGCGACGTAGCGGTGCCCGAACAGCCCCTGGAACCCGTTGTAGCCACCGGGCTCGTTCGGCAGCAGGTCGGGAGAGGCGGTGGGGCTGGGCGAGGTCTGGCCGAACTTGATGCCCTGGGCGTCCGCGCAGAACGCGCTGCCCTGCGCGCAGTGCACCGCGACGCCGACGTAGTCCGCCGTCTCGGCGTCCTTGAAGCTGTCCGGGTCCGCGGCTAGCTGCTGCGCCTCGGGGGAGTCGGGGCCGAACACCTTGGGGATGTCCACCGAGGTGTTCTCCAGCTCCACGTTCGCGGTCCCGATGTAACCGGCGTCGCAGCCGGCGCGGGTGTAGGGCGCCCACGGGGCCGGAGCGATCGTGTTCGGCTGCGGCGCCGGGTGCGTGGTGGCCGGCGGCGTCGGCGAGTAGACCATGGACGGGTTCGTGTCGTGCCCGGTGGTCGGTGTGCTGGCGGTGTCGAAGATCGGATCGGTCCAGTAGGCGAAGGCGCTCGCCGGGTCGGTGGTGCCGTCGGGGTTGAAGCTCCGGTAGGCGTTGTTTCCCGCCGACATCCCGTGCCGGTCCCCGTACAACCCGGTCAGGGTGGTCAGGATGTCGTTGGCCGTGTGCGCGATCAACGGCGTGTGGTTGTTCGACAGGAACGTGCCGTTGTTCTCGAAGAAGTTCAGCAGGTTCGGCATCATCTGCAGGTCGGACGGCACGTTCGGGTTGTCACGGAAGAAGTGGACGTTGTCGAACGTGAGCTGGACGACGTGCTTGATCCCGTTGCCGAGGTGGCAGGTACTATCCGTTGTCGCGTGGAAGGCCACGCGGGGCACTGCCGCCGTCGTCGCGGCTGCCCCAGGTGTGGCCTGCCCGGCCAGGGCGAGCCCCCCCAGGAGTGTCGCGCACCCGCCGATGGCGATGGCCCTCCCGGAGATCCATCGCCTGCCCTTGTGCTCTGGCATGAATTCCTCCTCATCCAGTCGCCCGCCCAGCGCCGGGCGGACGACCCTGCCGTGACCCTAGGACGGCCCTGCTAACCCCTGGCGACGGGGAAAAGACGGCCAGGCCAACACTGCGCGTGCCGCCTGCCAACCCCGATGGGACATACCATCCACAACCTTTGCTCACATTTGGGTTCACGGCTAGGGCCCCACCGCGTGTGGTTCACCAGCCAAGCGGGGCTCTTAGGATCGGGGCGTGGCGGTCAGGACGGTCATCTTCGACTGGGGCGGGACGCTCACCCCGTGGCACGCCGTCGACCACGACGCCCTCTGGCGCGGGGTCTGCGCACGGCACTATCCGCAGGCCGAGGCCACGGACGTGGCCCGCGCGATCTACCAGGCCGAACTGGCCGTGTGGCAGGGCATCGAGAGCAGCCAGCAGAGCGCGACGCTGGCGCACGTCTTCGAGCGCGCCGGGGTGACCGTGCCCGAAGCCCTGCTCACCAGCTACTTCGAGGCCTGGGAACCGCACACCTTCACCGACCCGGACGTGCCCGGGCTGCTGCACGAGCTACGGCGCCGGGACATCAGGATCGGAGTGCTCTCCAACACCCTGTGGCCCCGGTCCATGCACGACGGGTGTTTCGTCAGGGACCAGGTGCTCGACCTGATCGACGGCACCGTGTACTCCAGCGAACTGCCCTGGACCAAGCCGCACCCCGAGGCGTTCCGTGCCGCAATGGCCGCCGTCGGCGAGGACGACCCGGCCGCCTGCGTGTTCGTCGGCGACCGGCCCTTCGACGACGTGCATGGTGCCAAGGGCATCGGCATGCGGGCCGTGCTCATCCGCAACAGCACCGTGCCGCCGTTCGAGGCCGCGGTGCCCGACGCCACCATCACCCGGCTTGCCGAGCTGCCCCGCTACCTCGACCTCTGGTAACCCGCGCACACAGCACGCTCCCGTGCCTGCCGTGGCAGGATGAGGCCCGTGGGAAGCCCGCTAGGTACCACACCTGTCCGCATCCTCGCGGTGACCGCAGCGCTGGCGTTCCTGGCGGCGTGCGGCACCGCCGCCGGCGCCGGGGCCGGCCAGCCGCATGGTTCCGGCACCGCACCCGGCACGGTCCTGGCCGCGAGCGAGGACCAGGCACCGGTCGCGGGCACCGGCAACGGCCGCGCGGCCATCCAGCCCCCGCGCGCCACCAGCCCAAGCGGGGGCGGCACCACGGTCCCCGGAGCGCCGAACTGCCCGATGTTCCCCGCCAGCAATGTCTGGAACACCGACATCTCCCAGTTGCCGGTGAACGCCCACAGCGCCGCCTGGATGCGGAGCATGGACTCGGCCGGCCTCGACCTGCACCCCGATTTCGGGCCGAATCCCGGCGGGTTCCCGTTCGGCATCCCCGACAACATCGTCACGAGCGCGCACCCGCTGGTCCCGGTCAAGTTCCAGTACGCCAGCGAGAGCGACAAGGGCCCTTACCCGTTCGGCCCGGACACGCTGATCGAGGGAGGCGAGAACGCGGGCGGCGACCGCCACGCGATCATGGTCAGCAAGACCACCTGCACGCTCTACGAGCTGTGGCAGGCCAGGTACTCGGCCTCGGGCTCGACGGCCGGCTCAGGCGCGATCTGGAACCTGACCTCCAACCGGCTCCGGCCCGCGGGCTGGACCTCCGCCGACGCGGCCGGCCTGCCCATCCTGCCGGGGCTGCTGAACTACAGCCAGGTCAAGGCGGCGGTCAAGTCCGGCCGCCCGATCACGCACGCGATCAGGTTCACCGCGCAATCCACCCAGTCGGCCTACCTGTGGCCAGCCAGGCACGAGGCGGGCTCGGGCACGAATCCGGCGCTGCCGCCGATGGGCGCCCGGTTCCGGCTCAAGGCGGGCTTCGACGTCACCGGGTTCTGCGCCAGTGCCACGCCGTACTGCGCGGACGCCAGGGCCGTGCTGATCGAGATGCAGCACTACGGGCTCATCCTGGCCGACAACGGCAGCAACTGGTTCTTCCAGGGCAGCGCGTACCCGCAGTGGCCGGACGGCCTGGTCTCGCTGCTCAAGCAGATCCCCGCCAGCGCCTTCCAGGCGGTCGACGAGTCCTGCCTGATGGTCAGCCCCAACTCCGGCCGGGCCGCCGCGAAACCTGGCTGCCCGATCCCCTGATCTCACCCCCGGGGCGGGGCGGCGATGTCGGCGACCACCGCGCCCGCGGCGCGTACCAGGTCGGCTGGTGCCAGCTCGATCTCCAGCCCACGCCGGCCGGCGCTGCAGTAGACCGTCCCGTACCCCAGCGCCGAGGAGTCGATCACGACCGGCAGCCGCCTGCGGTGCCCCAGCGGCGAGATGCCGCCGGTCACATAACCGGTGGCCCGCTCGGCCGCGGCCACGCCGGCCATCGCCGCCTTCTTCCCGCCCGCGGCCGCGGCGAGCGCCTTGAGGTCGAGCTGGCCCGCCACCGGCACCACGCCGACGGTGAGCTGGCCATCGACCTCGGCCACGAGCGTCTTGAACACCCGTTCCGGTGCCACCCCGAGCACCTGCGCGGCCTCGGCGCCGTAGGAGCCGTGCCGGGGATCATGCGGATACTCGTGCACCGAATGCGTGATGCCCAGCTTGCCGAGCAGTGCCGTCGCTGGAGTCCCCTGTCCCGCCACGGCGGAACACTCTAGGCCATGCCGGGGGGCTCCACGCCGTCAGTGCCCGGCCCGGACACCGCCGGTGCGGGTACCGCGGATACCGGCAGCCCGCCTCTGGCCGCCTTCGCGGCGCGCCACTCCCGCCAGGAATGCCAGGCCTGCGGCGCGATGAACAGGGCTACGAGCACGCAGATTGTCACCGTGGCGTACCGCGACACCAGGTCGGCCAGGGTCACCCCGGTACTGCCGAGCAGGTACCCGCCCAGGGCGACCACTGATATCCAGGCCGCCGACCCCAGCGTGTCCCACAGCACGAACGTGAGCAGCGGCAGCCCGGCCCAGCCGGCCGCGGCGTAGACGGCGGTGGAGGCGCCGCTCGGCAGGAAGGCCGCCAGCGCCACCAGTGGGCCGGCCCAGCGGCGTCCGCGGCTTTCCGCGAGGGCAGCAAGCCGGGCCGTCCGCGGACTGTGCTCGCCGAGCCGTTCCACGATGCGGTGGCCCCAGAGCCTGCCCGCCCACCAGAACACCCAGTCGAACCGCATGATCCCGGGCAGCGCCGCGACGATGACCAAGGTCAGCTGCAGCTTGCTGTCCACATCGGCGAACGCCCCAGCCGACATGATCGAGGACGTGGATCCCGTCAGCAGTTCGAGGAGCACCGGGTGGCTGGCGATCAGCGCCGGAGTCAGCGGAATGGTCGCCACCGCGTAGACGCCGCTCACCGCGATTGCCACGGCGCAGAGCACGTCCCGGACCCGGGGCCTGCCATGCCAGGGCCGCCAGCCGCCGAAGCGGCGCTGCACCGGCCGTTCGGTGTCCTGCTCAGGCATCCATTTCTCCTGGTCGCCGGGGGTTGAGCCCGGACCGCGTGCTGTCCGAGGGGTCAGGTAGCGTCACCATCATGGTCACTCTTGTGTCATTTCATGCCCATCCGGACGACGAGTGCATCGCCTGCGGCGGGATTATCCGCAAGGCCGCCGAGGAAGGGCACCGGGTCGTGCTGGTCGTGGCGACTCGCGGCGAACAGGGCGAGGTCGCCGAGGGCTTCCTGAGCCCGGGCGAGGAACTGTGGCAGCGCCGGGTCGTGGAGACGCACGCGTCCGCGGAGATCCTCGGCGCGCAGCGGGTGGAGTTTCTCGGATATACCGACTCGGGCATGATGGGCACCCCGGCCAACGAGGTGCCCGGCTCGTTCTGGACCGCGCCGGTCGACGAGGCCGCGAAGAAACTCGCCGCGCTCCTCGACGAGGAACGGGCCGACATCCTGACCTGCTACGACGAGCATGGCGGATATGGCCACCCGGACCACATCCAGGTCCACAGGGTGGGCCTGCGGGCCGCCGAGCTGGCCGGCACCCGGCGGGTGTACCAGAGCACGATCAACCGGGACCACATCCTGCGCAGCCGGGACAGGTTCGCCGGCCAGGACGGCGAGGCTGACATCGAGACCCCGGACATCGACGAGGAGTCGTTCGGCATGCCCGAGTCGGTGATCACCGCGGCCGTGGACGTGACCCCGTACCTGGAGTACAAGCGCCGCGCCATGCGCGCCCACGCGAGCCAGATCAGCGAGCAGTCGTTCTTCCTGGCGATGCCGGACGAGGCCTTCGCCTACGGGTTCGGCACGGAATGGTTCATCCGCGAGGGGCAGGGCCCGGGCATCACCGAGACCGACCTGCTAGCTGGACTCTAGCGGGGCGTCGAGCTGGGTCACCCATGCTCGCTGATCTTCGATCGGCTTCGCCGGAGGCTCGCCGCTAGTGCTGGCCCGGGGGCCGAGCCCCCCGGAACCCCGGCGCGCCGGCGGGCGTCCGCGCACGGCGCCCGGCCTCGCCGCTTGGCCGGAACATTTTGCCGGACGATGCCGCGTGGTACCTGCCGTCCGCAGGGCGGCCGCCTTCCTCCTGCTCCCCCTAAGTTCGGCGGGCCAGGTGCAGTGTTAACCCGGGGGCCGAGCCCCCGGAGCCCCGCGATTGATGGCTGACGTCGGCGGCACGCTAGGAGGCACGTCGGGCAAGGTAAAGAACGGTGTCCTCGGCGAGGGGGACGCGGCTGGGCAGGATCGACGCGATTCGCGCGAACAGCTCGTCCCTGGTGGCCGGGTCGAGGATCAGGTACGGCGAATGGGTGGCCAGGTACTGCACGTACTGCCGCCTGGACAGCACCCGTTCCCACCGGTACAGGCGGGCCGCCACGCCGGTGAACGCGGCCAGCCCGGCGATCTCCGTGGCGGGCCAGCGCTCCAGCAGGCCGCCCTCGGCCACCGGGGTGGTGTCCCACTCGATGTGCGGGGTGAGTTCCCGGTGCGCCTGCGTCACCTCTTTCTGGACGGCACCGTCGATGATCCGGTCGAAGTTCCAGAACAGGGCCAGGCTGCCGCCGGCGGCGAGCACGGCGGCGGCGCGGTCCCCGCGGACCACCGGGTCGATCCAGTGCCAGGCCTGCGCGCTGAACAGCAGCCCGCACGGCTCCGCGGGCAGGTACTCCTCGAACCCACTGACGACCACGCTGACCTCGGGGTACCCGGAGCAGCTCGCGGCCAGGATGCCGGCCATGGCGGGGTCGGGCTCCACCGCGGCGATCCGCAGGCCCCTGGCGGCGAACGCCCGGGTCGCCTTGCCCGTGCCCGCGCCCGCCTCCACCGCGGTCACCCCGGTGCCGCCGCAGTGCGCCAGCACCGCGTCGACCAGGGCGGCCGGATAGCCGGGCCGGACCAGGTCGTACTCCTCGGCAGCCAGCCCGAATGCCAGCCGGCGCTCCGGATGCTGGGGCACGAGACCGGCCCCGGCGCTCAGTACCGGCCGCCGGCGACCTGGCCGGCCAGCGGTTCCAGGGCAGCCAGTTCGCCGCCGGTCAGCGTGATGTCGATGGCCGCGACGTTCTGCTCCAGCCACTTCACCCGCTTGGTGCCGGGGATCGGCGCCATGGTCACGCCGAGCCGGGCCGCCTGTGCGTACACCCAGGCCAGGGCCAGTTGCGCGGGCGCGACCCCGTTGGCCTCCGCTACCGCCCGGACCGTGTCGGCGATCGCCTGGTTGGCGGCCCCGGCCTCGCCGGCGAAGCGCGGGTTGCGCCCGCGGAAGTCCTTGGCGTCCAGCTTGGCCACGTCCACGGTCCCGGTGAGGAAGCCGCGGCCCAGTGGCGAGTAGGGCACCAGGCCGACGCCGAGCTCGGCCATGGCCGGCACCACGGCGGTCTCCGGCTCACGGGTCCACAGCGAGTACTCGCTCTGCACCGCGGTGATCGGGTGCACCGCGTGCGCCCGGCGCAGCAGTCCCCCGTCCACCTCGGACAGGCCCAGGTAGCGCACCTTGCCCGCGGCGACAAGCTCGCCCATGGCACCGACCGTTTCCTCGATCTCGACGTTCTCCGGCGGCCTGTGCAGGTAGTACAGGTCGATCACGTCCACGCCGAGGCGCAGCAGCGATGCGTCACAGCACCGCTTGACGTACGCGGGCTCGCCGCGCCGCACCCGGCCGCCGTCCCCGGCCGACCGGTCGATGCCGAACTTGGTGGCCAGCTGCACCTCGTCGCGCCGCCCGGCGATCGCGCGGCCGACGAGGACCTCGTTGTGGCCCGCCCCGTAGATGTCGGCGGTGTCGAGGAACGTCACGCCGAGTTCGAGCGCCCGGTGGATGGTGGCCACCGACTCGTCCCAGTCGGTGTGCCCGTAGAACTCGCTCATGCCCATGCAGCCCAGGCCCTGGGCCGGGACGGTCAGTTCTCCCAGTGTCGTGGTGTGCACGAGCGCCTTCCTTCCATCCCGTCCCGCGCTCAAGCCTGCGACCAGGCCAGCGGCAGGGACTCGATCTGGTAAATGCCTTCGACCCCGCCCAGTTCCGCCGCCGCGGCGGGGTGCAGTCCAGTCATCCGGGGAGCCAGGAAGCCCAGAGCCTCCTCCAGTTCGGCCCGCGCCAGATTCTGGCCGAGGCAGAAATGCGGTCCCGCGCCGAACGTCAGCGCACGGGCGTCCCGGCCCGCGGTGATGTCGAACTCCTCCCCGCCGTCGTGGTCGCGGTTGGCCCGCTCAGCACAGATCGCGACGATGCTTCCCGCAGGGAAGACCACGCCGCGGTACACGATCTGGCTCGTGCAGATCCGCGCGGTGAACGGGGTGATCGGCTCGAAGCGCAGCACCTCGTCCACCGCGGCGGGGATCCGGTCGGGCTCGCGGGCGAGCAGGTCCCACTGCGCCGGGTGCCCGGCGAACAGCCGCAGCGCGTGGGAGAGCTGGGCCTGGGTGGTGTCCACGCCCCCGGCGATGACGTTGAGCACCAGGTTGATGCACTCGTCGTGGGAGAGCTTGCTGCCTTCTTCCTCGGCGGCGAGCAGCGCGCTGATGAGGTCGCCGGACGGCTCACGGCGGCGCAGTTCGAGCAGCCCTTCCACGTAGCCGTACAGCTCCTCGGTGGCCCGCTCGATGCGCTCCGGCTCGGTGGACAGCGCGCGGATGTCGAACTGGCGCTGCACCCAGGTGGACCAATCGTGCAGCCGCGGCGCGTCCTGCAGCGGGGCACCGAGCACCGCGGCGATGGTCAGCGACGGGTACGGCTTGGCAAACGACGCGACGAACTCACACTCCCCGGTCCCCATGCTGGCCCACAGCCGCTGCGCGAAGTCGCGCATGACCGGCCGCCACTTGGCCGCCGCCCGGGGGGTGAACGCGGGGCCGACCAGCGCCCGGAGCCTGCGATGCCGCTCCCCGGTCTGGTTGAGGATGTTCGCGTCGATCTGCTCCCGCAGCCGGCCCCCGGTGACGCCGAACAGGTCCGCGATCTCCCGGCCGGGGAAGGCGGTCTCCCTCGCCCGCAGGAAGAACTCGCCGGACTCCTGGTCGAGCACTACCAGCGACAACGGGGACCTGGCGAGCCAGCCCTGCCGCCGCACCTCGGCGAGCCGCTGGTGGTACACCTCCCCCACCAGGCCGGGCTCGTTGTAGTCGAAGAAGGGCAGGTCCAAGTCGTCGGCCGAGGGCAGGGCCTGCTCGTTCGCGGTCACCATGTCAGCTACCTCCGCGGGCACGTGTTCCCGCCCATTGTCGGGCAGGCCGGTCTATGCGGCAGCACCGGCCGGCCGGGCAGCCCTGCTCATTCGTGCCCGTGGCTGGTGTTGACGATGCAGAACCTGTTGCCTTCGGGGTCGGCGAGCACGACGAAGTCCGGGTCATCGGGATAGCGGTCCCAGTCCACCTTCTCGGCGCCGAGCCCGACAAGTCGCTGCACCTCGGCGGCCTGCTCGGCGGCGTCGGCCGCGTACAGGTCCAGGTGCACCTGCGGGTGGGCGTCCGCGGGCGTGCCGCTTTGCTGCAGCCCGATGCCGGTGCCCAGGCCGCCCGCCGGGGTCAGCGAACTCCAGTCCGCGCCTGCCCCGCCTTCGCGCACCTCGTAGCCGAGTGCGGCGGCCCAGAACCGGACCGCGCGCCCCATGTCCGCCGCGCCCATCACCACCATGCCGATGCTCACCATGGACCGATCCTGGCAACCGCCGCCGGTCCGCGCAAAGTGACCTCCGGCACTGTGCGGCCGGAGGCCTGCTGCCCGGCTGCCGATCAGCGCGGCGTGCCCCGCCCGCAGGGCCCGGCCTGCGACATCGGCGCCGTCGAGGTGCAGGAACCCGGCTGACCTCAGCCCGCGGCGCGCTGAGCCCCGGTTGCCGTGCGGCCGGGGTGCCCGGCCTGGCGGGCCGGCGTAGCGCATGAAATCAGGCGGCGCGGAAGGTGAACAGCGGGCCGTCCGGCAGCGCGGCCGGCGGCGCCACCGCCAGGCGGCCGACGCCGACGCTGACACCGGTGACCGTCTCGTCCGGCACGTCGAAGGCGACCTCGTCGAACCCGCTGGCCTGGAACCAGCCGCGGATCCGCGGCGTCAGGTCCGGCGCCCGCCGGTGCCTGGTCCAGATCACGGTGGCCCCGGGCGCGCACAGTGCCGGCGCCGCCTCAGCGGTCCGCTGGATGTCCTCGTCGCTCACGTTGCCGAAGATCCCGCACAGCAGCAGCACGTCGGCGGGCAGTGCGTCGGCGTAGTTCGCCACCTGCGCCGCGTCCGCCTGGCGCACCTCCACCCGTGGCAGCCCTGCCTGCCCGGCGCCCTGGCGGGCCAGCGCCGCGTTCTGCGGGTCGTACTCGACAAGCACGGCCGACACCTGCGGCCCGCGCGGGTGTGCGGGCAGTACGCCGAGCACATCGCGGCCCTGCCCGGCACACAGGCTGACCAGGCGCACCGGGCCGGGCGGGGCCGCGTCAAGCGCGTCAGAAAGGTGCCCGCGGACCACGCGCAGCCGCGTGCTCAGCGGGGACGTGGGGTCGTCGTAGGCCTCGTGCCAGGCCACCCAGTCCTTCACCGCGCGCCTGCCGGTAGCCGGGGCTGCCGAAGCCGAACCGGCAGCCCGCCGCCCTCGCCCGGATGGGTCATTCCCGTCCCCGTCCCTTGGTTTCATGCGCTACGAAAGCCCGGGGCTCACCCTAATAGCCCCGGCGACCCGGCGTCCGGCGTGGCTGGCCCCGGGCATGCGCCCGGCACGGTCACCGGGCCGGGTGCGGCCCGGGTCAGAGCCGCGGGTCAACCGGCTCGCTTTCCAGGGCCAGCACGCCGAACACGCACTCGTGCACGCGGAACAGCGGCTCGCGCCGGGTGAACCGGTCCAGCGCCTCGGCTCCCAGCGCGAACTCGCTGGCGGCCAGCGAGCGCTTACGGGCAAGGTTGCGCCCGGCAAGCCGGCTGAGGTTGGCCGGAATGGTGTATTCGGGCCCGTAGATGATCCGCAGGTACTCCCGCCCGCGGCATTTCATCCCGTGCTGGGCGGGTCCGTGCCGCACCCGGGCGACCGGGTCGAGCGGCTTGGCCACCATGCCCTCACCACCGGCCCCGGTGATCTGCTCCCACCAGGTGGTCACCGCGGCGCTGGCCCCCTCGTCGCCGAGGTCGGCCACGATGTGCCTGGTGGGCACGATGAGCGGGTCGGCCGCGGCCAGGAGTTCCGCGGCGTTCATGTGCCAGCGGTGATCCCGGGAGAAGAAGCTGCCGGCCGAGCCGGCGAGCACCTGGAACGGCGCCAGCCGCAGGTCGGCCAGCGCGCGCACCGGCCACACGTAGGGCCGGTATGCGGCGGTATAGGACCGGCCTGCCGCGAGCCGCTCCCCGATCCGGTCACGCAGCGCCGCCACGTCACTGCCACGGCGCAGCGCCTGTTCGCAAGCTTCGCTGGCTGCCGTCAACCCGGCCAGTGCGGCGGCGCCCACGGCTGCGTACTGGCCGCGCACCAGGGCCTCGGCCTTGACCGACCAGGGCATGATCTCGCAGTCCAGCGCTGCCCAGTCGCCAAGCTCGGCCCATAGCCCGGTTTCTGCCAGCGCCCCGGTCACCCGGCCGAGCAGGGCCTCTTCGAGCCGGTCGTCGGTGAAGAACCGGCGGCCGGTGCGGGTGTACACGATGCCGCTGCGCTGGCTGCCGAACCAGTCCCTGGCCGCCTCGGGCGTCCGGCAGGCGATCACGACCGCCCGCGAGCCCATGTGCTTTTCCTCGCAGATCACCTGGGTCACCCCGGCCCGCCGGTAGGCGTCCAGCGCATCCGCCGGATGCTCCAGCAGGCCAGGCCTGGTGCTGGCGGGCACCGGCGGCATCGTCGGCGGGAGGTAGATCAGCCACCGTGGATCTGCCGCGAACCGGCTCATCACCTCCAGCGCCGCGGCCGCGTTCTGCTCCGGGACGGTCACCCGGCCGCGGAGCCCGGTGGTGATCCCCCGCCTGCCGAGCACGTCCGCGACGTCCAGGAGCGCAGCGCTGGACGGGCCCTGGCCGGGCCGGCGCCGGGCGGGCCCGCGCTGGCCGGGGGCGCCGTCAGCGGCCGCGCGGGCTGGTAGTAGGTCGCCGCGGCCGGCACCGAGACAAGTTCCCGCTCGGGGTAGCGCAGCGCGGTGAGGCGGCCGCCGAAGACGCAGCCGGTGTCGATGCAGATCGTGTTGTTCACCCAGATGGCTTCGGTAACCGGCGTGTGGCCGTACACCACGGCCGCCCTGCCGCGGTAGTCCTGCGCCCACGGGTACCGGACGGGCAGGCCGAACTCGTCGGTCTCCCCGGTGGTATCGCCGTATAGCGCGAAGGCCCGGACCGCGGCGGACGCGCGCCCGTGCATCTCCTCGCGCAGGCCGGCGTGCGCGACCACCAGCCGCCCCGAGTCCAGCACGTAGTGGCTCACCAGGCCGTCAAGGAAGGCGATGACCTGTGCGGGGAAGTCCGCTGGCTCGGCGCCGAGCTGGGCGATCGACTCCGCCAGGCCATGGCTCATCCGGACGTCGCGGCCGCGCAGCGCGCGCAGCAGCTTGGCCTCGTGGTTGCCCGGCACACACAGGGCGGTGCCGGCTGCCACCATGCCCATCACCGTGCGGAGCACACCCGGCGTGCCCGGTCCGCGGTCGACCAGGTCGCCGAGGAACACGGCGGTGCGCCCGGCCTGGTGGCGGCGGATCCCGTCTTCGCCTGGCCGGTAACCGAGCAGGTCCAGCAGGCTGGCCAGTTCCGCCTGGCAGCCGTGCACGTCGCCGACGATGTCGAAGGGCCCGCGCAGGTCCGATTTGTCAGCCCAGGCGGGCTCCCGGACGATCCGTGCCGCGTCCACCTCCGCCACGCCGCGCAGCCGGAACACCCGGCGGAACCCCTCGCGCTCCAGCCGCCCGGCCGACCTGGCCACCGCCGCGTGCTGCCGCCGGATCACCCCGGCGCCGGACGCACGGTCCGGGCGGGCCTGGTTGCGCTGGACGCAGACCTGCTCGGGCACGTCGAGCACGATGGCCACCGGCAGGACGTGATGCTCGCGGGCCAGGTCCAGCAGCGGGCGGCGGGCGTCCGGCAGCACGTTCGTCGCATCGACCACGGTGAGCCTGCCGAGCTTGAGCCGCTCGGCAGCGACCGCGTGCAGCGCGGTGAAGGCCGCCGCGGTGACCGACTGGTCGTTCTCGTCGTCGCCGACCAGGCCGCGGAAGGTGTCCGAGGACAGCACCTCGGTCGGCCGGAAATGCCGGGCCGCGAAGCTGGACTTGCCTGACCCGCTCACGCCCACCAGGGCGACCAGGCACAGCCGGGGGATCTTGAGATCGGTCATGGCCGCGGCACCGCCGCTGTGGCCGGCGCCGCCTGGCCGGGCGCCGCGCGGTGCAGGACCGCCATCTGCGTCGGCGGGCCGGCCTCCGGGTCCGCCGCGCCGACCGGCTCGAACCGCACCGAGTAGCCGTGCGCCTGCGCCGCTGCCCGCGCCCAGGCCCGGAACGCGGCACGGCTCCACTCGAACCGGTGGTCCGGGTGGCGCATCTCGCCAGGGCGCAGCGCGGGGTAATGCGGGTTGTAGTCGGCGTTGGGAGTGGTGATGACCACGGTCCCTGGCGCGGCACTGCCCAGCACGGCCTGCTCGAACGCGGGCAGGCGGTCCGGGTCGACGTGCTCGGCCACCTCCATGAGCACGGCCGCGTCGTAGCCGGCCAGGCGGCGGTCGGCGTAGGTCAGGGCGCCCTGCAGCAGCCGGAGCCGGTCTCGCTGCCGCGGCGCCATTTCGTCGGTGTGCAGGCGGCGGGCGGCGCGCTCCAGCGCAGCGGGGGCGGCGTCGACGCCGACGATCTCGTCGAACTGAGGGTCGGCGAGCAGCAGCGCGAGCAGGCGGCCGTCGCCGCAGCCCAGGTCGAGGACGCGGCGCGCCCCCGCGGCCCGGAGTTCGCGCAGCACCGCCGCGGCCCGCAGGTCGCGCAGCCGGGCGTGTTCCGCTGCCCCGGTGCCGTCCTGATCGCCCGCGTCGCGCTCGGCGGCCCTGGTCTCCGGGGCGCCGAGGTCCTCATCGAGCAGCCGGGCCGTGGCCTCCCTGACCAGGCCGGGCTGGTGGCGCAGGTAGCGGCGGATGATCAGGTCCCGGTCGGGATGTGCGGCCAGCCACTGTGCCGCACCGCCGGCCAGCTTGTCGATCTCGTCCCTGCTCACCCAGTAGTGCTTGTCGCCGTCGAGCACCGGCAACAGCACATAGAGCTGCCCGAGCAGGTCACGCACCCGGCATCTGGCGGAGACGCACACGTCGAAGTAGTCGCTGTCACCCCAGCCGGGGAACGCCGGGTCCAGCGGTATCGCCTGGGCGCGCACCTGGTAGCCGAGCGGCTCGAACAGCCGGTGGAGCAACTCCTCGCCGCCCCGGCAGCGCAGCACCGGCAGCCGCGCCGCCAGGTCCAGCGGGGTGTCTGCCAGGCCCGGCCGCTGCGCGCACTCACCGCGCAGTGCCGTGCCGAACAACTTGCGCAGCGCCACGGCCAGCAGCGAGGAGGCGGCATAGGGCCGGTCGTTGACGTAGGCGGCGAGCGGGAACAGCCCATCCCGGCTGCGCCGCGCCAGCGTGACCGGGTCGACCTCGCACAGCAGCGCGGCGGTACAGCGGCCGGGCTCCGCCTCCGGGTAGAACACGTGCGCCGTTCCCCAGCCCATCGTGACCGAGCGCACGGTGGCCGGGTTCTTGTGCAGCAGGAACCCGAGATCCGTCGCGGGCGGCGTGGTGTTCGTGAGGGTGAGCAACATGGCGGGTTCCTGGGTGGCAGCGCGTAGCCGGGCGATCAGCCTACGCGGGCGGCGGCCGCCCGTCGCCTGGGTTTATGCCCGGCATTTTCCGCCAGGCCCGGGCACGGCACCGTGCCGGGGGGTCGCGCCACCTGCCCGGCTCCCGTTATTCTGGTGTCATGCAGCGCACCGGCACCTTCGCGTGGTGGCCGTCCTAGGACGGTCACCGACACGCTGTGCCATGCGGGCCGTCCGGCGGACGGCCCGTTTTGCTGCTCTGGCATGTGGTCCTCCCCGGCGGCTCCCGACCTGAGGAGGAACGACATGACCGCAACCGCCATCGCACCAGGTAACCTCGCCCCGGTCCCCGGCCCCCTGCCGGGGGCGCCCCGGATGCTCACCGGGGACCGGCCGACCGGCCGCCTGCACCTCGGCCACTACGCCGGCAGCCTGGCCAACCGGATCCGGCTGCACCGCCGGTACGAGAGCTTCTTCATCATTGCCGACCTGCACATGCTCACCACGAAGAACAGTCCAGCGGAAATCGCTGAGACCGGCCGTCACGCAACAGACATGGTGCTCGACTCCCTCGCGGCCGGTCTGGACCCGGCGCACTCGGTGTTCTACCTGCAATCGGCCGTGCCCGAGGTCGCCGAGCTGAGCCTGCTCCTGTCCAGCCTGGTCACCGTGCCCCGGCTGCAGCGCATCCCGAGCCTGAAGGAGATGGGGCAGCACGCCGGCCAGCGCGAGATGCCGCTCGCGCTGCTCGGGTATCCCGTGCTCCAGGCCGCCGACATCCTGGCGGTGCATGCCGCGGTGGTGCCTGTGGGCAAGGACAACGCGGCACACGTGGAGGTCGCCAGGGAGATGGCCCGCCGGTTCAACCGCCGCTACGGGGAGGTGTTCACGGTGCCGGATCTGGTCCCGGCGGACGTCCCGGTGCTGCCGGGCACGGACGGCCGGGCCAAGATGAGCAAGAGCCTGGGCAACGCCATCTACCTGTCCGACCCGCCGGGCGAGGTCGCCGCGAAGGTGCGGCGCATGTACACCGACCCGGCCAGGACCACCGCCGGGGTGCCCGGCACGGTCGAGGGCAACCCGGTGTTCGTCTACCACGACGCCTTCAACGACCGGCCCGCCGAGGTCGCGGAACTGAAGGAGCGCTACCGGGCAGGGAAAGTGGGCGATGCCGAGGTCAAGGAACGGCTCGCCGCCGCACTGAACCGGTTCCTGGATCCGGTCAGGGAGCGCCGGGCCGCGCTGGAGGCCGACCACGGGCTGGTGGAGGAGCTGATCGTCACCGGCACCGCGCGGACCCGCCGCGAGGTCAAGCGCACGCTCACGGACGTGCGTGCGACCATGGGGCTCACCGCGGCGCTGGCCGGGTTCCGCCGCGCCGCCAGATCCCGGTCCAGGTCCCGGTGATCCGTTATGGGCACGCGCAGCGGATGTCAGGGATAGCAGGTAGCGTCGCCCACTGGCAAGTCTGTCCTGCCCGAACGCAACCTCAGGGAGCATCCATGACCGACGTCGTCGTGTTCCATCACGCGCAGGGCCTCACCGACGGGGTCCGCCGGTACGCGGACCAGCTCCGCGCCGCGGGTCACCGGGTGACCGTCCCGGACCTCTATGAGGGCAAGACCTTCGCCACCCTGGAGGACGGCGTGGCCCATGCCGAGCAGATCGGCTTCGGCACGATCATGGATCGCGGCAGGGCCGCCGCCGAGGCCCTGCCGAACGAACTTGTTTACGCCGGGTTCTCGCTCGGGGTGCTGCCCGCGCAGATGCTCGCCCAGACCCGGCCCGGTGCCAAGGGCGCCCTGCTGTACCACTCCTGCCTCCCGCTGTCGGAGTTCGGCGGCACCTGGCCGGACGACGTGCCGGTCCAGGTGCACGCGATGGACGCGGACCCGTGGTTCGTCGGTGAAGGCGACATCGACGCCGCACGTGACCTGCTCAAGGCGAACTGGGACACGGCGCTGTTTCTGTACCCCGGTGACACGCACCTGTTCGCCGATGCCAGCCTGCCCGGCTACGACGAGGCCGCCGCGGCACTGCTCATGCAGCGCTCCCTCGGCCTGCTCGGCCGCGCGGGCCGGGTCCCGACCGATCCCCGCGGTGGCGAGCGCGAACTGCTCGGCCAGTACCTCAACTTCCAGCGCGAGACCGTGCTGGCCAAGACCGCGGGGCTGAACCGGGAACAGATGGCGCGGGCACACGACCCCTCGTCACTCACGCTCGCGGGCCTGCTCCTGCACCTGGCGCTGGTGGAGGAGAGCTGGATGGAGGAGCGGTTCCTCGGCCTGCCGATTCGCGAACCGTGGGCCGGCGTCGACTTCGAGGCCGACCCGGAGTGGGAGTTCCGGACCAGTGCGGAACTGGAGCCTGAGGCGTTGCGCCAGCGCTACCGGGAAGCCTGCGAGCGGAGCCGCCAGGCCGCCGCGCAGGCGGACGGCCTGGACCAGCAGTCGGTGAAGACGTTCCCGGACGGCAGGCACTTCTCCCTGCGCTGGGTGCTGATGCACCTGCTGGAGGAGACAGCCCGGCACGCCGGGCACGCCGACCTGCTTCGTGAGGCCATCGACGGCACCGTCGGCGAGTAGCCGGCCCGGGCTCGCGCCACGCGTGCCTCAGGATTCCGGACTTGGCTGCCTGGACTCCCGGTCCAGGTCGCGGACGAGCGCCTGGACCCGGTCGCGGATGGCGTCGCGGATGGGGCGGATGGCCTCGATGGGCAGGCCGGCAGGATCGGGCAGGTCCCAGTCCTCGTAGCGTTTGCCGGGGTAGATGGGGCAGGCGTCGCCACAGTGCAGCCCGTCCACCGGGTGACAGCCGCTGCGCCGCGATCCCGGACCCGATCACGATGGCGGCCAGGAACGCGCTGCCCAGGAACTCCGCCAGCAGCCGCCGCCACAGTGCGGCCTGGCTCACCGCCAGCTCCCGCCCCGCACCCGCGCACCGGGCCGCCGCGTGCCCGGCCCGCCAGCCGCCTCAGCTTCGGCGCTCATCAGCCCTCTTCATTGATATGTGTCGATACAGACAGCGTCAGCTTGCCAGCCTGAATAGCTGCCCGTCAAGATAGGAGAATGTCTATGCAGCCAGGCCGGGGCACTCTGGGCCTTCTCCCGCTGGCCCCGGCGGATGCCGCGGAGTGCTCGGTCCCGCTGGTCCGCGAGCCGCTCGGCGACACCGCGGCGGCAGGGCTGGCGCAGGTGTTCAAGGCCCTCGGCGACCCGGTGCGGCTGCGGCTGCTGTCGCTGATCGGGGCGCACCGCGGCGGTGAGGTGTGCGTATGTGACCTGACCACCGCGTTCGACCTGACCCAGCCCACCATCAGCCACCACCTCAAGGTGCTGCGCGAAGCCGGGATCATCACCAGCGAGCGCCGCGGCACCTGGGTCTACTACCGGCTGGTGCCCGCCGCGCTCGAACGCATGGCCGGCCTGTTCTCCGTCCCCGGAAGCTGACCCGGCCGTCCCAGCCAGCGGAGGCACCGGCCGCCTGCCCCCGCCCGCCGGGTTGCCGGGCCGGCGCAGAAATCGCGCTGGTTTGTCAGCAGCAGGGGGCGCCGTGGGCGGCTGCCGGCTCGCCGCGCTGGCCGGTGCCGCCGCAGCATCCCTCCCCGTGACCTTCGGCGTAGAAGGTGGGGCTGTCGGCCAGCACGGTATAGATCTCCCAGGCCTCGCCGTCGGGGGCGCCCTGGACCCAGAACTTGTCCTGCGCGGCGTAACAGCAGGTGGTCTCGCCCTGAGCGGAGGACGCCAGGCCCGCCCCGGCCAGGCGCGCCTGCTCAGCCCCGACGGTGCCCGTGTCGGGGACCTCGACGCCGAGGTGATTGAGGCTGCCGCCCTGGCCGGGGTTTTCCAGCAGGACCAGCTTCAGCGGCGGGTCAGCGACGGCGAAGTTGGCATACCCGGGGCGCCGTTTGGCCGGGCCGGTGCCGAACAGCCTGGCGTAGAAGGCGACTGCCTGGTCGATGTCGCTGACGTTCAGCGCGAGCTGTACGCGGCTGGTCATGGGAACCTCCGGGGCTCAGACTTAGATAAGCGTCTATGTCTTGTGTTCCTGAGCTTGCCACAGGCATCGATAGCTGTCAATATAGACGTATGTCGAAGTCTTTGCCGCTGCTGGACCCGGCCGGGACGGCGGCCTGCTGCCCGCCGCTGTCGGCCGAGCCGATGTCCCAGGCACAGGCCGGCCAGGTCGCGCCGCTGCTGAAGGCACTCGCCGACCCGGTACGGCTGCGACTGATGTCGCTGGTGGCCTCCCACCCCGGCGGCGAGGCATGCGCCTGCGACCTGAACGACGCCTTCAACCTGACCCAGCCGACGATCAGCCACCACCTCAAGGTGCTGCACGAAGCGGGCCTGCTGGAGCGGGACAAGCGCGGCGTGTGGGTCTACTACCGGGCCAGCACCCAGGCACTGGCCGGCCTCGCCGCGCTCATCGGGAACCCACGCCCCCAGCCAGGCTTCCCTCCGCAACCTTTATCGGCTATCGTCGATTAACGATGAATGAAGCCGCCCAGCCCCTTGACCGGGCCACCGCAGCCGAGTACGCCACCTGGTTCAAGGCGCTCGCCGACCCCACCCGGATCCAGATCGTCTCCCTGCTCGCCCGCCGCGGCACGCCGATGAACGTGGGCGAGATCGTCGCCGCCGTTGACGTGGTCCAGTCCACCGTGTCCGCGCATCTCAAGGTGCTGGCTGAGGTGCGGTTCCTGCTGTCCGAGCACCGGGGAACCGCCACCTACTACCGGATCAACGACGCCTGCGTGGGCTGCTTCCCCACTGCCGCCGACATCGTCATGGGCCGCCCCGCGCCCGTCCCCGCCCAGCCCTGAAGGAGTGCCCAGTGGCCAGCAACCCTGCCTCCCGCAACCGGGATGCTGTCATCGCCCGTTACTCCGGCCTGGCCCGCACCGCCCTGGCCGGTGGCGCCATCACCGACAGCGACCCGGGCGCCTTCACCGACGCGGGCTGCGGCGCCGCCGCTTACACCAGAGCCGACGGCGCCCCGGAAGACGCACTGCGCGCCAGCCTCGGCTGCGGCAACCCCCTGGCGGTCGCCGGCCTGCACCCCGGCCAGACCGTCCTGGATCTGGGCTCCGGCGGCGGCCTGGACGTGCTGCTGTCCGCCCGCAGGGTCACCCCCGGCGGCACTGCCTACGGCTTGGACGCCAGCCCGGACATGCTCGTCCTCGCCCGCGCCAACGCCGTCGCGGCCGGCGTCACCAACGCCACCTTCCTGCACGGCCACATCGAGGACATCCCGCTGCCCGGCGAGCACGTGGACGTGGTCATCTCCAACTGCGTTATCAACCTGTCCACCGACAAGCCACGCGTCCTCGCCGAAGCCTTCCGGGTACTGCGGCCCGGCGGGCGGCTGGGCGTCAGCGACGTCATCGCCGATGAGGGCACCGAACCCGCCCAGCTCGCCGCCGCCGAACGGCAGGTCGGCTGCCTCAACGGCACTCTGACCAGGCGCCAGTATGCGGGCCTGCTCCGGACCGCCGGGTTCACCGAGATCACCATCACGCTCACTCACGAGGCAGGCCTGGGGTTGCATTCCGCGATCATCCAGGCGGGCAAACCAGTTGGCTGAGCACCGCTCAATGGCTTCGTGGCTGCCCGTTATCGGTTGTTGCGGGTGATAGTGGCTGGTCGGGCGTCCATGCTGGCGCCGTGCGTGCGGGCGCGGGCGACGGAGCGGGCGATGATGGGCGCCCCGATGGCGGTGGGCAGCAGCCAGAACGCCAGGGTCGGCAGGTGGTCCCAGAGCGGAAGCCGGGGGCCGTTGTCGACGTAGAACGCGGTGAGCATGGCGATGTAGGCGGTACCCATCCCGGCGATGTGCGGGGTGTCGCCGGGCCGGTGGCGACGGCGGTGCAGGTACCCGATGGTGGCGGCGGTGAAGGCGACAGCGCCGATGAGGAACAGGTAGTAGTCCCGCTGCCAGCGCATGGCGGCCAGCGCGGTGGCGGTGGCGAAGACGGCGCAGATGGCGCGGTAGTACCAGCGTCCGGCGCGGACGTGACGGGGGCTCCCCTTTCGGGAGAATGCCGCGATCGCTCCGGTGATCACCGCGGTGAGCCCGGCGAGTACGTGGATGGCGAGGAAAGCCAGGAACACCGGGGCGGTGGAACCGACCTGGTCACCGAGGATGCGGCTGGACGCGAGCATGTCAGCTGCCTCCTTGCGGGGTGCCGCGCGGGCCCCTATACGTAGGAACGCTACCTATCAAGGCCATCGTACTGCTCGCGGCCCGGGCGGTTGTGGCGGGCGCGGTTGGCCGGTGTCCGCGCCCGCCCGGCGCTAGCAGGGGTCTGAGCGGCCGTACGGCGCGTCAAGCCGGGCGCAAGGCCCGCCGGGGATCCGTGGGACTTCCGGCCCGGGACTTCCGGCCCCGGGCGATAAGGCCGGATGACCTTTCCACCGGGCCTTTTTCCCCGGGCCCATTTGCTCCATGATTGCCGGTTCACCGGCCCAACAGCCGGGGCCAGATACCCCTGCCAGGACAGGCAGCACGCCTCTGGGGAACCACCCCCCATTTCTTGCAATCTAGTTATACACGCAAAAACATGAAAGCAATTCCTAAGGGGTAGTCATGTCCGCCAGCACCGTTTCCACCACCCGCCCAGCCAGGAAGCTCATCGCCCGCCTGTCCATCGCCGTGGCCGCCACCCTCGCCGCCGGCGCCGCCGCCACCACCCTCGGCATGGCACCCGCCTCCGCCGCCACCACCACCAACTGGATCATGACCGGCTGGAACATCCACCAGCTCGACCAGTTGAAACCCGCCATTGCCAGCCACTTCTTCAACACACCCGGCTCCTATGCCACCGGCCCGAATGCGGCCACCTCCCCGGTCAGCGACGGATTCACCACCTCCGGCGTGCTGGCCTACACCTCCTACGCCCAATTCGCCGCCGACATTGCCAGCCACGCCATCGCGCCGACTTACAGCTGGGTCATGTACGACCCCGAGTACTGGTCCGCAACCCCGCTCAACGAGCAGCAGAACCCCGCGCAGTACATGCAGGAATTCGGCCAGCTCGCCCACGCCAACGGCCTGAAGGTCATCGAGGCCCCCGGCCGCGACCTGGGCCTGGTCCCCGGCGCCGCCTGCCCGCAGACCCCCGGTGAGAACCTGGACCACTGGTTCCTGCGCTGCAACATCCCCGGCGCCGCCGCCGCCGACGCCGACATGGTCGTAGTCCAGGACCAGGTCAACACCACCAACCCGGCCGAGTTCGACTTCCTTTACAGCAACTCCCGCGCCGAGGCCCAGGCCGCCAACCCCCAGGCCATCACCGACCCCGAAGTCTCCACCACCTACGGCACCGCCACCCAGATGGCCACCGCCGCCAAATCCGCCCACGCCGACGGCATCTACATCAACGCCACCACGTCAACCATCAGCAAGACCAAGTCCTTCCTCTACCTCATGCAGGTCGCCGGCTACTGACCCAAGCCACGCTGGCCTGGTGCCCCGCAGCGCTGCTGCGGGGCACCAGGCTTTCCGGTGTCCGCGCCAGGGGCCCTATCCGATGAGGACGCCGAGGCGGGTGGCGCTGGCGCAGGCATGCGGCCGGGTTCGCGCGATCCCGGCGTACAGGTCGGCGTCCGGGGCCGCGGGGCCGAACGGGGCGGCGGGGCGCCATTGGGTGACCGGGACGACGCCGGGCGGGACCAGGGGCAGGCCGCCGAACAGCGCGGTGACCTCGGCGTGGCCGCGCGGGGTGACACCGCCGGGCACGCCGGCGTTGTAGGCCTCGACGGCGGCACCGACCTGGCCGGGGGCGAAGTCGGCGGTCAGATGGGAGATCACCAGGTAGGAGCCGGGCGCTAAGGCACGGGCCAGCGTGGCCACGATCCCGGCCGGGTCGTCGGCTGGTGGCAGGAAGTGCAGGATGGCCAGCAGCAGCACGGCGACGGGCTGGGCGAAGTCGAGCGTGGCCGACGCCTGGGCCAGAAGCGCGGCTGGATTCCGCAGGTCGGCGTCGATGTAACCGCACCGGCCCCCGGGCCTGCTGGTGAGCAGCGCCCGGGCGTAGACGAGCACGAGCGGGTCGTTGTCGGCATAGGCGACCGCACACTCGGGCGCGACCAGCCGGGCCAGCTCGTGGGTGCTGTCCGGGGCGGGCAGCCCGGTGCCGATGTCCAGGAACTGGCGGATGCCGCAATCGCTGGCCAGGTAGCGCACCGCCCGGGCCAGGAAGGCCCGGTTCGCCCGCGCCCCGGCCACTACGTGCGGACGGCAGCGGGCCACCTCGCCGGCGACCGCCCGGTCGGCTTGGTAGTGGTCTTTGCCGCCGAGCCAGTAGTTGTACACCCGCGCCGGATGCGCCACCCCCGGATCGAAGACGGGACGGCTGTCAATGCTCGCTCGGCTCGGGTACATGGCAGCATCGTAGACTACTTGTCCATGCCCGTCTACTCTCGTTCATACCCGTATCAGGACGGTGTGTCATGAGCATGCACGGGTTAGCTGCCTGGCATGGCAACAAGGCAGACCGTCGATCCCGACAGTGCCACGCCCGTCTACGTCCAGGTTGCCGACATCCTGCGGTCGCGCATCGAGGCGGGGCAGCTGCTGCCGGACCGGCCGGTGCCGAGCGAGACGCAACTGCAGCAGGAGTTCGGTGTCGCCCGCGGCACTGCGCGCAAGGCGATCGCCCTGCTGCGCGACCAAGGACTCGTCGTTACCGTCAAGGGCAGGGGCTCCTACGTCAACCCTGGCCGATAGCAGTTCCGGGCACCAGTGCGAAGGGATCGTGCATGCAGGTCATCGAGGGGGCGGGCCGGTACACTCCGGCCACGGGCGGCGAGCCCAACCACTGGGCCGAGCACATGGCCAGCAAGGATCTCAGCGTAGGCACGTACTCGATCCCGGCGGGCGGCCTGGACGACCAGGAGCCGCACCGCGAGGACGAGATCTACGTGGTGCAGGCAGGTGCCGCCACGCTGGTGACGGACTCGGGTACCACGGAGGTCCGTCCTGGCGCAGTGATCTTCGTACCGGCGGGCGAGCGGCACCAGTTCACCGACGTCCGCGGGGACCTGGCCCTGCTCGTCATTTTCGCCCCGCCCTACGGGTCCCGGTCCGATGTCGAGAAGTAGCCGCCAGCTCCGACGTCTTTCTGAGCGGCGGCACGGGCCGCCGGACCGGAGAGGATGAGGCGATGCGGTACATGCTGTTGCAGAGCTACGGGGCGGCCGGGGCCGACTGCCCGCCGATGACCCAGTGGTCACCGGCCGACATCAAGGCGCACATCGAGTTCCAGCAGGTCCTGAACGCCGAACTCCTCGATCGCGGCGAACTGGTGGACGCGCAGGGACTGTCCGGGCCCGAGCAGGCGAGGTTCGTGGTCTCGGACGGGACCAGCGCCCCGGTGATCACCGACGGCCCGTTTCCCGAGTCCAAGGAACTGCTCGCCGGGTACCGGATCGTGGACGTGGAATCGCCCGACCGGGCCGTCGAGATCGCGGCCAGGATCTCCGCCGCCCCAGGGCCGGACGGTGCGCCCATTCGCCAGCTCATCGAGGTGCGCGCGGTGATGAGCGCCCCGGATCCCGAGGTGTGACCGACCGGCAAGGCACCGCGGACCTGCTGCGCGACCTGGCGCCGCGGGCACTCGGGGCGGTCGTCCGGCGCTACGGTCACTTCGCCGATGCGGAGGACGCCGTGCAAGAGGCGCTGCTGGCCGCCGCCACGACATGGCCGGCCGACGGCACGCCGGACAACCCGCTTGCCTGGCTCATCCGGGTGGCCTCGCGCAAGATGGCCGACCGGTACCGGAGCGACGAGGCGCGCCGGCGGCGCGAGGAACTGGCCGCCTCCTGGTCGCTGGTCCCGGCCGAGCCGGTCCCGGCGCACGACGACACGCTGACGCTCATGCTGATGTGCTGTCATCCGGCCCTGTCCCCCGGTGCCGCGATACCGCTCACGCTGCGCGCCGTCGGCGGCCTCACCACCCGCGAGATCGCGGCCGCGTTTCTCGTCCCCGAGGCGACCATGGCGCAGCGGATCAGCCGGGCCAAGGCGAAGCTCAAGGGCTTCGACGAGCCGTTCACGCTGCCGCCGCCGGGTGGCGGCGGCGAGCGGCTGCGTTCGGTGCTGCACGTGCTTTACCTGATCTTCAACGAGGGATACGCGGCCAGCGACGGGCCCGACCTGGCGCGCACCGACCTGTCCGGCGAGGCGGTCCGGCTGGCCCGCGGCGTGCACGCGGCCCGGCCGGCCGATGCCGAGGTCACCGGCCTGCTCGCGCTGATGCTGCTGACCGACGCCCGGCGCCCGGCACGGACCGGGCCCGACGGCGAACTGGTGCCGCTCGAAGCGCAGGACCGTACCCGCTGGGACCGCCCGCTCATCACCGAGGGCCTGACGCTGCTCACCGGCGCCCTGCGCCAGAGCGAGCCGGGCGAGTACCAGCTGCTGGCGGCCATCGCGGCATTGCACGACCAGGCCGCCAGCCATGCGAGCACCGACTGGCCGCGGATCCTGGCCCTGTACGACCGGCTGGGGGCGATGACCGGCAACCCGATGGTCGCGCTGAACCGGGCCGTCGCCATGGCCATGGCACAAGGCCCGGACGCAGGCCTGGCGCTACTTGACGGCCTGGCCGGCCAGCTTGGCGACCACCACCGGCTGCATTCGGTGCGGGCCCACCTGCTGGAGCAGGCCGGCGACGCCGGTGGCGCGATCGCCGAGTTCGAAGCCGCCGCCGCCCGCACCACGAACCTGCGCGAGCGGGACTACCTGGTGACGAGGGCAGCCCGGCTGTCCTCCGGCCGCCCTAGCCAGCCCCTGTGACCGCTGGCCAGCGCACCGCGCCGGCCGCGACGGCTTATTCAGCCTGCAGAACGCCGGCCACCGATCGCCGGGCCCCGATGCGGGCCGGCACCGCGGTGAGCACGGCCACCACGGCCGCGGTCCCGATCACGACGGCGGCCAGCCACCAGATCGGCGGGGTGGTGATCACCGAACCCGCGTTATGCCGTACGGCGTTCACCAGCCCGAAGCCTCCCGGGATGCCGAGCAGGGCCCCGATCAGCGCGGGCAGTACCTGAGCCCCGGACAGCCCGGCGCTGACCTGCCCCGGCGTCGCGCCGAGCGCTCGCGCTACCGCCGACGAACGCCGGGCATCGACCACCATCGCCCAGGTGATCAGGACCGCGTTGACCGCCGCCAGGGCGACCAGCGCCACCGTGAAGACCATCATCACCTGGTTGAGCCGCTCGATCCGCGGGTCAGCCAGCGTGGAGGCGGCGGCGAACCGCAGGTCGTCATGGGCGTGCACGATCAGGACCGCGACGATCCCGCTGACCGTGACCGCGACGCTGAACACCGAGAGCAGGACGCGGCGCGGCCGACGGCCGGCCAGCCGCAGGGCCAGCAGCAGCGGCACCGGCAGCCGGGCGGAGAGCGCGACCAGCCAGCCCCGCCGCCGTGGCGGCCGGGCCGCGTCCGAGAGGGCGGGCACGGTGCTCGTCCGGGCCGCCCGCACCGCGGGCAGGAGCGTCGCCACGGCCGCGACGGCCAGCGCCACGCCCGCCACCACGATCACGGTGGACAGGGACATCGGCGGCGCCCCCGCGGTGCCGAGCAGGCCGGCCCCGGGGTTGGTGAGCAGCGGCGCGACGAGCCGCCCGGCGGCGAGCCCGGCCGCAGCCGCCACCAGCGCCAGCACCAGGTACTCGGCCAGGAACACCGCGGCGACCAGGCCCGGCGTGGCGCCGACCGCCTTGAGCAGCCCCACCCGGCGGATCTGGTCGGCCACCCGGCCCGCGACGAGCACCGCGACGCTGGCGATCGCGAGCAGGCACAGCAGCCAGCTGGCCACGATCATGACCAGTTGCTCGTTCTTCACCACGTTCCCGTCCTGCTGGCTGATGTCCTGCCATCCGGTCAGATAGGGCGCGGCCGGGCTGGGGTTGCTGTGCGCGTTGACGAACGCGTCCGCGCTGCCCGGGTGGGCCAGTTTCAGGTTCAGGAAGTACGTCAGCGGCTCCGCGCGCGTGACCAGGCCGCGCGCCACAGCCCGGGTGACCCAGATCAGGCCGGGCGCGCTCGCCATCTTCTGGCCGGTGCCGATGATGCAGCCGGTGAAGCAGACGTTCGGGTACGGGGTGAAGGCTGCGGTGACCGCCACCCCGGCTACCCGGAACGGCCGCCCGTTCAGGGTGATCCTCGCCCCGGCGCCGATGCCGAGCGCGTCGGCGAAACTGCGCTCGACCACCACCTCGCCGGGGTGCACCCAGGTCCCCTGGGTCAGCTTCGGCTGGTCCAGCACGCCGCAGGTCCGGCCTTCCACCCGTGGGCGATGCGTGGCCACGCAGGAGCGCCCAGGTGATAGGGCCCGCTGTGGGGGTGACAAGCGGGTCCAGCGCGGTGAGGCGGTCATCTGCCGCGCGGACACGGCTGCGCGCCCGCGGACGCCACGTCGGGCGGTGACTGCCCGGGTCTGCGCGGCCTGCCGTCGCTCACCGGCCGCGGCCAGTCGATGACTCGCATCTGCACCGCAGGATCCGGTGGACGTCCGCGGCAGCGGGCTGGCAGCAGCGTCCAGCGCCGGGCAGCGGCCAGGGCTGCAGCGGCCGAGGTTGCCGCGGCGGGACCGGCGCCGGGACCGGCCAGCCCGGTCTCGTAGGCCAGCACCACCGCCTGGACCCGGTCACGGAGCCGAAGCTTGGTCAGGATCCGGCCGACGTGGGTCTTGACCGTCGCCTCGCTGAGGGTCAATTCGGCGGCGAGCTCGGCGTTGCTCAGGCCCCGGGCGAGCAACCGCAGCACCTCAAGCTCACGCGGGGTCAGCTCGGACAGGTCCGCGTGCACGGCCGTCCGGGCGTCCGCGCGCGGCGCGAACCGCTCGACGAGCCTGCGGGTGATCGACGGCGCGAGCAGGGCGTCACCGCAGCGCACCATCCGCACCGCGGCCACAAGCTGCTCCGGTGACACGTCCTTGAGCAGGAACCCGCTGGCGCCTGCGGTGAGCGCGGCATAGACGTACTGGTCGAGGTCGAAGGTGGTGAGGATGATGATCCGGCAGTCGCGGGCGGCCGGCGCCGCCAGGATCCGGCGGGTGGCTTCCAGGCCGTCCATCTCCGGCATCCGGATGTCCATCAGCACGACCTCGGGCCGGTGCTTGAGCACGGCCGCCACGGCCTGGCCGCCGTCGGCCGCCTCGGCGACAACCGGGATGCCCGCCGCGCCGAGGATCATCCGGAACCCGCTGCGGACCAGGGTCTGGTCGTCGGCGATCACCACGCGAGGCGCCCCGGCATCCCCGGTCACCGGTGCTGCGTCCGTCCCGGTCACCGCTGCCCCGCCGCCCGGAAGCGGCGGCGGGCTGCTGCGCACCGGCGGCGGGCTGCTGCGCACCGGCCGCGGCCGGTGGGTCCACCGGCAGCCGGGCCCGGACCAGCCAGCCGCCACCCGGGCGGGGCCTGGCGTCCAGTTCGCCGCCGTACAGCGCGATCCGCTCGCGCAGGCCGAGCAGGCCGCGGCCGGACCCGGGCACGGTGCTGACCGCGGGCCCGGCGGCCGGGATGGGCCGCCCGGCGTCGGTGACCTCGACCACCAGGTCGGCCTCCCGGTAGTCGAGCCGGACCGTGGTCCTCGGCTTTCCGGCGTGTTTGAGCACGTTGGTCAGGGCCTCCTGAACGACGCGGTACGCGGCCAGATCCAGGCCCGGCGGCAGCGCCCGTGGCACCCCGCCGACCTTCAGCTCGACGGGCAGCCCGGCCGCGGTCAGCCGGTCGATGAGCGGCTGGAGCTGCCCGAGACCCGGCTGCGGGCTCAGGTCCTGGCCGGCCTCGGCGCCGTCCGGGAAAGGCCCGTCACCGATGCCGGCCGGGCTGAGCAGGCCGAGCAGGTGGCGCAGCTCGGTCATGGCCGCCCGGCCGCTGGCTTCCACCGCGAGCAGCGCCGCCGTGGCCTCGGCCGGGTCGATGGCGAGCACCTGCCGGGCGGCGCCGGCCTGCACGATCATCACGCTGACGTTGTGCGTCACCACGTCGTGCAGTTCGCTGGCGATGAGCGCCCGCTCTTCATCCAGCGCCCGCCGGGTGGCGGCCGCGTGCTCGGCCCGCATCCGGCGGATCCGGTCCCGCGCCTGCATCGCGTTGCCGACGACCGCGATCATGACCAGCGAGAACGCGGCCACGAGCCCGGCCAGCCGCCACGGTGCGCCCGACTGAACCGTGACCCCCGCGCCCGCGGGGAGGTGCCCGAGACCCCCCGCCGCCGCCGGCACGGGAGCCGCCGACTCATTTGACGGAAACGCGCTCCAGAAGCCGACGGCCACCAGCAGGCCCGCAGGGAGCATGCTGAGCAGCGCCGCGCCGCGGAACCGGCTGTAGGCGACCGCCGAGTACCCGGCGAACACGATCGCCAGGAACGTCACGTCCGTCGCGTAGCGCGGGGCCGCCAGCGCACCGAGCACCACCACGACGAACGCGCTCAGCGGGAACCGGCGGCGCGCGGCGAGCGGCACCGTGGTGAGCACGATCACCGCGCCCCCGTGCTTCCACGCCTCCTCGAACCGTGACAGGTGCCGGACGAGCAACTTGCCCGTGTCCGAAATGAAAACCTGCGTCCCCTGACCGGTGGCGTCGGCCCGCACCAGCAGCAGCGACGCCACCAGCGCCGCCGCCGCGATGGCGATGTCGGTGAGGATGGCACGGCGCGACAGCGGCGCGCGCGGCTCGGCCGACCGGGCGAACGCCAGGGCCTGGCTCAGCCAGGCCCGCACCGGCTCCCGAATGCGCTTCCTCACCAGGCCAGTATCGCCCCGGCGGCGGTGCCGGGGCGTCCGCCGCGTTGTGTACGCAGGTCCGCCATCAGGATGACCGGGTACCCCGTCCGGGCCGGCCGCGGTACGGCGATTGCATCCGGCGGCGGACGCCTGCGCCGCCCCGCCCCGCCTACGGTGCCGCTCATGGATGCTCTCGTGCGAATCGACAACGTGACCAAGCGCTACGACAGCGACGGCCAGCCCGCCGTGGACGGAGTGAGCCTGGACGTCGCGCCGGGTGAGGCGGTGGCGGTGATGGGCCCGTCCGGCAGCGGCAAGTCCACGCTGCTCAACCTCATCGCGGGCCTGGACAAGCCGACCAGCGGCGCGGTGACGGTGGCCGGGGAGCGGGTGGACCGGCTCAGCGAAACCGGGGTAGCCAGATTCCGGCGGCGCCGTATCGGCATGATCTTCCAGTTCTTCAACCTGCTCGACGACCTGACCGTCGCCGACAACGTGCTGCTGCCCGCGCAGCTCGCCGGGATGCGCCGCGGCCAGGCCCGGGCGCGGGCCGGCGAACTGCTGGCGGCGCTGCACATCGAGCGGTACCGCAACGCCTACCCGGGCCGGCTCTCCGGCGGCGAGCGGCAGCGGGTGGCGATCGCCCGGGCCCTGGTCAACCGGCCCGAGCTGCTGCTGGCCGACGAGCCGACCGGGGCGCTGGACACCGCCACCGGCGAGGAGATCGGCGCGCTGCTGCTGGACCTGAACGCCTCCGGGCAGAGCCTGGTGCTGGTCACCCACAACCCCGACCTGGCGGCCCGATACGCCAGCCGCACGGTGCACATCGTGGACGGCCGGCTCAGCGGGGGCCCGGCCGCCCACGCCGCGGGCGGCGTCACCGGGCTGGCCAGCGCGCAGGTGCGGCCATGAGGACGGGCCCGGTCACCCGCGCCACGGTCGGCGGCCTGGCCCGGCGGCGGGTGCAGACCATCGTGATCGGCCTGGTGCTGCTGGTGTCCACCGGTGCCTGTGTGCTGGCCCTCGCGCTCGTCGCAGACTCAAGCACGCCGTTCGATCGTGCGTTCGCGGCCCAGCGCGGTGCGCACGTGATCGCGGTGGTGGACCCGGCCCGGGCCACCGCCGCCGAGCTGGCCGCGACCGGGCGGCTGGCCCGGGTGACCGCGGCGGCGGGACCGTTCGCCGAGGTGACCGTCAATCCCGAGCAGACCGGGCCGGGCGGCGGCGGCTTTCCCTGGGGGGCGATGCTCGTGGCCGGCCGGGCGTCGCCGGGCGGCCGGGTCGATGACCTGACCCTGCAGTCGGGCCACTGGGCGGACGGCCCCGGGCAGCTTGTGCTGGCCAGCGACCCCAGTCCCGGCAACGGCGTCTCGGTGCCGCTGGGCACGCAGCTCACCATGCCCGGGGCGGCGGGCAAGGTGACGCTGACCGTCGTCGGCATCGCCGACTCGGTGGACAGCTCGGCGGGCGGCTGGGTGCTGCCCAGCGAGATCGCCAGGCTGCGGGTGCCGGGCACGCCGCTCGCCGCGCAGATGCAGTACCGGTTCCGTGACGCCGGCACCGCCACGGCCGTCCGCGCGGATGTCGCCGCGGTCACCGCGGCGCTGCCCGCGGGGACGGTCACCGGCACGGAGTCCTATCTGGCCATCAAGGCCCAGGAGTCGTCGAACATCGCGCCGTTCGTGCCGTTCGTGGTCGCCTTCGCCGTCCTCGGCCTGGCGCTGTCCGCGCTGATCGTGGCCAATGTGGTCAGCGGCGCAGTGGTGGCCGGGTACCACCGGATCGGGGTGCTCAAGAGCATCGGCTTCTCCCCCGGCCAGGTCGTGGCCGCCTACACCAGCCAGGCCATGGTGCCCGCGATCGCCGGGTGCCTGGGCGGCGTGGTGCTGGGGAACCTGCTCGCCGTGCCGGTGCTCGGCCAGACCGCGAACGTGTACGGCGTCGGTGCGCTCCGCGTGCCGGCGTGGGTGGACCTGGCCGTGCCGCTGGCCATGTGCGGCCTGACCGGGATCTCCGCGCTGCTGCCGGCGCTGCGGGCCGGCCGGTTCAGCGCGGCGCAGGCGATCGCCGCCGGGCGCGCGCCCCGCACCGGCCGCGGTTATGCCGCGCACCGGCTGCTGGGCAGGCTGGCGCTGCCCCGGCCGCTGACGATCGGGCTCGCCGCCCCGTTCGCCCGCCCGGCCCGCACCGCGATCACGCTGACCGCCGTGCTGCTCGGCGCCACCGCAGTGACGTTCGCGGTGGGCCTGGGCGCGTCGCTGAACCGGGTCGTGAACGGCGTCAAACACGCCAGCGCCGAACCGGTGCAGGTGTTCGTGCCGACGGGCGGGCCCGGCGGCATCCGCGTCTTTCGGGGCGGCGGCGCCGTCCATGTCCGGGCGAGCAGCCGCGGCGGGCCGGGCGCCGCGCCGCCCGGCCTGGGCAAGCTGCCCACACCGGCCCAGGTGGAGCGGGCCGTCACCGCGGCGCTGCGGGCGCAGCCGGGCACCCTGCGGTACGTCGCCCAGACCGACCAGCAGCTGCTCAGCGTGGCCGGGCTGCCGCAGCAGGTCGCCCTGACCGCCTTCCAGGGCGACGCGGCCTGGACGGGCTACGCCGTGATCAGCGGGCACTGGTACACCGGCCCCGGCCAGGCGGTCGTGGGCACCGGGTTCCTCACCGACACCGGCAAGTCGCTCGGCGACACCGTCACGATCGTCTCCGGCAGCCGGCTGGTCCCGGTGAAGATCGTCGGCGAGGTCTTCGACACCCAGAACAACGGCCTCGCCATGATCACCGGCTGGCAGACGCTGGCCCGGGCCGAGCCCGGGGCGACGCCCAGCATGTACGACGTCGCGCTGCGCCCCGGTACCTCCGCCGACGCGTACGTGCAGGCGCTGCAGCAGCGGCTGGGGCCCGCGTACCAGGTGATGCCGAACGATCGGGACAAGGGCCTGCCGGTCGTCCTCGGCCTGATCGGCACCCTGACGCTGCTGCTGGCGATCGTGGCCGGGCTCGGCGTGCTGAACACCGTGGTGCTGCAGACCAGGGAGCGGGTGCACGACCTGGGGGTGTTCAAGGCGATCGGGATGACGCCGCGGCAGGCCGTCGCCATGGTGATCTGCTGGGTCGCCGGTACCGGTCTGGTGGCGGGCCTGATCGCGGTCCCGGCCGGGATCACGGTGCACCACTACGTGGTGCCCGCCATGGCGGCGGCCGCCAGCGTCGTCCTGCCCGCCAGCTTCCTGCACGTGTACGGCTTCTGGCAGGTCGCCGTGCTGGCCCTGGCCGGCCTGGTGATCGCGGTGGCCGGGGCGCTGCTCCCGGCAGGCTGGGCCGCCGCCACCAGCACCGCCACCGCCTTGCGCGCCGAGTAACCAGCACGGGCCCGGGCGGGTGGACCGCCCGGGCCGTGCCGGGCGGTCGGGTGGCTAGCTGCCCGGGTCGATGCTCGCCATCCGCTTGACCGCGTCCCGCAGGCCGGCGGCCTCGCCCACCTTCGACCGCATCCAGCACACCGCGCGAAGAAGCCTGCCCGCCAGCCCTCGGCCCCAGCAGCGAAGGCCCAGCGACGGGGACTGTCCGGTGGGTCCTTTGACTGGGCCGGATTCCCCTGCCAGGACGAGCCGTTCTCCCCTGGGCTACCTGCGTGATTCCGCGGATGGTGGTGGTGAAGGCAGCGAACGGCAGCCGACAGCGAGGTGAGGCACCATGCCCGCCAGCGAAGCCACGACCCTTGGGCGGGCCCGGCCGGCAGCGATCCAGCGACGAGGAGTCCTCTGATGATTGGCGAAATCGAGAGCATGCGGGGTGGTGGGCCGACAATGCCCGCATCGTTCGCTTCCTTCCTGTCGTCTTTTCGCTGCGGCCTTCACGACACCGACCTAGTGCGCGGGAAGTGCCCGCAGTGCGCCACCCAGTGGGAGCGTGAGGCCGCAGAGCGTGCGGCGGTGCTGGCACGCTGGCAGACCGACGATTACGAGGCCGCACGCGGGGCCGAGGACAAGCGGCTGGCCGCGCGGACACACTGGCGCGCGGTGCTGGACCAGTTCCCGCTGATCCGGGACGCGCCCGCTGTCCAGCGCCCGCAGTTGAACCAGGTTCGCGCCTGGGCTGGGCCGCTGTCGCGCAACAGTCCGCCCGGCAACCTGGTCTTGTCGGGTGATCACGGTCGGGGCAAGACCTGGGACATCCTGCACGCGGTGCGCGCCGCCTATGAGGACAGGTTCACCGGGACGGCCGTCTACGCCGACCGCGAGCTGTGGCTGCGGGCCCGGCCGGTGTCGGTGTTCGCCGAACATGACCCGAACCTGCTCAGGCAGTGGCAGGACACCGGCCTGCTGGTCGTAGATGACGCGTGGGGAGACACGCCGCAAGGCGAGCGTGACGCTGATTTCTTGTACCTGATCCTCAACCGCAGGTGCAACACGCCCAAGCGCCCAACCGTGCTCGTGACCAACCTCTCCGACCTGCAGACGGTGTTCGGCGCCGCTGTGTGGGACCGGCTTCGCGCGCCGAGCCTGACAGTGATTGGGTACCGTGGCGGCCCGTCGCTTCGCGGAGGTGCACACTGACGGCGTCGATGATCCGCCAGGCAAGAGCTGGACAACGACGGGGTTCGCGCAATGCTGCGGTCGGTGGGGCCGGTGGGACTCGAACCCACACTGTCAGGTTCCTAAGACCTGCGCCTCCTGCCGTTGGGCTACGGCCCCTCTGTCAGGCTCAGCCTAAACGGCGGCCTTCACAAGCCGAGGTCCTGGCGGAGGCGGGCGACGTGGCCGGTGGCCTTGACGTTGTAGTAGGGCCGGGAGATCTTCCCGTCCTTGTCCACCACGAACGTGGACCTGATGACGCCCACCATCGTCTTCCCGTAGAGCTTCTTCTCGCCCCAGGCGCCGTAGGCCTCGTGCACCTTGTGGTCCGGGTCGGACAGCAGCGGGAAGTTCAGCCCGTCGCGGTCGCGGAACTTGGCCAGCTTGGCGGGCGCGTCCGGGGAGATGCCGAGCACCGTCACCCCGGCCGCGGCCAGCGACGCGATGCTGTCCCTGAAGTCGCACGCTTCCTTGGTGCAGCCCGGCGTCATCGCCGCCGGGTAGAAGTACACGATCACCTGCTGGCCGCGCAGCGCCGACAGGGTCACCTGCTCGCCGTCGGCATCGGTCAGCGTGAAATCCGGTGCCTCGTCGCCCGCCTCGAGCTTGCTCACCCCTGCTACCTCCTCGGCGTCCACTGCTTCCCCGGCGCCTACCGTACCCCTGTGGGCCGTCAGCCGCCGAGCAGCGCGGCGATGATCGGTGCCAGGGCGCGCAGCGCGCGGCCCCGGTGGCTGATCGCGTCCTTGGCCTCCGGGCTCATCTGCGCCGTGGTCAGCTCGGCGCCGGCGGGCACGAAGATCGGGTCGTAGCCGAACCCGTTCGTGCCGCGCGGGGCGTCGGTGATCTGGCCGCTGACCGTTCCCTCGGTGACGTGCTCCCGGCCCGAAGGCAGCACCAGCGCCGCCACGCAGTCGAAGTGCCCGGACCGCCGGTCCTTGGGCACGTCGGCAAGCTGGCCGAGTACGAGCCGCAGGTTCGCCTCGTCGTCCCCGTGCCGCCCGGCCCAGCGGGCGGACAGCACCCCGGGCATCCCGTTCAGCGCGTCAATGCACAGCCCGGAGTCCTCGGCGACCGCCGGGCAGCCCGTATGCGCCACGACCGCCCGCGCCTTCAGCAGCGCGTTCTCGGTGAACGTGGCGCCGGTCTCGGCCACCTCGGGCATGTCCGGGTGCTCGCTGAGGTCGGTGACGGCCACGTCGACGCTGCTGGCCGCCAGGATGCGCCGCAACTCGGCGAGCTTCTTGGCGTTGCGGGTGGCGAGGATCAGGCCGGCGTCGCTCATGAGCCGAGCGCGGCGCGCTGCAGCCGGCTCAGCTCAGCGCACCCGGCCACGCCGAGGTCCAGCAGCTCGTCAAGAAGTTCGCGGCCAAACGGCTCCCGCTCCGCAGTCCCCTGGATCTCGACGAAACTGCCGTCCCCGGTGCACACCACGTTCATGTCCGTCTGGGCCGCAACGTCTTCCTCGTAGCACAGGTCCAGCCGGGGCTCACCATCGATGATCCCCACGCTGACCGCGGCCACCGAGGCGACCAGCGGGTCGCCCTTGCAACGGCGGCGGCCCTGCAGCCAGCCGACCGCGTCGGCCAGCGCGAGGTAACCGCCGGTGATGGCCGCTGTGCGCGTGCCGCCGTCGGCCTGGAGCACGTCACAGTCGATGATGATGGTGTTCTCGCCGAGCGCCTTCGCGTCCACGCAGGCCCGCAGCGACCTGCCGACCAGGCGGGAGATCTCCTGGGTGCGGCCACCGGGCCGGCCCTTGACCGACTCCCTGTCGCCGCGGGTGTTGGTGGCCCGGGGCAGCATGGCGTACTCCGCTGTCACCCAGCCCAGCCCGCTGCCGCGCCGCCACCTGGGCACCTCTTCGGTGGCACTGGCAGCACACAGCACCCGGGTGGCACCGAACTCGATGAGCACCGAGCCCTCGGCGTGCTCCAGCCAGCCACGGGTGATCTTTATCTCGCGCAGCTGATCAGCGCTGCGCCCATCGGGTCGCGACATGGCCGACAGCCTAGCCGCGTTCCGGCGGTGCTCTGTGCGGGTCCGGGGAGCGACCCGCGGAACCCCCGATGGCTCAAGGCCCCATTCCTTCGTCACGGGGCCTTGGCCCTGCTGGCCCGGGGCGGCGACCCCGGTGGCGTTGGCCGGGGGTCGCCCCGGAACCCGGTGCTCAGCAGGGGGCGCGGTCGGGGGCGCCGGACTCGATCCACCGGTATACCCGCCGCACACCCTCGGCGAGCGGCATGGCCGCGCGCCAGTCAAGCTCGCTGGCGGCGCGCTCGGTGGCGACGGCGCTGCGCTGCAGTTCGCCGGGACGTGGCCCGGCGAACGCCGGCCGGACGCCCTGGCCGGCCACGACGCCGATGATGGCTACCAGGTCGAGCACGCTCACCTCGACGCCGGTGCCGATGTTCCAGGTGCCCGGGCGGCCGCTGTCGCCAGCGGCGAGGAACGCGCGCACCGCGTCGCCCACGTACACGTAGTCGCGGGTCTGGGTGCCGTCGCCGTAGATGGTCGGCTCCCGGTGTTCCAGCACGCTGGCGCAGAAGATGGTGATCACCCCGGCCTCCCCCGCCGGGTCCTGCCGCGGCCCGTACACGTTGGCCAGCCGCAGCACCGAGTGCCGGGTGCCGTGCAGCCGGTTGTACAGGCCGATGTAGCACTCCGCGCAGTACTTCGCGATCCCGTACGGCGACTCGGGCAGCGGCAGCACGTCCTCCAGGGACGGGATGGGCGCGTCGCGCCCGTACAGCGCGCCTCCGGTGGAGGCGAACAGCACCCGGGCGCCTGCCCGCCGGGCCGCCTCCAGGAGATTGACCGTGCCCAGGATGTTCACGCCGGCGTCCGCCGCGGGCGCGTCGACCGACGCACGGACGTCGATCTGCGCCGCCAGATGGCAGATCAGTTCCGGGCCGAACGCGGCCACCTCGTCGTTGAGCGCCGCGGCGTCGGTGATGCTCAGCTTGTGCAGTGGCACCTGCGGATCCAGTCGCCCGGCCCGGCCCGAGGACAGATCATCGAGGACCAGAACGTCGTCCCCCCTGGCCAGCAGGGCGTCGGCGATGTGAGAGCCGATGAATCCGGCGCCGCCGGTGACAAGTACGCGCATACCTGAGGATCTTAAGGCGCGGGACCGGGTGAGCCGGGCGGTGACCCCGGGTCAGCGCCCGGGCACAGGCCGCCGCCAGCCGTAGTGGTCACGGAGTCCCCCTGGTCAGCCACCTGGCCACCGTGACGGTCCGGCCCGGAATCGACGCCAGGCCGTTCGCGCGCAGGTCCAGAAGCGCCAGCATCGCCTTGGTCCGCGGCGCGAAGGCCGGCGGGTGGCAGGCCGGGCACTCGCCGGGACGGTGGCCGAGCAGGACGCTGCAGGCGTCCACCAGGCCGGCCTGGTAGGCGTGCCTGGTGAGCCGGATCCCGCTGCCGCCAGCGCCCAGCCGGGCGTTGCGCGGCGCCCGGGCCAGCGCGGCACACTCGAAAAGCGGGAGGTCCGAGGCGGTGTCACCGACCGCGAGGGCGCAGCCCGGCGCGGACAGCCTGGCGGCCAGTGCCCGCAGCCCGCCGCCCTTGTCCGCCCCGGCCCAGACGAAGTCGGTCTGGCCCTGGCCGTGGACCATCCGCACCCCGGGCTGGGCTGCGGATGCCAGGCCCGCGATCAGTTCCGCGGGCAGCGGGCCGCCGCCCGGCGCCCTGGCCCGGACCGTGTAGCGGTATCGCGTGTCCAGGTCCACCCCGGGCCGGCCGGACAGTTCCGCACGGATCGCCTCAAGCAGCGCACGTCCGCCGGGCGGCAGCAGGTCCACCGCCTCCCCGTCACAGACGAGAGCCGACCCGTACTCGGCCACCCCGCCGGCCAGGCCGAACACGGCGCACCGGTCGCGCACCTCGGGGACCGAGCGGCCGGTGGCCAGCACCGGCCGGTAGCCGTGCGCGATCAGCGCCCGCAGGGCCAGCGCGCCGCTCGGTGAGGTGACCGGATAGCCGAGCGGGTCGCATTCAAGCACCCCGTCGAGGTCGATCGCGCACAGCGGCCCGGTGGCCGGGGCAAGCCCGCTCAGGTACAGGCCCGCCAGGTAGTCGTGGATGGCGGCGGCGGACCGCTGGCCCCTCTGATCCGGGTCGACGTCGCCGACCCGGCGCAGCCGCCACAGGTGCGCGAGCCGGTAGAGCAGCCACCGCTCGGCGTCCACCAGTTGCCCGCTGGTGCGCTGGTACGCGCCGCGCAACCGGGCCTCGAAACCGGGGCCGGGTGGGTCCGCGGCCGCGCCCGCGAGGTCGTAGACGGGGTCGTAGCAGATCGGGCTGAGATGACCGAAGCCGTGCTGGTAGAAGTCGACCTTGCGGAGACCGTCGGCCTCCGGATCGGCGAGCCAGTGCCGGTAGCCGGTCTTGCCATCGATCACCGTCGGGTACTCGTGGCTGAGCATCCGCCGCATGAGCGGTTCCAGCAACAGCGGGCGAACGGCCAGCGAGGCCTTCCCGTACTGTGCCGACAGCAGCCGGGCAGCGACCTCCCAGACGACATCCCGGCCGCCCATCCGGCTGTTGGGCACGGCGGTCGCGGGCAGTGCGGCCTGGCGGGCAGTCACGTAGTCCGCGATGATCCCGGCGAGTTCCGCCTCGGGCACCGCGGGCGGGCCGGACGGGAGCCAGTCCCGGTAGAGCAAGCCGTCGGCGAATCCGTAAATCTGCGGTACCTGTCCCGGCAGGGCCCGGGCGACGGCGACGCTCTGCCGGCCGAAGTAGCCAAGGCCCGCGCCCTCCGCCACGATCTGCTTGCGGGTCACCTCCCCGGTACGGGTGTCAAGCAACTGCACGGCGAACAGCTCGCGCGCGTGCCCGCGCAACTCGGCCGTGGCGGGCAGCCCGAGCGGCTTGACCGCGCCAACCTCGATATCCGGGCCGGCCAGCGCGGCCAGCGCCTGGCGGACCGGCAGGGCGGTGAGGCGCTGCCGGATGCTCCACTCACTGCGTGGCTGCACCACGGCCGGCCAGCGGGACAGCCGCGCGGGCAGTTCGTCGGTGTCGGTGAACAGCGAGAGCAGGAAGACGATGCGCTCGTCCGGAACGCCGGCCGCGGCTATCGCCTTGGCCGTGGTGGCCAGCGAAGTGCCGGAGGCCGGCGGGTCGTCGCTGATCAGCACTCGCCCGCCGGCCCGGGCGACGGCCTTGAGCACGGCCCGCTCCCTGCGGTCGAACGGCACGCCAGGCCGGTAGCTGAGGGTGCGCACGGTGCTGGTGCCCTCGGCCCGCAACGCGGCCGCCTGCAACGGTGCCAGGTAACAGCCCGAGGTCCGCACTCCCACCACGCACAGCGGCACGTCCGGTTCTGGGTACCGGCGGCGGAACTCGCCCACCAGCCACCGGGCGTCGTCCGGGTGCTGGTCGAAGCTGTGGAAGCAGGCAGGCACCCGGAGCCGGTCGCCGCCGGGGCCCGGGGACGCCGCGCCGATGGCGGGCAGCACGCCGGTGAGGTCCCCGTGTTGCACGCAGCCGAGGACATGATCGGCGAGAGCGTCGGTCAGCGGGGCCAGGGCATCGCGGGCCCGGGCCATGCGCCGCCGCGCCGGGCCGGTCGCGTACCGCAGCGTGACCTCGCCCGTGCCAGCGGCGGCCCCGGCCAGCCGGGCGAGCCGTCCCGGCCGCCCCCGCAGGTAGCTGGCGGTCCGGTTGAGCTGCATCGGGTCGCCGTGCAGCCGGTCCTCGACGAGCTGGGTCAGCCCGGCCGCCAGCAGGAACGCGTCCAGCCACTGCTCCCCGCGCAGCGCCTGCGCCAGCAGGCCGGTCAGCGTGCTCGCGTCGCTGAGCAGGTCAGGCACCAGCAATGGGGCCGGGGAACCGGGCGAGGTCGTCGCCCAGCCGATGGTGCCGGTGCGCTCAGTCACGGGCCGCCGCCTTGAGCACGGGCGTGATGTTGCGCCGCGCCCACAGCAAGCTGTCCGCGTACCGGTCGGACTTTTCCAGGTTGCCGGCCACGTGCCGGAGCCAGGCGAGCAGGAGCAGCACCCGCTTGCTGATCGGCTCCCCGTCGATGACGGTCCCGACCAATCCGCTCTCCGCCATGGTCCAGGGCTGGCGCAGCCCGGCGGCCACCCGGGAGCCGAACGAGCGTGGATACCCGGGCCCGGGCGCGGGCACGGTCAGCAGCCAGAACATCAGGTCGAGGGCCAGCAGGTCCTGCTCCCGTGCCTGGCTCCAGTCGACGATCCCGGTCACCAGGCCGTCCGGGCCGGCCAGCACGTTCCCAGAATAGAAGTCGCCGTGCGTCCAGCCCAAGGTCACCTTCCGGTCGGCGAAGTACTCGTGCAGCTCAGTGGCCATACGGTCCAGGCTGGCGGTATCCTCCACGGCCCGGGCGATCTCCGCGACCGGCTCGTCCACCAGGCAGCGCAGCAGCCTGGTGTCGGCCACCCGGACCGCCCGGTCGAGGTTGTGCAGTGGCGCGATGGCGTAGAACGCCGACGCGGTGATCCGGCGCGCCATGCCCGGCCGGAGCTTCCCCCCGGGCAGCCGGTTGGTCAGCAGGAACGCGCCACCGCCGCCGATCCCGCCGGCCTGCCAGGGAACCGGCAGCATGGACCGCCACGGGCCCAGCCGCTCGTCCGAGGTGAGCCGGCGCAGCACCTCGACCTCCCGGCGCAGGCTGTCCACGCCGCTGTCGCTCGACGCCACCTTCAGCACGCCGGACCTTCCCTCGGTGACCTTGACCATGATCACCGCGGTATCCGAGGCGGTGCGCAGCGCCTTCTCACTCTCCCAGATGCCGTTGTCCAGCGCGGTCTGCACCACATCCGCGGGCACCCCGCCCTGGCGGAGCCGCACCAGCCTGACGCGGATGTCCGGAGCGTAGTCGCGGATCAGCAGCACGCCGGCCACCACGCACTGCGCAGTCAGCCAGGCGACCGCAGCCCCGACGACGCCCATACGCGGCACCAGCACATAGGTCAGCCCGAGTACCAGCACGCTCAGCCCGACGAGGATGCCGACGACGGCGGACATCCGGCGGACTACCCGGGCCTTGCTGACCGACAGGGTGACCACCGCGCTCGGGAACGCGGAGAGCGACAGCAGCCGCAGCGTCGCCGTGCTGTGCTCGGCGTAGTAGGGACCGAACAGGCGCAGGCCCAGGGGGGCGAACGCCACCACGAGCGCCACCACCGGCGTGAGCAGCGTGAGCGTGTGCTGGACCGCCCGCCGGTAGTTGACCTCAAGCAGTTCCTGGTGGCGGACGGTGTGCGCCACCAGGGACTGGCCGAACGCGCTCGGCACCGAGTACAGGGCGATGCACATCGACCAGGGCAGCGAGAACGCGGCAGCGTGGCGAGGGCCAGCCAGGTCGAGGACAATCAATGGCACCAGCGAGGTGCACGCGATCCAGGCCAGCGAGCCCACGTAGTCGGGCCCGACGAACCGGCGCAGGTCGCGCAAGGTCACGACCTCTGCGTGCTCGTGCGCGTGGGCCCGGACGAACGCGGGCACCGCCCGGCCGAACAGGTAGACGCTGGTCCCGCCGACGCAGACGGCCATCGCGGCGGTCCACGACCACCAGATCCCGGTGTGGCTCGCCGCGCCGAAGGCAAACACGGCGATCAGCACGATCTTCAGCACCGCGAAGGACGTGTTCTCGGCCGGCACCCCGCCCGGCCGGCCCACCGCGACCAGCGCGTTGTCCTGCATCACGAAGATCGACCACAGGATCGTGGCCACCACGAACGAGATCGCGGGATATCCGGGCTGCAGCATGTCTTCCAGCCCGTCGGGCGCCCACACGTGCAGGCCGAGCACGAACACGAACGCCACCACACCGGACAGCGTGCCGCCGACCAGGTAGCCGCGGCGGATCATCCGGCCGGCCGCGGCGCCCGAGGTGGGCACGAACCGCAGCAGCGCGCTCATCAGGTTGAGCTGGGCGGCACCGGCCAGCAGCATCATCGCGGAGATGGCGGCCGAGTTGACGGCCACCACCGCCGGCGCGTAGAAACGGGCCGCCAGCAGCCAGTACAGCACCCCGAAGCCCGCGTTGAACACCGCGTTGGCGACCAGCAGGTGCCCCGTGCGCAGCAGTGATTCCCCGTAGAGCCCGCGCAGCCGCCGGCGGGTCTGGACGCCAAGCTGCGCGGCCGCGCTCATCGCGGTGCTCCCGGCTTCACCGGCCGGTGACCGCGGTAGCGCCAGCGGCTTCGCGCGTAGCCGAACGGCCCGGCCACCACGCCGGCCAGTTCCCGCCAGACCAGTTCACGGGGGAACGACTCGCCGCGGCCGGAGTTCTTCTCCGAGTGCGAGCCGAGCAGGTGCACGGCCGCCGGCCCGGCCCGGCGGAGCATCGAGGCGAGCAGCGCGGGCTGGCGCCAGACTGCCGCGGTCAGGTAGGCACCCAGGCCCATCCCGTAGCCGAACGCCTGGCGGCGCATTCCCTGGTAGTCCCGGCGGTGCCAGTGCCGCACCACCGCGCCGGGCTCGTAGACCAGCGTCCCGCCGTCGACGATGGTCCGCAGGAACGCGATCAGGTCGTCGCCGCCCTTGGCCGGGGTTCCCGCGCCGGTGGCCGGGTCGAAACCGCCATGGCTGAGCAGCCAGTCGGTGCGGAACGCCATGTTCGCCCCGGATCCGAACCGGCCGGCGGTGAACGGGAAGAGCGGCTCGGGATCGGGCATGTCAAGGGTGAACGTGCGGCGGGTGAAGCCCCGGGCGAACCCGCCGGACCGCTCCACCAGCAGCTGTGCCCGGGTCTGCAGTTCGGCGGGGAGGATCAGGCCGGTCACGCAGGCGGCGCCGGTCTCGGTGAAGGCCTCCGCGTACGCGTTCAGCCATTCGCGGTCCACTTCGACGTCGTCGTCGGTGAACGCGACGATCTCCCCGGTGACCGCGCGCAGCGCCTCGTTGTGCGCGAGGGCCAGCCCGGGACGGGCCGCCCGCAGGTAGCGCAGGCCGAAGGGCCACTCCTGGCGCCCGGCCAGCGTCCGCGCCGTCAGGTCGCTGGCCGGTGCGCTGTCCACGACGACGACGTCGAACGCGCGGTAGTTCAGCCGGGACACCGAGGCCAGGCAGCGCAGCAGGCTGTCGGTGCGGTCCCTGGTGGCGATCACCACCGTGATCCGCGGCTCACCGGCGAGCATCCGGCGGCCCGCGCAGCGCGCCTGCTCGGGCAGGGCGATACCGGTCAGCGGCAGGCTGCCCGGCGGCGAGATGCCGTCGTCAGCGCAATGCTTGGCGATGCCCTCGCCGAGCACCGACCAGACCTCGTCCGCGAGCCGCCGCGGGGACACCGGCGGCCCGCCCAGCGGGAGCACGATCTCGCCGAGCGGGCGGCCATGCAGCCACACCAGCAGGCGCGCACCCTGATACCGCCCCTCGCCATCAAGCTCGGGCAGAGGCACGTCCAAATACAAATTGCCGACCAGAACCGGCGGGGCCAGTCCGGTCACGGCGTGACTGCCCCCCCTCGCCGGGCAGCGCCGGTTGTGTGTTCGGGCAATGAGCCCCCTCCCCCTAAGCCGGTTAACCGGCTGACATTACAAAGACGGGACATATGCCCCGGAGGTTTACCTAAGGTTTACAAAGCGACATGATCGTGACCTCCAAGGCGCGAACCGCCGGGACATGCACTCAGACATCGCGGAACCCGATCATCGACTTGACCGCATCCCTGGTGTGGCGGCGGGCGGCATCCAGCGGAAGCCGCTCGGCGCGCAGCGTGTAACCGGGCTGCAGGGTGGCCCCCAGCTTCTCCTTGAAGGCTGCCAGCGTTGAGCCGGGCCGCGACTGCCCCATCTCGTACCAGCGGCACCCGTCCCGGCAGGCCTCCTCGATGGCGAGCGAGTGGAGATATTCGTTGGCCCGGACCGGAGTGGCGAGTTCCTTGTCCATCGCGCCCCGCCAGTACTTGGCGTTCGATCCGGAGCGGAGCACCACAATGGCCGCGATCGGCGCTCCCTTCGCCCGCGCGACCCAGATCTCGCAGTCCTTCCCGAAATGCCGGGAAACCGCCGCCAGCATCCGGGGCGAGGTGGCCCGGATCGTCCGCCAGCGGGTGAGTACCACGGGCTCGTGCTGCATGGCGGCCCAGCGCTGGATGGACTTTTCGTAGAGCTCAAAAAACACCTGCAGCGCCTGGCCGGACCTGTCGACCTCCACCTCGACGCCGGCGCGTTCCGCTTTGCGCACCGCGGTCCGTGCGGTGCCGCGGAACCGGTGCGACCAGACCTCGCTGAAGCCGCCGCCCAGGTCGAGCATGTGGACGTCGCGCTCCTCCACCTGGTAGCCCCGCGCCGCGGTGCGCCAGGCGCCGTCCGCCCCCTCGGGCAGCCGGACTTCGGCGGTCAGGGTACCGCCGGCCAGGTCGGCCAGGACCGCTGCCGCCTCCGCCACACCGATCTTGCCGTCCTGGCAGATGGGGCCGCCCACCCCCCAGGCGCGCGGCCACGAGGCCGTCGTCCCGGTCCAGGCGCTGGCACGCCTGCGGCGCGCCAGCGGCAGCGCGATCCGGCAGCCGGAGCCGAACTCGTACAAGCGGCTCACATCCCGGTAGCGGCCATCGGCGAACACGGCGTCGCGCCACGCCAGCGACTGGGTCACCACCGCACCCGGGTCAGAGCGCAACAGCCGCTCCCAGATATCACGCGGTACCGGGCTTGTCACCGTCGGCCGGCCCGGCGCTGGGCGCGCTTCGTCCCCGCCCGCGCTGGCCGGCCGGCACGCCTCGGTGCCGTGGAGTGCGTTCATCAGCTCTTCAGGGGGTTTCTTTGAGGAGGTAGGAGGACAGGCCCGCCTGCCGGTAGGCGCGGGCTTCCGGGGAGTTCCTTGGCACGCCCAGATGGCATCCGGGTATGGAGGCGTTCCACTGGATCAGGGCTTTGAGGCGCGGCATCTGGCGGATGACCGGCACGATGCTCCGGTACCAGGCGGCTTCCCGGTCCGGCTGATGCGGGTCGGCGGCGCTGCCGTACTCCGCGAGCATCACAGGCTTGTCACCGAAGGGCTGCGTGGTCAGCCACTGGTAGAAGGGCTGCACCGTCTGAGCGAAGCTCAGCCAGTTGGCCTGGTGGCAGTTGTAGTAGTTATACGGGTCGTACCCGATCCAGTCCACGTAGGCGTTTCCTGGGTACATCGCCGCGATTGTCTGTTCGTGCGGCAGGTAGCCCTCCGTGGTCCAGACCCAGATCACGTTGTGCACGCCCATCCTGGCGAACACGTCGTGGATGTGCCGCCAGGCCGCGACGAACTGGGCGGGCGTGCCCTGCTGCGGTACGTCGCCGTCGGGCTCGGCCGAGAAGGACAGGAACACGGTGTGGTGGAACGCCGCGATCCGCTGGGCCTCCGGTTCGATGATGGAGCGGTCCAGGGCTCCGGAGGCGATCGTGCTCCACTTGTACAGGATGTGCTTGGACCAGACGTCCGCGGCCCAGGAGAACAGGAGATAGCGGTCCCCCGCGATCTGCTCCTCGGCGCGATCGGGGAAGATGCCGTTATCGGACACGGACATGTCGTGGTAGCGCTCGACGATGTCGAGCGGCCGGCCGAGGTAGGCCTCCTCCGACTGCACCGCGTGGGGTAGCTGGCTGTCGTCATCGACCGGCAGGTACATTCCCCACCAGGCACCGCAGCTCGGCACCAGGGTTGCGGAGACGGTGCACTGGTCCCCGCTGGCCCGCCCGCCGAGCAGGCCCGCTCCGGCCGCGGCCATGCCCGCGGCGACAGCGATCGCGATCGCGTAGTTCCGGACCCGCCGGCGCCGCGGTAGCGCGGCCGCGCGCTGGTGCCTGCCCGCGCCGGTACTCATGCCTGCCATCCCCCCCTCCCTCGCAGCTGCCCGGCCCGCCGGTACTGGCGCCAGCCGAAGGCCAGTACCCGCTGCCTGCCGGGTAGTACGTGGGCGCCGGGCCCGTCCAGCCACGACGCCACCGTAGCGATGTCATGATCGGCCCGGACCATAAGCCGCGACATCGCCAGCCGGTGATCGGCGCCCGAACTCCAGGCATTGCCAACAGCACACGCAGAGTCGAAGCCCGCATTACCGACGAGCCGCCGCACCCGCGACCGCCAATAACCGTGAGGATAGGCGAAACTGCGGATGCGGTGCCCCAGCGTCTGCGCCAGCAGGTCGTGACTGGCGGACAGTTCCGCCGCCACCTCGCGCCCCGAGAGGAGGTCAAGCTGGCGGTGGGTGTGAGAGTGGGCACCGATCTCCACCCCTGCGGCTTCCAGGCCGGGCAGGTCGGCGTAGCGCAGCATGGTGGCGTCCGGCAGCACCGTCTCCCGTGGCCGGCCCGCGCACGCGCCCGTCGTGACGTACAGCGTGCTAGGTAGCTTGCGTCCGGTCAGGGCCGGCAGCGCGTTGTCGGCGAAGTCGGCGAAGCCGTCATCCACGGTGATCAGCACCGGCCGCGGCGGCAGTGGGACCTTCCCGTTCAGCCCGTCGGTGTACTCCGAGACGGTGAGCGGCTGCCGGCCGCTGGCGACCACGGCGTCGAGGTGGGCGCCGAAGGCCGCCGGGGTGACCGCGAACTGGGCGATCCAGTCCGGTGGGTCGGCGGTGATCGCGTGGTAGAGCAGGATCGGGACGGGCTGTCGCAGCTGTTCCGGTGGCCTCGCGCCAAACGCGTCGGGCATGTGCGCTCAGCCCCTGATCACTTCGGCTGCGGCGGCGGCGGTGCACAGCGAAGCCAGGGCCACGAGCACCATTGCAGGCTGCAGGATGTGACTGATCGCCATGCCCTCGGCGGCCAGCATGGTGAGGCTCAGGCCCAGCGCGACCACCAGTACCGCCTGCTCCAGGTGATCGCGCAGCGGCAGCAGCCGGACCAGCGCCAGGCCGGGGCAGATGAACACGAAGGCGAAGACCATCGGCGCCCGGATGGCCGCCTGCCCGGTCAGCACGGTGACGCCGAGCACCAGCCACCCCGAGGCCGCCAGGAGCAGGGCGATGCTCCAGCGCCGCCGGCCGGCCGATCTGAGCCGCAGCACTGCCGAACTGATGTGCGTTTCTATCATCATGGCGCCACGGGGTGGCCGCCGATCGTCGGCGGGTGGTGGCGGAGGTGGTATTCCAGGAGCGCGCGGAGCCGGGCCCGGTTGCGCGAAGCGTGCGCCTTGTGCGTGTGCCGCACCGTGCGGCGGTGGCCCGGCACGTGGCGGTGCAGGGCTGGCGCCGGGTGCGCGCCCAGGAAGGCCGCACCCCCGTGGTGGCCGTGGGCCAGCCGCAGGATGGTCACGCCCTTGGCCAGGTACACGGTCTTGAAGGCGCTGGATTGCATCAGGGTGCTGTAGACCCGCGAGAAGTCGCTCGGCGACCACGGCCCGCTGATCGCCTCCTGGGCGGCCTGGCTCCGGGTGAACACCAGGTAGGAGACCTTCGGGTACGGCGGGCTCATCAGGAAGCTGATCTCCTGTTCCGGGTTGCGCAGCGTGTCGTTGCTGTACCCCGAGCCGTCGAGGAACGTGTAGCTGTAGCGGTTGTAGTGGACGAACGCCCACGGGAAGTTGCTGTTGACCGCGATCACCTGGGCACCGGCAGGCGCGGTCCGGTACAGCCACTGGGCGGCGGTCACCTCCTGGGGGGTGAAGTAGTTCATCGCGTCCGTGCCGTAGTTGCTCAGGAAGAAGCCGGCCGCCAGCAGCACGGTGGTGACGGCCAGCGCCGCGCCGGCCAGGTACCGCCGCGGCGACCACGGTCGCGGGAAGAACAGGGCGGCGGCGGCGACCGCCATGAATGGCAGGGCGAACAGGAAGGCCCGGAAGATGATCTCGCCGCCGTAGCTGTTGCCAGCCACCATGGGAATGGCCGCCACGCCCAGCAGGGCGACCCGGTTCCAGGACCGGCGCGCCGCCTTGTCGCGGTGCCGCCGGTAACGCAGGAACCCGGCCATCGCCATCAGGCCGATGGCTGCGCTGAGCAACCGGGCGCCCCACTCCACAACGACCTGGTCGGGCGTCACCTGCCCGCCGCCGACGATGTGCGCGGAACTGTTGGCCCACAGCGCGCCGAACCCGCTGAACACCTGGCCGTTGTTCGCCTGCAGCCAGGGCAGCCCGCCGTAGAAGATCCAGCCGAACGCGATCGCCGCGGCCACCAGCGGCAGCAGCACCCGCGGCCGCAGGTGCCGGAACACGGCGAGCATGGCGAGCGCGATGACCAGCATGACGGGGGTGAGCTGATGGCTGGAGGCGATCGCCGCCATGAGCGGCACCAGGGCGGCCACCAGCACCAGGCGGGTCGACCGCGATACCTCCGCCCCTTCGATGGGAATCGCGGTCTCCGGCCGGTCCGGCCGCGCGTGCTTCGCCGCCCGGTACCACAGCGAGCCCTCGGCCGCCTGCTCCCACCGCACCTGCTCGCGGGCCCGGCGCGGCAGCATGTGCCCGCCCAGCCAGCGCGGCAGTGCGCGCTTGCCTGCGGTGCCTGGCGGGGTCTGGCCGGCGGGCAGCGCGCGCCGGCGCGCTGCGGGCCAGCCAGCGCGGCGCATGCCCGCGGGCCCAGCCGGCCGGGCGCGCCAGCAGGGCCCGGATCCAGCGCGGGCGCGGGCGGCCGTCGCCGAGCCAGCGGAGGCAGATGGCGATCACGGTCAGGAACAGGAAGTAGGCGAAGGCCTGTGGGGAGAAGTAGTCCTGCCCGACCCAGTTACCCAGCTCGAACACCCACGCCGTGATCCAGATCATCCGCCAGTCCGCGGTGAACGCACGGGCGATGAGCAGGACCGGGCCGAGCCACAGCAGGTCGTTGACGACGAGTGCCCAGGGGGCGTAGCTCAGCGCCGACTGCAGGCCGCCACCGTTGGTGAGGAAGGCGTTGAGCGCGAAGAACCCGGGCCAGCCCTGGTAGACGCCCAGCACGCCACCGAGGTTGAAGTCGATCCCGTGGTGGATGATGTAGTCCACCACGCCGACGTGCTTCCAGGCCCAGGAGTAACGCAGCGTCCCGTAGACGATGGCGGGCGTGGCGTGCAGGATCACGACCAGGGCGAGCAGGTGCGCCCCAAGGGCCGGCCACCGGCCCGGCCAGCGCACCACGGTCCAGCAGAAGCTCAGCATGAGCAGCACGACCGCGGCCCAGAAGACGGCGGGCAGCGCTGAGATCAGCCCGAAGCCAGCCGTGGGCACCACGCCGACCTGCACCCGGCTGAGCCCGAAGACCCACAGCCCGGCGATGGCCGCGAGGCATACCCATGGGAAGAGCAGGCCGACTGCCCCGCCGCTGGCCCGGACCGCGGCGCCGATCCCGCGGCGCCGGGGCCGCGCGGTCTCGGCTGGCGGCTGATCCCACCAGGGGACATCCAGCGTGGCGCGCACGCCCGCGGCCTGCGCCGCGGCAAGTGGTCCGGCCACTGTCTCTGGCGGTGCTGTTCCGGGCGCAGCCGCCTTGGGCGGGGCCGTATCGGCTGGAGCGGTCTTGGGCGGAGCCGCCTTGGGTGGAGCGGTCTTCGGTGGAGCGGTGTTTGGCGGACCAGTGTTTGGCGGAACGGTCTTCGGTGGAGCGGTCTCGGGCGGTGCTGCCCCGGGCGCGGCCGACTTGGGCGGCGCCATGTCCGGCGCGGTGGCCGCGGCTGCGGCTATGGCTGCGGCGGTTGGCGGGGGCGCCATGTCCGGCGCGGCGGCCCCGGCTGCGGCGGTTGGCGGGGACGCCGCCGGCGCGGCGCGCTGGTGCGGCTGCCTCCGGCGCGCGTCTGCGGCGCTGCCGCCTCTGGTGCGGCGGCCGGCGTGGGCGGGGCAAGGTCCGGCGCGGCAGTCCCGGCGGCGGCCGTCGGCGGGGTCGCCGCGTCTGGGGCGGCGGCCGGCGCTGGGGCGGCCGACGGCCTGGTCGCCGCGTCCGGCGCGACAGCCGGCGCTGGTGTGGCCGTTACTGGCGGAGCGGGCTGGGGCGGTATGGTCGCGGGCTGGGGTGGCGCGCTCCCCGGCGGCGCCACGAGCATCTGGTGCTCGCCGGGCACCGTGACCCGCGCGGTACCTGGCGCCCCGCGCTCACCATCCGGAGCCGCGGGAGCCTTGGTTGCGGGAGCCTGCGCCGCGGGAGCCTGGATTGCGGCCTGCGGCACGACCGGTTGCGGCGCGGTATCCCAGGGCGGACGGGCCTTCGGGGCCGGGGACTGGGTGGCCCGAGGCTGTGCGGCCGGGGGCTGTGCGGCCGGGGGCTGTGCGGCCGGAGACTGGGGAGACGGAGCCTGGGGAGTCCCGGGCTCGGCGGTCAGCGTCCCGTTGTTGCCGTTCACCGCCCGGCGGGCGTCATCGGGTGCCCAGTCGTCGACTGGCGGCACCCAGGTCTCGGGGTCCAGCACCCAGGTCTGTTCATCCGGTGCCGTGCGGTCGCTCTCCAGGACCCAGGCCTCGGCGTCCAGCACCTCGCTCTCGGTGTCCTCCGCTACGAGCACTTCAACGGCGTTCTTGCGCCCGGCCCGGCGCCCCACGAAGTAGCCGAAGCCCGTCGTCAGAACGGCCATCACAAGGGCGAAGGCGGACAGCAGCCCGGATGGCCGGCCCCGTACGGCCTTCCACAGCGACCGGCAGACGCCCCGGGGGATCGCGGACCTGACGTAGGACCGCTCGGACGCCAGCGCCGATTCGGCCCCGGCCAGGCTCGCCACCGTGGCCTTTGACCTGCCCTCGGCATAACAGCGCGACCGCAGATAGCGCCACCGGGCACGCTGCTTACGGACCCGGTGGTGCACCGCCGCGGCTGGTTCGTACAGAAGAATGGCGTCCGGATAGCGCTGGCTGACCCGCAGGCACAGCTCGGTTTCCTCGCAGCCGAACGGGTTCGAATCGACCCGGCCCAACTCGATGGAGAACCCGCCAATCTCCGCGAGAATCTCCCGGCGGAATGACATATTGGCGCCGATGAAGTTCCGGACCGGCCCCAGGCCCGAGCGCATGCCCAGGTAGCTGCAGCCCACCACCCAGTCAAGCTCGGGCGGGAACCACCCAGGCCGCCCGTGCTCCCAGGCGGGCTCCACCAGGCCGCCGACACCCGCCACGGTCGGATCCATGTAGTGGTCGGCGAGACGGCCGAGCCAATCGGGGTCGGCGAAGGCATCGTCGTCGATGAACGCCACCACATCGCCCCAGGCGTGTGCCACCCCGGTGTTGCGCCCGCCCGCCAGGCCCTTCTGGAAGTGGTTGGGCACGATGGTCACTTCAGGGAAGGCCAGGCGCGCCCGCCGGAGCAGGGCCGGGCAGTGATCGATCACAAGGATGATCTCGCCAGGTGCCTCGGTCTGCGCGCGCAGCGAGCCCAGCACCCGGCAGATGTCCTCCCAGCGGTCCTCGGTGAACGCGCAGACGACCACGGACACGGCCGGCCGGATGAGGATCTCGCTGTGGTCGATGCCGGCGCCCCCCGCCGACGGCAAGTCCTCGTCCGCCGGGCGTCCTGGCGCGGCGGCCAGCCCGGGTGGGCTGGCACCGCCCGCGGGCAGGACCCCGGCCGGCGCGCCCCGGCTCACCGGGACAAAATCAGCAGGCGCACCCGCGGCCGGACCAGGTCCCGCGAGTGCGCCTGTGGCTCTTGAATCCTCCCCGTAGGGGGCACCCGCGGCCGGGGGAACATGCCCGGCCGGCGCACCGGCGGCCACGGGCACAAACGTGTGCGGCTTGCCCTCGGCCACATCAACAAGCTCGGCACGCACATCACCGAAGCCATCAGCTCGGCTCACTCAACCGCCCGGGTAGCCAGATCCGGGCCCCAGTGGTCGCCGGAACGCCCGGCAGCCAGCGACGACGGCTCCGGCGCGACCTCGGCCGGAGCCACAGCCGCCGCCACGGACGGGGCGGCCATAACGGGCCCGCCGCGCCGCCTCCAGAGGGAGCGGCGCAGCTCGGCCATGATGGTCCGCAGTACCCGCAGGCCATCTTGGGCCGCATTGAGGTTGCTCACACCGTGGATCCGTGAGTGCTCGAAGCTGGGGACCTCGGTGACCGCCAGCCCGGCCGCGGCGACCCGAAGATGGATCAAGGTCTCCACCTCGAAGCCGTCGCCCCACAGCCGCCCCCCGTTCGGCGGTGCCGGCGAGTCGGCGTCCAGGCCGAGCAGCGGTACCAGCCGCCGCCAGAACGCGTTGTAGCCGTAGCACAAATCCGTGTAGTGCGAGCCGTGGCAGAGGTTGACGAAGCCGACCAGCACACGATTGCCGAGCGCGCGCAGCCGGGTGATGTCGTCGCTGCCACCGCCACGGGTGAACCGCGTGCCCTTGGCGAACTCGGCACCGTCCACGAGCGCCTGGACGAACCGCGGGATCTCACCCGGATCGGCAGAGCCGTCGGCGTCGATCATCGCGATGATGTCCCCGGTGGCAGCCGCGAACCCGCACGCCAGTGCGTTGCCCTTGCCCCGCCGGGACTGAAGGACGATCCGCACATCGGGTCTTAGCTGCCTGGCCACCGCGATCGTGTCATCCACGGAGAGGCCATCAACGACGATGACCTCGTGGACGTCTGGCGGCAGGCGTGCAAAAACGTGAGGTAGGTTGCGTGCCTCGTTGAGCGCCGGGATGACCACAGAAACCCGGAGCCAGGGCACGCTTGCACCGGCCTGTACCGTCATGGTCTCCCCTCCATGACCTCAGGCGAAGCAAGCGGGGATGCGCGGCCCAAGGGCTGGAGGCCGGGCAGGTGGTTCGCCTTGTCTTGGCTTCAGTGGACTTTTCAGTCCATGACTTAGTAATACATTAGTCAGTGTGACAGACAAGTACCGATACTGATTTGTCTTCTGGACACTGGGAGTTCGTTAAAAATCATGGAGCGACCCAGTAGTCACAGTAAGTAACCGATTGGCCGGGGATTGGTCCTTATCGTACCCAAGATGGGCGCGATGGCCGGGTCGTCACCGATTACTTACTGCCATCGGTTATATCCGCTAAGTTATGGCTGCTGCCTGCGGAAAAGGCGGCGCAGGAAGCCAGGGGCGGGCCGGCGCAGCAGGCCCGGCGGGGACCACCGCGGGCATCCGCACAGTGCGCATTCGCTTCCCCTGCGGTAGTGCTGGTGTGCCGACCGCTCGTGGCCGCACCGGCACAGCACGGTACGGCCCGGCCTGACCTTCATGGCACCTCGTTCCGGCGATGCCGCCACCATGAAGTATCAGCCACCGCCGATGCAGCCCTCCGGCGTGACGGGCACATGTTCCTCACAGGATCCGGTGCGGACTCGGGTAGCGGGGCACCCCTGCAGGCCCGCTGGAAACGTGTCCGCAAGCTGCACGTAGCCCAGACGGAGCATATCCCCGCCTGTAACCGGTCTAGTCCAGTGCTACGACCTGCCCGGGCGCCGCGAGCGAGATCGGCCCGGCAAAGGACGAGGCGGACGCTTCCGCCAGGGTCCGCTGCTGGTCGTTCCACGGCACCAGGTGGGTGAGCACGAGCCGGTCTGCCCCGGCCCGGGCGGCGTGCTCGGCGGCCTGTCGTGCGGTCAGGTGCATGTCCGGCATGGGATCCGGCCCGGTCAGGAAGGACGCCTCACAAAGCAGCACGTCAGCTTGGCTGGCCAGTTCGGCAAGCGCCGGGCAGGTCCCGGTGTCAGCGGAGTAGGCAAGCGCCCGGCCGGCCTGCTCGATGCGGAAGCCGAACGTCTCCACCGGGTGGTTCATGTGCGCGAGCGTGATCTGGAACGGGCCGATCTGCCGCTTGCCCGGCGCCAGCGTCACGAAGTCGAAGGCTTCCCTCATGCCCGGATGCTCATCAAGCCCGTACGCCTGGGCCATCCGCCGCGCGGTGCCCTCCGGGCCGTACACCGGTATCCGCGGCATGCGCCCGCTAGGGCCGTACGTGCGCGCTACCCAGAACGGGCAGATATCCAGGCAGTGGTCGGCGTGGTGGTGGCTCAGGCAGACCGCGTCGATGCTGTCGAGGCTGGCGTGCCGCTGCAGCGCGCCGACGGCGCCGTTGCCGAGGTCGAGCAGCAGCCGGAAGCCCTCCGCCTCGAGCAGGTAGCAGGACGCCGGACCCTCTGGGCCGGGAAACGATCCCGAGCACCCGATCACTGTGATGCGCACAGCGACCAGGCTCTCACGCGACTGGGCCACCGCGGCCGCGGCCCACCCGGGCGATCTGCCTGCTCTGCGCGACCAGGCGGCCGGCCGAGTCCCAGACCTCGGACTCCTCGTCGAACCAGCCACCGCTGACGTGCCGGGACCGGGCCGCCAGCCGCAGCAGCCCTGGCGCTGGCGCCGCGCGCATGTGCCAGGTGAGTTCCACGGTCGGTGACCAGCCCGCGCGCGCGATACCGAAGATCACCGGGGGCAGCGCGTCCACCGCCAGCGCGAGCAGGTAGGCGTCGGGCGGGCGATCCTCGCGCAGCTGGAAGTAGGCGCGCATTTCCGGCACCCCGGCCGGCTGGCCCCGCAGCCAGCCCGAGGTCGCCGGGTCGAGGCGCAGGTCGACCTGGCCGGCATAGCCGGTGCGCCTGGTGGCCCCGGCGAAGCCGGCGAACCCGGTGCACTCCTCGACCGGTGGCAGCACCGGCGGTTCACCGGTCCAGCTCAGACCGCCGTCACCGGGATCGCCGAGCGTCCCCGTGGTGACCGTGGTGTCCAGCACGCAGGCGCCGTCCTGCAGCAGCGCGGCGCGGGCGGTGGCCGCGGTCTTGCCCTGCTTGAGCCAGGTGACCTGGACCTGCGCCTTCTCCAGGCGGGGCACCCGCAGGAAGTGTGCGCTGGTCGCGACCGGATCCGGGTGCGGCGAGGTGTCCAGCACCGCCCGCAGCACGGTGGCCAGGAGGACGCCGCCGTTCACCGCGCCGACCGAGCCGTCGCCGGACACGATGGCGAACCGTTCGTCGGGCCGGATGGCATAGCAGCCATCGCCCTCGGGCGTGACCGCTGTCGCCTCGTCGAACGCGGTCATGCCCACAGTTGGCCCTCCAGGCGCGATTCGGCCTCTTCCAGGGTGCCCGAGTACGCACCGGTGGACAGGTACTTCCAGCCGGCGTCGGCGACGATGAAGGCGATGTCGGCCCGCTGGCCGGCCTTTCGCGCCTTGGCCGCCATGGCCAGCGCCGCGTGCAGCGCGCAGCCGGTCGAGATCCCGGCGAAGATGCCCTCGGCGTCGAGCAGTTCCCTGGTGCGGCGCAGCGCGTCGCTGGCTGCGACCGAGAACCGCGTGGTCAGCACCGAGGCGTCGTAGAGCTCGGGGACGAAGCCCTCGTCCACGTTGCGGAGCCCGTAGACCAGCTCGCCGTAGCGCGGCTCGGCCGCCACGATGCTCACCCCGGGCACCTGCTCTCGCAGGTAGCGGCCCTACTCCCATGAGGGTGCCCGTGGTGCCGAGGCCGGCCACGAAATGCGTGATGCCTGGCAGGTCGGCAAGCAGCTCCGGGCCGGTGGTGGCGTAGTGCGCCCGGGCGTTCGCCTCATTACCGTACTGGTAGAGCATCACCCAGTCGGGGTGCTCGGCGGCGAGCCGGCGGGCCACCCTGACCGCCTCGTTGGAGCCGCCAGCGGCGGGCGAGAAGATGATCTGCGCCCCGTACATCTGCAGGATCTGCCTGCGCTCGGTCGAGGTGTTTTCGGGCATGACGCAGATCAGCTGGTAGCCGCGCAGGTGCGCGATCATGGCCAGGGAGATCCCGGTGTTTCCCGAGGTGGGCTCGAGGATGGTGGCGCCGCGGGGCAGCAGCCCGTCCTTCTCCGCCTGCTCCACCATGAAGAACGCCGCGCGGTCCTTGACAGAACCGGTCGGGTTCCTGTCCTCGAGCTTGGCCCACAGCCGCACGTCCGGCGCTGGTGACAACCGGGGCAGCCCCACCAGTGGGGTCCCGCCCAGCGAGTCGAGCAGCGAGTCGTATCGCATCGGGCTCCTGTCGCGCGCCTGTCGGCTGGCCTGGCAGTGCGGCGCGGGATCGCTCCGCCGGGTGGCTCAGCGGCTCCCGCCGGCCACCGCGGGCAGCACGGTCACGGTGTCACCGTCCGTGACCGGCGTCTCGAGGCCACCGAGGAACCGCACGTCCTCGTCGTTGAGGTACACGTTGACGAACCGCCGCAGCCCGGCGTTATCGACCAGCCGCTCCCGCAGCCCCTGGTGCCGGGAGTCCAGGTCCCCGAGCAGCTCGGCGAGCGTGCTGCCGGATCCCTCGACCGACTTCGCGCCGCCGGTGTAGGTACGAAGGATGGTCGGGATGCGGACCTCGATGGCCATGGACGGTGCTCCAGTGTGTGGCCCCGTGGGGCGTGGCAGTTGCGATCACCAGTGACTTCGGCTTGTCGGTGGATTCAACCGGCGGGCCGGCGGGATCATTCCGCCGCCGCGGCGGGAACGTCCTCCCCCGGCCCGTCCCCGGCGGTGCCGTCTCCCCCGCTGATCCGTACTTCCTCCTCGGTCACTGCACCGTCCACGATACGGAATGACCGGAATTCGGCCCGGTCCGGCTCCCGGGTGGAGACCAGGACGTAGTGTGCCCCGGGCTCACTGGCGTAGGAGATGTCGGTGCGGGACGGGTAGGCCTCCGTGGCGGTGTGCGAGTGGTAGATGACCACAGGCTCCTCGTCGCGGTCGTCCATCTCCCGCCACACCCGCAACTGCTCCAGCGAGTCGAACCGGTAGAACGTCGGGGACCGCTCGGCGTTGAGCATGGCGATGAACCGCTCCGGGCGGTCGCTGCCAGCGGGGCCCGCGATAACCCCGCACGCCTCATCCGGATGGTCGGCACGGGCATGAGCCACGATCTTCTCGTAGAGCACAGCACTGATCGTCAGCATGCGGGCGAGCGTAGCCGCCCCGGGCAGGGCCCCGGCCCGGTGACGGAGGAACCGGGCCGTAGGCCAGCGGGGGTTCCAGGGGGTCGCCCCCAGGCCAGCAGAGGTATCACCGCAGGGCGCGGACCAGGGTCTCCTGCAGGAATGTCAGGAAATCGTAGACGTGCAGGTATGCCTCACGCGGATCCCCGGGATCCAGTTCGCCGAACTCACGCTCGTAGTCCTCGGTGATGCCGAGCACCACTCCAAGCGCGAGCCGGACGTCGTTGAGCGATCGAAGCCATGCCTCCGCGTCGCCGGCCGACAGCCGCACCCGGCCACCGGCGGCCGGCAGCGTCGCGAGCACGGTCCGGGCCGCAGCCACCTTGCCCGAGCGCAGGCCATGCTCGGTGTACCGGCGGAACTCCCCCGCCGCCTCCGGGTCATCGCCGTAGGCATCGGGGAGCAGCCTGGCGAGCACCGGGTCCTCCGGCGGCGCCGACGGGCCGTCCGTGGCGAGTATCGCGGCGAGGTCCAGGGGCAGGTCGCCGTCGGCAGCTTCGCCCGCCCCTTCCGGGCTGCCCGCGGGCGGCGCCTCCGCCGAGCCGGGGCCGCCCACCAGCTCCGCCATCTGGGCGGCCAGGTTGCGGAGGATTCCGGCCTGGCCAGCGGTGAAGCGCGCGGACACCCCCCGCGCCGTGCGCCGGAAGCCCGCCATGATTTCCTCCGCGATCTCCGGGGCGTCGGCATGGTCGCCCGGGTCGCTCACCGGTCGTGGCTCACCGTGGCCCACAGGCCGTAGCCATGCAGGATCTCGGCGTCCCGTTCCATGGTCTCGCGCGTCCCCGACGAGACCACCGCCTTGCCCTTGTGGTGCACGTCCATCATGAGCTTCTCGGCCCGGGGCTTGGCGTAGCCGAACACCTTCTGGAACACATAAGTGACATATGACATGAGGTTGACCGGATCGTTCCAGACGATCGTCACCCAGGGCGTATCGGGCACCACGGCCTCATCGGCCTCGGGCCGCTCCACCTCAGCGGGCGCCACGCTCACTGGTTCGTCACCTCCTTAAGTCCCCTTCCAGTTTCCCCCATCCACGCTGGCCCTGTCGCCAGGGCGGCCGGTTGCCGGCCTGGCCAGACGCCGGCGCGCCGCTATCCGTAGTCTTCCATTCGTGACGGATCCAGGCGCAGGGGGCCGGGCGAAGGACGCGAGCACGGCCCTGCTCACCGATCACTACGAGCTGACCATGCTGGCCGGGGCGCTGCGCAGCGGCGCGGCACAGCGGAGGTCGGTGTTCGAGGTGTTTGCGCGGTATCTGCCCTACGGGCGCCGCTACGGGGTGGTCGCGGGCACCGGGCGGCTGCTCGACGCACTCCAGCAGTTCCGGTTCGGGCCCGGTGAGCTGGAGTTCCTGCGGAACACCGGGGTGATCGACGCCGCTACCCTCCGGTATCTGGAGTCGTACCGGTTCACCGGGGACATCTGGGGCTATGCCGAGGGGGACTGCTACTTCCCCGGCTCCCCGATCCTGGTGGTGGAGGCGCCGTTCGCGCAGGCGGTGATCCTGGAGACGGTATTCCTGTCGATCCTGAACCATGACTGCGCGATCGCCTCGGCCGCCTCGCGGATGGTGACCGCGGCGGATGAGCGGCCGCTGATCGAGATGGGCTCCCGGCGCACCCACGAGCGCGCCGCTGTGGCCAGCGCACGGGCAGCCTACCTGGCAGGCTTCGCCACCACCTCGAACCTGGAGGCGGGCCTGGAGTACGGGGTGCCTACCCGCGGCACGAGCGCGCACGCGTTCACCCTGGTGCACGACAGCGAGCGGGAGGCATTCCAGACCCAGCTCACCGCCCAGGGCAGCGATACCACCCTGCTGGTGGACACCTACGACGTGGACCAGGCGGTGCGCGAGGCGGTGGAGCTGGCCGGCACGGGCCTTGGCGCGGTCCGGATCGACAGCGGCGACCTGCCGGTGGTGGCACGGCAGGTGCGCGCGCTGCTGGACGGCCTGGGGGCGCACCAGACCAGGATCGTGCTTACCGGTGACCTGGACGAGCACTCGATCGCGGCACTGGCCGCCTGCCCCGTCGACGGGTACGGGGTCGGCACCGCGCTGGTTACTGGTTCCGGGGCGCCGACCGCGGCCCTGGTCTACAAACTGGTGGCGCGGTCCCAGGACGATAGCGGCGAGTTGCGCCCGGTGGCCAAGCGCTCGGTGGGCAAGCCGAGCCGCGGCGGTCGCAAGTGGGCGGTCCGGCACTACGACCAGGCCGGAGTCGCCGAGGCCGAGGTTGTCAGCCTGGCCCCGCCCGCGCCGTCGCGGTCTGACCGGCCGCTGCTGCAGCCCCTGGTGCGCGACGGCGAGGTGGTGGGCGCCGAACCCTTGACCAAGGCCAGGGAGCGCCACCAGGCCGCACTGGCCGAACTGCCCCCGCACGCGCTGCAGCTCTCCCGCGGCTACCCGGCCATCCCTACGCTTTTCGAGCCGAACGGCGGCTAGTGCTAGCCCGGGGGCGACCCCCGGAACCCCCGGGGCGCCGATCGCGCCTGCCCGGCAAGCCGGCAGGCCATCGCGCGGGCCGGCCCGGGGGACGACCGCCAGAGGCCCCGCTGGCCGATGGCCACGGCGACTCCGTCGCGGTGGCCGAGGCCGTAACCTGTGGGCATGCATCCCACCGCGATCAAAGTTGCCGGTGTGCTCCGCGAGCTTGGCGTGGCTGGAGACATCAGGGAACTGCCCGAGCCCGCGCCCACCGCGGCAACCGCCGCGGCTCAGCTCGGCTGCGAGGTCGGAGCGATCGCCAACAGCCTGGTCTTCAACGCGGACGGCGCGCCGCTGCTGGTGCTGACCAGCGGCGCGCACCGGGTGGACACCGGCCGGGTGGCCGCCCTGGTCGGCGCGGACAAGGTCAAGCGGGCCGACCCGGAGTTCGTCCGCCAGTCCACCGGCCAGGTGATCGGCGGAGTGGCCCCGGTCGGCCATCCGGCCCCGCTGCGCACGCTGGTGGACACCGAACTCGGTTCCTATGACGTGGTGTGGGCCGCGGCCGGCCACGCGCACACGGTGTTCTCGACCTCGTTCGGCGAGCTTGTCCGGATCACCGGCGGCACCCCCGCCACTGTGGCCGCCGGCGCCTGACCGGGCACAGGGTTAGACCCCATTAGGCCGCCCCGGGGCAGCGCCGCTCCCCCGGGGCGGCACCGTAGGCTCGGGCCATGCGTGCGCTGATTGTCGTGGATGTGCAGAACGACTTCTGTGAGGGTGGGTCGCTCGCGGTGACCGGCGGATCGGCGGTGGCGGCGGCGATCAGCGCCTACCTGGCGGCCGAGGGGGGCGGCTACGCCCACGTGGTGGCCTCCCGGGACCATCACATCGATCCCGGCGACCACTTCTCCGACCACCCGGATTTCGCCGGCACCTGGCCACCGCACTGCGTGGCCGGCACGGCGGGCGCGGAGTTCCACCCGGGCCTGGACACCAGCCGCATCGAGGCGGTGTTCAGCAAGGGTGCCCACACGGCGGCCTACAGCGGGTTCGAAGGCACCGACGAGGCGGGCACGCCGCTGGCCGGCTGGCTGCGGCGAGCGGGGCGTGGATGAGCTGGACGTGACCGGCATCGCCACCGACTACTGCGTCCGGGCGACCGCGCTGGATGCGGCGCGGGAGGGTTTCGCCACCCGGGTGCTGCTCCCGCTGACCGCCGGCGTGGACCCGGTGACGACGGGGGAAGCACTTGCCGCCCTGCGGGAGGCCGGGGTTGTCCTCGATTCCTCCCACGGCGCGGTGGGCGGGTAACCGCGGCGGGACCCGGCCAGCACCGCTCAGGTGAGGGAGCGGACGCCGGCGACGTCATATTCGGCCACGGAGGCGGAGAGCATCGCCGCGCCCTGGTCCTCGCTGGGGCCACTGCCGCGGAAGGCCGTGACGGCCTCCTGGGTCTCCCAGCGCTCGAAGATGTTGATCCGGCCCTTGTCGATCAGGTCGGCGGTGATGGCGAAGTCCAGGCACCCCGGCGCGCGGCGCGCTTGCTCCACGACGCCGGCGCAGCCGGCGAGGTAGCGCTCTCGCTGCGCCGGGTCAACAATGATCTGTCCAGCAACGATCACCATGGATGTCCTTCCGGGCGAGGGCAGTCGGCTAACCAGTCAGACTCCCGGCGGCGCCGCGGCTCATCGCAGCGGAGTCGCCGCCGGGTTCACCGCCCCGGACGGGCACCCGGTGAGCCTGCGGGTCAGCATCGCCGCCAACGGCGGCGACACGCTCACCGAGGCGGTCCCCGGCGCCCACCATGCCACGCGCTGAGCCGGGCCATTAGGGTCGTCGTGGGGCGGCACCGGTGGTGCCACCCCGATCGGTTGCGGCGCGGGCACGCAGAGGTGCCCGCCGGAAGACAGGGATGGCCGATGCCGGACTGGAATAGCAAGATCATCGAGGAGTTCCGTGCCAGCGGGGGCAAAGTGGGCGGCCCGTTCGAGGGTGCGCCGCTGCTCCTGCTGCACACGGTGGGCGCCAAGACCGGCCAGCAGCGGGTGAACCCGATGATGTACCGGCCGGTGCCCGGCGGTTACGCGGTCTTCGCTTCCAAGGCCGGTGCCCCGACCAACCCGGACTGGTACCACAACCTGCTCGCCCACCCCGACGTGGCGGCGGAGATCGGCACCGAGACGGTGCAGCTCCACGCCCGGGTGGCCGAAGGCGCGGAGCGGGACCAGATCTGGGCAGCGCACAAGGCCGCCAACCCGGGATTCGCCGACTACGAGAAGAAGACCACCAGGCAGATCCCGGTCGTCATCCTCGAACCCGCCGGCTAGCACCGGGCACGGGGTGCTCCGGTGACCAAACCGTCCCTGGGATCCGCGGCGGAGCGACGCGCCCGGCTGGCCCGCCGGCACCTCCTGGCGGCGCCGGCCCGGGCGCAGACGGCCGCCGAGGTGGCGGCGGCCATGATCGCCCTGCACGGCACGGATCCCGCGTCCGTGTACCTCGCCGCCTGGGCCCGCAGCGCGGACGGGCACCGGGCGATCGGGCATGCCGCCGTCGAACGGGCCCTGTACCAGGACCAGGAACTGCTCCGCATGCTGGGCATGCGCCGGACCATGTTCGTCGTCCCGGCCGGGCTGGCACCCGTCATCCAGGCGGCCTGCACGGACCAGGTCGCGGAACGGATGCGCAAGGGGCTGGTCCGTGACCTCGCCACGGCCGGCGTCGCTGCCGATGCCGGGCGCTGGCTCGACGAGGTCGGTGATGCCACGGTCAAGGCACTGACCGCCCGGGGCGCCGCGACCGGCGCCGAGCTGGCCCGCGACGAGCCACGGCTGCGCACCCAGCTCGTCTACGCCGAGGGCAAGAGCTACGGCGGTTCCGCCAGCATTACCAGCCGGGTGCTGATGCTGCTCTCCGCGCAGCGCCGGATCGCCCGCGGCCGCCCCCGCGGCGGCTGGACCTCCAGCCAGTACGAGTGGATGCCGGCCGATCCCTGGCCGGCCTGTTCCGCGGCGGGCGCCCGGGCCGAGCTGGCCCGGCGCTGGCTGCTTGCGTTCGGCCCGGCACCGGTCTCCGACCTGCAATGGTGGACCGGCTGGACGGCCGGCCAGGCGCGGGCCGCGCTCGGCCAGCTCGCCATCGCCGAGGTGGACCTCGACGGCAGCCCGGGCGTCGTCCTGGCCGGTGACCAGGATCCCGAGCCGGTCACGCAGTCATGGGCGGCGCTGCTGCCCGCCCTGGACCCGACCCCGATGGGCTGGCGCGAGCGGGGCTGGTTCCTCGGCGAGCACGCGCCAGCGCTGTTCGACCGATCCGGGAACATCGGGCCCACCATCTGGTGGGACGGCCGGATCGTGGGTGGCTGGGCGCAGCGCCCGGACGGCGAGGTCGTGGTCCGCCTGCTCGAAGACGCAGGAGCGGCGGCGCTGGCCGCGATCACCGCGGAGGCGGAGAGCCTCCAGGCCTGGCTGGGCCCGGTCCGGGTCACCCCCCGGTTCCGCACGCCCCTGGAGCGCGAACTCTCCGCCTGACAGCATCCCGGCCGCCGCCGCATCGGCATCCCGGGCGCGGCGCCCGGCGCACGCCGGGCATGAGCGACGACGACCTGGACCCGGCAATCCACGTCCCGGCCCGGCTGCGCATCATGGTGACACTGGCCAGCCTGCCCGACGGAGATGACCTGTCCTTCACCAGGCTGCAGGACTTGATCGGGCTGACTCCGGGCAACCTGATCACGCACCTGCGCAAGCTGGAGGACACCGGGTACATCACGACACAGAGGAACGGCAGCGGTGTCACGGCCCGGACCGCGGTCGCGCTCACCCTCGGCGGCCGGGCCGCGCTGGACCGCTACAGCGCAGCGCTGCGGGAACTGCTCGACTCGGCCAGTCCCGCGGCAACCCGGGCACGCACCTGACCAAGCAATAGAACCAGCGGACGCCGGCCTGGCCGGCGTCCGCGCGCTGCGCGGCTACTCGCCCTCGGGGATCGCCTCGTAGATGCGCTTACAGTCCGGGCACACCGGGAATCGCGACGGGTCCCGGGTGGGCACCCACTTCTTCCCGCACAGCGCGATCACCGGAGCGCCGCTCACCACACTGTCCACGATCTTGTCCTTCAGGACATAGTGGGCGAACCGCTCGTGGTCGCCATCACCGGTGGAAAGGTCCGGCCGGACATCGCTGTCCTCGCGGGTTCCCTGCTCGGGAAGCACTTCGGTACTCACGGGAGCTGAGTCTACTCCGCCTCAGTTCAGCGCCGGATCTTCCGGATAGGTCGCTACCAGGGCCAGCGCACCGCCGGACCGCCGCAACACAGCCCGCCAGAGCTGCTCGGGTTCCGGGTCGAAGACGTCGGCCGGCTCGGCAGGCAGGACGTACCACGCGCCTTCCTCGATTTCCGCCTGGAGCTGCCCGGGGCCCCAGCCGGCGTACCCGGCGAACACCCGGAACGAGGCGATGCCCCCCGCCACGAGCTGCGGTGGAGTGTCCAGGTCGATCAGGCCGACCCGGGACGGGAGCGGCGTGGAGTCGAGCGCCCGCCACCCCACGGGCTCCTCCTTGCCCGGCACGCTGGCCAGGCCCAGCGCGCTGTTCGGCGCGACCGGCCCGCCCTTGAAGACCACGGACGGGTCGCTGACCAGTTCCGTCCAGGACTCGAGCACGCGCCCGACGGGCACCTTTGTCGGCCGGTTCAGCACGACGCCGAGAGTCCCCTCCTCGGGCTCGTCCTCCACCACCAGCACCACGGTGCGCTTGAAGTTAGGGTCCCCCAGCATCGGTGTTGCTACCAGCAGCCGACCCGCCCGGACCTCGTCCATGCCTTCATTCTCGCCGATCCCGGGCACCCGCAATCCCCACCCGGCCGAGGCGGCACGGTCAGCGGTGGCGGCCGGCAGCGGTGGCCGTCAGCGGTGGCGGCCGCCAGCGGCATCACGGACCGCCGCGGCCACGGCGGACGCCACATCGGGGTGGAACACCGACGGGATGATGTAGTGCGGGCCCAGTTCGGCGGGGGAAACCACGCCCGCCAGCGCCCGGGCGGCCGCGACCAGCATGTCGTCGGTGACCGCACGGCTTTGCGCGTCGAGCAGCCCGCGGAACACCCCGGGAAACGCGAGCACGTTGTTGATCTGGTTGGGGTAGTCGCTGCGCCCGGTCGCGACCACCGCCGCGTACTCACCCGCGGCGTCCGGATCCACCTCGGGATCCGGGTTGGCGAGCGCGAAGACGATCGCGTCCTGCGCCATCGTCTCGATGTTCTCGCCGGTGAGGATGTTCGACACGGACACGCCGATGAACACGTCCGCGCCGGGCAGCGCGCCGGGCAGGTCACCGGCGTAGCGGCCGGAGTTGGTGTGCTCGGCGACCCATTGCAGGCTCTCCCCGAGCCCCGGGCGGCCCGGGTAGACCGCGCCCTTGTCATCGCAGACGATGACGTCGGACGCGCCGGAGGCCAGCAGCAGCTTGAGCACCGCGGTCCCGGCGGCGCCAGCACCGGCCATGACGATGCGCACCGACGCGAGCTTCTTGCCGACCACGCGCAGCGCGTTGGTCAGTGCGGCGAGCACCACGATCGCGGTGCCGTGCTGGTCGTCGTGGAAGACCGGGATGTCGAGCAGTTCCCGCAGCCGCCGCTCCACCTCGAAGCAGCGGGGGGCACTGATGTCCTCCAGGTTGATGCCGCCGAACGCCGGCGCGATGATCTGCACCGTCCGGACGATCTCGTCGGTGTCCTGGGTGTCCAGGCAGAGCGGCCACGCGTCGATGCCCGCGAACCGCTTGAACAGGGCGGCCTTCCCCTCCATCACCGGCATCGCCGCGTACGGGCCCACGTTGCCGATGCCCAGCACCGCCGAGCCGTCGGTCACCACGGCCACGCTGTTCCGCTTGACGGTCAGCCGCCGCGCGTCCTCGGGATTGGCCGCGATGGCGAGCGACACCCGGGCCACCCCCGGCGTGTAGGCCATCGACAGGTCGTCCCGGTTGCGCAGCGGCACCTTCACGCTCGTCTCGATCTTGCCGCCGAGATGCAGCAGGAAGGTGCGGTCGCTGACCTTGCTCACCACGACGCCAGGAATCGCCGTCATGGCCTGGACGATCTCTTCGGCGTGATCGGTGTCCCTGGCAGCGCAGGTGACATCCACCCGGAGCTGCTCATAGCGGTACGGGGTCACGTCCAGGGCGGTGACGGCGCCGCCCGCCTGCTCGACAGCGTGGGTCAGGTCACTGACCGCCCGGCCCCGCGAGGGCACCTCCAGGCGCACGGTGATCGAATACGACACGCTCGGGGCTACCGACACTTGGCTCCTCCGCCTCACCCTGCCCGGCCGCCCGGCGCGCCCGGCACTGCCCGACGATCACATCGTGCCACCAGGCGCGACCAGCGGGCAGGCATGGCCAGCGGAAAGGATTCGCGTCGTGTGCACGAGGCGGCCCGGCAGCCACGTAATCTTCAAGAATGCCTCAGGGTAGTGCGACCGGGCGCCGCCCGGTCGGTGCCGGGACGGCTGGGCCGCCCGCGCCGACGATCGACGTGGCCCGGCTGAGGGTGGCCATCGCCCGGCTGTCGCGCTGGCTGCGCCGCCACGAGCTGGCCGGCCTCACGCCCACTCAGCTCTCCGCACTTTCCACCGTGGACCGGATCGGGCCGCTGCGGCTCGGCGACCTGGCCGCGGCGGAGAAGATCGCCCCGTCCACGCTCACCCGGCTGGTCACCGTGCTGGAGGAGAGCGGATATGTGGAGCGCTGCCCAGTCCCTGGTGACGCGCGGGCCAGCACGCTGACCATCACGCACGCGGGCCACGAGGTGCTTGAGCGGATCCGCGAGCAGAGCATGATCCTGCTGGCCGACCGGCTCCGGACGCTCACCGCCGAACAGCGTGCCACGCTGGCCGCCGCACTCCCGGCCCTGGAGCAGCTAGCCGACGCCGACCCCCGCAGCCGCTGACCCCCGGAGCCCCGTAGGGCCAGGGAGACCCACGAGCATCATGGCAGGGCCGGCCGAGCGGACGCGGCACGCCGCAGCCGCCGGGCCGAACGCCGCAAATCGGCCGCGCGCCTCCGGCAGAGCGCGCCTTGCGGTGTCCCGGCGGCGAGGACCCAGCCTCCCGAAGCCAGGGAGGCCCCCCAGGGCCGACCGCCCGCGAGGGCGGCAGGCAAGCTCAGAACAGCAGGCTGGACAGGGAGCTGCGGGCCCTGGTGACCCGTGGATCCCGGGGCGGGAAGATCTCGAACAGGCCGACCAGGTGCTGCCTGACCTTGTTCCTGTCCTCTCCGGCGGTCCGGCGGATGACGCCGAGCAGCCGGTCGAACGCCTCTTCGGCGTTACCCAGGGACAACTCGATGTCGGCGACCCGGATCTGGGCCGCCACGTCGTCCGGGTGCGCGGCGGCGTCCTTGCGGGCCTTGGCCGCGTCGTAGGAGTTCACCCGCCGGAACAGGTTCACCTGGGCCAGGCCCATGGTGGCCACCGGGTGGCCCGGGTTGTTCGCCAGCATCCGCTCGAAGGCGTCGGCGGCGGCATCGAGGTCGCCGCCTTCCATGGCCTGCTGCGCTTCGGCCAGTTCCGGCTCGCGCAGCCCGTCCGGGCCGGCCATGTCGTCGCCGCCGGCATCGTCCTCCAGGCCCGCCGCAGGCTCGTCACCGGCGCCGGGCAGGCCGAACTGCTGTGCCACCTGGAGTACCTGGCCGAGCCACTGGCGCACCTGGGCCTCGGGCAGGGCGCCGAGGAACCCGGGCACCAGCTGGCCACCGATCACGCCCAGCACCATCGGGATGCTCTGCACCTGTAGTGCCGCGCTGAGCTGCGGGTTGGCGTCCACGTCCACCTTGGCGAGGACCCAGGCCCCATCGGCTTCGCTGGCCAGCCGCTCCAGCACCGGGCTGAGCTGTTTGCAGGGCCCGCACCACTCGGCCCACAGGTCCATGACGACGGGGACGGTGCGGGAGCGCTCCAGCACGTCCGTCTCGAATGTCGCCTCGGTCACGTCGAACACATACTCGCTGTGGGCAGCACCCTGGCTGGCGGCGGCTGAGCCCTGCTGGCGCTGCGCGGCCGCCTGGCGGGCGCCGAGGTCGACGGCGCCGTACAACGAGAAGTTCCGCGGCTGCTGCATGACTCCATCCTGCCGCATCCACCGGCCCCGCTTGGCAGTGACACCGGTCACCGGCCCTGCCCGGCTGCGGTCACCCGCCTACGATCGGATTACCCGGAAAGATCCAAGCCGATCGAGTCGAGGTGGATCATGCCTCCCAAAGCGTTCGCCTCCTCGGCGGACCTGGCCGCGAAAGAGCAGACCCTGGAGATCCTCGCCGATGGGGTCTACGCGCTGACCGCCGAGGGCGACCCGAACGTGGGCGCGATCGAGGGCGAGGACTTCCTGGTCTGCTTCGAGGCACTGGCCACCCCGGTGGCCGCCCGCGAGTGGCTTGCCCGGCTCCGCCAGCACACCGATAAGCCCGTTCGCTACCTGGTGCTTTCGCATTACCACGCAGTCCGGGTGCTCGGTGCGAGCGCGTTCAGCGCCGAAATCATCGTTACGCATGAAAAGACAAGGGAACTGATCGCCGAGCGCGGGCGGCAGGACTGGGAGTCGGAGTACGGGCGGATGCCCAGGCTGTTCAGGGAGCCGGCCTCGATCCCCGGGCTGACCTGGCCGACCGCGACGTTCACCGACCGGTTCACCATCGACCTCGGCGGCGGGCGCGGGGACCTGACACTGCAGTACTGCGGCCGCGGGCACACCGAGGGCGACATCGTGGCGTGGCTTCCCGCGCAGAAGATCCTTTTCGCCGGCGACCTGGTGGAGGCGCAGGCCGCGTTGTACACCGGCGACGCGTTCCACCGCGAGTGGGCGGCCGGCACGCTGGACCGGGTCGCGGGCCTGGGGGCGGAAACCCTGGTCGGCGGGCGCGGCGCGGTGGCGCACAGCGCGGCTGCCTGCGCGGCTGCCGTCGGTCAGACCCGGCATTTCCTCGACACCATGCTGGCCGAGGTGGGCGCGGTGCACGCCCGCGGCGGCACGCTCAAGGAGGCGTTCGGGTGCGCCCACGCCGCGCTGGCGGAGCGGTACGGGCGCTGGCCGATCTTCGAGCACTGCATGCCGTTCAACACCTCCCGGCTGTGGGACGAACTGTCCGGGATCGAGCGGCCGCGGATCTGGACCGCACAGCGCGACCGCGAGGTCTGGGCCGAACTGCAGGGCTGACCTCGATGGCGGCGCTGGTGGCGGTACTGGGCAACGGGCCGGTCGGGCAGACCGTGGCGCTGATGCTGGCCCGCTGGGGCGTGCCCGTGGTGCTGCTCGACCAGCGCCCGCACCGTGATGCGGTGGGTTCCAAGTCCATCGTGCAGCAGCGGGACGTGCTCGACGCCTGGGCGGCGGTCGGCGCGGGGCGGCGCATCGCCGACGAGGGCGTCACCTGGACCACCGCGCGCACGTTCTACCGTGACGCGGAGCTGTTCAGCGTCACGTTCGCCGACCCTGGCCGGTCCGCCTTCCCGCCGTTCGTGAACATCTCCCAGACCCGGACCGAGCAGATCCTCGATGAGTGCATCGCCGCCCAGCCGCTGATCACCGTGCGCTGGGACCACCAGGTCACCGGGCTGGCCCAGGACGCCGACGGGGTGGGCGTGACCTGCGCCACCGCCGGCGGGCCCGTCGTGCTGCGGGCCGCCTACGCGGTGGCCTGCGCGGGTGCGCACGGCGAACATCTCCGCCAGCTGCTCGGCCTGCGCTTCGGCGGGCAGTCGTTCGGCGACCTGTTCCTCATCTGCGACATCCGCACCGGCCTGCCCGGCTGGGCCCGGGAGCGGCGGTTCTACTTCGACCCGCCGTGGAACCCCGGCCGGCAGGTGCTCATCCACCCGTGCCCGGACTCGACCTTCCGGATGGACTGGCAGGTGCCGGCCGGCTTCGATGAGGCACCCGGTGCCCGCCATGACCGGATCCGGAAGATCATCGGCGACCGGCCCTACGAGCTGGTGTGGTCCTCGGTGTACCGGTTCAGCTCGCGGGTCACCGACCGGATGCGGGTGGGCCGGGTGCTGCTGGCCGGCGACGTGGCACACCAGCTCTCCCCGTTCGGCGCCCGCGGCCTGAACTCCGGGGTCCAGGACGCGGAGAACGCCGCCTGGAAGATCGCGTTCGTGCTGCGCGGCTGGGCGCCCGAGGCGCTGCTGGACAGCTATCATGCCGAACGGCACGCCGCCGCCTGCGAGAACCTGGAGGTCACCTCGGCCACGATGCGCTTCCTGGTGCCTGCCACCGACGCCGAGCGGCGGCACCGCGTGGCCACGCTGGAGGCCGCCGTGGCCGACCCGGCGGCCCGGCCCCGCGTGGATTCGGGCCGTCTGGCCGAGCCGTTCTGGTACACCGCCTCGCCGCTGACCACGCCCGACCCTGCCCGGCCCTTCCAGGGCCGCCCCGCCCGGGGTGCCGTGCCCCCGCCGGGCCCGGGCATCCTCGTGCCCGAGGTCCCTATTTTTGCTGCCGAACGATCCGGCCCAGGTACCCTCCGCGCGGTGGCGAGGACGGGGTTCGTACTGCTGTGCGCCTCCGGCGCGGACGTGGCCGCGGCCCGGAGTGCGGCGGAGGCAGTCGCGGCGCCGGTCCGGGTGCTGGATGCCGCGGCGCTGCCTGACTCCGGGGCTGGCCTGGCCGCGGCGGGGCTGGCCGCGCCCGGCGAGGTGTGGGTGATCCGCCCGGACGCGCACGCCGCCGCGGTACTGCACGACCCGGGCCGGGCGGAGATCGTGCGGGCACTGCGCCGCGCCCTGGCCCTGGTGGAGGCACCGTGACCTGGCTGGACCTGCCGCCAGGGACGGGGTTCGGCATAGCGAACCTGCCGTTCGGAATCTTCTCCCGCGCAGGCCCGGATGAATGTGAGTCTGGTGTTCAAAGAACAACACCAATTCCACACCCACCCGCCCCCGGCGGCCGGGTGGGCGTCGCGATTGGGGACTCCGTGCTGGATGTGGCCGCCGTGGCCGATGATCTGCGGCTGCCGCTGGGCGCCCTGTTCGCCGAACCGGCCCTGAACCGGTTCCTCGCCGCTGGCCCGGCGGCGTGGCGGGAGGCACGGGAGCGGATCACCGAGTGGCTGACCAGCCCGGCGCACCGCGCCGTGGTGCGGCCGCACCTGGTACCGCCCGGCGCGGCCCGGCTGCACCTGCCGTTCGCGGTGGCCGACTACGTGGACTTCTACGCATCACGGAACCACGCGGAGAACGTGGGCGCGATCTTCCGGCCGGGCCAGCCGCCGCTGCCGCGGAACTGGCTGCACATGCCGCTGGGCTACCACGGCCGGGCGGGCAGCGTGGTGGTCTCCGGCACCCCGGTGACCCGGCCGCACGGCCAGCGCCGGGAACCCGGCGCCGGCGGCCCGTCCTTCGGGCCATGCCTGCGGCTGGATTTCGAGGCCGAGGTGGGATTCGTGGCGGGCGCGCCGTCGCGGCACGGGGAGCCGGTGCCGGTGGCGGACTTCGAGCGGCACGTGTTCGGCGCGTGCCTGGTGAACGACTGGTCCGCCCGGGACATCCAGGCCTTCGAGACCGTCCCGCTCGGCCCGTTCCTCGGCAAGGCGTTCGCCACGTCGGTGTCCCCCTGGGTGGTGCCGCTCGCCGCGCTCGGCGCGGCCAGGGTCGCTCCCCCGCCCCGGGATCTCCAGCCGCCGCCCTACCTTCGCGACGGCCCGGACCCGTGGGGCCTGGACCTCAGCCTGGAGATCCGGATCAACGGCTGCCCGGTCAGCCACCCGCCGTTCGCCACCATGTACTGGACCCCGGCCCAGATGCTCGCCCACCTCACCTGCGGCGGCGCGCCGGTGCGCACCGGCGACCTGTTCGCGTCCGGCACGGTCAGCGGGCCTGCCCGGGATCAGCTCGGCTGCCTGCTGGAACTGACTCGCGACGGCACCGAGCCGATCGCGCTGGCCGACGGCAGCCGGCGGGCGTTCCTCGAAGACGGCGACGAGGTCACGATCACCGCCACCGCGCCAGGTCCGGGCGGGGCGGTGCTCAGCCTCGGTGCGGTGCGCGGCCGCGTGGTTCCCGCGTCGTGAGCAGATAGAGCAGCGCGATCAGGGTGGGGCCGCTGACGATCGCGCCCCCGTCGATGAGCGCGGGGATCCCGGCCAGCGGTATCCACTCGATCCGGTCGGCCTCAGTGCGGTCGGACGGCGGGCCCGCATACCTGGCACCGTCGGCGCGGAACAGGTAGTGGACCGAGTTCACCGACCCGTTGGAGGGCTGGGAGGCGACAAGCAGCCGCAGCGGGCCGGGCCGCCAGCCGGTCTCCTCCTCCACCTCCCTGGCCGCGGCCTGCTCGGCGGACTCGCCCTCTTCGACCCGCCCCGTCGGGATCTCCCAGCCCCAGGTGCCGGTGACGTGGCGGTGCCGCCAGAGCAGCAGGACCTGGCCGGGTTCCCGGGTGACCGCCGCACCGGCCACCGGCCGGGCCATCCGCACCACGTGCTGCTCGAACCGCTGGCCGTCCGGCAGTTCCACGTCGACCAGGTCGAGACTCACCCAGGGGCTTTCATAGATGGACCGGCGTCCGTGGACCGTCCATTGCATGACTCGGCCCTCCCCTCGGTCGACCTGCGCCCGGCGGCACCGCTGGAATCGTGGCCCTGACCTTCTCCGCGAACTCTCGTGCCTGCGGAGATTGCGGGAAGCGGGTCAGTGCGCGCACCGCGAACCGATGGACCCGATGCCTGGCCCGGGAGGACCGGAGCGTGGCGATCTGCTCCAGCGACAGCGTGGCCGTCCTGACCGCCTCCTCCGGCTCACGCTGGGCCAGCCGGACGTTCGCCAGCCCGAGCAGGTCCAGCACCCGGCTCCGCACATAGAACGGCTCCCGGCTGCCCAGGGCCGTGGTGATGTGCTCCGCCGCCAGTGTCGCGCACCGGGCTGACTGCGGGCCATGGCCGCGCAGGGCGAGTACCTCACAGCACGCGCCCGCGGTTCCGGCGATCTCCGGCGCACCGAACAGGGGGTGCCCGGGGGTGTCGTCGGCCAGCGCGGTGACCTGGTCAAGCACCCGGGCCACCGAGTCGTAGCTGCCGGTGAACGCCAGCGCCCACGCCGCGCAGCCGGCCAGCAGGGCGGAGGAGTCCGGCCCACGCTGCCGCAGCGCGGGCCGGGCCTGCTGGAGCAGGCCGATGGCCTCGGTGGTGCGGCCGTCCGCGACAAGCTGCCGCGCCAGGGCGTTGACCACGCGGGCGCCCATGTCGTCGTCGCCGGCCTCCCGGGCCGCATCCAGGGCCAGGGCGAAGTACCAGTGCGCAAGCCCGTCGCGGCCGGCGTCCGCGGACATGTGCCCGGCGACCAGGGCGAGGCTGGCCGCGACGCCGAACAGACGGCGGTACACCGCGCGCGGATGCCCCTCGGCGAGCAGGTCGGCCATCTCGTTGAGCTGGCCGACCACGGCCTTGCGCCGCATGCCGCCGCCGTACTGGTGCCCCCATTTGCGGAAGGCGGCGGCGGTCTTGTCCAGTTCGCTCAGCTCATCAAGGTCGGCCCGGTTCAGTCCGCCGGCCCGGCAGGCGGGCGGTCTGCCGCGCCCGCGGCCCACCGGCCTAGCGCGGCACCGCCCCGTGCGGCCGGATCCGGCAGCCGGGTGCCGCCGGGGATCCCGGTCTTGCCAAGGTCCCCGAGTGTCACCCGGGAAATGGCCCGCACCAGCACGGGCGCAGACATTGGCGGCAGCTCCCCTGGCCCGCTCCACGGGCCAGGGTCCGCTGCCGCGGTGAGGCGGCCATCGGCACCGAGGATCTCGTCGAGCCGCCGCGCCATCGCCGCCGAGGGTGGCCGTTGCCCGGACGATAACCGGGATACCAGCGCATGATCGCAGGGAACCTGGCGCGCCAGCGCCCGCACCCCGATGCCGTGCTCAGCCATCAGCGTCCGTAGCGTCTGTGAGAAGTCGTCCATCGCCATACCCATCATTGCTTCGCTCACCGCCGTGACCAGCGAGGATCCGTGGTGACTGGTGGTGACAGTCATCCGGTCACCACTCCCAACGTAACTACCCGCTAGCGCACAGTGGCAGTCGTGGACCGAACCTCTCGCTGGCCCGGCCCATGACTGAAGCCCCGGAACCCGGGCCGGATGAGATAGCCCTGACAGGCCCCCGCGCGGCCAGGGCAGCGCGCCCCCGACGCCCCTGGCCGCGCGGGCACCACCAGCCGGCCGGTGTGGTGTGCCGTATCCAAGACGTCTGCGCACCGATGACGCGAGGCTTGCGCGATCCCGCACCTGCAGCCGGAGCCAGCCCGTAGCGCGCGATATCCGAGCGCGATCCCCATTTGAAGTGGCATCGGCATGTCCGGGAACTCACGGTCAGGGGGGGCGAACCGCCGACCTTCCGCTTTCAGGAGACTTGGCGGGGGTGCTGCTGGGTGAGCAGAGCCAGATGAGAGGACCTACGTCCCTGGTCAACCGGACTGCACGGCCTTTTGGCTGTTCATTAAGAGGTCCTTCCGCTGGTACGAGGCTCACGGCGCAGAATTATAGGCTGCGTGATTTGTGGGCGTGCCGCTGGAATCACCTGAATGGGTTCCGGCCAAGAAATCAGGGGGAATCGGTAATGTCTCTGTTCAGAGCCGCCCACTTCAAGCCGACCAGCCCAGCCCGGCCCAAGATCACTGTGGGTGCGGTGCTGCTGGCTCTCACCGGGCTCACACTGCCTGCTGCCGCCGTGCCCGCCACCGGCCCCGTAGCCGACATGTGCATGAAGAAGGTCGCCACCCTCCCGATGGGGACGTTTGCCCGGGATGTAGCGGTGAACCCGGCAACGAACACGATCTATGTGACGAAGTACCTGGCCGATGTGACGGTGATCGACGGGGCGACGAACACCGTCACCGGTGCTTTCTCTGCAGGTCTGGCGAACTTCGCCGTGGCAGTGAATTCGGCAACCAACCTGATCTACGTGACCAGCAACGACTACAACACCGTAACGGTCGTCAGCGGGCAGACCGAGAAGATCACTGCCGTTATCGCGGTCGGCCAGGTTCCGCTCGCGGTCGCGGCCGATCCGGCTACCAACCGCATCTACGTGGCCAACAGCGAAAGCAACAGCGTGTCGGTAATCAGCGGGGCGACGAACAAGATCCTTGTCACCGTCCCCGTCGACGTAGACCCCGAGTCGGTCGCAGTGAATGCGACGACCAACACCATCTATGTTGCCAATTACAACGGCAATTCCATGACTGTAATAAACGGGCTGACGAACACCATCACTGCCACCGTCCCCATCGTGCACCCAGAGAGGGTCGCGGTGAACCCGAAAACCAACACCATCTACGTGACCAACCTTAACGACACGGTACTGGTGATCGACGGGCAGACCAACACGGTCACCGCCACCGTCCCCGTCGGTCCCCTCTCAATAGGCATAGCGGCGAACCAGCGGACCAACCGCATCTACGTGGCGAACAGTAACAGCGCAGGGCAATCGACGGTGTCGAAGATCAATGGTCAGACCAACACCGTGGAGCGCAACATCCGGGCGGGACGGGGCTCCCAAGCGCTTGCGGTCAACCCAAACACCAACAGCATCTACGTTGCTAACTTCTACAGCAACAATGTGTCCGTGCTGGCGCCGGCTCCATGCCAGAGGTAGCCGGCACCAGGAACGCACACATACGCTCCGGCCGGGCCGTCGGCAAACAGGAACAGCCCGGTGCAGGTCGCGCTACCGGCGACTGGTAAGTACCAAGGAACCCATCAGGGACGGCGGCATGCTGGCCGTGACGTTCCGCAGGTGAGGAGGCAGATTGCCGGATCAGATCGAGCGGTCAGTGGCGGGGCCGGACCGTCGGCTTCCGCTTTTCAGGCGGCCGGTGGTCCGCTCCTGCCAGCGGGCGGCCCGGCGGTCGGCCAGGATCTGGTGCACCGCGTTGCGCCCCGGGATCCCGGTGACCCCGCCGCCGCCGTGCGTCGCGGAGCCTGCCTGATACAGGCCCCGGACCGGGGTGCGGAAGTCCGCGTAGCCGGCCGCGGGGCGAGCGTGGAACATCTGGCCCAGGCTCAGCTCGCCGTGGAAGATGTTGCCACCGATAAGCCCGTACTCCTGCTGCATCTGGCGCGGCCCGATGACCTGCCGGTGCAGCACCGAGTCGGTGAACCCCGGGGCGACCGCCTCCATCCGCGCGATCACCCGGTCGGCGTAGGCCGCCAGCGCGGCCTCGTCGGGGCTGTCGGCGTAGGTGTGCGGCACCCACTGGGTGAACATCGACATGACGTGGTGCCCCGCGGGGGCCAGCGAATCGTCGAACACGCTCGGGATGCAGATGTCGGCGAACGGCAGCGACGACGGCCGCCCCGCGACCGCTTCCTGGAACGCGGTCTCCAGATCGTCGAGGCTTTCGGCCAGCACGATCGTGCCGCCATGCACCTGGGGATCGACCTGCGGATGGCTGGTGAACACCGGCAGCCGGTCCAGCGCGAGGTTGATCTTCACGGTGCCGCTGCGAGTCTGCCAGGCCCTGATCTCGGCGACGAAGTCCGGCGGCAGCACACCCGGGTCAAGCAGCCGGAGGAACGAGATCTGCGGGTGTGCGGTGGTGACCACGACCCCGGCGTCCACCTCCTCGCCGCTGGCCAGCGTGACGCCAGTCACCCGGCTGCCGCTGGTACGGATCCGGGCGACCTCGGCCCCGGTGCGGATCTCGGCGCCGAACGAGCGCGCCGCGGCGGCCAGGGCTGAGGTCACCCCGCCCATGCCGCCGCGCGGGAACCCCCACGCCCCGGCCTGCCCGTCCACGCCGCCGATGTGGTGATGCAGCATGACGTAGCCGGTGCCGTTGGACCTCGGGCCTGCCCAGGTGCCGATCACCCCGGACACCGACAGCAGGCCGCGCACCGCATCGCTGCTGAAGTAGCGGTCCATGATGTCGGCGATGCTGGCGGACAGCAGCCGGGTCACGTCCACCGCCGTCCTTGTGTCCAGCTTGCGCAGATGCCGCAGCAGCAGGCTCTGCCGCCACAGATCCTGTGGCCGCCGCGAGCCCAGCCTCGGCGGTATCTCGCTGAGCAGCGGGCCGAGGATCGCCGCCATACCCTCCAGGTAGGCCTCGTACGAGCCGTAGGCCGCGGCGTCATCCGCCGAGAAGGCGGCGATCTGCGCCCGGCGCGCTGCTGGGTCGTGCGGCAGCCGCAGCGCCCGGCCGTCCGCGCGCGGCGCGAAGTAAGGCCCTTGCGGGTACACGTGATAGCCGTAGCTGTCCAGCCGCAGGTCGCGGACCAGACCCGGAGACAGCAGCGACACCACGTAGGACAGCGAGGTTACTGTGTACTCCGGGCCGAAGGGGTGCTCGCTGACCGCAGCGCCGCCGACCACATCCCGCCGTTCGCAGACCAGCGTGTCGAGCCCGCTGCGGGCCAGGTAGGCGGCCGCGACCAGCCCGTTGTGCCCGCCTCCGACGATCACCGCGTCCCGTGCAGTAGCCATGAGCCCTATCTCACCCCACCCGGCGCTCGCCTTATCACTCGAACGGTGCCCCCATACCAGGCAAACCAGACATAAAAGCGCCAGTTTCGAATGATAAGTGAGGTGATCGCCGCCTGGGTTTATCTTTGTGCTCAAGCACAAGAGGGTGACCAGTTGGGCTCAGGTATGGCGGGCGGGCAGGTGGCGGGGGCGGCGGGCGGCGGCAGGTGGCGGCCGGGGCGGGCCGCGAGGTTCTGGCCCTGCGCAACCTCGTCTCGGTGTACCGGCACCTGTCCGGGCTGGCGGTTCAGGATGCCGACCTCGCCGCGGTGACCCGGCTGATCTCCGAGCAGACGGACGCGACGGTGGCCGTGGTCAGCCCCACGATGGACATCCTGACCGCGGCGGCTCCCGGGCAGACCGGTGAGCGGGCCGCCCAGGACGTGCGTGACCTCGTGGTGCACCCGAGGCTCGGCGAGGTGCTCGCCGCCGCGAGCCGGGCCCGCCGGGCGCTGCGCCTGCCCGGGGCGGGGACCGCTGCCTCGGTGATCGTCGCACCGGTGCTTGTCGGCGACGACGTGCCCGCCCACCTGCTGACGGTGGACACCGGCGGGCAGGGCGCCGGGGAGGACACCAGCCTGCTGCTCACCGAGCACGCGGCCACCATCTGCGGAGTCATCCTCAGCCGGGAGCGGATGGTGGCCACGGCGGCCAGCCGGGTGCGGGACGACCTGGTCGAGGGCCTGCTCTCCGGCCGTGGCCAGGACCGCGCGGAGACCGGCAGATGGGCCAGGCACCTCGGCTACGACCCCGGGCGGCAGCACCACGTCCTGTCCGTGGCGTTCGAGGCTGCCCGGCCCGGGCCGGTCCCCGGGCTTGACCTGCTCCGGCGGGCCGCCGGAACGGCCGAGAGCTTCCTCACCACCCGGGCACCGGACGCGATCATCTCCGTGCGCGACACCGAGGTGGCCGTGGTGCTGCCGGAGCAGGGCCAGGACGGTGCCGCGTCCCGGGCGGTGCGGCTGGGCACCCTGTGCGCCGCGCGCCTGGGCGAACTGTTTCCCGAGGTGACCGTCACGGTCGGCATTGGTGGCCCATGCCATGGCCCCGAGCAGATCAGGCACTCCTACGCACAGGCCAGGCGGACCGTGGCGACGGTGCGCCGGATGGGCCGCACGGGCCGCGTGGTGGCGTTCGGCGACCTGGGCATCCACCGGCTTCTGCTCCAGGTTCCCGACCTGGCCGAACTGCGCGGGTTCGCCGACGAGGTGCTGGGCAGGCTCAGCGCCGACCCCAGCGGCCAGGCCCATGCGTACCTGGAGACCCTGGCCTGCTACTTCAGGGAGAACGCCAGCCCGCAGCGGGCCGCGCGGGCGCTGCATGTGCATCCCAACACGGTCAGCTACCGGATTCACCGGGTCGAGAAGATCACCGGCCTGGACCTGGGCAGCTACCGGGACCGGCTGATGGCCCAGGTGGCGCTGGAGATCCTGGACGCGGTCGGGGAGGCGCCATGACCGGGTTCGTCACCGCATTGCGCGAAGGCGTGCTGATGTGCGACGGCGCCATGGGCACCATGCTGCACGCCGCCGGGAACTCGCTCGACCGGGCGCTGCCCGAACTGAATCTCAGCAACGCCGAACTGGTCAGCACCGTGCACGAGAGCTACCTGTCCGCGGGCGTGGACGTCATCCAGACCAACACGTTCGGCGCCAGCGCGCTGCGGCTGGCCGAGCACGGGTCGGCCGGGCCGGTACGCGAGATCAACCTCGCCGGGGTGCGGATCGCGCGCGAGGCGCAGGACAAGGCCGGGCGCCAGGTCTTCGTGGCCGGGTCCGTGTCCCCCGCGGTGACCGCGCGCCAGCGCCCGCTCCTCTCCCCCACCCAGCGGGTGGCCGCGATCCGCGAGCAGGTCAGCGCGCTCGCCGAGGGCGGCGTGGACGTGCTCATCCTGGAGACCTTCGGGTACCTCGACGAACTCGCCGAAGCGGTCATCGCCGCCGCCGAACTGACCGGGGCGCCTATCATCGCCCAGGCCACGTTCGCCCCCGACGGCCGCACGCTGGGCGGCGAGACCCCGCGCGAGGTGGCGATCGCCCTGTCCCGCCTGCCGGTCGTGGCGCTCGGCACCAACTGCACGCTCGGGCCGCAGCACACCCTCACCGTGGTCGCCGAGCTGATCAGGCATACATCCCTGCCGGTGAGCGCCCAGCCCAACGCGGGGCTGCCCAGGCGGGCCGCAGGGCGGCGGTTCGAGTACCCCATCGACGGCGGATATTTCGCCAGGTATGCGCGCCGGTACGCGGAAGCGGGCGCGTCCTTGATCGGTGGTTGCTGCGGCACCACGCCCACCCATCTCAAGGCGGCCGTGGCCGCCGTCGCCGCGCACCGCCCCGCGCCCGGGCGGGCCGAGGCGCGCGTCACGGCCCCGGCCGACGGGCCGGCTGCTGCGGCGGAGCCGGGCGGGCTGGCGGAACGGCTCGCCGCCGGGCGGTTCGTGGTCGCCGCGGAGATCGTCCCGCCGGCCGAGGGTGCCGGTGACCAGGCCGCGGACGCCGTTGCGGCGCTGCGCGAACACGGCCTCGACACCTTCCTCGTCTCGCCGCAGCAGACCGCGCGGGCGCACCTGAGCCCGCTGACCGTGGCCCTGCAGTTGCGCCAGCGACTCGGCGCCGACGCCGTCGCCACGATGACGACCTGGGACAAGACCATCATGGCGCTGCAGGCCGACCTGCTCGGGGCGCACGCGCTCGGCATGCGGACCGTGGTCTGCGCGACGGGCAACCCGCCACTGCGCGGCGACTACCCCAACGTCGACGGAATCTGGGAGGTCGACTCCGTGGGGCTGGCCGGGCTGCTGAACGGGCTGAACCACGGCCGGGACAGCAACGGCCTGGCGCTGGCGACCAGGACCTCCTTCCACATCGGGGCCCGGTTCAACCCCGGGGCGCAGGACGCGGCGGCCGAGGTGGCCCGCACCAGGGCCAAGCTGCGCGCGGGCGCCCAGTTCCTGATCACCCGCCCGGTGTACGAGCTGGACACGTTCCGGCGGATGACCGCCGAACTGGACGCTGGCGTGCCCGTGCTGCTGGCACTGGCCCCGCTGAGCGGGTTCGACGAGGCCGAGTTCCTCGCCCACGAGGTCCCCGGGGTGACGATCCCGGAGTCCACGCTGCGGGCGCTGGAGCGGGCGGGCAGCGGCGCCGCCGCGGCCGGGCTGGACCTGGCGGCCGTTCTTGCTGCCCAGGCCACCGCCCTGGCCCAAGGCGTGGTGCTGCGGTTCGATGGCGACCTCGCCGCCATGGAGCGGCTGCGCGCGGCCCTGTGACTACCTTTGTGGTAGGACACAAAACGGCGCGGTCCAAGATTGTGCCCGTACTAGGTGCCTGGCGCTGGTGTCGCGTTGCACACTCGGAAAATGATCCGGGGAAATGACGTACGGGCGGGCGAAGGGAGGCTGGATGGAATCCGATGTCGGTGCCCTGGTGCGCGGGCCGGAGCCGCGGGCAATGCGGAGCCGGCCCGATGAGCGTTATGCCGACATTGGCCGCCTGGTGATCACCTGCCCGGACCGGCCGGGCATCGTCGCCGCCGTATCCCAGTTCCTGTTCGAGGCTGGCGCGAACATCACCGAGTCGCAGCAGTACTCCACCGACCCGTTCGGCGGCACGTTCTTCCTGCGCCTGGAGTTCCACCTCGGCGGCCTCGACCAGCGGGCCGGCGAACTCGGGGAACGGTTCGCACGGATGGCCGACCGGTTCTCCATGCGCTGGAAGCTGACCAGGGCCGCCGACCCGAAGCGCGTGGCGATCATGGTGTCGCGGACCGACCATGCGCTCCAGGAGATCCTGTGGCGGGCGCAGAGCGGTGAACTGCACGCCGACATCAGGATGATCATTTCTAACCATACGGACGCCGGGGCAGCCGCCGCCTGGTGGGGACTGCCGTTCCACCACATCCCGGTGACCCCGCAGACCAAGGATGCGGCCGAGACAGCACAACTGCAGTTGCTGGCCGGCGAGGCCGACCTGGTCATCCTGGCCAGGTACATGCAGATCCTGTCGCCGCGCTTCCTGTCCGAGTTCACCGCACCGATAATCAACATCCACCACAGCCTCCCTTCCTGCCGGCGTTCGCGGGCGCCGAGCCGTACCGCAGGGCGGCCGCACGGGGCGTCAAGCTCATCGGCGCGACCGCCCACTACGTGACCGCGGAACTGGACGCGGGACCGATCATCGAGCAGGACATCGTCCGGGTGGACCACCGGTGCTCGGCCGATGACCTGCGCCGGCTCGGGCGGCACGTGGAACGCGCCGTGCTCGCCCGTGCGGTCGGCTGGCATCTGGAGGACCGGGTGATTGTCCATCAGAACTCCACGATCGTCTTCTCCTGACCGCGGGCCCGGCGCCACGGCCGGGCCAGCGGTGGCCCGGGGCGGCAAGCCGCCCAGTGCCAACCCGGGCGGCGACCCCCCGGAACCCCCCGCTGGGCCAGGGCCAGTGCCCCGGCACGCTGGGCCACGGCCAGTGCTAACCCGGGGGGCGACCCCCCGGAACCCCCCGCTGGGCCAGGGCCCCGTTCCTCCGTCACGGGGCCTTGGCCCAGGCCGGTCCGGCCGCGGCTGCCTGGCTGGCTGGCCTACCGGCTCCAGCGCGTGCTGGCACCCAACGCCGCCTACCGCGGCCTCGCGGGCGCGCTGGCCAGAGTCCCGGCCGCGCTCCGGGTCTTCACCGCGGCCGAGAGGGTGACCAAGGGCGGGGCGTTCGGCTGCCGGATGTGCGGGCAGTGCACGCTGCCGGTCACCGGGTACGCCTGCCCGGCGACCTGCCCCAAACAGTTGCGGAACGGGCCCTGCGGCGGTGTCGGCGCGGACGGCTCGTGCGAGGTGTTCCCCGACCTCCGGTGCGTCTGGGTGACCGCCTACGAGCGGGCCGGGCGCGAGGGACGGGTGGCCGACCTGCTCTTGATCCAGCGGCCGGTGGACCACCGGCGCTCGGGGCAGAGCGCCTGGGTCAGCTACTGGCGCGGCGAAGACGAGAACCTCTGGGCCGGGCCACCGGACCCGCGCCGGGCCGGCGTCATGGCTGAGGGGCAACAATGAGCGGGCTGCGCGCCCGGCTGGATTCGGGCGGGTTCGCGGTGACCGCGGAGATCGGCCCACCGCGCGGGGCGGATCCGGAGGCCATACGCCGCAAGGTGGCGCCGCTGGCTGGCTGGGTGGACGCCGTCAACATCACCGACAACGCCGGTGCGCACGTGCGGATGGCAAGCTGGGCGGGCTGCCTGCTGGCCGCCGAGGCCGGGGTCGAACCGGTCATGCAGCTCACCTGCCGCGACCGTAACCGGCTCGCGCTCCAGTCCGACCTGCTTGCCGCCTCCGCCGTGGGCATACCGAACGTGCTGCTGATGACCGGCGATCACCCCAAGTTTGGTGACCACCCGGAGGCCAAGCCGGTGTTCGACCTGGACAGCGTCCAGCTTCTGTGGGCCGCCCGGATGATGCGTGACGAGGGGCGGCTGCTGTCGGGGCGGTCGCTGTCCACCCGCCCGGCCTGGCTCATCGGCGCGGTCGAGAACCCGTTCGCCCCTCCGGCCGGGTTCCGCGCGGCGCGGCTGGCGAAGAAGGCAGCCGCGGGCGCCGAGTTCGTGCAGACGCAGTTCGTGTTCGACGTTCCCGCCTTCGCTGGCTGGATGGCTGAGGTAGCCGACCTCGGGCTCGGCGACCGCTGCCGGGTCCTCGCCGGCGTGGGGCCGGTGCGTTCGCTGCGGGCCCTGGACCACATGCGCACGGGTGTGCCCGGCCTGCACATCCCCGACGAGATTGACCGCCGGCTGCGGGCGGTCCCCGCCGGCCAGGTCGCCGAGGAGGGACTGCGCATCTGCACGGAGATCATCGTGCAGATCCGTGCGATCCCCGGGGTCAGCGGCGTGCACGTCATGGCGCCCGGGTACGAGCACGGGATTCCCGGCATCCTGGAACGTGCCGGGCTGCCAGGGCCCAGGCCCCGTGACGAAGGAGCAGGGCCTGGGCCCAGCGAGGGGTTCCGGGGGTCGCCCCCCGGGCCAGCACCGGCCCAGCGAGGGGTTCCGGGGGTCGCCCCCCGGGCCAGCACCGGCCCAGGCCCCGTGACGAAGGAGCAGGGCCGGCTACCGGGGGGCCCCAGGGGGGCCGTCCCACCGAGCAGGCAGGGCGGGACCCCGCTCCAGCCGCGCCCACGCCCGGGGGTGGCAGTGCTCATTGACGTTCGGCCGGTGGCGAAGCTGACCGGCCCTGCCCCGGTGGATGTGGCGGCCGCGCTCGCGCCGGTCTTCGCCGCCTTGGGCGGGGCGGCGGGGCCAGAGCCAGCAGAGCGCGGGGCGGCGGGGCCAGAGCCAGCAGAGCGCGGGGCGGCGGGGCCGGGGCCAGCAGAGAGCCCGGCCGCGCTGGACCTGGCCAGCGTGCGTGTCGTCTGCGACTGGATCCAGTACCGGCACAACTTCTACGAGCCGGTCGAGATGCGGCCGGTACTGGCGGACGGCCCACACCAGGCGGAGCCGGGTGGAGCCGGGCCGTTCCAGGGGGGCCGTCACCCCAGACCGGCAGGGTCCCGCCCGGCCCGCAGCGGCCTGGAGATCGCTATCGACCTGCGCCGCTGCGGCGACGGTGACCTGGCGGCACGGGTCACCCGGGCCCTGGCCGAGCTAGCCGGGCCGGACGGGACCGGGCTCGTCCTGCTGGAGCCGTGGCAGCCAGCCAGCGAAAGCTGCCTGTGGCGGTTCAACACCCTGTACTGGCAGGCGCTGTCCCGCTGGGAGGAGGCCACCGGGCGTGAGTACGAGCAGGCACTGCCTGGCGGGCGGAGCCAGGCCCGCGACACCGATGTAGCCGGGGACCTGATCCGCGAACTGCTGCGGGTCTGGGACGAACTGGCCGCGCGGCGGGCCCTGCCCGAAGAGCTTTACGTCGCCGAACTCGGCGTCGGCAACGGCAGCCAGGCGCGCACCTGGCTGGACACGTTCGCCGGCCTGGACGCACACCACGGCCGCGACTACTACCGCCGGCTGCACTACCTGATGGGCGACTACTCCGCGCACGTGCTCGACCGGGCCAGGAAGGCGGTGGCCCACCACGGGGACAAGGTCAGCACGCTGGTCCTCGACGCGACCCGGCCGCAGCAGACGCTGGGGTTCCTGCGGGGCAAGGCGTTCTGTGTCTACATCTCCAACGTCTACGACAACCTGCCGACCGACGACGTGGCCAGCATCCGCGGGCATCCCTACCTGGTGGAGGTGCGTGCCTGCCTGCGCCGGGCGGACGCGGCCAGGATCGCGCGCCGGTACCACACCAGGCCCGGCGAACTGGCCGCGCTCATCCACCGGCTGCTCCGGCTCGGGCCCGACCTGCTCGCCGAGGCGGCGCCCGGACGGTTCCCGGCCACCCGCGACGCGGTGGCGTTCTGGCAGGAAACCTGGTCCGCGCTTCGGCTGCAGGAACGGTACGTGCCGCTGGACGGCCTGGACGCCTACCAGGTGACCCCGGCCATCACCGGCGAGATCCTGCGGCCGCTGCTGGAAACCTGCGGCGACGCGCGGATGCACGTCAGCAACGGCGCACTGGCCAGCTTCGCGGGCACACTGCCGCTGCTCCACCCGTTCGGCCGGTTGCAGTGTCACGACCTGTTCCTGACCGCACCGGACGGCTACCTCACCGGGTTCCACGGGCCGGGCAAGTACGACGGCTCCGTGGTGAACTGGGTCAACGGGCCGCTGCTTGCGCTGGCGGGCAACCGGCGCGGCTTCGACGTCCAGATCGCCCCGGACCGTCGTCCTGGCGTCAATGTGAAGACGCTGACCGCGCAGGTGCGTGACTGATGGACCAGACCGCGCCGGATCACGCCGCTGGCCCGGCGACGGCTGCGCTGCGTGCCATGCCGCTGCCAACGACCGTGGTCGGCTCGTACTCGGTGCCGGAATGGCTCGGCCGCCTGAAGACCGACTACTACCAGCGCCGGATCAGCGCGCACCACCTGGACGAGATCCACGACGTGGCGATCAAGGCGGCGCTGAAGGACCAGGAACTCGCCGGCGTGGACATCGTCTCCGACGGCGAGCTGCGGCGCGACAACGACATCGACTACCTGCTCACCCGTATCCCCGGGGTGGAGATCCCGGACCGGTCCAAGACCGACTACTACGACTACTACGACGCGGAGGTGCGCGCCCCGCTGCCGGAGGCCACCGGGGTGAGCCCGGGGCTCACCGCGGACTTCGCATTTACCCGGGAGCAGACGGCACACCCTGTCAAGTTCTCCTTCACCGGGCCGTTCTCGCTGTCGCGCCGGATCCGCGACACCGGTTACGCCGACCCGGCTGGCCTGGTCCGCGCGCTCGCCCGCCGGCTCAACGCCCAGGCAAGGGAACTGGCCGCGGCCGGTGCCGACCTGCTGCAGATCGACGAGCCGTTCCTGGCCGGCTATCCGGAGCAGGTGGACCTGGCGATCGAGGCGGTCAACATCGTGACCGCCGGGGTGGACGCCACCTGGGCGCTGCACGTCTGTTACGGCAACCGGTACGCCCGGCCGCTGTGGGAGGGGCACTACGACTTCCTGTTCCCTGCGGTGAACTCGGCGCGCGTGGACGCACTGGTGCTGGAGTTCGCCCGCAAGGGCCTGGACGACCTGCGGCTGCTGAAGGAGCACGCCTGGGACCGCTACCTGGGCCTCGGCGTGATCGACGTGAAGTCCACCGAGGTGGAGGCGCCGGAGCTGGTGGCTTCCCGGATCCGCCGCGCGCTCGAGTTCGTCCCGGCCGGCCGGCTGATGGTCAACCCCGACTGCGGCCTGCGCCATCTGCCCCCCGACGTGGCCCTGGCCAAGCTGCGCGCGATGGTCGCCGGCACCGGGCAGGCCCGCCGCGAGCTGGCGGCCTGATATCGGCCTTCCGCAGCGCAGCGGACCGCCGGCGGCCGGCTCCCCGCTCCTTGCTGGCTCGCGACTCCGGAGCTCCCGGGCGCTCGACTTTACGCCATAAAGTTCGTGGCCTAGACCCCTTGACTTTATGCCGTAAAGTCGGCTCTACTTTATGGCATAAAGTTCGATCGGAGGAGGAGAGAAGATGAGCCACACACCCGACAACGAGACCCTCACCGGCAACGAGACCATGACCGGCAACGAGAGCCCGCTTGACCCCCAGGAGGCCGCGGCACTCCTGGACCAGACCACCCAGCAGGCCCGCCGCAAGTTCCAGCCCAACCCGCCGATGCTCAACGTGTTCCGGGGGTTCGTCGTGCTTGTCGCCTTCGGCGCGCTGTGGCTGTCGGTGCGCGGCCAGCACCCTTACACCGGGCCCAAGCCCTGGGCTATCGGCGTCACCTACGGGCTGGTGGCCATCGTGATCGCCTGGAGCACCAGGGCGCTCAAGCGCTCCGGCACCGGGGTGTCCGGGCCGGCCCAGCGGGCAAGGAACATCGGGATGGGCGTGGTGCTGACCGGCTGGGTCCTGGTGTACGTGTTCGAGGGCGCGTTCTACCACACCGGCGACTCCATCCTCTACGGGGTCTACCCGGCCACCGCGCCGTTCCTCATCGTCGGCCTGGCCGCCGCGGCCTGGGCGTCAGGACGGCAAGACTGGCCGCTGACCGCCACCTGCCTGGGAGTGGCCATCGTCGCCGCGTTCGCCGCGCTGACCGGTCCGGTCTACTGCTGGCTGGTCATGGGCATCGGGCTCTGCCTGGCGATGCTGGGCAACGCCGCCTTCGGGTTCAGGGAGCTGCGCCGCAGCGTGGTGCGGTCATGACCACAGAGGAGCTAGACCCACTGATCCACGTCCCTACCCGCCTGAAGATCGTCGCGACGCTGGCGACACTGCCCGACGGCGACGCACTGTCCTTCACCCGCCTGCAGGACATGATCGGGCTGACCCCCGGGAACCTGATCATCCACCTGCGAAAACTCGAAGAAGCCGGCTACCTGGCCAGCGAGAAAACTAAGAAACGGGACCGCGCCGAAAACCACGGTGGCCCTCACTGACCGCGGCAGGAAGGCACTCGACCAGCTACACCAAGGCACTGCGCGACCTGCTCGGCGGCCTGTGAATGGCCCGGTCGGCCCCGGTCCCGCCTGACAGCCCCTCGCCGAAGGGGCTGTCAGTCGTTCCCGAAGGGCGCTTTCCCATGATCCTGAAGGCCTGTCCCTCGTATGCAGGGACAGGCCTTCAGGATGATGGGAGTGCCCGCGCCGGACTGGTGTGCAGGGCGGCTATCCGGGTGGCCGCCTCCCGTACGCCGGTGCGCAGTTCGGGCGGGTGGAGCACCTCGACCTCGGCGCCGAGGGCGAGCATGTCGAGCACCGCGATATCGGGCGAGTCGATCCGCACCCAGGCCTCGACCCAGTCCTCCCGCCCGGCCACCACGTGCGGACTGCGGCGCACCCGGATGTCCGAGGGCCGGCCGAGCAGCGCGGCAAGGCGCCGTCCTCGCGGCGACAGCCGGACCCGCGCCCGCTGCGGCCTCGCGCCGTCCGCGCCCGGGCCGCGCCCGGAGGCTTTGGCCGCTGCGGGCAGGTCGCTGCGGAATCCGTCGATCAGCTCGAACCCGCCCAGGCTGCCGCGGACCGCGTACACCGGGATCCCGGCGGCGCCGAGCGCCTCGATGTCACGGAGCACGGTGCGCGGCGACACCTCAAGCTCGGCGGCGAGTTGCGCGGCGGTCATCCGGCCCCGGGCCTGCAGCAGGCCAAGCAGCCCGACCAGCCGGCTAGCTCGCACCCGTCAAAGATAGCTCTCGATCATGACAGAAGATGTCATGTATTAGCTGGGATAATCGCCAGGTCTGCGATGAGCCGCCCAGCCGCTGGGTGGCCGCGAAGGGGGACCATCACCGATGACCACTGGTGTCACTGGATCAGGGACCGCCGGCGATCCCTGGATCCTGACCACGCCGCCCGGCAAGTCCGAGTTCGAGGCCTGGCGCGACGAGAGCTCAGCGCCGCCTGCCCTGGTCGTCCAGGTCGGCACGACCCAGCTTCGCTACCAGTTGAGCTGCATCGACGACCTGCACGCGATGCTCAAGGAGCGCGGCGACTGGGTGCCGCTGGGCAACGCCGACGAGCAGAAGCCCGCCCTGGACGGGACGGTGGAGGCCTGGGGCCGCTCCCCCGGCAACCCGGTAGGCGGCTGGTACGGCATGAAGAAGGGGCTGCGCGGGCGGTTCGGCAACTACGTGCCGCCGGTGCTCGAGGCGCTGGGGCTCGCCGAGGTCGAGCACAACGCCCGCAACAACCGGATGCGCGCCCGCTGAGCTACCGCGCCTTGCCGATGGTGATCGACCGCTGCCGCCAGGGCTTGCGCCCGTGTGACTTCGCCGCTGTGGGCGCACGGTCGCGCGGCCCGAAACCGGGGACGAAGTCCGCCGCTGGCCCCGTGTTCCCGGCGTCCGCTGGCCCGGCGTCCGCTGGCCCGGCGTCCGCTGGCGCGGCGTCGGCTGGCCCGGCGTTCCCGGCGTCCGCGCTGGCCCGGCGTTCCCGGCGTCCGCCGCTGGCCCGGCGTTCCCGGCGTCCGCCGCTGGCCCGGCGTCCGCGGCGTCCGCCGCCCGTGCCTGCGGCTGAGGTGTGGCCGCCACCGCCGGCGCTGGGACGGCGCTGGCCGCGGGAGGGACGTGACCGGCCAACTGGGCCGGCGGCGGCCCGGCCGCGCCGGCCACCCGCCGGAGCAGCCAGTCCACCGCATCGGCTTCGGGGCGCGCGCCGGGGTCCTTGCGGAGCAGCCCGCTGATCACCGGCCACAGCGGGCCCGCTCGTCGTTGCGGGTCGGGCCCGGCGTTCAGGACCGCGGTGAGCACGGCTACCGTACCGTCGCGGTCGAAGGGCACCCTTCCCTCCACCGCCGCGTACAGCGCAGCCCCCAGTGACCACATGTCCGCCGCGGGTGTGGCGGGCTCCCCGCTGGCACGTTCAGGCGCCATGTAGAGCGGGGACCCGGTCAAGGCTTCCGGCGTCGTCAGCGACGGGCTGCCGTCGGCGGTGACCATGCCGAAGTCGGCGAGCAGCACCCGGTTGCCCGGGCCGAGCAGAATGCTGCCCGGCTTGATGTCGCGGTGCAGTACGCCCACGATGTGCGCCTGGCGGACCGCGGCGAGAACCTGCAAGGCGACCTCGGCTGCCTGCTCCGGCCGGAGCGGGCCATCGTTACGCACGACATCGCTGAGCGGACGATAAGGGAACCGGTACGGGGTGGCCTGGAACACCATCCAGGGCCGCCCGTCGTCCTCGGCAATGTTGAGGACCCTGACGATGTTCGGATGATCGAGCTGGGCAAGCGCACGAGCCTCGTTGAGCAGGCGCTCGTGCCGGGATTCCTGCTCCTCCTCGTCGGCGGGCGGCGCCCAGGGGATCGCCCTGAGCACCACCTCCCCATGCCGCAGTCCGTCGTTGGCGAGCCAGACGGCTCCCATGTCGTCCCCGCGGATGACATTCCGCAGCCGGTACCGGGCGGCGACGACGCGGCCCGGTTCAGCGCGCCCCATACCTTGCGCGTACCCGATCCCGGCTCGAGCTAACTAGGACACAGCGGCCCGAAGAGGATGCTTCATGCGAACCCGGGCTTCCAGCGGGGCTTAAACGTTGAGCAGCTTCTTGAGGAACTGGCCGGTGTAGCTCGCCTCGTTGAGCGCGACCTGCTCGGGCGTGCCGGTGGCTACCACCAGGCCGCCGCCGGAGCCGCCATCGGGGCCGAGGTCGATCACCCAGTCCGCGGTCTTGATGACGTCCAGGTTGTGCTCGATCACGATGACGGTGTTGCCGCTCTCCACCAGCCTGCCGAGCACTCCGAGGAGCTTGCGGATGTCCTCGAAATGCAGGCCCGTGGTGGGCTCGTCCAGCACGTAGATGGTCCGCCCGGTAGAGCGGCGCTGCAGTTCGGACGCGAGCTTGACGCGCTGCGCCTCACCGCCGGACAGGGTGGGCGCTGGCTGGCCCAGCCGGACGTACCCCAGGCCGACGTCGGTGAGTGTCTTCAGGTGCCGGTGGATGGCGGGCACCGGCTCGAAGAACTCCGTTGCCTCCTCGATCGGCATGTCGAGCACGTCCGCGATCGTCTTGCCCTTGTAGTGCACGCCGAGGGTGTCGGTGTTGTACCTGGCACCGTGGCAGACCTCGCACGGGACATAGACGTCCGGCAGGAACTGCATCTCGATCTTGATCGTGCCGTCGCCGGAGCAGGCCTCGCACCGGCCGCCCTTGACGTTGAAGGAGAACCGCCCCGGCTGGTACCCGCGCACCTTCGCCTCGGTGGTCTGCGCGAACAGCCGCCGGACGTGATCGAAAACGCCGGTGTAGGTGGCCGGGTTGGATCGCGGGGTGCGCCCGATGGGGCCCTGGTCGACGTGCACCACTTTGTCGAGCTGCCCGGTGCCGGTGACCCTGGTGTGCCGGCCGGCCACCGTGCGCGCTCCGTGCAGTTCCCTGGCCAGGGCGTTGTAGAGGATGTCGTTCACCAGCGTCGACTTCCCGGAGCCGGACACCCCGGTGACGGCGATGAAGCAGCCGAGCGGGAAAGCCACGTCCACGCCGCGCAGGTTGTGCTCGCTGGCGCCCTTGACCACGATCTCTTTGCTCTTGGCCGGCTTGCGGCGGGTGGCCGGCAGCGGGATGGACTCACGGCCGGTCAGGTATGCGCCGGTGAGCGAGTCCCTGCTGGCCAGCAGGTCGGCCAGCGGCCCGGACACGACGATCTTGCCGCCGTGCTCGCCCGCGCCGGGGCCGATGTCCACGACCCAGTCCGCGGCGCGGATGGTGTCCTCGTCGTGCTCGACCACGATGAGGGTGTTTCCCAGGTCACGCAGCCGCAGCAGGGTTTCAAGCAGCCGGTGGTTGTCCCGCTGGTGCAGCCCGATGGACGGTTCGTCGAGCACGTAGAGCACGCCCACCAGCCCGGAGCCGATCTGGGTGGCCAGCCGGATGCGCTGCGCCTCACCGCCGGCCAGCGTGGCCGAGGCGCGGTCCAGCGTCAGGTAGTCGAGCCCGACGTCGAGCAGGAACCCGAGCCGGGCGTTGACCTCCTTGAGGATGCGCCCGGCGATTTGATGATCACGGTCGGACAGGCTCAGCGCCAGCAGCAGCTTGGCCAGTTCCCCGATGGGCAGCGCGCAGAACTCGGCGATCGACTTGCCGTCCACGGTCACCGCCAGGGACACCGGCTTGAGCCGGGCCCCGTGGCAGGTCGGGCAGGGAACCTCGCGCATGTACCCGGCGAAGCGGTCGCGGCTCGAGTCGCTCTCCGCCTCCGAGTGCCGGCGCTCGATGTACGGCACCACGCCCTCGAAGCTGGTGTAGTACGACCGCTCCCGGCCGTACCTGTTCTTGTACCGGACGTGCACCTGCTCGTCGTGGCCGTAGAGCAGCGCCTTCTTGGCCGCCGCGGACAGCCTCGACCAGGGCGTGTCGATGCCGAACCCCAGCGCCGCGCCCAGCGCCTCCTCCAGGCGCAGGAAGTAGTCGCTGACATGACCCGCGCTCCACGGGCCGATCGCGCCTTCGGCCAGCGTCAGCGACGGGTCGGGGACCACCAGTTCTGGATCCACCTCCATCCTGGTGCCCAGGCCCGTGCAGTCGGGACAGGCGCCCCAGGGAGAGTTGAAGGAGAACGACCGTGGCTCAAGCTCCTCGAAGGACAGGTCGTCATAGAGGCAGGCCAGGTGTTCGGAGTACATCCGCTCCCGGTGCGGGTCATTGTCCGGCAGGTCGATGAAGTCGAGCACGACGACGCCGCCCGAGAGGCCAAGCGCGGTCTCCACCGAGTCGGTCAGCCGCCGCCGCGCGGACGCCTTGACCGCAAGCCGGTCCACCACCACCTCGATGGTGTGCTTCTCGTACTTCTTCAGCGTGGGCGTCTGGCTGGTCCCGGCCTCGTCCAGGCGCACCACCACGCCGTCCACCCGGGCCCGGGAGAATCCCTTGATCTGGAGTTCGCGGAGCAGTTCTGTGTACTCACCCTTGCGCCCGCGGACCACAGGGGCGAGCACCTGGAACCTGGTGCCCTCGTCGAGTTCGAGCACCCGGTCCACGATCTGCTGGGGGGTCTGCCTGGCGATCGGCCGGCCGCAGACCGGGCAATGGGGCTTGCCCACCCGCGCATACAGCAGCCGCAGGTAGTCGTAGACCTCGGTGATGGTTCCGACGGTGGACCGGGGGTTGCGGCTGGCCGCCTTCTGGTCGATGGACACCGCCGGGGACAGCCCGTCGATGAAGTCCACGTCGGGCTTGTCCATCTGGCCGAGGAACTGGCGTGCATACGCGGACAGGGACTCCACGTACCGGCGCTGGCCCTCCGCGAAGATGGTGTCGAACGCCAGGCTGGACTTGCCGGAGCCGGACAGCCCGGTGAACACGATCAGGGAGTCCCTGGGCAGGTCGAGCGACACGTCCTTGAGGTTGTGCTCGCGCGCCCCGCGCACAACGAGACGATCAGCCACAGCGCTCTGCTCTCTGGTGGATTCGGCCGAGGTCAAAGGGACACGTCATGGTATCCGGGGGCACTGACAAAACCGGTTTCCGCAGATAACCGGTCTCGCCAAGGGCCTACCCGTAGGTTGGCCCGCCGACAGGACCCACGGCAACGCGACGAAGTCGCGGGGCCGTGGGGCCACCGGGGGTTCCGGGGCCGCTCCCCCGGACCAGCACTGTCAGATTGCCATGCGGTGCGCAAGGATTGGCCCCGATACCTGAAAGGTGACAGCGCATGGACGAGGTCAGTCATTCCCTGGACCGGCTCGCGGCGTCGACCGATCGCCTGCTCGCGACCGCCACCGCGCTGAGCGATCCCCAGGCGCGCGAAGCGTCACTGCTGCCGGGCTGGAGCCGGGGGCACGTGCTGACCCACATCGCCCGTAACGCGGACGGGATGGTCAACCTGCTGCGCTGGGCGCGGACCGGGACGCAGACCCCGATGTACGCCAGCGCGGAAAGCCGCGCCGCCGACATCGAGGCAGGCGCGGGGCGGCCCGCGGCCGACCTTGCCGCCGACGTGCGCGAGTCCGCAGCGGCGCTCGCCGCCGAGGCGGCGAGCATGCCTGATGATGCCTGGACAGCTCAGGTCCGCGCGCTGCACGGGCCGCCCTTCCCGGCTCGGGGGGTGCTGGAACGGCGGCTGTCTGAAGTCGAGATCCACCACGTCGACGTGGCCGCGGGCTACTTGCCCGGCGACTGGCCCGAGGACTTCGTCAGCGATGCGCTGCCCAGGGTCGCCGAGTCCTTCGCCGGGCGGGATGACGTGCCGCCGTGCGTGGCCCGGGCGGAGGGCACCAAGGACTCGTTCCGGCTCGGCCCGGAGCAGGCAGGCCCGCCAGCGGTGATCATCCACGGACAGCCCGCCGACTTGCTGGCGTGGCTGCTCGGCCGGGGTGACGGCGCCAGGCTGACCCTGTCCCGCGATCACGCGCTGCCAGAGTTGCCCCCGTGGCGGTAGGGCTCTGCGGCCGCCCGTTTGGTAAGAAAAGAAGGCACACGAACGTGAGGAGAGACTGTGGCCTATACCGGGGACGTGACTGTCGGGGGACCGCCTGACGCGCGGGAGATCACCGGCCTGAAGGTGACCAAGCTCGCCGTGGGGCCCATGGACAACAATGCCTACCTGCTCGAATGCACCCAGACCGGTGAGCTGGTGCTGATCGACGCGGCCAACGAGGCACCGCGATTGCTTGAACTGCTCGGCGGCCGGCCGCTGAGCAGGATCGTCACCACGCACCGGCACTGGGACCACTGGCAGGCGCTGGCCGAGGTGCAGGCCGCGACCGGTGCCGCGGTGATCGCCCACACCGACGACGCGCCCGAGCTTCCGGTGCCCGCGACCGGGCTGGTGAACCACGGTGACACGGTGCCGGTGGGCTCCAGGGAGATCTCCGTGATCCACCTGCGCGGGCACACGCCGGGCAGCATCGCGCTGTGCTACGACGCGGGCGGCGAGCTTGCCGAGACCCCGCACCTGTTCACCGGCGACTCACTGTTCCCCGGCGGGCCCGGCAACACCGAGCAGGACCCGAAGCGGTTCAGCCAGCTCATGGACGACCTGGAGGAACGGGTGTTCGGCACGCTGCCCGACGGCGCCTGGGTGTACCCGGGCCACGGCAAGGACACCACGCTGGGCACCGAGCGCCCGCACGTTCAGGAGTGGCGCGCCCGGGGATGGTGACCGTGCCGCCGGGCGTGGTGATGGTGCCGCGGCTGGCGCACGCTGACCTGGGTGGCGTAGACGACCACGTTGCTCAGGTAGGAGCCGGTCACTGGGTCGAACACGCCACCGCACGTGATGAGGCGCAGTTCGGCGTCGGGGACCGGCCCGTAGACCCGCTCGGTCGGGAAGCCGTTCTTTGGGTACATGTGCTCGCCGGTCACGCGGAACACCGCCAGCGTGCCGCCGGCGCGCCGCACGTACACCAGGTTCCCCGGGCGGAGCAGGCGCAGCCGGAAGAAGACACCGGGGCCTAGGGTCGAGTCGATGTGGCCGGCGATGATCGACGAGCCGATCTCACCTGGCCGCGGGCTCCCGGTGTACCAGCCCGCGATGGTGGTGCTGTCCGGCACCTGAAGCGTGCCCTGCGGGGTCCGGCCAAGTGTTTCCAGTGCGGTGCGGACCCTGATGGCCGGGATGATCAGATCCACCGGCCGGGGCACCCGCTTGCCGGAGTGCGCCTGCGGTGGGGCGGCGAAGATCCCGTGCGGCGCCGGGGCGGACTTGGCCACCGGGCGCGGGACATCCGCGGGGCGAGCGGTCAGCCGGGTCAGGCCTACCGCGCCGCCCGCGACCGCGAGCACCCCGGCCAGGACGGCGGTGGTCGCGATGGGCCGGCGTACCAGCCGGGCCCGCGACCCACGGTGCCCGCCCTCGGGGTCGGCCTCCGGCACGGCGTTCGCGGGTTCGCCGGCCTGCACGGGCGTGCGGGCCTGCACGGGCTGGCCGTCCCTGACGGCCTCGGCAGCCTTGCCGTCCTTGGCGGGCTTCGCGGGCTTAGCGGCTTGCCGTCTTGGCGGGCTTATCGGCTCTGGCGGCTTTGCCGGACCTGCCGAACCTGCCGGGCCTGCTCTCCTCGGTGTCCTCGTCCCAGAAGAACCACGGTTCGAGCGCACGCCCGACTGGAGGATCCCCGTCCCAGGGGGATCCTCCAGTTACCGGGCGTCCTGCCTGCGGATCAGCGGGCGTGACGGGCGATGCTCCTCACCTTGCGCATCCGGAAGGCGCCCGCGGTGGCGATCAGGGCACCGGCGGCGACCAGGCTGACCCACAGCACCGGGGACGGTGCCGGGCCCGGAGCCGTGCCTCCCAGACCGGTGTTCGCGCCGCCCACCGGGGCGACCGCGCTGCCCGCGGCGTCCTCGAGGTTGGCGATCTGCAGGCCGTTGTGCGAGCCGTCCAGCACGACCAGCGTGTGGATGGTGCCGGCGTCGAGCGCGATGTTCGAGGACCCCTTGGCCCCCATGCCGGCGAAGTGCACGTCGAAGCTGCCCGGAGGGGTGCTCACGTAGTCCGTCACATGGGCAAAGTCGATATTCTTGGCCAGCGTGCGATGGTTCGCATCGACGGTGATCTTCTGGTAGCGCAGCGACGCCTGGATCACCCGTACCAGCGACTTGCCCGGTGGCGTGGTCAGCCGGTCAGGGATGACCTGGAGCCGGAGCCCCTTGGCCGGGCCCATGCCCGCGACCGTGTACGCGCCGCCCGCCGTGATCTGCACGCTGGTGGACAGCACCGGCTGCGAAGAGGGTGACGCGTTCGCCCCGCGCATGGCCACGGTGTACTCGCCCGCGGTCACCTTCTCGTACGGGGAGACGGTGCCGTAGGTAACGTGGTGCAGCACGATCATGGCGTGCGAGTTGCCGAACGAGTAGAGGTAGACATCCACCGCGGGGGTGTTCGGCGACAGGTGCGCAAGCCGGATCCAGCCGCTGTTGGTGTGGTGGTGGGCCGTGGCTGCGGACGCGGCGGGAACCGACGCGATCGCCACACCCGAGGCCAGCGCGCCGAGGCCCAGCACCGACATCAGCGCCGGTGCCAGAGCCCGGGTCGCCGTGGACCTGAATCTCATTTGGGTTTCTCCTTGTCTCAACCGTGTGGGCCGAGCAGGCCAAGCAGGCTGGGCGCCGGATACTCGACACGAAGCACGGTTCGCCGTGACGCGGTCTTCACCGCGACGATGGCCGACGGACGGTAAGGCGGTTGCTGCGCGCTGATAAAGCTGCGCAGTGTCTGAACAGATGCGGCCGGGGTACTGCCAGGGCCAGGTGCCCCGGCGATTTCGGCGGACCGGAGCGGGACGCCCGGAGAGGCGCCAGGCTGATTGGTGCCGAAGCTGATGATGTCCACCGGGTGGCTATGGGCCAGGGTCACCAGCGTGACCAGCAACCGGGTGTCTACCTGACCAGCGATGAGCTGGTGGCTGGCGAGTGGGGACGCGTGGATGGCATGGTTACGCAGCATCTCGCTGCCCGCGGCCTTGCGGGCCGCCACATCCGCGGCCAGCTCGGCCAGATAGGTGTGCGCGCTGTTGGGCGCGACGAACCGGACCTCGACGCGCGCCGCGCCCGAGCCAAAGGCCGCCAGGCTGACCGGCGCGTACACGCTCTCCAGGCGGGGGCCGAACTGGGCCTGCAGCGTCGCGGTATCGAGCAGGATTTCCGAGCCGAGCGGATCCGGCTGGCTCGGCCCGAGCACGAGCAGCATGTTGGCATGGATGTGGGCCGCTTCGAGGGCCGCGCACATCATCGGGTCGCAGCCGATGACCTGGTCCGGGTTGACCTGCTTGGCCACCCAGTTGGCGGCCTGCTTCCTGGCCAGCGCCACGGCGGCCAGCGCACCGCCCCCGCTGCCCGGGGTCCCGCCCTGAGCGGTCCCGCTGCCCTGGCTGGTCCCGGGCGAGTTGCTCGCGGGGGTGCCTTTGATCAGGGTGTTCGTGACCGCACCGGCCGCGAACAAGATCACTGCGGCCAAGAGCCCGGCCAGCACGCGCCACCTGGTCTTCTGCATCCGGCGTTGCGTCCATAGCCGGAACGTGGTGACGAGCACCGCGCCCCAGGAGGGATCCGCAGGCGGCCGCCTGGCGGGCGGTCCGGCGGCCTGCCGGGGGGCCGGCACAGCGCCGGGCCTGGTCGCGGGCGCAGCGCCGGGCCTGGTGGCAGGCACGCCGCCCGGCCGGGGCGCTGGCACGGCACCGGGTCCCGTGCTGCCGGGCTTGGGCGGTGGCCCTTGGCGTGCGGGCACGCGCGGCGGCAGGCCAGCCGATCCAGGTGCCGAGCCGGCCGCGGCCGGACTCTTCTCGGACGGCTTGCCCCCGGACGGCATGTCCCCGGACGGCTTGGCCTGGTTCGGGTTCTTCGCGGACGGCTCGACCTCTGACGGATCGGCCTCGGCTGGGCCCGGGTCCGCCGGGCTGGTGTCATCGAGGCCCGCGCCGGCCGGGCTGACACCGTCCGGCTCGTGCGGCGGAACGGCCTGCCCGTCCGGGTTCTGCGGCATATCGTCGTCGGCGTGCGCCCGCTCGTGGAGGGGCGCGAACAAGCTGCCCGTGGGCTGGGGTCCCAGCCGCACAGGCCCGCTTGACCTACCCGGGACCTTCACCGAACGTGACGGCCCGTGGGGTGGCGACGGCATGACGAAATTTCCCCCCGGTCACCAGGCATAGAAGCTAGGGCGTGACCGCAGGAACCTAGACGATCACACCGCTATATTCGTTTTCAAGCGGAATCGCCCACTGTTCCTAAGAAACTACGTCTTGTGTAGAAGAACGTGGGGATTTAAACCAATACCTAACTTAATGTAAGCTCCTGCATCCTATGAGGGATTTGGCGGATTCTTCCCGGTTCGATCGCGCGGGCCGGCAAGAATCCGGCGGTATAGCGCCACCGCCGAATCCACTGCATCGCCGCAACTCGGCAGCGCTTTGCTACGCTCCGTAGCCACCGCCCGCAGCCGGGCCGCCAGGCCGCGATCGTTGAGTGCGGACAGCACGGCCTCGGCGAGCGCCCCGGCATCCCCGGCGGGGACGAGCAGCGCCCCGTCCTCCCCCGTCAGATCGGGGATGCCGCCCACCCGCGAGGCAACGAGCGGCCGCCCGGACCGCAGCGCCTCCTGCACGACAAGCGGCTGGCCGTCCCACAGGCTCGGAACCACGACCACGTCGGCGGCCGCCATCAGCGCGGGAACATCGTCGCGCCGCCCGAGGAACCGGACCGGCACGCCGGCGGCGTGCGCCTGACTGGCCAGCGCGTCCGCCAGCGGGCCCGCTCCGGCTATCGCCAGCCGCGGGCACGGGTCCCGGCCCTGCCACCGCGCGGCGGCCTCGATGAGCACCGCGAATCCCTTCTGCTCCGCCAGCCTGCCCACCGCCAGCACAGCCGGCCGGTCCGCGCCGCCGAGATCTTCCCTGGCCGTCGCGACCTGGCCCGGTTCCGGCGGCGCGAACCCGGGAGCCGCGACCACTGCCCGCCCGCCGTCATCCGCCCCGGCCCGGCGCATCCGGGCCGCGAGATCCCCGCTGACCCAGGTCACCGCGTCCGCCCGGCGGGCGGTGAGGCGCTCGAGCGCGGCATGCACGACGCGGCCGGGCCTGGCAGCGGGCGGAGCGTTGTGCACGGTGACCACGAGCCGATACGGCAGCCCGGCCTGTGCCAAGGCGGCGAACGCTCCCGCCCGCAGACCGTGCGCGTGCACCAGATCGGGCGCCCAGCCCCTGAGCAGGCGCCGGAGCCGCAGCACCGAGGCCAGGTCATGGGCGGGCCGGGGCCGGTCCGCCATCTCCACCACCGTGAACCGGGGCCCCGCGCCCGGCTCTGCCACATCGCCCAGGCCACGGAAATAGCGCCGCCCGGTCTCCGCGGGCCCGAACACCCGTACCGCCATCCCGCGCGCCGCGCACCCCCGCGCGAGCATGGCCACGTGCGGGCCGGTTCCGCCGGCCGTGGTGCCGAGCACGTAGGCGATCCGCAGCGGGGGGCCGCCTCGCTCCCCTGGATCCGGGCTCACCGGCCCCACCTCCCCGCGCTCCTGGCGGCCAGGGCGCGCAGATCACCCCCGTCGAGCACCAGCGTGGCCACCCCGAACACCGCTGCCGCGCCAAGGCAGGCGAGCACCGTGACCATTGCGTTCGGTATGAAACCAGAGAGGGGGAGGCTGGCGGACACCAATGCGCCGACCGCACCGCCGGCGACCGCGCCGGCCAGACCGGCCCCGGCGGCACGTGCCGACCCGCGCAGCGCGGCCGTACCCCGGGTACCGCGCACCGCCGCGAGCAGGGCGATCCCCGTGTAGGTCAGGCCGATCGTGTTGCCAAGGCCGAGCACAGGCACCACCCAGCGGGCATCGACCAGCGGCACCGCCGCGACGTCCACCGCGATGACGACAAGCCAGCCGCCGACCAGCGCGGCGGCGGCCACCCGGCTCCGGCCGCTGGCGAACAGTACCCGCGACAGCGCGGCGGACAGCCCGAAGCCGACCAGCCCCGGTGCGAACGCGATGAAGGTCAGTGCCAACTGGCGCACCTGCTCTGGATGCGATACGAACAACCGCGCAGCCGGCCATGCCGCCCCGGCAAGCAGTGCCGCGCCGAGCCAGGAGACGAGCATTGCCGCGCGGACGGCTCCCGCGGCGGTGCGGTCGAATTCGCCCCCGGTCGCCGCGGACAGCAGTGGGAACACGCTGGTCGCGATGGGTACCGCTAGCACCGCGTACGGCACGAAGAACATCTGCCAGCCGTAGTTGTAGAGCACCACGGCACCTGCGCCCTGGTGCCCGTTGGCCAGCACGATGACCACCACCAGGGCGGCGTCCTGCGCGACGAACGCGGCGACGCCGACAGCGGCCAGCGCCCGCACCCGCCGCGCCACGCCCGCAGGGAAGCGCAGGGTGGGCCGCAGCCGCAGCCGGAGCCGCAGCGCCGGGCCAAGTGCGGTGACCATGAGTGCGGCGACGCCTGCCGTGGTGCCCACAGAAAGCATCAGTTCGGCCGGCAGGGGCAGGCCGGCGAGGCCGCCACGGTGCCCGGCGGCCAGCGGGACGAAGGCAAGGTAGGCGCCGATCACCACCACGCTGGACACGACCGGGGCCAGCGCCGGCGCGGTGAATCTGCGGTGCGCCTGCAGGATCCCGTAGAGCACCACGGCCAGCCCGTAGAGCAGGATCTGCGGGGCGAACACCACCAGCATGCGCGTGCTGACCGTGACCACGGCCGCCTGGGAGCAGTGCGGCACACCGCCGAGCAGCAGCGAGGAAAGCGGGTGTGCGACGAGGGCGACTATCAGGCTGGCGGGCGCCAGCAGGACGACCGTCCAGGTCAGCAGCGCGGAGGCGATCTGGGCAGCCTCGGCGTCGGCGCCGAGGCGGACACTGCCGGCCACGGCGCGCTGCCCAGCCGTTCCAGCCTCGGCTGTCAGCGCCGGCCCGGCCGTTCCTGCCCGGGCCGTTCCCGGCCGGGCGGTTCCCGCCCCGGTCGCGCCTGCCCCCGTTGCGCCTGCCCCGGTCGCGCCTGCCCCGGCCGCAGCCGCCCGGGACGATCCTGGCCCGGAGGGTTCCGCCCGGGACGGGGCTGGCCTGGCCGGCCCTGCTGCGGGCGAGCCGCCTGCCGCCGGGACACCCCCCAGGTGGCCGTTCGCTGCCTGACCGCCCCCGGTGTGGCCGTTCTCTGCCGGGACATCCCCGGCCGGGACCTGCCCCGCTTCGGGCCGGCCCGCGCGGTCGCTCACCAGCGGGCGATACTGTGCCCGAAGCGCGGCCGCACCGGCCAGGACCGGGACGATCGCGCTGGTGAGGGCACCGCCGAGGACGATGTCGTAGATGATGTTCGGCACCTGGTTGGCGGTCGCGTACGCGGTTCCCAGGCAGTGACTGCCGACCGTGTGCGCGAAGACAAGCTGCCGGCCGAAGCCCACCACCCGGGCGATCACCGTGATGGCGCCGATGAGGGCCGCGGCACGCCCGATTCCACGGCCCGCCTGGCGAAGCGGGCCAGCCGCGGTCACCGAGGCCGGCGGCCCGGTCACGACGGTGTGGCGGCCGCCGTGGTTCCTGCCTCCCGGGGTTCCGCGGGCGGCGGGTCGTCGCGCCCCGGGACCGGGGCGGCCGGAACGGGACGGCGGCCGAGCATGTCGAGCCACCGCAAGGCGGGTGTGCGCTCGATGACGGCGGTGAAGCTGACCACCTCGCTGGCCGCGGTGAGGCCGGTGATCGCGGCCAGCAGCGCGAGCCTGACCGGGCGGGACAGGCTGGCCGCGGCCGCCACCCCGAGCAGGGCGCCGAGTGCGTTGGCGCCCGCGTCCCCGAGCATCGCCCGTTCGCCGAGGTCTTCGGGAAGCAGTGCGATCGCGGCGCCGAGCGGGGCGGCCACGGCGAGCAGGGCACCGGGCCCCGGGTCAGCCGCCAGCGCCGCGCCAGGCCCGATGGCCGCGCCAGGCCCGATGGCTGCGCCTGGCCTGGCAGCCATGCCTGGTCCGGCGGTGGTACCGGCACCTGGCGGCGTGGCTGTGCCGCGACGAGCGGTGCCGCGGCGGGCGGCGGTGCCCGGCCGGCCGGGCCTGGGCGCGCGCTTACGGCCAGGAGCGTTCCGCTGGCCAGCGCCACCTTGAGCGCGCGCCCCGGGCGCAGGTCGAACAGGTTCAGCAGGTTGGCGCCGCCGGCCACCAGCCCGGCGTTGACGGCGACGTCGGCAGGACCGCCGCCGAGCAGCGCGGCCGACACCAGGCCCGTCGCGCCGATACCGCCCAGCTTGACCGCCCCAGTGGTGACCTCGCCCTTGGCCAAGGCACCGAGGTGCCCGCGGAACCCGCGCCTGCTCCCGCTGCCCGCCAGGTCGTCGTACCCGCCGAACGCGGCCGCTGCGGTACCGGCCACGGCCAGCGCGGCCCGGACCCGGGGCGGCAGGCCAGGCTCGAGCGCCGATACCGCGACGCTGCCCACGGTCAGGGCGGGCCCCTCCAGCAGGGTGAGCTGGTCGCCCCGGTGGTTGGTCCTGGTCCAGGTCCCGGCGCCGCCCGGCGGCCTGCGGGTCAAGGCGGAGTAGGCGGCGCGGGCCGCGTACGCCGCGGCAGTGCCTGCTGCCAGCGCGGCGGCGGGGCTTGCCAGCGCAGCGGCGGCGCCGCGGCGCTGGTAACGGCGCCGGCGGCCGGGCCGCGAGGTACCGGGCATCAGTGCGCCGCCGATCTGGCCGCGGGCCGGTGGCTCGTCCGAGGGCTCGCCGTGCCTTGTGTCGCCGCCGTGGGCGACACGGTCGGCGAAGGGCTCGGCGGCGGGCTCGGCCCGGCGGCGCTCGCGGTGCCGGTCACCCCATAGCTACCGCTCCGGCCGTGCTGCAGATCCGCCAGCGACTGGGCCACCACGATCTGGCCGATCGGGTAGTCGGCGTCGTCCACGCTGGTCAAATGCCCGGCGCGGCCACCGGCCCGCATGACGTCGATGGCGCTGCCCGGCCCCGAGCCCGCGACGGTCCCGGCCACGACCGTGCCCAGGCCGGCCAGGTTCAGTTGCTCGGCCAGGGTGACCAGGGCCTGGCTCTCCGGGTTGGTGTCATCGGTGGTCTGCGGAGTCGCCGGGATTATCACGACAGCTAGGGTGGCACGATCCCAGGGCTGCCCGCTCTTGGTGAGGAAACCTCCGCCGGCCAGCGCCTGCACGACCTGCACGCTCACCGGGTCCTTTTCGCCCGGAAGCGGCTGGCCGGGCCCGTCTTTGGTCATGATCACGTGTGCGAGCAGTTCGCTGGCCTGGGCCTGGGCCGTGGTCCCGGTCAGCGTCAGGCCGGCCGGCTGGGCGTACGGCTCGGCAATTTGAGTGAGCTTCTGGCTGGTGGCCGCGCTGGTGTCGAAGAACGCGGTCTGCAGCTGGATCTGGCCGGTCACCGTCGCCCCGGCCGTCTCCAGTTGCTGGGCGATCCCGCTGGTCACCGAGCCGGGCGCGCCCGGAGCGAGCACGAGCACACATCGCTGCCCGGCCAGGACGTCGTGCAGTATCGCCGGGGCGTTGGCGAGGGCGAACTGGTTCTCGCTGCTGATCTGGCCCTGCAGTTGCGATTTCTCCCCGAGCAGCGTTTCTATCTGGTTCTTCTCGGTCTTCGACAGGCCCTGCAGGCCTTTTTGCACGTAGGGCTTCAGCTCGGTGGATCCCAGCAGCAGGCCGAGGCTCAGCGCCAGGAAGATAGCGACGATGGAAACGAGGTGATAGCGGAAATCGATCATCAGAACAATCCGGACAACCAGTACCTGACCACGTCCCACTGCGTGCTGAGGTAACGGAGGAATATCTGGCCGGTACGAGAATAGGCCAAGACGATCAGTACTGTGACCGACGCGGCCAGTACCAGCGCCATCAGCGCCCAGCCGGATACGCGGGGCCGGTAGAGCCTGCTGACGCCTTTGGCGTCGACGAGCTTGCCGCCGACCCGCAGCCGGGTGAGGAACGTGCTCGAGTATCCCGCTCGCCCCTTGTCGAGGAACTCGTCCAGGGTGTTGTGCGTGCCCACCGCGACGATCAGGGAGGCGCCCTTCTCGTCGGCGAGCAGCAGGGCCACGTCCTCGCTGGTGCCCTGCGCGGGGCAGACAACGGCGGGCAGGCCGAGGTCCTTGACGCGGGCCAGCCCCGGAGCCTGCCCATCGGGGTAGGCGTGCACGACAAGCTCCGCTCCGCATGCCAGCCCGCGGTCGGACACCGAGTCCATGTCGCCGACGATGATGTCCGGCCGGTACCCGGCTTCCAGCAGCGCATCCGCACCGCCGTCCACGGCCATCATGAGCGGCTTGAACTCGCGTATGTACGAGCGCAGGGTGGCCAGGTCCTCCCGGTGGTGGTGGCCCCGCACGACCACGAGCACGTGCCTGCCCTCGACCCGGGTGCGCAGGTCCGGCACCGCGATGCCGTCGAGCAGGAGCCCGCCCTCCTTGGTCACGTACTCGAGGGTGTTCGCGACGAACGCCTGCAGCTGGGCGGCGACCCCGGCCTTGGCCTCCGCCATGGCCGCCTGCACCGACGCGGCGGTCATCAGGCGGCCCGTCGCGACGGCCTCCTCGCCCAGATAGAGGGTCTCCCCGTGCAGGCGGACGATCTTCTTCTCGGACACCAGGCGGAACACTTCGGGGCCGACGGCGTCGAGCAGTGGGATGCCCGCCTCCATCAGCAGTTGCGGCCCGTGGTTGGGGTAGCGCCCGCTGATGCTCGACGCCACGTTCACCACAGCCGCAACCTGCCGGTGCCGGAGCGCGTCGGCGCTGACCCGGTCCAGGTCCTCGTGATCGATGATGGCGATGTCACCAGGCGAGAGCCGCTTGGTGAGGTTCTTGGTGCGGCGGTCCAGCCGGGCTGGCCCACTCACGCCAGGCAGGTCCTCGGTCCTGGTCCGTGGCGTGATGGGACGCTTGAGAAACTGGGCCATCATCGGTCTCCATCCTGCCACCGATCACAGCGCCCTCGGGCCAGGGTTGACCTGCATCGTCAGCTGACCACCTACGGAGATACCGGAAGGGTTGCCCTGGTACCACGCAGCTACGGAAGGGCGTAGCTGGTGAGCGTGCCGTTCAGGTCGACGTCGAACACGCGCCCACGAGACACGGCCGGAGACGCGTAGTAACCGGCCGGCGCGGCCGGGCCAGGGCAATCCCGTGCACACTGACCCATCCCGGATGAATCGCCCAGGGCTGACATGCGGGCCCTGCCGGCCAGGCGCCAGCGGCGTCCCCGGGGGTTCCAGGGGGTCGCTCCCCTGGGCTAACACTGCTGGCTGGCGCGCTCCGCTCCCGCGGCGGCGAGAAGCTCGCCGGCGTGCGCCTGGCCGTGCTCGGAGTCCTCGAGTCCGGCCAGCATCCGGGACAGTTCCCGGACCCGGCCGGCGTCGTCCAGCCGGGAGATGCCGCTGCTCACCACCGAGCCGTCGCTCGCCTTCTCGACCACCAGGTGGGTGTCCGCGAACGCGGCGACCTGGGGCAGGTGGGTGACCACGATCACCTGGGCGCGCCGGGCCAGCCTGGCGAGCCGGCGCCCGATCTCCACCGCGGCCTTCCCGCCCACGCCCGCGTCCACTTCGTCGAACACGAACGTCGGCACCGGGTCGGCACCGGCGAAGACGACCTCGATGGCGAGCATCACCCGGGACAGCTCACCGCCCGAGGCCCCCTTGGTCAGCGACAGCGTGGGGGCGCCCGGGTGGGCGGCGAGCCTGATCTCCACCTCGTCCGCACCGTGCGGGCCGTACTCGTCCTGCGGCATGACCGGCACGGTGATCTTTGCCTGCGGCATGGCCAGGACGGAAAGCTCCTCGGTGACCGCGGCCGCGAACCGTTCCGCGGCCTCCTTGCGCAACGAGGTCAGCTTCCCGCCGAGGTCACGGACCGTCTCGGCGAGCCGGGCCTCCTCGGCGCCGAGCACGCCGATCCGGTCGTCGTCTCCCGAGAGCTCGGTGAGCCTGCGCTGTGCCTGCTCGGCCCAGGCGAGCACGGACGCCAGCCCCGGCACGGCAGGAGGCGCCGGGGCGGCGGCGGCCGCTGCCTCCGTGCCCGGCGCCAGGTCCGGTGCCTGCGGTTGCCCGTCCGGCTGCGCCGGGTCTTCGGGCCGGGCCCCTGGTTCGCCTGCGTCCGCCGCTGCCGGGGCGGGGACCGGCACCCGGCCCCCGTAGGCACGGACGAGCCTGGTCAGCTCGGCCCGGCGCTCCTGCACCGCGGCAAGCCGCGCCGGATCGCTGTCCAGCGACTCCACGTAGGAGGCGAGGTCGGCGGCGACGTCGGAGACGAGGTAGGCGGCCTCGGACAGGCGGCCGGCCAGGCTGGCCAGCTCCGGGTCGTGCGCGGCGGCGCCGTCGAGTGCCTGGCGCGCCGTGCCGAGCAGCGTGACCGCGTCAGCGCCCTGGTAGGAACCTTCGGACGGGTCGCCGAGCAGGGCGCCGTGCGCGGTGGTCGCCGCGGCGTGCAGGGCGTCGGCGTGGCCGAGGCGTTCCTCCTCGGCCAGCAGCGCGGTGTCCTCGCCCGCGACCGGTTCTGCCCGTTCGATCTCGCCCAGGGCCCGGCGCAGGTCCTCCGCCTCGGTGGCCCGCTCTCGCGCCCGCGTGGCCAGCTCGCCCAGTTCGGCCTGCACCTCCCGGTGCCGGGTATAGGCGCGCTGGTAGTCGGCCATGACCGCGGACAGCGCCGGGCCGGCGAACTCGTCCAGTGCCTGCCGTTGCCTGGCGGTACGCAGCAGTTGTTGCTGGTCTGCCTGGCCGTGCACGGCCACCAGGTCATCGGCCAGGCCGATCAACAGCGACACGGGGACGCCGCGGCCGCCGGCGTAGGCCCGCGACCGGCCCTCGGCCGACACAGAACGGCTCACGATCAGGGTGCGCCCGTCGTCGTCAAGCTCGCCCCCGGCGTCAAGCACCTGCTGCGCGGCGGGCCCGCCCGCTTCGATCCGCAGCCGCCCCTCGACGGTGGCCCGGTCCGCGCCGGGCCGGACCCGCGCCGGGTCGGCCCGGCCACCGAACATCAGGCCGAGCCCGGTCACGACCATGGTCTTGCCCGCCCCGGTCTCCCCGGTCACCACGGTGAACCCAGGCGAGAACTCAAGGACGGCATCCTCGATCACCCCAAGGCCGGTGATCCGCACTTCCTCAAGCATCGGCGAGCGGATCCTCCTTCCCGTCTCGCCCCGAACCCCAGTCGCGCCGTCCGCGCCAGCCGGTCACCGGTAGGCCGAACTTGGCCACCAGCCGGTCGGTGAACGTGAACGGGGCTGCCGGGTCACGGCCGTCCACTCCGCCGGGCAGCCGCGCCAGCAGCACTGGCTTGACGCCGCGGCGCACCTCTACCCGCGCTCCGGGCGCGAGATCGATGCTCCTCCGGCCATCGCACCACAAAACGCCCTTGACTGCCTGGTTCGGACCCGCCGAAGAACCGAGAAATTCCACGGCGAGCATCGACCGTGGCGAGACGACCATGGGCCCGGCGAACAGCGCGTGCGCGCTGATGGGAACCATCAGCAACGCCTCCACCTCAGGCCACACGATCGGTCCGCCCGCAGAGTATGCGTATGCGGTGGATCCGGTGGGCGTGGCGCAGACCACGCCGTCACAGCCCCAGCGGGACAGCGGGCGCCCGTCGATCTCGGTGACCACCTCGATCATCCGCTCCCGCGCCACCTTCTCCACGCTCGCCTCGTTCAGCGCCCAGGTGCTGGTGGCGGTGCTGTTGTGCCGCACCGTCACGTCGATGGTCATCCGCTCTTCCACCGTGTAGCTGTGCTCGGCCACCTGGTCGACGGCGCCGGCCAGGTCGTCCGGCTCGGTTTCGGCGAGAAAGCCCACGTGACCGAGGTTGACGCCGAGCAGCGGGGCTCCGGCCGGGCGGGCGATCTCGGCGGCGCGCAGCAGTGTGCCGTCCCCGCCGAGAACGATCACCATCTCGGCGTCGGCCGCCGCGGTGGGCGCGGCGGGTACCACATCCGCGCCTGCGCACTGGAGGTCGGCGGCCTCGGACGCCAGGACGCGCACGTTGATCCCGGCGGCGGTGAGCCGGTCCACCACCAGACGGGCGTTGCGCACCGCCGCGGGGCGCCCGGTGTGGGCCACGACGAGGACGGTGCGCTTCACTGCGGTCCTTCCTCGATGGCCCGCCGGAGTGCGTTGTCACGCAGCGGCGGCGCGCCCCGGCGCAGCCAGAGGAAGTACTCCACGTTGCCGGCGGGGCCAGGCAGCGGGCTCGCCGTCACACCCGCCACGCCGAGCCCGTGGGCCCGGGCGGCCTCGGCCACCCCGGCGACGGCGTCGCGGCGCAGTTCCGGATCCCGCACCACGCCGCCCGCGCCCACCCGGTCCTTGCCCACCTCGAACTGCGGCTTGACGAGCAGCAGGAAGTCGGCCTCCGGGCGTGCACAGGCGACAAGCGCGGGCAGCACCAGTTCCAGCGGGATGAAGGAAAGGTCGGCCGTGACCAGGTCCGGTGCGGGGGCGACCTGTTCGGGCCGCAACTGGCGGACGTTGACCCGGTCCAGCACGGTGACCCGCTCGTCGGTCCGCAACGCCCATGCCAGCTGGCCGTATCCCACGTCCACCGCCACGACGTGGCTCGCGCCCGCGCGGAGCAGGACGTCGGTGAAGCCCCCGGTGGAGGCGCCCGCGTCCAGGCATCTGCGGCCCGCCACCCGAAGTTCGCCGAAGGCGGCGAGCGCCCCCGCCAGCTTGTGCCCGCCCCGGGACGCGTAGTCAGGCCCGGCCGCCTCGGTGATCGTGATCGGGTCGCCCGCGTCCACCTGGGTAGCGGGCTTGGCGGCCGCTTGCCCGCCAACCAGCACGCGCCGGGCCGTGACCAGGCTGGCGGCGTGCTCACGGGATCGAGCGAGCCCTCTCCTCACCAGCTCAGCGTCCAGCCTTCTGCGCGTGCCCATCGGGTGACCACGGTGCCCTTCAGCCGCCACGCGCGCCTGGTGAGTGGTCACCCGCGCGCGCCGGGGCGTGCACATCCAGGTCACCAAGCGCCTCCGTCAACCGCTCGTGCACATACTCGAAAACCGCCAGATGCTCGGCGATCGGCAGCCCGGCCAGGTCGTCGAGCCGCGCGACGGCATCGTCCACCCGCGGGTCGCCCGTGGACGGCCGCGCGCGCGGCACCACCGCCCGCGGGACAGCCGGCCTGACCGCATCCTCGGCGGCGCCCGGACCCACGGCACCGCCCGGACCCTCGGCGCTGCCTGGCCCGGTCACGCTGTCCAGCCCGTTCGTGCCGCCCGGCTCCGGCATGCCAGCCGGGCCGTTCGCGGCGGCCGGCCTGTCCGAACCAGCGGCCCCGTCGATGCTGGCCGGCCCGTCCGAGCCGGCCAGTCCGTCCGCGGCCGGCGCCGGGCCCACCGAGCCCGGCGCGATTTCCCCCGGCGGAAGTCCCATTGTCCTCTCTTTCCGTTGACCCTCCCGGCACTGGCGCCGCCCCAGGAGAAACGCTACCGTCCGGCGGGGACGAGCCGGGCCTTCCACGCACGCGGGAAACCCGGCGAGTCTGCGCCCAAGTGCGCGCCCCTGCCCAGCCGACCGCCGCGGCGTACCTAAGATTGGGGCCACCATGCCTATAGAGGCGGCAGGGGGAAATGAGGTGTTTCATGGCTACCGCCGAGGAATGCCGTCTAGCGCTGGAAAACCTGACCGGCCGGATCGCCGAGATGGACGAGGAGGACCGCCAGACCCACCTGGTGGACCGCATGATCAGCTGCAAAATCTCTGACCTTGGCGTGACCTTCGTGACCAAGATCGGCCCCGACGGAGCGACACCGGTCACGGTGGCAAACGGGTCCGAGGCGCCGGCCCAGGTCCGGTTCACCGCCAAGAGCGACGACCTGATCGCCATCGCCGGAGACCCCGCCAGCATCGCGCGTGCCTGGCTGAGCGGCCGCCTCAGGGTGGAGGCCAGCATTTGGGACCTGCTCCGCCTCCGCAAGATCCTCTGACCCGGCAGTCCCAGCGGTACCGGCCGCCGGTCACTGGGCCGGCCAGGTCCGTACCTGAGGCAGTACGCCGCACCCGTCCGGCGGCCAGCGCATCGCGGATCTCGGCTATCACCTCCTTCGGTTCCGCAGAGATCCTGCTCGGCGGGAAACGCGGCACGATGATGCCGGCTGCTGCCATGCGCGCCTGCCGGGCGAGAGAGAGCGGGCGGCGGCCCAGGTGGGCGGTCGTAGGCTGGCGGGCGTGCCTGAGGGAGACGCGGTATGGCTCACCGCGCGGCGACTGCACGCGGCACTGGCCGGCCGGGTGCTGACCCGCTCCGACTTCCGGGTGCCCCGGTTCGCCACGGCCGACCTGTCCGGCCAGCAGGTGACCGAGACCGCCGCACGCGGAAAGCACCTGCTGACCAGGACCGATGCCGGCATCACGGTGCACACCCACCTGCGCATGGACGGCTCCTGGCGGGTCCGGCCCGCCGCCGAGCGGGCCAGCGGCGGGCACCGCATAAGGCTGATACTCGCGAACGACACCTGGCAGGCCGTCGGGTACCTGCTTGGCGTCGTGGAGATCCTGCCCACCGCCGCCGAGCAGCGCGCCGTCGGCCACCTCGGCCCTGACCTGCTCGGCCCGGACTGGGACCCGGCGGAGGCGGAGCGCCGGCTTCGCACGGACCCGGCCCGGCCGGCCGGCGAGGCCCTGCTCGATCAGCGCAACCTGGCCGGCATCGGCAACATCTACAAGGCGGAGACGCTGTTCCTGCGCGGCGTGAACCCGTGGCGCCCGGTTGGCGAGATCGCCGACCTCGCCGCGATGATCGGCCTTGCCCAAAGGTTGCTCGACGCCAACAAGGAACGGTCCGGCATCATCACCACCGGTTCGCGCCGCCGCGGCGAGGAGACCTGGGTCTACGGCCGGGCCGGGCAGCCGTGCCGCCGCTGCGGCACGCCGGTCCGCTCGGCCGACCAGGGCCGCGACCCCGAGGGCCGGGTCACCTACTGGTGCCCGAGCTGCCAGTCCTGATTTCGCTGCGTCACGCCGGCCCCCGGTGCCCAGGTCCCCAGCGCACCAGAAAGCCCCGGTGCCCAGAACACCACCTGGCACCGGGGCTCCTGGCGTCCTGATCAGGCGTCGCGGGTGCGGAACAAGACCAGTCCCGCGATGATCGCGACCGCCGCCCAGCCGGCCAGCACCGCGAACCCGCCCCAGGCGGGGAACTGGTGCGCCCCTGAGGTCACCTTGGTCGCCCAGACCTGGCTGCCCGCGAGCGCGGGCATCCACTTGTCCACGCTGTTCTGCCAGGAGCTGGGCAGGAACTGGACCAGGACGGTCAGCACGAACAGCAGCCCGATGGCGGCGCTGATGGCGGCCGCCGTGTGCCGCAGGATGGCGCCGAGCCCGTAGGCGAGCATGCCGCACGCGGTCAGGAACAGGGCACCGCCGATCACCGCGCGGAGCACGTTCGGCTCGCCGAGCGTGGCCGACAGGTGCGGGCCGGACAGTATCGCCTGGCCCACGAAGAAGGATCCGAACGACGCGACCAGCCCGGTGATCAGCGTGACCACCGCGAACACCACGCCCTTGGCGGCGAACACGACGCCTCGGCGTGGCTGGACCGCCAGCGAGGTGCGGATCATCCCGGTCGAGTACTCCGAGGTGATGGTCAGCGCGCCGAGTGCCGCGATGACCAACTGGCCCACGTACAGGCCGGCCAGGCTCTGCTGGGTGGCGTCGAAGGAGGCCTTGCTGATCCCGTTGGGGTGCGACGCCGTCCCTGCGCTGGCCAGGGCGCCGATGCCGATGCAGACCACGATCAGGGCGAGCAGGGTCCAGTAGGTGGAGCGGGTGGACCGGATCTTGGTGAACTCGGACCGCAGCGCGTCCGCGAAACTGGCCCGGCCGGTCTCCGGTGGCAGCAGGCGCTGGCCTGCGGCCGGTGCAATCTGGGTCGTCGTCATCTCAGGCCACCCCCGTCGGGTGCATGCGGTCGGTGCGGCTGGCCCGGCCCGTGTCCTGCTGGCCGGGCGTGTGGGCCTGGAACTCCACGCTGTCCGCGGTCAGTTCCATGAACGCCTCCTCCAGGGAGGCCTGCGCGGGTGCCAGTTCGTGCAGCCGGATCGAGTTCTCGAAGGCCAGGTCCCCGATCCGGTCCACCGGCAGCCCTTGTGCCACGAGCACGCCGCCGGCCCGGGCCACGGTGGTCCCGCCGGCCGCGGCGATGAGGTCAGCCAGCAGTTCGGGCTTGGGCGTCCGGACCCGGACCGACTGGACCGAGTTGCGCTCGATGAATTCGGCGACGCTGCAGTCGGCGATCAGCCTGCCCCGGCCGATGACCAGCAGGTGGTCGGCCGTGTTCTCCATTTCCGACATCAGGTGGCTGGACACGAAGATGGTGCGCCCCTCGGCGGCGAGCGCCTTCATGAGGTTGCGGATCCACAGGATCCCCTCGGGGTCCAGGCCGTTGACCGGCTCGTCGAACATCAGGATGGCCGGGTCGCCGAGCAGTGCCGCGGCGATGCCGAGCCGCTGGCCCATGCCGAGCGAGAACCCCTTGGAGCGCTTCCTGGCCACTTCGGTCAGTCCCACGAGTTCCAGCACCTCGCCGACGCGGGCGCGGGGAATGCCATTGGCCTGCGCCAGGCAAAGCAGATGGTTATATGCGCTGCGCCCCCCGTGCACGGCCTTGGCATCGAGCAGCGCGCCGATCTCGTGCATCGGATAGGCGAGGCGGCCGAACTCCTTACCGTGCACGGTGACCGAGCCACGGGTGGGCCGGTCCAGGCCAAGGATCAGCCGCATGGTTGTCGTCTTGCCGGCCCCGTTCGGGCCGAGGAAGCCGGTGATTCTCCCGGGCTCGACGGTGAAGGTCAGTTGGTCCACGGCCAGCTTGTCGCCGTACCGTTTGGTGAGGCCCCGTGCCTCAATCATCGCTGGTTCCCTCCTCGGGGGCGCGGGCACGATGCCCGTCCGCCGTGTCAGGCCAGTCTTTCGGGGCGGCCGGGGCTGGCGCGTCGCCCGAGGCGCTGATTCTCCTCCACCCAGGGTCGTAGGCCGCATGTCGACCTTGGGCCGACCCCGGTGGCCCCGGATCAGCCTTGGGGGTGGGACAGGCCCAGTTCGGCCAGGGCGGTCACCGCGGCAGGTTCGGTCACCTCACCCGTGGACCACGCGGCGGCGCACAGTGCGCGCAGGCCGTCGATGGCGGCACCGGACCCGGTCACCGCGACCTGGCCGCCGCCGGTGGTGACGTGCCAGCCGCCGCAGGAGAAGGTGCCGCCGGTAATGGTCACTTCGGGGTGCGGGCCGAGCAGCCCGGCCAGGCCCTCGGCCAGGTACGTCGGCCGGTGCCGTGCCGTCGCCAGCACCGCGTCAAGCGGCCGGGTCACCCCGGTCAGCACGAGCAGGCTGTCGGCGCCGGACCGGACGGCACTCTCGATGTCGGTGTCGAGCCGGTCCCCGACGACCAGCGGGTGCCGTGCTCCGCTGCGGGCCACGGCCTCCGCATGCAGCGGTGGTTCCGGCTTCCCGGCGATCAGCGGCACCCGCCCGGTGGCGGTGGCGATCACCTGGATCAGGGACCCGTTGCCCGGCTGCCGGCCTCGCGGCGTGGGCAGCGTGGAATCCGCGTTCGAGGCGATGAACAGGGCGCCGGCAGCGACGGCGAGACCGCCCTCGGCCAGCAGCGAGTAGCTCAGGTCGGGCGCGTATCCCTGGAGCACGGCGGCAGGCTGGTCGGCCGCGGTGGTCACCGGGCGGAATCCCCTTTCCCGCACCGCGAGGCGCAGGCCCATGCCGCCGACCACGAGCACGGTCGCCCCGGCGGGCAGGTGCTCGGCCGCCAGCCGCGCCGCGGCCTGGGCCGAGGTGATGACCTCGTCCGCCCTGGCCGGCACGCCAAGTCCGGTGAGCTGCGCCGCGATCGCCGAGGGGGTGCGGGAGGCGTTGTTGGTCACGAACGCGAGCCGCATGCCGGACGCGGCCGCCTTGGCCAGCGCGTCGGCCGCGCCAGGGATGGGGGAACCGCCGAGGTAGACGACCCCGTCGAGGTCGAGCAGGGCCACGTCATACACCGCGGCGAGCGGCTCACCGGCGCCCCGCAGCGGCATGGCATTGCGTGGCGGGGCGTCCTTGCCGCGCGGCATAGCGTCACCCGGTGGCGTGTCGTTGCCGGGCGGCGTGTCGTTGCCTGGCGGCTGGCCGTGACGCGGCGGTGCGGCACCGCCCGGGGACGGGTCACCCGCCATGGCCGGCCTGGTCAACGAGGCTCGTCGCCGTCCGTGGCTGGCGGGGGCGGTGCCCCGGCTCCGGCCTGTGTCCGCGCCGCCAGCGTGGCCCGGACGCCGCGCAGCGCCTCGGTGTAGTGGGCCAGTTCCGGGCGCATGGCGGCGGCGAGGGCGAGGTGTTCCGCGGCAGCGGCCGGATCGCCGGCGCGGGCGAGGGCAAGGCCGAGGCCGAAGTGAGCGTAGTCGTCACTCGGGATTGCCTCCACGTTCTGCCGGAAGTTGTCCGCCGCCTGCGCGTACCGGCCGGCATCGAACTGTGCCCTGGCCAGCGCCTCACGGATGCTGCGGGCGCCTGGCTCCGCCGCGGCGGCACGTTCAAGCAGTTCGGCGGCCGCGGCCGGGCTTCCCCGGCTCAGCAGGTCGAGTCCCCGACGGTACCACGCGTAGCTGTCGCCCCCCGGACCCTGCTGCCCGCCCTCGGTTCGTGGGGCCTCCTGGACCCGATGGCTCTCCCTGGCCCCCTCCGGTGGTCGTGAATGTGAGTCTGGTGTTGCTCTTTGAACACCAGACTCACATTCACGCCGCAGATCCCGGGCAGCGGGGGTTCCTCGCTGGCCGGTGCTGGCCTGGGGATTTTCGCTCGGACGGGAATCGTGGCCGCCGTGCGGTGCTTCTGACATATGTGCAGATCCTTCCGTCCGGCGCGCCGCCTGCAGCCGGCCTCGTGCTGGCGCCGTTCCGCGGGCTGCGTTATGCGCAAGACCGGGTAAGCGGCCTCGCGGAGGTCACCTCTCCACCGTATGACGTGATTGCTCACGACGCCGAAGACCACTTGCTGGCCTCCGATCCGCACAACATTGTCCGTTTGATCCTGCCCCGCCAGGATGTGCATAATCCCAGGGCCGTTAACGGCGCCGGTGCCGGACCCGCCTACGCCGACGCGGCCCGGCTGCTGCGCGACTGGCAGGGCGAAGGCATCCTGGTACCCGACCCAGTTCCGGCGCTGTATGTCTACGAGCAGACCTGGGCGGGCGGTCAGGTGCTCCAGCGCGGGCTGATCGGGGCGCTGCGGCTGGCACCGCTGGGTGCCGGGCCTGTGCTCCCGCACGAGGACGTGATTCCTGGGCCGGTCGCCGGGCGGCGCCAGCTCATGGAGGCGACCGGAGCCAACCTGGAGCCGATCTTCCTGCTCTACGACGGGAACGGGCCGGCCACCGCCACCGCGCAGATCACCGAGCAGGTGCTGCGCGGCGAACCACTGGTCGCCATCCACACCGAGGACGGGATCTCGCACCGGCTCTGGGCCGTGACCGATCCAGCCAAGCAGGCGGCGATCGCCACGGAACTGGCTTCCCACCAGGCCCTCATCGCGGACGGGCACCACCGTTATGCCGCCTATCTCCAGCTTCAGGCACGCAAGCGGACGGCGGGGGCCGGGCCCGGGCCCTGGGACGCGGGGCTGGCGCTCCTGGTGGACTCGACCGCCTTCCCGCCACGGATCGGCGCGATCCATCGGGTGATTCCCGGGCTGTGCCCGGCGAAGGCCGCGCGGCTGGCGGAACCGGCGTTCACGGTGCGGGAACTGCCCGGGGTGACCAAGCAGGAGGCGCTGGCCGCCCTGCGCGAGGCCAGCGAGCGGCACACGGCATTCCTGGTCGCGGGGGGGCAGGAGTACTACCTGCTCACCGATCCCGACCCGAGGGCGGCGAAGGACGCGATGCCTGACCGGAGCGACCGGTGGCGGGCGCTTTCCGCCGCCGTCATGCAGGAACTGCTGCTTGGCCGGCTGTGGCAGGTCAGGGACGACGACCAGCACGTGGAAATCCACCACGACGCGGATGAGGCGCTGCGTTCGGTCGCCGGAGCCGCCGACCGGACCGCGGTCATCTGCCCGCCGCTATCGGCCGACGTGGTGCGGGATGTGGCGGCGCACGGCGAGCGGGTGCCGCGCAAGTCCACCTCGTTCGCGCCCAAGCCGCGTACCGGTCTGGTGCTGCGCTCGTTCGCTCTGGGCTGAACGAGCCGGCGGCCCGCCGCTTATCCGGCGAACTGGCCCTGTGATGGGTGTGCCGGCCGTATGTACAGGATGGGGTGTGCCGTCCGTATGTACAGCCAGTCAGGTCCCTCGGTCAGCGGCACGAAGTGGCTCTGGAAGTAGGCCGTCAACTGCGGGGTCCACGGGATCCTGCGGTACTCCTGGGTGGTGAGCCACGCGTACGAGGCGTGCCGGAACTGCGCCATCCACGCTGCCTCCACGGCTGGCGAACTCCCGGCCCCGGTCTCCCCGTTCCGGCCGTTGGACAGCGCATAGTCGGTGCCCACGCCGTCGATCATGAGTGAGCAGCCTGGCACCGTGGACACGAAACGGTTGATGGCGATCGTGTAAGAAGCCTGGTCGGTGGCGACACAGGCACCCGGCGGAATGATCCGCTTGGCCTGTGCGATCTCGCTGGCAGGCACGCCCGAGGCCTCATGTGCCTCGGCGATGACCTGGAACACGGTCAGGGCCACGAGGGCGACGGCGGCGATCGCGGTGGCCCACGGCCGAAGCTGCCGGATCCAGCGCCGGGTCTCATCCGCCCGGAACGCCGAGAACAGCCGGGCCACCGGCAGCGCGATCACCAGCCCGACGAACGGCGCGATGAAGCCGGCGTAGTGGTAGTAGAAGTCGGCGGGCCACAGGAACGCGGCCACCACCAGGGCGCACGTCCCGGTGACGAACCAGTCGAGGGCGGGCGGGCGGCTGTGCGCCAGCCGGGACCCTAGCACCGAGACGGCGGCGAGGATGAGCACGACCACGACGCCGATGATCACCAGCGGTGGCGTGGCCAGCTGGCTGACGTGCACCAGGCCGAGTATCTGCTGGAGCCGGTACCCCTGCGGGATCCGCTGGATGTCGTTGCGGACCAGCTGGGCGATGATCACGCTGCGGTAGAACGTCGCCGGTGCGGTGAGCGCGAACGGCAGCACCGGCACGCAGAAGCCCAGCACGACCCCGGCGGCGTAGACGGCGGCCCGGCGCGGCCGGCGCGCGGTCAGCGCCAGGATCACCAGCACCGGAATGATGGCCCAGACCTTGACCGCACCGGCGAACCCGAACAGGGCGCCACCGGCCAGCAGCCGCCGCCAGCTGCCGGAAACCTCGTCACGGTCGAACACCGCCAGCGCGCCGAGCAGGCAGAACAGCACCAGCCAGGGTTCCAGGAGCACGGTCCTGGCGGCCAGGATGCTGTCCGGGTAGATCGCCAGCACGCCGCAGGCCACCAGCGCCGCGAAGAGGCCGCGGTGCCGGACGAGCAGGCCGGCCACCGGGACGGCGGCCGCGCTGGCCAGGGCGGTGAACACCCGGGCCACCGCCATGCCGGTGATCGTGCCCATTCCCTTGGTGATCAGCGCGATGGGGAACATGATCAGCGTGATCCCCGGTGGCTGCACCATGATGAAGTCGCGGTAGGGCACGGCACCGTGGACCAGGCGGATCGCGCTGCCGAAGTCCGTCCCGTCGTCGTACTCGCTGATGCCGAACAGGTAGCCGGGCCGGCTGAGGTCATACAGGCGCAGCCCGATGGCGAGCAGCGTGGCCACGATGATCACGGCAGGCACTGCCCATGTCCGGGCACCGTCACCGGGTGGCGGAGCGCCGGCGGCCGTGGCAGGCACGGCACCGGATGCTGTCACGCGCGTTCCGCTCAAAGCTGCCCTTCCGTGCCTTTCCCGTGCGTCCTCCGGGCACGGGAGTGGCCTGGCGCCGCAACTGCGCGGCGTCCGGCCTGCTGCGGACAGATCGTACTCACTATGTAACTGTCCGCATGGGATTGCCACAGGTGCTTTACCCATCCGCCGGCGAAACCCGCAGGTACCTCTGGCACGATACCCACATGAACCAGGCAGATTTCCGCCGGAACAGCGACGCCGGGGTCACCCCGCTCGGGCACGACGTGTTCGAGATCGACACCCGGATGGCGGGATACAGCCAGATTACCGCCGGATACCTGATCCTCGGCGACCGTCCGTGCCTGGTGGAGACCGGGACGGCACCGTCGGCGCCGGTGGTGCGGGACGCGCTCGCCGCACTGGGCGTGGGGCCAGGCGACCTGGCCACGGTGGTGGTCACCCATATCCACCTGGACCATGCGGGCGGCGTGGGCGACATCGCCCAGATGTACCCCTCGGCGGAGATCGTGGTCCACGAATTCGGCGCGCGTCATCTCGCCGACCCGAGCCGCCTGATGGCCAGCGCACGGATGGTCTACGGCGATGACCTTGACTGGCTGTTCGGCGAGCTGGCACCCACCCCGGCCGAGCGCATCCGGACGGTCGAGGAGCGGGGCTCGATCGACCTCGGCGGCGGCCGTTCGCTGGACAGCCACTACTCGCCGGGGCATGCCAAGCATCACGTGGGGCTGATCGACTCGGCCAGCGGCGACCTGTACGTCGGCGACGCCGCGGGGGTCTTCCTCCCACAGACCGGCGACCTGCGCCCGGCCAGCCCACCGCCGGACTTCGACCTGCCGCTGGCCCTGGAGTCGCTGCGGCTGTTCGGTGCGCTGGCTCCCGAGCGGCTGCTGTTCAGTCATTTCGGCCCGGTGGCCGATGTGACCGCGACACTGGAACGGTCGGCGGACGAGCTGAACGTGTGGGTGGCGGAGACCCGCCGGGCCCGCAGCGCAGGACTGGACCTCGATCACACGGTCGCCATGGTCCGGGACCGGACCCGGGCACGCTACGCCGCGCTCGTGGACGGCGCCGACCCCGAACTGACCGAGAAGGCCGAGCGGGTGAGCAGCACCCAGGCCAACGTCGAGGGGATACTGCGGTGGCTGGAGAAGACCGAGCCCGTGGCGGGGTGAACCGCACCGCGGCACCCTGCTGCTAGTCCTCATCAGCGGCCGGCTCCTCCTGCTCCCCCTGCCCGGCTGCCGGGGCGTCCTGGTCCGCCTCCGCTGAGTCCGGCTCGTCATCCGGTCCGGAGAGATCCTCGATGACGACGCTGTCCATGATCTCGTAGCGCTCGGCCGCGTCGGTGTCCTCGCCCGGGTCGGCCGCTGCCGCGCGCCCGAACCATTCCCGCGCCTCGTCCATCCGGCCCGCGTCGTAGAGTGCGTCGGCGTAGGCGTAGAAGAGCCGCGCCGACCATGGGTGGCGCAGGCCGTCGGTAAGCTCAGGCACTTGCAATACGACGGCCCCCGCCGCCGCCCGTCCCTGATCGCGCCGTATTCCCGACTCGACGATGGCCAGTTCGATCTGCGTGCCACGGTCGAGTTGCCGGCTGTCGGGGTCGTGAATCAGGGCCAGCGCCCGGTCGGCCCTGCCCAGAGCCCGTTCCGCGTCGGCCATCAGCGGCAGGTAGCTGACCCGCCCGGTGAGCCGCCGCGCGGTCCGCAGCTCTGCCAGGGCGTCGGCCCAGCGACCGGCCTGGTAGGCGGCCACTCCGGCGGTCTCACGGACGACTCCCACCCGCGCCGCGAGCTTGCGGGCCTGGACGGCGAACTCGAAGGCACGATCGGGGTCTTCCGCGGCGGCGGCGGCCACCAGCCAGCCCGCCACCGCATCCGCCAACTGCCCCGGCAACGTCCGCAATTCGGCGCGCGCCTCCGGGTCCAGTTGATCGGCCGTAATCCCTTCTGGCAGCTCCAGCCGCGGCGCCCGGGCCGTCGCTCTCCGCTCTTCTCCCCTGTCCCGCTCATACCTGGCGGGCCTGTCCGCGGCCCCGGCATCCCGCTCATACCGCGCCGGTCTGCCAGCCGCCCCGCCGGCCCGGTCACGCTGTGGCCGCGGGCGGCTGTAGCCTTCACCGGCCCGGTCACGCCGCGGTCCCGGCCGGCTGTAACCCTCGCCGGCCCCCTCGCGCCGCGGCGCCGGCCGTCCATATCCCGAGCCGTCCCGTTCACGCCGTGGCCCCGGCCGGCTGTAGCCTTCACCGGCTCCCTCACGTCGTGGTCCCGGCCGGCTGTAACCCTCGCCGGCCCCCTCGCGCCGCGGCCCCGGGCGGCTGTAACCCTCGCCGGCCTCCCTCGCGCCGCGGTGCCGGCCGTCCATATGCCGAGCCGTCCCGCTCACGCCGTGGTCCTGGCCGGCTGTAGCCTTCACCGGCTCCCTCGCGCCGCGGTGCCGGCCGTCCATATGCCGAGCCGTCCCGCTCACGTCGTGGTCCTGGTCGGCTGTAGCCTTCACCGGCTCCCTCGCGCCGCGGTGCCGGCCGGCTGTAACCCTCGCCGTCCCGCTCACGCCGCGGTGCCGGCCGGCTGTAGCCCTCGCCGTCCCGCTCACGCCGTGGTCCTGGCCGGCTGTAGCCCGACCCGGCCTCGTCACGCCGAGCCGCACCGGTGCGGCTCCCAGTTCTCCCCCGGTCTTCCCGGCCTGCATCCCCCTCAGGCCGCCGTCGTGGGCCCGTAGAGCGGCGATCCTGCCCGGCACGCGGCTCGTCCTCCCAGGGACGCCGCGGCCCTCCAGGACGCCCATAGGCCGTCCTGCCGCCACTCGGGGCCGTTCCCGAATCCCGGTCCCGGCGGAAACCCGGCGGCCGATCTCCCGGTGCCCCGGTATCCGAGGTCCTCCGTGGCCGGTATGGCCGCTCCCCGGCCCCGCCGCGCCCGTCCCTGTTCGTGGCACCCGCACGTCCCCGTCCGGTCCCCGACGCCCGTTCTCCGCTATCGGAAGCCCGCCGGGGCCGATAAGGTCGCTCCCCGGCCGCCCCGCTGTCCGAACCGCGCCGGGGCTGGTAAGGCCGCCCACCAGCCGCCCCACGCCCTTCCCGGCCGGTCTCACCGTCCCGGGTCCGTCCGCTGCCCGCTCCGGCACGCGGCGCACCTGCCCGCCCGCCACCGGGACGTCCAGCACCACCGCTACTCCGCCGATCCGACGACCCGGATCGCCCCCGGGGCGCGCCTCGACCCTGGCCGCCAGAGTCCCGGCCGGAACCACGTCCCGCCGGATCTTTCTCACGCCGACCGGACGTCTCACCCGCCACGTCTTCCTCCGCCACTACCGCCCGGCCCTTCTACGTACCCCACACAGCGTCGGCCGGTGGGCTGCCTGGGCGCGGAGTTCTGTCCGCGCCCAGGTAGCTCGCCGGACGGCGCTTATCCCTGACCCCATCAAAGGCCAGGGCACACAGCAGTGAGGGCCGCCTCCGTAACGGAAGCGACCCTCACTCACGATGTCCGGCGGCGTCCTACTCTCCCACGCGGTCCCCCGCGCAGTACCATCGGCGCTGAAGAGCTTAACTTCCGGGTTCGGAATGGGACCGGGTGTTTCCCCTTCGCCATGACCGCCGAAACACTATGGAGATTTAGGTCTTCCGCGTTCCCGGGAGGCCTCCCAGCAACGCGGCCGACCGCACCTCGGGAACCGCACAGTGGACGCGAACGCACGGCCTGGGAGTCGCCTCCCAGGCGAAGAATGTATGAGCCAAGCCTCTCGGCCTATTAGTACCGGTCAGCTACACGTGTTGCCACGCTTCCACCTCCGGCCTATCAACCCAGTCGTCTAGCTGGGGGCCTTACCGGGTTAACCCCGAGGGAGATCTCATCTTGAGGCGAGCTTCCCGCTTAGATGCTTTCAGCGGTTATCCCTTCCGGACGTAGCAAACCAGCCGTGCTCTTGGCAGAACAACTGGCACACCAGAGGTTCGTCCGTCCCGGTCCTCTCGTACTAGGGACAGCCCCTCTCAAATCTCCTGCGCGCGCAGCGGATAGGGACCGAACTGTCTCACGACGTTCTAAACCCAGCTCGCGTACCGCTTTAATGGGCGAACAGCCCAACCCTTGGGACCTGCTCCAGCCCCAGGATGCGACGAGCCGACATCGAGGTGCCAAACCATCCCGTCGATATGGACTCTTGGGGAAGATCAGCCTGTTATCCCCGGGGTACCTTTTAGCCGTTAAGTGGCGGCGCTTCCACACGCCACCGCCAGATCACTAGTCCCAGCTTTCGCTCCTGCTCGACATGTCTGTCTCACAGTCAAGCACCCTTGTGCACTTACACTCGACACCTGATTGCCAACCAGGCTGAGGGTACCTTTGGGCGCCTCCGTTACTCTTTAGGAGGCAACCGCCCCAGTTAAACTACCCACCAGACACTGTCCCTGATCCGGATAACGGACCCAGGTTAGACATCCAGAAGGACCAGAGTGGTATTTCACCAATGACTCCACAGGAACTAGCGTCCCTGCTTCAAAGTCTCCCACCTATCCTACACAAGCCGTCCCAAACACCAATGTCAAGCTGTAGTGAAGGTCCCGGGGTCTTTCCGTCCTGCTGCGCGTAACGAGCATCTTTACTCGTAGTGCAATTTCGCCGGGCCCGTGGTTGAGACAGTGGGAAAGTCGTTACGCCATTCGTGCAGGTCGGAACTTACCCGACAAGGAATTTCGCTACCTTAGGATGGTTATAGTTACCACCGCCGTTTACCGGCGCTTAGGTTCTGAGCTTCGCGGCCGAAGCCACTAACCCCTCCCCTTAACGTTCCGGCACCGGGCAGGCGTCAGTCCGTATACGTCGTCTTACGACTTAGCACGGACCTGTGTTTTTAGTAAACAGTCGCTTTCCCCTGGTATCTGCGGCCATACTCAGCTCAGAGGGCAAGCCTCTTCACCAAGCACGGCTCCCCTTCTCCCAAAGTTACGGGGATAATTTGCCTAATTCCTTAACCACGGTTCTCCCGATCGCCTTGGTATTCTCTACCTGACCACCTGAGTCGGTTTAGGGTACGGGCCGCCGAGATGCTCGCCGCGAGGTTTTTCTTGGCAGCATGGGATCACTCACTTCGCCTAAATCGGCTCGGCATCAGGTCTCAGGCTTCATGGTGTGCGGATTTGCCTACACACCGCCCTACACCTTTACCCCGGGACTACCATCGCCCGGTAGAGCTACCCTCCTGCGTCACCCCATCGGCTTGCCTACTGCCAGTCTGGTTCGCGTACTAGGCCGTCTCGCCCCGAAGGGCTCGTCGGCTTCGTACGCTTAGCATCGCCGGGATCGGCATGGGCGCATCTAAGCGGGTACGGGAATATCAACCCGTTGTCCATCGACTACGCCTGTCGGCCTCGCCTTAGGTCCCGACTTACCCTGGGCGGATTAGCCTGCCCCAGGAACCCTTGGTCATTCGGCGGAGGGGTTTCTCACCCCTCTTTCGCTACTCATGCCTGCATTCTCACTCGAGTGGCGTCCACGGCTGGATCACTCCGCCGCTTCACTCGCCACCCGACGCTCCCCTACCCACCCGCGCACCTGGACCCTTAAGGCATCGGGCGGCCGCGATTCTAGCGTCCGCGGCCGAAACCGCAGCGGCCAGAACCGCCATCCACCTTAGCCACCAAGGGCCGGGTTATCGCGCGAGTGCCACAGCTTCGGCGGTGTGCTTGAGCCCCGTTACATTGTCGGCGCAGAACCACTTGACCAGTGAGCTATTACGCACTCTTTCAAGGGTGGCTGCTTCTAAGCCAACCTCCTGGTTGTCTCTGCAACTCTACATCCTTTCCCACTTAGCACACGCTTAGGGGCCTTAGCTGGTGATCTGGGCTGTTTCCCTCTCGACTACGGAGCTTATCCCCCGCAGTCTCACTGCCGCGCTCTCACTTACCGGCATTCGGAGTTTGGCTGACTTCGATAAGCTTGTCGGCCCTCTAGGCCATCCAGTAGCTCTACCTCCGGTAAGAAACACGCAACGCTGCACCTAAATGCATTTCGGGGAGAACCAGCTATCACGGAGTTTGATTGGCCTTTCACCCCTACCCACAGGTCATCCCCCAGGTTTTCAACCCTGGTGGGTTCGGTCCTCCACGCGGTCTTACCCGCGCTTCAACCTGCCCATGGGTAGATCACTCCGCTTCGGGTCTATAGCATGCGACTCAACGCCCTATTCAGACTTGCTTTCGCTACGGCTCCCCCTCACGGGTTAACCTTGCCACATACCATAACTCGCAGGCTCATTCTTCAAAAGGCACGCGGTCACTTCACGTCAGCCCGAAGACTGACTGCGCTCCCGCGGCTTGTAGGCACACGGTTTCAGGTGCTATTTCACGACCCCTCACCGGGGCACTTTTCACCTTTCCCTCACGGTACTTGTTCACTATCGGTCACCAGGGAGTATTTAGGCTTAGGAGGTGGTCCTCCCGGATTCACACGGGATTTCTCGGGCCCCGTGCTACTTGGGATCCCGCCCGGAAGTCGCCTGAGTTTCGCCTACGGGGGTGTCACCCTCTGTGCCGACGCTTTCCAGAACGTCTTCGGCTACTCGGACGATTTCTTACTTCCTGCCAGATCAGCAGCTCTGGCTGGGCGGTCCCTCAACCCCGGTCACGCAACGCCTGCTGGCTATGACACGCGACCGGTTTGGCCTGTTCCCTTTTCGCTCACCACTACTCAGGGAATCGCGGTTGCTTTCTCTTCCTGTGGGTACTGAGATGTTTCACTTCCCCACGTTACCTCCACCTGCCCTATGTGTTCAGGCAGGGGCGATGGGCCATTACGCTCCATCGGGTTTCCCCATTCGGAAATCCCCGGATCGAAGTCTGGTTGCCGACTCCCCGGGGCTTATCGCAGGCTCCTACGTCCTTCATCGGCTCCTGGTGCCAAGGCATCCACCGTGCGCCCTTAATAACTTGGCAAATACATTACGGATGTGATGCTCGCGTCCACTGTGCAGTTCTCAAGGTACGGGCGGTCCCGGCTGTGCCACGCCTGACAAGGCGCTACAGCCGGTCCTGACCGAGGGGAGCCAAAAGCGGCCGTTCCCTCAGGACCCAACAGCGTGCTCGGCCTGCGGACCCCTCACCTCCGCGTTCCATCCCGCCAAGGCGGGCGTACTAACGGACGCGAGCTGGCTCGCGGACCGAATAACCAGTGCTCCACTAGTGAGCTAGCCACTCCCGGGACAGACGCCCGGGCAGCAGCTCTGGACGAGACCCCGAGGGGGCTCGCCAGGTGCTCCTTAGAAAGGAGGTGATCCAGCCGCACCTTCCGGTACGGCTACCTTGTTACGACTTCGTCCCAATCGCCAGCCCCACCTTCGACGGCTCCCTCCCAAAAGGGTTAGGCCACCGGCTTCGGGTGTTGCCGACTTTCGTGACGTGACGGGCGGTGTGTACAAGGCCCGGGAACGTATTCACCGCGACGTTGCTGATTCGCGATTACTAGCGACTCCGACTTCATGGGGTCGAGTTGCAGACCCCAATCCGAACTGAGACCGGCTTTTTGAGATTCGCTCCACCTTACGGTTTCGCAGCCCTCTGTACCGGCCATTGTAGCATGTTTGCAGCCCAAGACATAAGGGGCATGATGACTTGACCTCATCCCCACCTTCCTCCGAGTTGACCCCGGCAGTCTCCCATGAGTCCCCGGCATAATCCGCTGGCAACATAGGATAAGGGTTGCGCTCGTTGCGGGACTTAACCCAACATCTCACGACACGAGCTGACGACAGCCATGCACCACCTGTGCAGGACCCTTACGGACACCGTGTCTCTACGGCTTTTCCCTGCATGTCAAGCCTTGGTAAGGTTCTTCGCGTTGCGTCGAATTAAGCAACATGCTCCGCCGCTTGTGCGGGCCCCCGTCAATTCCTTTGAGTTTTAGCCTTGCGGCCGTACTCCCCAGGCGGGGCGCTTAATGCGTTAGCTGCGGCACGGAATCCGTGGAAGGACCCCACACCTAGCGCCCAACGTTTACGGCGTGGACTACCAGGGTATCTAATCCTGTTCGCTCCCCACGCTTTCGCTCCTCAGCGTCAGGTAAGGCCCAGAGAACCGCCTTCGCCACCGGTGTTCCTCCCGATATCTGCGCATTTCACCGCTACACCGGGAATTCCATTCTCCCCTACCTACCTCTAGTCTGCCCGTATCCACTGCAAGCCCAGGGTTAAGCCCTGGGTTTTCACAGCGGACGTAACAGACCGCCTACGAGCTCTTTACGCCCAATAATTCCGGACAACGCTTGCGCCCTACGTATTACCGCGGCTGCTGGCACGTAGTTAGCCGGCGCTTCTTCTGCAGGTACCGTCACTTGCGCTTCGTCCCTGCTGAAAGGGGTTTACAACCCGAAGGCCTTCATCCCCCACGCGGCGTCGCTGCGTCAGGCTTTCGCCCATTGCGCAATATTCCCCACTGCTGCCTCCCGTAGGAGTCTGGGCCGTGTCTCAGTCCCAGTGTGGCCGGTCGCCCTCTCAGGCCGGCTACCCGTCGTCGCCTTGGTGGGCCGTTACCCCACCAACTAGCTGATAGGCCGCGAGCCCATCCTCAGCCGGAAATCCTTTCCACCACAGCCGATGTCGGCCGTAGTCGTATCCGGTATTAATTCCGGTTTCCCGGAGCTATCCCAGAGCTGAGGGCAGGTTGCTCACGTGTTACTCACCCGTTCGCCGCTCGAGTACCCCGAAGGGCCTTTCCGCTCGACTTGCATGTGTTAAGCACGCCGCCAGCGTTCGTCCTGAGCCAGGATCAAACTCTCCGTTGATGTCTATGTGCAACTGCCGGGTCGCAGGCCATTCACAGGCCATTAACCATCAGCAGGGTGCAGACACAAAAGAGTGCCTCAACTGGCCGAAAAATCAGCCATTGAGACGATCTTGGCATTCCGTTCGTGAGCTCTGGGCCGTTACCGGTCCAGCACCCACTGACGGGGTTGTTGTGCATTTGCACTGGCTTTTAGCACGCTGTTGAGTTCTCAAGGAGCGGACGCGCACCGTCACAAGGCTTTCGCCTGGTTCGGGGGCAACCTGCTTATCATACCGGCGAGTTCAAGGGCCGTCAAGCGACTTGGCTTGACGTTGACGACCTCTCAACCTCGTGTACCACCAGCCTACCGTGCCGCGGACTGTCCTGATGCACGGACAGCGCACCCGCGGGGAGTTTTCCTGGCTGGCCCCCGGCACTGGACGCCTGGCCGGCGTTCCCTTCGCGCTTGGGGGCAGAGGAAAGATTAGGCATACAAGCCATCCACGTCAAATCGAGCGGGCGCGAGTCGCGGACATGCAGGTCAGCGAGTTCCGGGTCAGCCGGTGACAACTTCCACCCCGGCGACCGTGCGCCGCCCGCGCCGGAGCACGAGCAACCGCCCGTGCAACAGGTCGGCGACACCCGGCACGGCGTCCTCGGCGGTAACCCTCTGGTTGTTCAGGTAGGCACCGCCCGCGGCGATCATGCGGCGGGCCGCCGACTTGCTGTCCGCGATCCCGGTGGCGACGAGCAGGTCCACGACCGTCGGCAGGCTCTCCCGCGCGGCGTGCACGGTCACCAGGCCCACCTCGTCCAGCGCGTCGGCGAGCGTCCGTTCGGGCAGTGCCTCAAGGTCGCCCTGGCCGAACATGGCCCGGCTCGCGGCGATGACACCGGCGCACTCCCCGGCACCGTGGACCAGGGTGGTCACGTCCTCGGCGAGCAACCGCTGAGCGGCCCTGGCCGCGGGCGAGTCGCGGGTCTGGCGCTCCAGATCCCCGATTTCCGCGGCGGACCGGAAGGTGAAGACCCGCAGCAGGCCGGGCACTTCCGCATCGGACCGGTTGATCCAGAACTGGTAGAACCGGTACGGGGACATCAGGTCCGCGCTGAGCCAGACCGCGTCGCTCTCGGTCTTGCCGTACTTGGTGCCGTCCGGTTTGGTGATCAGGGGCGTCGCCAGCGCGTGCGCCGAGGCCCCCTCGGCCCGCTTGATCAGGTCTACCCCGGCCACCAGGTTGCCCCACTGGTCACTGCCACCGATCTGCAGCGTGCACCCGTGCCTGCGGTACAGCTCCAGGAAGTCGTTGGCCTGCAGGATCTGGTAGCTGAACTCGGTGTAGCTGATCCCACCGGCCTCCAGCCGTGCCTTGACGGACTCGCGCGCCAGCATCCGGTTGACCGGGAAGTGCTTGCCGATGTCGCGCAGGAAGTCCAGCGCGGACAGCCCGGCGGTCCAGTCCAGATTGCTGACCACCAGCGCTCCGGTGGGCCCCACGGTGAAGTCCAGGAACCGCTCCACCTCGCCCCGGATGCGTTCCACCCAGCCCGCGACGGTCTCCCGCGGGTTGAGCACGCGCTCCGCGGACTTGCCGCTCGGGTCGCCGATCAGGCCGGTGGCACCGCCGACCAGGCCGATCGGGCGGTGCCCGGCGTCCTGCACCCGGCGCATGGTGAGCAGCAGCACCAGGTTGCCGATGTGCAGGCCGGGTGCGGTCGGATCGAATCCCCCGTAGAAGGTGACCGGGCCCGCGGCGAAGGCCGTGCGCAGTTCATCGAGGTCGGTGTGGTGCGCGAGCAGGCCACGCCAGGCGAGCTCGTCGAGTATGTCGGTCACGGCGATATCGTCCCATCGCTTCTGGCGTGCGCGGAAACTGGTTTCTGCCTGGCCCGGCGCGGCGCGGCCGGGCGGTACACCGACACGGTCGGGTCGCCGGTGATCCAGAACCGCCACGGGCGGTCGGCCGCGGCGCTGACCCCGACCCGGGGCCCGCAGCTGATCGCCGCACCGGCCAGCTCCGCCGGGCCCGGCCCGGCAGGCACCGCGCCGTCATCGGCCCCGGCCCCGCTGGCCTGTGCCCCGGGCAGCCCGGCCTCCGCCGGATCTGGCCACCGGACCCGCAGCGGCGACCCCGGGTCGCAGACGTCGGCGCCGTTCTGCTCGCGCGTGATGCCCAGCGCCTGGCAGAGCCGCGCGGGGCCGCGGGCCAGGTCGCGTCCTTGCCGGCCGGGAGCCGCCCGGCGCGCCGTGGCCAGACCAGTACCCTCAACCACCCGGCCGGCCCGGAGCAGTACCGCCGACGCGGTTCCTTCCGGCAGGCATACCAGGTTCACGCAGAAGTGCATGCCATAGGTGAAGTACACGTACGTGTGCCCGGGCGGGCCGAACATCACCGCGTTGCGCCGGGTCTGGCCACGGTAGGCATGGGACGCCGGGTCTGCCTTCCCGTGGTAGGCCTCCACCTCGGTCAGCGCCACGGCCACCAGGCCCTCAGCGGTCTCGTGCTCGATCACGCAGCCCAGCAGGGCAGGCGCTACCTCAACTGCACTGCCGGCGAAGGTCTCCCGCGGCAGCAGCACGAGCAGCCTCCCTGATGACCGGCACCGGCTCGCACTCTAGCCTCGACCCCGCCGCCCCGCCCAAGCCTCGACCCCGCCGCCCCGCCCAAGCCTCGACCCCGCCGCCCCGCCCATAGGACACGAAGCGGTCTGGGCTTCGCAACGAAACACGCACACTCAGCGACCCACCGTTGACCCGGCCCCGGGGCCGGTCTAGCGTCCCGAGTGGCCTTTGCCCGTTCTGGGGCAGAGAGGGGCTGAACCATGTCAATTGTCCGGCTGGCTCCTGCAACCAGCCGGACTGGAGACAGCTGGGAGGCACCGTGCAGCACCCGCTCCGCGTACTCATGGCCTGTGGCGCGACCTTAGCGCTGGCAGCCCTCGGCATCGCCGCACCCGCCCTGGCGGCCCCGTCAGGGCCGCCGGCCGTCTTGCACGTGGGCCAGATCGGCCGGCAGACCGTGGCGGCCCACGGTAACTGTGAACCGGACACGCTGGTTGAGCCGGACATCGCCGTCTCTCCGTTCAACACCAAGATCGAGGTGGCGGTCGCGCACGACTGCCGGTTCGCCACCGGCGGCGCGGTGGACATCTTCTACGCCTGGACGCACGACGGCGGCGCCCAGTGGCACCAGTCCCGCCTGCCCGGGCTGACCAGAGCGGTCGGCGGCACCTACGACCGTGCCTCGGACCCGGTGGTGGCGTTCGGCGCGGACGGCAGTGTGTATGTCTCGTCACTCGTCATCGACATCAACAACTGCGACAGCGGCGTGGCCGTGTCCCGGTCCACGGACGGCGGCGCCACCTTCGCCGACCCGGTATATGCACAGCAGAGCACCAGTTGCGGCGTCTCGGACGACAAGAACTGGCTGGTCACCGATACCCAGCCGGACAGCCCGTTCTTCGGCCGCATTTACCAGTTCTGGACCGAGTTCCTGTCCAACGGCGCGTCGCCGCAGGTGGTCCGCTGGTCCGACGACCAGGGGCAGCACTGGAGCGGCACGCACTTCCTCGCGTCGCGGAAGCAGTTCTCCCAGAACTCCCAGGCGTTCGTCCAGCCGAACGGCGCGATCACCGACACCTACCTGTTCGCCGGCCACGCGCTCGGCGACAGCGTCATGCAGGGCATCCTGCGGAAGGCACCAACGCGGGCAGCGGCACCTCGATAGTGGCGCAAACCTCGTTCGACGGGGGCGCCCACTGGACCAAGCCGGTGGTGGTGGCCAAGAACATCGGCGGCGGCCCGGCCGGTATCCGCTGCTGCCTGCCGCTCATGGCGGGTGACCATGCGACCGGGCGGATGTTCCAGGTGTGGAACGCCAACGGGCCAGGCGTGCTCGACGCGGTCGAGATATCAAGCTCCACCGACGGCGGCCAGCACTGGTCCAGCCCGGTCCAGGTGACCCCGGGGAACGCCCCGGAGGTCCAGTACATCAACGCGGCGGTCGCGACGGCCGCAGGCCGGGTCTTCGTCAGCTACGGCCGGCGCGACCTGACCGACCCCAACGTCATCCAGCAGGAGCTGACCTGGTCAGACAATGGCGGCGCCACGTTCGCGCCGCCGATCGTCCTTGGCCCGCCGTCGAACCTGAGGTATGCGGCGGTCGCCGGGGGCAAGTTCCCCGGTGACTACTCCGGCCTGTCCGCCACCCCGGCCAGGGTGGCGGGCGCCTGGACGCTCGCGTCCAAGCCGCCGAACCCAGCGGCCGCGTTCCACCAGGTCCTCTACGCAGCCACCCTCCGCACCTAACGATCACCTAACGATCATCAACACTGACCCCGGCGACTGACGGCGCCGGGGTCAGGCACGTCTGGCCTTGAGAGGGCTGGACGCCGACGCGGCCCGGCAGGCGCCTACGTGGGAGGCGCAGCCCGCCGGCTGCGGGTGGGGGCTGGCCGGGCGCGGCTCGCAAGCTGGTCTGAGGGTTGCCTGGGCGCGGAGTTCTGTCCGCGCCCAGGCAAGCCTCTGGCCGGCATTACGGGGCAAGTGCCGGCTAGACCATCAAGACCCGGCCCAGGCGGCGTGCTCGTCCACCACGGCCCGCAGGGCGGCGATCTGCTCGGCGACCCGCTCCGGCGCCGTCCCGCCATACGCCTTCCGCGCCGCCAGCGCGCCGGTCACCGACAGCACCGCACGGATGTCCGGTGTCAGGTGCGGCGAGATCTTCGCCATGTTCTCATCGCTCACGTCCGGCAGGTCGCAGTCGTTCACCTGGCACCACACCACCAGATGACCGACCACCTCGTGTGCTTCGCGGAACGGCACCCCGCGGCGCACGAGCAGCTCTGCCAAGTCGGTGGCCAGTGCGAAGCCGGTACTCGCTTCCCCCGCCAGTCGTTCGGCATTAAATCTCACCGTGCTGACCAGGCCTGCCATCGCCGGCAACACCAGCAACAGCGTGTCGACCGCGTCGAAGACCGGTTCCTTGTCCTCCTGCAGGTCCCTGTTGTAGGTCAGCGGCAGGCCCTTGAGCGTGGTCAGCAGGCCGGTCAGCCCGCCGATCAGGCGCCCCGCCTTGCCGCGGGCCAGTTCGGCCACGTCGGGGTTCTTCTTCTGCGGCATGATCGAGGACCCGGTCGCGTACGCGTCGTCGATCTCGGCCCAGCCGAACTCCTGCGAGGACCACAGCACGATCTCCTCGCCCAGCCGGGACAGGTGCACCCCGAGCAGGGCCGCCGCGAAGCAGAACTCCGCGGCGAAGTCCCGGTCGCTCACCGCGTCCATGGAGTTCTCCGCCGCGCGGGCGAAACCCAGTTCCTCGGCGACCGCCTGCGGGTCGAGCGGAAGCGAGGACCCGGCCAAAGCGCCCGAGCCGAGCGGGCACACCGCCGCGCGGGCGTCCCAGTCCCGCAGCCGGGACACGTCGCGGGCCAGCGCCTGGGCGTGCGCGAGCAACTGGTGCCCGAACACCACCGGCTGGGCGTGCTGCAGGTGGGTCATCCCCGGCGCGGGCGTGGCCTGGTGCTGCTCCGCCTGCGCGAGCAGCGCTGTTTCCAGTTCGACCACCCGCAGCACGATGAGCCTGGCGTGATCGCGCAGGTACATGCGCAGGTCGGTGGCGACCTGATCGTTGCGGCTGCGGCCGGCCCGCAGCTTGCCGCCGAGCGCGCCGACCCGCTCAAGCAGCCCGCGCTCCAGCGCGGTGTGCACGTCCTCGTCCGCGGCCGACGGCCGGAAGCTGCCGTCACGGCAGGCGGTGGTGAGCCCGTCCAGCGCGGCGAGCAGGCGGGCCAGTTCGTCGGCGGACAGCAGCCCGGCGCGGTGCAGCACACGCGCATGCGCCCGGGAAGCGAGCAGGTCATAGGGCGCCAGCCGCCAGTCGAACTGGACACTGACCGACAGCCTCGCCAGCGCCTCGGCGGGCCCGGACTCGAACCGCCCGCCCCACAGCCGCGTCGGCACGCGCTCCTGATCTGACACCTGGTTCCCCTCCACGCCGTTCCCTGCAGTGCGGTCCCGCACCGGGCCGCCGACCGGCAGGGGACGTTCCATGATGCTCCACGCTCGCGCCTGCCCACACCCAGACCGCACCGGACGGTTCATCGATCAGGCCATGGCGCGCCCAAGGTCGGTTCCCGGTGACTGCGACCGTTCCCGTCCCGGGTGTAGGCAAAGATGTCGTACCCGGGCCTGGCCTGCGGCACTGTCACCTGGACGGGCCGGCCTGCGTTTCGCGGTGACCCGGATCTGGCCGATGTCCCAGTGCACCGTTACGGCGAGGGCACGCGGCACCGTGAGGTGGAAGGAGACCGCGGCATGCCGTGATCGCCACCGCCCAGGTTCCCGCGGGCCTATGGGACCACGCCGGCGGACCCGGCCGGCGCGGCCCCGCCCAAACGCGGCCCGCCCGAGCGCGGCTCAGCCGGACGCGCGCTGCTCCCGGAGCGCGGCGGTCTTGCTTGGCAGGCCCCACAGCTCCACGAAGCCTCTGGCCAGGCCCTGGTCGAAGGTGTCGCCGGTGTCGTAGGTGGCCAGCCCGAAGTCATACAGCGAGACCGGGCTGCGGCGGCCCGTCACCACGGCCTGGCCGCCGTGCAGCCGCAGCCGGATGTCGCCGGTCACGTGCCGGGCCGCCTGGTTCAGGAACGCGTCGAGCGCCGACTTGAGCGGGGCGTACCAGAGCCCGTCGTAGACGAGCTCGGTCCAGCGCTGTTCCGCCGCCCGCTTGAACCTGGCCAGGTCCAGCTCCATGCACACGCTCTCCAGCTCGGAATGCGCGGCGATGAGCGCGATGGCTCCCGGCGCCTCGTAGATCTCCCGGCTCTTGATCCCGACCAGCCGGTCCTCGACCATGTCCACCCGGCCCACGCCCTGCGCCCCGGCCCGGGCGTTCAGCTCGGTGATGAGTTCCAGCGGCGACAGCGCCCGCCCATCGATCGCGACCGGGGCGCCGTCGGCGAAGCTGAGCACCAGTTCGTCGGGCTCCCGCGGCGCTGCCGGGTCCTGGGTGTAGCTCCAGACGTCGTCGTGCGGGGCCTCCCAGATGTCCTCCAGGTGGCCGGTCTCGCAGCTGCGGCCCCACAGGTTCTGGTCGATCGAGTACGGGGACCGCGATGTCACGTCGATCGGCAGCCCCTTCTCCTCCGCGAACGCGATCGCCTTGTCCCTGGTCATGCCCGAATCCCGGACCGGCGCGAGCACCTTCACCTCGGGCGCCAGGCTGGCCAGGCCCACTTCGAACCTGACCTGGTCGTTGCCCTTGCCGGTGCAGCCGTGGGCGACCGTGTCGGCGCCCCGCTCCCGCGCCACCCGGGCCAGGTGCTTGACGATCAACGGCCGGGACAGCGCGGAGACCAGCGGGTAGCGGTTCATGTAGAGGGCGTTCGCGTTGATCGCGGGCAGGCAGTAGCCGGTGGCGAACTCCTCCCGTGCGTCCACCACCTCGGCGTCGGCGGCGCCGCAGGCCAGGGCCCGCTGGCGGATGGTGTTCAGGTCCTCGCCGCCCTGGCCCACGTCCATCGCGACCGCGATGACCTCGGCCCCGGTTTCCTCGGCGATCCAGCCGATGGCGACCGAGGTGTCCAGGCCGCCCGAGTAAGCAAGTACCACGCGCTTGGTCATGTCACATTCCTTGTCGGTGTCGTATCAGCGTCTTGTGCCAGCCGGGCCATGACGGCCGGCGGTCCCCCTGGATTGGCCGGCCCCGCCCGGCCTAGGCTCGTCGCTCTTCGGCGGTCTTCCGTTCCGCCTGCCGCAGCAGCGCCGTGGCCACTCCGGCCCCGCCGATGGGATCCCGGGTGATCACCAGGACGGTGTCGTCCCCGGCGACCGTGCCGAGGATGGCGGGCCAGCCGGCGTGGTCGAGGGCGGAGGCGAGCAGTTGCGCGCCACCGGCCGGGGTGCGCAGCACGACCAGGTTCGCGCTGGCCTCCGCGCTGACCAGCAGTTCGGCGGCGACTCGCGGGAGAGTCCCGGTGAAGGCGCCCGCCGTCTCCGCGGCGCCGACCCCGCCGGGCCGCGCGCCCGGGCTACCGGGGCCGGCCGGCAGCGCGTAGCACAGTGCGCCGCCCGGTCCGCGCAGCCGGACCGCGCCCATTTCCTCCAGGTCACGCGACAGCGTGGCCTGCGCGACCCGGACACCCCGGCCGGCGAGCAGCGCGGCCAATTCCTCCTGCGAGCGGACCTGCAGGTGCTCAAGGATCCAGGCGATCTGCTCGTGGCGGGCGGCCTTGGTCGCCGGGCTCACCGCCGTCACGGGACCGGCTCCGCGGCCGGGGCCTGCTCGCCGGCCGGGGCAGGGACCAGGTCCGTGGCCGCGGCCCGCTCCAGGATGCCCGGGAGCGCGTCGAGGAACGCGGCCGCCTCGCCGTCACCGAGGATGAGCGGCGGTGCCAGCCGGATAGCGTCCGGCTGCACCGCGTTGACCAGGAAGCCCGCGCCCCGGCAGGCCACCTCCACCGCACCGGCGGCGGGCCGGGTCAGCACCGCGGCGAGCCACAGGCCCTCGCCCCGGACCCCACCGAGCAGCGGATGAGCGGTCCCGGCGATGCCGTCAGCCAGCTTCCGCCCGACCGCCGCCGCGCGGCCAAGCAGGCCTTCGCTCTCGATGGTGTCAAGCACGGCGAGCGCCGCCGCGCACGCGACCGGGTTCCCGCCGAACGTGCTGCCGTGGTCCCCCTTGCGCAGCGCCGTGCCCGCCGCGCCGAGCCCGATGCACGCCCCGATCGGCAGCCCGCCGCCGAGCCCCTTCGCGAGCGTGAGCACGTCCGGCACGACACCCGCGGCCTGGCAGCAGAACCAGGCACCGGTGCGCCCGATCCCGCTCTGGATCTCGTCGATCACCAGCAGCGCACCGGCCGCGTCGCAAGCCTCCCGCGCGCCCCGCAGGTAGCCGGCTGGCGGCGGCACCACCCCCGCCTCCCCCTGGCAGGGCTCGAGGATGACGGCGGCACACTCGCGGGTGACGGCTGAGGTGAGCGCCGCCAGGTCACCGTAGGGCACGAACCTCACGTCGAAGCCGAAGGGACCAAACGGCTGCCGCAGCCCGGCCTTGCCCGTCACCGCGAGGGAGCCCATGGTCCGGCCATGGAAGCTGTTCTCGGCGGCGACGATCACCGGGCGGGAGGGGCCCTGATGGCGGCGGACCAGTTTGAGCGCGGCCTCGTTGGCCTCGGTGCCGGAGTTGGCGAAGAACACCCGGCCGTCCCTGCCGAGCAGCCGCAGCAGCCGTTCGGCCAGGGCGACCTCGGTCTCGTGCAGGTACAGGTTGGAGGTATGCGCGATCGCGCGCACCTGGCGGGTCACCGCCTCGGTGAGCGCGGGGTGGGCGTGGCCCAGTGCGCTGACCGCGATGCCCGCGATGAGGTCGGTGTAGGAGTTGCCGTCGGCGTCCCAGACCTGGCAGCCCTCGCCGCGCACCAGTGCGACCGGCGGGACGCCGTAGTTGGGCATGAACACCGCCTCGAACCGCTCCTGCAGCCGCTGCGTCGCCGTCACCGTCCCGCCTTCCCGCGCGCCGCCGCGCGCTCCAGTTCGTGATCATGGCGTTTTGGTCGCTCCAGCAGCCAAAGCCCCATGATCATCAATTGATCTGCGCGGATCATGACGCTGCTCCGTCCGGTACGACCATGGTGCCGATGCCGGAGTCGGTGAAGATCTCCAACAGCACCGCGTGCGGCAGCCTGCCGTCCAGCACGTGCGCCTGCGGCACGCCGCCACGCACGGCGCGCAGGCACGCCTCCATCTTGGGGATCATGCCGCTGGTCAGGCCGGGCAGCAGCCGTTCCAGGCCGGTCGCGGTCAACTGGCTGATCACGTCCTGTGGCTGGCCCGTTGAGTCCCCGTCCCCCGGCCAGTTCGCGAACAGGCCGGCCACGTCGGTGAGGACCACGAGCTTGGCCGCGCCCAGCGCCACGGCGAGCGCGGCGGCGGCGGTATCGGCGTTGACGTTGTACACCTCGCCGCCGGTGCCCCGGGCGACGCTGGACACCACGGGGATCCGGCCGTCGGAGATCAGGGCGTGCACCGCGGCGGGATCCACGTACTCGATCTCGCCGACGAGGCCGATGTCCACCGGGGTCCCGTCCACCACCGCGTGCCGTTTGCGCGCGGTGAACATGTTCGCGTCCTCCCCCGACATGCCCACGGCGAACGGCCCATGCCGGTTGATCAGGCCCACCACGTCCCTGTTGACCTGGCCGGTGAGCACCATGCGGACCACGTCCATGGTTTCCGGCGTGGTGACCCGCAGCCCCGCGGTGAAGGTGCTCGGCACGCCGAGCCTGGCCAGGTGCGCGGAGATCTGCGGGCCGCCGCCGTGCACCACGACCGGCCGGAGGCCCGCGTACCGCAGGAACACAACGTCCTGGGCGAAGGCGGCGCGAAGCGCCGCATCGGTCATCGCATGGCCGCCGTACTTGATCACCACGGTCTTGCCGTGGAACCGGTCCAGCCACGGCAAGGCCTCGATCAGCGTCGCTGCCTTAGCAGTGCTGGCCCAGGGGGACACAGCAACGCCCGGGGGACCCCCCCGGACCCCCGATGGCCTGGAGCCCCCGCTGGCCTGCGGTCCCCGTGACTCCGTCGCGGGGACCTTGGCCCCACCAGCTGGGGAAGGCAACGCCCCGGTCCCGGTGGCCTGCGGGCTTACGCTCGCCGTCATGTCGAGTAGGCCGAGTTCTCGTGAACGTACTCGGTGGTCAGGTCGGTGGTGCGGATGGTGGCGGCGGCCGGCCCGGCGGACAGGTCCACGGTGATCGTCACGTCCCGCGGGCTCAGGTCCACCTTGGACCTGTCGTCGGCGGCGCAGCCGTTGCGGCACACCCAGACACCGTTGATCGCCACATTGACCCGGTCCGGGTCGAACACGGCGTCCGTGGTGCCCACCGCGGAAAGCACCCGGCCCCAGTTCGGATCCGCACCGGCGATGGCGCATTTGAGCAGGGCCGAGCGGGCCACCGCACGGCCCGCCATGACCGCGTCGTCCTCGTCGGCGGCGCCGACCACCTCGATCGCGATCAGCTTGCCCGCCCCTTCGGCGTCGGCCTGCAACTGCCGGGCCAGGTCGGCGCAGACGCCGGTGAGCGCCCGGGTGAACTCGGCGGTGTCCGGGCGCTCACCCGAGGCCCCGCTGGCCAGCAGTAGCACGGTGTCGTTGGTGGACATGCAGCCGTCGGTGTCCAGCCGGTCGAAGGTGACCCGGGTCGCCGCCCGGAGCGCGGCGTCCAGCTCACCGGAATCCAGCCCGGCGTCCGTGGTGAGCACGCACAGCATGGTGGCCAGGGCCGGTGCCAGCATGCCCGCGCCCTTGGCCATGCCGCCGACCGTGAACCCGCCGGAACGGTGGAAGGCGATCTTGGCCACGGTGTCGGTGGTCCTGATCGCGTCCGCGGCCGCGAGGCCGCCCGCCCGCGACGCCTCGGCCAGGGCCGCGTCCACGCCGCCGAGCAGCGAGTCCATGGGCAGCCGCTCGCCGATCAGGCCGGTCGAGCACACGGCGATCTCGCCCGCGGAATCGTCCAGGCCCGCCGCGAGGCGTTCCGCGGACAGATGCGTATCGGCGAAGCCCACCGGGCCGGTACAGGCGTTCGCGCCGCCGGAGTTGAGCAGCACCGCCCGGACCCGGCCGCCGCCCAGCACCTGCTGGGTCCACAGCACCGGCGCGGCTTTCACCCGGTTGGCGGTGAACACCCCGGCGGCGGCGCGGGAGGGCCCGTCATTGATGACCACGGCCACGTCACGGGCACCGGAAGGCTTCAGCCCGGCCGCCACCCCAGCGGCCCGGAACCCCAGCGGAGCGGTAACACTCACGGCGCGACCTCTTTCATGGCCCCCCTCGCGGGCGCTTCGCTGGCTTCGGGCGGCATAAGCGGGGGTCCGGGGGTCGTCCCCCGGACCAGCAGAGTCTCGGTGCCGGGATTCCGCATCGCGAAGCGATGCGGCGTTCGGCCCGGCGCCTGCGGCGCGACAGCGCGGTCGTATGTCATGGCGCGACGCCCTGCAGGGACAGGCCCACGGTTTCTGGCAGGCCGAGCATGAGGTTGGCCGCCTGGACCGCCTGGCCCGCCGCGCCCTTGCCAAGGTTGTCGAGCGCGGCGACGACCACCGCCCGCCCGGCGTGCGCGTCGGCGGCGGCTTGCAGGTGCGCCATGTTGGAGCCGTTGGTCGCCGCGGTGGACGGCCAGCGGCCCTCGGGGAGCAGGCGCACGCACGGCGCGCCGTCGTAGGCCGCCGAGAGCGCCTCACGCAAGGCCGCGGTGGTCGTGCCCGGGGCGCGCAGCGGCGCGGTACAGGTGGCCAGGATCCCGCGGGGCATCGGGGCCAGCATCGGGGTGAAGGACACGACCGGGTCAGCGCCGGGCCGAGGCGCCATGACGGAGTCATGGGGCCATGGCCCACCGGGAGGTTTCGGGCCATGGGGTCCGGGGGCTTGCCCCCGGGGAGGCGGAGTGCTCCCCCGGGCCTGCATGGCCGCGCGCAGCGCCTGCTCGATCTCTGGCGTGTGCCGGTGCGTGCCGCCGGCCTGGTAGGCCGACATCGCACCGATAACCTCGGTCGCCAGCGGCGCCGCCGACGGGGAGCGGCCGGCTCCTGAGGTACCGGAGGCGGCCACGATCACGATGTCGCGCGGGTCGGCCAGCCCCGCTGCGACCAGGGGCGCGAGGGCCAGAATGGCGGCGGTGGCGTAGCAGCCGGGTGCCGCCACCCGCCGCGCGGCGGCGATCCGCTCTCGCGCGCCCGGGAGTTCGGGCAGCCCGTAACACCACTGGCCGGCGTGCGGTGTCCGGTAGTACGCCGACCATGCCTGCGGATCGGCCAGGCGGAAACTGGCGGACAGGTCCACCACCGGGATCCCGGCGGGCAGGGCAGCGCTGACCGCGGCCGACTCCTCGTGCGGGAGCGCGAGGAAGACCAGGTCGGCCGAGGACATGCGGGCCGGGTCGAGCGGCTCGAAGGTGTGCCCGTCAAGGTGGGCCAGGTGCGGATGGGCCGCCGTGACCGGCGCCCCGGCGCTCGTCGCGGCCGCGAGGAGCCCGAGTTCCAGATCCGGGTGGCCGCCGATGATGCGCAGGAGTTCTCCGCCCGCGTAACCGCTGGCACCCGCCACCGCCACCCGGACGCCCATGAGTTCTCCCGATCTGATCGCTATCCGGGCACGGCCCCTGACTACTCTGAGAAATTATGCATTGGATGCGCTAAATATGCAACGCGGCCATCGGCGGGCGCAGCCGGCCTGACATGGCCGGGGCGTCGTGATGCCAGGGCCCCGTGGTACAGGGCATGATGATTGCGCGGGAAGGAGGCCCCCCATGCGCGGTCGCTCGCGCGCCGTTGCCGCCAGTGCCTTGGCCGTGCTCGCGGCCGGTGTGGTGGCGGGTTGCGGGGCCACGCCGGGGAAGCAGGCCACCACCGCGGCCGGTGGCGGACCCGGGCCCACCGCGAGCAGCGGGCCCGCCACCCGGTGCGGGACGGCCCGCACGGCGGCGGGGGTACCGGTCGACGTCGATGTCGTCGGCCAGGCCTCGTGCCAGGAGGCCATGACGGTGCAGCGTGACTACACACACGCGCTCGCGTCGGGCAAGGTCCCCGGCAACGGTGGCGGCGCGCCGGTCAGCATCCACGGCTGGGTCTGCCAGGGTTACGACACGCCTCAGGTGCTCAAGACGGGCCGCGCCTCGGCCTGCCGGAAGCACGGGATGCAGATACTCGCGGTCCTGACCCTGCCGTCCCCCAGCTCTTCACCCTCTTGAGGGCTGGCCGGCGCCGCGATCGGCAGACCGTGACGAACCAGCCTGGCCGCGGCCGGAATCGGCGAGCCTCGGTGAACTGGCGAACGGATCCGTGCGCTACGAGGCCTGGATGATCTCGGTGACCGGGCCGGCTGCCTCGCGCTCGCCGGGTGTCGCGCCGGCTCCGTTCTCCGCCGCATCGCGGCCACTCGCACCGAACGTCGCGTTCTCGGTGACCACGCAGACCTGATCACGCCCGTTGCGTTTGGCCTGGTACAAAGCTCCGTCCGCGGCAGCGAGAAGCTCGGTAAGCTGAGCACCGCTGGTGCTGTCCCACCGGGCACCGAGTGCGGCGACGCCGATCGAGATGCTGATCCTTACCGGTTCGGCGTCAGCATCGTCGCTGACAGTAATGGGCATACTGCCGATGTGAGTTCGGATGCGTTCCGCGATGCGGTAGGCGTCCAGTGCCTTGGCCTGGGGCAGCAACAGGGCAAACTCCTCGCCGCCGAACCGCCCGACCAGGTCGTATTCCCGGAGGGGAATCTGCAGGGCGCGAGCGACGGTGCGGAGTGCACGGTCCCCGGCCAAGTGCCCGAACGAGTCGTTGACCGCCTTGAAGTGATCAATATCAATAAGAGCGACCGCCAGGGAGGTATGGGTACGAACCGCGCGAGCTACCTCGGTGGCCGCTTCGCGCTCCCAGGTGCCCGCGTTGAGCAGGCCGGTCTTGGTATCGACACGGGAGGCGTTGACGAGTTGGACGTGGCGGAACGAGCGCTGGAGCAGCGTCACGAACGGGAAGGCGAACAGGATCGTCAGTGGCGTGACCGCGATGCCCAGGGTAACCAGCACGGCCACACAGCTTTCGGCGGCGTCGTTCTGGATGCTCTCGCGCGCCAGGATCGTCCTGCGCAGGGTTGCCGTCGGATCGGAACCCTTGATCGCCGGGAACAGCAGGCAGGTGTTGACGATCCACAGCGCAGCCGCGCCCGCGGCCACGGCCACGAGCCACAGCGTGGCGGGAGAGCCTATGCCTGGCGCCATCCCGATTCGCTGGCCGGTCATCGCGTGGAACACCACGGAGGCGCTGGCGTTCGACAGGCCCATGACCGCCGTGCTGAATACCCGCCGGTGCAGCGGGACCTTCCGGATCCGCAACTGGGTGAGGGTGAACCGGAAGATCGGTGCCACCAGCGTGAAGATGGGCGGCAGGAGGATGGCGAGCGGCAGTTCCCAGACGCCGTAGACGTCCTTGATCAGCCCGGCATTCTCCCCGGTTCGCTTGGTGAGCTCCACGGTCAGCGCGCTGCAGAGCAGCAGGGCGCCGAACAGCCAGAGGTTGTGCCAGGGTTCCGGCCGCGGCTCGAGGACCACGGCCACGGCGATCGCGGCCACATAGACCGCGGTGATGAGCCCGATATAGGCCACCAGCCAGGACCGAAGCTGCCAGATGGGCCACCCCTGCACCGCGCGCCCGTGCTCTCGCACAAGCTTGCAGCGCTCGGAGCCCATCAGTTCCTCCTCGGCCGACGCTCAGGCACAGCTCAAGCCTCTCCCACGGCATGCGAGACAGTGATGCCCCGTATTGTCACAGAGCGCATGTGCCGGATGTCAAGCCCCCATTACTCACTGATACCGGGAATTAGGGATGCTCACGAAATCCCGAGACCAAGGTTACCGAACGCAACCAAGACCCGTCGTCCCCCGTCCCCGTTCTTCAGTGACTAAGTCGGTATAAGCCGGGCATCACAGTGACCTTGTGACATATGCCGTGTATACACATACCCGATCAGCGAGATCATGCAACCAGCGGAAGGAGCACCGGCGATGCGCGGAAGCAACTGGGGCTGACCACCACCACCCACCGACCGCACCACGTCCACGGAAGGAGCGCCCGCGATGCGCGGAAGCAACTGGGGCTGACCACGACACCAGCCAGCGCACGACGACCAGGAAGGAGCACCGGCGATGCGCGGAAGCAACTGGGGCTGACCACCACCCACCGACCGCACCACGTCCACGGAAGGAGCGCCCGCGATGCGCGGAAGCAACTGGGGCTGACCCGGTACTCACCGGCTCGCGCAGCTGAGGGAGATCAGCGCGCTCGTAGCCGGCTGAAGGCGATAGCGATGGCAGCAAGCGCACCTACCGCGCCGCTGGCCGCTATCACGAGGCTTGGGGCATAGTGCTGGGCCAATGCCCCCGCCGTGACTATGGCCACACCTTGGCCGAGACTCATGCCGCCCTGGGCGATACCAAACGCCTGACTGCGCTGCCGCGCCGGAGTCGCGGCAACAAACGAAGCGTTCGCGGCAAGCTGATAGCAGTCGAAGAGGCCCGACACCGCCAGCACCATCAGCGCGATGGGCAACGGGGGCCGGAAGGCGAACAGGATAAGAACGCCGCACGCCACTGCGGCCAGCGGGCTCATCCACCGCACCCGCCGTGCCGGGGCGACGAACCTGCTGAATGTGATCGCTCCCACCGTCGCACCCAATGCCGGTGCCGCCAAGATGAATCCGACAGCCACCGCCCCGCCGCCCAGAGCCGCCCCGAGTGGCGCCGCGACCCCTTCCGGAATGTTGTAGAAGGCAGCCAGCCAGCCAAGCAGCATCGGGATCCGCAGTGCCGGGCTGGTGAACACCAGCCGGAGGCCCGCGAGCAGCCCGCCAGCATCGGCCCCGGCCCCGGCTCCGGCTTCACGGTCCGCCATCGCCTGAACCGCAGGCCAGGACCGGACCCAGACAAAAGTGATCAGGGCCGACAGGGCGAACGTGGCGGCATCGATGACCAGTGACACCTGGACGCCGAAGAACCCGACCACCGCGCCGCCGACAGCGAACCCAAGCACCTGGGCGAACTGCATCGTGGTGAGCGTGACCGCGGTCCCCAGCACGTACAGGTCGCCGGTGAGTATGTCCGGATAGAGAGCGGCGCGGGCCGACAGGAACGGCGCACCGATCATGGTCACCAGGAACAGCAGTGCCACGAGCACCGCGATCGGTATCCCGGATATCGCCATGATCGCCACAAGTGCGACCCTGGCCAGGTCACAGGCGATCATGACCCGCCGGCGGGGAAGCCGGTCAGCCAGGCCGGCGAGGGCGATCCCGCCGATGAAGGCCGGCACCACGCTGGCCGCGAAGGTTATCGCGGCCAGCAGGGACGAGTGGGTGCGGTCGTACACCAGCCACGTCAGCGCGACCCGGGCGAGCTGGTCTCCGGCGACGGAAAGCACCTGCGCCAGCCACAGCGCGCGGAACTCGCCTACCGCGAAGACCGCACCGAACGTCGCCTTAGGTGGCGCCGTGTCCGATCCTGCCGCGCCCAGCGTGGACTGCCCCTGCGCGCTGACTTCCGGGCTGATGGCGATTCCTCCGTGTGCGGGACTGGTGCCGAACCAGGGGTGAGGGAACGGGCCGACATGCCGGATGGGGTTGCGTAAAGCGCTATCGCCATCGCAGCCCGTCGCACCGGTTGCTGTCAAGCACGAACCAGTGACCGTACGCCGGCCAGCCGTGCCGCTGGCCCCGGCCCCACAAGCGAGAACATGCCGCTATGACGCCGCCCTGCGCTGCGGGCCCTAAGCCGTGACACATGACTGCTATCGACTCCGGTCGTCTTACCTGATTTCCAACCGCCAGAATCCCATCCACACTGGCGGCTGCGGCAGGCCGCAGCCGCCAGTCCCCGGCGGGGGCGGTGGCCGCCCCAGTACCGGCTCCACGGACGCTGTCGCCGCCGGTCAGCTTCCGTCGCGGAGCACGGCACCGACTCGGCGGGCTGCCTCGGCCACCGCGGCATCCCTGGCGGCGCTGGTCTCCTCGTCGGTGAGCGTGCGATCAGCCGCACGGAAGCGCAGCCGGTAGGCGAGGGACTTGCTGCCCTCCCCCACCTGCTCGCCGGTGTAGATGTCGAAGAGCCGCACGTCCTCCAGCAACTCTCCGCCATCCCCAGCGGCCGACGAAGCCCCGGCGGCCAGCGCGGCCTGCACCTCGGCGGCAGGCACCGCCTCCCGCACCACCAGCGCGACGTCCTGGGTCGCAACCGGGTAGGCGGAGATCAACGGCGCCTGGGGCGGCGGCAGCACCGCGGCCGCGGCCCCGATGACCGACAGGTCCAGTTCCACCGCGCAGGTGCGGTCCGGCAGCCGGAACGCCTGTATCACCCGCGGGTGCAGCTCCCCGGCATGCCCGGCGAGCTGCTCCTCCCCGTCCGCGCCGGTGATGTAGACCGCGGCGCAGCGGCCCGGGTGCCACGGCGGGTACTGGTCCTGCTCGACGCGGTAGCCAACCCGGCTCACCCGCAGCACCTCGCGAGCGGCCTCGACCGCGTCCTGCCACCCGGCCGAGCGGCCCCCGCCCCACCAGCCGGAGTTCTCCCGGTTCCCGGCCAGCACCACGCCTACCCGCAGCGGCTGGGCGGGCAGGGCGGATTCCATCTCGGTGACCTCGGCCACGGTCGGCCCGCGGTCCACCCGCGGGATGGGGGCGACTCCCTGGCCGCCGGTGCCGAGCCGGAACACCAGCCCCATCTCATACAGGGCCAGGTCACCGAACCCGCGCCCGATGTTGCGCGCCAGCACTCGCAACAGGCCAGGCAGCAAGGTGGTGCGCAGGAACGGCTCGTCCTCGCTCAGCGGGTTGGCGATCCGCACCGCCCGGCGGCGCGGATCCCCGGCGGGCAGCTGCATCCGCTCGTAGTCGGCGGCCGAGCTGAACGGCTGGCTGAGCACCTCGACGTAGCCCGCCCCGGCAAGCGTGCGGCCCACCGCGCGGTGCAGCCGCTGGGCACCGGTCAGCCCCTTTCCCGCGGCGGCCCGCGGCATCCGGATCGGAACGTTGTCGTAACCCTCCAGCCGGATCACCTCCTCCGCCAGGTCGCTGGGGTACCGCAGGTCCTGGCGCCAGGACGGCGGCACCACGGTGACGATCTCCGGGCCGCTCTCGTGCTTGCCGCTACTCCCGCCGGATGTGCCGGTTCAGGCTGGCGCTCCTGGCCCCGGCGCTGTGCACCACCGCGGCATCGTCAGCCCCGGCCGCCGTGGCACCGGCGTCCGCACCGGGCTCGGTCACCACGCAGCCGACATCCCGCAGCCGCCGGATCACGGCCGCCTGCGGATACGGCAGCCCGGCCACCTTGCCCGGATAGTCCACCGGCAGGCTTATCGTCACCGGAGGTACCTCGACCTGTGCGTGGCTGCAGCCAGGAACCACGGTTGCGCCGCCCAGCTCGGCCAGCAGCTTCGCCGCCCTCGCCGAGGCACGCACCGGAAGCTCCCGGTCCACCTCGCGCTCGAAGCGGTAGGAGGCCTCGCTGAACAGCCGGTGCCGCCGGCTCATCCTGGCCGTGCCCCGGGCGGAGAAGTGGGCGGCCTCGATCACCAGATTCGCCGACGACTCGGAGATCTCGGTCGCCAGGCCGCCCATGGTGCCAGCCATCGAAATCGGCCCGGATTCGTCGGTGATCAGGATGTCGTCGGGGTCAAGCTCGCGGACGACATGGTCCAGCGTCTCCAGCCGCTCACCCGGCTGCGCCCGCCGCACCACGATCGGGCCGGTCAGCCGGTCGCGGTCGAAGGCGTGCAGCGGCTGCCCCAACTCGACCATCAGGTAGTTGGTGACGTCGACCGCCAGCGACACCGTGCGCATGCCCGCCCGGGCCAGCCGCACCCGCATCCACAGCGGAGTCGGCGCGGCCGGGTGGAGACCGTGCACCTCGCGCAGCACGAACCGGTCGCAGGCGGTCGGGTCGGCGATGCTCGCCGGGTACACATCTGGCGACACCGCCTCGACGTCGGCGGGCAGATGCTGGCCGGCCGGGTCGGTGTAAGGGACTTCGAACGCCGTGGCCAGTTCGCGGGCAATCCCGCGCACCGACAGCGCATATCCCAGGTTCGGCGTCACCGAGATGTCGAGTACCTGGTCGGCCAGCCCGGCGTAGCCCGCGAAATCCTCGCCGAGCGGGGCATCGGGCGCGAGCACCAGGATGCCGGTGTGGTCGTCCCCGATGGCGAGTTCGGCGGCGGAGCAGATCATGCCCTCCGACATCCGGCCGTAGGCCTTTTTCGCGCCGATCTCGAAGCCACCGGGCAGCACCGCACCGGGAGCCGCGAATGGCACCCGGTCGCCGACCGCGAAGTTGGCCGCGCCGCAGATCACGTCGCGCTCGGCCGCGCCGGTGGTCACGTGGCAGTACCTGATCGGCTTGCGGAACCCGGTCAGCTCCTCGATGGCGGTGACCTCCGCCACCACGACACCGCTGACGTCGTGCCCGACGGCCTCGACGGACTCCACCTCCAGGCCCGCGGCGGTCAGCCGCCTGGCCACCTCGGCGGCCGGAACCGACTCATCGACCGGGGCGTACTGGCGCAGCCAGGACACTGGGACGCGCATCAGACCTCCACCCCCAGTGCGCGGCTGAACCGCACGTCACCCTCCAGCGAGTCCCTGATGTCGGTCATCCCGTGCCGGACCATGAGCGTGCGCTCGATGCCGAGCCCGAACGCGAAGCCGCTGTAGCGGTCCGGGTCGATCCCGCAGGCGATCAGCACTTTGGGGTTGACCATCCCGGCGCCGGCCAGCTCGACCCAGCCCTGCGACCGGCACACCCGGCACGGGTCACCGCCCCGGGTGGAGGCGCCGCGGCAGACGTGGCATTCCATCGACACGTCCATGCCCGGCTCCACGAACGGGAAGAAGTCCGGCCGGATCCGGGTCCGCAGCCCCTCGCCGAACATGGCGTCCACGAACGACTGGATCGCGCCGCGCAGGTCGGCCATGGTCAGCCCCTCATCCACGGCCAGGCACTCGATCTGGTGGAACACCGGGCTGTGCGTGGCGTCCAGCGGATCGGTGCGGAAGCACTTGCCGGGGCTGACCACGTACACCGGCAGCGGGCGGGTCAGCAGGGCGCGGATCTGCACCGGCGAGGTGTGCGTGCGCAGCACGACGCCTGAGTTGCCGCCGTCCGGCCCGGCCACGAAGATCGTGTCCTGCATCTCCCGTGCCGGGTGGTCGGGCGCGAAGTTCAGCGCGTCGAAGTTGAACCACTCGGCCTCGGCCTCGGGCCCTTCGGCGATCTCATACCCCATGCCCACGAACACGTCGGCGAGCCGCTCCCCCACCGTGGTCACCGGATGCCTCGCCCCGGCCGGCTGCCGGTCCCAGGGCAGGGTCACATCGACGGTCTCCTCGACCAGCACTCGCTGGTCGCGCTCGGCTTCGAGGTCCGCCTGCCGGGCGTCGAGCGCCTGCCGGATCTCGCGGCGGGCGGCGCCGACCCGCTGGCCGGCCTCCGCCCTGGCCTGCGGCGGCAGCGCCCCGATCTCGGCGTTGGCGAGCGCGAGCGGCGACCGATCCCCGGCGTGGGCCAGCCGGGCGGCCTTGAGTTCGTCGAGCGTGCGTGCCTCGGCGATGGCGGCGAGTGCCTCCTGCAGCGCGGCGGCGATCTCTTCGGGCGACAACGCCGTCACCTCCACCGGGTCGTATTGCTTGTTAGGTGCGGACATAGGTTTCGCCATCCCTCAGTTCACGGAGGTGTCCAGGTTTTGCGGAGGTGTCCAGGTTTTGCGGAGGTGTCCGGATTTTTATGCCATACGATCGGCCCAAGCTGCCTGGTCCCCAGCCACCCAGGTTCCGGGGTCAGCCAGATGACCAACCGCCACCACCATGGGATCCGGAGGTGGCTCGCCGACCGTAAGGCTACAGACCACGCCAGCCACGGCCGTGGGGGCTCCGGGGGCTCGGCCCCCGGACTAGCACCCGGGAATGTGGCCTCGGCGCGGCCGACCGAAGGTCGGCAAGCAGAGTTAGCCCGCCATAGTGCCGGCGGGCATGGTAAATCGGAACTCCGCACCGCCCTCCGGCGCCCGCTGCACGGTGATCGTCCCGCCGTGCGCCTCGACCAGCCCCTTGACGATGTAGAGGCCGAGCCCGGCACCACCGCGGCGCTTGGCCCGCCAGAACTGCCGGAAGATCCGCGACACGAGTTCCGGCGCGACACCGTCGCCCTCGTCCCGCACGGAGACCGCGATGCCTTCGGCACCGGGCCTGACGGCACGGGCGCCAGCGGGTTCCAGCGGCTCCACCACGACAGTTACGGTACCAGCGCCGTGCCGGACGGCGTTCTCAATAAGGTTCCCGAGGATCTGGTCGACCTTGTCCGCATCGAGCCATGTCTCGGGCAGCCGGCCGGAGATCACCACCCGGTACCGGTCGGCCGGGTCACCGGCTGCCACCCGCCCGGCGACGATCTTCTCCACCCGTTCCGGGACGTTGACGAGCTGCCGGTGGATCTCCATCCGCCCCGACTCGATCCGGGAGACGTCCAGCAGTTCGGTGATGAGCCTGGTGACCCGGTCCGCGTCGGCGTTGACGGTTTCCAGCATCACTTTCTTCTGGTCGTCGGTGAACCGGCCCCACTTGGCCAGCAGTGTGGCGGTGAAGCCCTTCACGCTGGTCAGCGGGGACCTCAGCTCGTGCGCCACGGTGGACACCAGGTCGGCGCGGCTGCGTTCCAGGCGGGCCCGCTGCTGCGCACCGCGCAGCACGAACACCAGGCGCTGGACCTCGCCTCCGGCGGGCGCCCCGGGGCGTCGCCGCTGTGCTGTGGCGCCGCGCGCTGCCCGCACATACGACATGGTGACCAGCAGCTCGGTCCCGTCGGCGAGGTACAACGGCATCTCGGGGTGACGGGTGCGGATGGACAGCCCGTGGTAGGGGTTGGCGGACCGCCACCAGCAGCGGCCGTCGGCGTCACGCAGCGCGAGGACCTGCCGCACATCCGCGCCGATCGCGGCCCGGACAGGTATCCCGGTCAGCCGCGAGGCGGCCCGGTTGAACACCATGACCCGGCCCGCGTGGTCGGCGATAACCAGGCCGTCCGGAAGCTCGTCGGCACAGACCATCGAGCTGACCAGCACCGGGCCCGGGGCCGTCAACGGGCCGGTCAGGTCTGCCGCCCGGTCTGGGTTCATGGCAGCCGACAACTCTGCTAGCCTCGACCCCGCCTCCCCGCCCAAGGCTGGGCCCTGGTCAAGCGCCCTGTCGCCGGGCACCGCATGCCCGTCCACGCGCGTCCCTGCCTCCGTCCGGCATCTGTGCCGCCTGTCGTGGCCCGGATCCCCCAACCCGGCCGCTGGCTCGTGTGGCCCGTCCCCGCCGGCCACCTGGCTCCGAGCATCCGGCCCGGAACATTCCCGCATGCGCGGCACGCTCCAGGCAGGAGCTCTTCATGACGCAATGTGATCAGACTCTAGCGCGTTGCGGGTGCTGCGTGGCAGCCCCCTCCCGCGTTACAGCGCTGTGCCCGGGCCGAGGCGTACAGGCAGACCGCGGCCGCGGCGGCCAGGTTAAGGCTCTCTGCCTGCCCATATATGGGTACCGCGACCGGCTCGTCGGCCAGCGCCAGGAGGTCGTCGGGCAGGCCCCACGCCTCGTTGCCGAACAGCCAGGCCGTTGGCTTGGCGAGTACTCCCCGTGGTTCCACCTGGTCCAGCGGCTGGCCCGTCCTGCCGTCCGCGGCGAGCACCCGCAGGCCCGCCGCACGGAGGTGACTCACCGTGTCCGCCACCGAGCCGCCGAGCACCAGGTCGGTGTGGAAGATGCTGCCCGCGGACGCGCGCACGCACTTGCTGTTGTACGGGTCGACCGAGGCGTCACAGAAGATCACCCCGCCCGCGCCCGCCGCGTCCGCGGTGCGCAGCACCGTTCCGGCGTTGCCCGGGTCCCTGACATTGGCGAGTATGACCACCAGCCGCGGGGCGGCCCCGGTCAGCGCGGCCAGCGGCACGTCCACGAACCGGCAGACGGCGAGGATTCCCTGCGGGGTGACGGTCTGTGCGAGCTCGGCCATGACCTCGCCGCTCACCACATGCACGGCGGCACCCTGGCGGCTGGCCCGCGCGGTCATCCCGCCGTGGCGCGATCGCGCCGCGGCGGTGAGGAACAACTCGGTCACCACACCGTCGCGGGCGAGCGCTTCGCCGACCGCCTGGGGGCCCTCGGCCAGGAACGACCTGGCCCGCAGCCGCAGCGCCCGCTTGCCGAGCTGCCGGGCAGCCTTCACCCTGGGCGAACGGATACTGGTCAGCTCCGCCCCGTACGCCTCGCTCATGGCGCACACCGATGATCCTGAAGACTTCTCCGTGATAGTGACTGAAAAGTCTTCAGGATCATGAAAATGGGCCTGGCCGTGCTGAGTCAGGCCGCCGCGGTGTCGGCGACCGGTTCCGGCAGCGCGTCCTTCGCCACCTTGACAAGCACCGAGAACGCGGCCGGGTCGGACACCGCGAGCTCGGCGAGCATGCGCCTGTCCACGTCCACACCAGCGGCCTTCAGGCCCTGGATGAACCGGTTGTAGGTGATGCCGTCCGCGCGCGCGGCGGCGTTGATGCGCTGGATCCACAGCCGGCGGAACGCGCCCTTACGGTCCTTGCGGCCCGCATAGGCGTACGTCATCGAGTGGAGCATCTGCTCCTTGGCCTTGCGGTACATCCGAGACCGCTGGCCGCGGTACCCGCTCGCCCGCTCAAGCACCACCCTGCGCTTCTTGTGGGCGTTGACCGCCCGCTTCACGCGTGCCACTTTGTACTCCCTGGAGGCGGGCTGGGCTACTTAGCCAGCAATTTCTTGATCTTCTTTGCGTCTGCGGGGGCAAGCTCAACTTCGCCAGCCAGCCGCCGGGTGACCCGGCTCGATTTGTGCTCGAAGTGGTGCTTGCGGTTCGCGCGACGGCGCAACACCTTCCCGGTACCGGTCAGCCGGAAGCGCTTGTTCGCTCCGCTGTGCGTCTTCATCTTTGGCATGCTCGCCGTCGTCTTTCGTCTCCTGCGCGCCCTGTGGCGCGGCTTTATCTTGCGTCCGCACCCGGCGGGTTTCCCGCCGTTCGCGGACGTTACCTTTCCCATCGTTCGCCCGCGTTGCCGCGGACATGTTGTCCTCGTCACGCCCAGCCGGGCGCCGACAGTGACCTACCTGGCAGTGGCCTGCTTACGACGCACTGCCTGGTTGGCCAGGCCTGCTCAGCTCCGGGCGCTGGCCTTCGACGCGGCCGCCACCCTGGCCGGCCCCGACCGGGCCGCCGGGGCTGGCTTGGGCCGTGGCTGCGCCTCCCCCGTTTCCGGGGTGCTCGCGGCCGCGGTGTCCGCGCCCTGCACCGGCTCGCTGGCCTCAGCACGCTGCGCCTCAGCGGGCTGCGCCTCAGCACGCTGCGCCTCAACGGGCTGCGCCTCAGCACGCTGCGCCTCAGCGGGCTGCGCCTCAGCACGCTGCGCCTCAACGGGCTGCGCCTCGGCAGGCTCCGCCTCAGCGAGCTGCTCGCCCGCGTCCGCGTCCCGCACGGCCGCGGTGGCCGCGGCCGCGTCGGCCGCGCGTGACCGCGAGATCGGACGCTCAGGATGCTGCGCGTCGCGGACCGCCCGCTCGGCGCGGGCCTCGCTGCGGGCGTCGCTCTTTCTCCGGTGCGGCCCGATCACCATGATCATGTTGCGGCCGTCCTGCCTAGGCTGCGATTCCACGAATCCCAGTTCCTCGACGTCGCCGGCGAGGCGCTGCAGCAGCCGGAAGCCAAGCTCCGGCCGGGACTGCTCACGCCCGCGGAACATGATCGTCACCTTGACCTTGTCGCCCTGCCGCAGGAACCGCTCGACGTGGCTCTTCTTCGTGCCATAGTCGTGCGGATCGATCTTCGGCCGGAGCTTGATCTCCTTGATGATCGTTTGTGCCTGGTTCTTGCGAGATTCCCTGGCCTTGAGCGCGGACTCGTACTTGAACTTGCCGTAGTCCATGAGCTTGCAGACCGGCGGCCGGGCTGTGGGTGCCACCTCGACCAGGTCGAGGTCGGATTCCTGGGCCAGCCGAAGCGCATCGTTGATGCTTACGATTCCCACCTGCTCGCCGGCCGGGCCGACAAGCCTGACTTCGGGAACCCGGATGCGCTCGTTAATGCGTGGTTCGACGCTGATGTGACCTCCTTGGCTTCTCCTGTTCGCCCGCCCCTGCGCTGACAGAGACGGTGGACCGGCTGGTAGCGCCCTCCGCGCAGGCTCACCGCCATACGCAAAAGGCCCCGCATGCCGCGCACGCGGAGCCCACCCTTCCCCGTGTCTGCGGCCGGCCCCGGAGGGCTGGCACGCGCACACGAACCCGCAACGCCGCAAACCCGGTCTCGCGCTGTCACACGACACCGGCTCGGCCGCGCCCGGCCTGCCCGCCATAGCCTCGACGGGCGTACCCGCCGACCCGTGGCCGGCCAGGTGGGAGGTGGTCCTCCGCTTACGCGCCAGCGCAGGTTACCCCAGCTGGTCGTCAGGCAAGGTTAACAGCAATTTGGCGTGGCTAGGTATTCCGGTCCCGCCACGCACTCCTTCCCTGGCGGCCCTTTTGCCGGAACAAGGGCCTCGGCCCGCCGATGGTCACCCCGGCACCGCACGTGGTTCCGTCTGGCCCCAGCCGGGGAAAGGGCCCGCCAAAGGATTGCCTGGGCGCGGACAGAACTCCGCGCCCAGGCAACCCTCCGTCCGGCCCGTGACTGTTCCCGCCCGGCGCCAATCTCCCCACGAGCGCTGGCTATCCGCCCAGCCGTCGCCATGTTCTCGTCGCTGCCTTTCGATCCGCAGCGGTCGTCCTTCCACGCTAACCGCCGCCCCACCGTCCCGGCTCCGCAGCGCGGCCAGCACCCCTCTCCCCCGCTCCGTGTGTGGGCCGGGCGCTGGTGGCAAGCGGAGAGAGTTTAGGCGCTCAATGCGGATTCGAGGGCTTGGCGCATGGCGGGGAGGGGGGCTGGTTTGCCGGTCATCAGGGTGACCTGGTGGGCGGCCTGGTGCAGGAGGAGGTCGAGGCCGCCTGCCGTGGGGACACCGGCCTCGCGGGCTGCGGCTGCCAGGGCGGTCGGCCAGGGGTGGTAGACCACGTCGAGGAGATGGCGGGGGACCAGATCGCGATGGGCTATCCGTTTGGCATAAATATCCGCGGCACCGGCGGGGACGGTCGATATGAGGACTTCAGGGGCGTCGCCCTGCGGAGTCTCGAAGCCGGTCAGGGTGACCGCGACGGCCAGCCGCGCGGCGGCGGCCAGCAGGTCCCGGGCGCGGGCCGGATCGCGGACCGCCACGGTCACCTCGGCCGCGCCGAGGCCGCGCGCGGCAGCCAGCGCGGAGCAGGCGGTCGCGCCGCCGCCGAGGATCAGCACCGTTGCCTGCCAGCGGGCCCCGGCCGGCGCGCCGGTGACGCCGGCTTCGGCGAGAGCAGCGATCATGCCGGGCACGTCGGTGTTGTGCCCGTACCGCCGGCCACCGGAGAACACCACCGTGTTCGCGGCACCCACGTCACGGGCCAGCGGCTCGATCTCGTCGAGCAGCGGCAGCACGGCGCGCTTGAGCGGCATGGTCAGCGACAGCCCGGCCCACTCGGGACCGCACTCGCCGAGCACGGCCGGCAGCCGCGTTTCGTCGCACTCGATCGCTTCGTAGGACCACCCGGTCAGGCCGAGCGCCTGGTAGGCCGCACGGTGCAGCACCGGCGACAGCGAGTGCGCGATGGGTGCGCCAAGAACCGCGGCTCTCACCCGGAGGAGCCTAGGGCATTCCTAGTGATGGGTCGCCATGTAGTTGGCCAGCTCGGCCTCGTACTGCTGGAACACGGTGAAGTTGTCGGTGAACTTGGTCAGCCCTGACCTCGGGTTCACGGTGAGGAAGTACACCCAGTTGTCGGTTGTCGGTGCCGGGTACAGCGCGGCCTTGATGGCGGTGTCGCCGGGGCTGTCGATCGGCCCGGGCGGCAGCCCGGCGTGCAGGTAGGTGTTGTACGGGGACCTGGTGTCCTGGGTCTGCGCGACCGTGACATCCGCGGCCCGGGAGTGCCGGGCGTACAGCACCGTGGTGTCAAGCTGCAGCTTCATGTGCTGGTTCAGCCGGTTGTAGATCACCCGGGCGATCTTCGGCAGGTCCTGGGGACGCTTGCCCTCCGCCTGGATCAGGCTGGCGATGGTGATGACGTCACCCTCGCTGATCTTGTCGTGTTTCGCCACCGCGGGCAGGTTGACGCTCTGCGCCTCCTTGTTGAAGCGCAGCACCATGGCCCGGAGCACCTGGATCGGCTGGGTGCCTGGCTGGATGGTGTAGGTCGCCGGGAACAGGTAGCCCTCCGGGTTGCCCTTGGCGTAGGAAGGCAGGCCCAGAGCCGAGACGTCCTTGATCGCCTGCTGGTAGCCCTTCAAGTCCCCGGTGGCCTTGCCGAGGGCCGCAATGATCTCGGACAGCCGCTCCCCCTCGGGGATCACCACGGTGAGCTGGATCCTGGAGGAGGGCTTCAGCAGCAGCGCGAACGCCAGCGCGGCGGCCATGTGCGTGTGCATCCGGTAGTAGCCCGGCTCCAGGGAACTGCCTTTGCCGCTCGCCTTTGCCGCGTTGGAGAAGGCGCGCACGCTCGCGACCACGCCGTGGTCCAGCAGTTGCTGGCCCACCTGGGTGGCGGTCTCGCCGGACTTGATCTGCACCGTGACGCTGCCCGTGCCCGCGCCGGAGTAGTCCGGCGGGTGCAGGTAGTTGTGCCAGAAGTAGAAGAAACCGCCACCGGCGACGCCGATCACGAGCACAAGGACGGTGAGGGCGAGCCACGGCGCCGCGCGGCGCATGGCGCTCTTGCGCTTGGGCTTTCCCCCGCGCGGGCGGCTGGGTGGTGCGCCGCGGCCGCCGCGGCCGCCGCGTTCGGCGCGGGGCGGGGCAGGAGCGGGACCGCGCCCCTGGGCATCGTGAAAGTCCCCCTCGTCGCTGAACCCGGGCAGCAGACCGGAGTCGTCCTCGTCCTCCGCCCAGGCCTGGTCCTCATCCACGTCGCCGTACCAGCCCCCGCGGTCACCATACCCATGATCACCGGGGTCATCCCGCAGCGACCGGCCGTACGGGTCAGGGTGCGGCTGTGGCTGGCCGCGGCCCGGCAGGTAGTCATCCGCGGGCTGGTAACCGGCCTCGTCATGGCCGGCGTAGCTGTCGTCGTGACCGGCCGGGTAACCATCCTGGCCGGGGTAACCGGGCTCGTCGGCGTAGCCGTCGCGACCGGCGTACTCATCCGCGTGGGCATAGTCCTGCTCGCCGTAGCCGGCCTGGCCTGGGTAGTCCGCGTCCGGGTAGCCGCTCGGGCCGGGGTAGCCGTGCTGCCCCGGGTAGTCCGGCTCGCCCGGCATAACCCGGCTCGTCGCGGTACCCGCGCTCGTCGTAGCCGGTGCCGGCATAGTCCCCGCTGTTATCGGCATAGTCGCGCCGTGCGTGGCCGCCGTGCCCGGAATCGCCGCGCCCGGTATCGCCGGGCCCAGCGAAACTGTCGCCGTACCCGGGCTCGTCGTAGCCCGCATCCTCGCCGGGGTAGCCCGAATCGCCCCCGTTCACCGGGTACTCGCCGCTGTGGTAATCCCCGCCGCCGTAACCGGAGCCGGTGCGCAGATAGCTGGTGTCGTCCTGGCCGCCGAACCCGCCCCCGTGACGGGCGGCCGGATAGCCGCCAGGGTCGGCAGGCCAAGGCTCCCGCGGCGCTGGGGACAGCGGCACGGGGGGCAGCGGCCCCGAGGTCGCGGGCGGCCAGGCCCCGGACGGCAGGCGCGGCAGCGGCCCCGAATTCACCCGCGGCAGCGGCCCTGACGGGTGTGCGCTGTCATCGCGCGGCCGGCGCTGGGCCGGGACCGCCTCATCCCAGCCGGGCAGTTCCCACGGCGGCGCGGTCTGCTCCCACGGCGGCGCGGTGGCCTCGCCGGGCCGGTCGTCCCGGCCGCTGGAGGTGCCCAGTGCGCCCCGCGCGGGGCGCGGCGCGCCCGCCGCGGACCCGCTCCAGGGCGCCGCGTAGTAGTCACCGGCCGCCTCCGGCGGGGCAGGTGCCTGGTCATAGTCCCGGGCACGCCAGGGCGCGTCCCCGTCCATGTCGTCTGGTTCGTTCCTGCGGTGGCGGGTCATCCACCGGCTCCGGGGGCTGACGCCACCAGCTCGCCAGCGGGCTCGCCGGTGGAGCGCTCCGCATCCAGTGCCCCCTGCAGGATGAGCGCCGCGGCAGCCTTGTCCACCTGCGTGCGGCGCTGCCGTGACCCGCGCCCCCCCTGGCGCAGCGCGTCATGAGCAATCACGGTGGTGAACCGCTCGTCCACCAGCCGTACCGGCAGCGGCGCCAGCCGGATGGCGAGGGACTCGGCGAACGCCCTGGCCTCAGCCGCGGCGGTGCCGGGGCGGCCGGACAGGCCGGTCGGCAGCCCGACAACGATCTCCATGACACCCTGCTCACCGGCCAGGGCGGCAAGGGCGTCCAAGTCACCACGGCCGCGCGCGATAGTGGCGAGCGGGCTGGCCAGCAGGCCGTCCGGGTCGCAGCGGGCCACTCCGATGCGTGCCGACCCGAGGTCGATGGCGAGCCGTACGCCAGTTCTCACGCACCTGGCCCGCATGTCGAGGACTGCGCCAGCTCTGCGGGGGGGCTGTAGCACAGTCTCAAGCTACGCCACCATGTCCCGCTATGTCTGTCACAACCGCCCGCACCACGCTAAATGCCTCGTCAAGAGCGGCCGATCCGCGATCACCTAGCGGCGCGCCGCCGCCCTGGGCCACGTCGTCGCGGCCACCGCCGCCCCCGCCCAGTGCCGCGGCGGCCTTCTTGACCAGCGCACCGGCCGCCAGGCCGCGCTCGCGCGCACGCTCGTTGACCGCGACCACGACGGACGGGCGATCCGCGGGAACACCGGCCACCACGACGACCGCGGGCCGGTCGCCGAGCCGGCCGCGCACGTCAAGGGCGAGCGTTCGGATCCCGTCGGCGCCGGTCCCATCGGGCACCTTGTGCGCGACGAAGGCCACTCCTTCGATGTCCGCCGCACCCGCGGCCAGGTCGCCGCTGCCGCCGAGCAACTGCGCCGAGCGCAGCCGCTCCAGTTCCCGCTCGGCCTCGCGGACCCTGGTCACCAGGGCGGAGACCCGCTCAGGCAGCTCCTCGCGGCGCGCCTTGAGCTGCTCGGACAACTGGCTCACCAGCACGCTCTCGGTCGCCAGGTAGCGGAACGCGTCCGTGCCGACCAGCGCCTCGACCCGGCGGACCCCGGACCCGATCGAGGACTCGCCGAGGATCTTCACCAGCCCGAGCTGGCCCGAGCGCACCACGTGGGTGCCGCCGCACAGCTCACGGGAATAGTCGCCGACCTCGACCACCCGGACCTCGTCCCCGTACTTCTCACCGAACAGGGCCAGCGCGCCCATCGCCCGGGCCTCCGCAAGCGGCGTGGTGAACGCCCGGACCGCGAGGTCGTCGATGAGCACGGTGTTCACTTCTTCCTCGACGTCCCGCAGCACCGAGGGCGGCACGGCACCGGAGGCGGTGAAGTCCAGCCGCAGCCGTCCCGGCGAGTTCTCCGAGCCCGCCTGCGCGGCCGAGTCGCCGAGCGCACCCCGGAAGGCGCGGTGGATGAGGTGGGTCGCGGTATGCGAACGGGACACGGCACGGCGCCGCTCGACGTCGATCTCCGCGTAGGCGGGCGCCCCGGCCGCCGCCTCTCCCTCGGTCACCACCCCGCGGTGGACGATCAGGCCGGGCACCGGCACCTGCACGTCGTGCACCTTGATCAGGCTGCCCGCCCCCCCGGTCGGCCCCCCGGTCTTGATGACCCCGGTGTCCGCGAGCTGGCCGCCGCCCTCGGCGTAGAACGGGGTGCGGTCCAGCACCACTTCCACCTCGGTCCCGGCGCCCGCCGCCGGCACCGGCGCGCCGTTCACCAGCAGGCCGGCCACCGTCGCCTCCCCGGAGGACTCCTCGTACCCGGTGAACGTCACCTTGCCTGACCGCTCGAGCAGCGCGGTGAGCACCGAGATGTCGGCGTTGCCCGTCTTCTTCGCCCGCGAGTCGTCCTTGGCCCGGCGGCGTTGCTCGGCCATGAGCCGCCGGAATCCCTCCTCGTCCACGGCGAGGCCCTGCTCGCTGGCCATTTCCAGGGTCAGGTCGATCGGGAACCCGTAGGTGTCGTGCAGCTGGAACGCCTGGTCGCCGGACAGCTCTAGCCTCGACCCCGCCACCCCGCCCAAAGCCGCGCCGCTGCGCCGCTTGACCTCACCGACCGCGGCATCGAAGATCGCCGTCCCGGTGCGCAGCGTCGCGGCGAACGCCGCCTCCTCCGCGTCGATCACCGCGTGGATCTTCGCCGCGTCCGCGGACAGCTCGGGGAACTGCGGCGCCATCGCGCCGATCGCGGTGGCGGCCAGCTCGTGCAGGTAGCGCTCGTTCTCCGCGTCCCGGCGGGACGGCATACCGCCACCGCCGCCACGCTGCCCGCCGGACAGCGTCCGCAGGTTGCGGATGCTGCGGCGCAGGATCCGCCGCAGCACGTAACCACGCGCCTCGTTGCTGGGCAGCACCCCGTCCTCGACCAGCATGACCGCGCTGCGGACGTGGTCGGCGACCACCCGCAGGGCCACGTCGGTGCGGTGGTCCGCGCCGTACTTCTGCTCGGTCAGCTCGGCGGCCCGGTCGAGGATCTTCCAGGTGGTGTCGATCTCGTAGAGGTTGTCCACGCCCTGCAGGATGGACGCCATCCGCTCCAGGCCCATGCCGGTGTCCACGTTCTTGAACGGCAGCGGGCCCTCGACGTCGAAGTCGTCCTTGGCCCGGACCGCGCTGAGCACGTCCTGCATGAACACGCAGTTCCAGATCTCCAGGAAGCGGTCCTCGTCCGCTTCCGGGCCGCCGTCACGGCCGTATTCCGGCCCGCGGTCGTAGTAGATCTCCGAGCATGGGCCGCCAGGGCCGGGCACGCCCATGTGCCAGTAGTTGTCCTTCAGGCCGCGGAACTGGATGCGCCTCTCCGGCAGGCCGACCACGTGACGCCAGACCCCGAAGGATTCGGTGTCCTCGGGCAGCACGGTCGCCCACAGCCGGTCCTCGGGGAACCCGAACCCGCCATCGGACTCGGACCGGGTCAGCAATTCCCACGCCCAGGGGATCATCTTTTCCTTGAAGTAGTCCCCGAACGACCAGTTGCCGAGCATCTGGAAGAACGTCGCGTGCCTGGTGGTCTTGCCGACCTCTTCGATGTCCAGGGTCCGCAGGCACTTCTGCACGTCGGCCACCCGCTTCCACGGGGGCGTCTGCTGGCCGAGGAGGTAGGGCTTGAAGGGCTGCATCCCGGCGACGACGAACATCAGCGTGGGGTCTTCGGCGACCAGGCTGGCCGAGGGCACGATCGCGTGCTCCTGCTGCTCGAAAAAGGTCAGGAAACGGCGGACGATCTCTGCCGACTCCATTAGCGGCCATCCTTTAGTTCGTCGTGGTGGTGGGCGCCCGGGCGCGGCGGCGGGCCGCCCGGAGCAGGCTGGCCTGCCGGCAGCCCGCGGCGCCGGTGACCTTCGAGGGTAGACGCTGGCGGCTGGGCCTGTCGTTCCCGGTAAACCGCCATGCCCTCGCGGACGTCGGCGGCGAACTCGGCGAGGGCGCTCGCCCGCGGCGCCGGCCGCAGCGACCGCGCGATCGACGTCGCCTTGCGGTAACCGGTCACCCCGAGCACCGCGCCGAGCATGAGCCAGAACAGCCTGCGCATCATCGCGGGGTTCCGTTGCTCCGGCTGGCCCCGGCGCCCGCGCGGCGCCCGGCCTCGGGCGCCGCCCTGCGGCCGGCTTGGCGGTCTGGCTGTCCGGCCCGGCGGCCTGCTTGTCCGGCCCGGCCCCGCCGGCCGTCCGCCACGCCCGGCCAGCGCCCCCATTGCCCGGCCTGCTCCGGCCCCGCGTGCCCCGCGGGCCATGCTGCGGCCCGGCCGGGGCGGCGCGCCCCGACTGCCCAGCGCACCCCGTACACCAGGGCCGCGGCCCAGGTCAGCGGCCCACCGGTGTCCTCACTCGGGGCGGGGAGGGCAGGTGCCGTGGCGGTGAGGTGGCCACTCATCTGGGCCATGGCGGCGGTGACGCCTGCCATGCTCGCGGTCACGGTCTCGGTCCTGGCGATCTGCTCGCCCGCCTGGTCGATGGCGGCGTTGGCCCGCTCGATCAGCAGGTCGCCGCGCTCACGCAGGCCAGCGACCGCGGCGGAGGTCTCCGACATCAGCCGGGCGGCCTTCAGCATGACGTACACCGCCACGCCGACCCCGACCACGAAGGCCACGACCGCTGCCCAGACCGCGGTCAGCATGCCCGAATCTCCACCCGCCCGACCCTACCGCCTGTGCGCTAGGTCGTGCCTGGTAGATCCATGGCCGTCGCGAGCGGCCGCCGTGAAGGGGGATGGGGAGGCGGGTGGGGGATCGCAAGGCGGAGGAGGAGCCCATAGTGGTTTCTATGGGCGACGACGACAACGCCGCGAGCCGCCCGTCCGGCGGACGCGCAGCAGGCTGGAGATCTGCCAGGTACGGCCTGAGGGCGGGGTCAGCGTTCGGTGACCTCCGCTGACCTGCCCAGGATCGCCCGTATCCGCTCCGAGCGGTCCGCGTAGCGTGCCTCGGCGCCGTGCCGGGACGGCTCGTAGTACTGGCGCCCGGCAAGCGCGTCGGGCGCGTACTGCTGTGCCACGATCCCGTCCGGGTCGTCGTGCGGATACTCATAACCCTGGCCGTGGCCGATCCGGGTGGCGCCACGGTAACTGGTGTCCCGCAGGTGGGTGGGCACCGGGCCGGTCAGCCCGGCCCGGACGTCGGCGCCCGCCGCGTTGATCGCCTTGATCACCGCGTTCGACTTCGGCGCCAGGGCCAGGTGGATGGTGGCCTGGGCCAGGTTGATCCGGGCCTCGGGCAGCCCGACGAACTCCACCGCGTGCGCGGCCGCGACCGCCACGCCGAGCGCCGTCGGGTCGGCCATCCCGACGTCCTCGCTCGCGTGCACGATCAGCCGCCGGGCGATGAAGCGCGGGTCCTCCCCCGCCTCGATCATCCGGGCCAGGTAGTGCAGCGCGGCGTCGGCGTCGCTGCCGCGGATGCTCTTGATGAACGCGCTGATGACGTCGTAGTGCTGGTCGCCGTCGCGGTCGTAGCGGACCGCGGCACGGTCCACCGCACGTTCCAGCGCCTCAAGGCCCACCGCCGCGCCCGCCGGCAGGCCCAGCGCCGCCGATTCCAGGTAGGTGAGCGCCCGCCGGGCATCCCCGCCGGCCAGTTGCACCAGGTGCTCGGCGGCATCCCCGGCGAGGGTGACCGCCCCGCCCAGCCCGCGCTCGTCGGCCAGCGCCCGCTCGATCACCGCACGCACGTCATCGTCGCTGAGCGGTTCCAGGGTGAGCAGCAGCGACCGGGACAGCAGCGGCCCCACCACGGAGAAGAACGGGTTCTCCGTGGTGGCACCGATGAACGAGACCCAGCGGTTCTCCACCGCGGGCAGCAGCGCATCCTGCTGGGCCTTGTTGAACCGGTGCACCTCGTCGATGAACAGGACCGTCTGGGTGCCGGTGAGCCCCAGGTCGCGGCGGGCCACCTCGATGGCCGCCCGGACGTCCTTCACGCCCGCGGTGACCGCCGACAGTTCGGTGAAGCGCCGCCTGGTCGCCTCGCTCACCACATGGGCAAGCGTGGTCTTCCCGGTGCCCGGCGGCCCCCACAGCACCACCGACATCGCGGCGTCATGATCAATTAGTTTGCGGAACGGCGCCCCGGGGCCGGTCAGGTGCCGCTGCCCGACCACGTCATCCAGGCTGCGCGGCCGCATCCGCACGGCGAGCGGCGCGGCAGCCTGTTCCGCTTCCTTTGCCGCCGCATCAAACAGGCTCTCCGCCTGCCCGTCACCCCTGGCCACGCCCCGAGATTATCCCGCCCCGGCGACAGGAGTCCCCGGCCCCTCACCTGGCGTGGCGTCGATTCCCGCTTCCTTGCGCTGAGCGGCGGTGATCGGGGTCGGTGCGCCGGTCAATGGATCAAGCCCGGACGCCGCCTTGGGGAACGCGATCACGTCGCGGATCGTGTCCCGCCCGGCCAGCAGCATCAGCGTCCTGTCCCAGCCGAACGCGATCCCGCCGTGCGGCGGCGCACCGTAGCGGAACGCCTCAAGCAAGAAGCCGAACTGCGACCTCGCCTGCTCCGGGGACAGCCCGATGACGTCGAAGACCTGTTCCTGCATGGCCTGGCGGTGGATACGCAAGCTACCGCCGCCGATCTCCACGCCGTTGAGTACCAGGTCGTAGGCGTCGGCGAGCGCCTTGTCCGGCTCGACAGGGAACTTGTCCGCCCATTCGGGCAGCGGCGCGGTGAACGGGTGGTGCACCGAGGTCCAGCCGTCCTGGCCGTCCTCCTCGAACATGGGCGGGTCCACGATCCACAGGAACGACCAGGCGGCAGCGTCGATGAGCCCGAGCCGGTGGCCGATCTCCAAGCGTGCCGCGCCGAGAAGCGCGCGCGCCTGGGCGGGCGGGCCGGCCGCGAAGAACACGCAGTCGCCCGCTGCCGCGCCGGCCGCCGCGGCCAGCCCGGCGCGCTCGGTGTCCGACAGGTGCCGCACGACCGGGCCGCTGTCCGACACGGCCCCGTCCGCGCCGATCAGCACGTAGGCCAGGCCGCGGGCGCCGCGGGCGCGGGCCCACTCCTGCCAGCCGTCGAGTTCCCTGCGGGACTGGCCGGCCCCGCCGGGCATCACGACCGCCCCGACGTGCGGCGCCTGGAACACCCGGAAGGAGGTCTGGCCGAAGTAGCCGGTCAGGTCGGCCAGCTCACAGCCGAACCGCAGGTCCGGCTTGTCGGACCCGAACCTGCGCATGCCCTCGGCATAGGTCATCCGGGGAATGGGCCGGGGGACCTGGTACCCGGCCAGGTCCGCCCACAGCCGCCCGACCAGGTCCTCGGCCACCGTGATGACGTCTTCCCTGGTGACGAAGCTCATCTCGATGTCGATCTGGGTGAACTCCGGCTGCCGGTCGGCGCGGAAATCCTCGTCACGGAAGCAGCGGGCGAGCTGGTAGTAGCGCTCCAGCCCGCCGACCATCAGGAGCTGCTTGAACAACTGCGGGGACTGCGGCAGTGCGTACCAGGAACCGGGCCGCAGGCGGACCGGCACGACGAAGTCCCGCGCGCCCTCCGGCGTGGACCGGGTCAGGTAGGGGGTCTCCACCTGGACGAAGCCGTGCTCCCGCATGACGTCGCCGGCCAGGTACGACGCCTCCGAGCGGATCCGCAGAGCGGCGGCCGTCTCGGCCCGCCGGATGTCCAGGTAGCGGTAGCGCAGCCGGACGTCCTCGCTCAGCTCCCCAGAGCCCTCCACCGGGAAGGGCAGCGGCTCGGCCTCGCCGAGTACCTCCAGCTCGGCCGCGACGACCTCGATCTCCCCGGTGGGCAGCTCGGGGTTCTCGTTCCCTGCCGGGCGCTCGCGCACCTCGCCGGTCACCTTGATGCAGAACTCGGCGCGCAGCGCGTGCTCGGGCCGGTCCTCGCCCTCACCGCGGAACACCACCTGCACCACCCCGCTGGCGTCGCGCAGGTCGATGAAGACCACGCCGCCGTGGTCCCTGCGCCGCGCCACCCAGCCGGCCAGGGTCACCTGCTCGCCCGCCTGGTCCCGGCGGAGGGTCCCCGCCCGGTGGGATCGAATCATCGCGTGATCATCCTCTTTCGTCATAGGCCCGGTCCCTTCGGCCCGGCGGCCGCCGCCGGGGGCTGGGGCCCGGAGCGCGGGGACGGCCCTGGGCCGGGAGCGAGCCCGGCCAGGAACGGGTTCGTGGCGCGCTCGGCGCCGATGGTCGTCTGCGGCCCGTGCCCGGGCAGCACCCGCGTGTCGTCGGGGAGCACCAGGCACACCCGGGACAGGCTGTCCAGGATGGTCGGATAGTCGCCGCCCGGCAAGTCGGTGCGGCCGATCGAGCCGGCGAACAGCAGGTCACCGGAGAACAGCACCCGACCGGGGCTCCGGAACGTCACCGAGCCGGGCGTGTGGCCGGGCGCGTGGTCCACCACCAGCTCGACGCCGGCCAGCCGCAGTGTCATCCCATCGGCAAGGGCGATCACGTCGTCGGGCTCGGTGAACGTCAGCCCGCGGAACAACTGCTGGCCCACCTGCAGCGGGAAGCCCTTGGCAGGGTCGGAGAGCAGGGCACGGTCGGCCGGGTGGATGTAGGCGGGGATGCCCCGCGCGCCGCACACCGGTGCCACCGACCAGATGTGGTCGACGTGGCCATGGGTCGCCAGCACCGCCACCGGCCGCAGCCGGTACTCGGCGAGCAGTTCCGTGACACCCGGCTCGGCGTCTTGCCCCGGGTCGATGATGATGCACTCCTCACCCGGGCCAGGGGCGACCACATAGCAGTTGGTGGCGAATGAGCCGGCCGGGAACCCGGCGATGAGCACGGGTAATCCTCCCTGGAGGAAGTGGTTCGGGCAGGTTGGCGGAGCGCCTCCAGGCTACCGATCCGCCCGCCCGCGCGACGAACCGATAACAGCGGCGCCGTTTCTGGCCAGCGCCAGGTACGATTCGCGAAGTTTCGCAGATCAGCTACACCGTTCATACTTCAGGGAAGGAGGGCGGACAGCGTGGCGGGGAAAAAGGAGCGCCAGCGCAAGCTCGCCCGTAAGCGCTACGAGCGGCAGCAGGCGAGGCGTGCCCAGCGTGCCCACCGGTGGCGCCTGATCAGTATCGTCGCGGCCGCCTGTTGCGCGGTGGTCCTGCTCGGCGGTGCCGCCTACCTCACGTTCGGGAACGGCGGCGGCAAGCCCGCCGCGGCCGCCACGCCCACTCCGAACCCCACCGCTTCGCCCACCACGGCCGCCACGCCCACTCCGGCGCCCACGCCGTCACTGGCCGCCGAGCCCGCGACGCACTGCGTGTACACCCCGAGCGGGACGGCTGCCCGCAAGGTGGGCGTGCCGCCCGCCAAACCGGCTTTCAAGGCCGCCAAGTACCAGGCCACCATCAAGACCAACCGGGGCACGATCGTCCTGGACCTGCTGAACCACAAGGCGACCTGCACCGTCAATTCGTTCATCTACCTGGTGGCGAAGAAGTACTTCAGCAACACCCCGTGCCACCGGCTCACCACCGCCGGCATCTACGTGCTGCAATGCGGCGACCCCACCGGGACGGGCAGCGGCGGGCCCGGGTACAAGTTCGCCAACGAGAACCTGGCCGGGGCCAAGTACACCCAGGGCACGGTGGCCATGGCCAACGCCGGCCCGGGCACCAACGGCAGCCAGTTCTTCCTCGTTTATCGCAATTCGCTAACGCTGCCGGCGAGCTACACGCCCTTCGGCGAAATCGTCAGTGGACTGGGAATCATCCAGAATGTGGCCAAGGCAGGCACAGACAACAGCAACGGCAACGGTGATGGCCATCCGAAGGAGAAGGTCACCATCGAAAGTGTCACTATTACTAAGGCCTGACACACCCTTTACCTGGGTCCAGGTCTGAGCAGGAGGTTCACGGTGACCAGCGCCAACGATCCGTGGGGCCGGGTGGACGCCGACGGCACGGTTTACGTGCGCACCGCCGACGGGGAGCGGGTGATCGGGTCCTGGCAGGCCGGCAGCCCCGAGGAGGCGCTCGCCTTCTACCAGCGCAAGTTCGCGTCGCTGGACACCGAGGTCAGCCTGCTCGAGCAGCGGATCACCACCACCGATCTGTCGCCCGCACAGGCCCGCACCGGGATCGAGCGGCTGCAGTCCGCGTTGACCGACGCGCACGCGATCGGCGACCTCGGCCAGCTTCAGGCCCGGCTGGAGGCGCTGACCGGGAAGGTCGATGAGCGCCAGGAAGAGGTCCGTGCCCAGCGTGACCAGGTGCGCACCGAGGCCAGAAGCATCAAGGAGGCCATCGTCATCGAGGCCGAGACGATCGCGGCCGAGGCGACACACTGGAAGAACAGCAGTGAGCGGCTGCGGCAGTTGCTGGAGGAGTGGAAAGCCGCACCGCGGGCCGACCGTGCGGTGGAGGCCGCGCTGTGGAAACGGCTGTCCACGGCCCGCAACGCCTTCAACAAGCGCCGCAAGGCCTACTTCGCCGAATTGACCGGGGAGCGCGACGAGGCGAAGACGCGCAAGGAGACGCTCTGCGCAGAGGCGGAGGCCCTCGCCGACTCCACCGACTGGTCCGCCACCGCCGCCGCGTTCCGTGAGCTGATGCGGTCCTGGAAGGCGGCGGGCCGGGCATCCCGGGCGGATGAGGACGAGCTGTGGACTCGGTTCAAGTCCGCGCAGGACACCTTCTTCCATGCCAGGTCGGAGGTGTACTCGGCGAAAGACGCAGCGCTGCGTGAGCACGCCGACGTCAAGTCCGAGTTGCTGGAGGAGGCCGGGAAACTCGTCCCGGTGACCGACGTGCGGGCCGCGCGCGCCGCCCTGCGGAGTATCCAGGAACGCTGGGAGCAGGCGGGCCCGGTGCCGCGGGAGGCACACGAGCGGCTGGAGTCGGGGCTGCGCCGGATCGAGGACGCGGTGCGCAAGGCGGAGGACGCCCAGTGGCGGCGCTCCAACCCCGAGGCGCTGGCGCGCGCCAGGGGCACCGTGGACCAGCTCCGCAGCGCGATCACCGGGCTGGAGAACCAGCTGGCCAAGGCGCAGGAGGCGGACAACCCGCGAGCCGTCCAGGAGGCGCAGGAGGCCCTGGACGCCCGCCGCTCCTGGCTCGTGGAAGCCGAGCGCACCCTCGCCGAGCTCACGGGCTGAACGCCATCCGGGGTAACCCCGGGCACGCAGGCCAACCCTGGTCCCACTTATCTCCGTACGGGCTTAGGGCGTGTCCCGTAGATCATTCAGCCTGCTGCGCGGCCACCAGTGAAGGGGGAATGGGGAGGCGGGTGGGGCCTCGCTGCGTTGTCGTCGTCGCCCATAGAACCACTATGGGCTCCTCCTCCGCCTTGCGATCCATCCCGCCGGCAGCCGCTCGCGACGGCATAGACCTACGGGACACGCCCTAGCCCGGCGGCGAACGCTAACCCCGCTAGTTGGTTACCCGGTAGACGTCATACACGCCGTCGATGGCGCGCACCGCGCGCAGCACGTGCCCGAGATGCTTGGGATCGCCCATCTCGAAGGTGAACTTGCTCACCGCCACCCGGTCCCTGGTGGTGGTCACCGACGCGGACAGGATGTTGACGTGCTGGTCGGAGATGGACCGGGTGACGTCGGACAGCAGCCCGGTGCGGTCGAGGGCCTCCACCTGGATCGCGACGAGGAACAGCGAGTCTTCCGTGGGTGACCAGCGGACCGCCACCAGGCGCTCCGGCTCGGAGTCGAGCAGGTGCCGCAGGTTGGTGCAATCGGCGCGGTGCACGGAGACACCGTGGCCCCGGGTGACGAACCCGGTGATCTCGTCCCCTGGAACGGGAGTACAGCACCGGGACAGCCTGGCCCATACATCGGCGGACCCTTCGACCACCACACCCGCGTCGTGGCCGGGGCTGGGCCGTGGCGGCCGGGTGGGCAGCGCGGTCTCGGCAAGGTCATCCTGCGCGCCCGCCACCCCGCCCACCGACTGGACCAGCTTGCTGACCACGGACTGGGCGCTGACATGGCCCTCGCCGACGGCCGCGTAAAGCGCGGACAGGTCGCTGAAGCGCATCTCGGTGGCGATGGCAAGCAGCGCGTCGCCGGTGGCCATCCGCTGCAGCGGCAGGCCCTGCTTGCGCATGGCGCGGGCGATCGCGCTCTTGCCGGTCTCCGCCGCGGCTTCCCGCCGCTCCTTGGAGAACCAGTGCCTGATCTTGTTGCGGGCCCGGGCACTCTTGACAAAGCCCAGCCAGTCCCTGCTCGGTCCGGCATCCGGCGCCTTGGAAGTGAAGATCTCCACCGTGTCGCCGTTGTCGAGGGTGCTCTCCAGCGCGACCAGGCGCCCGTTGACCCTGGCGCCGATACACCGATGGCCCACCTCGGTGTGGATCGCGTACGCGAAGTCAACCGGGGTGGCGCCCTGCTGCAGCGCGATCACCTGGCCTTTGGGGGTGAAAACGTAGACCTCGGCCGCACCGAGGTCGAACCGCAGCGACTCGAGGAACTCGGCCGGGTCCGCCGTCTCCCGCTGCCAGTCCACCAGTTGCCGCAGCCAGACCATGTCGCTGGTGGCCGATGCCCCGCTCCTGCCACCGGGGACCAGTGACTCTTCCTTGTACTTCCAGTGCGCGGCGACGCCGTACTCCGCCCGGCGGTGCATGCCCCAGGTCCTGATCTGCAGTTCGACCGGCTTGCCCTCCGGGCCGATGACCGTCGTGTGCAGCGACTGGTACATGTTGAACTTCGGCATCGCGATGTAGTCCTTGAACCGCCCGGGGATGGGATTCCACCGGGCGTGGATGGTGCCGAGCGCCGCATAGCAGTCCCGCACCGAGTCGACAAGGACACGGATGCCCACCAGGTCGTAGATCTCGTCGAAGCCGACGTTCCTGGCGATCATCTTCTGGTAGACGGAGTAGTAGTGCTTCGGCCGCCCGGTGACCCTCGCCTTGATCTTGGCCTCGCGCAGGTCGATCTTGACCTCTTCGACCACGTCCTGGAGGAACAGCTCCCGCTCGGGGGCACGGTCGGAGACCATCCGGGCGATCTCGTCGTACCGCTTGGGGTACAAGGTCGCGAAGGCCAGGTCTTCCAGTTCCCACTTGATGGTGTTCATGCCAAGCCGGTGCGCCAGCGGCGCGAATATCTCCAGCACCTCGCGGGACTTGCGCTCCTGCTTCTCCCGCGGCAGATAGCGCAGCGTGCGCATGTTGTGCAGCCGGTCGGCGAGCTTGATCACCAGCACCCGGATGTCCCGGGCCATGGCGACGACCATCTTGCGCACGGTCTCGGCCTCGGCGGCCTCGCCGTACTTGACCCGCTCCAGCTTGGTGACCCCGTCGACCAGCGCCGCCACCTCGTCGCCGAACTCCGTGCGCAGTTCGTCGAGGGTGTAGGCGGTGTCCTCCACGGTGTCATGCAGCAGCGCGGCGCAGAGGGTGTCGGTGTTCATGCCGAGTTCGGCCAGGATCGTGGTCACCGCGAGCGGGTGGGTGATGTACGGGTCGCCGCTCTTGCGCATCTGGCCGGCATGCCAGTGCGCGGCCACCTCGTAGGCGCGGTCGATGGGCCTGATGTCCGCCTTGGGGTGGGTTGCCCGGACCGTCTTGATCAGCGGTTCCAGCACCGGGTTGATGCCGCCGCCGCGGGGCGCGCCGAGGCGGGCCAGCCGGCGGCGGACCCCGGCTCCCCCGGAGATGCCGGGCGAGCCGGTCGCGGCCTGGCCCGGCGTGGCAGCGGGCGCAGCCGAGGGTGCGGATGCGGGCGGCGTGGCGGCCGGGTCAGGTGCTGGCGAGCCGTCCGCCGGAGCGGAGCGCGAGCGGCCACGGCGCGGCGCGGTCGCCTCGCGCGCCACCTCTGCGTCCTGCCCGGGAACGGAGGATTCCCCCTGCTCCGGGACGGACTGGGTGACGTCAGCGGCGGCCGTGCCGGTCGTTGCTACGTCACCAGCCACATGCGCTCCTGTCGTCCGCCCAGGTACCCAGTCTATCGGCGCCAGTCGCACCGATCCGCCCGGTTGGCGCCCCGCGCCCCTGGCGACCTGTGGTGACGCAATGGTGACAGCCCCGCCTGGCCTTGGCGGACCGGGGGCAGGTGCGGCTGTACGGAGGGCCGCAGACGGGCCTTCCGGCCGCCCGGAACGCTCCGGCCGCCCGGAACGCTCAGACCGCCAGTAGCGCGCGGAGGGGCTGGCCGCCGAGCTTGGCCCGGCCGCCGAGGAAGGTGAGCTCCAGGATGACGGCCAGGCCGACGATCTCCGCCCCCGCCCGGCGGACCAGGCTGGCCGTTGCCTCCGCCGTCCCGCCGGTGGCCAGCACGTCATCGATGATCAGGACCCGCTCGCCCGGGGCGAACGCGTCCTGGTGCACCTCGACGGTGGCGGTCCCGTACTCAAGCTGGTAGCTCTGCGAGTAGGTGGGGCCGGGCAGCCGGCCCTGCTTGCGGACGGGCACGAACCCCGCACCCAGCTCACAGGCTGCCGCGGCGGCCAGGATGAAACCGCGCGCCTCGATCCCGGCCACCTTGTCGACCGGCCCGTGCCCGGTGGCCAGGGCGCTCACCACCGCATGGAGCGCAGCACCGTCGGCGAGCAGCGGAGTGATGTCCTTGAACACGATCCCCGGCTTCGGGTAGTCGGCGATGTCGCGGACCCGGGCAGCGATCAGGCCGGCCAGCCCGGTGCCCGTGGCTGCTGCGTCGTCCGGCAAGGCCGCTACCGCCGCCGCTTCTTGCCGCTGGGCCGGCGCTTGGCCGCGCTGCTGCGGCGGGGCTGCTGGCGCGGGCCGGGCCGCGGGCCGCTACGGGCGGAGGGCTGGCCCGCGCCTGCGGCGACCGGCTCCCCGGGCGCTACGGCATCGGTGTCCGCGGCCTCGTCGGCGGTCTGATCTGTCACGTCCGGCTCGGTGCCCTCGGGACCGGCGGCGGCCAGGCCCGCGTCCGCCGCGCCGCCGATCGGCTTGCGGCCGCCGCGGGAGGCCACCGGCTTGGCGCCGGCCGCCGCCTTGGCCGCGGCGCGCTGGGCCGCGCGGCCGCCGGTGGCGCGCAGTTGCACCCGCTTGGCGAGGGCCTTGTACTGCGGCTCGCGCTCCTTGAGGTCGGCCAGGACCGGGGTGGCGATGCAGATGGAGGAGTAGGTGCCGGACAGCATGCCCACGAAGAGCACCAGTGACAGGTCCCTCAGCTCACCGGGAGCGAGCAGTGTCGTGGAGACGACCAGAATCGCAGCCACCGGGAGCAAAGCGATGATCGAGGTGTTGATCGACCGGACCAGCGTCTGGTTCAGCGCCTGGTTCGCCGCCTGGCTGTAGGTGGAGCGGCTGGAGGCGAGCAGCCCGGCCGTGTTCTCCCTGACCTTGTCGAACACCACCACCGTGTCGTACAGCGAGTAACCCAGGATGGTCAGCAGGCCGATCACCGACGCGGGGCTCACCTGGAAATGGGCGAGCGCGTACACGCCGATGGTGATGACGATGTCGTGCGCGAGGGCGACCAGCGCGGCGATGGCCATCTTCCATTCGAATGCGATCGACAGGTAGATGACGATCACGATCAGGAAGGCGATGAGGGCTTCGGCGGCCTTCTGCGAGATCTGGCTGCCCCAGGCCGCGCCGATGGAGGTGACGCTGATGGCGTTCTGCGGGACGCCGAATTTGTCGCTGATCGCGCTCTGCACGCTGTTCTGCTGCTTGACGGTGAGCGGGTGCGTCTGCACCTGCCACTTGGCGCCCCCGCCGCCCAGCGGCGTGATCTTCTGGACGATGGCGTCCGAGCCGCCACCGGCCCCGCCCACCGTCTGGCGTACCTGCGAGATCGTGGAGGAGCCGGCCGCGAACTGGTAGACCGAGCCGCCCTTGAAATCCACGCTGAAGTTCAGCCCGAACACGATCAGCGCCACCGCGCTGACCACCAGGATCGCGCCGGAGATCGTGTACCAGAGCCGCTGCCGGGCGACGAACTCGACCGAGACCTCGCCGCGGTAGAGCCTGCCGCCGATGCTGCCGAGGGACGCCATCACGCCTCCTTCGCCGTGGCTGGCCTGGCCGGCCTGGGCCGCACGGGAGTCCGGGGGGTGCCGCGCCAGGGCACCCGCGCCCCCAGGCGGGCCGGATCGAGACCGGACAGGGGATGGCCGCCGCCGAAGAACTTGGTCCGGGCCAGCAGCGTCATCGTCGGCTTGGTGAAGGTGAAGACCACCACCAGGTCGATGATCGTGGTGAGGCCGAGGGTGAACGCGAAGCCCTTGACGTCGCCGATGGAGAAGTAGTACAGCAGGGCCGCGGCGAGGAAGGACACGGTGTCGGAGACCAGGATGGTCCGCCGGGCCCGGCCCCACCCGTGTTCCACCGCGGCGCGCAGCGACTTGCCGTCGCGTACCTCGTCACGGAGCCGTTCGAAGAACACCACGAACGAGTCCGCGGTAATGCCGACCGCGACGATGAGGCCCGCGATGCCGGCCAGCGTCAGCGCGAAGCCCTGGTACTTGCCGAGCACGACCACCGACAGGTAGGTCAGCAGCGCCGCGATGGCGAGGCTGGACACCGCGACGATGGCCAGGCCCCGGTAGTAGAGCAGCAGGTAGCAGATGACCAGGATGAGCCCGATCGCGCCGGCCAGCAGCCCGGCGTTGAGCTGGTCGTGGCCGAGCTGCGGGGAGATGGTCTCCTCGGCCTCCTGGTGGAAAGTCAGCGGCAGCGAGCCGTAGGACAGCACGGTGGCCAGGTTGGTGGCCTGTGCCTGGTTGAAGCTGCCGAAGATATCCGCGGACCCGCCGAGGATCGCCCCCTGGTTGATCGACGGGAACGAGACCACCTGGCCGTCCAGCACCACCGCGAGGTCGTCGAGCGGCGAGCTGGTCTTGCCGTACTGGGAGTACATCTGGCTGGTCAGCACCCCGAACGCCTTGCCGCCCGCGCCGTTGAAGTTCAGGTTGACCTGCCAGAACGTGCTGGAAGTCTGGGGCGTCGCGCTGGCCGAGTGGATCTGGCTGCCGAGCACCAGGGACGGGGCGAGCACGAACTTGTACCACACGCCGCTGGTCCCGTTGGACAGCCCGCAGGCCACGATCTGGGCCTTGGGGTCGTCCCAGACCGCCGGGCTGTAGCCGATCTGCTTGGCCCAGTCCTTGTCGGCGCAGTTGACCTTGTCGAACAGGGCCTTGTTATGGGCACTGACCAGCGACGCGTCGCCGCTGGCCTGCTGCCAGGTGGACGTGCCGTTCACCGACTTGACCGTCGGGACCGGCGACGGCGTCGCAGTGGGGGTGCCCGAAGACGGGGTCGGCGTGGCCGACGCGGACGAGGCCGGGGTGGCCGACGGCGTGGGTGTGGGACTGGCCTTCGCGTGCGCGGCCACGCCGAGCAGGCTGGCGCTGCTGGTCAGTTCCGCGGTCCGGTTGGTGCCGGCCTTGCCGCGTGCCACGAGCGCGCTCGTGGAGGCGGTCGGCGACGCCTTTGCCGTTGCCTTGGCCGTGGACGACGAGGATGGGCTCGGTGACGGCGTGGCGGACGCCGTGCCCGAGGGGGTCGCCGAGGGTGTGGGCGTCGGGGGGACCGCGGTGGAGGCGTTCGGCGCGATCAGCTGCACCTGGCGGAACAGCAGTTCGGCGGTCTGGCTCACCAGCTGGACGATCTTCTGCGAGTTCTGGCCTGGCACGGACACCGTCATGATGTTGGTGCCCTGCGGCACGACCTGTGCCTCGGTGAAGCCCGCGCTGTTCACGCGGTTGAACATGATCTGCTGCGCCTCGGTCATCTCGGTCTGCGTCACCGTCGAGCCGTGCACCGGCACCGCCTTCAGCGAGACGGTGGTGCCGCTGGTGAGGTCGAGGCCCAGGTGCACCTGGAACGCCCGGTGCCACTTGGCCGGGGCGGCGAGGTTCGCGCCCACGATGGCCAGGAGCAACAGCACGATGATCGCCGCCAGCACGGCCAGGTGACGGCCGGGCCTGGAGGCGTTGCCGGTAGGGGGAGCCACTTCTCGCCTGTCCTTCGATCCGCTCGGTCCGCTTGTCGTTGGGGCCGCCGTTGACGCGGCGGCCGCGGCGGTCAGCCGCCGGTGGCGGCGTCGTCCTCTGCTTCGTCGAGAGTCTCGGAATGCTCAGGTGCCGGGTCCTCGAACTGCATCTCACTGGGGTCGGTCACCACGTCCATAATGGCCCGCCGCAGGAAGCGGACCTCCACGCCGGGGGCGAGCTCAAGGACGACGTCCTGGTCCTCCACGCTTATCACGGTCGCGTACATACCGGCCGTCGTGCGGACCCGGGTCCCAGGCACGATTTCGCGCTGTGTCTGCTGCGCCGCGCGCTGCCTGTTGCGTTGCGGTCTGATCGTGACGAAATACAGCAGGCCGAAGAGCACCACGATCGCGACCAGGAACAGGTAGCTGCCGCTCGAGGACTTGCTGGTGCTCGAAGCCGCGAGAATCAAATTCCCCATTGCGGGGCATCCTTCCGTTGACATGCCGCGCCTGGCCACATCACCGAGGCGGTAGCCAGCTTGGCCGCCCATCCGCATGGACGGGCAGGCGCCGGCCAACTGCCGAAGTTTAGCGGCGCCCAAGCGGCCACCAACAGGCTATGGCCTCCACCGGGGAGATCGTGACATCGTCGCGACAAACCGTGCCCGCATGGCCGTCTGGCCTGCTGCTGTGACCAACGCTCTCTCACTGTGCAGAACAACGCTCCTAATTGCCTGAGAGTTGCCTGACGGTGCGCTCAGGGGCCAGATTCCTCGTCGAAGAGGGTGCCAGGACCGGGCAGGCCCGCGGCCGCGGCCGGATCCGGCGGGGTGAGGCCGAGGTGCTCCCAGGCGAGCGGGGTGGCCACCCGGCCCCGCGGCGTGCGTGCGATCAGGCCCTCCCGGACCAGGAACGGCTCGGCCACCACCTCGACCGTCTCGGCTTCCTCGCCGACCGCGACAGCGAGGCTGGACAGCCCGGCCGGCCCACCGCCGAACCGGGTGACCAGCGCGCGCAGTACCGCCCGGTCGAGCCGGTCCAGCCCGTGCGTGTCAACTTCGTAGATTTCCAGCGCGGTCCGGGCGATCTCCAGCGTGACCACACCGTCGGCGCGAACCTCGGCGTAGTCGCGGACCCGGCGCAGCAGCCGGTTGGCGATCCGCGGTGTCCCTCGCGACCGGCGGGCGATCTCCTTGCCGCCGTCGTCGCTGAGTGTCACGCCGAGCAGCGACGCCGACCGCCGGATGATGATCTCAAGCTCGGCGGCCTCGTAGAACTCCAGGTGCGCGGTGAAGCCGAACCTGTCCCGCAGCGGCGCGGGCAGCAGCCCCGCCCGCGTGGTGGCGCCGACCAGGGTGAACGGCGCGATCTCCAGCGGGATGGCGGTGGCGCCCGGGCCCTTGCCGACCACCACGTCGACCCGGAAGTCCTCCATCGCGAGGTAGAGCATTTCCTCGGCGGGGCGGGCCAGCCGGTGGATCTCGTCGATGAACACGACCTCGCCGTCGCCCAGGGTGGATAGCACGGCGGCGAGGTCGCCGGCCCGCTCGATGGCGGGGCCGCTGGTGATCCGCAGCGGCGCGCCGAGCTCTGCGGAAATGATCATGGCGATGGTGGTCTTGCCCAGCCCGGGCGGCCCGGACAGCAGCACGTGGTCGGGGGCCTTGCCACGCCGCAGCGCCCCGGCGAGCACCAGCGAGAGCTGCTCCCTGACCCGGGCCTGCCCGACGAACTCGCCCAGCCGCTTGGGCCGCAGCGTGCTCTCGATCACCCGGTCGTCGGCATCGGCCAGCGGCGAGACCATCCTGTCCCCCGTCTCCGCGGGGAACTCGTCGGGGCCGTTGCCGCCGGTCATGCGCGGCTCAGCTTCCGCAGCGCGGCGCGCAGCATCGCCGCCGCATCGGGGCTGGCGGCCGCTGCGGCATCAGCCCCGCCGCCCGCATCCGCCAGGTCCGCCTCCACCGCCGCGATGGCCTGGTCGGCGTCGCGGGCCTGCCAGCCCAGGTTGACCAGTCCGGTCCTGACCTGGTCCCGCCACGGAGCCGGCCCGCCTGGCCGGACCGCTGCCACGGCGGCCCCGTCTCCTGGGCTCCCCGAGCCGGGTGCGCCGAGGCGGCCGGCGAGTTCGAGGACGATCCGTTGGGCACCCTTTCTGCCAATGCCGGGGACCCGGGTGAGCGCGGCGACATCCTCGCTGAGCACGGCGCGGCGCAACGCGTCGGGGGCGAACACGGCGAGCATGGCGAGCGCCAGCCGGGGCCCGACGCCGCTGGCGGTCTGCAGCAGGACGAAAACGTCACGCTCGTCGTCGGTGGTGAAGCCGAAAAGGGTGAGCGCATCCTCCCGGACCACCAGTGAGGTGGCCACCCGGGCCGGTTCGCCGGGCCGCAGTGTGGCCAGCGTGCCGGGCGTGCACTGGACCAGCAGCCCGACGCCGCCCACCTCGATGACCGCGCCCTCCGGCGCGATCGCGGTTACCGTGCCCGCCAGATGGGAGATCATCGTGTACCTCGCAGCCGCTGGTCCCGCTCCCGGCGCGCGGCCGCGAGCTGGTCAGGTTTTTCGCCGCGCGCCGCCGCCAGCCGCCGTTCCATCAGGCTTTCGGCGGCCGCGATCCGGCTCTGGGTGCCGCCCCGCCACAGGTGGCAGATGGCCAGCGCCAGCGCGTCGGCCGTGTCCGCGGGCCGCGGTGGGTCCGCCAGCCGGAGCAGCCGCATCACCATGGCCGTGACCTGGGCCTTGTCCGCCCGGCCGCTGCCGGTCACCGCCGCCTTCACCTCGCTGGGGGTGTGCAGGGCGACCGGCAGGCCACGCCGGGCCGCACACACGATCGCCACCGCCCCCGCCTGTGCCGTGCCCATCACGGTGCGGACGTTGTGCTGGCTGAACACCCGCTCAACCGCGACCGCGTCCGGCCGGTACTCGGCCAGCCAGGTGTCGATCTCCTCCTCGAGCGCGAGCAGGCGCGCCGCGATGTCGGCGCCCGCGGGCGTGCGGATCACATCCGCGTGGACCAGGCTGGGCGGCCTGCCCGGCCTGCCGTCCACGGCACCGATCCCGCAGCGGGTCAAGCCGGGATCCACACCGAGCACCCGCATGCATCACCGCCCGGGCTCCGCTATGGCTTCACGAACATGTGTTCGGTACCGACCCTACCGCCCAAGCGCTCCGGCCGCCGGTCAGCACCCCGGCGTGTCGCGCCTGCCATCGGGGGGTTCCGGGGGGTCGCTCCCCCGGGCCAGCAGGGCCAAGGCCCCGTGACGAAGGAACGGGGCCGCAGGCCATCGGGGGGTTCCGGGGGGCGTCCCCCGGGCCAGCAGGGCCAAGGCCCCGTGGCGAAGGAACGGGGCCGCAGGCCATCGGGGGGTCGCTCCCCCGGGCCAGCACTGCTAACCGAGCTTCTCGATGACCTCGTCGGAGACCGAGTAGTTGGCGTACACGTCCTGCACGTCGTCGGAATCCTCAAGGGCCTCGATCAGCCGGAACACCCGCTTGGCCTGGTCCTCGTCCAGCGGGACCTCGACCGCGGGCAGGAACGCCACCTCGGCGGAGTCGTACTCAAGCCCGGCGTCGGTCACCGCGGTGCGCACCGCCACCAGGTCGCCGGGCTCGCTGGTCACCTCGATGGACTCGCCGATGTCCTCGACGTCCTCGGCGCCGGCATCCAGCACCGCGGCCAGCACGTCGTCCTCGGTCACCGTGCCCGACTTGGCCACGATGACCACGCCCTTGCGGTGGAACATGTAGGAGACCGAGCCAGGGTCGGCCATGGACCCGCCGTTGCGGGTGAGCGCGGTCCGCACGTCGGCCGCGGCCCGGTTGCGGTTGTCGGTCAGGCACTCCACCAGCACCGCGACACCACCGGGGGCATAGCCCTCGTAGGTGATCGCCTCCCAGGCGGCGCCGCCGCCTTCCGCGCCGGAGCCGCGGCGGATGGCCCGGTCGATGTTCTCGTTCGGCACCGAGTTCTTCTTGGCCTTCTGCACCGCGTCATACAGGGTCGGATTGCCTGCCGGGTCGCTGCCGCCGGTCCGCGCCGCCACCTCGACGTTCTTGATCAGCTTGGCGAACAGCTTGCCGCGGCGCGCATCCACCGCCGCCTTCTTGTGCTTGGTCGTCGCCCACTTGGAGTGGCCACTCATGTCCGTTCCCTCACCATGTCAACGAAGTACCGGTGGATGCGCAGGTCGCCAGTCAACTCGGGATGAAAGGAGGTGGCAAACAGCGGACCCTGCCGGACCGCGACGATCCTACCGGTGACCCGCTCGGTGCCGAGGACGGTCACCTGCCCGCTGACCGCCTCCACCCAGGGCGCCCTGATGAATACGGCACGAAACGGAGGATCCGGGGGGCTCGCGATCCCGTCCAGGCAGATGTCGCTCTCGAACGAGTCGACCTGGCGGCCGAACGCGTTGCGCCGCACCGTCATGCCGATCCCACCAAGGGTTTCCTGGCCGTCGACCCCGTCGAGCAGCCGGTCGGCCAGCATGATCATCCCGGCGCAGGAGCCGAACGCGGGCATCCCGCCCGCCAGCCGCTTGCGCAGCGGTTCGGCGACCTCGAAGGCCGTGGTGAGCTTCCACATGGTGGTGGACTCGCCGCCGGGGATCACCAGAGCATCCACCGCGGCTAGTTCGTCGGGCCGGCGCACGGCGACCGGCGTGGCGCCCGTCTGCGCCAGCGCCCGCAAATGCTCGGCGACGTCGCCCTGCAGCGCAAGAACCCCGACGACCGGTGCCGACCCCACCAAGAACCTCCGTAACTCACCCGCCCTGACATCGAGCGTAGTAGTGACCGCCAACCCCGCCGGAACGCCGCGGCCGCGCCGTCGTATTCCGGGGCGCAGGAGGCCGCCACGGCTCCGGGCTGGCCGCGGGCGCCGGATACCTGAGGTTTACGTTTGCGCGGCGGGGGGCGCCGCATGGCCCGGGGGCTCCTCGCCGCCGGCCGGCGGCTTGCGCCGTGCCCCGGCGGCGGGCTTCCGCTGGCTGGCGGGTGGTTTCCTGGCCCGGCCGGACGCTGGTTTGCGTGCCCGGGCCGCCGGCTTCTGCATCTCGGCCAGCAGATTCTCGATCGCGCTGAGCCGCCCGGAGATCTCATCGAGGCGGTTCAGCACGTCACGGAGGTTGACGGGGCGGGTGCGCTCGACCGGCATCCGCCCTACCGACACCCGCCGGGGTTCCTCGCCGGGCGCCGCCCGTTTGGCCATCAGCACCTGGGCAAGCACCCGGTCCGTGCCCGCGCCCAGCCGGACCAGGACCTGGGCGCCGACACCCTCACCCTCGCGGGCCAGGCCGAGCAGGATGTGCTCGGTGCCGATATAGCTGTCACCGAGCCGCTGCGCCTCGCGGAGCGAGAGTTCGAGCACCTTCTTGGTGCGCGGGGTGAACGGGATATGGCCTGGCTGGCCGGTACCCTCCCCGATGATCTCCGCGATCTGCGCCCTGGCCGCGTCCAGGCTGATCTCGAGGGCGGCCAGCGCCCGCGCCGCCAGCCCTTCGCCCTCGGCGAGCAGGCCGAGCAGGATGTGCTCGGTGCCGATGTAGCCATGGCCGAGCATCCGGGCTTCCTCCTGGGCCAGGACCACGACCCGGCGTGCCTGGTCGGTGAACCGTTCGAACATCTCCGCACTCCCAGATTGCTTGGGGGCGGTCCAGGAGGCCTGACAGCCAGCGGGGAGCCGCCGTGCTTTACCAGCCGCGCCCCGCATAGCGCTCGGCCGGCGCGAGGGTGTCGGTGCTGATGCCAACCATGGCCTCGCCGAGGCCGCGCGACACCTTGGCGACCACATCGGGGTCGTCGTGGAATGTTGTTGCCTTGACGATGGCGGCGGCACGGCGGGCCGGGTCGCCGGACTTGAAGATGCCCGAGCCGACGAACACGCCCTCGGCACCAAGCTGCATCATCAGCGCGGCGTCCGCCGGGGTGGCGATGCCGCCGGCGGTGAAAAGCACGACGGGCAGCTTGCCCGCGCCGGCTATCTCGGCGACCAGCTCGTAGGGTGCCTGGAGCTCCTTCGCGGCCGCGAAAAGCTCCTCCTCACGCATGACTCCCAGGCGCCGGATGTCACCGGCGATCTGCCGCATGTGGCGGGTGGCCTCCACCACGTTGCCGGTCCCGGCCTCGCCCTTGGACCTGATCATCGCGGCGCCCTCGGCGATGCGGCGCAGCGCCTCCCCGAGGTTGGTGGCACCGCATACGAACGGCACGGTGAACGCCCACTTGTCCACGTGGTGTGCCTCGTCGGCAGGGGTGAGCACCTCGGACTCGTCGATGTAGTCCACCCCGATCGCCTGCAGCACCTGCGCCTCGGCGAAGTGGCCGATCCGGCATTTGGCCATGACCGGGATCGAAACCGCGCCGATGATCTGGTCGATCATGTCCGGGTCGCTCATCCGGGCGACCCCGCCCTGGGCCCGGATGTCGGCGGGCACCCGCTCCAGCGCCATGACCGCCACGGCGCCCGCGTCCTCGGCGATCTTCGCCTGCTCCGGCGTGACCACATCCATGATCACGCCACCCTTGAGCATGTCGGCCATCCCGCGCTTGACGCGTGCCGTCCCGGTCTCCGGGGCGTTCCCCGAGGCGTCCCCGGCGTGGACAGCGCCGGGCCGGCTGGCCTGGTTTCCGGGACTGGCTGCGGAACTGGTGGCTGGCACGATGAACCTCACTCGATTGCTCGCACGGTCCCTCCATGGTAGGCGCTCCTGCCGAACTGGCACCGCGCCCCTCACACCGGCCCACTCAGCCGCCCGGCTCTCACCAGCCCCGGCCGGGCCATGGGGCCTCAACGGGTCCCGCAGGTCCCACAGGTCCCACAGGTCCCCCGAGGATCTCAGTTAGCCTGAGCCGACGGCGGGTCACCCGCCGTGAGGTGCGGCATGTCGTTGCCCCGCCCGGCGGCATCGGAGTCCACCAGGGATTCGTCGATCTCGAAGAACTCGGGCAACGGGGCACCACCGGCCAGCCGAAGCAGCCGGACCAGCCACCGGCGGCGCGCGGCGCGGGTCGCGGCGACCGCGTCGTTGTAGAACTTGCGGGCCAGGAACACCTGGTGGGAGGCGCCCTCGAGTTCGGCGAGTGCCTCGTCCCCGCCGCTCCGCGCGGCCAGGTCGGCACGGAACCCGGGCTGGGCGAGCGCCGCCCGCAGGGCGCGGGTGAGATCGCTTTCCGCCCGCTCGTCCAGCTCGCCCGCGGCCCGCGCGTCGTGGGCCGCGCCAGCGATCAGCAGGCTCGTCGCCGGGTCGAGCAGGCCGCTGGCGGCCAGCTCCACCGAGATGGAGATGCGCCGGGCCAGTGCCGCGTCGAGCGCGGCCCGCGCCGCCTCCACCCTGGCGTGCAGCCGGTCCAGCCGCCCGGCACGCCAGGAGACGTAGACGCCGACCAGGATCGCGGCGATGACGATCAGGATCACCCTGGTCAGCACGGCACGCCGCCCGCAACCGCGGTTTCAGTGGCCGCTGCGCGGCACCGGGCCAGCGGAACCGGCCCTGCCGGGCAAAGCCTGGCCGGGCTCTTCACAGGTTCACCGTGACCTTTGCGACCACCGATGGCACCACGGCCTTGTAGACCTTGACCACGTCACGGGCCACCATCGGCCAGTCGTAGGCCCGAACCGCATCGGTCGCCGCAGCCGACAGCCGCGCCCGCAGCGACGGGTCGTCAAGCAGCCGGCTCGCCGCCGCGGCCAGCGCGGCCGGGTCGCCGGCCGGGAACAGTTCCCCGGCCTGGCCGCCGCGCAGCACGAGCTGGAATGCGTCCAGGTCGCTGGCCACGATGGGAGCGCCGGCGGCCATCGCCTCGATCAGCACGACACCGAAGCTCTCACCGCCGGTGTTGGGCGCGCAGAACACGTCCACCGAGTGGTAGAAGCGGGCCTTATCCTCCTGGGTCACCTGGCCGAGCAGGATCAGCCGGTCCCTGGTCGCCTCGGGCACCTTGGCGTGCACCTCGTCGAGGTCGCCCGGCCCGGCCACGAGCAGCCGCAGCCCCGGCCGCTGCGCAGCCAGCAGTTCGAACGCCCGCAACAGCACGTCCAGGCCCTTGCGCGGCTCTTCCATCCGGCCGAGGAAGCCGAGCACCCCGCCCTCGCCGGGCCACCCGGGCAGGGGGGACGCCTTCTCGTACCGGCTGACCGTCACCCCGTTCGGGATGAGCACCGCGTCGCCGCCCATGTGCTCCACAAGCGTGGTACGGGCCGCCTCGGACACCGCGATCCAGCCGCTGATCTTCTCCAGAGCGGTCTGCAGCGCCAGATAGGCGGCGTGCATCACCCGCGAGCGGGGGTTGGCGGTGTGTGCGGTCGCGACGATCGGCCCGTCCGCCACCCAGCAGGCCAGCAGGGACAGGCTTGGTGCGGCGGGCTCGTGCACGTGCAGCACGTCGAACCCGCCCTCCTTGACCCAGCGGCGGACCCGGGCCGCGGACAGCGGGCCGAATGCGAGCCGCGCCACAGACCCGTTGTACGGAACGGGCACGGCGCGCCCGGCGGGCACGACGTAACCAGGAAGCGGGGTGTCATCGTCGGCCGGGGAAATGACCGAGACCTCGTGCCCCAGGCCGATGAGGGCCTCCGCCAGGTCCTTGATGTGCTCCTGTACCCCGCCGGGCACGTCCCAGGTGTACGGGCAGACCATGCCGATTCTCACGGCTCGCTCCCGCCCTCGCCCGCAGCGGCACCGTCGGCCAGGCCGTCCAGTGTGGCGCCGGCTGCATGGCCGTTCAGCGCCGCCCGGCCCGCATCGGCCCGCCCCGCGACCGCATCGGCCGCAGCGCCCTCGGCCTTCTTTGCAGCGCCCGCGGCATCCTCCGCGGTGGCCTCCGCAGCCTGCGCCGTGGCCTGTGCGGCGGCGAGCCGGGCCAGGTCCAGGTCGTCGGAAAACACCCGCTGGAGCATGTGCCAGTCCTCCGGGTGCTCGGCGATCCCGGCTTCAAAGACCCGCGCCACCTGCTGGGTCATCGCGGCGACCTTCTCGCGCCGGGTGCCGCCCTCGGGCACGGGGATTTCCTCGTGGATGTGCGCGCCCCAGTGCGGGCCGTCGAACCACAGCGTGACCGGCATCAGGGCAGCGCCGGTCTGCACCGCCAGCGCCGCGGCCCCGCCCATCATGTGTGCCTTCTCGCCGAAGAAGTCGACCTCGATGCCGCCGCCGGTGATGTCCCGGTCGGCGGGCAGGCAGACCAGGCCGCCCGCCCGCAGCCGCTGGGCGAGGATCCCGAACCGCTGCACACCGCCGGTCGCGGGGAGCACCTCGAATCCGAGCCCCTCACGGAAAGCGAAGAACCGCCGGGCCAGCGACTCGGGCTTGAGCCGCTCGGCCACGGTGGTGAACCTGGGCACGCCGCGCGCGATGATCCACGCTCCAGCGTGGTCCCAGTTGCCCATGTGCGGCAGCGGCAGCACCGCCCCGCGCCCGGCGGCGAGGGTGCCGAGCAGCCGGTCCTCCCCCTCGCAGTGCATCTCGGCGACGAGCCGCTCGGCGCTGATCACCGGCAGCCGGAACACCTCGAACCAGTACCGCGCGTAAGAGTGCATGCCCGCGCGGGACAGGGCCCGGAGTTCCTTGCCGGACGGCTCCGGCCCGATGACCCGGCGGAGGTTCGCCTCCAGCAACTGGACCCCGGGCCCCTGCCGCCGCCAGGCGAGCTCTCCCGCCTGCTGGAACGCCCACCGCCCCCACGACTCGGGCATGCGGCAGACCAGCCACCAGGCGGCGGCGTACGACGCGGCGGTCACGCGGCCCTTCAGCGCGGACAGCATGTTGCTCATCGCGGCGCTCCGGTGTTCACGATGGTGCTCCGGTGTTCACGATGGTGCTCCGGGTGTTCATGATGGTGCTCCGGCCCGAGTGTCATCCGGCGGTTCATCACCATGATCCCGCCACGGCTCCCCGGCCGGAACCGGGGAGGCCGGCCGCCCGCCCACCGCGCGCCGGACCGCATCCACCCGCTGGCCGAAGGTCACCAGCGACAGGACCGCGAGCGCCCACAACCCGATGGCGAGCACATACGGCACGCCAAGCCCGGTCAGCCCGGCCGCGACCAGGGTGATCAGGAGCCGCTCGGTGCGCTCGGCGATACCCACGTTGCAGGCGATGCCCAGCCCCTCGGCGCGCGCCTTCGCGTACGACACCATCATGCCCATGACCAGGCAGAACAGAGCGACCCAGGCCAGCGTGTCCTGGTGGGTCCTGACCAGCCAGATGGTGAGGCCAGCGAAGACCGCCGCGTCGCTGATCCGGTCCAGGGTGGAGTCGAGGAACGCGCCCCACGCGCCGCTGGTCCCCTTGACCCGGGCCAGCAGCCCGTCGAGCATGTCGCCCAGGACGAAGCCGGTGCACACCACGGTCCCGGCGAACAGGTGGCCGGTGGGAAACAGCCACAGCGCGCCCGCGGTCATCCCGACGGTGCCGGTGATGGTCAGCGCGTTGGGCGTCACGGGCGTGCGCGCCAGCGCGTCGGCGACCGGGGTCAGCAGGCGGGACAGAGCAGGCCGCAACACGTTCAGCATGGCCGTCCCACCCTACTGGCGCCAGGACAGGCCGGGCGATTCTGGCCGGGGGCTTGTGGTGCGGTAGCCAAGGGGTAAAGGCTGATCGTAGTGCAGCCGAACGAAGCACCCGCCGCACCGGCCGGCGGCGGCCGGGCGGCCACAGCAGCCGAACAGACCAGCAGGAGGCGATGCATGACAGACAGGAGAGGATCGACAGCCACGGGCGGTGCGGCACCGGCCGACCAGCCTGGCGGGGTGCGCAACGTCGCGCTGGTCGGCCATTCCGGATCGGGCAAGACAACTCTGGTCGAGGCGCTGCTGGGCGCGACCGGTGCCATCCAGCGGACGGGCCGGGTGGAGGACGGCACGACCGTCAGCGACTTCGACGAGGTGGAGATCAGGCAGCAGCGCTCGGTCAACCTCACCGTCGCGCCGCTGACCCACTCCGGGGTCAAGGTGAACCTGCTGGATACCCCCGGTTACGCCGACTTCACCGGCGATCTGAGGGCCGGGCTCCGTGCGGCGGACGCGGCCCTCTTCGCTGTCTCCGCCACCGAGGGCGTGGACGGCCTGACCAGGATGCTGTGGGACGAGTGTGCCGCGGTGGGGATGCCCCGCGCCGTCGTCATCACGAAGATCGACCACCAGCGGGGCGACTTCGAGCAGGCCCTGAGCGCGTGCCGGGACGCCTTCGGTGACGCGGTGGCGCCGCTGTACCTGCCCGTGGGCGGCGCGGGCACGGATCTGCAAGGCCTGATCGGGCTGCTGTCGGGCCGCATGTTCGACTACTCGAGCGGAACCAGGGCCGAGCGCGACCCCGACCCGGCGCTCGCGGACCAGGTCGAGGAACTGCGCAGCACGCTGATCGAGGGGATCATCCAGGAGAGCGAAGACGAGAGTCTCATGGACTCCTACCTCTCCGGCGAGAGCATCGACCCGAAGAGCCTGATCGACGACCTGGAGACGGCGGTCGCGCGGGGCACCTTCCACCCGGTGCTCGCCGCCTCGGCGCCGCACGGGGTCGGGCTGCTGGAGCTTCTCGAGGTCATCACCCAGGCCTTCCCCTCGCCCGAGGAGCACCCGCTGCCCGCCGTGACGTCGGTGGACGGCAAGGCCGTCACCGGCCTGAAGAGCGACCCGAACGGGCCGCTGCTGGCCGAGGTGGTCAAGACCACGTCGGACCCCTACGTCGGCCGGGTCAGCCTGGTCCGGGTGTTCTCCGGCACGCTGCGGCCGGACACCGTGGTGCATGTGTCCGGGCACGGGATGGCCGAGCGCGGTCACGCCGACCATGACGCCGATGAGCGCGTCGGCGCGCTGACCTCGCCGCTGGGCAAGCAGCAGCGTCCCGTGCCGGCCTGCGCCGCCGGGGATATCTGCGCGGTCGCCAAGCTGACCAGCGCGGAGAGCGGTGACACGCTCTCCAGCAAGGAGCGCCCGCTGCTGATGGAGCCGTGGAACATGCCCGAGCCGCTGCTTCCGGTGGCGATCACGGCGAAGTCCAAGGCGGACGAGGACAAGCTGTCCCAGGCGCTGAGCCGGCTGGTGGCCGAGGACCCGACGCTGCGCATGGAGAACAACCCCGAGACCCACCAGCTGGTGCTCTGGTGCATGGGCGAGGCCCACGCGGACGTGATGCTCGACCGGCTGTCCTCGCGCCACGGCGTCGCGGTGGAGACCGTCGAGCTCCGGGTACCGCTGCGCGAGACGGTGGCGAGCAAGGCCCAGGGGCTGGGCCGCAACGTCAAGCAGACCGGCGGCCACGGCGAGTTCGGCATCGCGCACATCGAGGTGGAGCCGCTGCCGTCGGGCTCCGGCCTCGAATTCGTGGACAAGATCGTCGGCGGTGTGGTCCCGCGTCAGTTCATCCCGTCCGTGGAGAAGGGCGTGCGCGCCCAGATGGAGCAGGGCGTGCTGGCCGGGTACCCGATGGTGGACATCAGGGTGACGCTGTTCGACGGCAAGGCACACTCGGTGGACTCCTCCGACATGGCCTTCCAGAAGGCGGGCCGGGCGGCGCTGCGGGACGCGGCGGACCGGGCCAAGGTGTCGCTGCTCGAACCGGTGGACGAGGTGTCGGTGCTGGTGCCCGACGACTATGTCGGCGCGGTCATGTCGGACCTGTCGTCCCGGCGCGGCCGGGTGCTCGGGACCGAGCCGGTCCAGGGCGGGCGGACCCTGGTGAAGGCCGAGATCCCGGAACTGGAGATCATCCGCTACTCCATCGACCTGCGGTCGATGTCCCAGGGCACGGGCTCGTTCAGCCGGTCCTACCTGCGGTACGAGCCGCTGCCGTCGCATCTGGCCGACAAGGTCGTGACCGCGGCCAAGGAGTAACCCTGCCGCTCCCTGGGGTCAGCCCACCGGCTGGCCCCAGGCGGCCGCGAGCATCTGCCTGGTCTCGCCCAGGAGCTGTGGCAGCACCTTGACGCCGGCCACGACCGGCATGAAGTTGGTGTCGCCGCCCCACCGGGGCACCACGTGCTGGTGCAGGTGCGCGGCGATGCCCGCGCCCGCCACCCCGCCCATGTTCATGCCGATGTTGAAGCCCTGCGCGCCGGACGCGGCACGCAGCGCGGTCATCGCCAGCTTGGTGTGCCCGGCCAGTTCCGTGGTTTCCGCCGGATCCAGCTCGGTGTAGTCGGCCACGTGCCGGTACGGGCAGACCATGAGGTGGCCGGCGTTGTAGGGGTAGAGGTTCAGCACCGTGAACACGGACGTGCCGCGCGCCACGATGAGCCCGTCGGCGTCGGGCAGCTTCGGCGCCCGGCAGAACGGGCACTCGTCGGGGCTGTCGCTGGTGGCCCGGTTCTCGCCCTTGATGTAGGCCATGCGGTGCGGCATCCACAGCCGCCGGAACCCGTCGGGCTCGCCGGCCCCGTCCTGCTCGAACGGCTCATCCATTACCGGATCAGACATGGGCCAGCACCAATCAGACCTGGACGCGGGCGGCGACGGCTTTGACGATCTCGGCCACGGCCTCGTCCACGGGCACGCCGTTCTTCTGCTCCCCGCTGCGGTAACGGAACGACACCGCCCCGGCGCTGACGTCCTCGTCCCCGGCCAGCAGCATGTACGGCACCTTCTGGCGCTGGGCGTTGCGGATCTTCTTCTGCATCCGGTCGGCGCTGTCGTCGACCTCCACCCGGATCCCGTGCTCGCGCAGCCGGGCCGCCACCTCCTCCAGATAGGGCACGTGCGCGTCGGCGATCGGGATGCCCGTCACCTGCACGGGCGCCAGCCAGGGCGGGAACGCGCCGGCATAGTGCTCGGTCAGGATCCCGAAGAACCGCTCGATGGACCCGAACAGCGCCCGGTGGATCATGATGGGCTCCTGCCGGGTGCCGTCCGCTGCCTGGTACTCCAGGCCGAACCGCTTGGGCTCGTTGTAGTCGAGCTGAATGGTGGACAGCTGCCAGGTGCGGCCGATCGCGTCCCTGGCCTGCACCGAGATCTTCGGCCCGTAGAACGCCGCGCCGCCGGGGTCGGCGACCAGTTCCAGGCCGGATTCCGCGGCGGCCTCGGCGAGCATCTCGGTCGCGTGCGCCCAGTCCTCGTCGCTGCCGACGAACTTCTCCTTGGCCTCGTCCCTGGTGGAAAGCTCCAGGTAGAAGTCGGCCAGGCCGTAGTCGCGCAGCAGGTCGAGGACGAACTTCAGCAGCCGCTTCAGCTCGGTGCCGACCTGCTCGCGGGTGCAGAAGATGTGCGAGTCGTCCATGGTGAGCCCGCGGACCCGGGTCAGGCCGTGCACCACGCCGGACTTCTCGTACCGGTACACGGTGCCGAACTCGAACAGCCGCAGCGGCAGTTCCCGGTAGGACCGCCCGCGCGACCGGAAGACCAGTATGTGGAACGGGCAGTTCATCGGCTTGAGGTAGTAGCTCGCGCCCTCCATCTCCATGGGCGGGAACATGTTCTCCTTGAACCAGCCGAGGTGGCCCGAGGTCTCGAACAGCTCGGCCTTGGTGATGTGCGGGCTGTTCACGAACTCATAGCCGGCCTCGATGTGCCGCTGCCGCGAGTAGTCCTCCATGACCCGCCGGATGGTGCCGCCCTTGGGGTGGAACACCGCCAGGCCGCTGCCGATCTCCGCCGGGAACGAGAACAGGTCAAGCTCGGCGCCGAGTTTGCGGTGGTCGCGCCGCTCCGCCTCCGCCAGCAGGTGCAGGTAGGCCTCCTGCGCCTGCCGGGACTCCCAGGCGGTGCCGTAGATCCGCTGCAGCTGCGGGTTCTGTTCGCTCCCCCGCCAGTACGCGCCGCCGGTGCGCATCAGCTTGAACGCCGGGATGTGCCGGGTGGTGGGCAGGTGCGGCCCACGGCACAGGTCCGTCCAGCACAGCTCACCGCTGCGCGGGTCGGTGTTGTCGTACATGGTCAGCTCGGCCCCGCCGACCTCCACGGCTGCCTCGTCCGCCGCGCCGCCCTTGAGCCCGACAAGCTCCAGCTTGTACGGCTCGGCCGCCAGCTCGCCGCGGGCCTCGCCCTCGCTGACGACGCGGCGGGAGAAGCGCTGGCCCTGCTTGACGATCGCGCGCATGCGCGCCTCAATGGCCTTCAGGTCGTCCGGGCCGAACGGCTGCGGCACGTCGAAGTCGTAGTAGAAACCGTCCTCCACCGGGGGGCCGATGCCGAGCTTGGCCTGAGGAAACAGTTCCTGCACCGCCTGCGCCATCACGTGCGCGGTGGAGTGCCGCAGGATGGCCCGGCCGTCCTCACTGGCAATATCCACCCCGTCGACCTCGTCACCCTCGGCGAGCGGCGCCGCCAGATCGCGCAGGGCGCCATTGACCCGGGCGGCGATCACGGCGCCCGCGGCGGGCTGCCCGCCGGTGGGCTGCAGCACCTCCCCAGCCGTCGTGCCAGCGTCCACCACGGACTCGCGGCCGGCGAGGGTGATGTGCAGTTGCTGGGGTGACACGGCGGTCTCCTGTGCTCTAGTGACTGGGAAATGGGCACTGCCCGTTGGGCAAATGCTATCGATGGTCGTCGTAGCGCCGTGCCGATTAAGCACCGGGCCTGCGCTGCGATGACCGATCCGGTGGCGTGACCGCCTCAGCCGCTCGGTTGCCTGGCGCCGGGCGGTATCTGCTCACGGAACCCGGCCAGCAGCGAAAGCAGCGCATCCGGCCACGGCCCGGGATGGCCGAGGCGCTGCTGGCGGCCGAGCGCGACGGCGTCGGGCACGGCCAGCCCGCCGGCCTGGATCGCGGTCATTGCCCAGCCCCCGCTGACTTCGAGCGTGATCAGCGGGCGCTGCTCGGGCCGGGTCGCGAGGGCACCGGGCAGCCAGCCGCGCAGCGGGCCGCCGAGGACGGCGGCCACCGCGGCCGGGTCGTCCGCGTGCAGCACATAGGCCCGGTCGGTCTTGCGGTCGCCGGTGTCCAGGCCGTGGCCGCGCCGCCCGGGATAGATCCGCTGGGTCGGGGACGGCACGCGGCGCAGCGCGATGGCGAACCAGGGCAGCCGGAAGCCGAGTTCCACGGCGGCCACCCGGTAAGGGAAGCTGTCCCAGCTGCCGGCCCCTCGCCGCCCGACCCGCTCAGCTCGTCGGCGTTGAACTCGAAGACCCGCGCGCCCAGGCCGCCGATGCGCCCGGCCAGTTCGGCGCCGGCCCTGCGGTCCTGGCCGGCCCCGAGGAACTCCATCGGCAGCGTGAGTGCGCTGCTGGCGCCTGGCGGCACCACGGCCAGGCCGAGCCGCTCGGCGCGGCCCTCGGGAACCGTGCCCCGGCTGCCGAACGCCGTGCCGCCGGACACCGCCTGCCGCAGCGCGCCAAGGAAACCGGGGCGGGACCGGCCGGCGCTTTCGTCACGAGGCACCCGTCGAACCTACTTCGCCGCCCGGAACCGCGCCAGGTCAGGAGTCCAGCCGCTGGATGCGCGCGGCGGCCGCGGCGTGCCTGGCCAGGATCTGGTCCGTCCCGGGCACGGTGAGGCCGCCGTCGCGGACGATCACCCGCCCGGCGACCACGGTGTGCCGCGCGGCGGTCGGCCCGCAGCGCAGCCAGGCCTCCACCGGGTCGGTGAGCGCCCCGGCGAACGAGAGGCCCTCCTGCGGCCAGCACACCAGGTCCGCGGCGGCACCGACGCTGAGCTGGCCGATCTCCCCGTCCCTGCCGAGGCACCCGGCGCCGCCGCGGGTGCCGATGTCGAGCACCTCCCGCGCGGTCATGCCCGCGGGCCCGAGCCGCTGCCTGCCGAGGGTCAGCGCCGCCCGGGCCTCCAGCCACAGCGAGGAGGTGTCCGAGGAGGAGGACCCGTCGCAGCCAAGCCCGACCGGGCTGCCCGCCGCCCGCAACTCCCGCACCGGGGCGAAACCGCCGCCCGCCAGCAGCATGTTCGAGCTGGGGCAGTGCGCCACGCCGACACCCGCCGCGCCGAGCCGGGCCGCCTCCGCCTCGTTCGGGTAGACGCAGTGCGCCACCCAGGACCGTGACGTCAGCCAGCCGACCTCCGCGAACTGCTCGACCGGCCGGCGGCCGAACCGGTTCATGCAGTAGCTGTCCTCGTCCGGGTCCTCGGCCAGGTGGGTGTGCAGCCGCACGTCGAGGCGCTCGGCCAGTTCCGCGGTGCGCAGCATGAGGTCCGGGCTGACGCTGAACGGGGAGCACGGGGCCAGCGCGACCCGCACCATGGCCCCCCACCCGGGGTCGTGGTGCGCGGCGACCAGGCGCTCGCAGTCGGCGAGGACCTCGTCGTCGTCCTGCACCACCGAATCCGGCGGCAGCCCGCCGTCCTTGGCCGAGATCGTCATGGAGCCCCGGGTCGGGTGGAACCGCAGGCCTACCTCACGCGCGGCGGCGATCTCCGCCGACCACAGGTCGCCGCCACCTGCTGGTGCCACGTACAGGTGGTCGGTGCTGGTGGTGCAGCCGCCCAGGGCCAGCTCGGCCAGGGCCACCCAGGCGGACAGGTACGCCGCCTCCTCGTCCAGGCCCGCCCACAGCGGGTACAGGCCGGACAGCCACTCGAACAGGGTGCCGTTCACCGTCGGCGCGTAGGACCTGGTCAGGTTCTGGTACATGTGGTGATGGGTGTTGACCAGGCCCGGCGTGACCAGGCAGCCAGCGGCGTCCAGCGTCTCCCGCGCGGCCGGCCGGGGGTCGGCCGCGCCGCCCACCGCGCTGATCAGCCCGCCGGTGACGGCTACCCAGCCGCCGGCCAGTTCCCGGTGCTCCGCGTCGCAGGTGGCGACCAGCTTGGCGCCGGTGACCAGCAGGTCGGCGCCTGGCCCGGGGGTCACCACTGGTGCTCCGGGTCGCCTTCGGGGGCACCGGCCCGGGACACCGTCCCCTCGATCAGCCCGTACGGCCGGTCCGCCGCGTAGAACACCTCACCGGGATTGTCCAGGCCGAACGGGGCCAGATCCACCAGGAAGTGGTGCTTGTTCGGCAGGGTGAGGCGGACCTCGCACACCTCCGGCCGGGCCGCGATCACGGCCTGGCCCATGGCGTACAGGGTCTGCTGCAGCGACAGGCTGTGGGTGCCGGCGAACGCCTCCGCCAGTGCTGTCCGCGCACCGCGGAAGCATTCCGCCCAGTCGGCCTCTGCCGCTGCCATACGCCACCCCGCGGCCACCGCCGTCGCAAGGATGCGGTCGTCCGTGGGTGCCAGGGTGGTGTAGGCGTCCCGGAGGAATCCGTGGAACTCCGAGCCGGTGGATTTCAGCAGGATGAGGTCGTCCACGCCGGCCACGACCTCGGCCCGGCCGTCGCCGTGCACGCAGGCGCTGGCGATCCTGGTACCGGCCAGCCGCTCGAACGAGTGCGGATGCGCGGTGCCCCGGCGCCCCCGGCGCCGATGCGCTGCCAGCCGTACTCCTCGATGCGCACCTGCGCCCGGTCCACCGTGCCGATCGCGGTGAAGTGCCGGGCCAGCCGCAGCGCGAACTCCTCGACCGGGCGGACCCCGTCCCGGGCAAGGGCGTAGACGGTGTTCTTCTGCGCGTCGGTGGTGAGGACGCCCGAGTTGTCGCCGGTCAGGTACGTGGCAGTCATGTCACCGGCCAGCGTGACGGTGACGTTGAGGTCGGTGATCTCGTGCCGCGGCCCGCTCCGGTCCACGTGCAGCAGCCGCACCTCGGCCTTGCCGTACCGGTCCCGGCTCAGTACCACCTGGGGCGGTTCCTGGGGCATGGGCTAGCTCCCTCGGTAGGTGGAGTACCCGAACGGTGACAGCAGCAGCGGCACGTGGTAGTGCTCGCCGGGCCCGGCGGCGAAGGCGATCGTGATCTCGGGGAAGAACGCGCTGCCGTGGCTGGCCACCAGGTAGTCCCGGACGGCAAAGACGAGCCGGGCGGTGGCCGGGCCGTCCGGATCCAGCCGGGGCAGGTCGCTGATGCGCCCGTCCGGGCCGGTCACCGAGCCGCCCGCCGGGATCCAGGTGCCGCCGGACCAGATGTCGAGGCTGACCGGCACCCCGGCGGCCGGGTGGCCGGCGGCCAGGTCGAGGATGTGCGTCGAGACAGTGGTCATGCGGTGACCAGCTTCCGTAGCCGCAGTTCGTTGATCTTGCCGATCTCCGCCGCGGCGGCCTGCCGCTCGGTGGCGGGGTCGTTGGACATCCGGCGGTTCAGCTCGGCGAGGATCTCCGCCGGGCCGCGGCCGGTGGCGCAGATCAGGAACACCTGCCCGAACCGCTGCTCGTAGGCGGCGTTGCCGTCGGCCAGCGCGGCGACCGTGGCCGCGTCCGAGCCGACCCCGGCCTGTTCCTGTGCGGAGCACCCGGACAGCCGGCGCTCGCCGATCCGGGGATGCCCGGCCATCGCCGCGTCCAGGTCGCCGGGGCCCCGGGCCGCCCAGGCGGCGTCCGCCGCGGCGAGCAGGTCCGCCAGCGGACGCATACGGCCGCCCTTCGGTGACCCGCCGCGCCCAGCCCGGGGCGGCGCAGCAGCGCAGCAGCAACTCCTCGAAGTCCCGCGCTGGCAGCGCGTTCAGGTCGGCAAGGCCGGGCATGTCACAACTTTCCCCCGCGCGCGCCACCAGCACACCCGCCACCGTAATCCGCTCCCCGCACCGTGCTCTCCCGCAGCCGGCGCCCGTGACTTGCCGGGGCCATTGCGCTACTACCGGGACAACTGTGGCCGCCGGTGCACCGCCGACGTTTGTGCCGGCTGGTTACGCCAGCCACGACCAGAGGGGCCGGTGCGGAGCGGGGGCTCATGTGACCGCCGGTGCGGTGGTGACTGCTGAGAAGGCGGCTGGCCCGCGGCGTTTGTAGGCGATTACGCCAACGACCACATTCTTTTGTAGGCGCTGGCGCCAGCGACCACAATCCTGTCGGCGAGCAGCGCGGGTTGCGCGCGGGCGGCGAGCGGGGAGGGAACGGGCATGGCCGAGTACGAGCTGGTGATCCGGGCGGAACGGGCGGTCACCCCGGAGGGGATTCGGCCGGTGACGGTCGCGGTGCGGGACGGGCGCATCGCCGCGATCGCCGGGCCCGGGGAAACCCCGGATGCGGTCAGCGTCGAGGAACTGCCCGGCTCCGAGGTGCTGCTGCCCGGGCTGGTGGACACCCACGTGCACGTCAACGAGCCGGGCCGCACCGAGTGGGAGGGGTTCGCGACCGCGACAAGGGCCGCCGCGGCGGGCGGGGTGACCACGCTGATCGACATGCCGCTGAACAGCCTGCCGCCGACGACCACGACCGCCGCGCTGGCGGCGAAGCGGGCAGCCGCCCGGCCGTCCGCGCACGTGGACGTGGGTTTCTGGGGCGGCGCGGTGCCCGGCAACCTGGCCGACCTGGCCGGGCTGCACCAGGCCGGGGTGTTCGGCTTCAAGGCGTTCCTTGCCGACTCCGGGGTGCCCGAGTTCGGCCTGCTTGATCCGTCCGGCCTGGACGCCGTGCTCGCCGAGACCGCCCGGCTCGGCGCGCTGCTCATCGTGCACGCCGAGGACCCCGGCGTGCTCGCGGCGGCCCCGGCCGCGGCGGGCCGGGCGTATGCCGGCTTCCTGGCGTCCCGCCCCGCGGCGGCCGAGGACACCGCGATCGCGGGCCTGCTTGCCGCCGCCGGGTGGCACGGCGCCCGGGTGCACATCCTGCACCTGGCGTCGGCCAGCGCGCTGCCGCTGATCGCGGCGGCCCGCGCGGACGGCGCCAAGGTCACCGCCGAGACGTGCCCGCACTACCTGAGTTTCAGCGCCGAGGAGGTGCCCGACGGCGCGACGGAGTTCAAATGCTGCCCGCCGATACGGGACGCGGCGAACCGGGAGGGCCTGTGGGCCGGGCTGGCCGAGGGCCTGATCGGCACCGTGGTGTCCGACCACTCGCCGTGCCCGCCGGGCCTGAAGCAGCGGGAGGCCGGGGACTTCGGGGCGGCGTGGGGCGGGATCTCCTCGCTCCAGCTCGGCCTGCCCGCGGTGTGGACCCAGGCGCGCCGCCGCGGCCACGGCCTCGCCGACGTGGTCCGCTGGATGGCCGAAGGGACCGCCGCGCTGGCCGGGCTGCCGGACAAGGGCGCGATCGCCCTGGGCCGCGACGCCGACCTGGTGGCGTTCGATGACACCGCGCGGTTCACCGTGGATCCCGGCCGTCTTGAGCACCGGCATCCGGTGACGCCGTACGCTGGCCAGACGCTCACCGGGGTGGTGCGCAGGACCTGGCTGCGCGGCCGGGCGGCCGGCGCGGCCCCGGCCGGGAGGCTGCTGACAAGGCAATGACGGACTCGCATGTGAACCTGGCCGCCCGGCGCCTGGGCGCCGGGGTGGTCGCCGCCAGCGATGAGTTCTTCGGCGAGAAGGAGAACCTGCTCCGCGCCGAGCGGCCCGCGTTCCGCCCGCACACGTTCGGGCACAAGGGCCAGATCGTGGACGGGTGGGAGAGCCGCCGGCGCCGGGTTCCCGGCCATGACTGGGCCCTGATCCGGCTCGGTGCCCCGGGCGTCATCCACGGCGTCGTCGTGGACACCGCCCATTTCACCGGGAACTTCCCGGCGGAGTGCTCGGTGGAGGCGTGCGCCGCCGAGGGCTACCCGTCGCCGGGCGAGCTGCGCTCCCCGGGGCGTGCCTGGACGACGATCGTGCCGCGCAGCCCGCTGGCCGGGGACGGCGAAAACCGATTCGCGGTGACCGACCCGCACCGGTTCACCCATCTGCGGCTGACCATCTACCCCGACGGCGGCGTGGCCAGGCTCCGCGCGGAGGGCGAGGTGGTCCCGGATCCACGGCTGCTTGACGGGCCGCTTGACCTCGTGGCACTGGAGAACGGCGGCACGGTCGCCGACGCCAGCGACCGGTTCTACTCCCCGCCGGAGAACATGATCAGCCCCGGCCGGGCGGCGGTGATGGGCGACGGGTGGGAGACCCGGCGGCGCCGGGACTCCGGCCACGACTGGGTGCTGCTGCGCCTGGCGGGCACCGGGCACATCAGCCAGGCGGTGCTGGACACCTCGTGTTTCCTGGGCAACGCGCCCGGCGCGGCGGCCCTGCTCGGCTGCGCCGCCGGGGCGGCAGGCCCGGACGCGGCCGAATGGTTCGAGTTGCTGCCGCTGACGCCGCTGCAGCCGGACACGCGGCACCGGCTGCGGCTCGGCCCGGCTGCCTCCCGCCTGGTCAGCCATGTACGGCTGGAGATCCACCCGGACGGCGGGATGGCCAGGCTGCGCCTGCTCGGTGAGCTGACCGGCGAGGGGCGGGCCCGCCTGGGCCTGGCCTGGTTCGACCGGCTGCCCGCCGACCACGCCGCCGCGGTGCTGGCCGGCGAGTGCGGGCTGACCGGACAGGCCGCCGCGGATCTCATCGGGCAACGGCCCGTTGCCGAGCCGGCCCGGCTGCACGCGCTGCTATCCGGCGGGGAACTGGCCAGCCTGGACGCCGCCACCACCGGCCGGATCGGCGCGATGATCCTGGGCTAGCCGCTACTAGCCGGGCCCCGGCCCGGTGACGGAGGAACCGGGCCGTAGGCCACCGGGGGTTCCGGGGGGCGCTCCCCCGGGCTAGCACTCCCGGATCGGCCAGCCGCAAGGCGAGCAGCAGGGCGGCCTGGTCGGCCAGCGAGCCCAGGTCCAGGCCGGTCAGTTCCTCGACCCGGCGCATCCGGTATCTGAGCGAGTTGACGTGCACGAACATCGCTTCGGCGGCCTTGGTCCAAGATCCTGAGCAGTCCAGGAACACCCGCAGCGTGCGGACCAGTTCGGTGCCGTGATCGGCGTCATAGTCCAGCAGCGGGGTCAGCAGGCTGGCCCGGAAAGCCCGCCGCGCCAAGGCCGGCGCGGTGGCGAGCAGGAGATCCACCGAGCCCAGCCCGGCAGCGTCCACCAGGCGGACCCCGCTACCGAGCAGCACCGCGACCTCCCGCGCCTGGCGGGCCTGGGCCAGCGCCCGGCAGAGCCCGGCAACCGCCCCGCCAGCGTCCGGACGGCCCGCGCCGCTGCCCGGGTCCACTGGGCCGTCACCGGCCTGCGGCCCGTGCGGCGCGGCCTCGCCCGGCAGCACGCTCACCCCGAACGCCAGGCACAGCGAGGCCGGCGCCAGAACCGCCGCGGCCGGGCCTGCTAGATCGCCGCGGTACCCCCCGGGTACCGCATCGCCGGCGTACCCGCCCGGTATCTCGCCCGGGAACCGTCCCGGCGCCACGTGCCCATGTGGCGCCTCGCCGGCGGAGTGTCCCGGCGCCACGTCGCCGGGCGCGCCGGAATACCCGGCCGGCCGGCCGCCAGGGAACTGGCCTGGCGCCACGTCACGGGGCGCGGCGGGGCCGTAGACGGCGGCCAGCTCCCGGACCACGTCCCAGATCCGGTCCAGGGTGGCCGAGCCGCCGGGCGCGAGGGCCACCGCCGCACCACCGTGCACGCCAGCCACGGACCCGGGCAGCATCTCCTCCAGCAGCACGCGGGCCACCTGCGCCCACGCCCGCTGCGGATCCGCGCCGGCCACCGGCGACCGCGCGCCTCCAGGCGGCCACATCTCTCCCGGCAGCGGAACCGCTCCGGGTGGCAGCGGGCTGCGCATCCCCGCCGGCCGGCGACCGCGCGCTCCAGGCGGCCACATCTCTCCCGGCAGCGGAACCGCTCCGGGTGACCCGGCCCAGGGCTGCGCATCCCCGCCGGTCAGCGCGCCCGTTCCCGGTGACGGCCCGGCCCCCGGCTGCACCAGCCCGGCCGTCAGCGGAACCGCTCCGGGTGACCCGGCCCAGGGCTGCGCATCCCCGCCGGTCAGCGCGCCCGTTCCCGGTGACGGCCCGGCCCAGGGCTGGGCCGGCCCGGCCGTCACGGCGACCGCGGTGAGCGGCCCGCACGGGGCCAGGCCGCAGCGCCGCAACGCGGCGGCGATCTTCCGGTCCTCCGGCGCGGTGGCACCGGCGGGCCGGTCCGCGAGGCGCCCGATCACCGCGTCCGCCGCGTCGCGCACGGCGCGCTGAGCCACCTCGTGGCGGGCGCGGTACGCGGCTGCCGCCGCGGCCAGTTCCGCGGCGATGGCACGGCGGCCGGTGTCCCAGCCGGCCTGGTCGCCTGCCATGGCGACGAACCAGCCGGCCAGGCGGTGCGCTGGCTCGCCGGTGACGCCGAACAGCGAGTAAGGCACCCCGTCGGCGAGCACGGTGACGGGCAGCGGGCCGGCGCGGAGCCAGGCACCGGCCAGCGCGGACCTGGCCCGGCCGCCGGGCGCCGCGGGGGCGCCGGCCACCAGCCGTCCCGCGGCCGACAGGACCCAGCCCGGCGCGCCGTACTCACGGCCGGCCACGGCGAACACTTCGGCCAGACCGGCCGCGGCGCCGGTCCCGGGACCGCGCTCGGCCCGGCCCCGCCCGGCGGCCAGCGCCCGGAGCCGGGCCACGGCGGGGGCGGGACCGGCGGACAGGCCCAGCCGTGCGGCAAGCACCTGCTCGGTGATGGCGGCGAAGGACACGTCGACGGGCACCTCGAACAGCGGCAGCCCATGCCGCCGGCAGGCCACGACCAGGTCATCGGGGACAGAGCCGAGCGCGGCGTCCCCGGCGGCCAGCGCCACGGCACCGGCCGCGGCCAGCGCAGCGACGAAGGACTCGGAGTCGGCCGGGGCGCGGCGCCACATCAGGCCGGTCAGGACGATCTCGCCGCCGGTGAGGTACCGGCGCGGGTCGAGCAGGTCCGTGGTGAACACCCCGTCCACCGGCCGGTCCAGGGCGTCCTCGCCCACCAGCACGCGCAGCCGCAGGTCCGGCGCTTCGGCCAAGCCACGCAGTAACACCGTCAGCCTCCCGCGCGAACCATCTGTGCCCTGATGCGCTGGCTGCCGGAGGACGGCCAGCGAGATCCGAAACCAGCCATGTCGGCTGGCTTCCTTGATCACGGGCACTTGTGGGCTCTATAGCGCCCAAAAGTGCCCGTGATCATGGTTGCGGTGCCGGTGGAGCGGCCGAAACACCATGATCATGATTGGCTGGGCTTCAGCCTAGGACGGGCTTGTAGGAAAGCACAAACAATCCCGCGCGGGCCACCCCCGGTTTTGGTGTTTCTGTGCCTGGCTCCTGGCCACGACGAGGGTTCTACTGTCCGTCATGGAGTTCTTCCGGCCTGCAACCTGGGCGGACGCGCTCGCCATCAAGGCGGAGCAGCCCGGCGCCCGGGCGCTCGCCGGCGGCACCGACGTGATGGTCGAGATCAACTTCGACCGGTCAAGGCCGGCCGCGCTCCTGGACCTCACCGGGGTTGCTGACCTGGCCGAATGGTCGGCCGACGGCCCGGTCATCCGGCTCGGCGCCGGTGTGCCGTACACCCGGGTGATCGGCGAACTCGGCGGCCGGCTGCCCGGGCTCGCTATGGCATCCCGCACGGTCGGCTCACCGCAGATCCGCAACCGGGGCACGGTCGGCGGCAACCTCGGCTCGGCCTCGCCGGCCGGCGACGCCCATCCCCCGCTGCTGGCCGACGACACGGTGGTGGAGGCCGCCTCGGTCCGGGGCACCAGGGACATCCCGATCAGGGAGTTCTACACCGGGGTGAAGCGCTCGGCGCTGGACAGCGACGAACTGATCGCCGCGGTGCGCGTCCCGGTGGCCGACGGCCCGCAGCAGTTCTCGAAGGTCGGCGTGCGGAACGCGATGGTCATCGCGGTGAGCTCGTTCGCGATCGCGCTGCATCCCGGGCGCGGGCAGGTGGGCACCGGCTTCGGCTCGGCCGCCCCGACCCCGCGCCGGGCGGCTGCCGCCGAGGAGTTCCTCGCCGCGGAACTGGCCGACCGGGGGCTGTGGGACTCCCGCGGGCCGCTGGCCTCCTCCGCCGTGCGGCGGTTCGGCGAACTGGTGGCGGAGGCGGCGGCACCCATCGACGACGTGCGTGGCACCGCCGCCTACCGGCGGCATTCGCTGGCCGTGCTGGCCAGGCGCACTCTGGCCTGGGCCTGGCAGTCCTACCGGGAGGAGCAGCGGCGATGCGCGTGACGTGCACGGTCAACGGCTCCCCCGCTGCCGCCGGCGACGTGTGGGAGGGCGAGTCGCTGCTGTTCGTGCTGCGCGAGCGGCTCGGCCTGCCAGGCTCCAAGAACGCCTGCGAGCAGGGCGAATGCGGATCCTGCACGGTCTACCTTGACGGCGTGCTGGTATGCGCGTGCCTGGTCGCCGCCGGGCAGGCGCAGGGGCGGGACATCCGCACGGTGGAAGGGATCGGTGACGGCGGCTCGCTGGGCACGGTCCAGCAGGCGTTCCTCGACGCGGGCGCGGTGCAGTGCGGGTTCTGCACGCCCGGGCTGATCGTGGCCGCCGATGACCTGCTGCGCCGCGTTCCCCGGCCCGCGGACGCGGAGATCCGCGAGGCGCTGGCGGGCAATCTGTGCCGCTGCACCGGCTACGAAAAGATCCTCGACGCCGTCCGGCTGGCGGCGTCGCGAAGGCCCGGCGGGGTGACCGATGGGGGTGCCGGGTGACGACCGTCCCCGGCACCCCCGCACCCGCTGCACCCGCCGCACCCGCTGCACCCGCCGCACCCCCCGCACCCGCTGCACCCGCTGCACCGGCCACCGGGCGCGGCGACGCGGGCGTGGGCGCCAGCGTGCTGCGCCCCGATGGCACCCTCAAGGTGACCGGCGAGTTCGCCTTCTCCTCCGACCTGTGGATGGCGGACATGCTGTGGGGCGCGACGTTGCGCAGCCCGCACCCCCGGGCCCGGATCCGGTCCATGGACATCAGCGGCGCGCTGAAACTGCCCGGGGTCGCCGCCGTGCTGGGCGCCGACGACGTGCCTGGCCGCAAGACGTTCGGCCTCGAAGCCGCCGACCAGCCGGTGCTGGCCGGCGGCGAGATCCGCTACCAGGGTGAACCATTACTGATCATCGCGGCCGATCACCCGGAAACGGCCCGCCGCGCGGCCGCCGCGGTCACGGTCGATTACGAGGTGCTGACCCCGGTCACCGACGCCGAGGCCGCGCTGCGGCCCGGCGCGGAGCCGGTGCATCCGGACGGCAACCTGGTCAGGCACGTGCGGATCCGGAGGGGAGACCCGCAAGCCCCGGCCGACATCGTGGTCTCCGGCTGCTATCAGGTCGGCATGCAGGACCAGGCGTTCCTCGGCCCCGAGTCCGGCCTCGCGGTGCCCGCCGAGGACGGCGGGATCGAGCTGTATGTGGCCACCCAGTGGCTGCACGTGGACCAGGCGCAGATCGCGGCCAGCCTGGGCGTGCCCGAGGACAAGGTGCGGCTGGTGCTGGCCGGCGTCGGCGGCGCGTTCGGTGCGCGCGAGGACCTGTCCATGCAGATCCACGCGTGCCTGCTGGCGCGGTACACGGGGCGTCCGGTGAAGATGGTCTACTCCAGGGAGGAGTCGTTCTTCGGCCACGTGCACCGGCACCCCGCCACGCTTTACTACGAGCACGGCATTACGGCGGCCGGGCGGCTGGTTTCCGTATCGGCCCGCGTCTACCTGGATGGCGGGGCGTACATGTCGAGTTCCCCCGCGGTGGCGGCGAACGCGGCGACGCTCGGGGCCGGGCCCTACGAGGTGCCCAACGTGGCGATCGACGTGTACGCGGTGTACACCAACAACCCGCCGTGCGGGGCGATGCGCGGGTTCGGTGCCGTCCAGGCGGCCTTCGCCTACGAGTCGCAGATGGACGAGTGCGCCCGCCGGCTGGGCCTGGACCCGGTGGAGTTCCGGATCCGCAACGCGATGTCGGAGGGGTCGGTGATGCCGACCGGGCAGGTCGTGGACTCCGCGGCCCCGGTCGCCGAACTGCTCCGCCGAGTCAGGGATGCGCCGATGCCGGCACCGCCCGCCTGGTCCGCCGCCCTCCCAGGCCAGCACGGCCCCGGCCCGGTGACGGAGGAACCGGGCCGCAGGCCATCGGGGGGTTCCAGGGGGGTCGCCCCCCCGGGCCAGCACGGCCCCGGCCCGGTGACGGAGGAACCGGGCCGCAGGCCACCGGGGGGTTCCAGGGGGGTCGCCCCCCCGGGCCAGCACGGCCCGGACCTGCGCGAACTGCCCGGTGGGGTGTCCAACACCACGCACGGCGAGGGTGTGGTCCGCGGCATCGGGTACGCCATCGGCATCAAGAACGTGGGTTTCTCCGAGGGATTCGACGACTACTCGACGGCCAGGGTCCGGCTCGAAGTGGTGGCCGGCGAGCCGGCGGTCACCGTGCACACGGCTGCCGCCGAGGTGGGCCAGGGCCTGGTTACCGTCCAGGCCCAGATCGCCCGGACCGAACTGGGCGTGGACCAGGTCGTCATCCGCCCCGCCGACACCACGGTCGGCAGCGCGGGCTCGTCCTCGGCGTCCCGGCAGACCTACGTCACCGGCGGCGCGGTGCAGGCGGCCTGCACCGCGGTGCGTGCCGTGGTGTTCGGGCTGGCCGCGCGCCGGTTCGGGGTGCCGCCGGGTGACCTCAGCCTGGCGGGCGGCAAGGTCGTGTCCCAGGCCGCCGGGGTGCTCTGTGAACTGGGGACGCTGCTGGGCAGCGAGGTGATCGAGGAGACCGTCACCTGGCGGCACCGGCCGACCCATCCACTCGACCCGGAGACCGGCCAGGGCAACGCGCACGTGCAGTACGCCTTCGCCGCGCACCGCGCCGTGGTGGACGTGGACACCGAACTCGGCCTGGTCAAGGTCGTCGAGCTGACCACGGCACAGGACGTGGGCAAGGCGATGAACCCGCTCGCGCTGGCCGGCCAGATCCACGGTGGCACGGCGCAGGGCCTGGGCCTGGCGCTGATGGAGGAGATCCAGGTGGTGGATGGGGCGGTACGCAACCCCTCGTTCACCGACTACCTGATCCCCACCATTCTCGACATGCCACCGATGAAGCTGGACATCCTGGAACTCGCCGACCCGCACGCGCCGTACGGGCTGCGCGGCGTCGGTGAGCCGCCGACGATCTCCTCGACCCCGGCGATCGTCGCCGCGATCCGCGCCGCGACCGGCCGGCCGCTGCGCCGGGTGCCGGTCCGCCCGGACGACATCGTGCTGGCCCTGCCAGCCCAGGGGGACACAGCATCACCCGGGGGGCACCCCCGGACCCCCGATGGCCCGGAACCCCCCGCTGACCTGCGGTCCCCGTGACTCCGTCACGGGGACCTTGGCCCGGCCGGCTCGCGTGCCCGTTGGCGCCGCTGGCCACGGATAGACGGAGACGCACGTGGTGCTGATGTTCCTGACCGGTGACGGGATGCGGGGCGGGCGGCTGCACCGGCACATCGGCGGCGCGGAGTTCCTCGGCGCCCGGCGCACGCTGCCCCGGTACCGGTTCTACTCGATCAGGGACGAGTTTCCCGCGCTGCACCCGGTCGGCGAGGGGGGCAGGGCCATCCTCGGGGAGCTTTACCAGGTGCCGATGCCGGCGCTGCACGGCCTGCTCGCCAGGGAGCCCCCGGAACTGGAACTGTCCATCGTGGAACTCCAGGCCGGGGATCCGGCCGGCTCCTCGCCCGCCCCGGGCGGCGGCGCGCCCGGGGCGCCGGGGGCAGTGGAGCTGTCGTTCGGCATGATCTTGCGGCGCGGGGAGGACACGCGTGGCCGCCACGCGGACATCAGCGACAGCGGCGGGTGGCGTGCCTACCGCGGGCTCGCCGCGCCGCCGACGGTGTAGGCCTGCAGGCCGAGCGGGCCCTGGCTGGCGGTGAACAGGTAGCCGTCCGCGAACACCGGCTGGGCGAACGTGCTGGACGTGCCGTAGGAGATCGTGTCGAGGATCTGCCCGCTGGTGGCGTTGATCAGCCAGAGCGCGTTGTCGCCGCCCCGGGCCCCGTAGGAGGCGACGGCGATCACGCCGGCCCCGTCCATTCCGGGCGTCCCGATGATCTTCCCGGTCAGGCCGGTCTGCCAGATGATCCCGCCGGTAGCCGGGTTGACCTTCCGGATCGAGCCCTCGTACCTGACGCCCTTGATCGTGGTCTTCACGCCGGCCAGGAACAGGTGCGTGCCGTCCCATAGCGGCGCGGCATCGCACTCACCGCCCTTGCTGGTCTTCCGCGTCCACACCGGGCCTGCCGAGATCGCTGCGGTGCTGAACGCGTAGAACGTGCCGTTCTTGTTGCACGCGCCCACCATCGGGGTGCTGACGCCGCCGAGGAATGCCGTCCACAGGCCCGGGGAGCCGCCGAAGTCGCTGTCCTCGACGAGCTGCCCCTGCGGCACCGTCCAGATGCCCTCCTGGGACAGGGACAGGCTGAGCTGGATGACCGAGAAGCCGTCGCTGTCCGGGTCACCGTTGCCGGTGGTGATGTAGATCGACTGGCCGTCGGTGGCCGGGCTGGACCAGATGCTGGCGCCGACCGTGTCCGGCGGTGTGGTCCAGAACGTGTTCTCGTAGGCCCCGCTGGCCTGGCTGTACTCGGCCAGGCCGGCGCGCACCAGTGGCACGTCGCACTGCGAGCTGATGCCCACGTAGATGTTGCCGTTCAGTACCAGCGGTGAGCTCCAGGCGTAGTAGTCGTTCACCGTGGTGGACGGGATGGCGACCGGGGCCGGTGGCCATACGTCGGTCCCGTCCGCGGTGTTCATCGCGTACAGGTAGCCGGTCGCGCCGTAGACGTAGATCGTCGGGTTCCCTGTCGCCGGGTCGGGCGCCACCGTGGCCGTGGCTGTGAAACCCTGCTTCCCGCAGGTCAGCCTCGGCACAACGCCGATGAACCGCTGCCAGATGACCGCGCCAGTGGCCTCGTTGAGCGCGTAGAAGTAACCGTTCTTCGCGCCGATGTAGATGACCCCGTTGTACACGGTCGGGCTGGACAGGAAGCCACCCGCGGCCGCGCTGAACTGCCAGGCCCGCGTCAGGCTCGCGGCGTTCGCCGTGGTGACGGTCGCCGCCGCGGTGTTGTCGGACGAGTGGCCGGGTGAGTAGAGGTACTGTGGCCAGTTCACGAACGTGGCGCCGCCTGCGGTGCCCGCGGCTCCGGCGCCGAGAAGCCCCGTGGCCAGCAGCCCCGCCGCCCCTGCCGACACAAAAAGACGCCACCGCCGCATCTGCCCCCCTGGTCCCGACAAGCCCGGTTTGCGCAGCTATCCCAGCGTAAAACGGAGGCAAAGTCCAGGGGGCTCTCCCGGTCAGTCCAGCTGGATCACCGAGAGGACGTTGCCGGCCGGGTCCTTGAACCAGGCGATGAGCGGGCCGCCCTGCCGGTTGATGCCCTTGGGGTCGACGAAGTCGTAGTACTCGAACGCCACGCCCCGGTCGGTCAGTTCGTCCACCGCCGCTTCGATGTCGGGCACCGGGAAGTTGAGGATCGTGAACGTCGCCGGGACGTGGTCGGCCTTCGGGTAGACGATCGTGTCCCGGCCGCCGGCGATGTGCAGCGTAAGGATGCCGTGCTCCTCGGACACCGGGATGCCCAGCGTCTCGCCGTAGAACTCCTTCGCCGCCGGGATGTCGTCCGCGGAGAACCCGCTGAACGCCTTCGTCTGCTCGAACATCGTCGTTCCCTCCTGTGCCGGGGTAGGCGCGTACCCAGGTAAGACGCTATGCCCGGGGCAGATTCATCGCAGCGGCGCGGATCCGGCCCGGCGAGAATCGCGGTTCCGATTGACACCCCTGTTCCGGGCGGGGTACTCATGCGGGTCATGCGACCTCTGCGGCGCTTGGCGACGATGCGGCGGGCTTCTGTGGCCGTGATCCTGGGCCTGCTGCTGACCGTGGCCGCGTGCGCGACCGCGGCACCGCAGGGTCATTCCCCGGCTGCCGCGTCCCGCGGTCACCGCCTGCCCGCGTCCGCCACGCCCGGCCCGCGCGTGGCGGCCCTGACGGCGGCCGCGCAGGCGGCCGAGGCGGGATCCGGCGGCACCCTGCTGCCCGGCGCCGCGGCGCGGCAGGGCGCCGGGGCCTCCGGCCGCGGCCCTGCCTACTTCCATACGCTGCCGCCGGGCGCGGCGCTGCCTTCGGGTGCCCAGTGTGCCCGGTGGGTGCGGGCCCGGCCGATCGCCGAGAACAAGGGCGTCAACCGCCGCTACAACCAGGCAAGGGGTGAGCCGGTCGGGCCCGGGTTCCTGGCCGGCGACGAGCCACAGGCGGACCAGCTCATCGCCCCGCGGATCAACGGGGACTTCACCGGGACGACCGCGCAGATCCTGCGCTGGGCCGCCTGCAAGTGGGGCATCGACCAGGACATCGTCTTCGCCCAGGCCGCGGTGGAGAGCTGGTGGCGGCAGACCACCCTGGGCGACTGGGAGAGCAGCGGCTGCCCGCCCGGGCACGGCCCCGGGGTGGACGGCAAGCCGGGCCTGTGCCCGCAGAGCTGGGGGATTCTGCAGAACAGGTATCCCTACGAGCAGTCGAGCTGGCCGGGGATCGCGGACTCCACCGCGATGAACGCGGACACCGCCTATGCGATCTGGCGATCCTGCTATGACGGCTACGAGACATGGCTGAACACGGTGCCGCATGCCGGCACGTACCGGGCTGGCGACGAATGGGGCTGTGTCGGCCGCTGGTTCGCCGGGCGCTGGCACACCGCACCGGCCCAGCAGTACATCGGCGCCGTCAAGAAGTACCTGCGCGAGAAGATCTGGGCACAGCCCGACTTCCAGCAGCCCTAGGTGTGCCGGTCGCGCAGCAGCATCAGGGCGGCCGCGGTGACCGCCGAGCGGATCTGGCCACCCGCGATGAGCCCGGGTA
>CAVPSA010000058.1:0-83813 GCA_963707905.1 uncultured Actinomycetes bacterium | reverse complement strand
CTTGGGCAAGCTGCCCGCTGCTCCGGTTGCGCAATGACTGCTTGCGAATGTCCGAGAACTGTCGGTCGAGATCGCGAAAACGACTCGCTTATAGAGCAGAACTCCGGTGTTGTATTCTTCTGGCGCTCCACTGCTATGGGCTCTGGCGGCTGAAACTCGCAATATCAGGCGTCGCCAGGCTGACCGGCGCGCTCACTGCCACGGTGCTCGGGCGAATGCGCACCACGGGGGGGCCCCTTATCCGATGGGTTTGCTGGTCCAGTTCGCCGGGTTGGGGCCGAGCAGCCGCAGATGATGCCCGAACAGGCTGTTCACGCTGATGGCCGGCTGTGCGCCGAATTCGGAGATGACGACGATCAAGCCGTGAGCGCGGGGAGCACACAGCTGCTCCTTGATCACGTTGGTCACGACCACCTGGTAGCCGTTAATGATCTTGGAACCCCGCTCGCCCCGGTAGCAGGGAGGATTGCCGTAGAAGCTGGGGGGGTTGACGTCGAAGTAAGGCAAGCCCGTCTCGTATACCAGGCCGCCGTCGGCGCCAAGATTGGGAGGACCCGCGCCCAGCGCATAGGAGCTGGCCCGCAGCACCCCATCGTCCGGCACGTAGGTCATGCTGCTCACCCGCCACCGGCTGGGCAGGTGCGTCAGCTGGATCGGGAACAGCAGCGGCGGCGTGGCCGCACCGTACCGGATCTGGCTCGCTATCTTGACCGCATCGCGCCGGGCCGCCGCTTCCTTCGCCGGGTTGTTGTGGTAGAACGGCAGCGCCATCTCTGCCCAGCCGTTGCGGGCGTACTGCCAGGCCAGAGACGGGGTGTCCCAGGTCCCGGCCCAGAACGCACGGTGCCCGCGCAGGCTCGGCGCGCGGCCGGTGAGCCTTATCGTGTTGTCCTCCGGGGCGGTGCATTTCAGCTCCCTGGCCGTGGACCCGCTGAGGTGGCACGTCCCGGCCGTGTAGACGCTGAGCTCCCAGTCGTACGGGGCGTCCAGCTTGCGCGCTGCGGTCAGCCACACCAGGTGCTTGCTCATGCCGCCCTGAACCGGCGAAATCCCGGCGGGCAGCCAGCCGAACGACAGGTACGGGGTGAGCGGACTGAACTGGCGGGGCGCCGAGGGCCCGCTGCTCACCGGGCCGCTGGGCCTGGGCGGGGTCGCCGCTCCCACGGCGAGGGCCACGGCCGCGACCGCGGCGGCCGCGACGACCGGGGCGCCCGCCACGCCGGCCCGGCGCCAGCGCAGCCGGGCGCGCCCCCGCCGGTGGGCCAGCTGGGTATCCACCTGCGAAGCCTCTGGCTCACTGCTGGCTATCGCGGTGAAAAACGCACGTACCTGGGACTCAATCATGGCCGGACGCTCCTTCGCCGGTGTGGTGCCCCACCCTCGTGGTGGGCTGGCTGCCCGGCCCGTCGGCGAGAGCGGGCCCAAGCGCCCGCCGCACCGAGCCCAGGGCCCGGGCCGTCTGGCTCTTCACCGTTCCCGGTGAGCAGCCGAGGACCTCTGCGACCTGATCGACGTTTAGGTCGCAGTAGAAGCGCAGCACCAGCGTGGCGCGTTGCCGGGCCGGCAGCGCCGCGACCGCCGCGCGCACGTCGAGCACGGCATCGTGGTCTACCGCGGCGGCCGGCGCCTCGGTAACCCCGCCGCTCAGCCTCACCCGCTTCACCCAGGTCGAGCGCCGCTCGTGGATGAACTCGCGGACCAGCACCGCACGCGCATAAGCGTCGGTGTGGCTGGCCGCCCGGACCCGGCCCCAGTGCACATACAGCTTGACGAGCGCTGCTTGCACGAGGTCGTCGGCGCGCTGCCAGTCATCGCACAGCACCGCGGCCAGCCGCCGCAGCGACGACAGCCTGGCCGCGACGTACTCGGTGTACTCGGCGTCCCGGCTGCCGCTCATCGCCGACCGCCATACGTCATCACGTACTCCACAATCACCTAGAGGCATCCAGCGGCGCGAATGGTTGTCAGCTGCGGGTAAACGAAATCAGATGGCAGTCACTCACCAGGAGGCCTGCCAGTACGGCATCGGCAGCCCGGGATTCAGCGCATGGCGCGAGCTGGCCGCGAACATGATCGTCACCGAAGGGGTTCTCGCCAGTGAGACGGAATCGTTCCCGTTGCTCTACCACTGGCGGCTAGTGCCCGGCCGGCCGCCCATCGCGGCCGAGCACGCCGACATCGACGCGACTGTCGCCGCGCTAGACGGCCGCCCAGCCGTGCGTGACCGCCCTCGAAGCACTGGCCAGCGCATCGTGCAGCCTCGTACTTTTCTGCGAATACATCCCCTACCCGCTGCCCAACTGGCTGCGTAAAGACCCCGCAGGCAAGCGAAGCTGCCTTCGCCAGGTTGGAAACAGCTCCATGGCTACTGTCTCAATTTCCTCAAGCACCGGCAGCCCAGCCCGCGACAAGGCCCTTGTTGTTCGAGATGCTCGACAGCGCATGTGCAGAAATGCTCACGCCACACCCATCCCGCCGCATCATCGATGAACAGTCATGAAGCAAGAATGAGTCCGCAGGCTCGTCGTACCCGTATACCAGTACCAAATGCCCGCCCCGCAGAGAACTGTTAACCCTCGCAGCATTGATGGATAGAATCGCATACATTCCCTGAGCTAGCGTCTCCGTGATCTCGCCGATGCCCAGCGCCCTGATGACGCGGCAACGTATGCCGAGGCGCTCCGCGAGTTCGGCCAGGGGATAATGAAATGCACCCTGGATGGTGCCGTGCCCGGTCACGATGAACGTGCCGTTCGCTGCGGCCATCATGGTGAGCTGATAGAGGCTCAAGTTGTTGGTGACGCCAATAGTATCGCCAACCATCTTCAGGCAGCAGATTCCGCAGATCTCTGGGATCCAGCGCTGATACTCTCGCTGGCCCGAGCCAAATGAAATCCACGGCTCAGTGTCATCCTGCCGCCTCTTTGGCACATATACAGGTACCGGTGGCATGTTGTTTCCGTTCGTCTCACACTAGGCCCGTGGCGATTTCTACGTGTTCGGAAACACGGAAATCGCCCCGATTTTAGCAGCGGCCGGAGCGCCGTGGCCGCTAGTACATCCGGCCGGTCGCGGTGGGATGAATCTCCAGGTCATCGCCAGCCCAGGCGGGGACATTCCGTGGGTCTGGGGGCCGCTGCCCGGCGCCGTCCACGACCTGAATGCCGCCCGGATCTGGGGCATCGTGCGGGAACTGGCCGCCGCCGGGCTGCTGGTGCTGGCGGACAAGGGCTACCACGGTGCTGGGGACCACATCCGCACCCCAGCAAGGGGAAGAGCAAGCCGGAATCGCAGAAGGCCGCCAACCGTGCCCACGCCAAGCTGCGCAGCCCCGGCGAGCGCGGCAGCCCCGGCGAGCGCGCCAACGCCCAGCTCAAAGGCCTGGCGCATCCTGCGCAAACTCCGCTGCTGTCCCTGCAAGGCCGGGCAACTCGCCAAAGCCATCCACGTACTTGAAGTCCGCGAGAACGAAGGATGAAGCACGTTCGGTAAGTAGATTGGCCGCTTGATGCGTAGGAAGGGTGTGAGCCAGGAACAGGCGGACTTCGCGGAGTTCTATGCGGGAGCACGAGACGATTGCCTGCGCACCGTGCTTGCCACTGTCCGCGACGTGGACAAGGCACAGGACCTCGTCGCCGAGGCGTTCGCCCGGGCCTGGGCGTCATGGCGGAGTGTCAGCCGTCATCCGGCCCCACGTGCGTGGGTGGTCCGCACGGCACTGAACCTCAGCGTGTCATCCTGGCGCAGGCACCGCCGGGAACTGCCGCTGATGGACCACCACGCGCCCGCCTGCTGCCCGGCCCCCAGCCGGGCAGACACCGAACTGACAGCCGTATTGCAGCGGCTCCCAGCCCGCCAGCGCCAGGTCGTCGCCCTGCGGATCTTCCTGGATCTGGATACCGCGCAGACCGCTGAAGTGCTCGGCATCGCGCCCGGTACGGTCACCGCGCACCTGACGCGGGCCCTCACGGCGCTGCGCAGCGAATTCGCGGCCCACCGAAGGGAGGGGAGTCCATCATGAACGATGCGGAAGTGATCACGGCTGTGAAGGCGTCTTACGCGGGGATTCACATGGATGTCCCGCTGGATGTCGTCGTGCGCCGGGGCCGGCGGCTCCGCGCGCACCGCCGGCTGCCCGGCCTGGCCGGGGCGGCAGGGACAGTTACCGCCCTGGCGCTGGCCGTGGCGGCTCTCGTCCCCGGCAGTGGCAGGGCCACGGCACCGGGCGGCAGCACCGGGACGCAGCAGCTGGCGGCCTGGACCGTTGTGAGCCAGCAGGACGGCAGCGTGAGGGTCGCCCTCCGGGGCGCTCACATACGCGACCTGGCCGGGCTTCAGGACAAGCTCCGTGCCGACGGCATACCGGCGAGGGTCGCCCGCATCGGGTACCTCCGCTCTCCTTTGAACGTCCCAGGCTGCCGTGTGTTTCGCGACTGGAGCGCTGAGCCAGGCGGGATCTCCTATACCCTCTGGCGCAAGATCTTCTATGGCCCGCACACCGGCCAGCAGAGCAACCACGCCTTCTGGGTCCATCGATCGGCTATTCCCCGCGGGCTTGGCGTCTTGGTAGATATCTACTACAACGGCACATACGGGCTCTACGCGGTGAAGGCCAGCCCGCAGTGCACCGGCACCTGATCCGCCCCGCCATATCACTGTATGAATTCATCAACGCCCAGCTGGGCGCAGGGCGTGATCTGCTCATCCGGGACAACGATGCCGAGGAAACCCAGGTCATCCGGCTTATGTAGCGACCAGCGCCAGGGGAGCTTCGACTCCGCGGTGTGTGGTGACCGGTGACGGCATCCCGGAGCGCGCCGACGGGGCCACCAGCCCATGGCCGCGTGACCTGGCGGCTCGCCAGCTCACCGATGCCGCCGCACAGCTTGAGCTGGGCAGGCGGGCCTGGTACCGGAACCCGCGGGATTCCGAAAGTGCCAGGGAAGTTGCGCCTCCCTGCGGGCTGGGCCGCGGCCTGCCGATGCTGAAGGCCGCGGTGCGGAGGGAGCCATAGGTTGGGGGAATGGCAGACGATATGGCGGGGGGAGCCGTAGGTTAGGGGCATGGCAGACGATTTGGACGGCGCCTTCGCCACCTACGCCGGAGCGACGCTCGACGGTTTGCTGGAGCGCCAGCCGGAGGGGGCCACCGCCGTCGGCGATCACCGTTACGACGACCGGCTCACGGTGGGCACCGCCGCATACTACGAGGAGGCCAGCCGCTGGGCCGGTGACCGGCTGGCCGGGCTGGCGGCCATCGACGCTGACCGCCTTTCCCCGCAGTGCCAGGTGGACGCGCAGATCCTGGCGAACCAGCTCACCCGGCTTCGGTTCATGATCGACGAGCTGCGTGAGCACGAGTGGAATCCGATGGCCGGCAACCCCGGCCGGGCGATCTACAACCTGCTCGCCCGCGACTTCGCGCCGCTGCCGGACCGGCTGCGCAGCGTCACCAGGCGGCTGGCCATGCTGCCGGAGTCCCTGGCTGCGGCCCGGTCGGTGCTCGGCGCCATGCCCGAGATCCACATCGAGACGGCGCTCACCCAGTTTGCCGGGACCGAGCGCCTGCTCACCGGGGAACTCACCCGGCGGGCAGCCGAGGCCGAAGGCGGCGAGGCCGGTCTGTCCAGCGTGCTGCCGCCGGCCCTTGACGCCCTGGCCGCGCACACCCGGTGGCTGGAGGAACGGCTGGCCAGCGGCCGGCGCGATGGCTTCCGCGAGCCACGGCTTGGCACCGAACTGTTCTCCCGCAAGCTGCGCCTGGTGCTCGACACAGAACTCCCCGTGGAGCAGATCCTGGCCCGCGCGGAAGCCGACCTGGCCCGGATGACCGAGGAACTGGCGGTCGCGGCGGCCGGCCTCATGGGGGCCCAGGGCGGCACGGCCCGGGACGAGGCGGGCCTGATCCGCGCCGCCCTCGACTCGCTCGCCGCCGATGCACCCGACGACGCCACCATCCTTGGTTTCGTCCGGGCGGCATACGGCGTGCAGCGTGAGTTCGTGGTCACCCACGACCTGGTCACGGTGTTCGATGACCAGGTGGATGTGATCCCGATGCCGGAGATCGACCGGGGCGTGGCGGTCGCCTACTGCGACTCGCCGGGCCCACTGGAGACCGCCGCGCTGCCCACGTTCATCGCGGTGTCACCGACACCGGAAGGCTGGACGCCAGAGCGGGTCCGGTCGTTCTACCGCGAGTACAACCGGCACATGATCCACAACATCATGGTCCACGAGGCCATGCCCGGCCATGCCCTGCAACTCCAGCACTCCCGCAGGTTCGCCGGCGCCACGCCGGTACGCGCCGCCTGGCGGTCTGGCTCGTTCGTGGAGGGCTGGGCCGTCTACGCCGAGCAGGTCATGAACGCCCACGGCTACCCCGGCGAGGGTAACCCGGCCGCGCTGGCGACGCAGCGGCTGAAGGGCAAACTCAGGACGATCATCAACGCGATCATGGATACCCGTGTGCACTGCCTGGGCATGACCGAGGCGGAGGCCATGGACCTGATGACCGGCGCGGGCTACCAGGAGGAGGGCGAGGCGGCGGGCAAGTGGCGCCGCGTCCTGCTGACCTCGACCCAGCTGTCCACGTACTACGTGGGTTTCCTCGAGGTCGACGGCCTCGCCGCAGACCTGCGGCGGGAGCACCCTGACTGGCCGGAACGGCAGTTGCACGACGCGATGCTCGCCCACGCCTCGCCTCCGGCCCGCCACCTGCGCACGCTGCTGGGCGTCTGCCCGGCGGGCTGAGGCGTGGCGAGCCTGCTGCGGGTCTCCTCCCGCAACGCGCGCTTCCAGCAGTGGCAGGCCCTGCTCGGCAACCGGAACAAGCGGCAGCGTGCCGGGGAGTTCCTGGTCCAGGGGGTCCGGCCGATCTCGCTGGCCGCCAGGTTCGGCTGGCGGTTCCGCGCGCTGATCTACGATTCGCAGCGCCCGCTGTCCCAATGGGCGCAGGCTCTGCTGCGCGACGCCGCGGCGATGCGGGTGCCGATGGCGCCCGAACTGCTGGCCGAACTCGGCGAGAAGGATGAGGGGGTCCCCGAGCTTGTCGCGGTCGTCGAGATGCCCGCCGATGACCTTGGCCGCATCGAGGCCGGTGACGGCTTCCTCGGCGTGGTGCTTGACCGCCCGGCCAGCCCGGGCAACGTGGGCAGCATCATCAGGTCGGCGGACGCCCTCGGCGCGCGCGGGGTGATCGTCACCGGGCACGCGGCCGACATCTATGACCCGCGGTGCGTGCGGGCCAGCACCGGTTCGCTGTTCGCGCTGCCGGTGGTCCGCGTGCCCGGGCCGCGGGAGGTGGCCGCCTGGGTAGCGGCACAGCGTGCCCGGGGCTGCCCGGTCGTGCTGGCCGCCGCCGACGAGCGCGGCGACCGGGATGTGTTCGGCTTCGATCTCACCCAGCCTGCGCTGCTGGTCATCGGGAACGAGGGCACCGGGCTGAGCGCCGCGTGGCGGGAGGCGTCCGATGCGGTGGTCCGCATTCCGATGGCCGGTGCCGCGAGTTCTCTCAACGCGGCGGCCGCGGCGACCGCCATGCTGTACGAGGCGGCACGGCAGCGCCGCACCGGATCCTGATTTCTTGCGATACGCACCCCGTGGCTGGCGCCGTCCGCCGGGCGCGCACGGGGCCATGGTCTCCCTTCGTCAACCGCATTCACACGGAACTCACACGCGTTCCGCGAGGTGCCCTGAGGTCGGCCACCGAGGATGGTGGTGCACGATCGTCGGCGGCAACCGTGAGGGCGGTGCGATGGACAACGGCAGCGGTGGCCGGCAGCCTGCGCGAGGCCGGCCTGGTTCCGGGGCGGGACCACGAGGGCGCGCACCGGGGCCGCGCCGTCACCAGCGGCGGTACCCGCGGCTGTGGGGCACCCGGCCCATCGCCCTGGTCTCGGTGCTGGCCGGAACGGCGCTGCTGGCCGCCTGCAGCGGCAACGGGGCATCCGGCTCGGCGAAAGAGACCAGCTACCAGAAGGCCGTGGCGTTCTCGGCGTGCATGCGCGCCCACGGGGAGCCGGGCTTCCCCGACCCACAGCCCAACGGCAACCTCCTTATCGACGGGCAGAAGGACCACCTCAACGGTGCCCTGATGCCTGCGGCCCAGAAGGCCTGCCAGCACCTGATGCCGCAGGGCCCGCCGATGACGGCGGCGCAGCAGCAGAAGCTCACCGCGCGGGCGCTGAAGTTCGTGGCGTGCATGCGCGCGCACGGGCTGCCCACGTTCGCCGACCCCAAGATCAGCGCCCAGGGCGTCGAGATGCAGATGCCCAGCGGTGTCGCGCCCAACTCGGCCGTGCTCCGCAATGCACAGCAGGCCTGCCGGAAGCTGATGCCAGGCGGCGGGCCCTAGCGGGGCCGGGGACTCCGCCTGTCCAGCAGCGCCTTCTCAACCGGATTCACATCGAACTCACATGCGTTCTGCGAGATGCCCTGAGGTTGCTCCCTGGAGGCCCGCCCTAGATCCCTGATCCGCCGCGCGGGCAACGCGGCCGCCCCTCGTGACGTCATAAGTTCACCGGGGCACGCCAGGAGCGGCGCGCAAGGGTTCGCCGCGGCGGCACCTGCGTTCGGCAGCAGGTCCCGCCACCACGGCGCAGATCCGGGGCGGCGCCCGGCGGGGGGTGCCAGTGGAAGCGGGCCACTGGCACCCCCCGTGGGGCATCCCCGCGGTCGCTGGCTGACCGCCGCCCGGTCCTGGTGCTGTCGTGATTACCGGTATCAGGGCGGTACCTGCCGCCTCCTACAGATGAGGGATGTGTTATCGGCCAATCCGCGGATAACGCCCGGCGGCCCGGCCGCGATCCTGGTACGCGTCGCCGGGCCGCCGCTCACCAGGTGCGCGGCAGGCCGGGCACCGTGTGCGAGGGGGGCCGCCATGAAGCAGCTGAGGATCACCAAGCGGCATCGCCCGGGCGGCTGGCGGCTGGAGCCGCTGCCGCTGGACCCGCGTGACCCCGACATCGTCCGGGCCAAGGAACTCGCCCGGCGTTCCCGCGCGGTGGACTCGCGCCCAGGCCGGGCGGAGCAAGCCGGGAACTGAAGGCCGCGCCCGCTGGCGGCCGGGGCAAGTCCCGTAGATCCTTCGGCGGTGCGCGGCCAGGACCCGCTGGCCGGCCAGCCTGCCCGGCGCCGCCTGGGAGCGCGGCGTACCCGTTTCCTACCTACGCGAACTCGCCGAATACTGGCGCAGTGGGTTCGGCTGGCGGGCCGCCGGGGCGCGGCTGAACGCCTATCCGCAGTACGTCACAGAGTCGCCGCGCTGGAAACGCCCGAACTGCTCGTCAAGGACATCCGGGCCTTCTTCGCCTCGTTGCCTGCCTAGCGAACCGTGTACGGGCCGGTGGAGAGCGGGTGATATCCCTTGGCGCCGACCGTGCGGGCAAGTGGGCTGCGCGGATCCTCGTCCGCCTTGAGCAGGTCGAGCACACGGCGGAAGTCGTAGCCGGGCGTCCAGCCCAGTTCCGCGCGAGCGCGCTGGTTCACATAGACCCGGTCGATGTGGCCGAACATCCGCCACCCCCGCCGCGCGTACTCCGCCTCGTAGTCGGGGAAAAGGCGGCGTACCACCGCGGGCGCGTCGGCACGCAGCGCGGGCAGGTCGGCGGGGGTGAACGGCGTTGTCGCGCTGACGATGTAACGCCCGAAACCGATCGCGGGCGCGCGGTCCAGCGCAAGCAGGTGGGCATCCACCACGTCCTCGATATCGGCACGCCGGTAGAGGAACTCGTTCGCCTTGATGTTGGCGTCAGGGTAGGCCGTGCGTACCGCATCGACATCGTCAGGCTCGGGAAAGAAGCGGGAAGTCCGCAAGATCACGACAGGCAGGCCGTGGTCGGCGTGGACGAGCGCGCACAGATCCTCCGCCGCGGTCTTGGTCACGCCGTAGATATTGCGTGGCACCGGGGTGACCTCCTCGGTGATCCACGCAGCGGGTGCCCCCGGAGACGGGGTGAGCGCCCGGCCGAAGGCGCTCGTGGTGCTGGTGAACACGAAGCTGCCGACGCCCGCGGTGACGGCCTCCTGGAGCAGGGTCAGCGTCCCGGTGATGTTGGCGTCCACGAAATCCTGGCGGCTGTGTGAGCCCACGTGCGGCTTGTGCAGCGTCGCCGGGTGCAGCACCGCCCCCACCCCGGCGAGGCAGCCGCGGACCGTGGCGCGGTCGGCGATGGAGCCGACGGTCGTGGTGAACGGGGAGGCGAGCAGGTCAAGGCCTACGACGTCACGGCCGCCGGCGCGCAGCACGCGCACCAGCGCCTCGCCCAGGTGCCCGGCGCTGCCGGTCACCAGGACCCGGTCACCAGGCATGCGCATCACCCTACTGCCCGCAGCCGCGGCCACCGTGGCGCGCGGTACCGCCCGGACCTGGCCGTACGCCAGCACGGGCCCCCAGGAGCGCGGCATCCCGCTGACCGCGGGGTGCGAGGCGGCCGGGCGTGGTGGGATGGCCGGGTGCGCCCACACCTGACCATCCCTGGCAAGCTCGCCCCCGGCGACAGGGTCGCGGTGGTGTCGCCCTCGTTCGCCGCACCGGGCCCCTTCCCCGAGGTACACGAACTGGCGATGACCCGGCTCCGGGAGGAGATCGGGCTGGAGCCGGTGGAGTACCCGGCCACACGGCAACTGGGTGCCTCCCCGCAGGCCCGCGCGGATGACCTGATGGCGGCGTTCGCCGACCCGGACATCAAGGCCGTGCTGGCCACGATCGGCGGGGACGACCAGATCACCGTCCTGCCGTTCCTCGATCCCGGGGTCGTGACGGCGAACCCCAAGGCCTACTTCGGCTACAGCGACAACACCAACCTGCTCAACTGGCTGTGGTACCACGGGATCGCCGGATACCACGGCGGCTCGACCATGGTTCACCTCGGCCGCCCCGGCGGGCTCCATCCGGTGTCCACCGCCTCACTGCGGGCGGCCCTCCTCGACGGTGGCGAGCTGCCGTTGCATCAGGTGGACCGGTTCAGCGAGGTCGAGCTGAGCTGGGCGGACCCGCAGGGACTGCGCTATCCCGCGCCGACCTCTCCGGCCCCGGGCTGGGTGTGGCACCGGCCCGGCCGGGTGGTGACCGGGCCGACCTGGGGCGGCAACCTGGAGATCCTGCACTGGACCCTCGCCGTCGGGCGCTGGATCCGGCCGGCCGGGGACTACGCCGGCTGCGTGCTGATCCTGGAAACCTCCGAGGAGATGCCCCCGGCCGAGGAGGTGTTCCGGATGCTGCGCAACATGGGCGAGCGCGGGCTGCTCGCCCAGTTCCCCGCCGTGGTGTTCGGCACTGCCAAGGCGACCAGCATCGACCGGCCGGTCAGCCCGGACAAGCGGGAGCCGTACCGGACCGCGCAGCGCGATGCCGTGCTGGCGGCGTTCGAGGCCTACAACCCCGAGGCGATGATCGTCTTCAACGTGGACATCGGTCACACCGACCCACAGTGGGTGCTTCCCTACGGTGGCACGATGACCGTCGACGGCCCGGCCCGCACGATCACCGCGTCGTACTAGCCGCCGCGGAGTTTTCTGCCCGGAGGTATGCGAATCGGCCTGGCGGGACGGGTGCGGCCCGCGCGCCTGCTCCAGCCGGATGTAGTAGTCCACCGAGATACCGGCAAGCTGGGCGACCTCCTGGCGGCGCAGTCCCGGCGTGCGCCGCCTGCCGCCGCCGGGCAGGCCCACATCGGCCGGGCACAGACGGTGCCTGCGGGTGCGCAGGAAGGTGGCAAGCTCGCCGCGGTTCATGGTTCCAGCTTGCCCCATCGCGGCGCACCCAGGGTGGGACTGCTGGTCCCAGGCTCGGCAGGGCTCTCCCGCCGGTCCCGGTCCAGGCCGAGGATGAGGCCATGACAACTACTGCGCTGATCACCGGTGCCAACAAGGGCATCGGCCGCCAGACCGCCACGCTGCTCGGCGCCCGTGGCATGACCGTGCTCGTCGGCGCCAGGGACGCCGGCCGTGGACGGCAGGCCGAGCAGGAACTGCGGGCCGGCGGTGCCGATGCCAGATTCGTCCAGCTCGACGTCACAGAGGAGGTCTCGGCAAGGCAGGCCGCGAAGTGGATCGAGGCGGAGTTCGGCGTGCTGGACATCCTGGTCAACAACGCGGGGATCGCGCGTGGCGACGGGTCAGGCAAGCCAAGCCAGACCACGGTCGCCACCCTGCGCGAGGTCTACGAGACCAACGTGTTCGGCGTGGTCGCGGTGACAAACGCGATGCTGCCGCTGTTGCTCCGCGCGCCCGCCGGGCGGATCGTCAACGTGTCCAGCGAGGTCGGGTCGATCGCCGCCATGACCGACCCGGACGGCCCGATGGCCATGATGGCCTCGGTGCCGTACCCGTCGTCGAAGACCGCGCTGAACATGGTGACCGCCATGTACGCCAAGGAGTTGCGGGACACCAGCGTCAAGGTCAACGCGGCGAACCCGGGCTACTGCGCGACCGACCTCAACGGCAGCAGCGGGTTCCGCACCGCGCAGCAGGGCGCCGAGGTCAGCGTGCACCTGGCTACCCTGCCGGCCGACGGCCCGTCGGGGGTGCTCTGGGGATACGTGTGGACGGCCGAAGGGACCGAGTCCTACGGCGTCCTCCCCTGGTAGGGCGGGGCGGATCCGTGCCACTTCCGCTGCCGGCGAACCACCGCGCCGAGCCACCCGCCGCCGCGCGACCTACGATGAGTGGATGCGGTGCTATCGGCCGGTTCCAGTTCCCCTTCCCCTGATCGAGCGCCCGTGACTGCCCCTGGTGCGCCGGAGGCGGCCGCACCGGTGCGGCCGGTCATCCTGACCGTGGACGACGACCCGGGCGTGTCCCGTGCCGTGGCCAGGGACCTGCGCCGTAAGTACGGCGAGCGGCATCGCATCGTGCGCGCGGAGTCCGGAGACGCTGCCCTCGACGCGCTGCGGCAGATGAAGCTGCGCGGCGAGCAGGTGGCCGTGCTCCTGGCCGACTACCGGATGCCGGAGATGAACGGCATCGAGTTCCTCGAACAGGCCATGGACATCTATCCCGGGGCCCGGCGGGCGCTGCTGACCGCCTACGCCGACACCGGAGCCGCCATCGACGCGATCAACGTGGTGGACCTGGACTACTACCTGCTCAAGCCCTGGGACCCGGCCGAGGAGAAGCTCTACCCGGTGGTCGACTCGCTGCTGGACGCCTGGCGGGCCACCGATCACCGGCCGGTGCCTGAACTCAAGGTGGTGGGGCATCGCTGGTCGGCGCGTTCCTCGGAGGTCCGCGAGTTCCTCGCCCGCAACCAGGTGCCCTACCGCTGGTATCCCGCGGATGAACCGGAGGGGAAGCGGCTCCTTGACGCGGCGGAGGCGGACGGGATGACGCTGCCCGTGGTGATCACCGCGGACGGCGCGGCGCTGGTCGGGCCGTCGGACAGCGAGCTTGCGGACCGGGTGGGGCTGGCGACCACGCCGTCGGCCGAGTTCTACGACCTGGTGGTCATCGGCGGCGGGCCGGCCTGGGCGCGGCCGTCTACGGTGCCTCGGAGGGGCTGCGCACCGTCCTGGTGGAGCGGACCGCGACCGGCGGGCAGGCGGGCCAGAGCTCACGGATCGAGAACTACCTCGGTTTCCCCGACGGGGTGTCCGGGGCCCAGCTCACCGACCGGGCCCGGCGGCAGGCCACCAAGTTCGGCGCGGAACTGCTCACCACCCGTGACGTGGTCGGCCTGGAGGCGCACGGCCCGGCGCGGACGGTCCGGTTCTCCGACGGGACCGCGATCCACGCCCACGCGGTGATTCTCGCGACCGGGGTGGCCTACCGGCAGCTCGCCGCGCCCGGCTGCAACGACCTGACCGGGACCGGGGTCTTCTACGGGTCCGCGCTGACCGAAGCCGTCGGCTGCGCCGGCCACGACGTATACATCGTCGGCGCGGCCAACTCGGCCGGCCAGGCGGCGGTGTACCTGTCCCGTGCCGCCAACTCGGTGACGATCCTGGTCCGCGGCCCGTCGCTGCGCAAGTCGATGTCGCACTACCTGATCGAGCAGATCGAGCAGATCCCCAAGATAAGAGTGCGCACCTGCACCGAGATCGCCGAGGCGCACGGTGACGGCCATCTGGAGCGAATCACGCTGCGCGACAGCAATACCGGCGGCACCGAGGTGGTCGACGCGCAGTGGCTGTTCGTGTTCATCGGCGCGGCTCCGCTGACCGGCTGGCTCGACGGTGTCGTGCACCGCGACGAGCGGGGTTTCGTGCTCGCCGGCCCCGACCTGCAGGCCGGCGGCGAGCGGCTGGCCGGCTGGCCGCTCGACCGGGCGCCGTATCACCTGGAAACCAGCGTGCCCGGCATTTTCGTGGCCGGAGATGTCCGGGCGGAATCCGCCAAGCGGGTCGCCTCGGCGGTGGGGGAGGGTGCGATGGCCGTCATGCTGGTGCACCGTTACCTGGAGCGGGCGTGACCGCCGGACCGGCCGCGGACGGCCCGCCCCTGGTCTGCAACCCGGCCGAACTGCGCACGCTGTTCCTGTTCGAGAAACTCACCGACGACCAGCTTGCCTGGCTCTGCCGCGAAGGTCATGTCGAGTACGTCGAGCCGGGGGTGCTGTACGTCGAGGGTGAGCCCGCGGAGAAGCTGTACGTGCTGCTGCACGGGACGCTGGTGATGTCCCGCCGGGTCGGCGCGGACGACATCGAGACGGGCCGGACGTCCAGCGTCGGCGTGTACGCGGGGGCGTTCATGGCCTACCTGGGCGACCGGGTGCCGCAGGTCTACAACAACTCGGTGCGGATCACCGAGCCATCCCGGTTCTTCGTGCTCAGCGCGGACAGGTTCGCCCAGCTCATGAACGACTGGTTCCCCATGGCGGTGCACCTGCTCGAAGGGCTGATCTTCGGTAACAAGAGCGCCCAGGAAGCCATCGGCCAGCGGGAACGGCTGCTCGCGCTGGGGTCACTGTCGGCGGGGCTGACTCATGAGCTGAACAACCCGGCCTCTGCGGCGGTTAGCGCCACCGCTGCGCTACGCGGGCGCGTGGCTGGCATGCGCCGCAAGCTGGGCCTGATCGCGGGGTCACCGCATCCGCCGATGGCGCTCGCTGCGCTGGTGAGGCTGCAGGAAGAGGCGGCGGAGCGGGTCGCCAAGGCGCCATCGCTCAGCCCGCTTGAGGCGTCCGACGCCGAAGACGCGCTCACCGACTGGCTCGACGAGCACGGCGTCACCAATGGCTGGGATCTCGCGCCGGTCTTCGTCCAGGCGGGCCTGGACACAGCGTGGCTCGACCAGGTGGCGGCGACCATGGCCGAGGAGGCCCGGGAGGCCTGCGAGGTGGACGGCACCGGAGCGGCGGCACCGGGCGGTGCCACCGCGCCGGGCGACGGGCTGGACGGCGCGGTGCGCTGGCTGGGCTACACGGTCGAGACCGAGTTGCTGATGAACGAGATCGCCGACTCGGTCACCCGGATATCGTCCCTGGTCGACGCCGCGAAGCAGTACTCACAGCTGGACCGGGCCCCGTACCAGGTGGTGGACGTGCACGACCTGCTTGACAGCACCCTGACGATGCTGGCCAGCAAGATCGGGGACGGCATCACCGTGGTCAAGGACTACGGGCCGGGCCTGCCCCGGATCCCGGCCTACCCGAGCGAGCTCAACCAGGTCTGGACGAACCTGGTCGACAACGCCTGCGCCGCCATGGACGGCCGTGGCACGCTCACCATCCGTACCGCGGTGGAGGGCGACCGGCTGCTTGTGGAGTTCGCCGACACCGGCTCCGGCATCCCTGACGACATCAGGGCGCGGATCTTCGAGCCGTTCTTCACCACCAAGCCGGTGGGCCAGGGCACCGGGCTCGGGCTCGACATCTCGTGGCGGATCGTGGTGAACCGGCACCACGGTGACCTGCGTGCCGTGTCGGTACCGGGGGACACCCGGTTCCAGGTGCGCCTGCCGCTCACGGCTCCGCAGGACGGGCCCTGACCCGGACGCGGCGGCGATCCGGGTGCTGCTGCGCGGCGCGCACAACGCCCGGAACCACGGGTACCCGTGACCGGCCTGGCCTGAGGGCGTCGCCCCTTCAGGCGGGCTGCCTGGTCAGGCGGCCGCTGCCCTGCAGCAGGACGTCGGCGACCAGCGCCGGGTCGTCGGTCATCGGCACGTGCCCGCAGCCGGGCAGCGGCCGGATCCGGGCCTGCGGCAGCCGCGCCTTGGCGACAAGCACCTGGGGCGGCCGGAGCAGCCGGTCCTTGGTCCCCCAGGCGATCGTGACCGGGATCCCATCCGGGACCTTGCCGTCGAACGGCGCCAGTTCCGCCAGGATCAGCTCGAGCGCGTCATGGGCGGCCAGGAACGCGGTCATGTCGCCCAGCGCCTGTTGGGCCGGCATCCGGGACGGCCGGCTGATGATCGCGCCGTAGACCATGGCCCGCCCGGCAGTGTGCCGGGACAGTGCCGGGGCGAACCGCCGCAGCCGGCCTCCGGCGGCCTCCATCACCCTGAAGGCCGCCTTCGCCATGGTGGCCTCGCGCTCGGTACGCCAGAACCCGGCGGGTGACAGCCCGGTCGCCGACGCGGCCCATCCGGCCACCGCCGACTCCAGGGCGAGCCTGCCGCCCAGCGAGTTCCCGGCCACGTGCGGGTGCGCCACGCCCAGGTCGTCGAGCAGCGCGCGCACCGGGCCGAGCAGTGCGTCCAGGATGGGCAGGTCCCGCTCCAGGGGAGGCGACTCGCCGTGCCCCGGCAGGTCGGCGATGATCACGTCCCGGTGCGGCGTCAGCCGGTCGAGCACGGCCCCCCAGGCCTGGCGGCGGTGCCCCACACCATGCAGCAGGACCAGCGGCGGTCCCGACCCTATGCGCTCATAGGCCAGTCCCATGGCAGCTCCCTACTCGTGGGTAGCCTTGGATGCTACCCCAGCCTGCCCCGGGGCGAAATGGTCAGACCAGAAGGATGGGCTAGCCGCCCGCGCCGGTGGCGGTGACCGCTGCCGCCGCAGCGCCCGCCCGGCTGACCGAACCAGCCCCGGCCAGCCGCGCCGCCAGGACCACCGGGATGATCGTCAGCAGGATGACGATCGACACCACGGCGTTCACCTCAGGCAACTGCTGCCCGAGCCGGATCGCGCCGAAGATCCACAGGGGCAGTGTGTTCTGCGCACCCGCAGTGAACACCGTCACGATGACCTCGTCGAACGACAGGCCGAACGCGAGCAGCGCGCCGGACACCAGGGCGGTCGCCGTCATCGGCAGCGTCACGAAGCGCATCGTCTGCCAGCCGCGCGCCCCGAGGTCCATCGACGCCTCGGCCAGCGATCCCGGCATGCGGCGGAGCCGGGCGATCAGGTTGTTGAAGACCACCACGATGCAGAACGTGGTGTGGCCGATCACGATGGTCAGCGTGCCGAGCTGGATCCCGGTGAAGGAGAAGAACGAGTTCAGCGCGATCCCGGTGATGATGCCGGGCAGGGCCAGCGGCAGCACCAGCAGGAACGAGATTGCGTCGCGGCCGAAGAAGGTGAACTTGTACAACGCGTAGGCCACCGCGGAGCCGAGCAGCAGGGCCAGGACGGTGGCGACCAGCCCGACCCGCACCGACAGCAGGAACGCGCTGCGCACCTGCGTGTCATGCCATGCGACGGCGAACCAGTGCAGCGAGAAGTGCGAGATCGGCCAGCTTTCGATGTTCGAGGAGTTGAACGCGTACAGCACGATGAGCACGATCGGCACGAACAGGAACGCCAGGACCAGCCCCACCCAGATCCGCAGCGCGACGCGCAGGCTCTTCGGTTCCATCGCGCTCAGATCTCCTCGAACGCGCCGAGCGCCCGGGCGGCGAGCAGGTAGATGGCCATGATGGCGATGGGGAACAGGGCCATCGCGGCGGCGAGCGGCACGTTGTTCGCGATACCGATGTTCGTGTAGATGATGTTGCCGATGAAGTTGGCGCTGGTGCCGCCGACCAGCAGCGGCGTGATGTAGTCGCCGAGGGTCAGCGAGAACGTGAAGATCGAACCGGCGACGATGCCCGGCAGCGCGAGCGGGAACAGCACCATGCGCGTGGTCCGCCAGGTGCGGCCGCCCAGGTCCTGGGACGCCTCGATCTGTGAGGCCGGGATGCGCTCCAGCGCCGCGTATACCGGGATGATCATGAACGGCAGCCAGAGGTAGCAGAACACCGTGTACACGGCCCAGTTCGTGTAGATCAGGTGCACCTGGCCGAGGCCGACCTTGCCCATGGTCCAGTCCAGCAGCCCGTTGTGGGTGAAGATCAGCAGCCAGGAGTAGACCTTCGCGAGATAACTCGCCCACAGCGGCAGCAGTATCGCCATGAACAGGATGGTCCTGGTCCGCCCGGACGCGATGCGGGCCATGAAGTAGGCGAACGGGAAGGCCACGACGGTGTCGGTGACCGTGACCGCCGCCGCCATCCCGACCGTCCGCAGGATGATGCCGCGGTAGGCCGGGCTGGACACGATCGTGTGCAGGTTGCCGAGGCTCCAGACCCGCTCGATGTTCGTGGTGAACGGGTTGATCTGCCAGAACGCCGTGATCAGGAGCACGGCCAGCGCGGCCAGGTAGATCAGCACGAACCAGGCCAGCGGCGGGGTGAGCAGCATGGTGGCCCGCGCCCACGGCCGGCGCCACAGCGCCGCGGTGACGCGGGACCACATCCTTTCCCGCCCGGCCTGCGTTCCCGGCCCGGCGGCCGTGGTCACCGTCACGGCCCGCCGGTCCCGGGAGTGCTGTCAGCCAGCCTCACTTGACCTGGGTATTCCACGCGGACACCCACCCGGAGTAGGGCACGCAGTCGGGCTTGCCGTTGTCGCAGGTCGGGAGCGGCGTCTTCCACAGCTTGATGGAGTCGAAGTAACTGGTCGGCGCGTTGGCGTGGTACTGATCGCAGGAACCCGGCTGCAGTTGGTTCATGATCGGGCAGGCGAGCTTGTTGTCCGGGGTCTCGCCGTAGTTGACGGCCTGCTCGGCCTGGACCTTGGGCGTGCTGATGTACCGCATCCACATGTAGGCGCAGTTGGGGTGCGGCGCCTTGGCCGCCAGCATCCAGGTGTCCGCCCAGCCGGTCGCGCCCTCGCTGGGGATCGTGTCGCCGATCGTGAAGTGGTCCGCCTTGAGCGCGCTGACCTGGTACGGCCAGCCCGCGCCGACGGTCGCGTTGCCGTTCTTGAAGTCGAAGATCTCCTGGGACGCCAGGTCCCAGTACTTCTCGATCAGCGGGCGCTGCCCGGCGAGCAGGCTCACCGCGGCCTGGAACTGCGGCTGGGTCAGCTCGTAGGGGTCGGTGATGCCCAGGCTGGGCTTGTGCTTGGACAGGTAAAGCGCCGCGTCGGCGATCTGGATCGGGTTGTCGGGGACCGTGACCTGGCCCTTGTACTTGGGGCTGTAGATGACGCTCCAGGACGGCGGGGCGGCCGGGAAGTCCTTGGTGTTGTACATGAGCACGTTCGGGCCCCATTGCAGGGAGACCCCGTAGTGCACGCCGTTGATGGTGTTGAAGGGCGGGGACTTGAACGCGGGGAAGAAGTCCTTCCAGCTCGGGATCAGGTTGATGTTCACCGGGTGCGCGTCGCCCGCGTAGAGGATGCGCAGGTCCGCGTCGCCGGAGGAGGACACCATGTCGTACTGGCCGCCGCCGCCGTTCTTCATCAGCGCGACCATTTCGTCGGAGCTGCCCGCGTATTTCGCGTTGACCTGGCATCCGGTCTGCTGCTCGAACGGCTTCACCCAGATCGGGTTCAGGTAACCCTCCCACGCGATCAGGTTGAGCTGGCCCTCGCCCTTGCCGATCTTCTTGAGCACGGGGAGGCTGGCCGTGGGCACGCTCTGCCCGGCGACGCCGGAGCCTGTTGTGCCGCCGCTGCTGCTCACTGCTGCCGCAGCCCGCGGCGATGACGGACGCGACGGTCAGCGCGAGAGCCGCCGATATGGGGCGCGCGATGCGCCGCCGGTGTATTGGGATCACTGGTTACCCTCCCCAGAGCGCGAACCCTGATCGGGCCGGCGCGGAATTGTGAATGCCTGATCGGGCCGCCAGGCGATGCGTACCCGGCTGCCCGCGGCGATGCCGGTCAGGGACTCGGCGTTCTGCCTGCTGACGACCAGTTCCCCGCCGGCGTCCAGGTCCACCACGTAGCGGGTGAGGACTCCCGCGTAGATCACATCGCGGACCTGGCCGGGCTCGGTGTGCGCGCCGGGCTGCTCCGGCTCGTCCTCCTCGATCAGGGTGAGCTTCTCCGGCCGCACGGTGATCGTCTGGCCGTCCCGCTCGATCAGGTTGGAGACACCGATGAAGCCGGCCACGAACGGAGTCCGGGGCTGCTCGTAGACCTCGACGGGCCCGCCGATCTGCTCGATGCTGCCGCCGCTGAGCACCGCGATGCGGTCGCTCATGGTCAGCGCTTCTTCCTGGTCGTGTGTGACATAGATAAAGGTGATGCCGACCTCGCGCTGGACCCGGAGCAGTTCGAGCTGCATCTCCTGGCGGAGCTTGAGGTCGAGCGCACCGAGGGGCTCGTCGAGCAGCAGCACCTCGGGCTCGTTGACGATCGCGCGGGCCAGCGCGACGCGCTGGCGCTGGCCGCCCGACAACTGGGCGGGCTTGCGGGCGCCGAGCCCGGGCAGCCGGACCATTTCCAGGGCGCGGTCCACCTTCTCGCGCCGGTCCGCCTTGGCCACCCGCCGCACCCGCAGGCCGTACTCGATGTTCTGCGCCACCGTCATGTGCGGGAACAGCGCATAGTCCTGGAACACGGTGTTGACGTTCCGGGAGTAGGGCGGCACCCGGGTCACGTCGGTGCCGCCGAGTTCGATCCGGCCGGCGTCCGGGCGCTCGAACCCGGCGATCAGCCGCAGCAGTGTCGTCTTGCCCGATCCGGACGGGCCGAGCAGCGTGAAGAACTCGCCCGCCCCGATAACAAGGTCCACCCCGGCGAGCGCGACCACGTCCCCGTAGTTCTTCCGCAGGCCGGAGACGTGCACGGCTGCGGCTGCGGCAGCCGGGTCACCTGCGGCAGCGGGCAACGCTGGGCCCGGATCGGTGATCATTCGGCTCGTTGTACCACGGTTCAGCGGCGCCCCGCAATGGAGCCGCGACCTGGCCACGCCACGCACGCCCGCTAGCCGGCCGTGGACGCGCGAAGATACGGCCGCGGCGCACCCAGGCACCCCAGTTTCGGCCGGGCCAGCGCGTATTCGCGCCGGCGCTGATACTGCAGTACTGCGATACTGCACCATCCTCTCGCTGCTCGCGGCCGGAAGCCGGCCGCAATGTCGGCACCTGCGGCTAAGCTGCTGCGACATACCCCGGCCGCTGGAGCGAATCTCCCATGCTGGTGCTGCACGGGTTCTGGGCCGCCCACGACGGGCTGTGCCTGTGGGCCGAAGACTCCGAACTTCCGGTCACCAGTACCAGCCACGCACTCCGGTCCGCCCGGCCGCACCCGTTCGCCGCACCCGCGAGTGTGCTCACCTCGCTGCACGCAGGCAAGCCGGCCGAGGCAGACCTGCTGCTGCCATCGCTGCGGATGGCCCCGCTTGATTCACCGGAGCTGATCAGGACCACGCCGCGCCCGGCGGCCCGTTCGGAGCCTGCGCTGCTGCCCTGGACGGTCCCGGTTGTCATGCTCTACGCTGCCCCGGCGCTGGCCGCCATCCCCGAGCGGGCTCCCGGCGTCCGGTATGGCGCATCCATGGACTACCTTGCGGGCCTGGCCGCCTTCGGATGCGAACTCGTGGCCCGTGGCCGGGTGCTCCCCACGCTGGATCATGACGGTGCCGGCGCGGTCGCCCGCTGGCGCCCGGTCATCCAGGGCCCGGACGTCGCGGCCATGCACGCCCTGGTGGCCGCGATGCCCCCGGTCTGCCGGGCGGTCCCGGAACACGCCGATCCGCACGAGGTGATGGCGGCGGCGCTGGCGGCACTCGTGGACGCGGCGGCCAGGGAAGCACTGCCGGCCGGGCTCACGCTGGTGCCGGCCCGCCGGGGGCGGCTGCCCGCCCGGCTGCCCGCGGCCGAGGCATGGCTGACGGCGCTCACCGGTTCTGACGGCCGGTTCGACGCCGACCCGGGGGAGCTGTCCGCCCTTGCCCGCATGCTGGCACCGTGGGAGGACATCGGCACCGGCAAGACCGGGCCGGCCCGGGCCACGTTCCGGCTGGCCGAAGTCACCGCGGAGCCGGACGGCATGCTGTTCGGCGCGACGGAGCCCGGGGTACCCGGGCACGAGCCAGCCGGCCGGGTACCGGGCCCGCGCAGCCGGCTCGCGGGCCCGGCGGTGCGGAGGCCGGCCAGGCACTGGCTACCGGGGCCGGCGATGCCCGGAGCCACGGCGAGGAGCCCGGGTCGGCTGACAGGATGCCCGGCGGTGCGGAGGCCGGCCAGGCACTGGCTACCGGGGCCGGGGGTGCCCGGGGCGACGGCGAGGAGCCCGGGCCGGGCGAGTTGGCCGGCCGGATCGCCGGCGGCCCGGACGCCGGCCAGGCGCCGGCGGCCGAGGACGGTAGCGCGCCGGGTGACGGCGGGGAGCCCGAGCCGGGCTGGCGGCTGGAGTTCCTGCTCCAGTCCATCGCCGACCCGAGCCTGCTGATCCCGGCCGAGCAGGCCTGGGCCGACGACGGCACCCTGAGCCGCTGGCTGCCCCGCCCGCAGGAGTTGCTGCTCGGCGAACTGGGCCGGGCCAGCCGGATCTACCCCGAACTGGCGGATGGCCTGCGCCAGGCCCAGCCGTCCGCGCTGGACCTGGACGCCGACGGCGCCTACCGCTTCCTGTCCGCGGTTGCCCCGGCCTTGGACGAGGCCGGCTTCGGGGTCCTGCTGCCGTCCTGGTGGGACCGCCGCGCGCGGCTCGGGCTCACCATGTCCGCGCACACCCCCACCGGGGGCGTGGTGGCCAAGCCGGGCAAGTTCGGCAAGGACCAGCTCATGGATTTCCGCTGGCGGCTCGCGGTCGGCGACGACACGCTCAGCGAGGCAGAGATCGCCGCGCTCGCCCAGACCAAGGCACCGCTGGTCCGGCTGCGCGGCCAGTGGGTGGCGGTGGACCCCGACCAGCTCAGGCGGGGCCTGGAGTTCCTCGCGCGGAACAAGGCCGGGCGGATGTCGGCCGGGGAGATCCTGCGCCTGGCCGCCGCCCATCCCGAGGACTCGGCGACCCCGCTGCCGGTCACCGGGATCCAGGCCGACGGCTGGATCGGCGAGTTGCTGGGTGGTTCCGTTTCGGACAATGTGCGTTTTATCCCTGTGCCGGAGAATTTCCGCGCCAAGCTGCGGCCCTACCAGGAGCGGGGGCTTTCCTGGCTGGCCTTCCTTTCTTCGCTGGGTTTTGGCGCGTGCCTGGCCGACGACATGGGGCTGGGCAAGACCGTGCAGCTGCTGGCGCTGGAAGCGGTGCACCGCGCCGAACGCCCGGACGGCCCGCCGACGCTGCTGCTGTGCCCGATGTCGCTGGTCGGCAACTGGCAGCGGGAGGCTGCGAGGTTCGCGCCCGCGCTGCACGTGTACGCCCATCACGGCCGGGAGCGGCTGCGTGCGGGGGAACTGGCCTGGCTGGCGCAGGCCGACCTCATGGTCACCACGTACGCCACGGCGACCAGGGACATCGAGGAACTGGCGGGCTACGAGTGGCGGCGGGTCGTGCTTGACGAGGCTCAGGCGGTCAAGAACAGCCTGTCGCAGGCGGCCAGGGCGGTGCGGCGGCTGCGCGCCGGGCAGCGAGTCGCGCTGACCGGGACCCCCGTGGAGAACCGGCTGGCCGAGTTGTGGTCGCTGATGGACTTCCTCAATCCCGGCCTGCTCGGGCCCGCCGACAAGTTCCGCACCCGCTACGCCATCCCGGTCGAGCGGCACGGCCAGACCGAGCCCGCCGAGCGGCTGCGCGCCATCACCCGCCCTTACCTGCTGCGCAGGCTGAAGACCGACCCGGCCGTCATCAGCGACCTGCCGGAGAAGATCGAGATCAAGCAGTACTGCCGCCTGACCACCGAGCAGGCCTCGCTGTACCAGTCGGTGGTCGACGACATGATGGAGAAGATCGAAAATTCGCAGGGGATCGAGCGCCGGGGCAACGTACTCGCGGCGATGGCCAAGCTCAAGCAGGTGTGCAACCACCCGGCGCTGCTGCTGCACGACCGGTCCGCCGTGGGTGCCCGGTCCGGCAAGGTGATCCGGCTGGAGGAGATCTGTGAGGAGATCCTCGCCGAGGGGGACAAGGCCCTGCTGTTCACTCAGTTCACCGAGTTCGCCGCGATGCTGCTGCCGCACCTGGCCGCCCGTTTCGGCACCGACATCTCCTATCTGCACGGGGGGACCTCGAAGAAGCGCAGGGACGAGCTGGTGACCGGGTTCCAGTCCGGCGACGGCCCGCCGCTGTTCCTGCTTTCGCTGCGCGCCGGGGGCACCGGACTGAACCTCACCGCCGCCAACCATGTGATCCACCTCGACCGGTGGTGGAACCCGGCGGTGGAGAACCAGGCCACCGACCGTGCCTTCCGCATCGGCCAGAAGCGCAACGTCCAGGTGCGCAAGTTCATCTGCACCGGGACCCTGGAAGAGAAGATCGACGAGATGATCGAGGAGAAGAAGGCCCTCGCCAACCTCGTGATCAGCGACGGGGAGGGCTGGCTGACCGAGTTGTCCACCGGTGAGCTGCGCTCGATGTTCGAACTGTCCGCGGAGGCCATCGGTGACCAGTGACCCGGGCAGCCGGCGGCCGCGGCGCTGGTTCCCCGCGGAGCCGGCCCGGCCGCTGGCCGTGTCAGGCGGGCTCAAGGCGCGCAGCACGCGCGGCGCGATCGGGCAGACCTGGTGGTCCGGGCGGTTCATCGCGGTTCTGGAGGCCATCATCGTGGGCGGCCGGCTGGAACGCGGCCGCAACTACGCCCGCCGCGGCCAGGTTCTTTCCATGGATGTGACGGCGGGGATGGTCACCGCGCTGGTCCAGGGCAGCCGGGTACAGCCGTACCGGGTCCGCATCGGGCTTGACGCGTTCCGCACGCCGGAGTGGGACGCGGCCGAGCGCGCGCTGGCCGCCAGCGCCTGGTACTCGGCGAAGCTGCTGGCCGGCGAGATGCCGGAGGACATCGAGGACGTCTTCGCCGAACTGGGTCTTGCGCTGTTCCCGGCCTCGGCGGCCGAGCTGTCGATGTACTGCTCCTGCCCGGACTGGGAGGTGCCCTGTAAGCACATCGCGGCGGTGTTCTACCTGCTGGCCGAGGCCTTCGACGACGACCCGTTCAGCATCCTGGCCTGGCGCGGCCGCAGCCGGGAGGATCTGCTGGCCGGCCTGCACGCGGCCCGCGGCGGGGTCACGGTGGACCCGGGCGAGCCGGGCGGGGTGCCGCTGGCCGACTGCCTCGGCTCGTTCTTCGCGCTGCCCGCGCCGCTGCCGGTGACCGGCCCGCCCGCCGCATCGAGCGCCTCGGTCCTCGACCAGGTGCCGCCGCTGAGCCTGACGCTGCGCGGCCACCCGATCGACGGCCTGCTCCGGCCGGCCTACGAGTCCTTCACCGCCGCGCCGCCCTGATGCCCGCACCCACCCCGGTTCGTGATCATGGGGATGTGGCCCCCACCGATGGGCCGACATCCCCATGATCATCGTGCTGTGGGCGCGGAGGGCGGGCCCGGGCGGAGGGTGCGCGGGTTACTGCTCGCGGAAACCGCCGAGGAAGCGGCGGAACAGGCCGCCCTCGCGAGTCAGCGCCGGCGCTGGCGGCGGTGCCACCGCGCGCTCCGTGGCGATCGGCTGGTCGTAGTCGGTCCGGGCGATGGCATCCACGGTCTGCGCTTCGTCGAAGTCTTCTGAGCCATCGATCTTGGGCACGAAGCCGACCAGATCCCCGTCCTGCATGACCTGGGCTTCAAGCCCGATCGTGCCGTCGGTATCCCATTCGGCCTGGCGGCCGTCGTGCAGGTTCACCCGCACCCCGAACTGATCTACACCCGCGTGCAGCATGTGGGCGTCGATGCCGCGGTCGCGCAACGCGTCGACCACCCGGCGGGCCCTGTTCTCTTCCACGGCCCCCAAACTAGCTGGTCCGCGGGACTGCAAGATACTCTTCGGGCCTATGGTGCAGCGCTTTGGCCCGCTGGCGGGTGACCCGTCCGCGGGGCGCCCGCTGGCCGACGATCCGCTAACGAGCGTGCCGCCCGCGTTCGGCGACGAGGCAGCCCGGCAGGTCCTCCGCGACGGCTTCGGCGTGACGGGTTCTCTCACCGCGCTGGCAGGCGAGCGGGACCAGAACTTCCGGGTGGACGCCGCCGGCGGACGGCAGTTCCTTTTCAAGATCTCCAACCCGGCGGACACCCGGCCGGTGCTGGACATGCAGACGGCCGCCCTGCGCCACATCGAGCAGGTCGACCCCGGCCTGCCGGTGATGCGCGCGATCCCCTGCACCAGCGGGGACTCGTGGGCGGGGGTGCCCGGGCCGGACGGCCGGACGTACCCGGTGCGGCTGTTCACGTTCCTGCCCGGGCGGACCATGGCGGCCACGGCGCTCAGCACCGGGGCGCTCCGGTCCATCGGGCAGACCACGGCCCGCCTGGACCGGGCGCTGCGAGGTTTTTTCCACCCCGCTGCGGACTACGAGATCCTCTGGGACATCAGTCGCCTGCCGGCGCTGCGCCCGATGCTCGGCCATATCCCCGACGTCGCGCGCCGGGTGCAGGTGGCACGGGTCCTTGACCGGTTCGAGGCCCGGGTCGCCCCGGCGCTGCCCGGCCTGCGGGCCCAGGTGATCCACGCCGACCTGAGCCTGAACAACCTGCTCCTGGATGAGAATCTGCAGGTCAGCGGCATCGTCGACTTCGGGGACATGACCCATGCCCCGCTGGTGTGCGATCTGGCGGTCGCCATCGCGGATGTGCTGCACGGGCGGGACGACGCGATCGACGCGGCCGAGGACATGATCGCCGGCTATGTCGCGGTGACACCGCTGGACGACGAGGAGGCCGGCCTGCTCGCCGACCTGGTGGCGGCCAGGCTCGCCGCCGATATCACGCTCACCACCTGGCGGCTCGGGGTCTACCCGGACCATGCCGCCTACGCCGCCGACAGCGAGGCAGGTGCGCCCGCCTTTCTGGACAGCATCGAGGCCGCGGGGCTGGACACGGTTGGCGAGCGGTTCCGCGACGCCTGCCGGGGGCTGCCGTACCGCCGGTCCGCGACCGCTCCACTGGCCGAGCGCCGCCGCCGGGCGCTGCCCCGGTCCCCGCTGTTCTACGACCACCCGGTGCACCTGGTCCGCGGCGAGGGCGCCTGGCTGTTCGACTCCGCGGGCCGACGATACCTGGACTGCTACAACAACGTCCCGGTCGTCGGTCACGGCCATCCACGGGTAGTGCGCGCCGTGGCCGAACAGCAGCGACTGCTCGCCACGCACAGCCGCTATCTGCACGAGGCGATCGTCGAACTCGCCGAACGGCTCCAGGCCACGCTGCCGCCCGCGCTGGATGCCGTGATCGTGGTGAACTCCGGCAGCGAGGCGAACGACCTCGCCTGGCGGATCGCCCGCGCCGCCACCGGGCACGGCGGCGCCGTGGTGACCGAGTACGCCTACCACGGGCTGACCGAGGCCACGCACGCGCTGTCGCCCGAGGAATGGGCCGCCGGGGAACGGCCGGCCCACGTCGCCACCGTGCCCGCGCCCGATGGGTACCGCGGCGCCTATCGCCGGGACCAGGCCGGCTGGGCGGAGCGGTACGCCGGTCATTTGGACGAGGCTGTCGCGGATCTCGGTGAGCGTGGGCTCGCGGCGATGTTCGTGGACCCGGCCTTCACCGCGGACGGCGTTCTGGCGCCGCCGCCCGGCTACCTGCGCGAGGTGGCCCGGCGGGCAGGGGCACTTGGGGGCCTGCTGATCGCCGACGAGGTGCAGGCAGGCCACGGCCGGTGCGGCGGGCATTTGTGGAGTTTCCAGCCGTCCGGGATCGAGCCGGACGTGGTGGTGATGGGCAAGCCGATGGGCAACGGGTTCCCGGTCGCGGCGCTCGTGGTCCGGTCCGACGTGCTGGGGGCGGTGCCGGCGGAGACGGAACTGTTCAGCACGTTCGGCGGTAACCCGGTCGCCTGCGCCGCCGCACTGGCGGTGCTCGCCGTCATCGAGGACGAGGGCCTGACACAGAATGCCGCCGAGGTGGGCGGCTATGTCCGGGAGGGCCTGCTGGCGCTGCAGCGGCAGCACCCGGTCATCGGGGATGTCCGGGGCGAGGGCCTGCTGCTCGGCGTGGAACTGGTCGAGGACCCGGAAGCGCGTACCCCGGCGGCGGGGCGGGCGGACCAGGTCGTGGAGGCCATGCGGGACCGGGGAATCCTGCTCGGCACCACCGGCCCGGCAGGCAACGTGCTCAAGATCCGGCCACCGCTGGTCTTCCAGCGCGAGCACGCCGACCTGCTGCTCGACGCCCTCGGGGAGGTTCTCGCCGCGCCCCCCGGCTGAGCCGCCCCCCCGGCTGAGCCGGGGCTGGCACACCCGGGATGCCCGGGCTCAGGACAGTGTCTCGGCGACGATCCGGTCGATCAGCGTCACGGTGCCGAAATCGCCGGCGGTGAATCGGTTGCGCATCAGGGCGACCGTCACGCCGGAGTCGATGTCGGCGTAGGCGGCCGAGCCGTTCATCCCGACCATCCCGAACGCAGAACCGCGGCGCGACGGCACTCGGCTGCGGCGTCGACGATCACCTGGCCGTTCTTGACCACCGTGACCTGCAGGCCGGTTTCCGCACCGGAGGCGACCGCCTGCTGGACCGCCGCCTCGATCTGTGTCCGTGCTCGTTCATCCATGCCGTGTCCGGTACCCCGCATCCCGGATTACTGACATACCCATTCCATACGATCGTGCTGTGGGGCTGCGTTATGACGTGTCGGGGGTACCGCCCCAGGGCGGCTACCTGGCCAAGCAGTGCCCGGTCCGGGCGCAGTGGGACGTGGTGTGGCCGTGTGACCCGCTGCCGGTGTCGCGGGTGCTTGAACGGCGGTTCGCAGCCGGGCGCCAGTTCGAGGCCGAGGTCGTCGCCCGGCTGGTACCGCTGCACCCGGATGTCTGCGTGGTGACCGAGCCGGACAGGGCCGGGCGGGAGGCGGCAACGGCGGCCGCGATGAAGGCCGGGGCGCCGGTCATCGTGGGCGGACGGCTACCCGCCGACCCGGAGGGCCGCCGGGTCGGGGAACCGGATGTCCTGGTGGCCGCGGCGGGGTCCGGATACCGGCCGGTGGACATCAAGCACCACCGCTGCCTGGACGCTGGCGACAGCGGTCTGCCCGCGCTCTGTTCCGCCCTGGGCAGCCTCACCTGGGAGGCAGCCGGACCGGCCGCGGATTCGTCGGCCCGAAAGCGCCGGGACGACCTGCTCCAGCTTGCCCACTACCAGCGGATGCTGGAGGCCTGCGGCCTGGCCGCACCTGATGGGCGGCACGGCGGCATCATCGGCGTCGACGGCGTCGTCACCTGGTACGACCTGGACGCACCGGTCTGGCAGACCCCATCGGCCAGCGGCCGGGTCAAGCAGCGGTCGACCATGGACGTGTACGACTTCGAGTTCACGTTCCGGCTGGACATCCTCGCGGCCGCCGCCGCGCACCAGGCCGATCCGCAGGCCGGCCTGCTGGTGGTGCCGGTGCGGATCGGCGAATGCGCGGAGTGCCCCTGGTGGTCATGGTGCGGCCCGGTACTGCAGGCAGGCTCGGGAGATGTGAGCCTGTTGCCCGGCCTGGGCTGGCGGGAGTGGCGCATCCACCGTGACCACGGGGTGACCAGCCGGGCCGCACTGGCGGCACTCGACCACCGCACCGCGGCGCTGATCGCCGCCGGGGTCGACCTGCGGCCGGTCACCGCGGCGCTGGGGACGCTGCCGGATGACACGCCGCTGCCTGACGTCATCGGCGGGCGGCGGAAGGCACAACTGAGACGGCTGGCCGGGGCGGGCATCCACGTACTGGGCGACGCCCGCGCGCTGGCCCGGGGCACCGCCGCCTACTGCGATGCGCCGATGCGGGACCTGCCCGAGCAGATCGACCTGGCCCGGGCCGCACTGGGCAGCTCAGCGGGCTACCGGCGCCGGGGCGTCACCCGGGTGCGGGTGCCACGCGGCGACATCGAGGTCGACGTGGACATGGAGAACACCGAGGACGGCGTCTACCTGTGGGGCGCGCTGCTCTCCGCCGGGCCGGGCCGGGCCGGTGAACGCGACGGTTATCACCCGTTCCGCACCTGGGAGCCGCTGACCGGGGACACCGAAGCGGAGTTGTTCGGCAGGTTCTGGGCATGGCTCACCGGGCTGCGCCGGGATGCGGCCGCCGCGGGCCTGGTGTTCCGCGCCTACTGCTACAACGCGGCCGCGGAGAACACCCAGATGCGGCGGATCGCGGTGGCCGCCGGGCTGGCCGACGAGGTGGAGGCTTTCATCGGGTCCGGCCAATGGGTGGATCTGCTGCGCGTGTTCGACAGCCAGCTGATCACCGGCGGCCCGGCCGGGCTCAAGCAGGTCGCCGCCTTGAGCGGGTTCACCTGGGACGTCGAGGATCCGGGCGGCGGTGAGTCGATGCTCCGGTATGACCAGGCCGCCGGCTCCTCCGGTGCCGGGCCCGCCGAATCCGCGGCGGCCCGCGACTGGCTGCTCACCTATAACCGCAACGACGTCGAGGCGACCCGGTCGCTGCGGGAATGGCTCGAACATAGAGCCAGCGGCTGCCCGCCAGTGGAGAGCCTGGGGCCGTGACGCGGGCCAGCCCCGGGGCCGGTCATGGTGACGGAGCCAGGGTGGCACGGGGAGCGTAGGGCAGCGTAAAACGTCAGCGCAGGCCAGCCGGCTGCGCTGCGCTGCAGGGGCAGCGGCAAGGCAGCCGGCTGGCCATTCTGCAGGATGGTGTTGCTGTTTCCCTGGTGACGAGCGTGGTCATGCCGCCGGGCCGTCAGGACTTGCGCTTCGAGTCGTGGAATCTGTGATCGCGGATGATGAGCCGCTCCACCTGCGCGCGCTCGGGCTCGGACAGGGTGGCCGTGGAATCGTCGAGGATGCCGATGACCTGGCCTGTCGTGGTCGCAACATGCACGGTCGGCCGGACGCAGTTCCCCAGCCGGGACCGGGGGTGGGTGAGCAGCACCACGCGCTGGATGGCTACCGGATGGCCACGGGTGCGCAGGAAGCTTTCGAGATCGCTGGCCGGTTCGTTGACCTGCTGGCTGGGCGAGCGCCCCCGGTTGTCGGTCATTTCCCCGCGCTCAACCGCCTTGCCGTACTTGTCGAACTTGGTGAACCACCAGTGGTCGCCGGCGCAGTGAACCAATGCGTTCCTGTGCTTGCCCTCGATCGCGATCAGGCCGCGGGGGCCGAGCAGCAGGTGGTCGATCTCGCCGCGCTTGTTGCGGTAGCCCCGGATCAGCGTCCATTCGTCGTTCAGAACGTGTCCCAGCCCGCTGGCCACCAGTTGCTCACCTTCGATACCAGCCATCAGGATTTCCTGCTGGTCGGCGGATCGCCCAGCGGTATGCGGCGGTTCGGGGGGGCTCCGCCGTGCCCGGCGGACGGCAAAGACGCCTTGAAGCCATGCCCGCCACCGGTGCCCGGCACGGGCCGCGTCCCGTGCTTGCCCGGCCTGCCGTACACGTTCCTGATGCTGCGCGAGGGCAGCCTCGTATCTGGCCGCGTCCCGCTGGTCCTCCGCCTCGGGCCGCAGCCTGATTTCCCGGAGCATCGCCCCGGGATGATTCGATAACTCCACGACCCGCATGATCACCCTGTTCCCCGGGCGGCGCGTGCCATGTCCGCGTTTGTTGTCAGCCCTGGTCAGCTGGCTGTTCCTGGGTGGCCGGTGGAAGGGTGCGAGTCCGGGCATGGGGTCCGGTGCGGGTCACATCCGGACATCCAGGCCTGCCAAGTACATGAACCAGGCGATCGCCAGGCGTGGCCTGCGGGGGAGCACCGGCATGCGGGGTTTGCGGGGAACCGGATGCGGGCGCCGACGGCGGCGCGGCAGTCGCCCAGATGAGGAGCCGAGAGCCATGGCCGGGGGTCGGGCGAGCGCCGTAGCGGACGATCGCGGAGCGATGATCAAGCGGCGGGCACTGAAGCCAGACCCGGTGCCGGCGGCGGCCCGCCATAGGTGAGCAGCCAGGCCCTTTGGGACCGACGAGCCGTTCTGGTCGTCGTCATGGGCTTAGACGGCCATGCGTGGGCGGGGCTCCGTTGCGCAAACTGAGTGGGGGACTGTATTAAGGGTCGCGATATTGCCACGGCAAGCCATGAGACACAAGTGCTGCTACCGACGGAGATGCTCACCTTACCCGCATGTATATGGCTAGAATCCAGCATCCTTTTGCTGTTTTTCAGCTACCACGCCGGACAGGTTAATACATGCTGAAGGCCGTTCCCGGCGATGGACCGCACGCCGAATTTACCCACGCTTTACCGTACTGGTGATCTTCTATCACGCGTCGTCAGGCGGAACGCGGATGCCCATCGAAAGTGCCGTCCCGTGCGCCGGTCAGGAACGCCGTCCATTCGGATTGGGTGAACGACAACACAGGCCCAGCTGGATCTTTGGAGTTCCGCACGAGCACTGACCGGCCGACGAAGGCCACTTCCACGCAGTCAACAGACCCTGATGACCCGCTCTTCCGCCACTCGATGCTGGACCGTCCTGGTTCGGCCATGCGTCTCTCCTTCGATCAGGCCAAGTACTTTGCACGGGCTGATCGTCCGCCCGTGTGCGATGTCAATGTGGCTGACGGCGGTAAGGCTAACCGTGCCACAGTGGACTTGGTCAGAAAAGCTTCGACAGCCGAGCCGGGCATGAATGCAAGACACCCATGATCGCTCTTGGACCCCATGATCAACACCGATCCCCGTAAGCATCTGTCAGGGAAAGTGTAAGCGCAAGGGACGTTAAGGCCAATAGCAACGGCCCAGGCTGCCGCCGCATTGCGCACTGATTCGCAGTTAGTGATTCAACTGCGATCACGATCATGCGATCCAACTGGCGTAGTTAGCAACGTCAAGTCAGCAGGCCCACGAAGATGGCGTCCTTAAGGTTCAGTCCTAAGGCCACTAGTATAAGGTCTGCTCATCTATCTGCTAATGTCCGCAGATCAGCTAGGAGCCCATGCTGCAGGTCACTCGTCTCCGGCCGCCACGCGCTCCAGGAACGTCAAGGAGCCCTTGCGCCCAGAGGACAGCTTTCGTAGAGCGTCGAGCCGCTCCTCGTGGATGGCGATCTCGTCGGGCTCATCCCTGATGATCAGGTCCCCCTTCGAGTTCTCTATGTAAAGCACATCGTCATCTTCTGCATCAGGGAACTCGAAAATCACAAACGGACCTTGCATACCAGAATGAACGCCGACGTCAAAACGTACCACCTCAAGCGTCACGTTCTTCCTGTCCGCCATCTCCACCAGATGACCAACCTGACGGCGCATGGCATCCCGGCCACCCACCTGGCGGCGAAGGACGGCCTCGTCCAAGACGAAGAGAAGCTCGACAGGGTCGGCTCGCGTCAGTTTTTCCTGGCGCTGCATGCGGACCTTGACCAAGGCCTCCACCTGTGCCTTAGGCGCCTGGGGCATGAGCGCCCGGATGATGGCCCGAGCGTAGTCCTCTGTTTGAAGCAGACCCGGAACCAGAAGCGGCTGGAATCCCCGGATGGCGGTAGCGGCAGCCTCGTAGTCGACGAACTGACTGAGTCTTGGGGGCGCATCACGGTAGGTGGTCAGACGTTCCCGGGCCTCACGAGCCAGCGACAGTAGTTCGTTCACCCGTTTGGGGTCGGTGATGCTGTACAGCCTCAGGAGTTCCTTCATGTCGTTCGCTGAGACGCCAACCGAGCCCGCCTCGATTCGGATGATCTTCGATGGAGACCACTCCATGGCCTCGGCCACTTGATCCTGGGTCAGGTCCGCATCTTGCCGGGCGTTGCGCAACTCTGCCCTGAGCCGCCGGCGCTTAACGACTTGCCTGGGGCCGTCTGCCATCAGTTCCCCTTCTCATCTGCGGCCCGTTGCCGCTTCCCCCTCTGGCGGCGCCAGCAGGCATGTGACATGGCAGCTGATCGGTAACGACCGAACCCCTCCGGTCGGCGCCCTGGGCCGCCGCTCGGAGGGGACCATAGCGATGATCACCACCAAGTGGGAGGTTAGCTAACCAACCACTCACAATCTGCTAGGTGGCGGAAAGCCAGCTTGCAGAAAGCAACCTCCCCGTAGCACACTAACAGAAGGAGTGTCGGGCCTGTTCCAAGATCTTCACTTCGCCCTCAGCAAACAACCCAGAGGAAGGAGCCCGCCGATGGCCATGGAGCCCGCGGGCACGGCTATCTCCGGCGCCCCGCCGGAGATGCCCTCCATTGCCGCGGAAATTCTCATCGTCCTCGAGCCGGACTCGCGTAGCGATGGCGCAGTGGATGGCGGCAACCACGTCGTGGCTGACCGGAAGCACGAGCCTGGCTGGCTCTCTCGGCGTCGGGCCCGTCGTTCCCAGCGTTCGGAGTAATCCCAGGTCGGTTCGCCAGAACCGGCTGCCATCTGGGACCAGGACCGCCACCTGGTCCCAGCTGGCAGCCGGAGGCCAGCGCCGGTGAACGTGACGGCGCTTCGGGCTTCCGTGTTGATGCGGTCGGTCCTCATCTCTGGTCCCGCTTCGTCCCTGGCAGGAATGCGTGCACGGCGGCGATGACAGAGATCAGGCGGGCAGGCAGCGAAGGATCTCCAGCGCTTGCAGGATAGGACGGGCCTGTCAAAGACCGACATTGCCAATCGCGCGATCACGCTCTACGAGTTCATCGACACCCAGATACGCACTGGCCGCGACGTGCTGATTCGTGACAACGAAGCCGGGGTGACCGAGATCGTCCGCCTGCTGTGACTGCGGGCGCGAGCTGGTGCGCCAGGTGAGCATCGGCAGCAGGCTGGGGTCTGCTCGCCCCGACTGCTCCGGCCCCAGCTGCGGGAGGGGTGCTGGCGGTCCGCTGTGGGAGAGCCGCTGCGGACATCGGCGTTGTGCCGCGACTTCATGGACGCCACAGTGGTGGTCACTGCTGGTGCTGGTCACGGCGGCGCGAGCGGAAGGCGGCGGACCGGCAGGGCGTTGCAAGGCGGACCAGCCCGGTCTGGTTGCCAGGCGGGAGCGGGTGCACGGGTGCTCGCTCCAACGATGCAGGTAGCAAGCGAATTACTGCGTTTTTGCAGCTTCTCAGCTGGTAGGGTTGTGCAGACTGGCTGGCACCCCATACAATACATGTCGTTTGTATGGGAAACTGGAGCGGGCTGATCCATAGCAACACTGGCGATGACTCACAACAGAACAGGCGCCGAGCAGCAACACGACAGTGGCTCGGGAGCAACGAGGAGAAGCCAATGGATCGCGACCCGCAGCTGCCAGGCTTACATCCAATGGGAGGGCGCACGCCATGACCGCCAATGCCGACGGTGGGTTGGAGCCCGGAGGAATCGGCGTTGCCCGCATGCCTGCCGTGGTGGACCGCATCACGGTGGCGTTGATCCCTAAGGCCGGCGAGGATTTGCAGCGCTTGCAGGACAGGACAAGCCTGTCCAAGACTGACATCGCCAATCGCGCGATCACCCTGTACGAGTTCATCGATGCCCAGATGAGGGCAGGCAGGGACATACTGATCCGCGACAACGAGACCGGCGAGACCCAGGTCGTCCGCCTCCTTTGAGCTGACAGCGAGCAGCTGACAGCATGGGCACAGGCCTTGTGCCCATGCGAGCCGAGGCTCCGATCGGCTGCTGGGCGGATGCGGTTTGCCCGGGGGGCCTTCTGGCGGTTGCCCTTGCGCCGGGCGAGGGTGCGGCAGCTCACGGCGGTGAGCACCGCGGTCACGAGGTTGCGCACGAGTTCGCCGATAATGGCAGCCGGTGCGGGCTCAAGCACGATAGATAGCGTGGCCGGATGACGATGGCTGCTCATCCGGGTGGTTGTCTGGGGGCAGCGGCACGTCGCTCCGGGCACGGCGGGAGGTTGTCAGCGCTCCAAACCCGCAGGTCCGGGAAGGAGATGCGCACGTCATGAGCAGGTTGGGCTACCATGCAGCGAGTCCCCGGCCGGTGTAGCTCAGTCGGCAGAGCAGCCGTCTTGTAAACGGCAGGTCAGCGGTTCGAATCCGCTCACCGGCTCCAAGGTCCCCGGGCACCTGCAAGCCCTCTCACCTGCAGATTCATGCAGGAAGAGAGGAATGCCATGGCCGGATCTGGGCTCCTGGACACCAAGATCCCCACAAACCCACAACCGCGCCGGGCAAGTCGGCATGCACGGCCCCCGCTCATCTCGATTGAACCTGGATCACAGGTCGTGACAGTCGCCGGAAGGCCGGATGCGCCTCACCGGACTGGTGCGCGGCCTCCGCCCAGCCTGATGAGGCCGACGTTCGTGGGCCGGAACCCGCAGCGGTCGAAGTAGAACGGGCCCAGGTAGTCCTCGAAGTCGACATGCAGCCACTTGCACCCGGCCGCGGCGACCTCGCAGGCGGCGACCTCTACCAGCCTGGTGCCGACTCCGTGCCACCGCAGCGGCCCCGCAACCACGATGTCGAGGAGGAACGCGTGCACGCCGCCGTCGAAACCGTGCAAGCATCCTTTGACCTGCACCACGCGGACCTGCTCGCTGCCCTGCGTGTGCAACCGCCGACGCAGCCTGAAGCCGAGCGAATCCTCAACGAGCAATGGTGCGACCATTGGCGGCAGGGGATTCCACGCCGCCAAACCCGCGCTTCACCGCCCACGGAGATGAGAGTCTCAGCCGCTGAGGCTTTGCACGCTAACCGCCTTGAGGACATCGACCACGACCGCTGTGCATTCGGCCCGACGCCGATCGCGCAGCATGCTCGCCCTCCGGAGGCAGTCGCGCGAAGAGCCGATCTGCGCAGCGGGCAAGGCAGGCGGTCTAGTCGCCGGCCGGCATGATCCCGCTGACCCGCAATGAGATCGCCCGCCTGCTGCCCGCGCCGCCGGCCCGCCCGGCAGGCACCAGGCACCGGCTGAACTGGTCCGCGTGGCGCCGGCGCCACCAGCACACCGCCATCGCCTGCCACTGCCGGCGGCAGGCAGCCAAAGATCCATGAACGGCAGCCGGCGGGCCTGCCCGGACTGCGGCGCTGGCTGCGCTCCGGCCTACTGTTGGCCCTATGGCCGACAATGCCGGCTCCGCGAGCCCGCAAGAGCCGCGCAGCCCGGCTTCCCGGGACGCTCGCGCCGACAATCCTGCGGCCGCGCCGCCGTGGCGATCGTTTGCTGTCGAAGCGCACGCCGGCCGGAAGATTGCAGGCTGGCCGCTGGGCCGCTTCGACATCGGGGCACAAGGCCTGCGGGTGCGGCTTGGCTTCCCCTGGTTCCTCACCCGGTCAGCGGGCCAGGACGCGATCACCTCTGTCTCGGTGACCAGGGCCGTTCCCGGCATCTGGTGCGTCAGGTTCGAAGATTCCGGCCAGCGCCTGGCCGACGTGCACGTCCATCTGCCAGTGCGCGCGCAGCGCATCACTGACCAGCTGCGCCAATGCGGGTACACGGTCACAGACCGCAAGACAGGCCAGCCAGTCGCCCGCTTGCCCAAGCGCTAGCGTGCGGCCAGACAGCTGCTGACCGGCCTCTACCGCGGGGTAACCGATCAACTCCTCCAGAGGTAACGATCTACTGCCGGAGTACCAGCTCGTGATATCGCGCGGGTTTGGGGACTCTGGGCGCCTGGGTACCGCAGCAGCCACGGGCTCCAGCCGGGCTGCGAACTGCTAGCGGAACTGACTGCGGCCGGGCCAGGAAGCCCGGTTGGGGCCGGTACCAAAGCCATCCAGCACCTACCGGACTCGCACATGCCTCCTCGTTCAAGCCAGGTCACAACAATGACTTCGCCAAGAATGCCCGCCGCGGCGGGTTAGAAGCTGCTCGGCGTCACCTCTTAACAGCGACCTTCAGGTGAACCGTCAGGCGTCGTTGTGCGATGAGTTTGGCGGCGCGCAGTCGTCCAAGTGATCGTGAGTGCCCGCAAGGGGCGCCGGGCCTGCAGCAGGAGGAGCAGACGATGAATTCGATGGCTCGCCGGATGTTCGAGCTCGTCGAGCCGATTGGTGTCATCCCTTACTCAGCCGACGAACCCAACGAGGCTATGTTCGCCCTGGGGTTCACCAACTACTGGGACACCTACTTCGCCGGCCGGGCGGCGCCCTTGGGGCTGGCCGTGGCGGAGGTGGTGGACGCGCTGTTCTACAACTTCGCTCCCGGCGAGGTGGCTCGCCACATTCCGAAGGTGTGGCGCACCACCACGCCTGAAGCGGCGATCGCCGCTCGTCAGACGGGCTGCGTGAAGGCGCTGCGGCGAATCCTCGGCGATCGCGTCGACACTCCCGCCTTCGCCCGCGCCGCCGAACTGTTGATTAAGGCGGCGACCAGCGCCCCGTTCGAGGGCCGACCCATGTACGCCGCGCTGCGCGCGATCCCGATCCCCGACGACGTGGTGGCCCGCTTCTTTCATGCAGGCTCCTTGCTGCGCGAGCACCGTGGCGACGGGCACATCGCGGCCCTGATGATCGAGGGTGTCGGCGGCCTTGAGGCTCACGTCCTCGTCGCCCTCGACATGGACATGCCGGCGGAGAAGTTCGGACGCATCCACCACCTCCCGGCAGCGCAGCTCGCCGCCGTGATCGACGGGATGCGCGATCGCGGCCTGATCGGGGATGACGGTTGGCTGAGCGAACCGGGTCGCGCCGTCAAACAGCGGGTCGAGGCACTCACCGACGACCTCGCGGCGAGGCCCTACGAGAGCCTCGAGCCGGACGAGCTCGATGAGCTCATGGCCGCCCTCGAGCCGCTCGCCGCGCTGCTACTCGCTGCCCAGGACTAGGACGAAGGCTCTGGTGGTTCAGTTCGGCTGAACGCGCCCGGCCAGATCGTGGTCCGCTTGGCTGACGCTCTGACGAGCCAGCGTCTCGAGGCATCAAGTGTTAAAGGGCATGACTTCGTACGCACGCCGCGCTTGAGCCGCTGTTATTCCTCGAAGCTGATGACAGCGGCGGCAGGATGTGCTCGCGGAATCGCTGGGAGGCAACTTGCCCGCACCAGGGAAGGGCACGGGTGGCTTTGGGCTGGTCGCGGTGGCGGTACCCGACGGGCCCTGGCCGGGGCCTGCCCATCGGGGAGTGGATCAGGGTTGGTGGTGATCGAACAGCGCGGTTCTATAGTCTCGGATTACCAGGTCAAGTTCGCTGATGGCTTCCTGGATTCTCCCGGCCACAGGATGGTCACCCATCAGGCCTAGTGCCGTTTCGAGGGCAAGTCCGGCGGAGAACAGTCGGTGCACCACCATCTCGTGGATGCCCTCGCCGATCCGGAGATGATCTTGCGCCTGGTGCATGATCACCGGCGCCGGGTCGCCTGCCGTCCTGGGCGGGGGACCGCGCACTGGCTGTACTACGCGGGGCTCATCCACCTGGAGTACCGCCACGCCGAAGGTCGCTGCTGTGTGCATCGTTGGCACCTTGGGTCCTATCCGGCCGCTGACTGGCCGTGCCGCCAAGGTCCGGCAACGCGGTCACCTGCACCCTTTGGCCTGGCGCAGGGTTCTGTGATGGACACTTCTCCACTTGCGAGCCTACGCCGGCGCTCAGCCCTGGATGGACACCCGCTGCCAGCGCCGCCTCCGCGACGTGGGCGTGACAGAGGGCGCCAGGGCTGTCGTCTACCCAGCGAACGGGCCGGGTTCCGGGGCGTTCCAGCCGTTAAACCGCTCTCCTATGGCCATCTGCTCGTGCGCCGCGAGGTAAGGCGATGGAAACTCCGGTTTGTCGCTCTTTAGAACTACCACAATTTCTAGAAATATTTTGCTAGTTTCTGGTTGCGTAGATAGGCTGTGGGCAGGCACCGGGGACCAGCCGCCGAGGGCGGCCAGCTACCACGGCGTCACCGGAGAAGAGGTGTTGGTGATGGTTGCCCTGGTGGCCGTCCTGGTGATACTCGTCGTGGCCGGGCTCGTCGTGGCCGGCCGCTCGTTCAAGATCGTGCAGCAGTACGAGCAGGGCATCATTTTCAGGTTCGGGAAAGTGCTGGGCCGGCCACGTGGCGCCGGGCTGACCCTGATCCGGCCGGTCGGCGACCGGATGCAGAAAGTCAACATGCAAATCGTCGCCATGACCGTCCCGGCACAGGACGGCATCACCAAAGACAACGTGACCGTCCGGGTGGACGCGGTGGTCTACTTCCGGGTCGTCGACCCGATCAAGGCGACCATCAACGTGCAGAACTACCTGTTCGCGGTCTCCCAGCAGGCGCAGACCTCGCTACGGTCGATCATCGGCCAGTCGGAGATGGACCAGTTGCTGTCGGAGCGGGACACGGTTAACCGGGAGCTGCGCCGGATCATCGACGAGCCGACCGAGGGCCCGTGGGGCATCCGGGTGGAGCGGGTGGAGATCAAGGACGTCTCGCTGCCTGAGAGCATGAAACGGTCGATGTCGCGGCAGGCCGAGGCGGAACGCGAGCGCCGTGCCAGGATCATCACCGCCGACGGCGAATACCAGGCCTCCAAGCGCCTTGCCGCGGCCGCCAACGTCATGGCCCGTGACCCCGCCGCTCTGCAGCTAAGGCTGTTGCAGACCGTGGTCGAGGTCGCCGCCGAAAAGAACAGCACGCTGGTCATGCCGGTACCGGTCGAGTTGCTCAGGTTCTTCGACAAGTTCACCCCCACAGCGCCGGCGGGTGACGGGAAGTCAGCCGAGGACTCGGCCTCGCTGGCCGATTTCGGCAACGAGGATGTGGCCATGGAAGAGGCGGAAATCCAGAGCGGAGCGCCGCTCGAGATACCTGCGGTCCCGCTGATTCCCACGTTGCCCACACAGGTGGGCAACGGCAAGCTGGCCGCCACCGCAGTGGCCCGGCACAACGACGACGCGGACCCGGGCGCATAGGAATCGCCGGTCAGCTTGGCGTGCACGATTGCCCGCTGCATGGGCGCGAGTGCCCGTGAACCCCCATGTCTCTGCCAGGACTGCTTCCGCGGCCGGGTCTGCTACCGGGCTGAGCGTCAGCTCGCAGTGCCTGGGCGAGTGAGCCTTCCGACGGCGTTGAGGTGGCGCAGCGCTTGGGCGTAGGAGCCGGTCAGGCTGGCCTGGCAGTATGGCAGGCCTTGCTGCTGGCAGAACGCTGCGATCAGGGTCTGGGCGTGGCGCAGGTTGGGGCGGGGCATGGAGGGGAACAAGTGGTGCTCGATCTGGTAGTTCAGGCCGCCCAGGGCGAGATCGGTTAGCCAGCCGCCGCGGACATTGCGGGAGGTGAGCACCTGACGGCGCAGGAAATCACTTCGGCCGGTGGCGTCCAGGATGGGCATGCCTTTGTGGTTGGGGGCGAAGGAGCAGCCCAGGTACAGGCCGAACAGGCCCTGCTGCACCAGGATGAACACGATGGCCTTGACGGGTGAGAGCACCAGGAACACCGCGGTGAGGTAACCGGCACCGTGGGCGGTGATCAGCGCCCTCTCCCAGGACCGGTGGCGGGCTGTCCGGCGGGCCAGCGCCTGGACGCTCGCGATGTGCAGGCTGACCGCTTCGCCGAGCAGCAGCGGGAAGAACAGATACGCCTGGTAGCGGAACGCCAGCCGGGCCACGCCCTTGCTGGCGCGCGCCTGCGCGGCGGTGAAGGCCAGCGCACTGACGGCGATATCAGGATCCGCGCCTTCCTGGTTGGGGTGCGCGTGATGGCGGTTGTGCTTGTCGACCCACCAGCCGTAGCTCAGCCCGATGCCCAGATTGCCGAGCACGAGGCCAAGGACGTAGCTGGCCCGCCGGGAGCCGGAAATCTGCCGGTGCCCGGCGTCGTGGCCCAGGAACCCGATCTGGGTGAAGATCACTGCCAGGAACGCAGCCACCGCCAGCTGCCACCATGAGTTGCCCACCATCACGAAGGCACCCCATCCGGCGGCCAGCAGCGCGGCGGTGGCCGAGATCTTCCAGGCGTAGTACCCCCGGCGCCGCTCAAGCAGCCCCGCCTCCTTGATCTGCCGGGACAGTTGGGCGTACTCGCTGCCGTGCCGCGATGCAGAGGATGCGGGGGCCAGCTCGAGTTGCCGGGCCACGGCCGTTGCTGCTTCGGACGTTCGCATTGTGGGACTCCTGGGGGTGCACATCATGACCGAATTGGTGATGTGCCGCCGGGGTCCTGGGCGGCAGGCAGGCGCGGCGCGCCCGATCTGGTGAACGGGCCCTGCCATTATCCCATCTGCGCAGCCGCCGAAGCCGGTCCCGGTCGCGTGTGCGCACCATCTGGAAGGACTCCAGCGTCGCACTTGCCAGGCTGCCGGCCAGCCTGGGCGAGGTCACGCGGTTCAACTATCAACGGTGACGTCCACCCGGTGCTGGTGGCGGCGCGCAGCCGCCCATCTCCTCACGAAGTGGAGCCTCCGGGCAAGGCTGATCGCGGCACATGTCGCCTTCATCGACACCGGGAGCGGTTCATCACAGCGCACATGTCCCGGGCGCTGGCCACGCCCATCAGGGTGCTTGGCGGGCTTGGCTGCACCGCGCGCGCTGTGGTGTTCGAACTGTGGGCCTGCTCGCGTCCGGCCTTGTGTACTACGGCCTACAGCGCCTGCTCGAGGGCTGCTACCGCGACCTGATACCGGGCGCTAATGGCGCCGCCAGGTTCCAGCATCGGCTGGCGCGGGCAACTCCGGCTCCGGTTGAGCTTCCGCGGTGCCGGCCTGCCTTTGGGGGTGGGAGGAACGGCAGCGGGCGCGGCGGACCAGAGTGTCTCAGGGCAGCGGGTGATTCTGGTGACTGGGGAGGTCTTCGACTAGCCCGTGATCGTCGGGGACGTCGCGGTCGTGGACCAGCGCCGGGCGATCGTCGTAGACGCCCGCATCTACTCCGGTGGGTGCCTGGTCGTAGGCGTGTGGCTGGCCAGGGCGGACCCAGCGGCGCAGCCGGTCTGGCTTCAGCGGGCCCCGCGCCAATGGCGGTAGCAGCAGGCCGAGGAGACCCGCGAGCATCAAGATGATCCCTGCGATGTGCAGGTTCAGCCCGTGCGGGGAGCCTGCTGCCAGGGCGAACCGCAAGACCGCGCCGGTGGTGATGAGGAAGATGCCCGTGCCGGTGCGCATGCCGCGCCTTGCGCCGGCGGCTGGCTCGCCGGGCTGGCCGCGCCCAGTGAGGCTGTTCATCGGGGGGCTATCCGTCCGCTGGCCGCGCCCAGTGAAGCTGTTCATCGAGGGGCCACCCGTCCGCCGGCCCGCCCGGTGACGGGGTGGGAGGCCAGGAGCAGGACGGCCGCCCCGGCGATGGCGGTGAGCCAGGTGGACAGATTGAAGACCTCGTGCACGCTGTGGAGGTGCGACGGTCTGGTGGCCGCCAAGCCGCCGTCCGGCGCCCCGGCGACGCCGATCACGCAAGGGATGGCAACGCCCTGTGATCTTTTGCCGGGGATCAGCATATTGGCGAGCCCGCCTGCGGCCGGGCCGGGAACGACCCATCCGATGATGCCCATCACCGCCTCCTTAGTCCGTGACAAATCTGCATGCGCGGCAGATCGGCGCTGCCCGGCAGTCCGCGGCAGAAAGCATTTCCGCTCCTGTTCTGCTACCGGGCTGAGCGTCAGTCGCAGTGCCTGGGAGTGAGCTTCCGAGGCGTGAGGTGGCGCAGCGCGGGCGAGACCGCAGGCTGCCTGCAGTAGGCAGGCCTGCTGCTGGCAGAACGCTGCGATCAGCTGGCGCGGCGCAGGTTGGGGCGGGGCATGAGGGGAACAAGTGGTGCTCGATCTGGTAGTTCAGGCCGCCCAGGGCGAGATCGGTCAGCCAGCCGCCGCGGACATTGCGGGAGGTGAGCACCTGACGGCGCAGGAAATCACTTCGGCCGGTGGCGTCCAGGATGGGCATGCCTTTGTGGTTGGGGGCGAAGGAGCAGCCCAGGTACAGGCCGAACAGGCCCTGCTGCACCAGGATGAACACCATGGCCTTGACGGGTGAGAGCACCAGGAACACCGCGGTGAGGTAACCGGCACCGTGGGCGGTGATCAGCGCCCTCTCCCAGGACCGGTGGCGGGCTGTCCGGCGGGCCAGCGCCTGGACGCTCGCGATGTGCAGGCTGACCGCTTCGCCGAGCAGCAGCGGGAAGAACAGATACGCCTGGTAGCGGAACGCCAGCCGGGCCACGCCCCTGCTGGCGCGCGCCTGCGCGGCGGTGAAGGCCAGCGCACTGACGGCGATATCAGGATCCGCGCCTTCCTGGTTGGGGTGGGCGTGATGGCGGTTGTGCTTGTCGACCCACCAGCCGTAGCTCAGCCCGATGCCCAGATTGCCGAGCACGAGGCCAAGGACGTAGCTGGCCCGCCGGGAGCCGGAAATCTGCCGGTGCCCGGCGTCGTGGCCCAGGAACCCGATCTGGGTGAAGATCACTGCCAGCAACGCAGCCACCGCCAGCTGCCACCATGAGTTGCCCACCATCACGAAGGCACCCCATCCGGCGGCCAGCAGCGCGGCGGTGGCCGAGATCTTCCAGGCGTAGTACCCCCGGCGCCGCTCAAGCAGCCCCGCCTCCTTGATCTGCCGGGACAGTTGGGCGTACTCGCTGCCGTGCCGCGATGCAGAGGATGCGGGGGCCAGCTCGAGTTGCCGGGCCACGGCCGTTGCTGCTTCGGACGTTCGCATTGTGGGACTCCTGGGGTGCACATCATGACCGAGTTGGTGATGTGCCGCCGGGGTCCTGGGCGGCAGGCAGGCGCGGCGCGCCCGGTCTGGTGAACGGCCCTGCCATTATCCCATCTGCGCAGCCGCCGAAGCCGGTCCCGGTCGCGTGTGCGCACCATCTGGAAGGACTCCAGCGTCGCACTTGCCAGGCCGCCGGCCAGCCTGGGCGACGCCACGCGGTTCAACCATCAACGGTGACGTCCACCCGGTGCTGGTGGCGGCGCGCAGCCGCCCATCTCCTCACGAAGTGGAGCCTCCGGGGCAAGGCTGATCGCGGCACATGTCGCCTTCATCGACACCGGGAGCGGTCCATCGAAGCGCACATGTCCCGGGCGCTGGCCACGCCCATCAGGGTGCTTGGCGGGCTTGGCTGCACCGCGCGCTGTGGTGTTCGAACTGTTCCCGCCGTTCCCGCCATCCTTTGGCCTGACCACTCAGGACCGGCCGGCCCTGAGTGGTCAGTGCTTGACGGCATCCTTGACCTTCGCACCGGCCTGCTTCATGTTGCCCTTGAACCGGTCACGGCGCCCCTCGGCGCGTAGGCGCCGGCTGCCGGTGAGCCGGCCGGCGGTCCTCTTGAAGCTGCCTTTGACTGCTTCGGCCTTGTGCGCGAATTTCTTGCCGATACTCATGGGGGGCTGCCTTTCGTGGAGTCATTCTGCGGGCCCGGCAGCACCGGCAGGGATGTCGGATGCGGGTGCTGCGGCCAGGACGCCGGGGGCTGGCTGGCCAGCCCCCGGCTCTGCGGGCGCGGTGGCGGGCTGCCGGCCGGGCCAGCGCGCGAACAGGCGCGCCCGGCCGCGGCGGCCGTCGTCTTGGCTGGGATTAAGGTCCGCGGGAGGCGCGCCGTTGCCGGCCACCGCGCCGTTGCCCAGGGTGCTGGCAGTGTAGGCGCGGGCGGTGTCGCGCTGGCCGATGAGGTCGTCGCGGTCCTTGCTGACCGCGGCGGTCTCCTGGCGGGACTCAGCGGTCTCGCGCTGGGACTGCCGCAGCCCGCGCCGCGCCGCGCGGCTGCGGCGGGAGGTGCGCCGCACGCCGGCCAGCAGCAGCCACAGCCCGAACAAGCCCACTGCCCCCACAGCGATGCCATACAGGAACACCGTGCCAGAGCCGGTCACGTGGTACCCGAGTACCGAGAACCCGTGGGCGAGCCCGTGCGTGCCGCCGTTGCCAAGAACCCCGGCCACGCCGACAACGACCGCGGCGACCAGGATGATGAGCCCGAGGATGACAATCATGACGCACTCCGAGGATTTAGAGTCGCAGGTCAACTAGGAAAGACGTGGCATCCGCCGACCGAACCCATGCCTGCGGCCGGGTGGGCTTGCCCAGGCCGCGCCGTGAAGCCGGCGCAGCCCAGGGCGGTTCTCAGCGGTGCGCGAACCGGCCGCCGGACCGGCTGGTGACCAGGTGATAGGCGAGCAGCAGGACGGCCGCACCGGCGATGGCGGTGATCCAGGTGGAGGCGTTGAAGAATCCCTGCAGGGCGTGGTGGTGGAGGTGGAAGATCTTGGTGGCTGCCCAGCCGCCGAGCAGTGCCCCGGCGATGCCGATCAGGCAGGTGAGGATGAGGCCCTGTGATCTCTTGCCGGGGATCAGCATATTGGCGATCAGGCCTGCGCCCAGGCCGAGAATGATCCATGCGATGATGCCCATAACCGACTCCTTAGTCAGTGACTAGGTGAGGTACGCGGTGGTCGGTCGTGCGGGAGAGATCGCGGTGGGAGAAGATTCTCCCGTGGGTTCTCACCGTCCTTGAGCCGTGGCGTCTTGCCGGCACCGGTCCGTGTACGAACAAAAAAATCCGGGCCCTGCCGCTGCCCGCGCAATATTAGCGGGTAACGGCTGCCTGGGTCCGGAGCGTTGCCTTTATACTACTCTTCCCGGGCTCCCAGGCATAGGAATTTCCCAGCCAATAACATCCTCTTCGAACTTGGGGACAGCGCACAGGCTCAGTGCGACGGCCGAGAGCCTGTGGCTTCCCGGGTACAGGCTGGTCCGCAGCCAGGTGGATCTTGGTGGTCACCCCGTCACCGGAGCGCCCAGCGCCCTCCCGACGGCCGCCGGATTCATGTCATGAGACGTAGCTCCCGCCCCGCCAACCGCGCCCGAGCCCGGGCCCGCACCATCCCAGCAAGCCTGCCAGCCAGCGCCGCCTTGACCGCCACGCCCAACGCGGCCCCAAAACACCAGCCACCGCCTAGACATCGGCGGCATTCGACGTAATGGTCATGGTGAAAGCTGGCGAACTACCTGACGCTGGGAATCGCCGTGTATAAAGCTGCCAGGGAGTGCTGAGATCCTGTTTCGTTGGTGTCAAGCGTCGGTGTGGGTGCAGCCGAAGCGGGAATTCCCACACATCAAAGGCTGCTGATGGGAATTATCGAGCCGGGCGCTTTCCTGGTCGCCGCCGCATCCTCAGGGCGCCCAAAAGAAGGGCGCCGAGGAACACGACAATGCCGATGAACAGCAGGTACAACAGGCCCTTCACGACAACGCCCACGATACCCAGCACCATCGCCACGATCACCAGCAACAGAAAGAGGGCAATCATCCGATTCCTCCGCTCAGCCGGGCGGGTCAGCGGCGGGCCAGCCGCCGCTCACCGCCACCGCCCGGCTCGTAGGTCAGGCCGTAATGCTTAAAGATCGCCTCTTCGTCGCCCGCGGGCAGCTCGCCGTCGGTACCGATCGACGGGGCAGCCTTCACCTGCTTCTTGTCGTAGCAGACCTTGAGGTACCCCGGACCCACCGTCGCCTGGTCAAGAGGCACGAACACGAGCCGGTGCCGGGTTGCCATCCCGACCTTGACCGTGCCGAACGACGGCAGGTCGGTGCCGGTGTCAACATAGACGGCCTCCAGCTCACCGATCTTGTGACCCTGGGCGTCAACCACGTCGTGGCCACGCCATTCCCGGATGTCGGCAGCCTCGAACACGCCAGCCTTCCTCCCACAGCGCAACGCCATCGTTGACGAGGATGCTACCCGGATGGAAGCCGCAGACACGGGCCGCCCGCCTTGGCGGCGTAGAGGTGCCAGGCAGGACTCGCTGAAGTGACTCGGCGGGCAGACTTAACACTGCACCTTGCCAACCCATGAAGATCAAAGCGAGCCAGCCAGGTGCCGGAGCTGGCCGCTGAGGGCTGTCCCGCTCGGATCTTCAGTTGGCGGTCTGACCTGGAGATTTGGCTGTGGTCTTGGCGTTCGGCCTCGGGAGGCGTCAGGCGGCGCTGCCCGCAACGAAGCGACCAACTGGGCGCTGGGCTGCCGGCAAGATCCCGTTCAGGTGAAGGACGTCCAGGAGTCGCTGCACCTGCGGCGACGGTGCCAGCAGCGACAGGCTGCCTCCAGCTTCCCGCGCCCGGTTAGCCGCAGCGACCAGGACGCCGATGCCGGCGGCGCCGATGAAGGTGACGCCAGACATGTCGACGGCCAGATGGACGTCCCCGCCTCTGATCGCCGCCATGAGAAGGCGCCGGATGGCTGGCGCGGTGGCAATGTCGATCTCCCCGTCGAGGACGACGGTAACCGAAGGGGGATCCGAGACGACGGTCATGGTTATGGCACCCCTGCTTTCATGAGGGGGTGACCGGCGAGGTCCAGACCGCGTGTGCCGATGATGTTACGCCTGGCGGCCGGGACCTGGCTATGCCCGGTGGCTGCACCGGGCATCGATGCCGTCGTCAGCGGTGACGTCGCTGATACCAGGGCGCCGCCTGGCCGCATGACCCGGAACGCCTCGGCTGCTCAGTGCATGTGCATGGTGCCGTTCATCCCGATGGACATGGCCAGGCCGAGGACGATGAGGACGATGCCCAGAATCACCGCTGCCCAGCCGAGTATCAAGCCCGCCAGCGCCAGGCCCGACCCCTGTTCTCCGGTGCGTTTGATCTGGCTCCGGGCCATGTGGCCGCACACGATCGCAGGGATGGTCGCCAGCGGCCCGAACGCGAACTGCGCGAGCCCGCAGGCGAGGCTTGCTAGCGCGAGCCCGTTGACCTTGGCCACCGGGGTCACCGGATTGGTCTTGGTCAGCGGGGCCACCATGGTCGCCGGTGCGACAGGCAGATCGGTCACGAGTTGGTCCAGATCGGCATAGGTGCGTGCGGACATGGCGCTCTCCAGGCGAGCGTCGTGCTCGTCCTTGGACAGCCGGCCTTCGGTGTAGGCCGAGTTGAGGAATCCCACCACACGGTCGCGGTCGGCGTCGGCCGCTCGCATCTTCCCCCGTTCATCCGGGAGGTACATCGCTCTCCCTCCCTTCTCGTCTCCAGCCGGAACGTGACCACGCCCACCGCCGGGTTCGCTTACAGCATGCGCGTGAGGGCAGGGGCTGGGACAGGGCCGTAGGGCTTGTCAGGTGGGGGACCTTTTCCCTGCCGGTGCCATCTCGCCGACCCCAGTTGCGTTCCGCGCCTACGTTCGCGGCACCGGGAGTCAGGTCACTGGCTCGGTGGCGGCGGCCAGACTGTTGCCCATGGCCCAGATGGCGAGCGCGTGGCCCGCGGCGGCGGTGAGCTGCACGATGCTGCAGCTGGGTGCGGCGTCGACCGGGGTGGCGGCGATCTTCCCGGACGGGCTGGAGAGCGTCGCCAGCTGGGCGAGTGCTGACACCACAGAACTTCAAGGCTCGGGGCCCGTTAAGTAAGGTCACGGTAAAACCTGACCAAACGATACCTTGCCGGGCAGGCGGCCAGAAGGTCCCGCCGAGGACCAGGCTGCCGTGAATGTCCCGGCATCGGCCGGGTAGGAGCTTAGCGGCGGCCTAATTCGCTACCGGATGGAATCAGTCCTGCTGACGGGGAAACCTTGCAGGCCTTTTTGACGTTTTGTCTGAAGTGACGTGGGATCGCGGTCGCCCTGTTCCAGACACGGGAGAGACGATGCGTCCTGCTGATGCGGCCGGGGTTCCCAGAGCGGACACGGCCCAGGGAAGCACCGGGACCCCGGGCGCGAGTGCCGCCCCGGGGGCCGCAGGGACCGTGGAAGCGGGCACCGGCCCTGCCCCCGCCGAGGCTCCCAGTGCGCCGCCCCCTCCCACGGCCCCGATGCCGGCCGTCCCCGGCGGGTGGAGCCGCCGGAAGAAGATCCTGGCCTGGGTCGCGGGCTCGCTGGCCGTCGTGCTGCTCCTCGCCGCGACCGGTGCCTACCTCGTCTACCGGCACCTGAACGGCAACCTGCACCAGGTGAACGTCTCCGGCCTGCTCGGCACCCGTCCCGTTGACCTGCATCCGCAGGCGGAGAACATCCTGGTGATCGGCTCGGACACCAGGCACGGGCAGGGCCGCGGCTACGGCAGCAGCGCCCAGCTCAACACCGACCACTCCGACACCCTGCTGATCGTGCACATCGCGGCGAACCGGAAGTGGGCCGACGTAATGTCCATCCCGCGCGACTCGTGGGTGAACATCCCGGCCTGCCGGATGGGCAACGGCCAGCTGGCGTCGCCGCAGACATTCAAGATCAACGAGGCGTTCACGCTCGGCAACCTGTACGGGAACAAGACCGCACTGGGCACCGCGTGCGTCATCAAGACCGTCGAGAGCAACACCCACATCCACGTCGATCACTTCGTCGTGGTCAACTTCGACGGGCTCAAGGACATGGTCAACGCCGTCGGCGGCGTACCGGAGTGCAACACCAAGCCGATCAGGGACCCCAAGTCGGGACTGCACCTCTCGGCGGGGCATCACACACTGAACGGCAGGCAGGCACTCGGCTACGTCCGCGCCAGGTACACCCTCGGCGACGGCAGTGACCTGGAGCGCATCACCCGGCAGCAGGCGTTCATGTCCGCGCTGGTCAGCCGGGTCAAGAGCAAGGAACTCAACCCGATCGCGCTGTACCGGTTCCTCGACGCGGCCACCAGGTCCATCACGATCGACAGCCAGCTAGGCGGCATCCACGGCCTCTACGACCTGGCCACCAGCCTGAAGAACCTGCCGCCGGGCAAGGTCACCTTCTTCACCCTGCCCACCTACCCGCGTTCCTACGTGGATCCCACCGACACCGCCAACCTGCTCTGGACCCAGCCGCAGGACAGTCTGATCTTCCAGGCGTTCCGCAACGACGTGCCGGTGAGCGAGGCACTGCTCAAGCACCCGCGCGTCCCGCACCTGTCCCGGTCGAAGATCTCTGTCGTGGTGATGAACGGCACCTCGGGCTTCGGGCTGGAGGACACCGTGGGCGCGGGCTTGCAGCAATATGGCTTCAAGGTGCCCCACATGCGGGCTGCGAGCAGCCAGGTGGTCAGCCAGACGGTGATCCGCTACCACGCCGGCCAGGAAGCGGAAGCCCTGCTGCTGGCCAAGGATCTGCCCGGCGTCTCGCTGTCCCAGATGTCGGGGCCTGCCGAGGCGATCGGGACCGGGCACATCACCTTGCTCCTCGGTTCTGACTACGGGACCAACGTCACAATGGGGCCGGCGGTGTCTACTCCGCAGCCTGCGTCTACGTTCGCGCCCCGTACCGCCAGCCAGAACATCTGCACGTCGGCCTGAAGTTGCGGTCTTGGGCCGCCCGAAGGATCACCTGTGCGCGGACAGAACTCCGCGCCCAGGTGACCCTCCGGCCGCCCTGTGAGGGTTCGGCGAGCTGATGGTGTGGCTGGCCGAAAGCCGCTAGTGGGACGGGTCGCGTCGCTACGGTGATCGTGTGCGTGCCGTGGTGGCCTGGATGCGACACGCCGGGGCGGTGCTGAGCGTGAGCGTCGCCGTGGCGGGCGTGCTCGTGTGGGCGGCTGCGGCTGCGCTGCCGTTCCTGCTGCCGCTGGCTGCGGTGATCCTCTCGTCCGTGCCCCGCGACAGCACCCCGGCGGGTACCGGCGAGCGGGAACGTGCCGCCGCGACAGTTTGATGGCTATCGCCCGGGCCGCGGCTATCGTTGAACCTTGGCTGGATGACTGGCGTGGAGGGTCGTGTGAAGTACCGCGTGTCCCGTGTGCTCGCCGGGCCGATACTGCATCTGCTGTGGCGGCCCGAGGTCACCGGTGGTGAGCACATCCCGGCCACCGGTGGCGCGATCCTCGCCTCCAACCACTTGTCCGTGGTCGACTCGATCTTCCTGCCGCTTGTGCTCGCTCGCCCGGTCACCTTCGCCGCCAAGTCCGAGTACTTCACCGGGAAAAGTCCTGGCCAGCGGATCGCGGCCGCTTATATGCGGGCCACCAGGCAGTTGTCCGTGGACCGCGCAGGCGCCCGCGCGGCGCAGGAGACCCTGCAGGCGGCGCTGGGACTGCTGGAGACGGGGGAGTTGTTCGGCATCTACCCGGAGGGCACCCGGTCACCCGACGGCCGGCTCTACCGTGGCCGGACTGGAGTCGGCTGGCTGGCGCTGGCCTCGGGCCTGCCGGTCATTCCGGTGGCCATGGTCGGTACCGACCGGGTGCTGGCGCCCGGGCACTCCGTCCCATCCCTGCACCGGGTCGGTATCCGGGTGGGTGAGCCGCTCACCTTCGAGCAATACCGGGACCACCGGCCCGCGGCCCAGGCCCGCAGGGCCGTCACCGACGAGGTGATGAAGGCCATCGGCGGCCTGTCCGGGCAGGAGTACGTGCCGATGTATGCGTCGGTGCGCAAGGAGGAAATGGCCACACAGGCAGCCGAGCAGGGCCGCTGAACGCATGGCCAGGCGGCGGGCCCGGCTCGGCAGATAGACGCCGACGGGCGGCGCACGGATAACCCACGCGGGGCCTGGTCGCTCACCCGCGTGGCGGCGCGGGTCAGTCCTGGCCGTCCGTGGGCGGCCGGTTGTCGGTTCCCCGCACCGGCGGGAACAAGCGGAACGCGTCTTCCAAGTCGGTACGCGGTCGCATTGCCGGGAAGCTCTCGGTGCTGTCGCCCGCGTTTGACCGGGAGAAGGACCGCTGGTCCGCGCCGGGGCTCACGGCAGGGAAGTTCTCTGTATTGTCCGCCGGGCCGCCGCCCCCCATGCTCACGCCGCGCGGGCTGCTGGGCTGGCCGGCGGCTGTCGGCCAGCCGCCCCGCGTGCTGGCGCCGCGCGGGTTGCTCGGCTGGCCGGCCGCTGGGCCGCCGTGCGCCTGCGTGGCGGTGGCTCCGGCGGGCGGCACGGCAAGGAAGGAGTCGGTGATCTCCCAGGGTGGGACGCCCGTCTTTGGCCGCGCACTGCCTTCCTCGGGCTTCGCTGCGCCGGGATTGACTGTCGGGGGGAGCGCGGCACCCACGCCCGGCTGACCGCCCTCGGCCGGACCGGGGCCGTTCGCCGGCCTGTCCCTCTGGGGGAGAGCTGGCCCGGCCGGGCCGCCACCGGATGGCCTGGCACCAATCGTGCCGGCACCCCAGGCAGCGGTACCGGCCGCTCCGGGATCCGTCGGAGGTTTGATCGCCCGGGGGAAGGGCCCTCGCTCGGGTTGACCGGCGTCGGGCAGGCTGGGTTCCGTGGCTGGCCTCGGAGCCGGCGGGAACGGGGGCTGGCTGGCACCGGCGCCGGGCCAGTTTGGGCCGGCCGATGTGGAACCGGTGGCCCCGGAACCGCCAAGGCCGCTGCCGGCCGGACCCGGGACCGCCAGGCCACTGCCCACGGGACCCGGGACCGCCAGGCCACTACCGGCCGGGACCCGGGACCGCCAGGCCACTGCCCGCCGCACCCGGGACCGCCACACCGCCACCGGCCACACCGCCACCGGCCACACCGCCACCGGCCGGGTTCGCGCCGCGGCCAGCCCCGGCACCGGCGGCAGCGCCTGCCTGGCGGGCTGCGGAACTGCCGAGCCTCCTCGGCAGGGCAAGGCTTGGCCTCCTGGCGGGCGAAACACCCGGCTGGCTGACCGCCGACGGGCTCACGGCCGACGGGCTCACGGCCGACGGGCGCCGCCGGCGGACCGTTGCTTGCCGGGGCGGCGAGGCTGCCACCGGGAGCCGGCCCGGGCTCGGCCTGGGCCACACGGAAGGGTTCCACCCCTGCCCCGGTGTTCCATGCGTAATCGGGCCGGTTCTCGGTCCGCCTTGGCTGCTCGGGCGAATCCGGCTGAGGCGGTACCAGCCCGGCGGCGGGCACAACCCGGCCCGCTTGGGCGCTCCGGCCGCCCTCGCGACCGGCCCGGCCGCTCGGGCCGTCGGCCGGCGGAGTCGGTGGATATGGCCCCGCCTGCCTGGGACCGCCTGGCCATGCGTCCTGAGCCATCTCCTCCCAGGAGGGCAACTCGGGGCGCACCTGCTCACGCTGGGGCAGCGAGCCTGCCGGGCCGCGGGGCGGCGCGGGAGCCTGTGCCCAGGGGAGTTCGCTGTTCGGTTCTGGTGCGGGCTCCCAGGGCGGTCGGCCGGATATCTGCGACGTCCGCGGCTGACGCGGTGTCTGGGTCAGCCGACTGCTCACCCGGGTCACGCCCGCACCACCGGGCGCCTGTTCCGAACCGCTGGCTGCCTCGCCGGCCGGTGGCGCAGCCGGAGCCCCGAGGAACGCACTGCCCGGAATCGCCGCGCTGGGCGCGGCCTGGGCACCGGGGTCTTGTGAGATCAGTGCCCAGGGCGGCATACCGGCTCCCGCGTCGGCAGGCTGAGTCAGGTCGGGCGTGGCCTCCCCGGCGGGGGAGGCGTCCGCGGCGGCCCCCAGCGACGAGCCGGGCACCAGCCGAGCGAGCCGAGCCCGCCCGAAGGGTCGCTTGCCGCCGAAGGGCCGAGTCTCGCTGCGGGCCCCGGTCCCGGGGGACTGATGCCTCCCGGCGTACTGATGCCTGCCGCGCCGAGCCCCGCCGGAGGCACGTTCCCCGTCCGAGGGACGCTCCCCGCTGCGGGCCCGAGCCCTGCCGGGGGGCTTATCCCGCCTGGCGGGCTGATCCCCGCCGCGCCGAGCGCGGCAAGGCCGCCAGAGCCTGGCGACGCCGGGCCCGCAGCCGCGAACCCCGACGACGCCGACCCGGTGAAGCCTGATCCGGTGAAACCGGCCGCGGAACCCGTGAAGCCAGACCCGGTGAACCCGGAGCCAGACCCGGTGAACCCGGAGCCGGTGAAACCCGATGACGCAGAGCCCGTGAAACCCGATGACGCAGAGCCGGTGAAGCCGGATGCCCCCGGTCCTCCGGCCGCCGGTCCGAGCGGCGCGGGGATGAAGCCGGCCGGCTCAAGCTGCGGCTCGGCTGCCTCGGCATCCGGGCCGCTGGCCCCGCCCAGCGCACCGGCCTGCGCGCCGGCCTGCGCACCCTTCTTCGCCAGGGCCCGCGCCGTGGACTTGGCCGCGACCGGCTTACGCACCGGAGGCTGGACCGCCGCCCGCACCTCGGCAAGGCGCGCAGAGCGCGCGTTCCGCCGCCGCCATGCCTTGATCGCGAAAATCAGGCCAAGCAGCAGCAGGAACACCACACCGGCGATGACCGCGTCCTTGATCAGGGTGCCGCGGATGTTCCGGTGGATCGGGCTGCTGTGCACCGCCGGCTGACTAGGTGCTGCCTGGCCGCCCGAGGCGGCCGACTTGGGAACGCTCTCGGCGATGGCCGCCGCCGCGGTGAGCGCCCTGGCCGCATCGACGGTGCCGAAACCGGAGCCGTCAGCCTGCCCGCCGGGTGGGTGGAACACCGTGCTCGTAGTGATCGCGTGGGTGATCTGCGCCGGGGTCAGCGTGGGGAACTGGGCGCGGATGAGCGCGACGATGCCCGCGACTATCGCGCTCGCCGCACTGGTGCTGTTGAGCTGGGGGTAGCTGCCGGACGGGCTTGCCGCGGTGACGCCAGCCCCGGCCGCGGTGACCAGGACGTACGGCTGGTGGCTGGTGAACGGGGCCTTGACGAAATGCCGGTCGAAGGCGCCCACGGCGATGACTCCACGGTAGGCGGCCGGATAGTTCACCGGGGCGGCGCTCGCGCCCCCGTCGCCGGCTGGGGCGACCAGCACCACATGCCTGGCGAGCGCGTAGTTAACGGCCGCCCGCTCGGCGGAACTGCCGCCCGAGCCGGCAGCACCAGACGTGGTCACCGGGTCGAGGGGCAGGTCGATAACGCTCGCGTCGTGCCGGACGGCCCACTTGATACCGCGGGCAATGGCGTTCGGCAGCCCGGCGGCAATGGTCCGGTTGGACAGCAACGGGTCGTTGCTTTCCAGCGTCACCCGGACGGAGAGGATCTTGGCCGCTCGGTGCGATGCCGATAATCCCATTGGCTTGGCCGGGACCGTGCCCGTGGCCGGCGATAAGGCTGGCCACCTCGGTGCCGTGAATCCCCCAGAACAGCCTGCCGGCCGTGCGCCCCGAGTTGGTGTAGTCACGCCCTGTGGTGACCGAGCCGGTCAGGTCGGCCTGCGCCGGGTCCACTCCGGTGTCGAGCACCGCGACGGTGATGCCGGATCCGCGCGTCGTCTCCCAGGCATTCGTAACGTGAAGGGTGCGCAGCCACCATTCATTCCGGCGTACCTGATCGGCCAGTGCCGGCGAACTGGCTGCCGCGATAAATGCCAGGCTGAGTCCTACGGCCATGCCGACTCGCGCGCGATGGCGGAAACCGGGTGAAACGCCAGCCTGCGCGCGGTGGGAGAGAGCATGCGGCACTACGGCCCTCCTCCGGGGGTGCACGTGCGCATTCTGTCATGTTCATGACTGTTTCGTGGCCAGAGCTGATGGCCTGACCGGGCTTGACCCGGGCTTTCCGCGTCTATTCCGGCGCCATGGCACAACCGCGGCGGACTAGGCCGGCGGTGCCGCCGCCAGCCGGACGTGCGCGCCGGGGGGCAGGCCCAGTTGCTGAGCGGCGTCACCGGCATTGACCGCGAGCGAGATCAGCCCCGCGCTGTCGGTGAACGCGACCAGTTCGCCGGGCGCGACGGCGGCGAAAGTCTCCAGGTAGGGCACGGTGAGCTGGCGGCGGCCGCAGCGGACCACAAGCTGGGAGCCAAACCCGATGCCGATCCGGTCGGCATCGGACGCGGCGATGGACAGCTGGACATTGCCGAACCGGTCCACCGACATCACCTCGCCCTCGGCCTCGCGGTCGTGCACGCGGCTGGTCGGCGCGGGCAGGGTTACCAGATCGCCAGTATCCAGTTCGGTGCCCACCGACGCGAGGTCCGCGCCCGCGGCGAGGTGCGCCGCGACGGGAATGAAAATGTCACGGCCGTGGAACGTCTGCGACACCGGGTGCAGCCAGAGTTCGCCGTTGGTGAGCTGGAACGCCCGCCGCATGCCACCCAGCGCCGCGACCGCCCACGACAGCAGCCCGTTGTCCGGGCCCACCAGGATCGCCTCGCCCGCCTCGACCGCGATGCCGCGGCGCGTGGTGCCCACGCCGGGGTCGACCACCGCGACGTGCACGGCGGCCGGCATGTACGGCATGGTCTGCGCGAGCACGGCGGCTCCGCGGCGCACGTCACCCGGGGGAACCAGGTGGGTGATGTCGATGATCCGCGCTCTGGGTGCGATCCGGGCGGCGACTCCGTGACAGGCGGCGACGAACCCGTCGTCGAGCCCGTAGTCGGTGAGGAGCGTGAGGCAGTCGAAGGTGGTCACGAACGGTGAGCGTACGGCGCTAGGCCCGTTGCCGGAAGCCCCCGGGTTCACCGGAAGCCCCGCCGGCCGCTGTCGGAAGGCCGGTAGTACTGCCTACGATGGAGGGCCGGCGGGGTCTCGCCGGCGGGGGAGCGGTCACGGGAGGGCGTGAGGCAGATGACAGCACTGTCCGAGCGCGAGATGCGGGTCCTCTCGTTCGAGCGGCACTGGTGGCGCCAGCCGGGCGCCAAAGAACAGGCGATCTCCGACCAGCTCGGGCTGTCCGCCACCCGCTACTACCAGATGCTCAACGAGCTCATCGACCGGCCGGAAGCGATGGCCGCGGATCCGGTCCTGGTCAAGAGGCTGCGCCGCCAGCGTGCGCGCCGCGAGCGGATCCGCTCGCCCCGGGCCGAGCGCGGGGAGGGCGGCGCCGCGTGACGCCGTCTGGGGTGTCGGTCCCCGAGGGAACGACCCCCGAGGGCGTGGCCGGCCTCGCCGCGATCGTGGCAGATCCCGGCCACGCGCTGATTGCCCTGGACTTCGACGGCACGCTCGCGCCGATCGTCTCAGAGCCCTCCGCGGCGCGGCCGCACCCGGACGTACTTCCCGCCCTGCAGCGGCTCGCCACCGGCATCGGCACGCTTGCCATCATCACCGGGCGGCCTGCCCCGGTCGCCGTGGAACTGGGCAGCTTCGCCGGCATCCCCGGCCTGATCGTGATCGGGCATCACGGCTTCGAGCGCTGGGAGGGCGGCAAGCTCACCTCGCCACCGCCGCCGCCCGAGGTCGCCAGGGCCCGCGCCCGGCTGCCCGGAGCCCTGGCCGCGGCCGGCGCTGCGGAGGGCACCTGGGTCGAGGACAAGGGCCATGCGCTCGTGGTGCATGTCCGCCGGACCGCCGACCCGCAGGCCGCGCTGGCGCGGCTGACCGGCCCGATGGCGGAGTTGGCCGCCGGGGCGGGGCTGGACAGCAAGCCAGGGCGGATGGTCATCGAACTGCGGCCGTCCGGCATCGACAAGGGCACCGCGCTGACCACGCTGATAGCCGAACGTGACCCCGCGGCGGTCCTGTTCGCGGGCGACGACCTCGGTGACCTCCCCGCCTTCGAGGCCGTCCGTGCGGCCCGTGCCGCCGGCCGCGAAGGCGTCGCGGTGTGCAGTGGCTCGGACGAGGTCACGGCGCTCGCCGCGGCCGCCGACCTGGTACTCGAAGGCCCCAAGGAGGTCGGCGCCCTGCTGGCTGCCTTGGCTGAGGCGCTGCCTCCGCCGCCTGGAGCGCGCTGAGCTGGGATGCCAGCCACTGCTGCGGTGGGCACGCGGCGCTCGCCCGGGCAAGCAGGGCACCACGGCGGTTCCGTTCGGCACTATTCATGCTCAGCGCCTCGTGCAAGGCCTGTGCCGTGGCGGAGACATCGTAAGGATTCACAAGCAGCGCGCCCTCGGCCAGTTCGGCAGCCGCGCCGGCCTCGCGGGACAAGACCACGGCGCAGCCGCGTTCCGACAGCAGCGGGCCTTCCTTGGCGACCAGGTTCATGCCGTCCCTGACCGGGTTGACCAGCAGCACGTCGGCCAGCCGGTACGCGGCGAGCGAGCGCGGGTAGTCGTCGTTGACCTGCAGCACCAGGGGATCCCAGTCGTCGGTGCCGAACTCGTCCACGATCTCCCGCGCCACCCGCTGCACGCTGGCCGTGTACTCGCGGTACTCGGGCAGGTCGTGGCGGGACGGGTAGGCGAACGCCACGTGGGTGACCTTCCCCCGCCATTGCGGCCAGGTGATGAGCAGTTCGCGGTAGGCGGCCAGCCCCCGGACGATGTTCTTGGACAGCTCGGTGCGGTCGATCCGGACGATCAGCTTCCGGTCACCCGCGACCTGGGCGAGCGCGGCCATGTGCGCCTGCACGTCGTCGGCCGCGGCCCGGTCGCGAAGCTGCGCCGCGTCCACGCCCAGCGCGTGGATGCCCACCGTGGTGGTGTGCCCGGCGTGCCGGACGGTCCGCGCGGCCCGGTCCACCTGGGCGCCGAGCACGGCCTCGCAGCAGTCGAGGAACGCGCTGGCCCAGCGCTCCGCGTGGAACCCGGCATGGTCGGCGCCGAGAATGCCTTCGAGAACCTCGCGCGCCACGTCGTCGGGCAGCAGCGCGAAATAGTCCGGCGGCGCCCACGGGGTGTGCGAGAAGTGCGCGATCGCCAAGTCGGGGCGGCGCTGCGCGAGCATCTGGGGGACCAGGGTCAGGTGATAGTCCTGCACCATGGCCCTGGTGCCCGTGCCGGGCGGCCCGGCTCCCTCGGCGAGCGCGTCGGCGAACGCGGCGTTGTAGGCGCGGAACGACTCCCACTCCCGGCGGAACGCGAGCCCGAACAGGGGCTGGTTCGGGGTGTCGTAGAGCAGGTGGTGGATGAACCACAAGGTGGAGTTGGCGACTCCGTTGTAGGCCCGGTCGAATACCGGCGCCGGGATGTCGAGCATCCGCACGACGGACTTCGGCTCGCCCGGCGCCGCGTCACCGGCGCTGAGCGTCACGTCCAGTTGCCCGTCGGCCGCGGCCCGGGCGGCGGCCCGGTCGGCGTCGTTCAGGGCGGCGCACACCCACAGCACCTCGGCCCGGCCCGCGAGCGCCGACAGCCCGGACACCATCCCGCCCCCGCCACGGCGGCTGGTCAGCCGCCCGTCGTCGCCGAGGCTGAAGGACACCGGCCCCCGGTTGGATGCGATCAGGACCCGGCCCGCTGGTTCGGCGCTCATGAAACGTGAGGTTAAAGCATCTGACGCTGACCGCCCGGCCCCGGAAGTCGTTTGCCGCCATCAGCTAAAGTTGTGAGCACAACTTCATAAAGCTCATCCAGAGGGGTGGAGGGAACGGCCCGATGAAGCCCCGGCAACCACCGTGACGGCGAATGCTGCTGGTCGGCTTCGGCCGACTGCGCCTTTGTCCGCAGTGCTAGTCCAGGGGGCGACCCCCTGGAACCCCCGGCGATGGCTGGGAGGCTCGGCACAGCGCGGCTCTGGCATCAGGCGGGGATCGTCATGGCAGGTGCCAACTCCGGCCCGCGGCTGTTCGGCCGCAGGGACAGATGAGGGAGAAAGGCCCCGCAGCGTGACCACATCAGTGAGCACTCCTTCCAGGTTCGGCTTCGCAAGTCATCTCTTCTGCCGCGAATGCGGCGCCACATCCACGCTCGGTGCCAGCCACGCGTGCGCGGAATGTTTCGGGCCGCTGGAGGTCGGCTACGAGCTGCCGCCGGTGACCCGCGCCGGCATCGAGGCCGGGCCCGCGAGCATCTGGCGCTACGCGAGCCTGCTCCCGGTGCCGCCGGACATCGCCACCAGGCCCAACACCGAGCCCGGCTGGACCAGGCTCGCCCGTGCCGACCAGCTCGCCAGGGAACTGGGGCTACGGGCGCTGTGGCTGAAGGATGAGCGTGGCAACCCCACCCATTCGTTCAAGGACCGGGTCGTCGCGGTCGCCCTGGCCGCCGCTGTCGAGATGGGCTACAAGGTGCTGGCCTGCCCGTCCACCGGCAACCTGGCCAACGCGGTGGCCGCCGCCGCGGCCCGGGCCGGTATCCACTCGGTGGTGCTGATCCCGGCCGACCTGGAGCCGCAGAAGATCGCCGCGACCGCCGTCTACGGCGGTGCCATGGTGCCCATCGACGGCACCTACGACGACGTGAACCGGCTCGCGTCCGAGCTTGCCGACGACCGTGAGGACTGGGCGTTCGTCAACGTCAACGTGCGCCCCTACTACGCCGAGGGTTCCAAGACCATCGGCTATGAGATCGCCGAGCAACTCGGCTGGCGGCTGCCGGAGCAGATCGTTGTGCCGGTCGCCTCCGGCGCGCAGCTCGTCAAGATCGACAAGGCGTTCCGCGAGCTGATCGAGCTCGGGCTGGTGGCCGACACCAAGTACCGGGTGTTCGGTGCGCAGGCAACCGGGTGCTCGCCGGTGGCGGCCGCGTTCCGCGCCGGGCACGACGTGGTGCAGCCGGTCAAGCCGGCCACCATCGCCAAGTCGCTGGCGATCGGCAATCCCGCCGACGGCCCGTATGTGCTCGATGTCGTGCGGCGCACCGGCGGGGCGGTGGCTGACGTCGGCGACGAAGAGGTAGTGCATGCCATACGCCTGCTCGCCGCGACCGAAGGCATCTTCGGCGAAACTGCGTCCGGGGTGACGCTGGGGGTGCTGCGCCGGCTCCTCGCTGACGGCCTGCTCGACCCGGGCGCGGAAACGGTCATCATCAACTCGGGCGACGGCCTGAAGACCCTGGACGCGGTGGGGGCTGGGGCACCGGCCGGGGCCGTGGCAATCCGGCCCACGCTGGAGGCATTCGAGGCCTGGGAGTCGTCACGTGCGGCCTGACACGTGCCCGTCGTTCGTGATCATGACTTTGCTGCCGTGATAGCAGCACCTAGGTCATGATCACGGGCCCGATAACAGAGAAAGGCAGCCGCGGATGAGCGTCTCCGTGCGAATCCCGACCATCCTGCGCACGTTCACCGGTGGCTCGGCCGAGGTGAACGCGGACCCGGGCACGCTGCGGGAGGTTCTCGCCAGCCTGGACACGGCGTATCCGGGGCTGGCGGGCCGGATTGTCGATGATGCGGGGAATTTGCGGCGCTTCGTCAATGTGTATGTGGGCGACGAAGATGTGCGGTTCGCCGAGGGACTGGACACCCCGGTTCCGGCTGGGTCCCGCGTGTCGGTGATCCCGGCGGTGGCCGGCGGCTGACCGTCGTTCCGGCTGCTGCCCGCGCTCAGGCGCGATCCGGTTTCACCCCTGCTGACCAGGGTGTCCGTGTTCTTCTGTCGGCCCGCGCGAGGTTCCTGGGCGCATTCAGCGAGTATCTGGTCACGCAGGCGCACGGCAGGCGGTATGGTCATACCCGGTCGCAGTCGGTCGGCGGGATCGACAAGCCACATTTGTCGGCAACGCCTAACACGCCGCGATCACTGGGTTCCGCAGAGCAAGGGCGGAATCTTGAGAAAGCCCGAGCGTAGTTAGGGGTTGTTGAGTAATGGCTCAGGGCACCGTCAAGTGGTTCAACGCGGACAAGGGCTACGGCTTCATCGCGGTCGACGGTGGCAGGGACGTGTTCGTGCACCACACCGCCATCCTGATGGATGGTTACCGCAGCCTCGAGGAGGGGCAGCGGGTCGAATTCGACATTACACAGGGTCAGCGTGGACCCCAGGCGGAGTCCGTTCGCGCTGTGTAACTTAACTGCTCATCAAGCTGGATCATGGCCCGGCACTCGGACGCGAGTGCCGGGCCATGCGCTTTCCCAGGCAAGGGGAACCGGGGTCAGCCTGCGCCGTCACAGCACCCACGCACGGAGATCCGGAGTGGGACCAGGGTTGGCCTGAGATCAGTCAGGCACGGCCAGCGCTTCAGGGCAGCGGCTCGATCTCCACCTCGGGATGCATGGCCCGGATCGGGCCGGGCCGTGCGCTCACCACCGGCCAGCCACGGTCGGCGGCCAGGAATGCGGCGTGTGCCGCCCCGGTGGAAGCACGGGCGGGCAGGGCGTTCGACCGCAGCAGCCCGGTGCCCGTCGCCTCGGCGGTGCCGAACTCCTCCACCTGCGCTATGGGGGACTTCAGCAGGTCGAACAGGCGTGCCTGCTGCTCGGGGTCCCGGAGCCTGGCCAGGGCGTCGGCCAGGCAGGGCGCCGGGATGACCAGTGTGATCAGGTGCTCGTGACTGATGTAGAGCAGCGCCTGCATGTAGGGGGTGCCTCGGGCCGCCTGGAGCAGTGCGCTGGTGTCGAGGATCCGGCCGCCGATCACCCGACGGGCTTGGGGCCCACGCCGAGCACCCGGCGGGCCCAGGCGTAGTGCTTGGCCTCGGGGCCCGGGCAGCGCTCGAATATGCGGTCCAGGGTGGCCCGGGCGTCGCGCCAGTCGTCCTCGCGGCGCAGGAGTTCGGCGATGTGCCCGGACACCGAATCGATCTGGCCCTCGTCCTTGGCCCGGCGCAGCTTCTCGATCAGGTCCTTAGGCAGGCTGATCGCAAGCTTCTCCGTTGCGGACATACCTTGGTTATACCGGTGGCGGCACGCTCGTCTCAACCTGATCGGCGTCGTTGGCGCCTGTCTTGTACCACGCTGGGGCATTCATCCGCTGCTGCCGGGCTAGCCACCCGTTCCGCGCAAGTCCCTGGTCAGCGGGCTTGAGGCAGGGTCGGCTACGATGATCAGCTTGCACTCTCGACCCGAGAGTGCTAAACAGGTCGTTGGCACTCTCGGTAGGAGAGTGACAACGCCATGGCGGGATCGGGGCGATGAGGCCTCACCTGTGCAGGAAGGGACTGACACAGGGGTGGCCGGCCGTCGCGGGCGTCGGCTCGATCCGTCCGACAGCCACATAGTTTCCGGAGGACTGGAGCCTATGGCAGCCAAGATGATCGCGTTCAACGAGGACGCAAGGCGCGGCCTCGAGCGCGGTATGAACCAACTAGCCGACGTCGTGAAAGTAACCCTCGGCCCCAAGGGCCGGAACGTGGTTCTCGAGAAGAAGTGGGGCGCCCCCACGATCACCAACGATGGCGTGTCCATCGCCAAGGAGATCGAGCTCGATGACCCGTGGGAGAAGATCGGCGCCGAACTGGTCAAGGAAGTCGCCAAGAAGACCGACGACGTGGCCGGTGACGGCACCACCACGGCGACGGTACTCGCTCAGGCGCTGGTCCGCGAGGGCCTGCGTAACGTCGCGGCGGGCGCCAACCCGATGTCGCTCAAGCGCGGCATCGAGGCCGCGGTGGAGCGGGTGAGCGAGGAGCTTTCCAAGCTCGCCAAGGACGTGGAGACCAAGGAGCAGATCGCTTCGACGGCCTCCATTTCCGCCGGTGACACCGCGATCGGCGAGATGATCGCCGAGGCGATGGACAAGGTCGGCAAGGAAGGCGTCATCACCGTCGAGGAGAGCAACACCTTCGGCCTTGAGCTTGAGCTCACCGAGGGTATGCGCTTCGACAAGGGCTACATCTCGCCCTACTTCGCGACCGACCCCGAGCGGATGGAAGCGGTCCTCGAAGACCCCTACATCCTGATCGTCAACTCGAAGGTCTCGGCGAACAAGGACCTGCTCCCGCTGCTGGACAAGGTGGTTCAGTCCGGCAAGGGCCTGGTCATCATCGCCGAGGACGTCGAGGGCGAGGCGCTGGCGACCCTGGTCGTCAACAAGATCCGTGGCCTGTTCAAGTCGGTCGCGGTGAAGGCGCCCGGGTTCGGTGACCGGCGCAAGGCCATGCTTGGTGACATTGCCACCCTCACGGGCGGCCAGGTCATCAGCGAGGAAGTCGGCCTCAAGCTTGAGACCGCCGACCTCGATCTGCTCGGCCGCGCGCGCAAGGTCGTCGTGACCAAGGACGAGACCACCATTGTCGACGGTGCCGGCGACGCCGACCAGATCGCGGGCCGGGTCAACCAGATCCGGGTCGAGATCGACAACACCGACTCCGACTACGACCGCGAGAAGCTGCAGGAGCGGCTGGCCAAGCTGGCTGGCGGCGTTGCAGTGATCAAGGCCGGCGCGGCCACCGAGGTCGAGCTGAAGGAGCGCAAGCACCGCATCGAGGACGCGGTGCGCAACGCCAAGGCCGCCGTAGAGGAAGGCATCGTCCCCGGTGGGGGCGTCGCTTTGCTCCAGGCGGGCACGGAAGCGTTCAAGAAGCTGGACCTGACCGGCGACGAGGCCACCGGTGCCGCGATTGTGCGCCGGGCCCTGGAGGAGCCGCTCAAGCAGATCGCCGTGAACGCCGGCCTCGAAGGCGGCGTGGTGGTCGAGAAGGTCAAGACGCTACCGGTCGCTCACGGCCTCAACGCCGCGAACGGCGAGTACGTCGACATGTTCAAGGCGGGGATCATCGACCCAGCTAAGGTCACCCGGTCCGCGCTGCAGAACGCCGCTTCAATCGCCGGTCTCTTCCTCACCACCGAGGCAGTGATCGCGGAGAAGCCGGAGAAGGAGAAGGCACCTGCCGCCCCCGGCGGCGGTGACATGGACTTCTAGTCCATGCCATGGGCGCTCAGCCCGTGCTAGCGGGCGTATAGCCTGCGGCACCGGGCGCCCGGCGCCCGGAGTGAGGGGTGGTCCCGCAGCGCGGGACCACCCCTCCGGCCTTCCTCATCCGGCCCGGCCTGGCCGGTCAGCCATCCGGCCGGGGGCCGGGGCCATCGGCTGGCTCAGGCTGGCCCGTGGCTGGCTCACCACCGTCGGCCACACCCCTCGCCGGCCGGGGTGCGCATTCATCTCCGGCGTTGCACAACAAGCGCTTGCTTACGCCCTGTTTGCGCGTGTGTGTGCGCTGCAACTTTCAGAGTGTGCGAAGGTCTCCACATTTAGCGGATAAGAGGGGATGATCGGGGCATGAGGGCACGTCCCAACCTCTCCGGTGAGCAGATCGTCACGGACTACATGACCCGGGTGGCGCAAGCGGCGCGCCTGCTCCCCAAGGGGGCCAGGATGGCCTTTGTCGGGCGCACGCGGGCCCTCGTCGAGCGAGAGGTCGGCCCTCCAGGGACGCGTACCGATCCCGAGCATGTCTCCGCGGCGCTTGCGCGGCTGGGCAAGCCCGAGGACCTCGTCCTCGAGGAGCGGACCCGGATCGACCAAGGCTGGGTCAAGAGCCGGGCTGCCACCAAGGAGGAGGGGGAGGCCGCGGCGGCGGCCCTTAGCGGCCCGCTGAACCGTTCCCTCAGGGCACGGCGGCGGCCCAACTCCGACAGCCAGCCCTTGACCGGCAGGCTGATCCCCCCGGGGCAGAGTGAGACCGTCACCGGCCCGGACGGCTCCGTCATCGGGGCCCCGGCACCACCCCCGGGCACGGGACCGCGACGGTCCGTGCTGCGCGGCGCGAACCCGCGGAATCCCGGTGCGCGGCCTGCCGGGCTGCGGGATACCGGTGCAGGCGCGCAGGGCGATGACGCACGGACCACTGGTCCCCGCAGGCTGCGGAGCGCGGACTCTCCCGGGCCGGCCGTGCATGGCACTGCTCCGCCGGGCACGGCGCCGCAGGGCACGGGTCAGCGGAGCGTCAACCGCCGCAGCGCCGATGCGGGAGACGCCGGGCACACAGGCGCGATCGAACGGCTGATCGGGCAGGTTCCGGGCATACGGGGGGCAGAAGGGGCCGAGACGTTCACCGCGAACGCTGGCCGGCTGGCCCGTGAGAACCTGCTGGAGAGCGTCGCCATACTGCTGCTCGGTCTTGGCGGGCTGATCCTGCCCTTCCCGTTCTGGCCGATCGGCGCCATCGTGGCGCTGTTCTCGCGACTGTGGGACATTAAGGACAAATCGATCGCGGTCATCGGGCCTCTGCTGGTGACGCTGGCGCTATCGGTGATCGCCGCCCCGTTCGTCGGCGGCAGTGGCAACGTCATCGTGGTCTATTTCCACGCCCTCGGCGTGTCCTTCAGCCTCCTGGTCCGCGTGGGCTCGGTGATCACCGCTGCCTACCTGGGCTGGCGGGTGTCCAAGGGGCCGCGGGTCAAGGTGCCCCCCTGGAAGCGGATCACCCGCTGACACCGTTCGCTCGGCTGGCCGCAGGCTGCCACAAGCGGCCGCGCTGCCTTGCCTGGCCGGGCTCGGCGGGCGCACCGGCCCGGGAAGGCCGTATCCCCCGGCTAAGTCGCACGGGTCAAGAATTTCGGTGATTACGGGTAACTATCCAGTGATTATCTGCGATAACTCCAGGGTATAAGCCTGACAAGACCTCCTGAATATGAGCGAGCGGCACAGTGTGCTCCGATTCCCGGCCACTCACGCGATCCCGTCCCAGCACCATCTGAGCGTGGGGGCCGCGGATGGCGTGGCCCCGGTGCGTACTGCCGGGGTCACGCCGCTGTCACGAGCGCTACCGGGACTGACCCGCGGAGGCGAGAGCGACTAACCTGGGATGGCGCTCGCGCGTGAACCTGCCCGCCGCTATCCCCGTGAGGTCTGTTCGTGCCCACTGGCAAGGTCAAATGGTATGACGCCGACAAAGGGTTCGGCTTCCTCAGTCGCGACGGCGGCGGTGAGGTGTTCGTCCACTCCTCCGCGCTGCCATCCGGCACGGTGCTGAGGTCCGGCCAGCGCGTGGAATTTGGCGTGGCCGAGGGCCGGCGTGGCGTGCAGGCCCTCCAGGTGCGGGTGCTTGACCCCACGCCGACGGTGGCCAAGGTGAACCGCAAGAGCCCGGATGAGATGGTCGTCCTCGTAGAGGATCTGATCAAGCTGCTCGATGACCTTTCGGGTTCCTACCGGCGTGGCCGCCACCCCGATAGCCGGGACGCCAAGAAGATCGCCGTGCTGCTGCGCGCGGTGGCCGACGACGTGGAGCCCTGACCGCGGTCTTGGTATTACCGGCGATGGCTGTCGCCCCGGCAGCCCTCCCGTGTGCTGGCCTGCCGTGCCATCGGTCTTTCCGTTACGAAACGACCTGCGGGCGGGAATGCCTCGCCGCGAGGATACGGCGGCGTCGCTGGGACAGCAGGAACAGCAGCGACATGCCCAGCCCGATCGCGGCCACGGTCATCCCCGCGACCCCGCTGTTGGTCAGGGAGAGGGCCACCCCCGCCAGCCCGCCGCACACCCAGGCCAGCTGGTGCAGGGTCTCAGAAGCGGCGAAGGCGGACGACCTGATGTCCTCGCCGATCTCCTGCTGCACGGTCGAGTCAAGGGCCAGCTTGGCCAGAACCTGCCCGAACGCGGCGACCAGGGCCACCGCGAGCGCCGCCCACAGCCCGAAGAACATCGCGCAGGCCGCCGTCACCACCGTGGAGGCACCGAGCATGCCGAACGTGATGAGGTACGGACGGTGGGACCGCAGCGCCGACCCGAGCGCGGTGCCGGCGAAACCCCCGAGAGTGGCGGCCGCGAGCAGCCCGCCGAGCGCTACCTTGTCGTTCACCCCGTGGAAGTGCACCGTCCTGAGCAGGAACGCGAGGAAGAACACGGTAAAGCCGGAGAACGCGCGCAGGGTGGCATTGGCGCGCATCGCCTCGGCGACGACCGGCCCGACATGGCGCAGCGTGCGCAGTCCGGGCCTGGGGGATGGCCGGGTGCTGCCGCCCGCTGCCGCCCGGCCCGCTGTCGCCCCTCCCGGGACCGCCCCGCCGGGGGCCGTCGTCCGGGCCCGTTCGGGACCGAGTGGCACCGTCCCGCCCGGGCCGCGTGGCCCGGGAGCGTGCGCCCCGGGAGCAGGGGCCGCGCGGCCGGCGGCCGTGGCCGGGTTCGGCACCGTGGCAGCCCGGGGATCGTCCCCCTCGGGTTTGCGGTCGAACGCGTCCACGTGGTCGGGCACCCGGAAACTCATCGCGGTGGCGGCGATGTAGACCACGGTGCCGACGCGAAGGACCCAGGCCGCGCCGTTGGCTCCGCCCCCGGCCACGTACTCGATGCCCAGCGCGGCAAGCCCGGCCACGCTGGAGGCGATCAGCGAGGCCATGCCGGTGCGTGAGTTCGCCGCGACCAGGGTGATCTCCCGCGGCAGCAGCCTCGGGGTGACGGAAGCCCGGGTCACCGCGTACGCCTTCTGCAGCACCAGCACGCCGAACGCGGCAGGCAGGAGTTCCACCACGTCGTTGTGCAGCACCGCGTCGACCATCCCCCAGCACAGCAGGCCGCGCGCCATCAGCGTGCCCGCCAGCAGGTACCTGCGGCCCTGCTGGGCACGGTCCAGCATCGGCCCGATCACCGGGGCCAGCACGGCGAACGGCGCCATGGTGATGAGCAGGGTGAGTGCGATTCGGCCCCGGGCCTGGTCGAGGGAGGTGCTGAAGAACAGCGTGCCGGCCAGTGCGATGGTCACGAAGGCGTCGCCGGCGGCGCCCGCGGCGGACAATTCGATGAGACTCGCCAGGCCGGTCCGGCTCGCCCCGGAGGCGCCGGTCAGCCGGTGCACCATGCGGCTGGTGCCCCGCGCGGCCCCGGCCCCCGCACGGCCGCTGGACTGGGCGGCCGAGGATACCGACCTGGCCGCCCGCCCGACCGCGGTCCGGGCCTCATCCCATCCCATGTTCCCAGTATTCTGTGTCGGGCCGGTACCACGAAATGGTGGTCCGGCCGGCGGCTGCCTAACCGGCCGCACCATTGGTGCAAGCATGCACCCGGATGGGGAACAATTACTGACCGTGAGCCCACTTCGCACCCGCAGGCCTGAGCCGGACGAGATCTGCGCCCAGGCGGTCGACCTTGCTCGTGCCGCCGCCGCCGAACTGGCGGGAGCCGGCCACGTTGGTGATCATGTCGGCGTGGACGCCGAAGCGGACCGGGTCGTCACCCACCTGTTCGAGTGCCTCGACCCGGCCTACCGTGGCTGGCGCTGGGCGGTCACGCTGAACCGGGCGTCACGCGCCAAGACCGCCACGGTGGCCGAGGCCGTCCTGCTGCCCGGCCCCGAGTCCATCCTGTCGCCGGAATGGGTTCCCTGGCGGGAGCGGCTCCGTCCCGGTGACCTCGGCGTGGGCGACATACTGCCCACCGCCGCCGACGACGAACGGCTGGTGCCCGTCGCCGCCCTGGCCGGCGACGACGGGCTTGAGGACATCGGCGACCTGTCCGTGCTCGTGGCCACGCTGGCCGAGCCACTGGCCGGCAACCCCGCGCTGGCCGCCGGCCTGGTGCCGCCGCAGGGCCGGGTGCTGTCCCCGGTGGGCCGCGACGAGACGGGGATGCGCTGGTACGCCAGTGAGCACGGGCCCAAGAGCCCTCTCGCGCACGCGGCACCCGGAGTCTGTGGGGGCTGCGGGTTCTTCGTCCGGCTGGGCGGCTCCCTCGGCTCGGTGTTCGGCGTGTGCGCCAACGCGTTCGCCCCCGATGACGGCCGGGTGGTCTCGGTGGACCACGGCTGCGGGGCGCACTCGGAGGCGCTGGTGCCCGGGAGCGCGGATCAGCCGGTGCCGCCGGTGATCGACGAGCTCGGTTATGACCTCATGGACCTGCCCGGTGTGTCCGTGGACGAGACGGTCTTCGAGGCGCTCGACCACAACTGACCCCGCCACATCCCCGGTTGCCCGCCCTAGGTCTCCGCGTCCTGGTCTTGGGCGTCTTGGGCCTGGGCACGGCGGGCCGCGCCGCGGGCACGGGCCCGCTTGATCCGGGGCACGTACCAGAGCGCGAACAAGCCCATCGCCACCCCGGCCACACAGGTCCAGATCCACCACCGCTCGGACGCGGGGATCTGGTCGCGCAGCACCAGCAGCACCACCAGCGCGACCGCCCATCCGGCCGTGATGATGGCCGTCACCAGCTGGTCGTTGGCCTCGAGCGGTGGGGGCGCCGGGCGCAGCGTGCGGCTCACGGTTCCAGGTTAGGCGCCCCGGCCCGGCGCGGCCCGGGCGGTGCGTGCGCTCCGGCACCCCGGCAGGCAGCCGTGCGAGCCCACGTCCCACGCCCGGCAGCGGTGCGAGCCCACGTCCCCACGCCCGGCAGCGGTGCGTGCCCCACGTCCCCGCGCCCGGCAGCGGTGCGTGCCCGCGTCCCCACGCCCGGCAGCGGTGCGTGCCCCGACGTCCCCACGCCCGGCAGCGGTGCGTGATCTACTGTTCCCACGCCCGGCAGCGGCCGCTGGAGTTAATTGGCTCGCGGAATGCTTCGCTAGGGCGTAATGTTAGCTAAAGTAATGAGTCAGGCTAATGAATATGACGCAATCGGAGCACAGGTCCGACCCCGGCCTGGCCACATCGCTGCGGATCTCGGTGAGCCGCTTGGCCCGGCGCCTACGGGTCGAGCGCGCCGCGGCCGGCTTGGGCGAGCCGGATCTGTCAGAAACTCAGCTAGCCGCGCTGGCCACGCTGGAGCGGCACGGCGCGATGACTCCGGGGGAACTGGCCGAGCACGAGAAGGTGCAGCCGCCGTCCATGACGCGGGTCATCTCCGCGCTCGTGGACTCGCAGCTCGTGCGGCGCGAGCCGCATCCTTCCGACCGGCGGCAGGTGGTGCTCACCGCCACGGGCGCCGGTCGCGACCTGGTGATCAAGGCGCGGCGCCGCCGGGAGGCGTGGCTGGCGCAGCGGCTCAGGGAACTGTCACCGGCAGAGCGGGCGGCGTTGCGGGCGGCCGCGCCGATCCTGGAGAAGCTCAGCCAGTCCTGAGCCGGCCCGCCCCGGGCGGGGGATCCGCCGGGCACGGCGGCCGGCGGCCGAGGTTCCGGACCTTCCGGTCGCTGTCCACCCGGAACTACCGGCTGTTCGCCACCGGGCAGGTCGTGTCCAACACGGGCACCTGGATGCAACGGGTGGCCCAGGACTGGCTGGTCCTGGAGCTGACCCACGGCAGCGGGATCGCCCTCGGCATCGCCTCGGGCCTGCAGTTCCTGCCTCAGCTGCTGTTCAGCCTCTGGGGCGGGGTCATCGCCGACCGTTACCGCAAGCGCAGCATCCTGCTGACGACCCAGGCGATCATGGGTCTGCTCGCGCTCGTCCTGGGGATTCTCGCGCTCACCGGCGCCGTGGCGGTCTGGCAGGTGTACCTGCTCGCCTTCGCGCTCGGCATGGTCGCGGTGGTGGACAACCCGGCCAGGCAGACCTTTGTGGCCGAGATGGTCGGCAGCGAGGGAATGGCAAACGCCATCGCGCTGAACAGTGCCACGTTCAACCTCGCCAGGATCGTCGGCCCAGCCGTCGCTGGCCTCGTCATCGCTGCCGTGGGGACTCCGATCGCCTTCCTGATCAACGCCGCCTCCTACGGGGCCGTGCTGGTCGGGCTCAAGCTCATGCGGGAGAGCGAACTGCGCCCGCTGGCCCGTGCGCCGAAGGCGCCGGGGCAGCTCAGGGAGACGTTCAGCTATGTGCGGGCACGTCCAGAGCTCTGGCTGACCCTGGTGCTGGTCTTCTTCGTGGCCACATTCGGCATGAACTTCCAGGTGACGACCGCGCTGATGTCCAAGGGCGTGTTCGGAACGGGTGCGTCGCAGTTCGGCCTCGCCTCGGCCGTGTTCGCGCTCGGCGCACTGGGCGGCGCCCTGGTTGCTGCCCGCCGTGCCCGGCCCAGCATGCGGCTGATGCTGACCACGGCGCTCGCGTTCGGCCTGCTCGAAGTGGCCACCGGCCTGATGCCGGTCTTCTGGTCATTCCTTGTCATGCTGGTGCCGACTGGGATGGCGGTGCTGATGTTCACCACCGCGGCCAACTCCACGACCCAGCTCAGCACCACGCCCGAGGTGCGGGGCCGGGTGATGGGGCTGTACATGCTGGTCTTCCTCGGCGGAACGCCACTCGGCTCCCCGCTGGTCGGCTGGGCCGCCGAGCAGTTCGGTGCCCGGGCGGGCCTGATCGGGGGCGGGGCCATCTCGGTGGCCGGGGCCGTCGGCGTGGCATTGCTGCTGGCGCGGGCACGCGGTGCCCGCCTTCGCTCCCTCCTGCGCCCGGCCGTGCTGGCCCGCGCCGAGGGCTGAGGCAGACATACGCAGCGCGGTGAAGCAGGAACCCACCCGAAGTCACACCGGGAAGCGGCGTGACAGGCGGGAACTCTGCCCTTCAGGGCGGCGTGGAAGTCAACAATGGGATCATGAGGCTGTTCGTGGCGATCGCGCTGCCGCATGAGGCAGCCAGCGAACTGGACGAGGTAGTGGCGCCGTTGCGCCCTGCCTGGCCAGATCTGCGCTGGACGGGCCGCGACGCCTGGCACCTCACCCTGGCCTTCCTCGGCGAGGTTGACGAGTCGGTCACCACCGAGCTGGCGGTGCGGCTGGAACGCGCCGCCCGGCGGCACCCGTGCTTGTCCCTGTCCCTGGCAGGGGCAGGCGCCTTCCCCGGCGCCAACCGGGCCCGGGTGCTGTGGACCGGCATCCAGGGTGACCGCCGCGGACTTGGCCTACTGGCCGCCTCGGCCGGTGCGGGCGCGCAGCGGGCCGGGGCGCATCCCGCGAACAGCGGGCGCGGCTACCAGCCGCACCTCACGCTGGCCCGGTGCCGTGCGCCGGCCGACATGAACTCGCTCGTCGAAACCCTCGCCGGGTTCGCCGGGATGCCGTGGGTGGCCAAGGAGATCCACCTGATCCACAGCCGGCTGGGTGCGAGCCCCCGGTACGAGGTCATCGGCACCTGGCCGCTTCACGGTGCCCTAGGCTCCTGATGTGAACCGCACCACGCGCTGGCTGCTCCCTACCGTGCTCGCGCTCCTGGTCCTGGTGGCCCTGGTGGGAGCCATCCTGCACTGACTCTTGCTCCGGCCCCACCACCCCGCCCTACGGCTACAGGTGCTCGACGACGTAATCGATGCACGCCGTGAGCGCTTCCACGTCAGCCGGATCCACCGCGGGGAACATGGCGATCCGCAACTGGTTGCGGCCCAGCTTGCGGTACGGCTCGGTGTCCACGATCCCGTTCGCCCGCAGCGTCGCGGCAACCTTCGCGGCGTCCACGGTGTCGGCGAAGTCGATGGTGCCGACCACCTGGGAACGCTGCGCCGGGTCGGTCACGAACGGAACCGCGTAAGGCACCTTCTCGGCCCAGGTGTACAGGCGGGACGACGAGTCAGCCGTGCGCGCGACGGTCCAGTCCAGGCCGCCCTGGGCGAGCATCCAGTCCAGTTGCCCGGCCAGCAGCAGCAGGGTCGCCACCGACGGGGTGTTGTAGGTCTGCTGTTTCGCCGAGTTGTCGATCGCGACCTGCAGCGACAGGAACTCCGGAATGTAACGCCCGCTGGCCGCGATCGCCGCGGCGCGCTCCAGCGCCGCGGGCGACATCAGGGCGAGCCACAGCCCTCCGTCGGAGCCGAAGCACTTTTGCGGCGCGAAGTAGTACGTGTCGGTCTCGGAGACATCCACGGGAAGGCCGCCAGCGCCGCTGGTGGCATCCACGATCACCAGGGCGCCGTTGTCCGTCCCTGGCACCCGGTGGATGGGCATGGCCACACCGGTCGAAGTCTCGTTGTGGGTGAGCGCGTAGGTGTCCACCCCTCGCTCTGCCCGCGGCTGCGGGTGGCTGCCCGCCGCCGACTCGATGACGGCTGGCTCCTCCAGCCACGGCGCGGCGCGGGTGACCTGCGCGAACTTGCTGGAGAACTCCCCAAACGCCAAGTGCGACGACCGTTGCTGTACCAGGCCGAACGCAGCGACCTCCCAGAACGCCGTCGTGCCGCCGTTGCCAAGCACCACCTGGTAACCGTCCGGCAGCCGGAACAGTTCGGTGAGGCTCTCGCGCACCCGCTGGACCAGCGAGCGCACCGGCGCCTGCCGGTGGGATGTGCCAAGGTAGGTGGCCCCGGAAGCCGCCAGCGCGGCCAGTTGCTCGGGGCGGACCTTCGACGGGCCACTGCCGAATCGGCCGTCGGCAGGGCGCAGACCAGCAGGGATCTCGATGGGGGCCATGCAGCAAGCCTATCCAGGCCGACGTCCAGCCCCGATCCGCAGTGCAGCCGCCCCGCTGTGACAACACCCACAACGCTCCGGCCGCGCTCAGGCGTATGTGGTCGTTGGCGTGAACGCCTACACAAGAATGTGGTCGTTGGCGTGAACGCCTACAACCAGACACGGGCAGGCTATATCCCGGCAGCCACATTAGGCTCGGCAGTCACACCAGCCACGGGTGGCGGGCATCAGATCTCGCCGATGACGCCTTCAGCGCCGGGGACCTCCTTGACCGGCCGGGCCTTCGGGCCCACATAACGGGCACTCGGCCGGATCAGCCGCCCGGTTCCCTTCTGCTCCAGGATGTGCGCGGACCAGCCCGCGGTACGGGCGCAGGTGAACATCGCGGTGAACATGTGCGAGGGCACCTCGGCGAAGTCCAGCACGATCGCGGCCCAGTACTCGACGTTGGTCGCCAGCACCCGGTCCGGCCTGCGCGCGTGCAGTTCCGTAAGGGCGGCCTCCTCCAAGGCCGCCGCCACCTCGTACCGGGGGGCGCCCAGTTCCTTGGCGGCGCGCCGCAGCACCTTCGCCCGGGGGTCCTCGGCCCGGTAGACGCGGTGCCCGAAGCCCATGAGCCGCTCGCCCTTGTCCAGTTCCGCCTTCACGTACTGGGTGGCGTCCCCGATACGCTCGACCTCCTCGACCATGTACAGCACCCGCGCAGGTGCCCCGCCATGCAGTGGCCCGGACATGGCGCCCACGGCACCGGAGAGCGCGGCCGCTACGTCAGCGCCGGTGGATGCGATCACCCGGGCGGTGAAGGTGGATGCGTTCATGCCGTGCTCGGCGGCTGAGGTCCAGTAGGCGTCCACGGCCTTGACGTGCCGTGGGTCCGGGTCGCCGCGCCAGCGGATCATGAAGCGCTCGACGATGTTGTCCGACTCCTCCACCCGTTCCTGCGGGATCGCGGGCAGGCCGGTGCCCCGCGCGGACTGCGCCACGAACGAGAGCGTCATGACCGACGCGCGAGCAAGGTCGTCGCGTGCCTGCTCGTCGCTGATGTCCAGCAGTGGCCGCATGCCCTTGGCGGGCGCCAGCATGGCCAGGGCGCTCTGCACGTCCACCCGGATATCGCCGGACCGGACGGGGATCGGGTACGGCTCGGCAGGCGGCAGCCCGGGCGTGAACGAGTTGTCCACCAGCAGGCCCCAGACGTGCCCGTAGGAGACCTGGCCGACCAGGTCTTCGATGTCGACTCCCCGGTACCGGAGTGCGCCGCCCTCCCGGTCGGGCTCGGCGATCTCGGTCTCGAAGGCAACGACACCTTCCAACCCGGGCGTGAAGTCGGACATCTGTGCTCTCCTCGTGTTCGCGATGAGCGACGGCACCCGAGATTCCGGGCCCGGCGGTGGGTCGCACTCGCCGCGTGCCGCTTTATTCAACAACGTGTCGGTCATGTCCGGATAGCGCGGGATGGCATGATACGCGCCACCAGCGCCTTCTTTCTCGCCCCGGGCGCAGGGCCTGTGTGAGGATCGGTACCCGTGGATACCGATCAGCACCCGCCCCGGACCGGGACATCTCCGGGCAACGACCCTGGCCTGGATGAATCCATGCTCGCCGCGGACCCGGTGGACCAGTTCTCCGGATGGCTCGCCGACGCGGCCACAGCGGGGCTGCCCGAGCCGAACGCCATGGTGCTGTCCACCGTGTCGGCGGCCGGCCGGCCCCGGTCCCGGTCCGTGCTGCTCAAGGAGCACGGCCCGGCGGGCTTCGTGTTCTACACCAACCGCACCTCCGCGAAGGCTCAGGACCTGGCCGCGAATGGGCACGCCAGCGCCCTGTTCCCCTGGTATGCGCTGCGGCGCCAGGTGATCGTCCATGGTTCGGTGACCGCGATCTCCCAGGCCGACAGCGAGCCGTACTTCCGCTCCCGTCCGCACGGCTCTCAGCTCGGCGCGTGGGCGAGCAGGCAGTCGTCGGTGATCGCTTCCCGGGCCGAGATCGAAGATGCGTACGCGCGGCTGGAAAAGCGCTGGCCGGAGGGGACGACGGTACCGATGCCCGATTTCTGGGGCGGCTACCGCCTTGTACCTGACCTGGTGGAATTCTGGCAGGGCCGGGTCAACCGGCTGCACGATCGGCTGCGTTACCGGCGTGATGGAGAGCGCTGGGTGGTGGAACGCCTGTCACCCTGACCGGCGCTCTCCCCGCGATGTCCCCTCTGGCGAATACCATCAGGTAGGAGGGAGGCTCCGTGACCGCCTACGGTCTCATCGACACCACAGAGATGTATCTGCGTACCCTCTTCGAGCTTGAGGAGGAGGGTATCCCGCCGCTGCGCGCGCGCATCGTCGAGCGGCTGTCGCAGAGTGGTCCCACGGTGAGCCAGACCGTTGCCCGCATGGAGCGCGACGACCTGGTGAAGGTGGAGGATGACCGGCGGCTGGTGCTGACACCGACCGGCCAGGCGCTCGCGACCCGGGTCATGCGCAAGCACAGGCTGGCCGAGTGCCTGCTCATCAGCGTCATCGGGCTGCCCTGGGAGGAAGTGCACACCGAGGCATGCCGGTGGGAGCACGTGATCTCCGAGAAGGTCGAGCAGCGATTGGTGGAACTGCTCGATTACCCCGTCCATTGCCCGCATGGCAACGTCATTCCCGGGCTCGCCGAGCTCGGCGTTCCTCCCGCCGCGGCTGACCAGGCAGAACAGGCACGGCGCGAGCGCGTGGAGCCGATGCTGAGCGCCGCTTCGCCGATCCCGGTGCCGGTTGTCATCCAGCGCATCAGCGAACAAGTCCAAAGTGATATCGGCTTGATGCTTAAACTCAAGCGGAGCGGGATACAACCGGGACGCAAGGTTACGCTCTCGGTGGCCGACGACGGTGTGCGGGTGACAAGTGAGGACGGTGCGGGGAGCATCACGGCGGATCTGCCCCGCCGCGTTGCCGCGCACGTATTTGTCGCCGGGGCGACTTAGCCTGCTCGACGGCCTTCGGCCGTCTTCGCCGCAGCCCGCAGTGTTGACCCGGGGGGCCGAGCCCCCCGGACCCCCGCGATTTGTGGCCGTCCTTGGCGGCTGGCTATGACTGGGCGGGATGAGGCTGTGCGTGCCTATCTGCCGCCGGACACGGTGCTTGCGCAGATCGAGGCCGCGGTGCTGGTGACCGACCAGCAGAGCAACTTGCTGTACGCCAACGCCTACGCGGCGAAGCTCTTCGACTTCCCCGACGCCCCCGAACACCTGGTCGGCCGTTCGCTGCTCTCGCTGGGGTTCGAAGAGGAGGACCTCGGCAAGGCCGCCGACCTGGCCAAGCAGGTACTCCACGGGCGTGCCTGGGACGGGACGTTCGCCTCGGTCCGGTCCGGGGGATCCCGGGTGTTCATCCGGGCCCAGGCGGTTCCACTGCGGGGCCCGTCCGGTGCGATCGACGGGATCGTGATCGTGGGGCGCCAGGCGACCAGGCGCAGCAGTCAGCAGGAGCGGGACCGGATCGGGCTGCTCGAGCGCATCGGGGAGCGGCTGGCAAGGTCGCTGGAACTCGGCCTCACCCTGCGGCACGTGGCCGAGACCCTGGTCCCGCAGCTCGCCGACCACTGCTTCATCGACCTGATCCAGGGGGACAAGCTGTTCCGCCGCGCCCAGATCAACGCTGGCGGCTGGGAACCGGCGCCGGGCACCTGGGCGGCCGTGGGTGAGCAGATCAACTACCCGGAGGGGCATTTCTGCCAGCAGGCCATGGCCCGCCGGGAGCCGGTGCTGGTGTCGGACCTGGTCTACACCGAGTTCCCGGCGCCGAACGCACAGAGCATGCGGGCCAGCGAGGACGTGGGGCTGGTCTCGATCGTGGCCGCGCCGCTGGTCGCCCGGGGCGAACTGCTCGGCGTGATCAGCCTGGCGCTGTCCCGGCTCACCGAGCGGGAGGAGTCCCACTACGACATCGACGACCGGGACTTCCTCGGCGCGGTCGCCAGCCGGGTGGCGGTCGCGATCGACAACGCGATGCTGTTCGAGGAGGAGCGGCGCACCGCGCTGGCGTTCCAGACCAGCCTGCTGCCTCAGGTCAAGCCCACCTTCGACGGCCTGGACGTGGCCTGGCGGTACGTGCCGGCCAAGCCGCTTGAGACCCATGGCCAGGGCATTCAGACCCAGGTCGGCGGCGACTGGTACGACCTGATCCCGCTGTCCGCGGGGCGGGTCGGCATCGTCATCGGTGACGTGGAAGGGCGCGGCGCCCGGGCCGCCGCGATCATGGGCCAGCTTCGGGCGACCCTCCGGGCCTTCGCCCAGGATGACAAGGCACCTGCGGAGATCCTGCGCAAGCTGGACGACTGGTGCCGGACGCTGAGCACGCCGCCCTCGGGGGACGGGGAGCATTTCGACTCGCCCCGGGCAAGCTGCACCTACCTGGTCTACGACGCCTGGTCCCGCAGGCTGTCGTTTGCCAACGCCGGCCATGACGCACCGCTGGTGATCACCGACGGCGACGTCGCCGACCTGGACATCGAGCACCACGGCGTGCTGCTCGGCGTCCGCGGCACGGGCGTAGCAGGCCTGCCCACCTATCGCGAGGAGACGCGCACGCTCAAGCCGGGGACCACTCTGGTGCTCTACACCGACGGGCTGACCGACCGTAGGCAGCGTGCCGACGGAAGCGGCCATTACACCGAGGCGGAGGCACGGCAGATGCTGTGCGCGGCCGTCCGTGGCGTGGCCGGTTCGCCGGCGGAGGTCATCGCCCAGGCCGCGGAGCAGGCGGTACCCGGCGACATCGACGACGATATGGCCATCGTGGTGGTCAGCACCTCGCGTGCGGACCTGGCCTCGTGGGAGGCGACGTTCCCGGCCGAGGCGATCCGGGTTTCCGAGGCGCGCCGCCACGCACAGCTCACCTTCGAACGCTGGGGCCTGCCGCGGGAACAGACCGAACTCGCCTGCCTGCTGGTTTCCGAGGTGGTCACGAACGTTGTGCTGCACACCGCCACCACGGCGCGGCGCCGTCACCGGATGGCGCTGGAGCCTGCGGGCGTGCCGGCGGCCCCGCGGCCCGGTCCGGCGGGCGCGGGCGTCCCCGCGGGGTGGGACTCCGAGGAGCTCGGTGACGGGTTCCCCGAATCGCCCACACGGACCTTCACGCTGCGCCTGCGGCGCGGGGCGTCAGCGGTGTGGGTCGAGGTGTTCGACGCTGACCTGCGGCTGCCGCGGATTCGCAGCGCGGGGGAGACCGATGAGGGCGGGCGCGGCCTGTACCTGGTGGACCAGCTCGCCACTCGGTGGGGGTCCCGGCCGACCAAGGATGGCAAGTCAGTGTGGTTCGAGGTGCCGGTCGGCCCCGGGCGGGAGCCGAACTGACGGACGCCGTGCGGCCACGGGATCAGTGCTTGTAGGCGGACACCCACAGCAGCAGCAGGATGAAGCCCACCACGACCACGGTGGTCACCCACGTGCTCCAGGTCACCCCGAGGCCCATGCGCTTACGCACCCGGGACACCCCGAAGCCGATGAGTATGCCGATCAGCAGCAGCAGGATCAGCCCACTTGCCACTTTGGCCTCCCGGACTGGCGTTCCGCACGTCCTCGTCTTTTGAGCATAAGCGCTGGCGCCCTCCGGCGGGAGCGCGCAGGCAGCCACGGGGCGCCGTTCGGGCGATAGGGAGAATTGAAACTGGGCGGTAACATCTGCACTAGACGGGCGCGGCGGCAAGCCTGCCCCGAGCACCCCGGAGAGCGTCGTGGCTGAGGCTTACATCGTCGGAGCGGTCCGTACCCCGGTCGGCAAGCGGAACGGGGGGCTCGCGAAGCTCAACCCGGTTGACCTGGCCGCGCATGTGCTGCGCGAACTGGTGGCGCGCACCGGCATCGACGCTGCCGCGGTCGAGGACGTGATCATGGGCTGCGTCTCCCAGATCGGCCCGCAATCGCTGGACATCGCGCGGCAGGCGTGGCTGTCGGCCGGGCTGCCGGAGAGCGTGCCCGGTGTCACCGTGGACCGGCAGTGCGGTTCGTCCCAGCAGGCGCTGCACTTCGCCGCGCAGGCCGTGCTGTCCGGCACGCAGGACCTGGTCATCGCGGCCGGGGTGGAGAGCATGAGCGTGGTCCCGATGGGGTCGTCCATCATGCTGCCCTTGGAGAAGGGGATGCCGCTGCCGTTCGGGACCGGGTGGAAGGAGCGGTACGGCGACCAGGAAATCTCGCAGTTCCGCGGGGCCCAGCTGATGTGCGAGAAGTGGGGGATCACCCGCCGCCAGCTTGAGGAGTTCGCGCTCGCCAGCCACCAGCGCGCGGCCCGCGCGATCGACGAGGGCCGGTTCGAGCGGGAGATCACCCCCGTGGGCGACGCCACCGTGGACGAGGGGCCGCGCCGGGACACCACACTGGAGAAGATGGCCGGGCTGGCGCCGCTGCGCGAAGGCTGGGAGATCACCGCGGCCACCGCGTCCCAGATCTCCGATGGCTCGGCGGCGCTGCTGGTCGCCTCGGAGGCGGCGGTGCGTCGGCACGGGCTGACCCCGCGCGCCCGGATCGCCGCCCTGGCCGTTGCCGGCGCCGACCCGGTGTTCATGCTCACCGGCCCGATCCCCGCCACCGAGCAGGCCTTGGCCAAGGCGGGCCTGAAGGTTGACGACATCGACGTGTTCGAGGTCAACGAGGCGTTCGCGCCGGTACTCATCGCCTGGTCGGCCGACACCGGCGCGTCCCTGGAGAAGACCAACCCGAACGGCGGCGCCATCGCGCTCGGGCACCCGCTGGGCGCGACGGGCGCGGTGCTGGCCACCAAGCTGCTCCATGAGCTGGAGCGGACCGGCGGCCGCTACGGCCTGCAGACCATGTGTGAGGGTGGCGGCCAGGCGAACGCCACCATCATCGAGCGCCTCTGATTTGCTTGGCGCTACGACGGCCGGGGTTTCTCCTGTTCCTAGCGCGGACGCTGCTACGGCATGGAAGAAATATGCAAGCAAAGTTTGAGGTTTGCCGAGATTGAGGTAGGATGAATCCTAGATTCAGGATCCGGGATATCCTGCGACCAGAGGTGAACCGTAATGCTGCTTACATCATTCGACCCAACGCGTGAGTTCGACCGCCTTGCCCGGCGCACGTTCGGCGCTGGCCACTGGACCGCTGCGCGGCCGGCCATGCCGATGGACGTGATCCGTGGCAAGGACGACGTCCAGCTCCGCTTCGACCTGCCGGGCGTGGACGCCGAGTCCATCGACGTCACGGTGGACCGCGGCGTGCTCACGGTGAGCGCGCAGCGTACCGAGGAGACCGCTGAGGACGAGAAGCTGATCACCCGCGAGCGGGTTACCGGCTCCTTTGCCCGCAGGCTGTACCTTGGCGACACGCTCGACACCGACAAGATCGATGCCGCTTTCGCCGATGGCGTGCTGACCATTCGTCTGCCGCTGCTGGCGACCGCCCAGCCCCGCAAGGTCGAGATCCACACCGACAGCAAGAAGGAGATCGCTGCCTGACGGCGGAGGATCGCCCTGCGGGCCCGGCGCGCTGCGGCGTACCGGGCCCGCAAGTGTTTTGCTCGTAGTCTGAGCCAGGGAGTGAATGACCGTGCCGTCGTTGCCGTTCGAGGATGAAGACCTGCCTCTGTTCACGGTGGGGCAGGTGTCAGGCATGCTCGAGATTCAGCAGGCGTTCCTGCGGCGCCTCGACGAGTTCGGTGTGGTCCGGCCGTCGCGCTCTGACGGCGGCCAGCGCAGGTACTCCCGTCGTGAAGTTGTCACCGTTCAGTACGTCGTCAGTCTCACCACCGAGGGCGTGACGCTGGCGGGTATCCGCCGGATCCTGGAACTGGAGGCCCAGGTCGCGAGGCTGGAGCAAGAGTGCGCCGAGTTGCGCGGCCGGCTGCGCCGGTTCCTGGATGAGACCGGGGGGGAGTGACCGCAGGGCGCGGCGCCGGACCAGGTGCCGGCTGCCGGCCGGGCCGGATCGGGAGGCCGTTGCGCGCTTGCTGTCCGGGCCTGGCTGGCCGCTGGTTCCGGTACGATGTCGGGGCGAGCTGAGGCACAGCCGACGCGCCGCGCGGGTGTAGTTCAATGGTAGAACGTCAGCTTCCCAAGCTGATAGTGCGAGTTCGATTCTCGTCACCCGCTCCAACGTGAAGGCCCAGGCCAGGACGGTGTCCCGTGCGTGGCCGGTGACCACTCCCAGGCAGTAGTTGATCTTCCGTGCCATTAGCTCACGGGGTCGAGCGTGCCCGCCTGGCCGTCATCATCGTCGCCGCGCCACGACGTCCCAGTTCGCGGCGGCTTCCAGGGTCGTTTCTTGCGCGTGAGAGGCGCCCCTCTTCGTTGCGGTGAGGCCCCTCGCAGCCCTGGCAGGCGCCGCAGCCCACACCGGAGACGGCTGCACCGACATGACTGCCACGCTGCCAGCCGCCTGCCCAGCCAGGACCACCCACGGTGGGTGACCTGCCGCTGTCCAGCTCCGGCCATGATCGGAACCAGCGCGACAAGAGGACAATTAGCTGGCTGCTCCCGTTCTGAAAGGAATCCGCCATGCCCGACAGTGGCACGCCCGTCTTGGACACCCTCGCGGTGATGACCGCCGCATCGCTGGAGGGCAGCGACCTGCCCCCGCGCGAGTTCATGATCGCCCGGATCGCCGCCCTGGTGGCTGTGGACGCATCCGCTGCGTCCTATGTGCTCAATGTCGAAGCGGCGGCCGACTCGGGCATCACCCTCGATGACGTCGAAGACATTCTCGTCGCGGTGGCACCCATCGTGGGCACGGCCCGCGTGGTCTCGGCGGCGGCGAACATCGCCAAGGGGCTGGGTCTCGTGGTCGCCATGGCCGAAGCTGAGCTGGAGGCCGAACTGGAGGCAGAGGCAGAGGCCGACGACGACGCCTAAGCCCAGGGCCACGCCAATCGTGCCCGCCGCGAGCGCCCGAACCACGACAGGTCGGCGCATGATCGCCGTGCCATTAGCGTGCCATTAGCCGGGGTAACGAGGGGTCAACCACGGTCACCCAGGACCATCGGGGTTTGCAGGTCAGCGTCCTGGACAGCCGTATCCGCTCCACTTCCCAAGCTGATAGTGCGAGTTCGATTCCCGTCACCCGCTCCGATCAAAGTCCCACGTCAGAGCCGTGATCACGGTGGGCACATCCGGCGTCAAGAACCATCGTGGTCTTGGCGTGCTGCGTGCCCGATGGTTGTCCGGGTCAGCTAGCTCAGCCTCGATGATCTCGCTCATCATGGCGGCGATGAGGCGGTCGCGTTCGGTCGTGTGGTGCTGGTAGATGAGAGCGGCGCGGGTGATGCTGTGGCCCATGCGGCCCATCAGTTCCCGCAGGCTGGCACCTGTCACGGCGGCGATGTGGCGGAATCTATCGCCATCTCCGACTCCCGGACTCTGAGATACGCATCCTTCTTCAAAAGACCAACGATCCAAAGGTCTCTAAAGAGCGAATGCACCTTGACCTAGAGACCGATGATGTTGAAGCAGAAGTCAAGCGCCTTGAGGCACTCGGTGCCAAACG
>CAVPSA010000057.1:0-38756 GCA_963707905.1 uncultured Actinomycetes bacterium | reverse complement strand
CTGGCTGTGCGAGGCGTGCCCGGGGCTCGCCGCGTGACGGGCGCGGGTGTCATGCTCATGTCGGGTGACATACCGCGCGGGTCGTTGTGCACCAGCGATGAGGTGAGCCACCTGATCGAGGAGTGCAGTACACGCTGGGGCGAGGGCCCATGCGTGGACGCCTACCAGCAGGACCGGGTAGTGGCCGAGCCCGACCTGGCGGATCCGGTGACCCGCCGATGGCTGGCTTTCACCCCGCCGGCGCTGCAGGCGGGCGCGCGGGCGGTGTTCGGGTTCCCGTTGCGGGTAGGCAAGGTGCGCCTCGGGGCGCTGAACCTCTACCGGGACCGCCCCGGCCCTTTGAGCGGCGAGCAGCACGCTGACGCGCTGGTCGTCGCCGATGTGGCCGCCCGCTGGGTGCTGGAGGCCCAGGCCGGAGCGCCTTCCGGCGCAGTGGCCGAGGGAGCTGGAGATCGGCGCCGACTTCCATTTCGTGGTGCACAACGCGGCGGGCATGGTCTCGGTCCAGGAGGGGATCAGCGTCACCGAGGCACTATCCGGCTGCGGGCGTTCGCGTTCAGCAGCGATCGGCTGCTCGCCGATGTGGCCGAAGACGTCGTCGCCCGCAGGCTCCGGCTGGGATGAACCGCGCTCGTCGCCCGCGCTGGCGCGGGGACAGGCCGCTACTACGATGGATGCGCAGGCCCGGGGCCGATCCGGCGCCGGCCGGCTGTGATGGGCCGCTGGGCGCTCAGGAGGGTGAGTTGAGATGACCCGAGAAGCCGACGTGGTCCGGTCACTGGTCGAGATGGCCGACACCCTCGTCGACGACTATGACGTCGTCGACTTGCTGACCGGGGTCGCGGACCGGTGCGTCAACCTGCTCGGCGTCTCCGCCGCCGGGGTGATGCTGGCTTCTCCCGCGGGCAGCCTGGGGCTGGTGGCCTCCTCCAGCGAGGCGATGCGCCTGCTGGAGCTGTTCGAGCTCCAGCAGCAGGAAGGCCCCTGCCTGGATGCCTTCCGCACCGGCGAGAGGGTCGGGCACGAGAACCTGGATGCCGGGTCCGGCCGCTGGCCGTCGTTTTCCGCCGCTGCCCTGCAGGCGGGGTTCCAGTCGGCGTCCGCCCTGCCGCTGCGGTTGCGTGATGTGACCCTCGGCGCCCTGAACCTGCTCAGCGTCACCCGCGCACCGATGGAGGAGGCGGACGTCATCGTCGCCCGGGCCTTTGCTGACCTCGCCACCCTCAGCATCGTGCAGCATCGCGCCAGCGCCGAGGCCCAGCGCCTGAACGAGCAGCTCTCCGGTGCCCTGACCAGCCGCGTGGTGATCGAGCAGGCCAAAGGCGTGATCTCAGAGCGCGCCGACGTCGATCTGGCCGAGGCTTTCTCCCGGCTGCGGGCCTACGCCCGCAGCAGCAACCTGCGCCTCACCGATGTCGCCCGGGCCGCCATCGACGGCACCCTCGATCCGCTGGCCTGGGCCGCCGTATAAGGATTATGCGGTTCGGTGATGGACCGCCCCCCCGATCTGGCTGGGGCGTCCCGAACCAGTTCTCGGCGACCTCGGCCGCCACGCGATCGATCACGCTTGGCGTCGCCGGCACCGCACGCTGGCCCCTGCGGCGCGCCTGGGCGGACGGCTATGCCGAACGGGACGGCCGGTGGTGGCCACGGTTCGATCCGCAGAACGTCGACCCCGTGATGGGCTGGTCTTTGCGTGAACGCTGGGAATCTGGGACCGGCTGGCTCTGCGCACCGACCTGGCCCTGGCCCAAGGTCCACCGTCGACGCCGACCGCGTTGACCAGATGTGCGCCGAGTCAGCAGCGCAGCCAGCCCGACGCTCAGTCAGCTGGCCAGCGGCGCATCGCATCCCCGCGGCGCGCCGCGGGCTGATCTGCGCGCTGCACGCCGCGCGCGTTCGCTGCCGGCGTAGCTGGGAACACTGCCCCTCTGGGGTGAACGCCCTGGCGACCGGGAACGTTTTGGTTGTGCGACATTCGCATGCGCAACGTCGCCCGGCGCGCGGGCTAGCATGCGGAAGGGACGAGCAAGACTTCAGTTGCCTCCCCGGGCCGCTCGGTGAGGGGGCCGCGAGATGTTTGAGAGGTTTACCGACCGGGCGCGGAGGGTTGTGGTCCTGGCTCAGGAAGAGGCCAGGATGCTGAACCACAACTACATCGGTACCGAGCACATCCTGCTGGGCCTGATCCACGAGGGCGAGGGTGTCGCCGCCAAGGCCTTGGAGTCGCTGGGGATCAGCCAGGAGGCCGTGCGCCAGCAGGTTGAGGAGATCATCGGCCAGGGCCAGCAGGCGCCCTCAGGCCACATTCCCTTCACTCCGCGCGCCAAGAAGGTGCTTGAGCTCTCCCTGCGCGAGGCGCTGCAGCTCGGTCACAACTACATCGGCACCGAGCACATCCTGCTCGGCCTCATCCGCGAGGGTGAGGGCGTCGCCGCGCAGGTGCTGGTGAAGCTGGGCGCGGACCTGAACCGGGTCCGCCTGCAGGTGAACCAGCTGCTGCACGGCTACCAGGGCAAGGAGCCCGCCGCCGCGGGCCCGCCGTCTGAGACGGCGCCCTCCACCTCGCTTGTGCTCGACCAGTTCGGCCGCAACCTCACCCAGGGCGCACGCGAGGGCAAGCTCGATCCGGTGATTGGCCGGGAGAAGGAAATCGAGCGCGTGATGCAGGTGCTGTGCCGGCGCACCAAGAACAACCCGGCGCTGGTCGGTGAGCCCGGCGTCGGGAAGACCGCGGTGGTGGAGGGCCTGGCGCAGAAGATCGTTAAGGGCGAGGTGCCGGAGACCCTGAAGGACAAGCAGCTCTACACCCTGGACCTGGGCGCGCTGGTCGCTGGCTCCAGGTACCGGGGTGACTTCGAGGAGCGGCTGAAGAAGGTCCTCAAGGAGATCCGGACCCGCGGGGACATCATCTTGTTCATCGATGAGCTGCACACGCTGGTCGGTGCGGGCGCGGCGGAGGGCGCGATCGACGCCGCGTCGATCCTGAAGCCGATGCTGGCCCGCGGTGAGCTGCAGACGATCGGCGCGACGACGCTGGATGAGTACCGTAAGCACTTGGAGAAGGACGCGGCGCTGGAGCGCAGGTTCCAGCCGATCCAGGTTGCCGAGCCGACGATCGCGCACACGATCGAGATCCTCAAGGGCCTGCGTGACCGCTATGAGGCGCATCACCGCGTGTCGATCACCGACGGCGCCATTGTCGCTGCCGCGCAGATGGCGGACCGCTACATCAGCGACAGGTTCCTGCCGGACAAGGCGATCGACCTGATCGATGAGGCAGGCGCGCGCCTGCGGATCCGCCGGATGACCGCGCCGCCGGACCTGCGCGAGTACGACGAGAAGATCGCTGGCGTGCGCCGGGAGAAGGAGTCGGCGATCGACTCCCAGGACTTCGAGAAGGCAGCCGCGCTGCGCGACAACGAGAATCAGCTGATCGCGAAGAAGGATGCCAGGGAGAAGGAGTGGAAGGCCGGCGACATGGACGCCGTCGCCGAGGTGAACGAGGAACTGATCGCGGAGGTCCTGGCCATCGCCACGGGCATCCCGGTGTTCAAGCTCACCGAGGAGGAGTCGCAGCGGCTGCTGCACATGGAGGACGAACTCCACCAGCGGGTGATCGGGCAGAACGCGGCCATCAGGTCGCTCTCGCAGGCCATCAGGCGGACCCGGGCCGGGCTGAAGGACCCCAAGCGGCCCGGGGGCTCGTTCATCTTCGCTGGCCCGTCAGGTGTCGGCAAGACCGAGCTGTCCAAGACTCTCGCGGAGTTCCTGTTCGGTGATGAGGATTCGCTGATCCAGCTGGACATGAGCGAGTACATGGACAAGCACACCGTGTCCCGGCTGTTCGGCTCCCCGCCCGGCTATGTCGGGTACGAGGAGGGCGGCCAGCTGACCGAGAAGGTCCGCCGGAAGCCGTTCTCCGTGGTCTTGTTCGACGAGATCGAGAAGGCTCACCCGGACATCTTCAACTCGCTGCTGCAGATCCTGGAGGACGGGCGCCTCACCGACGCGCAGGGCCGGGTAGTCGACTTCAAGAACACGGTGATCATCATGACCACCAACCTGGGCACCAGGGACATCTCCAAGGGGGTCTCCCTTGGTTTCGGCCCGGCGCATGAGTCAAAGGGCTCGCATGACCGGATGAAGACCAAGGTGACCGAGGAGCTGAAGCAGCACTTCCGGCCCGAGTTCCTGAACCGCGTCGATGACACCATCGTGTTCCACAAGCTCAGCCAGGAGGAGATCCTCACGATCGTGGACCTGATGATCGCCAAGGTGGATGAGCGGCTGAAGGACCGCGACATGGGCCTGGAGCTGCTGCCCGCGGCCAAGATGCTGCTCGCCGAACGGGGCTACGACCCGGTGCTCGGCGCGCGGCCGCTCCGCCGTACGATCCAGCGGGAGATCGAGGACAACCTGTCGGAGAAGATCCTGTTCGGTGAGCTGAAGGCCGGCCAGATCGTCACGGTCGATGTGGAGGGCACCGGGCCGCAAGCGCAGCTCACATTCAAGGGCGTGCCCAAGCCCGGCGAGGTGCCCGACACGCCGCCCACCGAGATCGCGAGCGAGAGCAATGCGGCCGCGGGCGGGACCGACGGGCACCTGACCAACGGCGAGTAACACCACCCGGGCGGGCAGCGGTTAAGCAGCCCCTCCTGAGGCGTTTTGCGGCCGCTGACACGACTTCGGCGTGGGCCGGCAGCTACCGGGCCCGGGCCCGGGCCCTGGCCCTGGCGGGGGTTCGCCCGGAGGTCACCGCCCGGGTAGTGCTCCACCTGGAGCGCTTCGCCGAGTACCTCACCGCCACCTACGGCCACGATCGGCTCTCCGGTGGTGCCCCGGGAGGTGTTCGGCTGGCGGGACCTGTCCCGCTCGAAAATAGGATTCAGCAGCGCTGAGGGTCTCCGCGGCCGGCTACCGGGAACGGAGGCCGAACGCTTCGGGATGGGCCCGGCGGTAGTGCCCGGTCAAGACCTCGCTGAGGTTCCCGGGCCTGTAGGCGACGGTGCGGTGGCAGATCTGGCAGCGCGTGACTGGAAGATAGGTGACGGTCACAAGAGAAGCGGCGGGAACGTGAATTGCTCATCACACCTGTGATGATGCCAGCCCCGCCGCGGGGACCTTGCCTTGCGCCACACCCACGGCATCCATCAGGGCTCCTGGCCTGTCGTGCGGGTGAACAGTGTGTGAACCGGGCAAGGCGGGCGCATGATGTCGCTAGCAGGCCCAGCGCGGGGCTGTGCCGGAGGTGACCGTGGGCGGGCATTTCGAGCGGGTCGCCGCCGTCTACGAATCACTGCGCACCACCGACGAGGCGCCGGTGCGCGCGATCTGCCAGCTCCTGCCCGGCCGCCCCGTCACCGGCCTGGATACCGGCTGCGGGACCGGACGGTACACACGGCTGCTGCGCGCGCTGCTGCCCGACGGCTCGCTGCTGGCCGCCAGCGACGTCTCCGCGGCCATGCTGGCACAGCTCAACGCCGCCAACCGCGGCCACGCCCGCGGGGTGGTCCCGCTGCTGGCAGCCGCCGAACAGCTGCCCTTGCGGGCCGCCAGCCTCGACCTGGTCACCGCGTTCAACTGCATTCACCACTTCGACCTCGGCCGGTTCCTGACCGCCGCCGCCCGGGTGCTGGCACCCGGCGGCCAGCTGTTTATCTACACCCGCACCCCACAGCAGAACGCGCGAACGATCTGGGGCCAATACTTCCCCGGCTTCACCGAACACGAACAGCGCCTGCACAGCCACGCCGCGATCCGGGACGCCGTCAACCGAACCAGCGGGCTCACCATGATCACGGCCCAGACCTTCGGCCATCCGCGCACCAGCACAGCCAGGCGGCTCCAGGCCCAGGCCGAAGGACGCCACTACTCCACCTTCTCCCTCTACACCCCCGAAGAGCTCCGCACCTCCATCACGGCCTTCCTGGCCCGCCTGCCCACCGCCGAGGTCTCCTGGGTGGACGAGCACCTCCTGATCGTCGCCGCCGCAAACCACTGCAACCAGGGAGCCTGACGGTCCGGGCACCCTAGCGAGCCAGGCGATCAAGGATCAGGCCCTCCAGATCAGCGCCAGGGGCGCCGGTCAGGCTCCCAACAGACGTCCTGGCGGCCGCGCAGATCACCCCGTTATGCACCCAGCCGATTGCTGGCAACGACCTCCGGCAGAGCGCCCAGATCAGGCGGGTAGGCGCGCGTTCTCGCGGCCCGCCACTGTCACTCAACGTGATGTCGTTAGTCGGCGCAACCCAAGATCGAGTTCGCGGGAAAGCCGTGTCATCGCAGCATCGCTGGCAGGAAACGCTCACCAGTTGCCCGGAGACGCTCACCAGTTGTACAGCGTGGGGGGCAATCGGGGGGCATTTTCCGCAAGTAGGTCACCGATTACACATGCGAAAAATACCTCTAACCTGGGAGCCCCCTTACGGAATCGAACCGTAGACCTTCTCCTTACCATCCACAATCCCCTGGGTTCACTGCCCGGCAAGCGCTTCCTGCAGGCCGCCGGCAAGGGCTGATCTGGATCTTGCTCGGACCCGCGGCGTCTGCGACCGCTCAGGCCATAGCACCTACAGCGGAGCAGCGGTTGGTGCGGGTCCATGCCCAGCGAGCGGCAGCGCCCGCCCATGCCCGGCCTGCCTCTCAGGCCCGGCTCGTGGGGCTGAATGCCGGTCAGCCACGCTCACTCCGACGGTCAAAAGACGGTCAGACGATCTTTCCTATCCCGCCCGCCTAGGGCCCGAAGACCACGCTGAGCAGGCGTTCCCGTATCGCCAGGAAAATTTGAACCAGTGCCCTTGTCTTCACCTCGCATGAAGTCACCTGCGGCAGCCCAGGAGTCGCGCCGGGCCGAAGATCACACCGCGGAACATGCAGAGGCAGAGCCAGCTGGTCGCCAGAGCGCGGCCAGCAGCACCGGCCCGTCCGAATCCGAATAGCGCGCGTTGCGTCAGTACATGTTTATCCGCAGACCAGCATGATCATTCGCTGTTGGTGATTCGGTCGGAGTCATCCGGCCAAGCGCTTGAGCCATCTCGGAAGCGGCCGGATCGCCGACTCTGCACTGCGAGTATCTCGGTGACGTAGGCGTCGATTGTCTGCTGGCCGGTCGCGGCGGCGATGGATACCCGGTGGTGGCCGTCGCTGACGAAGTGCAGGCCGCCGGTGCGGTACACCTCGATCGGCGGGATCGCCGCACAGCGGCGGCGTGCCAGTGCCAGCTGTTCCCAGCGGTAGCGCACCCGGTTGGAGGTGGGCCGGAAGTGACGGTCGAAGTCGCGTAGCGAGTCGACCGTGCCGACGATGGTGTCCAGCGGTATCGTCTGCAGGCCCAGCTGCCGCTCGCCGCGCATGCCGAGCGCGCCGGTGACCTCCTCCAGTGTCAGGAGGCGGTCGCTGTCAGCGGGCTGGTGGCGCAGGCGGTGCGCCAGGGTGGCCAGGAACTGGCGGCGCCTGACCCGCAGGAAGTCGTTCTCGGCATCCGCCTGGGGGAATCCGGTATCCAGCATGGGGCTGCCTCCGTTTCTGTGGCTTGGCCCCGGGTCAGCCGCGCGCTGTAATCAGCCCTGATCTTGTCGCGTAGCTCGTCGGTCGTGGGTGCGGTCCTAGCCGGGTTGGCGGGGGACCGGGTGGGCCTCCGGTTGGCCACGCCCGGTCCCTCTCTTCCCCTCAAGCACGGGCTGAGACCAGTGCGGGGTTACCTCCACCGGGAGGGGGACCGATTATGATCGCAGGTCCGTGTGCAATACCAGCAAATGCCTCGCAGCTCTGCGGCGCCTCAAAATTTCCTCTGGGGAGCTTCTTGCCCGGGAGCAGATTCCCCGAAGTGGGCCAGCTGACGTGGCACTGGCCTCGCGCTGTAGTCGGCCCTGATCTTGTCGCGTAGCTCGTCAGCAGTCCGATGCGGACATCTGTGCGCTGGCCGGCGAACTGGCCGGAACCGGAGTACGGGTCCAGGTGTGCTGCCCCGGGGTGGTCGCCACCGAGTTCCACCAGGGCACTGGCATCAACCTCGCCCGCCTGTCCATCATCCCGACTGGCCCGCAAGGGCCACCTAACCGCGGCACGCGGTCATGAACGGGCACATCGTGACACCGTTTCGTCGCCGGCCGGAGCCCATTCGCTTACCTCAGCCAACCACTGGCACGCCTCGTCGGGCTGGGGCGAAGCCCCGTTAGAGATTAGAAACTCGCGGCTCAGTACCCGGCCGCCCGCCGGCTCGGCGAGACCCTTCCGCTCCTTGGCATCGATGCGGCTGCGTCCAGGCTGGCGGGCGCCACCGGCAATCCCGGGCAAGGGCCCGGTCCGGTTGGGGCCAGGGCTGCCGTGGCTTGGCGTGCCGCGGGTGGGTCAGCTGACCGCGTCGACGGCGTTCACGAGGTGGTCTTCTTGAGCCCAGTTGGTGGTGAAGTGCTTGTTCGGCTCGTCCATCTGGTTGTAGAACCACCAGAACATGTAGATGCCGAAGGTGAAGATCGTGGCTACGATCCGGCCGACGTAGTTGTCCGGCCGCTTCACCTGGTCCTGATCGGGGGAGGGCAGGTGCTGGCCGAGCCGGCCGTAGATCACCGACAGTTCGTGGCCGGCGCCGGCTTCGGCTTGGCTGTGTTTGATGAGGTCCTGGTCGAGTAGCACGAACGCGACGATTTCGGCGATACCGCGGGCCACGATGGCAAGCACCAGCCAGATGACGGGTTCACGGAAGTCGCCGGTCATCTGGCGCAGCACCGCCAGGTGACCGGCAGTCCGCTCGAAGGAAGGTGCCATTTCCTGCTGAAGGCCCTGCCGCCCGGCCTGTTCCCACGCCACGGTGGCTGCCGCGTCGAGGAGTTCGAGCCGACGGGCGTTGTGATCCCGCATCCGGCGGATGAGCTGGTAGAAGACGTAGAACCCGTAGATCCCGAAGGTCAGGATAGTCCAGCCCAGCGCCGACCAGTAGTTGAAGATGTAATCGGTCTCATCCCGCCGACGGGCCGCGAGGCGGACGCGCTCGGCGGCGGGCATCTGCGGCGGGGCGAGCGCCTGCGGCGGGCCAGGCCTCGCCACGGGCCTCGCATCATGGTCCGGCTGCGCTGCCGCTGGCATCTGCACCGGGGGTTGCGCCTCCGGAGGCTGGTCGCTCATGTGCGCTCCTTTGGGGTCGTGGGCCGATGCGGCTGTCTGGCCGCCTTCAGCCCGCGCGGGGGTCACGAGGTTCCGCAATGTCGCGGCCGGCAGTCTCACGGCGAGGCATGGCTTGCGCTGGACCAGTTGCACGATCGCGGTGGCGGGACCGGCGGGTCGGCGCGGGCGTCGTGGGGGGATTGCGGCCAGGCGAAGGGCAGCTGGATCACCGTCCGGGCACACGGGCGTGCGAGGCCACCTCCAGCGCGGAGCATCGTGACCCTTATATGCGCCAGTGCCGAGATCGGCCGGGACGAGATGTCGGAGTGGTGCACGGTCGGCTCCTCGGCTGCCCGTCGTGATCTCCTGATTGGCTGCGGTCGATGGCGCGGCCTCATACCTGCTTGGGGACATGGCTTGCGAATATGAGCCGCATGATCTTGTGCCCGGTATCGGCGGTGGGGTTGAACATCAGCGGGCAGCCCCCGTCGATCACGGTGATCCCGTGCTGCCGGCCGTAGTCGGTGGCTGCGGCGGACACACTGCCGGCGCCCGGCCCGCGGTGCATCCACACGTGCTTGATGCCCAGCTCGGCGCATTCGCGCATGGTAGCCTCGGCGGTCTCGGGCCTGGTGCCGATCACCACCGCCTCGATACCGTCTGGGACCGACTTCAGGTCGGGGTAGCACCGGTCTCCTTCGGCCTGGCCGGTGTTGGGGTTGATCGCGAATACCTGGTAGCCGCGGTCGCGCAGCCGCTTGTAGACGACGTTGGCGCCGTGGTCCTTGGGTGTGCGGGACACTCCGGTCACCGCGATTCGTTTCTTGGCCAGGAACTCCGCCGTGGCCTGTTTCACCAGCACCATGACTCCTCTTGTGTGCTGAAACGAGTGCGGCGGTGCTTGCGCACCTGTGCGCTTCAGGCTTGCCCTGAAACCGGCCACCTGCCAAGGGACGAACGTCACCAATCGCGTGCGCTGGCTTACCACTGGTCGCAGTTCTTGACCCAGGACTGTCCGGTGAGCAGTGACTAGCGAGGCTGGTATCGCTGCCCCCAACGGGCCGTCCTGCTCAACCTTGCTTGTCCTCGTGCTCGATCTCGCGCTGGACTCGGCCTCGGTGATCGGGTGCCGCCAGTGGACGTCCCACGCGTTCACCACCACACCAATGCCTCATCCGGTGATAGGGAATACCGGCCAGAAGAACCCGTGCATGCCGGGGCCTGTAGACGGTTGCGGTGGGGAGCCGGGTGCGGTCCCTGACGGGGCGCAGCCTTGGCCGCCTGGGCCCTCGAAGGTAGAGGCGACGGCTGTGAGAACGGGGTAGTTCGAGCAGTCACCGGGAGATCATTGAGAGGGGCAGTTTGAGGGGCAGAATGCCGCTGGCGTGTGCTTGTCTGACCCGATTCCGCGATTAGTGGGCTGAGTTGATCTTCGGGCCGATTGCTGGTTTTGGTGGCCGCGGTTTTGCGTGTGCGGGCAGGCTTGAGGCCCGGGTGTCGCGCCAGGTTCGCGGTTTCCTGGGGTTCCGGTCGGGGCCTTGCGGGCCGGGCTGGTCAAGACATCGCGGGCAGGGCCCGCAGACGGGCGAGGACCTCGGCGAGCAGGCCGTGGCCGGGTGGCAGCCGCAGGATCAGCTGCCCGGCGTGGCCCACCAGCCGGGCCGGGACGCTGATCACCCGGCGGCGGAGGGTTTCGATCATGGCCTTGCCGCCGCGGACGCCGTGGCCCTCCAGGGTCGTCTCGCCCCGGGTGGGAGTGGTGAGCTGGTGCAGCCAGGCGGCCATGCTGGCCGCCAGCAGCGCTCCCCACATCCCGGCCGTATTGACCGCGGGATAGCCAGATGGCAGGTGCCGGAGTGCGGCTCCGTGCTTGCTGTCACGGAAGATGTTCTCGATCGTGGTGCGGTGCCGGTACCAGTGCTCGGCCGCGGCGGCCTTATCCGGCGCGGACACGTTCAGGTTCGTCAGGACGAAGCTGTAGCCGTAGATCGCATCGGCATTGGCGAGCTCGGGGATCGGCAGTGTGCGCTGGCCGGGATGCAGGGTGCGGCGCCGCCGGGACCGCGGGTCCGCGGAAACCTGCTCCGGCGCGAGGCGGACGCGGCGGATCAGCAGCCACGTGTTCGCCGGCCACCAGTCCGGCCGGTAATCGGCCACCGCGACCTGCGCATTGTCCATCTCGATCGCCTCGTGCCAGTCCTGCTCGCCGATGCCGTCCAGCAGCCGCCACAGCGGCGCGATCCGCCGGGCGCCGATCGCGAAGAAGATGCGCTCGCCGTGCGCGGCGCGGGCACCTGCCCGGCGAAATAGCCCGCGTCCACCCGCGCCGCGACGCGGCCCCCGGCACGCACCCGCTCCGGCAGGGCGCCCAGCGCGCGGCGCAGCAGATCCGGCGCGCCCGCCCGCGGGTCATCGGTCCCGGCGCCCAGGTCAGTGGCCAGCACGATCTCGGTCTCGGCCCACGCCGCCACATGCGGGCGGCCCACCCGCTGGCTTCCTGCCCGGAGTGTGGATGGGGGCCGAAGGCAGTAAGCGCGAATGGGGTCCAGATCCACTGCTCCCGCAAGCACGGGGTGCCCAGGCCACCGAAGATTGAACGCCGCGTCCAGCGAGGGATTACTACTGAAAGTGGCTTGCGCATTCACCTCGCCAAGGCGCCTGGCATCCGGGCTGCGAAGCAAAAGCACCGGTATGCTAACGAAGTTTCCTGAGTTACCACTGAAGACATACGCAGCCGTGATCGGCTGCTCCTATCTGCCGTTGCTGACACTGCTCCCGGTCTGGAGATCACCGGGGAAGAAGCTGCCCTTCTCGGCTGGATCGCCGGAGATGGCCATGCCGAGAAGTTCGTGGATAAGCCGCGCGGGCGCAAAAAACCGTCCATGAGCATCGCTCAGTCGAAGCCGGTTATGGTCACCAAACTCGGTGCACTCCTTGAAGGAATCCCATGTGCGCACTATGTGGACAAGCCACGGTTGTCCCGGGTCAACAAAATACCCATGCCGCAGCGCCACGTGTGGCGGCTGGATTACGACTACGCGCAAGACCTGATGCGCCGGGCGGGGCACCCGAAGGAGCGGGCTGTTGCCCAGGTGCTCGGGATGTCAACTGCACAACGCCGGGCATGGTTGGATGCGTTCATCGACGCCGAGGGCCACCGGGATGGCGACTACGTGTCAGTGACGCAAGCCCATGGCCCCCTCCTGGAAGCTGCGCACCTGGCAATTTACCTGTGCGGGTATCGCCCACGGCGGATGGAACGCCCGCGGGAAAACGAGGCATGGAGCCCGACGGCACAAATCTCGGCCGGTCGGCCGGTCGTTTCTGGCAGCTTCCTGAACAAGGAAGATGCCGGGCACGGGCCGGTCTGTTGCGTCACCACCGAACTCGGCTCATGGACGGCTGAGCAGGACAGTCAGATCTTCCTGACCGGCAGTTCAGGCGGCCTGCGCAGCGACCTCCCGATCAGCTCAACTCTACGCAATGGATGAATGACTGCAAGCGTCCCGAGTGCCGAGCAGGGTTGCAGTTCACTCACGTCCGCCCTAATTCACCGAGGTACACGCATATCCACTGAGCAGCGGCGCGAACTACTGTGTACTCGGGAGGAACTTGCTCCGCTCAAGCTCTTAATCCGCAGTTTCCAGCCAGACCCATGACGCCCAAAGCCAGGCTGTCGTACAGCACACGAGTACAGCAACGTCATCGGCTGTGAGCGACTTCGTCCGACTGCGACCGGCCGCTGACCTGCCCCAGCGACCGCGAACGACCTCGCTGCCGAGAGTTCGCATCGAGAGGGTCCGGGTTCAAGTCTCCCTCAGTCGCTCGTCCAAAAGTATTACCCTGCGACGGCGATCTGCGAGGCGCCGGTGGTTTCGGTGACCCAGGGGCCGGTCAGGCTGCCCTGTTTCGCCCGCACGGTTCCGCTGGTGGTCAGCGCCCCGATCAGCGGCCCGTTCGTCGGGTCGCTGGCGACGGCGATCTGCGAGGCGCCGGTGGTTTCGGTGACCCAGGGGCCGGTCAGGCTGCCCTGTTTCGCCCGCACGGTTCCGCTGGTGGTCAGCGCCCCGATCAGCGGCCCGTTCGTCGGGTCGCTGGCGACGGCGATCTGCGAGGCGCCGGTGGTTTCGGTGACCCAGGGGCCGGTCAGGCTGCCCTGTTTCGCCAGCACGGTTCCGCTGGTGGTCAGCGCCCCGATCAGCGGCCCGTTCGTCGGGTCGCTGGCGACGGCGATCTGCGAGGCGCCGGTGGTTTCGGTGACCCAGGGGCCGGTCAGGCTGCCCTGTTTCGCCCGCACGGTTCCGCTGGTGGTCAGCGCCCCGATCAGCGGCCCGTTCGTCGGGTCGCTGGCGACGGCGATCTGCGAGGCGCCGGTGGTTTCGGTGACCCAGGGGCCGGTCAGGCTGCCCTCTTTCACAAGCACGGTTCCGCTGGTGGTCAGCACCCCGATCAGCGGCCCGTTCGTCGGGTCGCTGGCGACGGCGATCTGCGAGGCGCCGGTGGTTTCGGTGACCCAGGGGCCGGTCAGGCTGCCCTCTTTCACAAGCACGGTTCCGCTGGTGGTCAGCACCCCGATCAGCGGCCCGTTCGTCGGGTCGCTGGCCACTGCTATTTCAGCTACAGCGCCGGACTCATCCACCCATGGAGCGCGCAGGCCGCCATCCTTGGCGAACGCCTCGGCGCTAGTGGTCAGCATTCCTATCGTGGTCGGCGCCGCCGGGCTCGAAAGCCATCCCAGAATCGCTGAGTTAGGCTTCCAGCCGTTGTTCTCGACGGTAGTGCCACTAACCGGAAGCGTAACCATCCCGGCGCCTTGGTTCTCGCCGACGAACGTCACAGTTCCGCTGCTGACCGCAGCGACGACGCCCACATGGCCAGGATCATTGCCGCCGCCGGAGGACCAAATCATCAAGTCGCCCGGAACAGGCAGGGAACCAGTCCCGTTTCCTACCCAGGTCAGACCCAGACGCTGGCCGGGTGACTTCATAGCATCAGCGGCTCCGTTCCAGCCTGCGTTCTCCCACGCGGTGTTGTTCCCAATCCCCCATTCAGCATCCGCGACCCGGACCGCCAACTCGGTGCACTGGTATTGCAAACCCCACTGATCGGTCCCGTCAGCGGATACCCAGTTGCCAGCGCACGACGCAGGCTGTCGACCTGCACGGTAGTTGCTGTAGACGGGAAAAGTAGCTCCGTCATGACCGGTGTTAGCCAAGCCTCCGGCCCACGCCGATGCCGGGATCTGCACGGATCCGAAGGGTGCCTGACATGGATACTTCAACACGTTTCCGGCCAGTACTGTCTGGACTGCGGCACCAAGAGCCGCCGGCGCGGTGACGCCCAGTGTCGTCAAGACAAGAACTGGCAGCACACCAAGCATGGCAATACGGCGCGAGCAACTCATGCGACCCCCCTAGCGATGTTCGGACCACGCTACGCCAGATGAGATTGGAGCGCATGGCAGCATCCGGATGATCTGGCGGGCAGTTGATGCAACCAGCCCGCCTCTGTATCCGGTCGGTGTTGCCGACCTGGCGGCGCGGGACATGGTCCGTAACCGGGACGGCGAGCAGGCCCGTCATCGGGGCGCCAGGGTTGCAATTCGGGTTGCAGTTCACCCACGTGCAGGCCAATTCACGGGATACACGCGCCTTGTCTGATCGGCGGCGCGAACGCCTATGAACCCTCGTGAACGCGCTCCGCTCAAGCTTTTAATCCGTGGGTCAGGCTCACCGACTCGTGCAGCCAGTACAGTCCAGGCACCGGACGCCAGCGGAAAGAGGTAGCACTTGTGCCCCGGCTGCCTTGTGACAAGGCCGGAAGGGTGCTGGACTGGGCTAATGACCACGCGATCGGAGCGCCCAGACAAGGATGGGCCAGTGGTGCCCCCAGTGCCAGGGACGCTGGGCGTGCCCGCCGACCCGGCTGGTCAGGCGCCGGGTGAGAGGCTGAAAGCCGCCATCCGGCGGTGGCGGCAGCAGCGGCAGCTCCGGCGCACCGAACGGCTGGAGCGGAGGGTCACCGCCGGGGAGAACTTGCGGGACTTTAAGAGATTCACCGGTGACGAGCCTGGCCCGCCAGGAGGCGGTTTCTAGGCCAGCGCGGCACGGCCATGACTTCGTCCGGTCATGGGCGCGTACCGCTCGCCGGCGAAGCCCGAATAGGGCGGAGTATCGCGACGGCAGGCCGCCCGGGGCCTTGCGCCCGCTCGTGGCAGTTCGTGCTTCAGGTGAGCGCTTGACTGCTGGGATCATCTGTCACATAGTTCTCTAGATGAATAGTGAACTCCTCAGGCAAACGATCACTTTCCAGCTGAACCAGACCTCGGGCGTTCCTGCGTACCTGCAGATCGTCCAGCAGGTCGAGCAGGCGCTTCGGATGGGAACACTTCGGCCTGGCGACCAGCTGCCGACGGTGAAGCAGGTTGTCGCCGAGGTGACGGTGAACCCGAACACCGTGACGAGGGCCTACCGGGAGCTCGAGCACGCCGGGCTGGCCGAGGGGCGCCAGGGTGTGGGCACCTTCGTGCTCCGCAGGCCGCAGGGTCCTCCACCCGAGGAGCAGATGCGGCTTGCTCGCGGCCTAGAGCGCTGGGTTGAGACGGCGCGAGCGGCCGGCGTCGACGACCAGGCGATGGAGGCGATGCTGCGGTCGCTGTTGCGAACCGCGTCCGATCGGGGCGTCGCGTGAGCAGCGAAGCACCCGCGATCGAGACCATCGCGCTCAGCAAGCGCTACGGATCGACGTGGGGCCTGCAGGACTGCACGATCGAAGTGCCGGAAGGCTGCATCTCGGCACTTGTCGGCCCGAACGGAGCCGGCAAGACGACGCTTCTGCGGCTGCTCGTCGGGCTGCGCCGCCCGACGTCGGGAGAGGCCCGGGTGCTCGGACGGGCGCCCGCGCAGGACGGGGACTTCCTCGCGAGCGTCGGCTTTCTCGCCCAGGACATCCCCCTTTATCGCCAGCTGTCCGCGGCCGAGCACCTCCGGATCGGCGCCCACCTCAACCACAGGTGGGACGCCGCCGGTGCCGAGCAGCGGCTCACGGCGCTGCGGATTTCGCTCGACCACCCCGTGCACTCGCTCTCGGGTGGCCAGCGCGCCCAGGTCGCGCTCAGCCTCGCGCTCGCCAAGCGGCCGCGCGTCCTGTTGCTCGACGAGCCGCTCGCCGCCCTCGATCCCCTCGCCCGGCGGGAGTTCCTCACCTCCCTCGCCGATGTGACCGTCGAAGGTGACGCCACGGTCGTGCTCTCCTCACACCTCGTCCAAGACCTCGAGCGTGTCTGCAACCACCTCATCCTGCTCTCAGGCTCTCGGGTGCGCCTCTGCGCCGACATCGACGACGTGCTCGGCGCCCACCGGGTGCTGGTCGGTCCACGTCGGAACACCGCAGAACTCGAACGCCTCTTTACCGTCGTGAAGGCGACGCAGACCGAACGCCAATCGAGGGTGCTCGCCCGCCTCGACGGCCCGGTGCCCGATCCTGCCTGGGAGGTGTCCGAGGTGGGGCTCGAAGACATCATCCTCGCCTACATGTCCCAGGACGAGACCCTTACCGCCGGGCCGCTCAGCATGGCTGGAGGCACCGAATGACCTACCTCATCTGGAGACTGCACCGCACGCACGCCGTCGTCTCTGCCGTCGCGATCGTGGCGTTCGTCGCCGTGCTCGTGCCGACCGGCCTCGCCATCGCGAGCTCCTACCCCACCCTCTTGATGGATCTCGTGCAGGTTGCGGCATTGGCAGTCCCGCTCGTCCTTGGCATCAGCTGGGGTGCCCCCCTCGTGGCGGGAGAGTTCGAAGCCAGCACCGAGGACTTCGCCTGGACCCAGGAGGTGACGCGCCGCCGATGGGTGCTCACCAACATCGGCTGGGCTCTTCTCGCGGCAGCCGCGTGGGGAGGTGCGCTGGCCGCACTGCTGACCTGGTGGCGCGGTCCGGCGAACGCGGTCTATGGGCCCGTGGAACTCGTGTCCTTCGACATCCAGGGCATCGCCCCCGTTGCCTACGCCGTGTTCGCCATGATGCTGGGCATCGCCGCGGGAGCGCTCTTCCGGCGAGTCGTGCCGGCGATCACGACGACGCTCGTCGTCTTCGTCGCTCTGCGCATGGTCACGGCGCTCGTCCTGCGCAAAGACCTGGCCGTGTCCAAGAACGTCTCACCCCACGCGAGCGTCCCGGCGCTCGCCTGGGGCCTCGGGTCCAACTACATCAGCCCGACCGGTGCGGTCGCGAACGGTACGACTGGGACGAGCGCGGCCTGTGCGAACGTTGCCGGCGGACAGCAGGGGGCCCTGTCGTGCCTGGCCGCGCACGGCTACCACCAGCGCATAACCTACCTGCCCGCGAGCCGTTTCTGGCCCATTCAGGGCGTCGAATCAGGGATCTTCGCGATTCTCGCGCTCGCACTCGCGCTCTTTACATACTGGTGGGTCACCACCCGGGAGGCCTAACGGACGCTGCTGGACCCCTTTTCAGGCGCCTATAGCGCGGAGGCGGACGCCCAGACACCGCCGCACCCCGCTTGCTGACCGCGGCGAGGCGTGCGCGGATCGCCCAAAACGGGCCGTTCCTACGCCCGCACGATGCACCCGCCAGAGGAGCGCAGGCGGGTACTCGCGCGCCCCGGAATAGAGGTCTTCATCTTCTCGGCGGTTCCGCGATCATGGCTTCGGTCCGCCGATCCGACCGGCTAGCGTCGATAAACATCCATCACCACGGTGTGAGGACACGTCCGGTGTTCTGCCACCGACCGGGCGATGATTTGCCTCGCGCAGGTGCCTGGGCCGCCCGCATGACACCGGAGCGCTCTCGATGCAGTAATGGCTGGCACCAGCACCCAGGCCCGGGGACCGGATTCTGCCACGGCGAAAGAGGTCCTGACCGGCAGGGAGCAGTTCGGCTTGGCCACTGGGTGGGCGAACGGTGGCCGGGGCAGTGCGCCCTGGCGCCGCACGGCGATGGCGGCTTGGTTCAGTGCCCGTGGCCCGCGGCGTGATACTGCTCCACCACGCTGGCCGGGATGCGGCCACGCTCACTAACCGCCAGGCCATGCTCTTTCGCCCACGCCCGGATATCACCCGAGCGCTGCCGGCTGGCCACGGTCCGCCCGGCCCGGCGAGCCTGCACACGCCCGGCCCGGCGAGCATGCTCGAGGTAGGGCGCGAGCTGCTTACGCAACGCGGCGGCGTTCTTGGCATTCAGGTCGATCTCATAGTCCGTGCCCTCGAAGGCGAACCGCACAGTCTCCTGTGCCGGGCCGCCGGTCAAATCGTCTTCCAGGGCGACGGTTACTTTCCGGGCCATCGGTGCCCTCCCCCTACTGCGATGGTGGCTGCACCGTACCCAGGCCAGTGCCCCTCAGCCAGCCGCAACGCCGCAGACCCCGCACAGAACACGGGCAAGACCAATCACCCGGCAGGAGACTCCCGCGACAGTCCGCCGTTGACTCCTGCCCATCACGCTCTGTCATCGGTCTCCGTGATGGCCCACGCGTGTAACCGCCGCTATGGGTGCTGCGCCCTGTCGTCCCACATGGTCGTCGTGCCGCACCCGAACGATCATTATGTGCCGCTGCGTCGCGACGCCTTCGTGATCGGCAAAGGGCGGGCTTGGTGTTACATGGGTGATGCACCACCGCTGGAGATCGCCGCCGCCGCGGGTTTGCGCGTCGTCACCCGGGCACCGTTGGTGTTGGCAGGTGCTCATTAGGGTCCAGATGGGCCCGCGAGCGGCGCCGGGCCGGCCGCCGATGCGCGAGCGGGCTCCGCTGGCCAGCCCGGTGCTGTGTGAGGGGCCGCGCTGGGGCCGGCAGTCGAGCGGCAGGCTGTGTCCGGCGCCTTGCCATTGCCTGGGACCGTAACACGCTGTGGTGCGGTCCAGCCGTTGCTGCCGGATGCCAGGGCGACGAGCACATGCGGCCATCGCGTCCCGCAATGGCGGCCACGGCTCACGGCACGGCGCCACCTGGCCAGCATCGACCGCACTGATTGGCTCACCGCGCCCGGCGGCCCGGCCGGGCCGCCGGCCGGTGTGCGGACAGGGGCGGCCTTCGGTTCCGGGACGATCATCTCCCGAGCTGCCGGCTGGCGGTGACGCTGCTGGCAGGCTGGGCACACCAGCCGCCCGCAAGCGTCCTGGCCCCAGCCCGCGGCGAGCGCCCTGGCCCCGTTGTCGGTCTCCCCGAGCGCGGCCGGGTCGGCGAACCGTGAGACACAGCCTGTCATGTCACACCAGGTGGCAGGGACGCGGATCTGATCACCGATGACACAGTGCTCGGTGATCGCGACGGGGTGAACCAGCGGATCACGGCGCGCTGCTGGCCGGGGGGCTTGCCTGGCCGCCTGGGGGCGCGGGGACCTGAAGCTGGCCATCCGGCCAGCCCAGCCCTCCGGGCCCGGCCGCCGTGCGTGCCTGGGATGCATCTGTGGGCCCACCTGGCCTCCCCGCATCATTTGTCGCAGCGTGCAGCACAGCAGGAAAGGAGCCCCGGAGCGGGGAACCGGCCGGGTACCGCTAGCGGGGCCGAGGCTCTTCCTGCAAGCGGAACGCTGAACCGCCGCGTCCTGTTACCCGCACGGCCGGCACGGCGCCCTGTTGCGCGCCAGCCGGCTTTCTTCACCGCGGTCGCCGCGCCAAGGTGCCCACCGGAGCGGGCGCGCCGCTGCCCGGTCCGAGGCGGAGACGGCAGCTGGCCATGCCGCCGCCCGCGTGGAGGTGATGGAAACGGCGGTAGTCCAGTCGGAGCGCCCCGGTGACGCCGGGCGCTTACTGCTGATTTCAACTCCTACCGGGCCGCACCTCCGCCTTCGGCGGGCAGTTTCGCCGCTGCGCACGGTCGCCAAAATCTGACACATCCGGCCCAGACCGCTATCGCAGACCGTAATCGCCACGGCGGTGATGCAGGCGCGCAGTGCCGTTAGGAGCGGTACCCATGGGGATTGACCTCACCGCCCGGCCCGTGCCCGAGTGAACATTGTGCTGGCGGGGTGCGCCGGCAGCGCCGGTGCGGAGTTCAGCTATCGGGCCAGCGGCATATCCGGCCATGTTCTCGGCTGCTTCACGGGATCTCGGCCAGCCGACGGCTCACCCGGGCCACGGCCGGACACGCTGAGCCAAGCCTGGGATGTTACGTCCTGCGGGGCTGGCGCGTTTCACCTAGAGGGATGCATCCGGGCGGTGTGCCGTGGGCTGAAGAGAGGCAAGGCCATGTCGGATGTGGCGAAGCTCCGCAAGGACCACCCGTGCTGGCACATCGACACCGTCTGGGCCTGCGCGGGGAGCGGACCAGACCGGCGCGGGCTGCGGGCATCACGGGCGGGTGTCACGGTCCGCGCGTGGACCGCGCACGCCTTGGCTTGCCGTATCGCAGAAGAAAACCGCCGGCTAGCCACCCGCAATTAGCCGGCCAGCCCCTTCCCCGCCGGTAGGTCCCTCCGACGGGAGGACGGCCTTCAGTGCCAGATGGTGACATGGTTGCCCGGGGTGGCGCCTCAGGTCGCCGTGATCACTGCAAGCCCGCCGATCGCCAAGTCTGTTGCGTGGCGGTCAGTGGGACCGGCCGCCGGTGCTTACCCAGGCCTGCCGTAACGGTGTGGCCCGGCGGAACGTTATAACCTTTGGGAGAGGGGACACGGTCTTGCCGCACTGTGCCAGCGGCGGCCCTTAGTCCAGCCCGGTGAGCCCGTGCACGGCCCCGGGGAAGCCCGGGCCGCCGCTTCGCAGCCGCCCTTACCAAGGGATGGCCCTCGTGGCCGACCTGCAACACCCGCCCCAGCCGGTGGTCATTGCGCTGCCGGCCGAGATCGACATGGCCAACGCCGACCGGGCCGGCCAGCAGCTTGGCTCCGCCTTCGCCCCCAGCGTCGCAACAGTCATCGCCGACATGACGGCCACCACATTTTGTGACTCCTCCGGCATCAGCATGCTGGTCCGGGCGCACAAGCAAGCTGCCGCGAACAGCACCCAGCTACGGCTGGCAGTGCCCTCCACCGCCGTCCGGCGCACCTTGGCGCTGGTGCAGGTGGACTGTTTGCTGCCGGTCTACCCGTCCCTGAGCCAGGCCCTGGCCGCCGAACCGGCATCAGGAACCCACTGGCGATCCCCGGGACCAAGGTGACCTCCGTCCGCGGCGCGGCCTCCCGCGACGGCGGACTTGACCAGCTCAGGCACCGGTGCCCGCGGTGGCGGATCTGGCGCGGCCATATCACCGGCGGTTACCGGGTGCCGCCACGCGATCGCGGCGTCGTGCACGAAGGGCTCAGTCGCGATCAAACATCGGGTTCGGGTCAAGATCCCAGCCCGAGACCTGCCGTCCCCCATGCACGCGGTGTTCGTGTTGCTGCTTCCAAGCGGCGATCACGGGGCGCTGGACTAGTTCGTAGTCGCCGTCTGGGAACGTCCGGGAATCTCTGCAATCTCCGCAGGTCACTGTTCGTTCCGGCATGAAGCCCAGTATCCTCCTGGCAAACTAAGACCCCGGGGGGCGCGGGGGCACACGCCCAGCCCAGGGGCCTGCGGGGGAACCCAAGTGACACTACGCCCAGCTACCCAGCCGCACCCGGGCTTTCAGTAGCGCCGGGCTGACCACTCCGCCCTGGGGAGTTCCCTCCCCGGTGGGAGTGAACCGGCCGTCTTCGACCACACCCGCCCGCAGCCACCCGCGATCAGTTCCCTGGCTGGGAACGTGCCGAGCTGGCTGAGGAGCTGGTCGTGGCCGATCCGGTCGAACGCCGCTGCCAGGTCCGCATCGAGAACCCATGGCCCGGCCGTGGCTCGCAGGGGCAGGCCGCCTTTCCGGGGCTTATCTGCACGTGGCTGCCGGGGTCACAGCACCTTCCGTCCTTTGCCAGGCGGTGGGGTGCGTGACGGTGGCTGTGCGGCATCGGCGGGCGCGCAGGCTAACGGACCGAGCGCGTGGGTCAACGGACATGGTGGTGACACGGCCAGGGTCGTCGCTGCGGCGCGCCGTTAACCGTTGGTGCGGGAGGTTCCGCGGCTCGTAGATTCGCCCCATGACGACGGTGCTCTGCATACCCCAATGGCAAGGATCGGCTTCCCGCAATGCGTCCCGGCTAGTGGCCGGTGCCCGGCGCACCGCCGAGCTGGTGGAGGCCGACGCTGTGGTCACCGTGCCGGTGCTGGACACCGGCGGCGGCAAGGAAGCCGGGATCCGCGCGCTCGGCGTACTCATGGAGAATCTGAGACTGACCCGGGAGGCGCTGGCCGGTGTCGACGATGTGGTGATCACCGCCGGCGGCGACTGCGGTGTCGACCTGGCGCCGATCGCCGCCGCCGGCGCCCGGCACGGCGAGACGCTGTTGGTGCTGTGGTTCGACGCGCACCCCGAGTGCTACACCGCGCAGACCCTGCCGTCGGGCGCGTTTCACGGGATGGTCGTGCGCACGCTGCTCGGCGGCGGGCCCGCACCGCTCACCCCGGAGCAACTGCCGACCCGCAGCAGGTGGTACTCGCGGGAGTACGGGTCGGCGACGCGACCCAGTACGAATACATCGAGAGGACCGGCATCCGGAGGGTCGGAGCCGAGAACCTCGAGAGCGTGCTCGACGGTCTCACCGGTCCGGTGTATGTGCACATCGATCTGGATGTGCTCGACCCCGCGGAGTTCGGCTCGGTCTGCTATCCCGAACCGGACGGGGTGCCGTCGCAGCGGTTGATCGATCTGGTCTCCCACCTGGACAACGTGGTCGGCGCGGGCCCACCGAGCACGCCCCAGACGACGGCGCCGGCAGTGCCGGCGAGGCCGAGGTGATCCGCCGGCTGGGTGCCGCGCTTCGCCGTTGAGCGGTCAGCCGACTCACCAAACCCGGACCCTGGGCGGCATGGGCGCGTTCCTGGGACACGATAGCCTGCATAAATATCCGGGGCACGATCGCTATGGTGCGGTGGGCGCCCACGATGGCCGGAACGCTGACGACGTAACAAGTCGGCCAAATAACCGCGCGCCGACCCGCCGTTCTGGACGTTCGCGGTTGCTCTGTTCTTGCCCGACCCGCCCGCGCAGATCGCGGTGATCTGTGCGGCCGTGCTGGCCGGTGCCGCCGGCGCGGGGGTTGCGCTGTCGTGGGTAACGCCGCTCCTGTTCGGCGGCCTGACCTGATCGTGTGGAGGGGCGTTGGAGGGCTCGTCGTCTGCGGGTTCGGCTGGGCACCGTGGCCGCGATGGAATCGTCAAGGGCGGCGGGGGGAAAGGTAGGAGCCGAGTTGGTCGAGAAGTCCCCTGGTGCCTTCTTCGCGGCCTTCGGGGGTGTCCAGGCCGTCGAGGTGGACGCCCTGTTCGGTGTAGGTCAGGTGGGTCTGGCCGCCGTCGGGCTCTAGCGCGATCGTGGTCAGGGAGGTGGACAGGTGTTGTTCGTCGGCCCACATGTCGTAGGTGAACACGATGCGCCGCTGTTCGATGATGTCGGTGTAGGTGGAATGGAACCGTGACCGGGGGCCGCCGCGCCACTGGCCGTCCTCGATGCCGTGCCCGCCGACGCGGAACTCGTGGGACTTGTCGGCGGCCTGGAACGCCTGACCGGCGGTGAGCCACTGGTCGCGTGCGTCGTTGTCCGATAGCGCGTGCCAGACCGCGGTGACGGGCACTGGGTAGGTGCGCTCGATGACAAAGGTTGCGTGGATCTGGCTGCGCTCGGTGTGGTCCACGTCAGTCGCTCCTTGCGGTGGTGCTTGGGTTGTCGTCTGTGCTGGTGGGGGGCCTGGTCAGGAACGAGCCGAGCCGGTCCAGGCGGTGTTCGGCGGGCAGCTTCTGCCGGCTGATCCAGTTCGCGGCCGGCGTCAGGGCTCCCGGAATCAGCTGGTAGCTGCGGACCCGCCCTTCTTTGTGCGAGGTGACCAGGCCGGCCTTTTCCAGCACGCCGAGGTGCTGGGTGACCGTGGGGAGCGCCATCGCGAACGGCTTGGCGAGCTCGCTCACTGAGGCAGGGCCGCGGGACAGCCGCTCCACCATGGCGCGCCGGCTGCTGTCGCCGAGCGCATGGAATACCTCGTCGAGGCTAGATGACCTGGTAGCGGACATACACGGCGCCGCTGTTGAAGGCTTTGGACTCCAGCAGCTCCAGGTCGAGCTTTGCTTTGTCGTGGAACAGTGGCGTGCCACGACCGAGCGTCACGGGGTGCACGACGATGCGGAACTCGTCGATCAGCCGCAGGTCGATGAATGCGTGGACCAGCTTCGGACTGGCATAGATCGCCATTGTGCCGCCGGGCTTGGCCTTGAGGTTCGCCACCTCCTCAGCGACGTTGCCGCTGATGAGCCGCGAGTTCGCCCAGCCCGCCGATTCCAGGGTTGTCGAGAAGACGATCTTCTTGACGTTGTGCACCCACTCGGCGTGCGCCCGTTCGCTCGGTGTGCCGCCGGGGTTGTCGAGCATGTTCGACCAGAACCCTTGCATGCCCAGGTACGTTGCGCGCCCGTACATGGCCGTGTCGACATCCGCCCGGACATGCTCGTTGCCGTACCGGTCGACCTCCTCGTCGTAGGCGCGGACGGTCCACTCGAAGCCCAGCCCCTGCTGTGAGTCGGCAAAGCCGTCCAGCGTCGCGTTCTCGATGGCCACGACCTTCCTCATTCCGGTCCTCCCGTTGTGGATGATGGCGATCCGCCCGGGCCCTCGCCGGGGCATCGGAACGAGCCAGCCCGGGATCGAGTCCAGGCCGCTGGCTGATGCGTGCATGGGGGACGGCCACTCCGCCACGGCCCGCCGGATGCCATCGGCGGGTGGATGGAACCCCTGGTAGATCGCCATATATTTAGGTAGCCACCTAAGTATGTGGCATGCTGCTCAGGTTGTCAAAAGGGCCTCACGCTCTCGTGCCAGCAGAGGAAACTGCCATGTCCGCCACCCAGCCCCGTGGCGGCTTTCGGCCCGCCGCGCCGTCCGCAGCCCAGCGAGAGCGCTCCGCCAGCGGCACCACCCTCGCTTGGTCCCCGGCAACACACGCGGTTGGGCGCTACCGGGGCCGCAAGCTCGCCGCAGTCATCATCGCCGTGGCCCGAGGCCGCTCACGGTGCGTGATCGGCGCTGGGCTAGGACTGGGCGCACCGACCCGCCGATCTGGGGTCTGCTTCGGGCGGGATCAGCGACGCGGGCACGCTTGTTGATGTGTCGGACCATCTTGTCGGCAACGGGCAGATTCATGTCGTGCGGGACGTGACCGGATCACTCGGCACTTTCACGCTGCGCATCGACGGTTCGGTGACGGGTGTGCAGCCGGACGGCAGTATCGATTTCACCGATAATTGGGTTGTCATCGCTGGAACCGGGGGCTACGCGGAGTTGCGCGGGCAGGGCACCGGAACCGCGGTCCTGGCCCACGGTGTCGTGACCGAGACACTCACCGGCAGCGTTCACTTCGACTAACGACCCGCGGATCGCGATGTGGTCGCGCACCGACCCGGCGACCCTGTTCGGGGCGGCGGTCACCGGGTGGGCCGGCGTCCGGGCCGCGTTCGAGTGGCCCGGACGCCGTTCCCCCACTGCACGTCCTGCCCCAACGAGATCTCCGCGGCCGGGGCCAGCGGTGACCTCGCCCATACCATGGCGCTCGAGCACACCACCGCCTCGGTGAACGGCGCACCACCCCAGCCCTAGCCAGTGAGGCAGCAGATCCCCGCCCCACTCCCGCAATCATGCAAATTTTCAGCCGGAAACCGCCGGACGGTACCCGCCCGCGCCTACCGCACACCCGGGCTCACCTGGGCGGTCAACATGTCGCAACAGATGACTGGGCGCCGGGCCATCCAGCCCTCCAGGCGGCCTCGCCCTCCCCACCGGTCGGCCACACTCCCGGCCGGTCCCGGGACGGCTCACGGCCGGCCAGCCAGGCCAGCGCCACCCCGCTGCCTCCGGTGCTTACCACACCGCGCTCCTCCAGAACAGCCATCTCATCCCAGCTCCACCCGCAATCACGGCGCGGGTGACTCACCACAGCCCGCGCCGTAACCGGCTGGTCTGCGCGCCGTCACGCGCGTGACCGACGCTGCCCTTAGGCGTGCCTATTCGGCAGGGAGGATGTGGGTAAGTGCTCCGGCCCTGCTTCTGAGGCTTTGCGGTGATGTGGGCGTAGGGTCGGGACCGGGTCCCGGCCTGACCTCCGAATCGGCCGACGCCGCTCGGGCTGTCTTGATAACGATCTGTCGGCCGGGCCCCAGTCTTTGGCACCCACCGGCGTTGCCGGTCTGATCTGCCTGGCCTGGCTAGAGGCCGGGGTTCACAGGTCCGGGCGGCCAGCGGGTGCGTGCCATCCCTCAACCTGAGAAAGGGATGACAGTGACCATCGTAGAGACACGCGTGGCAACACGTGCCATCACCGGTGGCGTGGACACCCACGCGGAGGTGCATGTCGCGGCTGCGCTCGACCCGGTCGGCGGGCTGCTCGGCGTCCAGGAGTTCCCGGCCACCCCGCCCGGTTATGCCCAGCTGCTGGGCTGGCTTGGCGGGTTCGGCACCGTCTGCCTGGTCGGGGTCGAAGGGACCGGTAGTTACGGTGCCGGGCTGGCCCGGCATATCACCGCGGCTGGTGTGCGGGTCGTGGAGGTGGACCGCGCCGACCGCCAGGACCGGCGCCGGGAGGGCAAGTCCGATCCGCTGGATGCGGTCAGCGCCGCCCGGGCTGCGCAGTCCGGGCGGGCGGCCGGGGCGCCCAAGGGCGGGGATGGCGCGGTGGAGGCGATCCGGGCGCTGATGGTGGCCAAGCGCAGCGCCCGGGCCGGGCGCACCCAGACGATCAACCAGGCCCGTGCCCTGATCCTGACCGGGCCCGATGACCTGCGGATCCGGTTCTGCGAGCACACCCCGGCCCGCCTGGTCGCCGAGCTTGCCTCGCTGCGCCCCCGCCCCGGCGCCCCGGTCGGCTACCCCACCCGGGTCGCCTTGCGCGAGCTGGGACGGCGCGCCCAGTTTCTCGGCTGCCAGCTGCAGCGCCTCGATGAGCTGATGGTCCCGCTCGTGACCGCCCGTGCCCCCGGGCTGCTCGCCCTGTATGGCGTGGGCGCTGACACCGCCGCCATGCTCCTGGTCGCCGCCGGGGACCACCCCGAGCGGCTCCGCTCCGAAGCTGCCTGGGCGCACCTGTGCGCGACCGCGCCGATCCCCGCCTCCTCGGGCAAGGTCACCCGCCACCGGCTCAACCCCGGCGGTGACCGGCAGGCCAACCACGCCCTATGGCGGATCGTGATCACCCGGATGAGCGCCCACCCGCCCACCCGCGCCTACGTGGAGCGCCGCACCAAAGAAGGCCTGTCCAAGAAGGAGATCATCCGCTGCCTCAAACGTTACGTCGCCCGCGAGGTTTACCCGCACCTGCGCGCTCCCGCCCGCTGACACAAGCTCCCGGGGACGGCCTGGCCCTCTAATCGGCTGCCGCATCCGTGCTGGCCTGCTAACGATTCGCCGGCCGTCCCCGGGCCCCATCCTGACTTGCTGGGTGTGACCTAATAAGAGCTTGCCCTCGCATCCGAGCGGCCCCTCCCTGTCTTGTCCGCAACCAGCAGCACCCAGTTCGAACCATTCGGTTATGACGCCCGAAAAAGGATTAAAAATGTCCACTTCAAGCTCTTGACAACCATAGGAGCATCGTTATCTGGAGTCCGAATCTGGGTGTCTTCGCTGTAAGCGCCGCGGGTGTTTTGTGTGCATTTCCTGCGTGGTGGACGCGTTACCTGGACAGTGTCTTCGCCGTAGGCCTGGCAAAAATTCCCTTGTTGCTGCTGTTTTTAGAACTAAGTGGCTACTGCTTGAGCGCTATTCAGCTACATGTCAACGCCGCAGACGTCCTGGTCAGGCGCGGCATAGACAGGGACGGCTCCAGATAACCGCCGTTACGCGTGCTTGAGGCACTGATGGGGCCGCTGCCGTGCTCACCCTGCGTAGCAGGGCACCGGGCCCGCTGGCGGTGCCCGCCGCTGCCATGCGGGCGGACCCGCCGCGGGGAAGGCTCTATTCTGATTGTGGCGGAGCCGGCCCGAAGCGCCTGGGCTGGCACGACGATCCTTGATGGCGACCGGACCGGTGAGCGCGGCTCGCGCATTCACGGCCGGTGGCCAAGCCGGGCGGCTGACCGGCCGGTGGTCAGTAACCGGTGATGATGGTCGTGACCGGCAGCCCGAACCGGCGCTCGGCCTGATGCGGCAGGTCGCCCCCGAGCCAGCGCGAGATGCGCCGGGGCAAGGTGGCCACGATGATCTCGTCGAACTGATGCTCGGCGAGCACCTTTCCCATGGCCTCCAGCGGGCTGGAGCTCCCCAGATCCCCCTCCACGGGGGCGCCCATCCCGGCAAGGCCGGCCAGCATCAGGCTGAGCCGCTGCCGGGCTTGCGCGGTCGCCTCCTCGTCGGTAGCGGGGCGGGCGTAAGACGTCGCCCACCACCACATGCCGGGGTGGGGAAGGGCGCCGCCGGCGGCCTGCAGGGTCTGGTTGGCGACCACAAGGTGTCTGCGCATGACGACCACCCACGTCCACGGTATCCCGCCACCGGGCTGCATCTCAGGAGCCAGACAGCGGCGCTGCATCGGTGCCTCGCCAGCAGGCAGCAGGCGGGCCCGCCGGCCCGCCGCCGTGCCCGCAGCCACACCGGGGAAGATCTCGCTTTTGTGATCTTGGATTTGTGCCTAAAGCATCAGATACGAGAAGACGTTCCACGATGGCGACCTGGTCGGCCCTGACCTCACGCCACACGCGTACTGCCTGCCGAGCCCTCCGTTCAGCGCTATGTGGGCGGCTGCGCTGGATGTTTCCTTTGGGTTCGGGGCCACCGTCTGGGTTCGGGGCCGCCATCGCCAAGGGGTGTCAAGGGACATTAGTTTCTCGTGGCCGCCGTCACAAGGGCTGATCGCCGTGTGGGGACTGCCCCGGCGAATGGCTGCGCGCCCAGCCGATCGCCGCCTGCACCAGCGCCGAGCCGACCCCCGCGCCAGCCGCGGTCGAGTCGACGAGCATTCCCATCTCGCCGAAGCCGTGGCGGCGGACCTGGGTTCGTCCTGGCGGCGCGGCAGAGGTAATGGGGTAGGGTCGCGGATCCCCTGGTGTTTGGTCAGGTGTCGAGGAAGTAGTCGTTGATGTACTTCTCTCCCTCGTCGCAAAAGAACGTGACGACGTGCCGCAGGCCCGGGTGGCGCGCTCGCAGCTCGCGGGCGGCGAGGAGGTGCGCGCCGGAACTGGGGCCCACGAACAGCCCGAACTCGCGGGCCAAACGGCGCATCTCGGCGATCGCCGCGTCGCTGTCCACCGGGACTATCTCGTCGATGATGTGCCGGTGCCTTGCGAAGATGCCGGGGACGAAGCCGTCGGCGATGCCCTCGATGAGGTGCCGGCCAACCTCGCCGCACATCAGGGTGCACGACTCATTGGGCTCGACCGCGACGATCCGGCACGATGGGTTGCGCTCGCGGAAGCACTGGCCCACGCCGACGATGGTGCCGCCGGTGCCGACCCCGCCGACCACGGCGTCGGGGACCGCGCCATCTGGCAGCTGGGCGAGCGTCTCCGGGCCGAGCCAGGTGCGGTTCTCCTCGACGTTCCACTCCGAGTCGAATTGTTGCGGCGCGAAGTGGCCGGGCTTGCGACCGAGTTCGGCGACCTTGGCCAGCGCGTCATTGACGTGGAAGTCGCCGAGGGTCATCACCTGCGCGCCGAAGGCCCGCGAGATCGCCAGCCGTTCGCCGCTCATCCCGTCCGGCATGACCACGAGCATCCGGTAGCCCTTGACGGCAGCGACCATGCTCATCGCGTTTCCGGTATTGCCGCTGCTTGCCTCCACGATGGTGTCACCAGGCCGCAGCAGCCCTTCCCGCTCCGCCCGCTCGATCATGTACTTGGCGATCCGCGCCTTGATTGACCCCGAAGGGTTGAGGTACTCCAGCTTGGCCCATATCCCGTCCACTACGACCAGTGGCGTGTTGCCGATCGCGTCGAGGATCGTACCGCCGCCTGGCCGGAGCAAGCCCACGGCAGGCTCCCGCGCTGCACCCGCCGTGGTGCCCGCGGCAGGTTCCCGCGCCTCATCCGCCGCAGGCGTGGCATTCATGCCTGCACCCTACGTGTGCGCCGTCGGCGGCCACCGGGTCATAGTCCACGGCTTTGGTGTCCGGGACGATCACGAAGAAGGGAACAGGGCCCCGCGCTGATCTTTTTTGCGGAGCTCCTCCCGCAGTTCGGCGGCCTGCAGGGTCTGGTTCGCGACCACAAGGTATCTGCGCATGACGACCATCCGCGTCCACGGTATCCCGCCACCGCACTGCGTCCCCAGGAGCCAGACGGCGGCGCTCCATCGGTCCTCCGCCCGCAGGCAGCAGGCGAACCCCGCTGGCTGCCCAGGCTGCCGCCCCGCTAGCGGCCACGCCGGGGACGACCTTGCTTCTTATGATCTTGACAGGCGTGCCTAAAGCATCGAATACGACAAGCCGATGCTCGTTGGCAATAGGCACACTTCGGCAATCCGCTGTGGAAGCAGCCCGGAAGCCGGTGACCGAACGGATGCGTCGCTGGCGAGCGCACCGACCCGCCATCAGGGGCGGCTACCGGTCCCGACCGAGCCACAGTACTGGGCCTCACCCACCGCAGCTGGGCGCCGGAACCCACGGCGCGGCGGCGCTCGCGGTCACCGGACCACCGTTATCTCGCTGGACTCAGCCCTGTGCCTGCCGCTTCGCGTTGTACTGGTTGACCGCTGCGACGAGGGCAAGCCCGGCGGCCTCCACGACATCCGTGGACGACGCCCGGACCGCAACCCTGCGGCCTGGCAGCTCCACCTCGAGCTCGACCTCTCCGACCGCCTCGCTGCCCGGGCCGACTGAGTAGGCCCGGAACGCGACGACCCGCGCCGCCACGCCGGTCGCCTGCGAGATCGAGTGGCACACCGCGTCGATGAGCCCGGTGCCAGAACCCTCAGCGTGCACCTGTTCCGCAGCCCGGGAGAGCTTCACGTTGGCGCGCGGCCCGTCCTGCGTGCCCCCGGAGTACGTTATGTCGTCGAGCTGCCAGCCGGTGGACGGCTCCGTCATGCGATGCTCCTTGATGTCCAGCGAAGCCAGGGTCGGTACGGTCCTCGAAAGCATATTGCGCCCGGCGCCCTGAGCCGGAGCCTAATCGGCCCGGCCTGCGAACGGGCCCACCAAGCAGATCTCCGCCGCCGAACTCCGGCCCATCACCGTGCCGGCCGCGGAGTTGGCTATTCCTGCGCTCGATGCCCTCTCAGCGACCGCTGCCGGCTGCGGGCCGGGCCGCTGTGGGGTGGTGCGAGCCCCTCGGTATGAGCCCCGGCGAGACACAAACGGCACAGCAGGTGGCAGTCGCATCCCGCGAACGCTCATACACATGCACGTGGCCACGTTTCTATCACCACGCCCGGATCTGCCGCGTGTAGTAGGGCAGCCTGCTCGCCTGGCCGGCGGCAGGGCGTGTAGTGCGGATTGGGGACTGCCGGCTGAGGCGCCTGCTGCAGCCCGACGACCGGAGCAGCCAGGGCGGGGTGAAAGACCGCTGCAGTGGGCGCAGAGCCCGCGCCCAGACGGCACCGAGTCCACCGGCCGGGAATCCCGTTACTGTAAGTGATAGCGACGGTCAGGGATAACGCGCGCGAGCCGCCGTTCTGGTCGACGGCCCGGTGTGCTGGGTGGGTGTGCTGACGGCGCCGAATAGTCAATCTGCGACCGGAACCCGCGCTGCGGCGCCTCACCATCGGCCGCCGTAATCGCTCTGCGCGGCAAGGCGCCCCGCCGCCGTGATCGGGCGGCGAGGCGCGCTCGCGCGGTGCCGGACTGCTGCCGGGATGGGCCTGGTCTGGCACCCTATGGGGGCGTGCAGGGCCGGCGGGCAGCGGCGTCATTGCTCGGGTTCGGCGCGCAGCCGCAGAACCCTGCGCACCGCCCCGCGGACCCGCCGTTGGGCCCGTTCGGCACGCCGAGATGCCCTGGCCGGCGCACGGGCCTGTTGTCCCAGGCGCTGCTGGCTGGCCTGGGCTAGCATCTCGCGTTGCCGGTCCTTGGCGGCCTGGCTGGCAAGATAGGAGTACACCTGGCTCACCTCCTTTCTGTAGTCCTTTTGACTGGCGGCCTGAAGGCTGGCTTGCATGGCCCGGTGATCTTGTCGCGGCGGCCGGGCGGAAGCCGGCCATGAACACGCGCCGGCGCCCGAGCAGGTCAGCCGCCCGCCCTCCGAGTAGCAGCAGGCCGCCGAAGGTGAGCGCGTAGGCGCTCAGCACCCATTGCAAACCCTGCTCGGAAAAGCGCAGCCCGGCCCCGATCGAGGGCAGCGTCACGACCGTGATCGTGCCGTCAGCGCCATGAAAACGCGCCGCATAGCAGCGTGAGCGCCTGCCAGCGGCGCGGATCCAGAACGGCGGGCGCCACGCGCCCAGCCGATGCGGACGATTCCATCGTCAACCTTCCAGGGTCCTTCCAGCTGCCGCGGCACGATCCGGTGGGCGGATCGTCCGGGCGGTCGGTGATGCATACACCGCGGCACTGGGAAACTGGGCGCCCGCGAGCCGCCCAGTCCGCGCTGTGGGCGGTGTATATACCGGCGGAGGTACGACGTGGTACGGAAGGAAGGAGCGCAGGATGGTGGCAGCCGATCTGCTCTCACGGGCGCGGGCGGGGGATGGCGAGGCGTTCCGGGAGCTGGCCGAGTCCCACCGGCGGGAGCTGCAGGTGCACTGCTACCGGATGCTCGGATCCTTCGCCGACGCCGAGGACGCCGTCCAGGAGACGATGCTGGCCGCCTGGCAGGGCATCGGCGGGTTCACTGAGGAACGCGCGTCGCTGCGCACCTGGCTGTACAAGATCGCCACCAACCGGTGCCTCAACGCGCGCCGCGCGGCGAGCCGGCGCCCGGCCAGGGAGTGGGATATGTCGCAGTTCGAAGCGCCCGTGCCGACGCCGCGCGACGAGGCCGTCTGGCTGCAGCCGTTTCCTGACGCCCTCCTCGAAGGCGCCGCCGGCCGGCCGCTGGGGCCGGAGGCCCGCTACGAGCAGAGCGAAGCCATCTCGCTGGCCTTCGTGACCGCCCTGCAGCTGCTGCCGCCGCGCCAGGTCGCCGTCCTCATCTTGCGCGACGTCCTCGGCTTCCACGCGAGCGAGCTATGTCGGCTTTGCGTTCCTCGACCGGCCGTGGCAGGCGTTCGCTTGCGGGGTAGTCGGCGGTGCCGGGGGCGGCGCGGCTCGCACCGCGAACCAGACGCTGCTCATCCTGGCGGCGGTCCGGCCCCGGTCCCTGAACCGGGGCCTAACCGACGCCTTCATAGTTGCTTGGCATCAAGGAACGCTCGCTTCTACTGCCAAGGGCGCCGTTCGTTCGCTGGTTGACGCAAAGGCGCAGAACTAGCTCATCTGCGCGGGGTCGCCGACCGACGTGAGCCGTCCCTAAGCCGCAAATATTAAGCGTTATGCACCGCATTGAACCGCGTTGACACGAGCGGTCGACCTCACAGCTCGCGGCTGAGCGTGCGCGGATGCCGCTGACAGCCATGGTCGGCTTCATGTGCCGGCGGCTGGAGCCCCGGCCGGTCGCGGCGATTTTCTCCTTGAGGCTTATCTGCCCGGCGATGCCCACTGTCCACAGCCGACGGAACCTGGGCTACTGGCCAGACGGGGGCCTTGCTTCTGTGCCGGCCCTCGAACCGGTATCAGCTGCAGGTGCGCTCCCCCGCCTGTTCAACCGGCGCGATGGACACGGCCGATCGACGTGCCATCCGGGGTCAGTCGGTGCGGCTGAGTGCCAATTCTCGACGTCCAGAACGACGGTCAACTGACTGTCAGACGATCTTGACGGTCGGCGTCGCTGGCTGGAAATCTTCCCTGACCTGCTGGTTTGTCGAGCCCCCTTACGGAATCGAACCGTAGACCTTCTCCTTACCATGGAGACGCTCTGCCGACTGAGCTAAGGGGGCAAGTCTTCAGTTGTCTGACCTGGGCTTTCGTCCCACGGACGTTTGACTCAAACCGTGCACAGCGGTCTGAGGGCTCCCGACCGCCGAGAGCCTACCGTACTTCCGTAGTCCTCGCGTCACCTCCAAGCGTCCGGCCTGCGTCGACACCATCCATGGTCGCATCGCCCGGGTCGGGGCGGTGTTCGCTACGTTCCACGGCCGCTGCGGACGAGGCGCCGGTGGTGGTGAAGAGCCGCAGCCGCAGCCGCTTGGGTTCCCAGGCGCGGGCGGGTCCGTCGAGGGCGAGCATCTGCATCCAGACGGTCAGTTCACAGGCCATGGCCCAATGCCGTTTAGCTTATTGTTGATCATGCTGCGGTGCTGGTCAGGACGGGGTTGGCCAGGCGGATCGTCGCGGGGCCGTCGTGCCGGACGTTCTTGTCACCGGGTTTCTTGACGCGGTAGAAGTTGTGCCGGCCGCGTTTGATAACGCGGGGGCAGGTGCGGTGCCTGCGCCGGGGGTTGAGGTGCTTTGTCTTGGTGATGTCGGCCTGGACCTGTGCCAGGATGCCCCGGGCGTGCTCAGGGGGAAAAGGCCGGGTCAGCGACCCGGCGGCGCAGGATACGGACGGTCCGCTTGAACTTGACCCGATCCGGGTCCAGGCCGGCCGCGGTGGCCGCTGCGCAGGTCAGGGTGCTGATCGCGTAGTGGGTCAGCAGGTAGCCCCAGATCTCCTGCTCCACCAGGCCCGGGCTGCCGGACCGCAGGACCTTCCCGGGGCCGCGCAGGCAGGTTTTCAGCTGCTGGTTGGCACCTTCGTGCTCCCATCTTTGGTGATAGGCCTGCGCCAGCACCGCCGCGGTGGCCAGGCGGACGCCGGTGATGGTGGTGACCAGGGCGATCAGCTCGCCCTTGCCGTCTTGGTCCCGGTCTGGGACCTCGTATTCGACGACCCGGACGTGCCGGCCCTTGTCCTCATCGAGGTCATCGCCGCGCCGGGCATCCTCGATCAGGGCCTCTCGCTTCTTCCCGGTGACCTTGGGATTGACCAGCACCGGCCGGTAGGAGCCGTCGGGCAGCAGCTCCAGCACCGGCAGCAGCAGGTCAGACTTGACCCGCCACAACAGCGCCGCCCCGGTATCAGCGGCCATGCACCAGTCCTTCCAGCAGTAGAAGTTCCGGTCGGCGATCAGCAGCCAGTCCTCCTCAGCCTGCGGATACAGCGTCCTGGCCAGCGACTGCTCCCCGCTGCCCTTCGCGGCCGCCGCGCCCATCGCGGCCAGGACCGGCGCGTGCGAGCCGCACTCGCTGACCGTCACCACCCGGATCTTCGGGAACGCGGCCTGGTCATCCCCGCCGGTGCCCGACGAGCCGAAGGCAGCGCGGTTCTTACCGGTGTCCGGGACATCCCATTCCATCCCGTCCACCGGCATCAGCCGCCACGGCCCCAGGAACGCCCCGATCGTGTCCAGGTCCGCGGCCGGCACCGCGACCTGCGAGAACACTCCCGCCATCGGCTCAGGCCCGAGCCGCTGCCGGGCCTGAGTGATCCCGCCCGGCGTCGGATCCCACACCCAGTCCTCCGCGCCCCAGCCCCGCAGCGCCTCCGCCAGCCGGGCGGCGACCTCCTCATAGTCATCATCAGCAAACAAGGCCAGCGCCATCACGAAATACACCATCACATGCGGCGGCAGCTTGCCCCCAGCCCGCCGCGCGCCCTTCCCAGCCGCCGCGACCGCATCATCAACCACATCCCGCGGCACCGACGAGGCCAAGACCCCCAGCGAGATCAAGCCCGTCAGCGCACCGCCGCCAGCCACGCCACCAGTCTGCGCCATGACCTGCGATCATGCCCCGGCCCAGCACCTGGCAGCAGCAGAACCCTGGAAAACCATGATCAACTTAAGCTAAACGGCATTGGGCCATGGCCACCAGTTCGCACCACAGCTGGTTCTGGTCGAAGCCGCGCAGCGGCAGGCCAAAGGCACGTTTTATTATAGAAATGATCAAGACCAGCCACTCGCCGGCGAAAGCCCGAGGCTAGCTGAGGTTACGGCTGGCTGCTGTTTTCAGCGTCGAGACGGTCTCATCTGACGAGGAGCGGATTACGCTGATTTCGCCGATAAGGGCGGCCCCGACGGGCACTATCCAGCGGGCCGCGACGGGACTACGCTGTCATCGATTCGACAAGGAGATCGCCATGGCTTATGTTTCGCCTTTGAGCACTCAGACGCTAGCCGCGATGCGAGCTTTCTGGGATAGCAGAAGCTCTCCCGTCGGTCCGGTGCCCGACGTCGACGCGGTATCCCGAGCGCTGCTCAAAGCAGCAGAGCAGGACGAGTCTGCCAGCAAGGCTATGCGTGAGACGGCGGCGGCCGTGCAGGCACTTCCGCTCCAGGAAGCTCCCTCTTTCGACGAACTCCGTTCCGTTGACTTCCATTTGGGTTCATCGCATTTAATTCGTGCTGCTCCTTTCTCCTATGGAGTGCACCACGGCAATCTTGTGAGCGTCTCGGAAGATAACAATTCCGGCACCATGTTCCTCAACGGACTCGCCGGCAGGATTGTTAGCTCCCCGGGCGATTCAGCGATGGGGGTCAGCACCATAGGAATCGCTATCACATCCACCGATCTAGGGGCCCTTACTGGCCTGGGCGTGGCAGTGCGGGTGGGCGTAAGCGTCAATTGGGCGGCCGCATGGGATCTGGCTTGCATGGGAGTGCCAACGGCTTTCGTTGGCTCCGATCCTTGGTCCCAGGCGCGGGGAGGCTTCAACCTCACGGTATGGGGCCCTGCCGGCTTCGTCACCCAAAATGGTGAACAAGATGTCTTTTCGCAGCACTACGCGGCCGCTCCGGGCGACCACTGGAGCCACGTCCAGAGATCCGATAATGGCTACATTCCCCTCTCCGCTACCTTCTGGGTGCCGCCCGGTGAGACCCGCTGGGTCAACGTGGATTGCTACGTCGAGGTCAAGACCGGCTACTCGTCAGCCTGGAACCTCGCGTCGGCATCCGGGATAATGCAGAACGTGGTGAATTTCTTCGTACTGACCCCGCAGTGATGGGGCAGCTGGCGTCCGCGGCTAGGACCGCGACGTGAATCATCGGGGTGGCGCATCGCTTTCGACGAATTCTTTGAACGCGGCTGGTTCAATGGCGTTAACACGCGTTTTCTTTCATCCGGGAGGCACAGATGGACGTTGTGGGAGTCAATTTGACGTTCCAAGACGGCACCACGTCTCAAGATTCAAAGACGGCGGCAGCTATGAGGGCCGGTTTGAACGCGGCCTATCAGGCGGAGGCGGACGTCCTCACATCTATTGGGGACCGGCGCCGAAGGGCTCGCGCGGAGGTCGCGGCCGCGAAGGCCGCGGAAGATTCCGACGAGGGTATCGACCTTAGGGATTCCCTCATAGCGATTCGCCGGGGGCTTATGGAAGCTCGGCAGCGCCCAGGTCAAAGCGATCTGGCCTTTGACCTGGTCGTACATGATGGGCTCACGGTCATTTCGCCCCCCTATGATTACGGTGATCATTGGATGGCGCCAGGGAGCGCGGCTACTGATGAGTCGGTTGGTGATCCGGCAGGAGGGCTCATGGAGATCGCCGGTGAATCCGGAACGGGCGATCCGCCGCTGAACTCGGTCGCGGGGGTCGGCTTCGTGTTGCGTTCCGAGAAATTGGGGATCGTCCAGGTCCGCCCTCTGATCACCTACGAGTGGAATTCTTCTACCGCAGCTAATGGGGCTCTATCACATGCGGAGTGCGAAGGTGGTGTTGAGCTGTCGGCGTGGAGGCAGCGAGACGGTGCCCTCGTGAGCGCCGAGGGAGTTAGGCGGGTGCAACTGTTCCGCGACGCTGTAAGTCCCGGCGAAGGCCATGACCGCCACGGAGACGGCACTGTGATCTCCACTGACATTCAGGTAGAACTTACCGCAGAGCCCGGCGAGGCCTATTATATCAATGTTGGCGCCTGGATCTACTGCGATCATACTGCCGGGGTTACTCTTGCTCCGACTTCGTATGGATACGCAAAAGTTTCCAGCCACGTGCAGTTCGTTGTTACGGAGCGCTTCACGTCGTCGTGATTCACCCAATCGGAATCACGTCGATCAGAGCGATCTGCCCGCGCATGCAACGAAATGGTCGCGCCCGGGTGGACATCAGCGACCTGATGCGAAGTAACTGAGATTTCTAGGGTGTTTACCATGCTCTCCTCGGTCGGCGGGTGCCGACGTACTGGAGAGCGTAGGTGCGGATTCCAGGGCTTCCGTGCGAAAGCGTGCGCCAACCTGAGCCGCGATGGAGGGTGAAGCTGCGCACTTGATCAGTAGCAGAGCACTTGACCACGCTGGCCACTGCGGTGACAACCCCGCACACGACAGTGATCAGGGTTAAATAATCGGGCGGCGCTTTCGAGGCATGCCGACCCCCAACTACAACCCACTCCTAGGCGTCGGCTGCGTCTACCGCCTCATGCGGTGGCAACGGATTGGCCTGCTGCCACGTGAGCACGCGCGCGCTTGGGGTTTGCAGTTGGTGGCTTCGCCGCTGGTCACGTGCGGTTACAGATTGCACGGTCCTCGCCCGCCTTCTCTGGGACGAGACTCCCGCGATCGGGTGTGACTTGCGCCACATTATCCGGCCCGGTGATCGGGCATTTTAGAGCGTCTTACTGCGCGCACAGCGCTCGGCTGCCACCTGCATTCCCGCAGGTAAGCACAGCGATTCGAGCTGGATACTTACCATGGAGACGCTCTGCCGA
>CAVPSA010000056.1:0-96222 GCA_963707905.1 uncultured Actinomycetes bacterium | reverse complement strand
CTCACTGCGCCGCAGGGCGAGCTGGGCCGGATCTGGCATATCCCCAGGCCGGTCATTTACCGGGCGATCGGGCGGCTGCTCGATGTCGGGCTGCTGGTCCCCGGGGTGGTGGAATCCGGGCGCGGCCCGCAGCGGACCCTCTACTCGGTGACCCCGGCCGGGCACGAGGCGGTGCGGCACTGGCTGGACACGCCCGTGGCACATATCCGGGAGGTCCGCTCGCACCTGCTGCTCAAGCTGGCCCTGCTCGACCGGGCCGGGGGCGACCCCAGCGGGCTGCTGGAACGGCAGAAGGCGGCGCTGGAGCCGATCGCGGAGGCGATCAAGGCGGAGCGGCCCGGCTCCCAGGGTTTCGACGCGACCCTGCTGGCCTGGCGCCGGGCCACCACCGCCGCGACGATGAGCTTTCTCGACGAACTTACGCGGGAGACTTCGCGCGCAGGATCCCGGTGAACTCGCGCATCCAGGCCGGCGCTACTTCCGGGGCGCCTTGGGCTTCTTGACCTTCGGCGGCAGCGTGCTGACATGGGCGAGCGCCCGCTCCACCCACTGCGCCGCGACATCAGGCGTGCCGCGCCAGGCTTCGGGCAAGCTGGTGTACCCGCCCATCGGGCGCTCGGCCGGCCCGAAGGGACCGGAGCCGTCGATGCCCTCCAGTTCGGCGCGGCCCGCGTCGTCGAGCCGGACGCCCACCGCAGGCCCGAAGAGCCCGGCGAACATGTTGCCGTGCACGAACGCGCCGAGGTTGCCGAACATGGGCTTGACATCCACCGCCGGGTCATCGGGAAGCACCGAGCGGAAGAAGTCCTTGTCCGCTTCACTCGGCTTGGGTATTTCCATGGTCGGCTCCCTGAGCGCAGCCCGGCCGTGTCAGGCTGGAGTCGAGGCCTGGAAAAGGCTGAACACGGCCCCCTGCGGGTCGGTGACCACGGCCATCTTGCCGATCGGGGTGTCGAACGGCGCCACCATGACCGAGCCGCCAAGTTCGGTGATCTTGGCCGCGGCAGCGTCCGCGTCGGCGACCGCGAAGTACACGTGCCAGTGGTTCGGCACGCCCTCCATCTGCGGCGGCGTCGTGCCGCCGATCTCCTTGCCGCCCACCTGGAACATCGTGTACTTGTTCCCGCCCATCTCCACGGTCGCGGTGGTCACCCCGAGCACCTGCTCGTAGAACGGCACGGCCGCAGGGTTGTCGGTGATCAGTTCGTTCCAGATCACCGTCCCGGGCTCGTTCACCAGCGTGGCACCGATGTGCTGGCCAGCCTGCCACAGGGCCACGGCGGCCCCGCTCGGGTCCAGGACGAAGGCCATCCGCCCGGCATCCATCACGTCGAACGGCTCCATGGCGACCGTGCCGCCCGCCGGGCCAACCTTGGCCGACGCCTCATCGGCCGAGTCGACGGCCAGGTAGGTGTTCCACATCGGCGGCGCTCCGGCGGCGGCCAGTTCCGGCGACTGGGCCGCGATCGCGGCGACACTCTCGTCGCCGATCCTGGCGATGGAGTACACCGCGTCGCCCTCCATCGGCTGGTCGTCGTAGGACCAGCCGAATACCCCGGTGTAGAAGGCCTTCGCGGCGGCCTGGTCGGTGGTCTGCAGGTCCACCCAGTTGGGCGTGCCCTGCGCGTAGGAATCGCGGGTTGGCATTACGTTCCCCTCTCCTGGAGCAGCGGCGCGTCAGTGCAGAAGCGGCGCCTGAAGCTTGCCCGGTGCCGGCTCATCCGCGGCCGGCCTGCGCGGTCCGGAAGCCCCTGGTGGATGCGCAGGATCGTGGTGCACCGCAGGCCGACGGCCGGTGCGAATCCTCCCGCCCCCGGGTGCAGGATCACAGTGGAGACCATACCTGAGGCCCTCGGCAAGCCCCGGGCCAGGGCATTCTTCCGGGCACCAGGTGCCCATGCCGGTACTGCCCGGGACCGGGCGGCCACGGATGCGTAGGCTGCGGGCGTGGCGAAGACACCCGACGACATGATGGGCGCGGTGATCGGGTCGCTGGCCGCCCGCACCGGGCGCTCGCTGGAGGAATGGCTGGCCCTGGTCGAGGCATCCGGGATCGACCCGCTGGACCAGAACGCGGTGCGCCGCTGGCTGCGGTCCGAGCACGGTGTCCCGCAGAACAGTCAGTGGGCTATAGCGGATGCCGCCGCGCGGGCCGCCGGGTGGGTGCGGCCGAGCGTCGGGGAGTACATCGACGGCCAGTACCGCGGTGCCAAGGCAGCCCTGCGCCCGATCTACGACACCCTCGCCAGCGCCATCATGGGGCTCGGCGAGGACGTCCGGGTGGAGGGCCGCGGCGGCTACACGCCGTTCGTCCGCGGCCGGCAGTTCGCGGCGATCGCGGCGGCCGCGCGGGACCGGGTGGACCTCGGGCTGCGGTTCACCGACCCACCGGCGAATGGCCGCCTGCAACCGGCCAGCGCGCCGGGGCAGGCCACCCACAAGGTCGCCCTGCGCAGCGTGACCGACGTGGACGACGAACTGCTGCACCTGGTGCGGGTGGCCTACGACCAGAACCCCTGACCGCCACCGGTCACCCTGCCTTGATCACGGGCACTTTCGGGGCGGCTATCCGCCCAGAAGTGACCGTGATCAAGGTTGCGGTGCCGGCGGATGGGCCACATCCCCATGATCATCAACTGCGAGGCTGCGGTCTGGCGGGCGTGCCGGCTGGAGGCGTGTGGCCCGGAGACGTGCGGCCGGGAGGGTGGGAAAAAGATTGGCGATAGATGCATGCGTGATGCATTATTGAAGAGTGAGCCACAGACTGGAGAACCTGCTCGGAGCGCTGGCCGTGGGCCTGTCCGACGCCATCGCCTCGACCGTGGCGACGACCGCCGGCCATGCCGGGGTCATGGGCGCGGCGCTGGCGACGCTGGCGCAGGAGCCTGGCCTGAGCATTGAGCAGTTGCGCGTGCCGCTTGGCCGCAGCCAGTCCGCCACCGTCCGCGTGGTCGATCAGCTTGCCGCGGAGGGCTACGCCGAACGCCGGCCAGGGCGCGACCAGCGTTCGGTCGCGGTGGTCCTCACCCCCAAGGGCGCCGAGGCAGCCGCCCGGGTGCTCGCCGTCCGGGAACAGGCGCTCCGTGACGCTCTCGACGGGCTCACCCCGGGCGAGCGGAAGTCGCTCACCAGCGCCCTGGAGAAAGTGCTCACGCGGATAACCCCGGACCGGGCTCATGCCGACCAGATCTGCCGGCTGTGCGACCTCGCCAGCTGCCCGGAACCGGCCTGCCCCGTCGAACTGGCCGCCCGCGACAGGGAACACCAGGTTTCCGGTCGCGCCGTAGAGGAAGTGATCCGGCCATGACCACGCTCCTGCCATCCCGCTCGATCACCGACAGGGACCGGCAGCGGGCCTGCCGGCAGGCACACCTTTTCGGCGCCGCCGCAGTAACCGGGGTTGCCCTGCTCCTGTTCGCGGCGACCCGGTTCGGCTTGCGGCCGGTGCCGGCGCTGATCGCCGTGGGATCGGTACTGGCCCTGGCAGTGGGTCTGGCCGCCGACCTGACCGCGCGGCCACCGCGCGTGCTGCTCCGCGGCGACTGGCTGGCGGTGTCCCGGCTGGGCCGCTGGCAGCGGGTGGACACCGGGCGGCTGGCTGGCCTGTCGGCCAATCCCCGGGTGGCCGACAGCCTCGTGCTCGCCGACGAGCATGGCAACCAGGCCGAGGTCGACGTCCGGGTCCTGGTGCGTAACCCGCTGATCTGGCAGCACGTCTGCCAGGGGGTCAGCCGCGCGCGGCACCGGCGCTCGCTGTACCTGCCCGAGGAGGGCTCACTGCTGTGGGACAGCGTCAACCGGGCGGTGGCAGAGGCCGACCGGCAGGCGCTGACCAGCATCGACTTCGGCCTGCCCCGCTGACCACCCGCGCCACGCCGGCACGGGACATGCCCTAACCCCGGACGGCGGGTTCCGCCATGGTGGAGCCGCGCACTACGAGTTCGCAGGGCACGGTGTGCACACCGTGGGTCGGCTCCCCGTTCAGCGCGGAAAGCAGGTGCTCCGCCGCGGCCCGCCCGACATTCTCCAGGCACATGTCCACGCTGGTGAGCGGCGGGTCCACACCGAGCACCATGGGGTTCCAGTTGTCGTAGCCGACCACGGCGATGTCACCCGGCACCCGGCAACCGGCCAGGCGCAACGTGTCAGACACCCCGCGCGCGATCTGGTCGCTGCCGCAGAAGATCGCGTCCACCCCGGCCGACGAACGCAGCAGCAGGTCGGCGGCCTGGCGCCCCCATGCCTCGCTCCACTCGCCGTAGAGCACGTCGGCGGGGCCAAAGTCCGCCCCGGCCGCGGCGACCGTGTCGCAGAAGCCGCGGGCGCGCTTGCGGGCACACAGGAACCGTTCCGGGCCGGTGATGTGCCCGAACCGGCGGCGGCCCATGGCCAGCAGGTGCTCCGCGGCCACCCGCCCGCCGCCGATGTCGTCGGGCAGGATCGCGGGCTCGTCACTGTCCAGTGACTGCGTCATCGCGTAGACCACCGGCACGCCGAGCCCTGCGCCGATGCTGGGCCGGGGCTCGATCCGGCGGCCGGCCACGATCAGCCCGTCCACCTGGCGGCTGAGCAGCATGTCGAGGTAGCGGCGCTCCCGGTCCGGCTCGTCCCGCGTGTCGCACATGAACACGGAGATCTGGCCGACGCCCAGAGCGTCCTCTGCCCCCAGCATGACCGGGATGCTGAACCGCCCGAAGCTGTCCGTGGTGATCACGCCGACGGTGTAGGTACGTCCGGCCAGCAGTCCCCGGGCAAGCATGTTGGGCGCGAAGCCGAGTTCGCGAGCTGCCGCGGCGACCCGGTCCCTGGTCTCGGCACGGAGTTTGCCCTGGCCGTTCAGTGCCTTGGAAGCGGTTCCGATCGAGACGCCCGCCATGGCGGCAACGTCGCGGATGGTGACCCGCCGCGGGCTAGTGTCCTGCGGTGACAAACCTTTGCTCCATCGCTCCCTCGCCGTGCGCCGGGCTGACGCGCCGAAAGATGGGCTATGACCGGTCTTGACGCCGTGTCCCGAGCATCGTACCTTACGAGGGAAAACCTATTCCTTAGCAAGTTTGGTCCCGCGTCAGAGCCCCCGTGGCACCCCGCCCGCGGCGCTCGCCAGGCGCCGCCTGCCCGGGATCGCCGGCCAGGGACTGCTGGCAGGGTACCGATCCACAGCATCACCGGTAAGGCAGTATCCGCACGGCACGGCCCCGGCCCGTCCCGGCGCACGGCACGGCGATCCGGCGGACACCTCGCCGGGTGCACACCACCGCCCAGGACCGGCTGTTCATGCCAACCCGTGGGACATATGAGGTTAATGAGACGCGATATGCACAGAGTGCATGTGAAGGGAGCCAGCCGGATGAGACTGGCGAGCAGGGACCAGCTTTGAGCGACGAGAGCGCCCCGGCCCAGCAGGGCTTCGGGCCGGCCATCCCCTCGCCATCCGCCTCGGTGGTGCTCCGCCCCCTCGGCCGAGACAGCGTCACGATCACCAGCGGGCTGCTGCACCAGTGGCAGGAGCGGAACCGCTCGGCCAGCCTGCCACTGGCACTGCGGCAGCTCGACACGGCCGGCAACCTCGCCAACCTGCGCCTGGCCATCAGCCATGGCCAGGGTGAGTACCGGGGCCCGCAGTTCATGGATTCCGACCTGTACAAGACGCTGGAGGCTATCGCCTGGGAGGTGTCCCGGGCCCCGTCGGAACCGCTGGTCAGCTTCGCCGCGCAGGCGATCGCCCTGCTGGAGGCCGCGCAGCAGCCCGACGGCTACCTGAACTCCTATGTCCAGGTCACCGGGCGGCCCCGCTACGCGAACCTTGCCTACAGCCATGAGCTGTACTGCGCGGGGCATCTCATCCAGGCGGCGGTGGCGGCACAGCGCAGCCTCCAGGACCCCGGCGGCCCGGCCCTGTTCGCCGTGGCCAGGCGGTTCGCCGACCACCTGGTCAAGGAGTTCCTCGGCACCCACAACGGGCTCGACGGCCACCCGGTCGTGGAGACGGCCCTGGTCGAGCTCTACCGGGAGACCGGCGACGACCCGTACCTGCAGCTGGCCAGCCAGTTCGTCGAGCAGCGCGGTCACGGCCTGATCGGCGACTCCGGCTTCGGCAGCCGGTACCTGCAGGATCATCTGCCCGTGCGCGAGGCGAACCAACTGTCCGGGCATGCCGTGCGCGCGCTGTACCTGGAGGCCGGGGTCGTGGACCTCGCGACCGAGACCGGTGACACCGAACTCCTCGCGGGATCCGCGGTGCGCTGGGAGGACATGGTCTCCGCGAAGACCTGCCTGACCGGCAGCGTCGGCTCCCGGCACTCCGGCGAGAGCTTCGGTGACCGGTTCGAGTTGCCCCCCGACCGCGCCTACAACGAGACCTGCGCGTCGATCGCCAGCTTCCAGTGGAGCTGGCGGCTGCTGCTGGCCACCGGGGATGCCAAGTACGCCGACCTCATGGAGCGCGTGCTCTACAACGGTTTCGCCGCTGCCACGTCCACCGAGGGTGACCGGTTCTTCTACGTCAACCCGCTGCAGCGGCGTGCGGATCACTTCGAGGGCGACGAGCCGGCCCGGCGGCGGCGCTGGTACTCCTGCGCCTGCTGCCCGCCGAACATCATGCGGACCTTCGCGTCATTGGAGCACTATCTCGCGGCGGTGACCGGAGATATCCTGCACCTGCACCACTTCACCGGGGCGCAGGTCAGCACCAGCCTAGCTGGAGGCATCCTCGCCTTGGACATGGTCACCGACTACCCCTGGTCCGGCACGGTCACCCTGCGGGTGACCAGCGCGCCACTCGCCGGTTGCGGCTTGGCGATCAGGGTTCCCAGCTGGAGTTCCAACCCGAAATTCTTGCTGAACGATGCCCCCGTGGCGGCCACCGTCCAGCACGGCTACCTGGTCATCCGGCGTCGGTGGCAGCCCGGTGATGTGATCACCTGCGACTTCACCGCCGTACCCCGGCTGACCTGTCCGAGCAGGCGCATCGACGCGCTGCGCGGGACCGTGGCCATCGAGCGTGGGCCGCTGGTGTACTGCGCCGAGCAGGCCGACCAGCCCGCCGGGCTGGACCTCGAGGACCTCGCCCTGCACCCGGGCGAACTGCGCGACCGGGAAGCCACGGTCCCCGGCGTGGGAGCCACGGTCCTGATCGAGGCCCGTGCGGCAGCCCTGCCGCCGGTGACCGGGCCGGGGCTGCCTTACCACAGCGAGCACGGCGGGCAGCCGGCCGGCGCCCCGATCACCGTCACCGCCATCCCCTACTTCCAGTGGGACAACCGAGACGGCGCCCCCATGCGCGTCTGGATGCCGCTGGCGGACACCGCCAGCCAGCCCCCAAGCTCAGCCCAGCCCGCTGAGCAGACCGACTAGCCCGCGCGGCCGGGCCGCGCGCAACCCCTCACAGTGGAGGTAGCAAAGATGCGAGGGTCTTTTAAAAAGAGAACGCTAACATTTTGCGTGATCACCGCCGCCGCCCTGGTTTCCGCAGCGTGCGGGGGTTCCAGTTCCTCCTCGACGTCGGCGAAGACGTTCGGTGTCAACGCGACGGGGACGGTCCACTTCTGGGCCCGCCAGGCCACCGACGGCCCGGCGAAGGCGCTGGTGGCGGCCTTCAACGCGTCCCATAAGAACCTGAAGGTGGTGCTGCACCTGACGCCGCCCAACGATGACACCAGCCAGCTTGCGACCGCTATCCGGGCCGGGTCGGTGCCCGACGTCGTCGGGCTGAACGACATTGACGTGCCTACCTTCAGCCACGAGCACGCGCTGATGGACCTGACCCCGTACGTCAACGCGCTGCCGTACAAGGCCTCGCTCAGCCCGGGTCACCTGCAACTCGCCACCATCAACGGGCACTACTACGGACTGCCCTACCTGGCCGACCTGTCGGTGCTCTGGTACAACAAGAAGCTGTTCAAGGAGGCCGGGCTCAACCCGGACGCGCCGCCGGCCAACTACGCGCAGATCGTGGCCGATTCCGCGAAGATCAGCGCTCTCGGGCACGGCATCTACGGCTTCTCGTTCGCCGGCAACTGCCAGGGCTGCCTCGGCTTCACCATGCTGCCCTCGCTGTGGGCGGTGGGCCAGCACCTGATCAAGGGCCCGCTCGGCACCCAGACCGCCAACGTGGCCAACGACGCACCTTTGCAGACGATGCTCGCGGACTACCACATCATGTGGGCCAAGCATGAGACGCCCGTGGCCGACCAGACCCAGAACGGCCTCACCTGGGGCAAGGACTTCGAGGCCGGCAAGGTGGGCATCCTGCCCGGCGACTACGGGTTCGCCGCGGCCTTCACCACGCCCGCCCAGCACGCCGAGTTCGCCGATGCGCCGCTGCCCGGCGTGACCGGCAACAGCTACAGCACCTTCGACGGCGGCGACGACTTCGTCGATCCCGGCCGGGGCACCCAACGCCTCCGGTGCGTGGGAGTTCATCAAGTGGGCGCTGGAGCCGGCGCAGCAGAACAAATACCCGTCCGAGGGCATGACGCCGATCCGCAGCGACGTGCTGACCCCCTCGTTCGCCACCACCAACCCCTACGACGCGGTGGCGCTGAAGGCGCTGGCCAAGGGCTCGGTGGAGTACACCCTGGCCTACGACGCGGTTTTCAACGAGCCCGGGTCCCCGTGGTTCAAGATGTTCGAGGACGCGGTGTACAACGGCAACGTCCCCGCTGGCATGTCCGAGGGGCAGTCCGGCATCCAGAGCACGCTGGACAGCGTGAAGGGCTGAGCCCATGCGCAGTGACGTGACGGCCCCGCCGGCGGAGCGCATGCTCCGCCGGCGGGGCCGTGCCGCCCAGCGGGACCCCGGCCCGCGTGCCGCATCCCGGCGGACCACCCGGACCGGCCTGCTGCTCGTCAGCCCTGCGCTTGCCTTCGTAGCCGTGTTCGCCCTGTTCCCGCTCGGCTTCGGCATCTACATCTCGCTGACGAACTGGCCGCTGATCGGGCCGTACCACTTCATCGGGCTGGCCAACTACACGGCGCTGGTGCACAACTCGGTGTACCTCCAGTCGATCCTGTTCACGCTGAAGTACACCGCGATCGTGACGGTCCCGATCTTCGTGGTCGGGTACGCGCTTGCGGTGTTCGTCCGGGCGAACCGGCCCGGATCGACCGTGTTCCGCACGATGATCTTCATGCCGTACATCGTCGGCCTGGTGACCCTGAGCTTCATGGCGGTGGTCGAACTCCAGCCACAGTCAGGATCGGTGAACTTCGTCCTGGCCAAGTTCGGCATCGTCAAGATCACCACCGCCTGGCTGGTGCACACCGGGCTGGCCCTGACCGCGATCAGCATCCTGGTGATCTGGCTCGCCTCAGGGTTCACCATGATGCTGCTGATGGCCGGGATGCAGGCCATCCCGCAGGAGATCTACGAGTCGGCCCGGGTGGACGGGGCCTCCTGGTGGAGCGCGGAGTGGAACCTCACGGTCCCGCTGCTGCGCCGCTCGATCGCGCTCAGCCTGATCGTCTCGGTGGTCTACTCGTTCCTGGCCTTCAACCAGTTCTTCATCATGACCGACGGTGGCCCCGGCACCAGCACCGTGTCGGTGGTGATGGCGATCTACGACACCGCCTTCGCGGACATGAACGTGGGCCTGGCCAGCGCGATGTCCGTGGTGCTCGTCATCGTGGTCGGGCTGATCACCTTCGTCCAGTTCCGCTTCCTGCAAGGAGACGCCGACTGATGGCCGCAGCAGTGCGCACCACGGCGCACCAGCGCCGCCAGCGCGGGGGCGGGCGCAGCGCGGGGGCGGGCACGAAGCGCGGGGGCGGGAAGAACAGAGCGCGGGGGCGGGGAAGACAGAGCGGGGGCGGGCGCGGAGCGCGGGGGCGGGGAAGACAGAGCCTGGCCTGGTACATCGCGGGCGGCGTGGCGATCAGTGCGATCTTCGTCATTCCGCTGCTGTGGGAGGTCTTGCGCTCGTTCCAGCCCGAGTCGGCGGTGACCAACACGCCGTCGGCCGCCGGTTTCACTCACCTGACCTGGGCGAACTACACAACGCTGCTGTCCGGGCAGGACGACATCCTCCGCAACGTGATCAACAGCCTGATCGTCGGTGTGCTGAGCGCGGTGATCACCGCGGTGGTGGCGACCCTGGCCGGCTACGGGTTCGCGATGTTCCCGTTCCGCGGATCCGGGCTCGCCTTCGGGGTGGTGCTGGTCGCCTTCATGATCCCGTTCCAGGCCGTGCTCACCCCGCTGTTCCTGGAGCTGCACTTCCTGCACCTGCTGAACAGCCTGATCGGGCTGGCCCTGTTCAACACCACGTTCATCCTGCCGCTCGGCGCATTCGTGATGCGCAACAGCTTCCTGCAGGTACCACAGGAACTGGCGGACGCGGCGCGGGTGGACGGGGCGTCGGTGACCAAGTCGCTGATCTCGGTGTTCCGGCCGCTGGTCATGCCGGGGATCGCCACCACGGCGCTGTATGCGTTCCTGTTCTCGTGGACCGAGTTCCTCGGGGCGCTGACCTTCCTCACCAACGACAGCCTGTTCACGCTGCCGGTCGCGCTCAGCAACGCGGAGACGGGCACCTACGGGGCGGTCAATTACGGGCTGCTGCTCGCGGGCGCGGTGATCGCGATGATCCCCTGCGTCGTGGTCTACGTCTCGCTGCAGCGCTTCTACGTGCGGGGACTGGTCTCCGGCGCGCTGAAGGGCTGACCGGTCAGGCGCTGAAGGGGTGACCGGTCACCAGTGGTGGCTGGTGACCCGGCCGCCGGTGACGGTGACCCGGCCACCGGGGGTGTCGTGGTCCCGCCAGATGGTGTAGCAACCCGCGGCCAGCCCTTCGTACACGACCGCGTACCTGGTGCCGCCGGGAACCGGCCGGGCCCGGACGGCGGCGTGCGTCCGCGGCGCGCCCGGGCTGTCGGGGCTGATCTCGATCTCGGCGCCGAGCAGGTCCGCCGGTGTGTACAAGACCAGCGCGCCAGTGTCGGCGCCGAGGTCGAGCAGTACCGTGCCCGCGCTGGTGGGGCCGTACCTGTGCTCGCTCATGGGCTTCCCTTCCAGGTGGCCGGGCCGGCCGGGCTCTCTCGGTGCGGGTGAGGCGCTGGTCCCGGGCTGGAGGAACCCGGGACCAGCGCCTGCCCGCCGGGAGAGGCGATCAGGAGGACGGGACGTCGAACCCGCTGTAGGGCACCCCGAGGAAGGGGAACGTGTTCAGGTAGGGGTTCGACACGCTGGACGGGGTGAGCCCGTCGGTGACCTCGCTCGCGGCGCCGTCCGGGGTGAAGCTGCTGTCCACCAGGGCGTAGGTCAGGCCCGCGACGGCCCGCAGTTCGACCGTGACGACGTCGTCGAAAACCCGGCGGCCGTTGGGGAACCCGGCGAGGTCCCCGCCGATCACCCCGAGGATGTTCGGGCTGCTCGATGGCGGGATCGCCGTGTTCAGCCGGAGCATGTCGGACAGGACCGAGCCGGTGTTGTTCTGGAAGTTCGGGATGATCCCGCTGGGGATCCCGGTGAGCAGGATCGCTTCCAGGTCGGCCCGCGCCTTGCCGGACGCGACCAGCGCGGCGAGGTTGGGGAACACCCCGGGGTAGAGCGAAGGCAGCGCGGCGGCCAGGCCCGGGTTGGCGTAGTAGTGGGCGAACTGCTTGTCACCCGCGGGCGGCAGGGCGTTCCACCGGTCCTTGTCGCCCAGCGCGATGATGACCTCGTTGATCAGCGGGTTGCCCAGCCGGGAGACCTGGCGGAACGGGCCGCTGCTGACGGTCCTGCCGGTCTGCTCGTCGAACGCGCTCGCGGACTGGCGGCTCGCGGTGGTCCACACCCCGATCACGGACTTGGGGTCGGACTCGCCGCTGGCGCCGCTCTGCACCAGTTCCCTGATGGGCACCTGAATGGCGATCGAGTGGACATTGAACTTGTTGGTCGCGTTCACGCCCGGGGCCGGGCCGGAGAACACGTTCATCCCGTACTGGTTGTGCAGGTTCTCGAACGGGCGCAGGTCGCCGAGGTCGAAGATCGCGCCGAGGTCCACGTAGAAGCCCTCCGCCCGCTGGCCGGCGAAGACCTTGATGCCCCGGCCGAGGTCGTGCACTGCCGAGCCGGCGAGGCTGGCGTAGTTCGGGGTGGACAGCGGGCCGATGTTGCACGGCGGGCAGGCCAGGTTCTTGCCCAGCTCGGTGCCGGTGCCGCCGTTGTCCATGATCTTCCGGACCGAGTAGAACTGGCGGGAGTTCCAGTTCGGGCTGTTCAGCGCCTTGATCGGCCCGGTGTTGTAGAGGAAAGTCTCCGGGTCCCGCAGCCGGCTGGTGAAGGTGAACCGGTAGGTGACGTCGGCCTGGCCGTCACCGTCGTTGTCGATGTGGATCTCGTAGCGGACGTCGTCGCCGAACTGGTAGAAGTTCGGTCCGCCCGCAGGTGCCTGAAGCGGGATGTAGTTGGCGATCAGGGTGACGGTGCTGGGCCGGTCGGGGCTCACGAACGCATAGAGGTCGGTGCTGTCGGCGACCGGATCCATGGAAATTTCGGGAGCCTCGCGATGAGAAGACATCAGTTACCTCACAGGCTTGTTGACGGGCGCCTGGCCGGGTCCGGCGTTCGGCGCGGCAGTGCGGTTTGGCGGGCAGCGGACTGGCCGGACCGCAAGGCCGGCTGGGAACGCGCCATATCCGGGCAGCACCGGCCGGGGCGTCCGCCAGGAAGCGGCGGGCGGCCTGTTCTTGGGTGTGCTGGGGATGGGGCGAGTCTCAGGTCGGCGGTGCGCTGGTCCTAGGTCAGTGCCTGCGGCGGTCAGCGGATGGCGTGCGCAAGCCTGGCCGCCAGACCAGGGTCGCGGAGCTGGGTCTTGGACTCCCCGGCGAACACGTCCATTTCGCCGGACCTCAGGTCACGGACATGCACGATGACCGGCTCTGCCGGGCTGGGCACCCCCGCCGCCCGGCCGGTGTGCGCCCGCGGTGCAGCGGCCACGGACGCAGCGGCCGCGGGAGCGGCGAGGGTGCCGATCGCGGTGGCGGCCAGGCCCGCCCCGGCGAGGCCCGCCGCGCCGTAGAGGACGGATCGCCGGGATGGCCCTGGGTGCTTGGCGCCTTCTGCCGAGCCGTCTGCGGACTGATCCGGGTGGATTTGTGACGACATGAGACAGTTCCCCTCCAGGCGCGGCAGCCTCCGCACAACTCCCCTCCTTGGTTGTGCGAAGGCAGCCGACGCCGTGCTGTGCCAGGCTTCGAAGTGCCCGGCCTCGTCGCTTCTTCGGGCTGGGCGGTCATCCGGATGCCACCAGGACCCGGTCGTTACCGAACCGTTACCTATTGCCCCCTACCGGCTCCCTTAAGGCCGGAAAGGTGTCGGTGTAAGCCCGGCGGCTGGACGGGCCATCCGTTCTTGCCGGGGCGCCGAATGGAAGGCATGAGGCCACGCGCGATGCGTGCATCCGAGCCGGAACTCCCCCGCCGGGAGGACGGCGACCAGTACCTGGACGGTCTCCTCGCGCGGGTAGCGCGCGGAGACCAGGCGGCATTCGAGGCTGTCTACGACAATCTCGCCGGACCCGTCTATGGCCTCATCCTGCGGGTGCTCCGGGACCCGGCCCAGTCCGAGGAGGTCAGCCAGGAGGTCCTGCTCGAGGTGTGGCGGACGGCGGCGCGCTTCGACCCGGCCAAAGGCACCGCCGCCACATGGGTGCTGACCATCGCCCACCGGCGAGCCGTGGACCGGGTGCGCTCGGCCGCCGCGGCCACGGCACGCGAGCAGCGGACGGCCGAGGTGCCCGTGCCGCATGACGATGTGGCGGCCATCGTGGAGGCCACCCTGGACGCCGAGCGGGTGCGGGAGTGCCTGGAGGGGCTGACCGAGGCCCAGCGCGAGTCGATAGCCCTCGCCTACTACGGCGGTTACAGCTACCGGCAGGTCGGTGAACGGCTCGGCACCGCACTGAGCACCATCAAGACCAGGATCAGGGACGGGCTCATCCGGATGCGCGACTGTCTGGGGGTGAGCTAGGCATGGCGCCTTTCCGCAGCGACCTGCATACGCTCACCGGCGTCTACGCCCTGGACGCCCTGGACACCGCCGCCGAGGTGACCCGCTTCGAACGCCACCTGAACAGGTGCGACAGCTGCACCAGTGAGGTGCGTGGCTTCCGGGAGACCGCGACCCGGCTCGCCATGGCGGTGGCACAGCAGCCCCCGCCGGCCCTGCGTGCCGCGGTCATGGCCGATGTCGAGCGGACCCGTCAGGTACCCGCGGTCGACGACCGTGCCCGGCATGCGCGGCCGGCGCCGCGGCTCACCCTGCTGCCGCGGCTGGCCATGGCCGGGGCCGCGCTCGGCCTGGCCGCCGCCGTCACCCTCGCGGTCGTGCTGGTCAACACGAACAACCAGCTCAGCCAGACGCAGCAGCAGCTCAGCCAGGCCAAGCGTCATCTCATCGCGGCCCAGACCCAGCTCGCGGCGATCAACGCGGTACGTACTGCCTCGGATGCCACCTTGGTCACCAAGGCGACCAAGGTGGGTGGCCGGGTGACCGTGGTGAAGTCGGCAGTCAAGCGCCAGCTCGTGGTGACGACGTCCGGGCTGCCGCCGCTCAAGGCGGGCAAGGTCTACCAGCTCTGGCTGATCGGCCATGCGCCCAACAAGATACGGTCGGAGGGCCTGCTGGCCGCCCCGCACAACGGCCACACCGGGCCGGTGCTCATATCAGGCGTTCTCGCGGGCGACACCCTCGGCGTGAGCGTCCAGCAGGCCGGCGGATCGATCCAGCCCACGATTCCGGCCGTCATCGTCCTCATCCCGGCGTCCTAGCGGCCCAGCCAGGGCCCGCCGGGTATGTGGCCGGTGCGCGATCTGTCCACGTACGGCGAAGCCTGTCAAGAACGGGTTACAGGCCTTGACAGAGTTAGTTTGGAAAGTATACGAACTAATAGTTCAGGAATGGGGCTGTACCTGTAACGGGGGGCACCGCGACGCGGCGGACGGCCGCAGTCAGGAGTTGCCAGCCGTGAACCGATTCCCCCGGACTCCATTGGCACTGTGCGCCTCGATCGCCTGCGCAGCCGTGTCTGTGGTTTGGCTGGCCCCGGGAGGGCCGGCCACTCAGGCGGCCACGGTTACTTCGGTCGTTCGTAGCGCAGCGGCAAAACCTTTGCCCGGGCCGGCCGGCACCGGCGCCAGCGACGTCACCGACCTGGGCGCGGACGGCTGGCAGGTGGCGAGCAGCGCCGCCACCACCGCACCGGGAGCGCAGATCTCCACGCCGTCGTTCGACGCACGTTCCTGGCTGCGGGTGGCCAACGACTCCGCGGGAGCGCCGGGCACCGAGGTCGAGGCGCTGCTGCAGAACGGCCGCTGCCCGGATGACCACGGCCTGCAGCCGGTCAACGAGAGCAGCGACAGCCCGCACAGCGTGTTCTTCTCCGACAACATGCGCAAGTGCTACGGGTACGAGAACCAGATCGGCGCGGACACGGTGCCGCTGTTCCGGGTGCCCTGGTGGTGGCGAACCGAGTTCACCCCGCAGGTGGGGACGGGCCAGCATGCCACGCTGATCGTCAACGGGGTCATCGGCAAGGCGAACGTCTGGGTCAACGGCCACGAGGTGGCCACCTCGGCCACCGTCACCGGCGCGTACACCAGGTTCGCCTTCGATATCGCCGGGCTGGTCCGGCCGGGCGCGAACGCGGTGGCGATCGAGGTCAACCCGAACAACCCGGAGACCATGTTCACCGTGGACGACGTGGACTGGAACCAGATTCCGCCGGACAACAACACCGGTATCCAGTTCCCGGTCCAGCTCGCGGTGGACGGCGCGCTGTCCGACGGGAACGCGCACGTGCTTGAGGCCAACGCGGCGGACTTCAGCCGGTCCACGCTGACCGTGAAGACCGACATCACCAACCACACCGGCTCGCCGCAGACCGGGGACGTCAGCGTGGTCATCACCGCGCCGAGCGGCGACCAGGGGATCGGGGCCGACCAGACCGTAACCGTGCCTGCGAACGCCACGAAGACGGTCGTGTTCTCGGGGCTGACCATAAAACACCCGCAGGTCTGGTGGCCTTACCAGCTCGGCGGCCAGCCGCTGTACCGCCTCGCCACGTCGGTCTCGCAGCACGGCAAGACGCTGAACTCCACCAGCGAGACGTTCGGCATCCGGACCGTCACGTCCTACCTGACCGGGCACTCGCCGGCCGAACCCGCCGGCGCCCGGGCGTTCAAGATCAACGGCGTGCCGATCGTGATCCGGGGCGGCGGTTTCTCCCCGGACATCTTCCTGCACTACTCCGCCGCGGACATCGCCCATCAGATCGCGCTGATGAAGAACATGGGCGTGAACACGATTCGGCTGGAGGGGCACATCATGCCGCCCGGCTTCTTCGAGCAGATGGACCAGGCCGGGATCCTGGTGAACGCCGGGTACCAGTGCTGCGACGCGTGGCAGTTCGTCGTCAACAGGCTGAACAGCCCCGCCGACTTCAAAATCATGGGGCTGTCCGCGCTGACCATCGGGCAGGAACTGCGCAACCACCCCAGCGTGGACAGCTTCCAGTGGAGCGACAACCAGCCGACCCGCAAGCAGGAGGCCGTGTCGCTGGCCGCCTTCCACCAGGCCGATTTCCAGGACCCGCTGATCTCCTCGGCCGAGTACAAGACCAGCCCGAAGCTCGGCCAAGCCGGGGAGAAGGAAGGGCCCTACGACTGGGTACCGCCCAACTACTGGTACAGCGGGCAGTTCGACAAGCACGACTCGACCCAGACCAACGCGGGCGGCGCGTGGGGCTACGACAGCGAGGAGAGCGCCGGGGACACCATCCCCACCCTCGACTCGCTGAACCGGTTCATGTCGGCCGGGGACCTGTCCGCGCTGTGGCGGAACCGGCTCGCCAACCAGTACCACGCCAACTACGAACCCCGCTGCGGCAGCGGGTACACCTTCGGCACGCTGTGCCACTTCGACACCGCACTGCGCGCCAGGTACGGCGCCTGGTCCGGCCTGAGCCAGTACGCCGAGGAGGCGCAGGCGCAGGACTACGAGAACACCAGGGCGCAGTTCGAGGCGTTCATCGACCACGCCCACCACGGGCCGCTGCCGTCCACCGGGACGATCTACTGGCAGATGAACAAGGGGTTCCCGAGCCTGCTGTGGAACCTGTACGGCAGCGACGGCGACCAGGCGGGCAGCTATTTCGGGACGCAGGAGGCGAACCGGCCGCTGCACGTCCTGTACGCCCTGGACACCGGCGCCGTCACGGTGGACAACCTGGGCGGACAGGCACAGACCGGCCTGTCGGTGCAGGCCAGGGTGTACAGCCTGGCCGGAAAGGTGCTGGACAGCCAGGCCGCGAGCGGCATCACGCTGGCCAGCCAGCAGGTGCGCACCGGCGTGCTGACCCCGAAGGTGCCGACCGGGTCCCCGACCCGGGTCTACTTCGTGGAACTGGAACTGCGCCAGCACGGGGCACTGGTGGACCGCAACGTGTACTGGCTGTCCACCCACCCGGACGTGACCAACTTCGCCAAGTCGCTGGACCTGCCGCAGGGCATCATCAGCCAGTACGCCCGGCTCAAGGCACTGCAGACACTGCCCCGCACCGGCGTCTCGGCCACCGCGGCCACGGTGCGGCGCGCCGGGCCGGACGGCGCGGACCTGGCCACCACGGTCACGATCAGCGACACCTCGGCCTCGGCGGTCGCGTTCCTGCTGCGTGCCGACGTACGGCGCGGCACGGCGGGCGGCCAGGTGCTGCCGGGTGACAGCGAACTGCAGTCCTCGATCTGGCAGGGCAACGACATCACGCTGTTCCCCGGCCAGTCCCAGACGCTGACGGTCAGCTACGACTCGGCCAGCCTGCACGGCGCCACCCCGGTGATCACCGTCTCCGGGTGGAACGTGCCGCTGACCGCCGTCCCGGCCCCGGTCCCCTAGGCGCGATGATGGGTGAGCTTGGTTCACCGACGGCTGCGAGGATGCGATGCGGGACCCGGTCAAGGCGCATTTCGAGGTGCTCGACGAGCGGTTCAGGTCCTGCCGCGGTGACCGGTGGCTGGAATGCCTGCACACCGGGTGCCGCTGGACCGAGGGTCCTGCCTACTTCCCCGCCGGGCGCTATCTGGTGTTCAGTGACATCCCGAACGACCGGATCCTGCGCTGGGACGAGGCCACCGGCGCGGTGGGCGTGTTCCGCCAGCCGGCCGGTTACACCAACGGCCACACCGTCGACCGGCAGGGCCGGCTGGTCAGTTGTGAGCAGGGCCCGCGCCGTGTCACCAGGACCGAGCATGACGGCCGCGTCACCGTGCTCGCCGACACCTGGGACGGCAAGCGGCTGAACAGTCCCAACGACATCGTCGAGCGTGCGGACGGCTCGCTGTGGTTCACCGACCCGAGTTACGGCATCGACAGCGACTACGAGGGCTTCCGTGCCGACAGTGAGATCGGCGCCTGTCACGTGTACCGGCTCGACCCGGCCAGCGGGGCCATGCAGGTGGTGGCCGGCGACTTCGACAGGCCCAACGGGCTGGCGTTCTCCGCGGACGAGCGCAGGCTCTACATCGTCGACAGCAGGCGGCAGCACATGCGGGTCTTCGGGGTGGCCGGCGATGCCACGCTGACCGGCGGCGAGGTCTTCGCGACCTGCGACACCGGCAACTTCGACGGCATCCGCCTCGACGAGGCTGGCCGCATCTGGGCCGCGGCGCCGGACGGGCTGCACTGTTTCGACCCGGACGGCACGCGGATCGGAAAGCTGCACGTGCCCGAGGTCGTGGCCAACTTCACCTTCGGCGGCGCCAAGCGCAACCGGCTGTTCATCACCGCGACCAGTTCGCTGTACTCGATCCTGGTCAACTTCAACGGCGCCCGGTACCCGCACCGGCCATGATCACGGACCATTTCCCGCGATTTTCACGGGAAGATCGCCCGTGATCATGAAGAGGGAACCGCTCGCGGCGGCCCGGTCAGCGGGGCGGCCACGCCGGGGGCGTCAGCGGCCGTTCGCGGCGGCCAGGGCGAAGGCCAGGGTGGAGTTGGCCGTGTAGTCGTCGGCGGGCTCGACCGACGGCCAGCTCACCACGTTGTCCTCGTAGCCGGTGGTCTTGGTGTTGAACGGCTTGAAGTTGCCGGCGTGGCAGGCCCGCATGCCGGTGACCGTGCCCAGGCCGACGAAGTTGCCGATGTTACTCGGGCCGTCCGAGGTCGCGCCGGCCTGGATGGCGCCGTGCCCGGTGAGCGACCCGGCCAGGTTGGCGATCTCGCTCTGCATGCAGTGCGGGTAGGTGTCACCCGCGCCGACCACGAACGAACTGCCCCAGCCGTTCGCGCCGAGGGCGAAGTTGAGCTGCTCCTGGGCGAAGGCCCGGTACGCGCCGGACCCGCCGTAGTGCTGGTACAGCGCGTTCGTGATGGCCAGCCCGAACGCGTGCGGCGTGGCGTCGCCCTGCCCGAGCACGGTGCCAAGCCCGAACGGGTCGCCGTTGGTCTGGCCCTCCCCCACCCGCAGTTGCGCGGCCATGTCGGCCAGCAGCACGTGCGGCGCGACGACCGGCGTGCCGCCTGCCTGCTGCATGGCCTGGAGCAGTTCGGCCTCGCCGACCGCACCGTTGTCGTAGAGGTTCAGCGTGTCACCGCCGGCCGGGTGGCCCTGCGCGATGTAGGCCCGCGCCCAGCGAGCCGCCACGGCCAGATCGGCCCGGACCTGCCCGGCCGGTGCGCCGAGGGCCTCGTCGGCCAGCGCGATCTCGTCCGCGCCCCAGAGCATGGCGCTCTTCCACTCGGTGCCCGGGTAGTAGTCGTGCGGGAACGTGGTCACGATCGAGGAGACGTGGCTGGTCCGGGCCATCGCATAGATGCCGCGGGCCAGGCCGAGCAGGTGCTCGGCGTGCTGCCGTGCGCCCGCGGCGGACAACTGGGCGCCGAGGGCGAAGTCGGCGGCGAACCGCCCGGCGAACTCCGGGCTGATCTTCGCGCCCGGCGCCGCGGCCTCGAAGACCGGCCGGTACTTCACGTAGTAGGCGCTGTGCCCCGGCTGCGCGCCGCGGTGCACGTTCATCTGGTCCTCGGCCTGCGGCAGGAACCAGAAGTTGTAGTCGCCCTGGATGGTGTTGCTCGCGTTGCCGTTGCCGATGCCGACCTGGATGTAGAGGACCTTCCTGGCCGGGCGCCACAGCTTCGCCAGCCAGCGCAGCCCGAACCCGGCCTCGCTGGCCAGCGTCGGGTAGGTGCCGGGAAAGTCCCGCGCGGCGAGCAGCAGCAGCCCGTCGGCGTAACTGGCGGTGTAGGCGAACTTCTCGTACCCGCCGCCCGCGTCGAACCAGCCGCCGGACACGTTCACCGGGCCGCCGATCCGGTGGAAGGTGCCGAGGAGGTTGTCGTTGCTGTCGTACCGCGGGTCGGCGTAGACCAGTGCGTACCGGTCGGTGAGGTTGGCGGGCTGCCGGTCCAGCACGGCGGATCGCACGGCCGCGCCATCCCGCTCGGAGGTGAAGTAGCGCACCCCGTTGAGCACCAGCCGGTGGTACAGCGTGGCCGCGGGCGCGACCGCGAAGACGGGCGAGACCGCGGTGGCCCGGCCCGCGCGGGCCGTGATCCGGTAGGTCCCTGCGCGGTTGAGCCCGGAGAAGTCGAGCCGGTAGACCGCGCCGTAAGCCGCGTTCCAGCTTCCGGCGTCCGTGCTCGACCGGCCGCGGAACACCACGCCGGGCCTGCCGGACACGGTGAAGCTGACCTGGCCGACCTTTCCTGGCAGCATCACGAACGCCACCTTGGGGCTGCCGGTGGCGTACCCGACCTGGTTGACCCTGACCTCGGCCGGCGTGGCGCTGCTACTCCCGGCGGCGCCGGCGGTCCGGCCGGCCCGCAGGCCGACCGCGGCCGGACCAGCCGCGGCTGCCCCGCACAGCAGGCTGACCGTCGCGACCGCGCTCCCGGCTACCAGCGTGAACCTGTGCCCGTGCTTCATGACCCGGCCCTTCCGTCGTAGGCAGCCCGCAGCCGCCGCTCGGCATCCGCCCCGGCTCCGACGTGATCAAGTCCCAGCAGGGCCGCGCCCGCCACCGGCGGCACGGCCACGACGCGCACGGACGCCTGGGGGGCGGCGGCCGTGATCCGTTCGGTGATCTCGGTGAGCAGCAGCGGGTCCCGTGCGGTCATCAGCCCGCCGCCGAGCACCACCGGGGTCGCCGCCGCGGTCAGCCCCAGCCGCCGCATGGCGACCACCGCCATGACGCAGATCTCCTCGGCCTGGCGCCGGACCAGGTCGCGCGCGACCTCGTCGCCCTGCCCCGCGACGGCGAGCAGTACCGGGGCGAGCCCGAGCAGCCCCCACTCGCCGATCGTGCCCAGGTGCAGGCCGAGCGTGACGTCGCGGACCGTGGGCACACCGAAGTGCCCGGCCACCGCGCCGCGCAGCGCGGTCTGCGGGCCCCGGCCGTCCTCGGCCCGCACCGCCCACCACAGCGCCGCCGCGCCCAGGCCGTGCCCGCCGCCCCAGTCGCCGCTGATGCCGCCGAGTGCGAGGTACCCGGTTGTCCGTCCGTCGGGGTGGACGCCCACGCAGTTGATCCCCGCGCCGCAGGTGACGGCGACCCCCCAGTGCGGTGCCCCCGGAGCGGCGGTGCCGTCCAGCCCGGCGCGCAGCACGGCGAACGTGTCGTTGCGCGCATCTGTGGTCTGGCTCCACCCCTGCGCACCAAGCGCCGCGCCCAGTCGCTCCACCTCATCGGGCAGGTCGGCGTTGGCCACGCAGGCGCTGATATGCCGGGCCACCGGCTGCCCTGACGTGCCGGCCTGGCGCTGGACCTGCCCGATGAGTTCGGCGAGTTCCGCCAGCCAGGCCGCCACCTGCGCCTTTTCCGCGCCGGTCGCCCCGGCTCCCCGGGCGGTGCCGAGCAGCGAGCCGTCCGTGGCGACCAGCGCCACGTCGGTCTTGCTGTTCCCGCCGTCCACGGCGAGCACGGCGGGCAGGTCAGGAGCCACCGTTGGCCCACGGCAGGTAGGCGGCGTTCTCGGCGATCAGCCGGTCGGCGAGCTTGCCGGCCAGTTCGTACTGGCCGATCAGTGGGTGCGCGAGCAGCGCCGCCGCCACCCGGTCCCGGCCGCCGCGCAGCGCGGCGTCATGTGCGAGTTCCTCGTAGCCGGACACGTGCGCCACCAGGCCGCGCATGACCGGGTCCAGCGGGGCGATGGGCACCGCCTCCGCCCCGCCCGCGCCGATCACCGCGGGCACCTCGATGACCGCGTCGTCGTCCAGGAACGGCAGCGTGCCCCCGTTGCGCAGGTTCACCACCTGGACGTCCCCGGTGCCCATGGTGAGCGAGGCGAGCAGCGCGACCGCCGCCTCGGAGTAGAACGCCCCGCCGCGCTGGCTGAGCATCTCCGGCTTGTGCGTGAGCGCCGGGTCGGCGTAGGCGGCCAGCAGCTCCCGCTCGATCCGCATGACCTCCTCCGCGCGGGTCGGCTCGTGCCGCTGCCGCTCCACGGCGGCGTCGTGCGCCCAGAAATAGTGCAGGTAGTACGACGGCACCGCACCGGTGTCATGCAATACGGACACCGGCAGGCCGGTGTGGTCCGCAACCTCCTCGCCGTGCTTGGCAATCAGGTCGGGCAGCACGTCCCTGCCGTCCACCATGGCTGCCCGTTCCCAGGTCAGATGGTTCAGGCCGACGTGGTCGAGCATCACCTGGGAGGGATCGACGCCGAGCAGCGCGGCGAAGTTCCGCTGGAAGCCGATCGCCACGTTGCAAAGCCCGATCGCCCGGTGGCCGGCGTCGAGCAGTGCCCTGGTGACGATCCCGACGGGGTTGGTGAAATCGATGATCCATGCGGAGTCCAGGGCACGCTGGCGCGCTCGTTCAGCAATATCGAGCACAACCGGCACGGTACGGAGAGCTTTTGCAAACCCGCCGGCGCCGGTGGTCTCCTGGCCGATGCAGCCGTACTCCAGCGGCCAGGTCTCGTCACGGTGCCGCGCCGCCTGGCCGCCGATGCGCAGTTGCATCAGCACCGCGCCGGCGCCGTCGAGTCCCTCGTCGAGGCTGGTGGTCCAGGTCAGCCGGCCGGGGTGACCATGGGCCCGCATGAGCCGGTCGGAGAACGGGCCGACCACCGCAAGGCGGGTCTCGTCCGGGTCGACCAGGACCAGTTCCTCGACGGCCACATCGGCGGACAGCCGGGCGATGCCGTCCACAAGCTCGGGCGTGTACGTGGACCCGCCGCCGATGACCGCGAGCTTCACGCCGTCACCCCACGGTGTGTGGAGAGCGAAAGCCTAGTGCAGGTAAGCAAGGTCGGGACCGTGCCGTTCGCGGTACTCACTCATCATCTCCCTCGCGACGGTGACGCCGGGCACCAGCGGGTGCAGGGCCAGGGCGAGGGCCGCCCGCTCCGCATCGCCGGTTACCGCGGCGCTGACAACTTCACGCTCGTACTCCTTGACCTGTGTCACCAGGCCCCGGGCCGACCGTGGCAGGATGCCGCCGGCCAGCGGGGCGACGCCGCCGCCGTCGATGTGCGCCGGCACCTCCACGACGTCGTCCGGGTCGAGGAAGGACAGGCTGGCGCCGTTGCGGGTGTTGACGATCACCGAGGCCGGCCTGCGGCCGGTCAGGGCCGCGATCACGGCGAGCGCGACCCCCTCGTAGCCGCCGGGGCGGTCCGCCCCGCCGCCGGCCGGGCCCAGGTCACCCACGTCCTGATCGGCGGTGCCGTGGCCGGCGGCACCGGCCGGGCTGCCCGCGGGCGCTGGCAGCGGCATGGCCTCGCCTGCTATGTCTGTCCGCATATAACTGGCCCGGCGGATGCCCATCTGGGTGAAGTAGGCGTGCCAGGCGTCATGGACGTCGCCCGCCTCGAAGGCCTTCGCGATGTCGCCGAGCAGCCCGGAGTTCAGCCGCAGCACATCGGCGCCGCGGCTGGCACCGGCCTGGGCGACGGCCTGCACGTACCGCTGCGGCTCGTAGTAGTAGTAGTCGTACTCGGTGGGTATCGCGCCGAGCCTGCGCACGAAGTCGGGGTCGAACGCGGCGAATCGGTGGTCGAACCGCTGCAGTTCCTCGTAGCGCTCAAGCAGCGTGCCGATGCATTCGCGGTCGGCCACGCGGAACGAGGAGATCCAGCCCAGGTGGTTCAGGCCGCCGTAGGAGAACGCAACCTGGTCCCGGTCGGCGTCCAGGAACTCGGCCAGCCGGTCCAGCGCCCCGCTCGGGGTGTCGCAGACGCCGACCGCGCGGACCGCCGCGTGCAGCGAGATGGCCTGGGTGATCAGCCCGGCCGGGTTGGTGAAGTTGATCAGGACCGCGCCGGGCGCGTACCTGGCCAGCGCATCGCAGTAGGACAGCACCACGGGAATGGTCCGCAGTGCCATCGCGCAGCCCCCGGGGCCGGTGGTCTCCTGGCCGACCAGGCCCCGCCGCAGGGCGACCTCCTCGTCGATGAGCCGGCCCCGGTCCCCGCCCACCCGGATCGCGGAGAACACGAAGTCCGCCCCGGTGAACGCCTCCTCGGCGTCGGGGGTCACCCGGACCACGCCGCGGTGCCCCAGGGCGGCGGCCACCTCCACCGCCAGCCGGCCAATCGTCTCCCGCCTGGCCTGGTCCGGCTCGAACAGGCATATCTCCCGGAACGAGGTGCCGGGGCGGGACAGCACACCGCGGACGAACAGGGGTATCCGGACCCCGCCGCCGCCGAGGATCGCCAGTTTCATCGGATCGGGACCCCTCCGCTCAGCCCTGCCACTTCGACCTCGCCGACCGCGCCGAGCAGGGTCACGGTCCGTGAGCCCGGCCGCGTTGCCGGCCACGGCGGCGTCGGTGATCGACGCACCCTGGCACAGCGCGCCGAGCAGCGCCCCGGCGAACGCATCGCCCGCACCGGTCCGGTCCCGCACCTGCACCGGCTCGATGCCGTCGGTGACGTGCGTGGTGTTCTCCGGCGTGGCCACCACCGCGCCGTCGGCGCCCCGGGTCACCACCACGCAGGGGCACCACCTGGTCGCCGCCGTCATCGCCTGCGCCAGCGAGGCGGCCTCGGTGAGCTGGATCAGCTCCGGCTCGTTGGCGAGGAAGATGTCGGCCTCGCGGACGCCGTCGACGACGGCCGCGGCGTCGTCGTCGATGTCGTTGTGCGCCACGGCCAGGGCGACGTGCACGCCGAGCGACCGGGCCTGCCGGGCGAACGGCGCGACGCCGGGCCCGGCGTGCACGTAGCACCAGCGGGGCCGGTGCTCGCGGAGCACTTCGAGCCAGCGGCGGGTGTTCCGGCGCTCGCCGGCCGGACGCGGCGGCAGGTGCGAGATGAAGGCGCGGTCGCCGTCGAAATTCACCGCCACACTGACACCGGTCACCGGCCCGGTCACGTACCGGCACGCGGTCATGTCCACGCCGGCCCGGCGGCAGTGCTGCTCGGCCACCCGGGAACCGAGGTCGTCGCCGAGCAGCGCGGACATGCCGGCCCGCACGCCGAGACGGCTGGCCGCGGTGGCCGCGGTGACCGCGGCGCCGCCGATCGAGAAGGCGAACTGATCCGTGTAGATCTCCTGCCCCGGCCCGGGCAGCGCGGGCAGGTCGCCGAAGACCATCTCGAGGTAGACGGTGCCGAAGACGATCAAGTCCATGACCGGATCACCGGAACGCCTCGGTCTCCGCGTCCGCCCGTGCGACGTGGCACGCGGCGCTGTGCGCGGGCAGCAGTTCCCGCAGCGGCGGAGTGACACGGTGGCACTCGTCGATGGCCAGCGGGCAACGCCAGCGGAACCGGCAGCCGGGTGTGGGGTCGATGACCTTGGGCGGCTCGCCCCGGTCGGTCTCCGCCCCCACTCCGAGCGGGGCGCGCGGATCCGGGACCGCGGACAGCAGCAACTGGGTGTAGGGGTGCCGGGGCCTGCTCAGCACCTCTTCGGTGGGCCCGGTCTCGGCGATGTGCCCGGCGTACATGATGACCAGCCGGTCGGCCACGTAGCGGGCGCTGGCGATGTCGTGGGTGATGTAGAGAATGGACACGTCCTGGGTGTCGCGCAGGCCTGCCATCACGTTGAGCAGCCCGATGCGGATCGAGACGTCGAGCATCGAGACCGGCTCGTCGGCCAGGATCAGCTTCGGCCGCATCGCCAGGGCCTGGGCGAAGCCGACGCGCTGCCGCTGGCCGCCGCTCAGCTCGTGCGGGAACCGCTGCAGCGCCTCGGCGGCCGGGGTCAGGCCGACCGCGGTGAACACCTGCTCGGCCTCTTCGCGGCGCTGGGCGGCGGACAGTTCCGGCCGGTGCAGCTTGAGGCAGCGCATGACCCCGTGGGACACCCGGAACACCGGGTTGATCGACGCGAATGGGTCCTGGAAGACCATCGGCACGTCGCCCCGGTAGCGCAGCACCGCCCGGCGGCCGCGCAGCGCCGACAGCGGCTTGCCCTGGAAGTAGATCTCACCCGCGGTGGGGTCATAGAGCTTGGCGAGCAGCCGGGCGACGGTCGACTTGCCGCTGCCGCTCTCGCCCGCCAGCGCGACGATCTCCCGCTCGCCGATGGCCAGGGTGAAGTCATCGACGGCATGCAGGGTGTGCTTCGACATCGTGCTGCCGATCTTGAAGTGCCTGGCCAGCCCCTCGGTCCGCAGCAGCGGCGCAGTGCTGTCCTGAGGCGGCAAGCCGCCCCCGGAACCCCCCGGTGCGCCGCCGGGGGTGCTCGCGCCGTTGCCGGACACGACATCCCTGGCCAGTTCCGGGCCGTTGTACCCGGCCGGGTCACTCATCGCCGGCCCCCTCCTCCGCGTGCAGGAAGCACCGGACGAGCGTGCCGTCCACCCGGTACAGCCCGGGCGGCTCCACCTCGCAGCGGGCCATCACCTTGGGGCACCGCGCGGCGAACCGGCAGCCGGGCGGGATCCTGGACAGGTCCGGAGGGCTGCCGGGGATGCCGGTCAACGGCACCCGCGGGCCCCGGATCGACGGGAATGCCTCCATAAGGCCGATGCTGTAGGGGTGCAACGGCTCGTCGAAGACCCGCCGGGTTGCCCCGAACTCAGCCACCACGCCGCCGTACATGACCATGACCCGGTCGGAGAAATGGCTGACCAGCGACATGTCGTGAGTAACAAAGATGACCGCGAAGCCAAGCTGCTCCTGCAGTTCCTTGATCTGGACCATCAGCGACCGCTGCGCCACCACGTCCAGCGCGGAGGTCGGCTCGTCCATGATCACCAGGTCGGGGGTGAACAGCAGCGCCATCGCGATCATGGAGCGCTGGCGCATGCCCCCGGACAGCTGGTGCGGGTAGCTCTTCAGGTGCACCGGGTCGATGCCGACCATCTTGAGCACCTCGGCGGACCGCTCGGCGATCTCCGCCTTGGAGGTGACGCCGTGCGCCCGCATGGCGTCGGCGAACTGGGCGCCGATCGACTTGACCGGGTTGAGCGCGTTCATGGCGCTCTGCATGACCACCGAGAAGTCCTTCCACCGGATCGCGGTCATTTCCCTGTCGGTGAGGCCCACCATGTTGCGGCCCTTGAAGACCACGCTGCCACCCGTGATCTCGGCGGGCGGGACCAGTAGCTGGGCGATGGCGAACAGCAGGGTGGACTTGCCGCAGCCGGACTCGCCAACGATGCCGATGAACTCCCCGGCGGCGAGGTCGAAGCTGATGTCGTCCACCGCCAGGACCGTGCCCTGCTCCAGGAGGTACTCGACCGACAGGTCGCGTACCTCGAGGACGGTGCCCGAGGCCGGTGCGGCCGGCTGGGGAACTGTCACCTGGCACGCTGGGCACGCACCCTCCGTATGCTCCGGGCCGGCCGGAGGGCCGGGTTGCCGATCTCGTCGAAGGCGTAGTTGAGCAGCGCGAACGCCGCGCCCAGCGCGACGATGCACAGGCCCGGGACGATGATCCACAGCGGCAGGCCGGTCTGGAACGCCTCGTTGTTCTGGGCCCAGTACAGCATCGTTCCCCAGCTCGTCACGCTCGGGTCGCCGAGCCCGATGAACTGCAGGCTGGAGGAGAACAGCACGGCATATAGCGCGTTGGTCAGGAAGGCGGCCACGAGCAGCGACGTCATCGTGGGGATGATCTCCACGCAGATGATGTACAGCGAGCGCTCGCCGCGGACCTTCGCCGCGTTGAGGAAGTCCCGGTGGCGCAGCGACAGCGCCTGGGCGCGCAGCTGGCGCGCCGTGTACGACCAGCCGGTCAGAGCGATGACCGCGATCATCACCGAGGTGCCGGCGCCATGCAGGTAGCTGCCGATGATGATGAGCAGCGGGAACAGCGGGATGACCAGCAGCACGTCGGTGAGCACGTTGAGTGTCCCGTCCCAGGCCCCGCCGAGGTAGGCGGCGGCCACGCCGATCAGCATGGCGATGACCGTGGCGAGGAAGCCCACCCCGAGCGCGATCAGCAGCACCGGCCGGGTTCCCCATACCACCTGGGCGAACATGTCCTGTCCGAAGGAGGTCGTACCGAGCCAGTGCTGCGCATTCGGGGTCAGGCTGCGGGGGTAGATCTCGGCCTGCGGATTGTCGTGCGCGATAAGCCCGGGAAACAGCGCCACGAAGATGAACAGCACCAGCAGCGCGGCGCCGACGGTGGCCTTGCGGTTGGCGGTGATGGCGCGGCCCATCCGCCGCAGCGATCGGGCCCCCGAGATCCCGCCTCCGCCTGCCAGCGGCAGCCCGGCCGCCGCGGGACCGGCCGTGCCAGCCGGGAGGACAGGTGCGAGGCCGGTGCCCGGCTGACCGGCCTCGGGGGGCGTGCGAAGAGCTGCCATGGCTAATCCGCCCCTCTGGTCCGCGGGTCGAGTATGGCGGTGGCGATGTCCGAGATCAGGATCGCTACCAGCACGGTCACGGTGATCAGCAGGAACAGCGCCTGCATCAGCGGGTAATCGGTGTTGTTGACGGCCTGCAGCAGCAAATAGCCGACGCCCTGGTAGTTGAAGACCTCCTCGATGAGGATCGCACCGCCGACCACGAACCCGAGCGACATGGCGAAGCCGGTGAGGTTCGGCAGGATCGCGTTCCGTGCCGCGTAGTCGAGCATGATCCGGCGGTTCGGCAGGCCCTTGGCCCGGGCCATCCGCACGTAATCCTCCGCGAGTGTGGTGATCATGGTGTTGCGCATGGTCAGGATCCAGATGCCGATCGTGGTGATCAGCAGGGTGAAGGCGGGCAGGATGGCGTGCTCGAGCACGTTGCCGATGAAGGTCAGGTTGAACCCCGGCGTCAGCGCGTAGTTGTAGCTGAAGAAGTACGGCAGCCACTTCAGCGTCACGCCGAAGATCAGGATCAGCATGAGGCCGATCCAGAAGTACGGGACCACCGTCAGGATCACGAATACCGGCGGCATCAGGCTGTCCAGCCGGCCGCCGCGGCGCCACCCGGCCACGATGCCGATTCCGGTGCCCAGGACGAACGCCAGCACCGTGGTGACGCCGACCAGGCCGAGCGTCCACGGGATCGCGTCGAGCACGATCCGCCCGACCGACGCCCCGGGCTGAGTGGTCAGCGAGATGCCGAATTTGAAGGTCGCCACGTTGCCCAGGTAGCTGGAAGTACTGGGCCACCAGGTTCTGGTGCGTGCCGACGCCGAACTGCGCCTCAAGCACCTTGACCGCCTGCGGGCTGATCCCGCCCCGGAATTTACCGATGATCGCCAGCGCCGGATTGCCCGGCATCAGCCGCGGCAGCACGAAGTTCAGGGTGAGCGCCACCCACAGGGTCAGCACGAAGAAGCCCAGGCGGCGAAACACAAACCTCATGCGCTCCTCCTGATCCGCACCACTCGTCCTCCCAACGCTCACTCACCTGCGGTGGCCCCGCAAGAGCCCCAGCGCTGCGGGCCCCCGGCCACCGGGTGGCTCTGCCCCTGGGGTGCGCTCGGGGCGCACCCCAGGGGCAGGGCGCGCCTAGCCCTTCGGCACCAGGTGCAGCATCGTCTGGCCCCAGTCCGGGTAGTTGTACGCGGCCGGCTGCGCGTACGGGTTGCCCTGGGTCGGCCAGCCGGAGAAGCTGCCCGTGTCGTACTGGAACCAGTCGACCGCCTCGGTGACCGGGATGACCGGCACCTCGCTCAGCATGACCTTCTCCAGTTGGTTCACGATCGAGTGCTGCGTGGCCGGGTCGGCGGTCGTGGCGTACTGGTTGATCAGCGCGTCGACCTGCGGGTTGCTGTACCGCTCGAAGTTCGAGCCCGCCGCGGTGCCGATGGGAGCCGAGTTGGGCGAGTACAGCCACTGCCTGAGCTCGTAATACGGTGACGGGCCGCCGGTCTCGGCGCCGTAGCCGAGCTGGTACTTGCCCTCGTACAGGTCGGTCTGGTACGTGGTCGCCGCCAGGTTCTGCGGGGTGACCTGAATCCCGACCGCCTTGAGGTTCTGCTGGATGACATTGACCGCGGCCACCCAGTCGGAGAACCCGCCGTTGTTGATGATGGTGAACGACAGCTTCTGGCCGCCCTTGGCCATGATCCCGTCGGAACCCTTCTTGAAGCCGGCCGCCTCCAGGACGGAGATCGCCTTCTGCGGGTTGTAGGCGTAGTTGTTGCCGTACGAGGCTGCCTGCGGCGCGTCCATCCAGGCGGAGAACGTCGGGGTGACGATCCCGGACTGGTTGGAGGCCGGCTCGTAGCCGTACTCACCGATCAGCGAGGCCTTGGGCCGGTCGATCGCATAGGCCATCGCCTGCCGCACCGCGACGTTCTTCAGGATCGGGTTCGTCAGGTTCACGAACATGCTCACGTTCGCGACCGGCGGGAACCAGTAGTGGTAGTTCGGGCTCTTGGACAGGTAGAACGTGTGAATGTTGGGGATGAACTGGCTGCCCCACTGCGCCTGTCCGGTGGCCAGGTAGGTGTTGGCCGTGTCGTTGGTGAGGAACGCCGGGTAGTTGACCGTGCCGACCTTCGGCAGCCCGGACTGCCAGTAGTGCGGGTTGGCCGTGTACTTGATGTTCTGCGGCGTACAGGTCTTGCTGCTCGCCTCGTACGCGCCGGTGCCGACCGGGTTCTTGTCCGGGTAGGTCACCGGGTTCGCGATCTTCGACCAGACCTTCTGGTCCACGATCCCGACCTGGTCGGCGATGTAGTAGAAGTTCGGCACCGCCACGGTCTTGAACTGCATGACCACGTTGTCGCCGCTCTGGGTGACGCTGGACAGCGCCGACCACAACGAGTTGATGTCCAGCGTCTTGTGCGTCTTCAGCAGGTTGAACGTGTACACCACGTCGGCCGGCGTCAGCGGGTCGCCGTTGGTGAACTTGACGCCCTTGCGGATCGTGAACGTCAGCGTCTTGTTGCCGTTGCTCCACGCATAGCTGGTGGCCAGCCACGGCGACACCTTGGCGTCCTGCAGCGTGTCCACGAACATCAGCGGCTCGTACACGTTGCCGAGCGAGAAAGCGATGTAGGACAGGTTGAACGGGTTGAAGTCGCAGGTCCAGGTCCCGCCGGACTCGTTGTCGATGGTCAGGACGCCGCTGGCGCCTGAACTCGACGTGCCGGAGGACGAAGAACTGCCACCACAGGCGGCGGCGAGCAGCCCGGCGGTGGCAAGGACCGCGACGGTCATCAGGTGTCTGGGTCTCATAGTGGTAGTCCTTCACTGAGCGATACAGCAGGGAGTGTGACTCCGGTGCCGTGGATGCCCCCCTCCCGGGCCGCGTCCACGGCAAGCCCGACCGCGCCGATCAATGGGGCATCGGACGGGAATCGGGCAACGACAAGTTCCGGCGGGAACGGCACGCCCGCGGTGAGTGCGTCCTGCAGGCCCGGCCGCAGGCGGTCCCAGGACCGGACCATCCCGCCACCGACCGCGATCCGCACCGGGTTGATGGCGATCGCGAGGTTCACGACGTGGAAGGCAAGCTCGGCGACGAACTCGGTCACCAGCCGGTCCAGGTCCGGGACGTCCCGGCCCGACTCGAAGACCTCGGCGGCTTCCATCGGGCCGCCGTGCGGGGTGTGGCTGGCCGCGCGCCGGGCCAGCGCCTGCCCGCTGATCATGTCCTCCAGCATGGTCCGGGCAGCCAGCGGGACACCGACGTCGGAGGCGGCGCGCAGGTTGTACCCGATCTCGCCGGCCGCCCCGTTGCTGCCGTGCAATACATTTCCGCCCGCGACGATCGCCGCGGAGAGCCCGGTCCCAAGATTGAGATAGACGGCCGGGTCACAGCCGGCCAGCGCGCCCCAGCGCGCCTCCGCCTGGGCCGCCGCCTTCGCGTCGGTCGCCAGGCGCACTGCCGCGCCAGGGAATGCCGATCTTACCTCGTGGCCGAGCGGCAGGTCTGACCACCCGTCGATGGTGGGCGCCAGCTCGACCCGGTCGTCAAACGGGATCCCGAAGGTGGACACGCCGACCGCCGCCACCTCGCGGCCGGGCGCCGCGGCGGCGAGCACCTGCCTGGCCGCGGCGATGCCGCGATCGAAGCTCGCCCGGGCACCCAGCTCGCCACCGCTGGACACGGTGGTGGACGCGCGGAGTTCGCCATCCGGCTCGCACACGGCCATGGCGATCTTGGTTCCGCCGAAGTCCAGGCCGAGCACGACAGGCGAATCTGCCACAGGGAGTACCCTTCCGGGCCGGTCTGCTATTGCGCAGGGACCAATGTCCTTTAACCAGGAGCGATAGTCCTGTTGCCCAGGAGCGGCGCCCTGCCCAAGAGCGATAACCCTTGCCCAATTTTGTTAGGACAGTATCCTAACTATCAAGTGGCTAACAAGGCCGCGATGCAACAGGTTGGCAACAGCTCGCCGCTGCGGGCCACCTGGGCCGGGAGCCCGCGGCAGCCGGCCGGGCCGGATGACGTTTGTACTCGTTGTGGCAGCGACGACACTCTTCCGTCGTCGTTGCCACAACCATGACAAACGACCGGGCCGCCGGATGTGCGCACGGTAGTAGTTAGGGCAGGATTGACGCCGGAGGTGGCAGTGACGGTCATGTCGGCTGGCATGCCAGGGGCTATGGCGGCCGCGCGTCCCCAGCTCATCCGGGCGCTCAATGAACAGCTTCTGCTGGGGCACATCAGGGACCACGGCCCCTGCTCCCGCGCCGACCTTGCCAGGCTGTCCGGGCTGTCCAAGCCCACCGTGTCCCTCGCCCTGGCCACCGTCGAGCAGGCGGGCCTGATCCGTGAAGCGGGCCAGCGCATCGGCCGGCCGGGCAGGTCCGCGCTGCTGTATGAGATCAGGCCGGAGGCAGGCTTCGTGCTCGGCCTGGACGTCGGGGCACAGTACATCCGCGGGGCCCTCGCCGACCTCGCCGGGGACATCCGGGCCCGGTCCTCGGCGCGGTCACACGCCTCGGGCGGGCGCAGCCGGGTCGAGGAACTGGTCAGCCTGGCCCAGGGCCTGTGCGCGCAGGCCGGGCTGGTGCTGGCGGACGTGACCCAGACGGTCATCGGCAGCCCGGGTATCTACGACGCGCGCCGCAACGCCATGGCCCTCACCGGCGGCCTGCCCGGCTGGGACCGCCCGGCCGTGCTGGCGCGCCTGCGGGAGGTGTTCGGGCCGGCCCTGATGGTGGAGAACGACGTGGATGCGGCGGCTCTGGCCGAGCGCGCTCACGGGCACGGCCGGGAGGTGGACAGTTTCGCGTTCGTGCACGTCGGCACGGGCATCGGCATGGGCCTGGTCATCGGCGACCAGTTGTTCCGCGGCGCGCACGGGGTCGCGGGCGAGATCGCCTATATGCCGATGACCGGCGGTCACGGCGCCGACGCCGCCGATGCCCGCAAGCGCGGCGCGCTGGAGGCGGCCGCGTCCGCGCCGGCTGTGGTGCGCGCCGCGCGCCGGGCCGGCATGCGCGGCCAGGTCTCGGCCCGCCGGGTGTTCACCGCCGCCGCCCGCGGCGACGAGCGTGCCGCCGCGGTGGTGGCGGAGGAGGCGGCGCTCGTGGCCAGGGTGCTCTGCGCGGTGGTCACCATCGTGGACCCACAGTTGATCGTGCTCGGCGGTGGCGTCGGCCAGGCGCCGGGCTTCGCCGAGGCGGTCACCGCCGAACTGCGGCCGATCGCGCCGGTCACGCCCGACGTGCGGGTCAGCGCCCTGGGCACGGACGCGGTGGTCGACGGCTGCCTCGCCTCCGGTGCGGACCTTGCCTGGGCGCAGCTCACCGGGACCGCGGCGAGCCTGGCCAGCCCGGCGCACTCGCCGACGCCCGCGCTGGCCGCGGCAGCCGACGGCGATGCCGTGGAGGCCTGGTGACCGGGGAACTGATGGCGGCCGAGATGGCCGCCCAGCCGGAGGTGCTGGCCAGGGTCACCGCGCGGGCGCCGGCCGACACCAGCGCGGTGCGCGCGGTGCTGCCCCGCCCGCTGGCCGGGATCGTGTTCCTGGCCCGCGGCTCCTCGGACAACGCCGCGGTGTTCGGCCGGTACCTGGCCGAACTGCGCGCGGGCCTGGCCGGCCTGGCGGCCCCCAGCCTGCACACCCGCTACCACGCCACCGTGGACTGGCACGGGTACCTGGTGGTGGCGCTGAGCCAGTCCGGCGCCACGCCGGAGATCATCAGCACCTGCCAGGCCGCCCGGGCGGGCGGCGCCGTGGTGCTTGGCATCACCAACGAGCCGCGGAGCCCGCTGGCGGACGCGGTGGACCTGCTGCTCACCACCGACGCCGGCCCTGAGCGGGCGGTACCGGCCACCAAGACGGTCACCGCCCAGCTCGCGGTGCTGGCCACGGTGACCGCTGCGCTGCGCGCCGAGCCCGTGCCCGACGGCACCCTGGACGGCCTGCCCGCTGCGGTGGCCGCGGTTCTCGCTGATCCCGGCCCGGTGCGGCGGCTCGCGGATCGCTGGCGGGGCCTGGACCGGCTGGTGGTGGCCGGCCGCGGGCTCGCCTACGCCGCCGCGCTGGAGACCGCGCTCAAGGTGAAGGAGACCACCGGCATCCTGGCCGAGGGAATCTCCACGGCCGACCTGCTGCACGGGCCCATCGCCGCGGTGTACGCGGGTGCGCCCGTGCTCCTGGTGGCCGGCGGCGGCCCGGCCGACACCGACCTGGCGGAACTGCGCGAACTGCTCGACAGCCGCCGGGCGCAGTCGGCTGCCCTGCCGGTGCCCCCCGGCCTGCCGGAGGCGGTGCACGTGATCGCCGCGATCACCCGCGGCCAGCAGCTCGCCTACGAGCTCGCCCGGGCGCGGCACGTCGACCCCGACGCCCCGGCGCACCTGAGCAAGGTGACCGCCACGACCTGAACCGCTCCCAGGCAGTTCAGGAGCACTTGGTGGTCACGTAGATGATGAGCTTCTTGAACGCCTGGGCCGCGGCGCCCGAGCTGGTCAGCGAGCCCATCTGCCGCTCGATCTGGCTGACCGACTGGGTGCCCCCGCTCTGCTTGTCCCGCCCCCGCGCTCCGCGCCCGCCCCCACTCTCGAGAGAGGAGGCCAGCTCCTGGTACGCCGAAGCGATGCTCCGGATCTCCTGCCCGGCCTGCGGCGGCGCCTCGGCTGCCAGCCTGGCGTAATAGGCCGCCACCTGCTTGAGGTACTTGCCGTCGTGCTGCTCCATCGTGGTGAGGCTGCCCGAACCGGCCGCCGGAATCGGCATGTTGGTGCCGATGTTCTTGAAGTCGGTACAGAAGTTGCCGGTGAGCTTCCCAGTGTTGGCGGAGGCATTACCGGCCGAGGGGGACGACCCGCCGGCCGAAGGTGTGCCGGCCGCGCTGGGCGTTGACCCGCCGGACGAGCCGCAGCCCGCCAGCGCCGTGCAGGACAGGACGAGGGCTGCGGCACCGGGGACTGCCCAGCGGACAGTTCTGCGTGCGGGCATGTGGTGTGCTCCCGTGATTTGGAGGTGTCCGGGGTGAGGTTGGCCCGGCCGAGGCTATCGCGCCCGGTGTTCGCCTTGCTGGCGTTCGTCTGCGCTCTTGTCCTGGTCGACACTGTTTTCTTTACCGCGCTGACCCCGCTGCTCCCGCACTACGTCCGGACCGCCGGCCTGACCAAGGCAGGCGCCGGGCTGCTGGTCGCCGCCTACCCTGCGGGAACCCTGGTGGGCGCGCTGCCGGGCGGGGTGCTGGCGGCCCGCCTGGGCTACCGCCCCGTGGTCCTGCTGGGACTGACCCTGATGAGCGCGTCCACCCTGGTGTTCGGCTGGGCGACGAACCCGGCCGTGCTGGACGGGGCGCGTTTCGTCCAGGGCCTGGGCGGCGCCTGCACCTGGGCGGCGGGCCTGGCCTGGCTGGCCACGGCCTCGCCGGAGGAACGCCGTGGTGAGCTGCTTGGCACCGCGCTCGGGGCGGCGGTGGTCGGCGCGCTGTTCGGCCCGCTCGTCGGGATCGTGGCCAACCAGGTGGGGACGGGGCCCGCGTTCGCCGGGGCGGCCGTGGCCGGCGGGATCCTGATGGCGCTGGCGTTCGCCGTGGCGGCCCCGCCCGCCGTCCCGCCGCAGCCACTGCGCGCGGCCTGGCCCGCGTTCCGCGACCGGCAGGTCGGCGCGGGCATGTGGCTGACACTGCTGCCCGGCCTTGCCTTCGGCGTGATGGACGTGCTCGCGCCACTGCGGCTGAGCCAGCTCGGCGCCTCGGCCACGGTGATCGGCGGGACGTTCCTCGCCGCCGCGGCCATCGAGTCGGGCATCTCCCCGCTGGCCGGCCTGCTCGGACCGCCGGGGCGCGCTGCTGCCGATCCGGATCGCGCTGGCGGGCGCGGTGGTGGTCAGCCTGCTGACGCCGGTGCTGCCCTCGCAGTACCTGCTGGTGGCGCTGCTTGTCGTGGGGCTGCCGGCCTACGGCGCGCTGTTCGCGCCGGCCACCGCGCTGCTGTCGGCGGGGGCGGACCGCCTTGGCCTGCACCAGGGGCTCGCCTTCGGCCTGGCCAACCTGGCCTGGGCGACCGGGCAGGCGGTCGCGGCATCACTGAGCGGCGCGCTGGCCCAGGCAACCTCTGATCTTGTGCCCTACGCTCTCCTCGCCGCGACCTTGCTCGGCACGCTGGCCGCCGCCCAGCGCAGCGTCAGGGCAAGCCGTTGACCCTCAACCGGGCGGCCGGACGGCCTGGCACCTCCTTTCACGCTCTAGTCGCAGGGTCCGTGAATGTGAATCCGGTGTTGCTGGAACAACACCAGATTCACATTCATGCGCTGGGCGAGCCCGTTAGCTGGTGAAGCCGTCGAAGACGTGGCTGAAGGCCCAGGTGGACTGCTTGATCCCGGAGCAGGAGTTGCTGTCGATGGTGCCGGGGCAGCCGCCGTTGTCCCGCTGGATCGCCCAGATGGAAATCTCCGGCATCCCGTGGGACTGCGCGAAGCTGGCAATCGCCCGTGCGTCTGGCAGGTAGGTGACCTCGGTCTTCTTCGGGTAATCGTCGATCCCCGGAAGGATCGTTATGCCTTCTATTGACCAGAGGCTTCGCTGGCTGAGGTGCGGGTAAAGCTGCGCGAGTTGCGCGTGCGTGCCGTTCAGCGCCTTGATGGCAGCCTTGCCCATCTCGATGCCCGTCTGGCTGGCCTTGATGTAGTAGTCGAAGGTCATGATGTTCACGGTGAACCGCACGCCGTGCGCGGCCGCGCTCTTCAGCACGTTGAAGCAGTTGCCGGGCAGCCCCCACGGCTCGACGCCGATCGTGAACACGATCTGCACCGTGCGGTGCGTGCGGGCGGCCCACTTCTGCAGCAGCGCGATCGCCTCGCTGCGCCGGGCGATGCCCGCCTTGTTGCTCAGCGACCTGGCCTCCACGTCCATGTCCAGGCGGGTCACGCCGTAAGTGGTCACCACGGACTCGTAGGCCTTGGCGATCTTCGGCACGCTCGGGCAGGAGTCGGCGATCTCCGTGCCACCCTGGTCGGCGCTGAACCCGCCGAACGACGGGACCACGTCCCCGCCCATGGCGCGCAACTCGCGGACCTGGTGGACATAACGGCCGCCGGGCTTGACGATCTGGCGCGGGTTGCCGTCCCAGGCGACCTGGCACGAGCCCTTCTTGGGAGTCTGCAGGAAGGCGAGGGTCAGGTAGCGGGCGCCGGACTTGCGTGCGATGGCGGGAATGTTGTTCCTGGTCCAGGTCTCGAAGTAGGGGGCGTAGACGTGCCCCGGGATGAGGCTCTGACCGTGCTGCGCGGCAGGCGCGGAGCGGGCGGCCGCCGCTGCCGCACCGGCGCCGAGGGTGACACTGAGTGGCACGCAAAGCCCGAGGGCCAGGGCCGTTCGCGGGCGGAGCGGGATGCGCTTCATGCGGATCGGTTCCTCCTGCCTTGGGGGCGGCAACCGACGGCAGGCACGGCCCGGGGCGCGGCTGCCGGTCAAGTTTGTTAGGACAGTATCCTTACTATTAGCCCGGCTACAAGGCCATGGCGCTGTGTCCCTGGTTCCAGGGGTGCGTCGGCCGACGCTCAGCTGGCGGCGATGGCGGGCGTGTCCATCGGGAACGAGATCCCGGTGATCCGCGTCTGGCTCCAGGTGCTGCCGCCCGGCGCCTCCGAGTAGAAGTCGACCACGTCGCTGCTGTCGATCGAGGTCATCACCAGGCCGCCGGAGGACTGCGCGGCTATCGCCACGTCGGCGTTGTCGCCCCAGCCCGTGATGCCGTTGCTCTCCAGTGCCACCGACGGCTGCCCGTAGAGCCGGAGGCCACGTTCTCGATCTGCCACGGACGCCGTTGCTGCCGGGCGATCTCCAGCTTCGTTCCGGTCGCGACGGCGATCACCACCTGTCCGGTGGACGCCTCGGCCGGCCCGGCCGGCCCAGCGGTGATCGCGAACGTGGCCGCCACCGCCGCAATACCCGCGACCAGGCGCAGAGCCCGGATCCCCATGGTCCGCTCCCTCTCCGGGCCTGCACCCTGGCCGCCGGATGCTATGCCGCTGGCGTCGGCCAGTGGCCTCACCCGGCACCACGAGACGTTACGGCCGCCGCAGGGTCCCGCACATCCCCGCAACCATGCAACCCAGAAGCGCCAAGCGAGTCACTCTGGCACCAAACCACCACAAAACCACCACAGTCTGGCCGCCTCGCTATGACATCCCCTGCACGCCGGGGCCGCGTGCACGTCAGGGGATCAGGGCGATCTTGCCGGTGGTGTGGCCGTCCAGGATCGCATGGTGCGCGGCGGCGGCTTCGGCCAGCGGGAACGTCTGGGAGACCAGCACCCGCAGCCTCCCGTCCTGGGCGAGCCTGGCCAGTTCCAGCCGGGCGCGCTCGCGGATCTCGGTGCCGGGATCCGCGCCGGGCGCGCCGCCGAGCACCTTGATCCCTGCCTGCAGCCCCCGCCCGAACGCCACGATCGTGGCAATCCGCGCCCGGTCAGCGACCAGGCCCATGGAGACATCCCAGGCTTCGTCGGTGCCGACCAGATCCAGGGCCGCGTCGACCCCGCCCGGAGCCGCGACCATGACCCGGTCCGCCAGGCCCGGGCCGTAGGCCACCGGGATGGCACCCAGCTCCTTCAGCAGCTCATGCCGTGCGGGGCTCGCCGTGGCCACGACCTTCGCGCCACGGATGACGGCGAGCTGGACGGCCATCAGGCCGACCCCGCCGCTGCCACCATGGACGAGCACCGTGTCGCCCGGGCCCACATCCGTCGCGGCAAGCAGGTGCCACGCGGTCACCCCGGTCAGCATCAGCCCCGCGGCCTGCGGCCAGTCCAGCGTGCCCGGCTTCGGGATCACCGCCTGGCCCGGCACCACCAGCTCGGAGGCATAGGCTCCGGGGGCACGGAAGACGATGACCTCGTCGCCGACACCGACCGGGCCCGCCGGGCCGACGGTATCGGGCCCCACCGCGGTCACCACCCCGGCGGCCTCCGCACCGAGCCGGATCGGCAGCCGGGCGGGGTCCTGCCCGAAGGCCCCGCTGTAGGACTTGACGTCCACCGGGTTGACGCCGGCCGCCCTGACCTCGATCCGGGCCTCACCTGCGGCCGGTTCCCGGAGCGGCTCCTCGACGACGGACAGGACCTCGGGGCCGCCGTACCCGGCGGCGATCACAACAAGTGCCACACCGGCCGCAACATCACCGTCGCAGCCGCGCATTCCCGCCGGCTGGCAGCCCTGGGAGGCTTGGTCCTTGCGGGCTGATCACCGGGCCGGTTAACTGGAGCGCCGTGGGTGCCAGCAGTCACGAGGCCGGCGGGCTCGCCGCGGGCGCGCGGTATGGCGTCAGTTCGATGTGTTCGCCGCTGCGCCGGGTGCTTGTCCGGCGGCCCGCAACCACGGGTGACTTCGCTGCCGCCGACTGGCGGCAGCCCGATCCTGGCCTGCTCATGGCGCAGCACGGGGCCTTCTGTGAGCTGCTGGCCAGCCTCGGCTGCGCGGTCGAGAATGCCGCCGCACTGGACGGGCTCGTCGATGCCACCTACATCCGGGATCCGGGGCTGGTCACGCAACGCGGCGGGGTGCTGTTCCAGATGGCCAAGCCGGCCCGCCAGGGCGAACCGGCCCACCTGGGCGCGGCACTGGAGGCGGCGGGCGTTCCCGTGGTGGCGCGGCTTGACGGCGCAGCCCGTGCCGACGGCGGGGACTTCGTCTGGCTGGACCCGCAGACACTGATCATCGGGCGCAGCTACCGGACCAACGCCGCGGGGATAGCACAGCTGCGCACGATCATGGCCGCCGAAGGGGTCACGGTCGTGTCCGTGGACCTGCCGCATGACCTCGGGCCGGGCCACGTGCTGCACCTGATGTCGTTCCTCTCGCCGGTCGCCGATGACCTGGCGGTCGTGTTCCCGCCGCTGGCGCCGGTCGCACTCATGGAGACCCTCGCCGAACGCGGCGTGCGGGTGATCGCGGTGGACACCGCCGAGTATGCGGCGATGGCCTGCAACGTGCTCGCGGTCCGGCCACGTCAGGTGGTCATGCTGGAGGGAAACCCGCTCACCCGCCGGGCGCTGGAGCACCACGGCTGTGAGGTGCACTGTTACGACGGCTCGGAGATCTCGCTGAAGGGCGACGGCGGCCCGACCTGCCTGACCCAGCCACTGCTGCGCGCGGGCTGAACCCTTGACCAGCGCGGCTCCGCCCCGCCGCCACGGCCAGCACCGCCGGCGCCGGTCAGCGGAGAGTGATCACGTTGGCGGTGATCAGGGCGGCGGCGTCCGAGGCCAGGTAGGCGATCACCTCGGCGACCTCGGCCGGGTCGGCGACATGGAACATGCTCGGGCTGTCCGCGACCAGCTTGCGGACCGCGTCGTTGACCCAGCCGGTGTCGGTGACCGGCGGGTGGACCATGTTCGCGGTGACCCCGTAGCCGCCGAGTTCGATGGCCGCCGACATGGTGTAGCTGCTCTGGGCCGCCTTGGCCGCACCGTAGGAGACCTCGCCGGGGAACCCCATGTCCCCGCCCGAGGTGAGGCCGATGATCCGGCCCCAGGTCCCGCCGCGGGCGATGTGCCGCCGGGCGAACTCGGCGATCATCAGGCCCGCGGCCATCGCGTCGACGCCGAACTGCTGCAGCCAGGTGCCGGGGCTGACCGCCTGGACCGTCCGGCCGAACCCGTCGGTGTGGGCCGGCTGGAAGGTGTCGGCGATCCATCCGGAGGCATTGTTGACCAGGATGTCCACCGGGCCCAGGTGCTCCTCGGCGGTGTCGAAGAGCCCGGCCGGGGTGGCCGGGTCGGCCAGGTTGGCCTCCACGGCCAGCGCCCGCCCCCCGCCGGCCCGGATCCGGTCCGCCACCGCCTCCCCGTCACCGGCCCGGTTGCTGCGGTAGGCCGCGGGAAGGCCCGGGGCAGGCTCGTCGACCCGCAGGTACGTGCACAGCACCGCGCAGCCGCGCGCGGCCAGCGCCGCCGCGGCCGCCGCGCCGATGCCGTGGTTGGCGCCGGTCACTATCGCCGTATGACTACCCGCCGACTCCATGGCCACGATGCTAGATCGCCCAGCCGGTCAGGCGCGGGCACGGGATGACAGACGGTCCACGTGCGAACCACTCCCTCGGATTGATCCTCGCCTGGGGCTGACCTTGGCGGCCGGGATCTTTATCCGCAAAACGGGCTCTTTACCTGTAAAACAAGTGGCGCGCTGCCGCGTCCAATACGCGGAACTCCATCGCGCGGCAGCCGGTTCGCGGGGAGACCCATGTCACTGAGGGGGAGTCGTCACCAAGATGGCACGTCACGCAGCATTGCCGTCAGCGCGCTTGCTGGTCAGGTGGCTGTTTACCGGCGCGGTACTGTGCTGGCCGCTGGGCGCCTTCGGCGGCGGGTGGCGCTGGCTGGCTGAGGCCGTGTGGCTCTGTGCCGCGATGGCTTGCTGGGCCGCCTCCCGGTGGCAGTCGCGCGAGCTGGCCGCTCCGCGCGTCGCGTCGCGGGTCGCATCGCAGGGTGCGGCCCGGCTCCGTGCCGTTGACTTCATGAGCCAATGGCCAGACCGTCCACTCGTCCCGGGCGAGTGGACCGATGAGAGCGGATTTCACGAGCAGGTGGTGGCAGCCGTCGCCGAGGGCTGACACCCGAAGCGCCCGATCGCCCTCCGCACCGCCGATGGGCAGGGCATCACGCGCATTTCACCTGTGAGCGTGTAGCCTTGACAACCGTCGAGAGAAGCGCCTGGCCAGGGAAAATGAGCGACCTGAACCTCATCACTCATGCGGACAAGGTGTTCTTCGCCGAGCGGGGCGAGACCAAGGGCGACCTCGCCGAGCACTACCTGCGGGTCGCCGGGCCGCTGCTGCGCACCATGGGCGGCCGCCCGGTGCTGCTGCAGCGGTTCCCCGACGGCGCGTCGGGGCCGTCGTTCTTCCAGAAGCGGGTGCCGAAGAACGCCCCGGACTGGCTGCAGACGACGGTCGTGTCCACCCCGAACGGCACCACCTCGCAGGCACTGGTCGCCGCCGACATCGACCACGTGCTGTGGGCGGTGAACCTGGGCTGCCTGGGCTTCCACGTCTGGCCCTACCTGGCGGGCGACCCCCAGCACACCGACGAACTGCGGATCGACCTGGATCCCTCCCCCGGGGTGCAGTTCGCCCACATCCAGCAGGCGGCGCACGAGGTGCACGGGCTGCTCACCGAACTGGGCATCACCGGGTACCTCAAGACGACCGGCAACCGCGGCCTGCACGTGTACGTCCGGCTCCAGCCGCGCTGGGACTCCTACCAGGTGCGCGCCGCCGCCGTCGCGCTGGCCAGGGAGGCCGAGCGCCGCAGGCCGGACCTGATGACCGCCGCCTGGTGGAAGGAAGAGCGCGGCTCCCGGGTCTTCGTCGACTTCAACCAGAATGCCCCGCACAAGACGGTGTTCGGCGCATGGTCGGTGCGCGCCCGCCCCGGCGCGCAGGTGTCCACGCCGCTGGCCTGGGCGGAGATCGACGACATCCACCCCGACCAGTTCACCATCGCCACCCTGCCGGCCAGGCTGGAGTCGGCCGGCGACCCGTGGCAGCCGATGAACGAAGACCCGCAGGACCTGGCGCCGCTGCTCGGCCTGGCCGCCAGGGACGAGGCGGCCGGGCTGCCCGACGCGCCGTGGCCGCCGGTCTACCCCAAGCAGCCCGGCGAACTGTCCCGCGTCGCGCCCAGCCGGGCCAAGAAGCCCTGACCGCGCCTTTACACAATGAACGCACCGTTTGCGACGGCTCTGGCCGGCTGGAAAGCGAGCGGCAAGAACCGGCTCGGCTGGACTTTAGTGCCAAACGCAGCGGACGTGGACAGTGCCGAATCCATGCGCATCGCCGCCGGGGTACTCGACGTGCTTGGCGTGTCCCGTGACGTGACCTCGGCCGTGCCCAAGGACCCCGGCGGGCCACTTGAGCAGGCAGTCTGTGACCATCTGCGGGGCGTACTGCCCGGCTACCGTACCGGCCGCGACTGGCTGATCGGCCGGAGCAAGCTGATCACCGGCTTCGACCAGTACGCACACCTCAAGGAGGTGGACGCACTGGTGCGCGCCAGCCCGCAGCTGCGCATCTCGCTGGGGATGGACTACCTGATCAAGCCGGATGTCACGGTGGGCCTGGCCGGGGTCCGCACCGGTTCGGGCCTGCCGCCGCTGCACGCGGCGATCTCGTGCAAGTGGACCATCCGGTCGGACCGGGTGCAGAACATCAGGCACGAGTGCCTGCAGATGATCCGGCACCGGCGCGGCAGGCAGCCACACCTGGTGACGGTGACCGCCGAGCCGCTGCCCAGCAGGCTGGCGTCCATCGCACGCGGCACCGGCGAAGTCGATGCCGTGTACCACATCGCCTACGACGCGATGGACGCCAGCATCGCCGAGCACGCGAACGCCGAACAGCGGGATGCCTGGCGGGAGGTGACCAGGCAGCGCCGGGTGCTCAGTTACGAGGCGCTCGCGGAAACTCTCGCGTCACAGTGAGGACACCGCCGTGTTCCGCCGCCCGCATGGCCGGCCGCCGGCGTGTTCCACCGCCGGCTGTCCGGGGGTGCGGGCAGAATCAGCCAGAAGACGGGCGCGGGAGGGAACGTGGGGCAGGCTGGCTTTCCTGGAGGGCCCGTGGCGCATGCTGACTTCCCGGCGCTTACCTCGCTGGAGATCTGTGCCGGTGCGGGCGGCCAGGCGCTCGGCCTGGAACAGGCCGGATTCGCCCATGAGGCCGTCGTCGAACTGGACGCCGACGCGTGCGGGACGCTCCGCTGCAACCGGCAGTGGAAGGTCATCGAGGGCGACGTGGCGAACGTGGACGGGCGCGCGTTCGCGGGGGTGGACCTGTTCGCGGGCGGGGTGCCCTGCCCACCGTTCTCGATCGCGGGAAAGCAGCTCGGCTCCGACGACGAGCGGGACCTGTTCCCCCAGGCGCTGCGGCTGATCGAGGAGATCGGCCCGCGTGCGGTGCTGCTTGAAAACGTCCGCGGGCTGGGCACCCGCAGGTTCGAGGGGTACCGGGCCCAGGTGCTCGGACGGCTCCGCGCGCTTGGCTTCCAGACCTGGTGGGACCTGGTGCATGCGAGCGACCACGGGGTCTCCCAGCTGCGCCCGCGGTTCGTGCTCGTGGCGATGCGCCCGCCGTGGGCGGAGTGGTTCCGCTGGCCGGAACCGCAGGCCGCGCCGCCGCCCACCGTCGGCGAGGCCCTCGGTGACCTGATGGCCTCGCGTGGCTGGCCGGGCGCGGCCGCCTGGGCGCGGCGAGCCGCCGGGATCGCGCCGACCATCGTGGGCGGCAGCAAGAAGCACGGCGGCCCCGACCTGGGCCCGACCCGGGCCCGGGCGGCCTGGGCCGCGATGGGCGTGAACGGGCTCGGTATCGCCGACGAGATACCTGGGCCGGACTTCCCGGTGGACAAGCCGCCGAAGCTGACCGTGCCCATGGTGGCACGGCTGCAGGGCTTTCCCGGCGACTGGACGATCACCGGCCGGAAGACCGCCGCCTACCGGCAGGTCGGCAACGCGTTCCCGCCGCCGGTGGCCAGGGCACTGGGCACCGCGATCGCCGCCGCCCTGAACGCCGCGCCCCGAGGCTCGCTGTCCCGTTCATTCAGTCTGCTGGGGCGGGCTGCGCACAGCTCCCGGTTAGAGCAGATCAGAAAGCCGGGCGATCTCGCGCATCTTGTTGGTCGCGTCCAGCGCGGCCACCTTGTACGACTCGGCCAGCGTCGGGTAGTTGAACACGGCGTCTACCAGGTAGTCCACGGTGCCGCCGCAGCCCATCACGGCCTGGCCGATGTGCACAAGCTCGGTCGCGCCGGTACCGAACACGTGCACGCCGAGCAGGGTGCGGTCCTCCAGCGAGACCAGCAGCTTGAGCACCCCGTAGGAGTCACCGATGATCTGGCCGCGGGCCAGTTCCCGGTACCGCGACACACCCACCTCGAACGGCACGCTCTCCTTGGTGAGCTGTTCCTCGGTGCGCCCGATGAAGCTGATCTCCGGGATGCTGTAGATGCCGATCGGCTGGTCTTTCCCGATCTCGTGGATAGGCTCGCCGCAGGCGTGGTGCGCCGCGAGCCGGCCCTGCTCCATCGACGTGGCCGCCAGCGCGGGGAAGCCGATGATGTCGCCGACCGCGTAGATGTGCGGCACTTCGGTGCGGAAGAACTCGTCCACCACGATCCGGCCACGCTTGTCGGCGGACAGGCCGGCCGCGCCCAGGTGCAGTTCGTCGCTTGCGCCCTGACGGCCGGCCGAGTACATGACGGTGTCGGCGAGGATCTTCTTACCGCTGTGCAGGATGGCGATGGCACCTTCGGGCCTGGCCTCCACCGAGGCCACGGTCTCACCGAACCGGAAGGTGACCGCCAGGTCGCGCAGGTGGTACTTCAGCGCCTCGACGACCTCGATGTCGCAGAACTCCAGCATCCGCTCCCGCTGCTCGACCACGGTGACCTTGGTGCCGAGGGCCGCGAACATGGACGCGTACTCGATGCCGATCACGCCGGCGCCCGCGACGACCATCGACCGCGGCACGCTCTGCAGGTGGACGATCCCGTCGGAGTCGATCACCGTGCGCTCGTCGAAGTCCACACTGGCCGGCCGGGCCGGCCGGGTGCCGGTGGCGATCACGATCTTTTCGGCGGTGGCCCGCCGCGTCCTGCCGTCACCGTCACCGACCTCCACCGTGTGCGGGTCGGTGAAGTACCCGGTGCCGGTGAGGTTCGTGACCCGGTTCCTGGACAACTGGCTGCGCACCACGTCGATCTCGCGGCCCACCACGTGCTGGGTGCGCGCCGCCAGGTCCGCGATGGTGATCTCGTCCTTCACCCGGTAGCTCTGGCCGTACATCTCCCGCTGGTCAAGCCCGGTGAGGTACAGGACCGCCTCGCGCAGGGTCTTGGACGGGATCGTGCCGGTGTTCAGGCACACCCCGCCGATCATGTCCTTGCGCTCGATGATCGCGACCCGGCGGCCCAGCTTGGCAGCCGCGATCGCGGCTTTCTGCCCGCCCGGCCCCGAGCCGATCACCAGTACATCGAAGTCGTACATTTCTCCAGTGTGACGACGGCGGCCCGGCTTATGGAAGGGGCGGGGATCGACCCGGTGAGCCGCGGCTATCGTCTACTCATGATCAACCGCTTGGCCGACGAGGTCGAGGCGGCCCTGGCCGGGCGCCCCGCACTGCTGCGGGACGCCTGCTCCCGGGCACTCGCCTACCTGGGCGGGCTGGCCGACCGGCCGGTGGCGCCCGCCGCCGCGGACGTGGCCGCGCTGGACCGGCTGGACTTCGCCCTGCCCGGGGCGGGCCGGGACGCCGCCTCGGTGCTGGCCCTGCTCGACGACTACGGCTCGCCGGGCACCGTTGCCAGCGGCGGGCCGCGGTACTTCGGTTTCGTCACCGGCGGGGCACTGCCGGTCGCGCAGGCCGCGGCCTGGCTGACCGCCGCATGGGACCAGAACGCGGCGCTGTCGGTCATGTCGCCCGCCGCATCGGTGCTCAACCGGGTCGCGCTGCGCTGGGTCACCGAGGTGCTCGGGCTGCCGGACGGCACCGGCGGCGGTTTCGTCACCGGTGCCACCATGGCCAACGCGACCTGCCTGGCCGCGGCCAGGGACGCGGTACTCGCCGGGCACGGCTGGGACGCGGCAGGCCAGGGCCTGGTCGGCGCCCCGCCGGTCACCGTCGTGGCCGGGGCGCAGGCGCACACGACCGTCCGCAAGGCTCTCGGCCTGGTGGGCCTTGGCCGGGACCGGGCGCTGTTGCTGCCCGCCGACGGCCAGGGCCGGATCGAACCGCGCGGCCTGCCCGCGCTCACCGGCCCGGCGCTTGTCTGCCTGCAGGCAGGCAACGTCAACACCGGGGCCAGCGACCCGTTCGGTCCGCTGATCGACTGGGCCCACGAAAACGGTGCCTGGGTGCACGTGGACGGCGCTTTCGGGCTCTGGGCGGCGGCCTCGCCCCGCACCGCCGGTCAGGTCGCGGGCATCGCCGGTGCCGATTCGTGGGCGACCGACGCGCACAAGTGGCTGAACACGACCTACGACTGCGGGATCGCGCTGGTCGCCGATCCGCGGGCGCTGCGTTCTGCGATGGAGGCGTCCGCCGCCTACCTTCCCGAGGACGCCACCCTGCTAGCCCTGACCCCACTCACTACCCGCCACCAAGTGAGCCCATGCACGTCACGCCGCAGTCGTCCCAGCGCGCCCGGGGCGCGGAGGTGTGGGCGGTGCTCGCCACCCTCGGCCGCGACGGCGTGGCCGCCCTGGTCGACCGGACCTGCGCGCTGGCGCGCCGGTTCGCCGACGGTATGCGCGGCGCTGGCTACACGGTGCCCAACGACGTCGTGCTCAACCAGATCGTCGTTGACTTCGGCGACCCGGCGCGGACCGGCGCCATCATCGCCGCGGTGCAGGACGAGGGCACCTGCTGGTGCGGGCCGACCGTCTGGCAGGGCCGTGCCGCGATGCGGGTCAGCGTCAGTGCCTGGAACACCACCGAGCAGGACATCGACCGCAGCGTCGCCGCGGTCGCCGCCTGCGCCAGCCGTCAGCAGCCTTGACCACGGGACACACTCCGCGAACAGTGGCCTCCGTCGACGGCTTCGTCGTGCTCGGTCAGCCGAGGTCGGCCCATGCCTGGTGCCCCCGCCCGGCGCAACCAGCGGGGGCCAATGGTAGGCGCCACCAGTTGCTCAGCAGGTCGTCTTGGTCGCCGCCCTTATCTGCTGCCTAGGTCGGCTGGGATGGCGGCCACCGCGTTCAGGGACCCTGCCGAGCTTGGGAGCCTGCGCCACGCCTTGCCGTCCCAGCGATCCGCCGGGCGTGCGGCGTCCTCGCGATGACGCCTCCTCGCGATCGCAGGCCGCGGGCAGGCCCGGTGCCGTACGCTGGCTGTACGGCATGCCGGGAAGGCGGGCGGATTGGCAGTCACGTGGGAGCACGGTAACGGCGCGGGCCAGGGTGAGCCGCTGCTGTTCGACACCAGCGTGGCGCACTGCGCCCGGGTGTACGACTACTGGCTCGGCGGGAAGGACAACTTCGCGGCCGACCGCGCGGCCGCCGAGCAAGCGATCAGGGACTGCCCCGAGATCGTGCCGACGGCGCGGGCCAACCGCGGCTTTCTGGCCAGGGCCGTGCGGTTCCTGGCCGCAGACGCCGGGATCCGGCAGTTCCTGGACATCGGCACGGGCATTCCTGCCGAGAACAACACCCACGACATCGCCCAGGCCGTGGCGCCCGACTCCCGGGTCGTCTACGTGGACAACGATCCCCTCATCCTGGTGCACGCCCGGGCGCTGCTGGCCAGCCACCCCGATGGCGCTACCGCGTATGAGGAAGCCGACCTGCGGGATCCGGAGCGGATCCTGGACCTGGCGGCGGGACTGCTGGACTTCCGCCGCCCCGTGGCGGTGCTGCTGCTGGCGATCCTGCATCACGTCGACGACGAGGACGACCCGCACAAGATCGTGACCACGCTGATGAACGCCGTGCCGCCCGGCAGTTACCTGGTCGTGTCCCATCCGGCGAGCGACATCGGCAGCGAAGCCGCGGCGACGATGGCGCAGCGCCTCAACGAGGTCATGGCGGAGAAGATCACCGCGCGGGACCACGCCACGGTCGGGCGGTTCTTCGACGGGCTGGAACTGGTCGCGCCGGGGCTGGTGCGGGTCTCGGACTGGCGCCCGCCAGCCGATTCCGGCGCGGGATTCCCGGCCGCCATCTGGGCCGGGGCAGCCCGCAAGCCCTGACCCCGCGAGCGGGACCAGGGCGGCGGATGGTCGCTGCTCAGGCTTCGAGCAGGTTCGCGATGATCTCGGCGCTGGCGGCCGGGGTCGCCGCTTCCATGCAGATCCGCTCCATGACCCGCAGGTAGCTGTCCACCGCGTCCGGCTTGTCCAGGTAGAGCGCACTGGTGAGCTGTTCGAGGTAGACAATGTCCGGCAGGTCCGGCTCGGCGAACCGCAGGATGCTGAACGGACCGCCCGCGGCGGAGTGGCCACCGGTCTGGAACGGAATGATCTGGATGGTCACGTTCGGGCGCATCGCCAGCTCCGCGAGGTGCTCGAGCTGGCCGCGCATGATGGCCGGGCCGCCTGCGGGGCGGCGCAGCACCGCCTCGTCGATCACCGCCCACACGTTCGGCGGATTCTCCGAGTTGAGCACGGCCTGGCGCGTCATCCGCAGCCGGACGCGCCGCTCGATCTCCCGCGCCGAGGCGGCGTCGTGGCCGAGCAGGGTGACGGCGCGCGCGTAGTCCTCGGTCTGCAGCAGGCCCGGGACGAACTGAACCTCGTAGGCCCGGATCTGGGTGGCGACCTCCTCCAGACCGACGTACGCCTCGAACCACGTGGGCAGCACATCGTTGTAGTCGTGCCACCAGCCCGGCGCGCTCGCCCGCCGGGCGAGCGCCCGCAATGCGTCGCGCTCGTCCTCGTCGGTCACGCCATATAGCGTCAGCAGATCGGCTATATCGCGGTCCTTGAATCCGACCCGGCCCGTCTCCAGGCGGCTGATCTTCGAATGGGATGCACGGATCCTTATCCCCGCATCTTCGAGGGTGATTCGCTTGGCCTCACGGAGGCGCCGAAGCTGTGCACCCAGCAGAATGCGCAGAACTGTGGGCCCCCCCGCAGCCGGGATGACCATCGCCCCGGCATGGCCGCCGACCGGTTCGGCAGCTTTGATCATGTGCCCTCCCGCCAACGTCCGACCCCGAGAGTCTCCCACGCGGCGCGAGCCAGCGCCATAACCGGATCCAGGGAACATCTCACCACGAGACGCCCGCAAACCATTGCAGATCGCCTGGGGCAACACGCTGCGCCGGTCTGTCGCCGCTGACGGGCTCAGGGCCGGCTAACGCTAACTCGGCCGCACCCTCGCGCACGCCACACAGGAAGCGCTCCCACGCGGCCCGGGTAAATAGCAGCGCGGGCCCGTCGGGGCGATGGGAGTCGCGCACGGCCACCTGCTCTCCAGGCAGCCTGGCCATTTCCACGCAGTTACCGCTGGGATTACTGTGACGACTCTTCCGCCATTTCGCGGCCCGTAGCTGGGCGGGCAGCAGGTGGCTAGGCATCAGGTCCACGGTTCATCTCTCTCTGCGGCCGGACGCCAGCCCACGAGGTCTGTTTCCGGCGTCTGCGAGTTGAAACTTGCGGCTCCCCGCGCGCCGTTGCGCGGGCAAGGGCGCGCGCCCGCTTGTGCTCATGTGCAAGTGCACTTGCATCTGCACACCCGAAGTGGCATCGTATCTGATGCGCTGACCGGTGGCGGACGCGCCCAACCTCAGGCTCGGTGGTCCATCCATGTATCAGGGACGTCAGGCGGCTTCCGCCCAAGCCGCAGGCGATCGCTACGGCTCCAGCCAGCCGACGGTATCAGCGCCGCCCGGAGCAGAGCGGCGCCGCCGCATCGGACTGGCGCCCGTGCCGGAGTCCGCCCGGGCGGCCCGTGAGTTCACGGTCGCCACGCTGCGCAAGTGGGATCTGGACGCGCTTGATCGAGGATGCCGTCGTCATCGCCTCCGAGCTGGCCACCAACGCAATCCGGCACGGAACCCCCGCCGCCACGGGGGACGCCACGGACGATTCAGAGAGCGGGCGGGTCGAGCTGAGCTGGTGCCTTCAGGCCAGCCGCCTGATCTGCGTGGTCACCGACCAGACGGGTACTCCGCCGGCCCTCGCGGCGGGCGGCCCCGACGCCGAGTCCGGCCATGGCCTGCAGATCGTCGGAGCGCTCGCGGTCGCCTGGGGATGGACCATCCTCGGCACCGGGGAAAAGGCCGTCTGGGCGGCCCTGGAGCTGCCACAGCCTGCCGACGCCGCCGTGCAGGGGGATGGGGAGGCGGGTGGGGCGCCAGCCGGGACCGTCCGGTCCGCTAGTCCAGCAGCCGTGCACGACATGCGAGCTGCAGGGCGAGCCGCTGATCCGGGTCGTCTAGATCCAACTCCAACAGCTCCGTTATGCCGCGCAGCCGGTTAGCCACGGCGTTGCGGTGCAGGTGCAGCTTTTGCGCGGTCCTGACGATCGACCCCTGCTCGTCCAGGTAGGCCGCCAGGGTACGGATCGCCGTGTCGGCGCGGGCCGGGCCCAGCCGCTCCAGCGGCGCTAGCTGATCCCGCACCGAGGCCCGTGCGGTGTCGGACGCGTACCACTCCATCAGCATCCGCCGGACGCCGACGGCGTCGTGCGCGGCTACGCCGGCGGGCTTGAGCGCGGCCCGCGCGGCGAGCAGGGCACCCCGTGCCTCGGCGGCCGACGCGCGCAACCCGGTCGGGCCCTCGTGCGGCGCGCCCACCCCGGCGCGGAACCGCAGCGACGGCAGCCTGCCCCTGATGGCCTGCAGCGCGTGCTCCGCCGACCGGGCCGCCCTTGCCCCCGCCTGCGGTCCCGGGTTGGAGGTGGTGACCCGGACCAGCACGATGGCGCGGGCGATCCTGGTCAGGTACCAGGTCCCGCCCGTCGCGGCGGCGGCCTGCAGGGCGGCCTGACCCGCGGCCTCCAGGAGCTCGAACCGCTGCACCTCGTCGCGCCCGGACTGCTCCAGGTCGTCCGCCTCGATCCGGACGGCGACGTGCCAGCCGGTCACCGGTATCGCGAGTGCACGGGCGCGTTCGAGCAGGTCCTCGTTGATCGCGGTATCCGACATCAGCAACTCGGCCAGCAGTTCGCTGCGCGACCTGACCGGCGTCTCGTGAGCACGCCTGGCCAGGTCGAGAAGCCGCCCGGCAGCCAGTGCCGCGGTGTGCAGCACGAGGCGCACGGCCACCCCGAAGTCGCCGTGCGCCTCCGGCGCGACGAAATACCCGGCCGGCGTCTCACCGGCCACGACCGGCGCGATGACCTCGTCAGCCGCGCTGCCGCCGGGCCACGCCCCCGGCCTTCTTGAGCCGGACCCGCCGTTCGCGGCCGAACGGAAGGCGGCATCGCCGGCACCGGCGAGGCCGTCGCCCGCCCAGGGGCGGAACTCCACCGGCGTGCCCAGCGCCTTGCTGACCGCCGCCCGCAGGTCCTCCAGCCCGCCGCCGGCCGACTCGGCCGCCAGCACCGCCTCCAGGCCCTGCTGAGCCCGGCCGAGCGCACGGTCCGCGCCGCCGCCGATCTCGCGCATGATCGCCTGCACCAGCGCGGCGAGTTCCATCCCCTCGGGGATGGAGATCAGGGCGATGTCCGCCCGGGCAGCGATGTCCCTGGCGGTCACGGTGGGCTGCCACGGCTCAGCAGAGAACGCAGCGACGGCCGCGACACGGTGAATCGCTCCCCAGCGCAGGGCCATGTCCAGGCGATAGTCGCTGACCTCGGCCGACGCGAACTTGGCCAGGATGACCATGCTTTCGGCCGGGGCCCGGTCCAGGTCGGTGAAGCTCTCCGCCAGCTGCACCTGGGCAACCGGGCGATCCCCGCCGCTGGCGCTGACCCGCCGCAGGCCAGCCAGGGGGGAACTGGCGAGGATCTCATCAATGGAGGGCATCAGGACGGCCACCTTTTACACGTCAGGAGGCCCACCTTATGCGGAGCGCACAGCCCAGTCACGATCGTGGTGCAATATGCCCATTCCCGGCGGGGGCAACCGGCTGCGAGCCTTGCGTTACACCCGCGAAGCCCCGGCAGCATCGCTGCGCACGCCGCCACGCTTGGGAGAGCAATGGATTGTGACACCGCCTCAGGCGCCACGGCCGTTGAAGAGACCCCGGAATGGTGGCCGTACGCCCCGGAGTTCCCGCACTGGCATGTCTGGCGCGGCGTCGCCGGCCTGCTATACGCCCGCCGCCCCAGGTCGAGCCCGCCGAAGGTGGTCCGCGGCAAGGATCTGATGACCCTTCGTGAGCGGATCATCAGCGCGGAGGTCGCCCACTGATCATTCGGCCGCGTGCCGTGATTGGGGGGACCGTTCGGTGCTGGCGTGCCCGAAAATGGCGCCAGACAGTGATCTGGAGACTGTAGCGTCTGCTAAGCAGCTTCGGGAATCATGGGAGAGCACGCTATACGCCGGCCCACCATCCCATCCCCAAACGTTTGTATCGTGCCAGAACGAACATCTGATCATGAAGAGACTGCTCGACCCTGATTCGCTGCGGGCCCTGGCGCGCGGCTGCGCGGTGCTCGGCGCCGGCGGCGGCGGCGATACCTATATCACCCTGCTTCAGGCGCTGCAGGCGACCGAGGACCACGGTCCGGTCCCCCTGGTTGACCTGGACGAACTGCCCGGCGACTCGCTGATCATGCCGTGTGGCGGTATTGGCGCCCCGACGGTGAGCATCGAGAAGATCGAGAACGGCAACGAGGGCGAGCGGCTCAGGGAGGAACTGGAATTTCTGACCGGACGCCAGGTGGCCGCGCTCATGGCCAGTGAGATCGGCGGTGGGAACGGCGTGCTGCCCATCGCCTGGGCCGCGGCCATGCACCTGCCCCTCGTGGACGCCGACGGCATGGGCCGCGCCTTTCCCGAGATACCGCAGGTCACCATGCAACTGGCGGGCATCTCGCCCAGCCCGGCGGTGATGACAGACGAACGCGGCAACCTCATCGTGTTCAGCACGATCTCCGGTCAGTGGATGGAGCGCCTGGAGCGGGCGGCCGCGGCCGAGTTCGGCGGCGCCGCATGCTCCACGGAGTTCTCGCTGACCGCGGCGCAGGCGCGCACCGCGACGATACGGGGCTCGGTCTCGCTGGCGATCAGGATCGGTGCGGCGATCGAAGCGGCCACGGCTGACCCAGTGGCCGCACTCATCGCGGAGATCGGAGCAGTCCGCCTGGTCAGCGGCAAGATATCCGATGTCGAGCGGCAGACCCGCGACGGCTGGGTGCGGGGCAGCGTGGTCGTCGACGGGCTCGGTGCGGACGCGGGGCGGCTCATCAGGCTGGAATTGCAGAACGAAAACCTCGTGGCACTGGAGCGCGGCCAGATACTCGCCTCCGTGCCTGACCTGATCACGGTGCTGGATGCGGAGACCTCCGATGCCATCGCGACCGAGCGGATCCGCTACGGGCAGCGGGTCACGGTGATCGCGTTCCCGTGTGCTCCGGTGTGGCGAACCGAGAAGGGCATTGCCGCCACCGGCCCTCGCGTGTTCGGCTACGACTTCGACTACGTGCCTGTGGAAAGGCTTGCCGGTGCAACGACCTGACTGCCGCCTGGACATTGACGTCCGCGGTACCAACACCGGCGCCATCGCGCGATTCCCCGGCGAGGCCGGCGACTGATCATGAAAAGACTGCTCGACCACGATTCATTGCGTGCCCTGTCCCGGGGCGCCGCCATACTCGGCGCGGGTGGCGGGGGCGATGCGCACGTGACGCTGCTGCAGGCGTTGCAGGCAACCGAGGACTTCGGGCTGGTCCCCCTGGTCGATCTGGATGAACTGCCCGATGACGCGCTGATCATGCCGTGCGCCGGGATCGGTGCCACCACGGTCATCCTGGAAAAGTTCGAGAACGGGGACGAGGGAGAACGGCTCCTGAAGCAACTGCAGTTCGTGACCGGGCGCCGGGTAGCGGCGCTGATGGCCATCGAGATCGGCGGCGGGAACGCCCTGCTGCCCATCACCTGGGCCGCGCGGATCGGGCTGCCGGTGGTGGACGCCGACGGGATCGGCCGCTCGTTTCCCGAGATCCCGCAGGTCACCATGCATCTGGCTGGTATCTCGGCGAGCCCGGCGGTGCTGACCGACGAACGCGGCAACATGGCGGTGTTCCGGACGATTTCCGGCGACTGGATGGAGCGCTTGGAAAGGGCGGCCGCGGTCGAGTTCGGCGGGTCGGCGTCTGGGGCGGGGTTCGTGCTCACCGCGGCGGAGGCGCGCACCGCGACGATACGGGGCTCGGTCTCGAAGGCAATCAGTATCGGTGAGGCGCTCGCGGGCGCGGCGAGTAGCCCGGTAGCCGCCTTGATCGCGGCGATGGGCGCGTTCCAGCTGGTCACCGGCAAGGTGCTGGACGTCGAGCGGCACACCACCAGTGGGTTCGTCCGCGGCAGCGTGGTGATCGAGGGCCTCGAGGAGGACGCGGGCCGGCTGATCCGGCTGGAGCTGCAGAACGAGAACCTGGTGGCGCTGGAACGCGGCCGCGTGCTCGCCTCGGTGCCCGACCTGATTACGGTGCTGGACAGCGAAACCGCCGACGCGATCGCCAGCGAGGTGATCAGGTACGGCCAGCGGGTGACGGTGATCGCTTTCGCCTGCGATCCGGTCTGGCGGACCGAGCGCGGGATCGAGGTGGCGGGCCCGCGGACGTTCGGCTATGACTTCGATTACCTGCCCGTGGAGGAGCTTGCCGATGCCAGTGCCTGAACACCGCCTCGGCATCGACGTCGGCGGCACCAACACCGACGCGGTGATCATGGACCCCGCCGACCGGATCATCGCCAAGGCCAAGGTGCCGTGCACGCCCGACATCACCGGCGGAATCACAAAGGCGATCGACACCGTCCTGCACGCGCCCGGGGCGGATCCGCGGCGGATCAGCCACGTCATGCTGGGCACCACCCACGCGACCAACGCGGTGCTGGAGCGCCGGAACCTGCGGCGGGTGGCGGTGATCAGAATTGGCGGCCCGGCCACCCACAGCGTCAGGCCTATGTTCGGGTGGCCACGCGACCTCACCGACACCATCTCGGTCGGGGCGACGATCGTGGACGGCGGCGTCGAGTTCGACGGCCGGGACCTGTCCCCGCTGGACACCGATGCCATCGCCCGGTTTCTCGGCGAGGTCGGCGGCGCCGCCGAGGGCATCGTCATCACCAGCGTGTTCGCCCCGGTCTCGCCGCGGCACGAACTGCTGGCGGCCGAGATCGTCAAGCGGGAACTCGGCGAGATCCATGTCTCGCTCAGCCACGAGATCGGCTCGATCGGCCTGCTGGAGCGGGAGAACGCCACCATACTCAACGGGGCACTGGCCGGGGTCGCCCGCGACGTGGCCGAAGCGATGCGTGCCGCGCTCGCCGTGCACCACCTCGAGCCGACCAGGTTCTTCGCGCAAAACGACGGCACCCTGATGGGCCTCGACCATGCGCTGCGCTACCCCGTTCTCACCATCGGCAGCGGGCCGGCCAACAGCGTCCGCGGCGCCGCGTTCCTCACCGGCAGCTCCGACTCGCTGGTGATCGACGTCGGAGGCACGTCCACCGACGTCGGCGTGCTGGTCAACGGCTTCCCACGGGAGTCGTCCCAGGGCGTGGAGATCGGTGGCATCCGGACCAACTTCCGGATGCCCGACCTGGTCACCATCGCGCTCGGCGGCGGCACCGTGGTCACCCAGGATCCCGGCGGGGTGCGGCTCGGCCCGCGCAGCGTCGGCTACCTGCTCACCCAGCAGGCCCTGGTTTTCGGCGGGACCATGCCGACGCTGACCGACAGCGCGGTCGCGGCGGGCCGGGCCGACCTGGGCGACGCCGGGCGCACCGGCCGCTACCGGCGGATACTCCTGGACGCGCTGGCCCGCGCCGACGTCATGCTCGCCGAGGCGATCGACCGGGTGAAGACGTCCAAGGAGGATCGCGCGCTGGTCGCCGTGGGCGGCGGCAGCATCCTCATCCCCGACCGCATCCCCGGGATCAGCGAGGTCATCCGGCCCGAGCACTTCGACGCCGCCAACGCCGTGGGAGCTGCCATCGCCTCGGTCAGTGGCCAGGTGGACCGGATCTTCCACATCGGGGAAGCTGGCCGGCAGGCGGTCCTCGACGAGGCGTGCGACGAGGCGCGCGAGCGCGCGGTCGCGGCGGGCGCCGACCCTGGCACGGTGCAGATCGTCGAGCTGGAGGAAATCCCGCTGGCTTACCTCACCACCCCAGCAGTCCGGGTGCGCGCCAAGGCCGCCGGCGCGCTCGGCGGATTGCCGGAGCACCAGCACGGGGCGAACCTGTCCCGGCAGGCACGGCTGGCCGGGGCCACCGAGCAAGCGGCCGAGTCACTGTAAGGACCACGGAGGCAACCATGAAGCCCCATCGCGCCCTGCCGATCGCGACCGGCTGTGCAGTCGCGCTGTTGCTTGCCGCCTGCGGCGGGTCGACCTGCAGTCGGCTCCGCCGCGGGCCGCCAGCCAGGTGTTCACCTACGACACGACCGCCACGGTCATGGACGACGGCTGGGATCCGGCGACGGAGTACTCCGACGGCATCATCGCGATGAGCCAGATGTACGAGACGCTGACCCGGTACGACGCGACGGCGCACCGGGTCGAGCCGCTGCTGGCCACCAGCTGGTCATCCGCGGACGACGGCAAGACCTGGACGTTCCACCTGCGGCACGGGGTGCACTTCCACACCGGCCGGCTGATGACCGCGCAGGCGGCCAAGGCCGCCATCCTGCGCACGATCAAGCTGGGCGGCGGCGCCGCCTATGTCTGGGGCACGGTGAACACCATCGACACCCCCGACCAGTACACGCTCGTGTTCCACCTGAAGTACTCCGCGCCGCTCGACCTGGAGGCCTCGGCCTCCTACTCGGCCTACATCTACGACACCGCAGGCGGCCGGCCCCGGCGGGAACCTGACCAAGTGGCTGAACACCCCGCACGACGCGGGCACCGGGCCCTACGAGCTGCAGACCTGGAACAAGGGCCAGGAGCTCGAGCTCATTCTCAAGGCCTTCCCCGGCTACTGGGGCGGCTGGAGCGGCCCGCACTACAAGAAGGTCGTGTTCCGGGTGGTGACCGAGGACACCACCGCCGCCCAGTTGCTGCGCTCGGGCGCCGTCGACTTCGTGGAGCAGATCGGCCCCAGCATCTGGAAGTCGTTCCAGGGCAACCCGGGCATCCGGACGGTGGCCGCGCCGTCCTGGCAGAACCTGCTGGCCCAGCTCAACGCGAAGTCGCTGAGCCTGCCGGTGCGTCAGGCCGTCCTGTACGCCATCGACTACCCGGGGATCATCGCGGCGCTGCAAGGCGCGGCCTATCCGTCGAGCGGCCTGGTCCCCGCGGGCCTGCTCGGCCACTCCACCAACCTGCCGAACTACACCTATGACCCGGCGAAGGCGAAGCAACTGCTGAACCAGGCCGGGTACGGGCCGGGCAAGAAGTCGCTGAACCTGTCGCTCACCTACACCTCGGGTGACTCGAACGAGCAGGTCGTCGCGGAGCTGATGAAGTCGAACCTGGCGAAGCTGAACATCAACCTGAACACCCAGTCGCTCGCCTGGCCGACGCAGTGGGCCAAGGCCAAGTCCGCCAACGCCGCCAGCCACCAGAGCATCTTCCTCGAGTACTGGTGGCCGGACTACGCCGACCCGTACACCTGGTTCACCAACCTGCTGCAGACCCAGAAGCCGCCGTACTACAACCTGTCCTACTACTCCAACCCGACGCTGGACTCCCAGATCAACCGGGTGGAGTCGGTGGTGGCGACCAGCCCCGCGGCCGGCGCACAGCTGTACCGGACCATGCAGGTGGAGACCCTGCAGCAGGCGCCGGTCGACGCCCTGTACAACGTCAACTACCAGTACGCGATGCGCACCTCGTTCACCGGGTTCCACGTCAACCCGGCCTACGCGAACGTCGTCTTCACCTACAACCTCAGGCCCACCGGCAGTTGATCGTCTATGTCGTGCGCCGGGTCGCCACGGCGATTCTGGTGGTCGCGGGCGTCGTAGTCCTGACGTTCGCGATCGCCCGGGTCGTCCCCGGTGACCCGGCGGCGACATGGGCCGGCCCGCACGCCTCCGCGGCCCAGGTTGCCGCGGCGCGCCGGTTCCTCGGGCTGGACCGCCCGCCCCTCGTGCAGTTCGCCTCGTACTTCGGCGGCATCCTCACCGGCAACTGGGGCGTGGCGATCCACACCCACCGGCCGGTGCTGTCCGACATCGGGCAGGCCGCTCCTGCCTCGATCGAGCTGGTGACCGCCGCCATGATCATCGGGCTGGTGGTCGCCGTGCCGCTCGGGCTGATCTCGGCCCGCTGGCCCGGGCGGGCCTCCGACCACACCATCCGGGCCGGCTCGATCCTGGGCGTGTCCATGCCGATCTTCTGGCTGGCGCTCATCCTCCAGCTCGTGTTTTCCGATCGCCTGCACCTGCTGCCCGCGGCCGGCGAGTTCTCCCCCGGCCTGCTGTTCACCCATCCGCTGCGCCAGGTGACCGGGTTCGGGCTGATCGACGCGCCGCTCACCGGCAACTGGCCGATGTTCGGCAGCCTCCTGGGCCATCTGCTGCTGCCCGCCCTGGTCGTCGCCGCCTACCCGGCCGGGCTGCTCACCCGGATGATCAGGGCGCAGGTGCTTGACACCATCGGCGACACCCACGTGCAGATGGTCCGCGCGCTCGGCTTCAGGGAGCGGACGGTGTACGGCCGGTTCGCAATGAAGCTGGCCTGGAACCCGGTCGCCGCGACGCTGGCGCTGGTCTTCGGCTATTCGCTGGTCAACACGTTCCTGGTGGAGGCGATCTTCGACTGGCCCGGGCTCGGCGAGTATGCGACGGCCTCGATCCAGACCCTCGACACGCCCGCCATCCTGGGGGTCACCCTGTTCATCGCGCTGGTCTACGTGGCCGCCAACCTGGTCGTGGACATCGTCCAGGCGGCGATCGACCCGAGGATCCGGCTGCGATGATCGAGGCGCCCGCACCGCTGCCCGCGCAGGCCGCCGTCGTGCCGCGCGGCGCGGCGCTGCGCCGTGGGCTGCGCGCCAACCCGCTGATGGCGCTGGGAGCGGTGCTGTCCCTGCTGGTCGTCGTGGTGGCGGTGTTCGCGCCGCGTGCTCGCGCCGTACCCGGCGGACGCGGGCTCGGCCACGCACCCGTTCGCGGTGCTGCGGCCGCCCTCGGCGGTGCACTGGTTCGGCACCGACAACGTGGGCAGGGACATCCTGTCCCGGGTGATCTTCGGAGCCCGGGTCTCGCCCGCGGTGGCGGTGCTCGTGCTGGTGATCGCGTGCGTCATCGGGGTACCGCTCGGCGTGATCGCCGGCTATTTCGGCGGCTGGCTGGACGAGGTGATCATGCGGGTCACCGACATCTTCCTGGCGTTCCCGCCGCTGCTGCTCGCCCTGGCCCTGGCCGCGGTGCTGCCGCCGAGCCTGACCAGCCTGGTCTTCGCGATCGCCGTGACCTGGTGGCCCTGGTATGTCCGGCTGATCCGCGGCCAGGCCGCCTCGGTCGCCGGCCGCCCGTACGTGGAGAGCTGCCGGGCGCTCGGCATCCCGGCCCACCGGATCCTGCTGCGGCACATCCTGCCCAACTCGGTCACGCCGCTGATCGTCCAGGTGTCGCTGGACTTCGGCGGCGTGATCCTCACCGTGTCGGCCCTGTCCTTCCTCGGCCTCGGCGCCCAGGACCCGACCCCCGACTGGGGGCTGATGGTGGCCGAGGGCCAGAACTACTTCACCACCGCATGGTGGGTCGTCACCTTCCCCGGCCTGGCGATCCTGTGCACCGCGTTCGCCTTCACCCTGCTCGGTGACGGGCTGCGGGACCTGCTCGACCCGAAGCGGACGTTCCTGCGATGAGGCTCGCGATCACCGGACTGCAGGTCAGCTTCGGCGCGCGCCGGGTCGTCGACGTGGACGAACTGCACGTCGGCGCGGCCGAGATCGTCGGGCTGGCCGGGGAGAGCGGTTCCGGCAAGTCCATGACCACGCTCGCGGTGCTCGGCCTGGCGCATACCGTCGGCGCCACCGTGCGCGGCAGCATCACACTGGACGGCACCGAGCTGACCGGGCTGTCCCAGCGGGAACTGCGGGAGGTGCGCGGCCGGCGGATCGCGGCGATCTTCCAGAGCCCGGCCACCGCGTTCAGCCCGGTGTTCCGGGTCGGCAGCGTGGTGCACCGCGCGCTGCGGCTGCACGGCATGTCCAAGAGCGAGGCCACCGAGGCGGCCAGCCGGGCGATGCACCAGGTCCTGCTGTCCCCTGGCCTGCTCGACAGGTATCCCTCGCAGCTGTCCGGTGGGCAGCTGCAGCGGGTCGCGATCGCGATCGCGCTGGCGCTGCGTGCCGAGGTGCTGCTCGCCGACGAGCCCACCAGCGCCCTGGACGTGACCGTCCAGGCCGAGGTGCTCGAAGTGCTCAGGGAACTGCGCGACGCCGGCGGCATGTCGGTGCTGTTCATCAGCCACGACCTGGCGGTCGTCGCGGAGCTTTGCGACCGGGTCGCGATCATGCGCGAGGGCCGGATCGTCGAGCAGGGCCCGGCGGCGCGGGTGCTGTCCGCCCCGGCCGACCCCTACACCGCGGATCTGCTCGCCGCGGTGCCGGTGATCAGGGCGGAGGGTGCGCCGTGACCGCCGCGGCCGGCGGCGGGGACCGGACGGTGCCCCCCGCGGACGGCGACGGAGACGCGCCGGTCACCCCGGACGGCGCTGCCCTGCTGGACATCAGCGAGCTGGCAGTCCGGTTCGGCCCCGTCCGCGCCGTGGACGGGGTCAGCCTGCAACTGCCGCCAGGTCCCTGTGGCCTCGGGCTGGTCGGGGAGAGCGGCTCCGGGAAGACGACCATAGGCCGGGCGGCGCTGCGCCTGGTGCGGACGTCGGGCGGGGTCGTCCGTTTTGACGGAAAAGACATCGCGGGACTGCGCGGGAGAGCGCTGCAGGGTTACCGGCGCGCCGCACAGATCGTGTTCCAGGACCCCGACGGGGTGCTGGACCCGCGGATGCGGATCGGCACCACCATCGCAGAGGCCCTGGTCGCACACCGGATGGCGGGGCGCCAGGCGGCCGCGGAACAGGCCCGGGCCCTGCTGGCCGAGGTCGGGCTGGAGCCGGCGTTCTCGGCCAGGTACCCGCATCAGCTCTCCGGCGGGCAGCGCCAGCGGGTGTCCATCGCCCGCGCCCTCTCGGTGCGGCCGAGGCTGCTCGTGCTCGACGAGCCGACCAGCGCGCTCGACGTGCGCGCGCAGGCGGCGATCCTCGCGCTGGTCGGCCGGCTGCGGGCGCAGCGGAACCTGGCCTACCTGCTGATCACCCACAACCTCGCCATCGTGAGCGAGCTGTGCGAGCAGACTCTCGTGCTCTACCTGGGCCGGGTCGCGGAGAGCGGGCCGACCGGCGCGCTGCTCGGCCGCCCGGCCCACCCCTACACCAGGGCGCTGCGCTCGGCCGTGCCGGAACTTGGCAGCTCGCCCGCGGCCAGAGTGGTGCTGCCCGGCGAGCCGCCGGACGCGGCAAACCCGCCGCCGGGCTGCGTGTTCCACCCGCGGTGCCCGCTGGCGGTGGACCGGTGCCGGGCCGAGGTCCCTGTGCTGCGGACGGTCGCGCCGGGCCGGCTGGCCGCCTGCCACCGCGCCGAAGAGGTGCTGGCTAGCTCTTCCGCATCGCCAGGCCCGGCGCCAGCCAGTACGGCGGAAGGTAGCCCGCCAGGCTCGACAGCGGCAGCACCTCCGGCCTGAGCCGGATACCGAGCTGGCCGGCCATGAACTCCCGGCGGCGGCCGATCCGCGCCCAGGCCTCCGGGTAGCGTTCCGCGAGCTGGGCCCGGGCCGCCTCGTCGGCCAGGGCCACGCCGTCCTCGATATTCGTGGTGTGGTAGGCGGTGCCGGTCGCCGGGATGATGTCGAGCTGCAGCGCCATCCCGGACCGCAGCACCACATCCGAACCAGGCCACACCGGCGAACTCGGCCACTCGTCCAGGTGGATGAAATGGCCGGGGTTGAGCTGCACCCCGAAGAACGGATCCCCGAGGCGCCGGCGGACCAGGGCGGACAGCTCGCCCCCGGTGACGCCGATGCCGATGGTCTCGTACCACTCACAGGCGCAGGCGAAGTAGGGCGCGACCAGCTTGTCCACGTAGTCGCTCACCCCGGCGGGCAGGTCGCTCGCCGAGGCGGCCAGGAAGCCGCCGCGGGCGATGTTGCTGCCCCAGTACCCGAGTGCCGCGCTCATCGGGTCGCCGCGGCGCAGCTCGCGCCCGGAGGAGCTGGCCAGCCCGAGCGCGGCCCGCTCGCCTGACAGCACCATCGGGTGGTAGGAGAACGGCAGCCCGATCGGGCGGAACTGTGCGAACGCGTCGAACTCGGTCATGCCGGGGCGCACCGCGAGCAGCATCCGGCGCATGGCCGCCGACCCGTGGGTGGCGGCGAACTCGAAACAGGCGATCTGGTCGATGTCATTGATCAACCGCAGCCCGGACCCTGGCCGGACGAACAGCGCGGAGGCGTTCACCGGCTCACAGCCCAGCGCCCGCAGCACGCTCACCAGGTAGGCGGGCACCTCGATCCAGTCCGCCGCCCCCTCCTCGTCGTCGGGGCCGAAGTACTTCCAGCCGGCGATGCCGACCCGCCGGGCGCCGGGGCCAGCCGCGCCGTTGCGGCCGGCCCCGGCGCCGCCCAGGCCGGCCTCGGCGAGCAGGCTGGGGAGCCGCCTGCTGTCGGCCCTGGGCTGGTTGACCAGGCTGAAGCTCTGGTACCTGATCACCTCTACGCCGGGCGGCACCACGGCCGCGTAGGCGACGCCCTCGTTGCCGACCAGCAGCACCGGGGCGCGGCCCGGCATGAGGATCAGCAGCGCCTCCTCGAACCTGGGGTCGAAGCGGGTCAGGTAGGCCAGGTTGGCGAAGTGCTCCCGGTCGGCGTAGACCAGCAGCGCGTCCAGCCCGGCGGCCGCCGCCGCGTCCGCCGCCGCGGCCAGGCGCGCCTGGTAGGTCGCGGTGGGCACCGACGGCTCGGCGGACGGCAGCCCGAAGTCGGGCATGCCGACCTCGGCAAGCTCGACCCCGTCGGCCATCAGCTGCCGGCCTGCGGCGCCGACGGCGCCGGCGGCGAGGGCGCGTCCCAGTCGACGTCGCCCTGCTCGTCGGTCCGGTGGCCGACCAGCACCGAGGCCCCGCGGCGGAGCACGCCGGGATGGCGCCGCTCGCGCCACAGCATGTAGCCGAAGCCGACGATCAGCGCGGCGATGAAGAAGTACGGGGTGAGGTCGAACGGCCAGGGCGGCCGCGGGTAGACGGTCACGAACAGCACCGGCAGCAGCGCAAGCGTGCCGACCCACGGCAGCACGCCGTGCCGCCAGACGTTGAAGGAGTCCGGGTGCTCCCTGCGGATGTAGGCGGTCAGCGCCAGGTTCGCCATGACATACAGGACGATCACCGCGAGCGTGGCGATCGTGCCGAGGAACCCGAAGATGTCCGAGGGGTTGAGCAGCAGGCCGACCAGCAGGATCGCGACGATGCCGGAAAGCTGGATGAACGCGATCGCGAAGGTCGGGGTCTGGTGCTTGGGGTTGATCCGGCCGAACTGCGGCGGCAGCGTGCCCGCCTGCCCCATCGTGTACATCACCCGCGACGCCGCGTTCGTGCAGGCCAGCCCCACGCCAATGGCGCTGTTGATGATGGCGATCACGACGAACCACCAGCCCGCGCCCCACAGCGCGTGGCCGAGCACGTAGTAGGGGTTGGCGTTGGTCGCGAACGCGTTCATGTTGCCGGTGCCCCAGCCGATGGCGCTGGCGTAGGAGGTGAAGATGTAGAAGGCGCCGATGGAGAACAGCGACAGCATGACCGCCGCCCCGATGAACCTGCCGGGCCTGCGGGTCTCCTGGGCCAGCGGGGCGGGTGCCTCGAACCCGGACAGCGCGAGGACGGAGAACACCATCCCGGCCAGCACCCCGCCGAAGCCGTGCGGCGCGTTGCTCGGCTGCAGCGGCGCCACGTAGGAGGACCCGGGACCCGGGTGCACCAGGAACGTGATCGCCAGCGCGAGCATGATCAGCATCTCGATCGCGCCGAAGATGACCGTGGTGCGCATGGACAGCTTGATGCCGAAGTGGGTCAGCACCCACACGATGGCGAACGTGGCCAGCGCGAAGATCCACCAGGGGATGTCGACGCCGAAGGCGTCGTTGATCGTGGTGGAGACCAGGTAGCCGAGGAACCCGATGGCGCCGGCCGGCCCGATGATGTCGTAGATCAGGTAGCTCCACGTGGTCATGAAGCCGCTGCGGGCGCCCAGCCCCCGGGTGGCGAACGAGTAGTAGCCGCCGCTGGACGGCATGTACTCGGAGAACTGGGACACCGTGTTGCCGATGAAGTAGCACACGATCGTCGTCAGCAGGAACGAGATCGGCATGGCCGGCCCGGCCTTGAGGGCGATGATCGGGAACGTGAACACGATGTTGATCGACGGCGCGATGTGCGTGATGCCCTGGAACACCACCTGGGGGAGGTCCAGGGCGTTGCGCCGCAGTCGCGCGGTACCGGGGGTGCTGGCGGTTTCGGCAGTCACGGGAAACCTCCCTGGACGGGGGCCGACCTGGTTCCGCTCATTTTGCGCAATCGGTTTCGCAATTTTACGAACGGGCTGAACACGGCGTCAATAGCCGAGATTTGTGCACTACGCTCGACCACGGTTCCCTTCGTGCCCGTTGCGCAGCTTATGACCTGGTTGGCAAGTGATGACCGGTGCCGGACGGCGAGGTACGCTCGGCACATGACGCTGCGGACCGCCGAGCGCAACCGGTCGCGCGGACGGCCTGGCCGAACGGCGCGGGGACGCTAGATGGCGACCATCCAGGACGTGGCCAAGGCGGCCGGCGTTGCGGCCTCCACGGTCTCCCGCTTCCTCAACGGCCAGCTCAAGGTGACCCCGGCCACCGAGGCCCGGCTGCGCGAGGCGGTCGCCACCCTCGGCTACGTGCCCAACGCCCAGGCGAAGAACCTGGCCCGCGGCCGCTCCGGGGCCATCGGCTTCGTGGTGCCTGACATAAGCAACCCGTACTTCGGCACGATCGCCGACCACGTGGTCGAGGCGGTGGAACTGCGCGGCCTGATGGTGCTGCTCTGCTCGACCCGCAGCCAGGCGGTGAAGGAGGCCAGCTACATCGACCTGCTCGCGTCCGGCGCCATCGACGGGATGCTCTACCTCGGCTCGTTCCGGTCCAACGTGCGGCTGGCGGCGGCCATCCACGGCGGGCTGCCTGTGGTCGTGGTGGACGAGCCGATCGCCGGGCTGCCGGGCGTGCACAGCGTGGTGATGGACGACTACGCCGGCGGGTACCAGGCGGCCAGCTACCTGGTCGCGCTCGGCCACCGCAGGATCGCGTTCGTGTCCGGCCCGGCCGAACTCGGCTCGGTCACCGAGCGCCGCCGCGGCTACCGCGATGCGCTGGTCAAGGGCGGCATCGACCCGGAAGCGCAGCTCAACCTGCCGGGGCAGTTCACCGAGCAGTTCGGTGCCAGCGCGCTGCCCCGGCTGCTCGCCGGGCCGGAGCCGCCCACGGCGGCGTTCGTGGCCAGCGACTACATCGCGCTCGGCATGCTGTCCGCGGCCGAGACGCACGGCATCCGGGTACCCGAGGACCTGTCGGTGGTCGGCTTCGACGACATCAGGTTCAGCCAGTACGTGCGGCCACGGCTGACTACGATCAGGTCGCCGGTCGAGCGCCTCGCCCATACCGGCGTGGCGATGCTGTTCGAGCGGCTGGCCGGGACGGCGGGGCCGGCCAGGACCGAGGTGCTGTCCGTGGAACTCATCGTCCGGGAGTCCGCGGGCCCGCCGCGAGGGAGCGAGGTCAGCTGATGCGGGTACTGCTTTGCGGCGAAAGCTGGGTCACCCACAGCCTCCACATCAAGGGGGTCGATTCGTTTAGTACCAGCTCTTACGTCGAAGGCGCCGGCCACCTGCGCGCGGCTCTCGCGGGCGCGGACATCGAGGTCGACTATCTGCCCGGGCATCTCGTGCCAGGGCAGTTCCCGGCGACCGCCGGCGAGCTGCGCGACTACGGTGCGGTCATCCTCAGCGACATCGGGGCGAACAGCATCCTGCTGGCCCCGCAAACGTTCGAGCAGTCCCGGCGCGCGCCGGACCGGCTCGCCGCGGTGGCGGAGTACGTGCGCCACGGCGGCGGGCTGCTGATGATCGGCGGCTACCTGTCCTTCGCCGGCATCGAGGGCAAGGCCCGCTATCACGGCACCCCGGTCGAGGCCGCCCTGCCCGTGCTGATCAGCAGCGTGGACGACCGGGCCGAGTGCCCGCAGGGCGTGGTCCCCGAGCCGGTGGCCACCGGCCACCCCGTGCTGCGCGGCGTCCCCGGGCCGTGGCCTGCCGTGCTCGGCTACAACCGGGTCACGGCGCGCGAGGGCGCCGAGGTGGTGGTGCGCTGCGGCAGCGACCCGCTGGTGGCGTGTGCCCACTACGAGCGGGGCCGCAGCGCCGTGTTCACCTCCGACTGCGCGCCGCACTGGGCGCCGCCGGAGTTCCTGGACTGGCCTGGCTACCCGGTGCTGTGGCCGAACCTGATCCGGTGGCTGGCCAGGGCGGAGTGAGGCCAGCGCCACTCCATGCCCGGCACGGTGGCGCCGTCGTGCCCGCGGTGGACCGCGCGGCAACGCGCTTGACCCTTACGTAGCGTCAGGCTGCACAGTGGAGCCGTGGACGGTTACACGGTTGGCGAGGTCGCCCGTCTGGCCCATATCTCGGTGCGGACGCTGCACCATTACGACGGCATCGGGCTGCTGACGCCGAGCACCCGCAGCGCGGGCGGCTACCGCCTGTACTCGGAGTCCGACCTGCGCCGGCTACGCCAGGTCCTGTTCTACCGGGAACTGGAGTTCGGGCTGGAGGAGATCGCGGCGATCCTCGCCGACCCCTCCGCCGGAACCGACGACCACCTGCGCAGGCAGCACCGGCTGCTGCGGGAGCGGCGCGCCCGCGACCAGGGGCTGCTTACCGCGATCGAAAGGGAAATGGAGGCAAGGAAGATGGGCATCTCGCTCACGCCAGCGGAGCAGTTCGAGATATTCGGTACCGACAAGCTTGACGAGTACACCGAGGAGGCCAGGCAGCGCTGGGGTGACACGGACGCCTGGCAGCAGTCACAGCGGCGCACCGCGGCCTACAGCAAGGACGACTGGATCGCGATCAAGGCCGAGTCCGACGCCAGCATCAACGGGTTCAGCAGCGCGCTGCGGGCCGGCGAGCCGGCCAGCGGAACCGTCGCGATGGACCTGGCCGAAGCGCACCGCCAGCACATCTCCCGCTGGTTCTACGACTGCGACCATGAGATGCACCGCGGCCTGGCCGACATCTACACATCCGACGACAGGTACATCGCGGCCTACGACGAGATCGAGCCTGGACTCGCCTTGTACGTGCGCGACGCGATGTACGCCAACGCAGACCGCGGGCAGGGCCGCGCCGCAGCACAGGACGGTTAAGTTGGCGAGGATTCGCTTGCCAAGCCACAACATTCTCCTCCATGGTTGGTCACGGAAAACCCTCCTGTGACAGTGGCGCCTAACTGGGCGCTGCGCATTCTCCTGGGGAGCGACATGCAAAGACGTATTGCCGGCCTGTTCGCAGGCACGGCGCTCACGGCAGCCTCGGCCCTCGGGCTGGCCGGGGCTACCGCCGTCACCGCGGCCCCTGCCGCCCAATCCCTGCCCATGCCGGTGCCGCTGGCGCGCATGCTGACCCATGCCTCGTTCGCGACACCGCCGACCACGGCACAATGTGAGCAGTCGCTGCACATCGCCTGCTACTCACCGGCTCAGTTCCAGCAGGCGTACGACCTGGCGCCGCTGTACCAGCAGGGAGACAACGGCGCGGGTGAGACGATCGTCATCGTCGACTCCTTCGGCTTCCAGAACATCCAGAGCGAGCTGGCCACCTTCGACAAGGGCTTCGGCCTGGCGGCGCCGCCCAGCTTCAAGATCATCCGGCCGGCCGGCAAGGTGCCGGCGTTCGACCCGACCAAGCGGCCGCAGATGGTCGGCTGGGCGCAGGAGACGTCGCTGGACGTCGAGTACTCCCACGCGATCGCGCCGGGGGCGAACATCCTGCTCGTCGAGACCCCGGTTTCGGAAACGCTGGGCACCCACGGCTTTCCGCAGATCGTCAAGGCCGAGAACTTCGTGATCAACCACCACCTCGGCACGGTCATCTCGCAGAGCTTCGCCGCTCCCGAGGCGGGCTTCCCCAGCGCGGCATCGATCATGCGGCTGCGCAGCGCTTACATCAACGCGTCGAAGAACGGCGTGACCGTGCTGGCGGGCACCGGCGACGCCGGAGCCACCGGCGCCAAGACCCTCACCGCACAGGGTTTCGCGGCCACGTTCTTCCTGCATCGGGTGAGCGACTGGCCGGCCACCGACCCGCTGGTGACAGCGATGGGCGGCACCCAGCTGCACCTGGACGCGACCGGCAACAGGTTCGAGCCGGACACCGTCTGGAACGACACTCCCCTGTTCGGCTCGCCGGCCGCCAGCTCCGGCGGCACCTCCACGGTGTTCCCCCGGCCGTCATACCAGAATGGCGTGGCTGGCGCGGTGGGCAACTGGCGCGGCAACCCGGACATCTCGATGAGCGCGGCCGTGGACGGTGCCGCACTGGTCTTCCTCGATGCCGAAGCGGCGCAGGGCCCGGCGGGTTTCTACCTGATCGGCGGCACCAGTGAGGCCACGCCTGAGTTCGCCGGCATCGTGGCGATCGCCGACCAGGTGGCCGGGCACGGCCTTGGCCTGATCAACCCGGCGATCTACCAGATGGAGGCGGCACACGCAGCGGGGATCGTGGACGTCACCGGAGGCACCAACACGGTGACCTTCCCGCAGGGTGGCAGCGAGCACACCGTGCGGGGCTGGGACGCGGTCAACGGTTACGACCTGTCCAGTGGCGTCGGCACCATCGACGCCGCGCAGTTCGTGCCGGAACTGGTGGCAGCCGTGGACGGCAGCCACTGACCAGCGGCTAGCGCACGAAGGGGCGCGGCGGGCATGCTGCCTGCCGCGCCCTTTCGCTGCCCGCCGCGCCGTTGTGCGGCGCGCTGCGTTCTTTGTGCGGCGCGCTGCGGCCTGGGCGTGCCCGAGCCGGCCTGGGCCGTCAGGCCGCGGACCAGCCGGGGTCGCGGCCGGCCAGGCCGACCACGCGGTCAAGCAGGGGCGCCTCGGGCAGCAGGATGCGGGCCGGGCCGAACGCGACTTCGGGGCCTGCGGGTGCGTCGGGGCTGGCGAACATCTGCAGGAACTTCTGCGCTGCTTCGAGGATGTCGGGCTCGCAGGCGTAGGCCTGTGAGGTTGCCCTGGCCACGTCCCAGCCGTGCACGGCCAGCTCATCGGCGAGAACCAGGCCGACGACCCCGGCCGGGGTGTCATTGGCCGCGATGCGGGTCATTCCGGTCCACGCGGCAGGCTCCGCCCAGGTCTGGGCCAGCGCCGCGAGGTCGCGCGGGATCCGGTCGCGCCAGTCGGCGCCGAGGCGGGCCGCATCGCCCGACCCCGTCATCTCGGTGTACTCGTTGCGCTCCTTGCGCCCGGCGGCGGTGAATGCGAGCGCCAGCCCGCCGACATGTTCGATGAGGTCGCCCACCGAGTAGGCGGGGCACGGGGTGGGCCGGTCCAGCGCATCGTCCTTGACGCTGGCCACGAGGTCCGCGAGCCGGCGGGCCGCTGGGCCGAGGTCTACTGCGTTGTCAGGTTCAGCCATGGTCATAAACAGTAGAACGACGCGCGGGCCGCAGACTCATCGGCCAGGCCGGCCGCCATTTCCCACCTCGCCGGGCGCGGACGGTCCTTCGGCCGGGGTGGTGAGCCTGGCGAGCAGGCTCGCCGCGGCCACCTGGAACCGGGCGGCGTCACCGTAAGGACGGGTCACCAGCATGGCCCCCTCCAGGCCGCTGACGATCATCCGTGCGGTGTCCCTGGCCGGACCGGTGAACGCCAGGCTGCCCTCCTCCCGGCCCTGCTCAAGGACCGCCTCGAGCCAGCCCTCGTTGTAGTCGAAGAACCTGATCACCGCGGCCTGCATCGGCAGGGGCAGCGTCGGGTACTCGGCTGCCAGCATGCCGCACAGGCACATCTTCTGCTCGCTGAGCACGTCCGCGTACAGCTTCGCGTAGGCGGCGAGCTTGGCGGGCGCCGCCGCACCACTGGCGTCGGCCTCGGCGAGTGCCTCGAAGAACCGGGTCGAATAGCGGGTGATCAGGGCCTCGCCCAGGTCGGCCTTGGTGGCGAAGTGGTAGTGCAGCGATGCCTTGGTGATCTCCAGTTCGGCGGCGATGTCGGCATAGCTGAACCCGTTGAACCCGCGGACCTGGACCAGTCGCTCCGCCGTATCGAGCACCCGTGACGCCGTGGACGATGAGGGGACCGCTCTCGCCGCCATGACCTGCCCTTCAGCGCTTGACGTCTGACCTATTAGTAGGTAAGTATCTGACCTATCAGTAGGTAGAATACCTTGGGCACCAGCCGCTCGCGGGGGCACCATGTCCGACATCGCCGAACTGCACGCACAGGCACTCGGCCAGACCGGCCGCATCGTCGCCGGAATCAACCCGGGCCAATGGCAGGCGGGCACACCATGTGCGGGCTGGGACCTTGCCGTGGCCACCGGGCAGGACCCGGAACTCGATCCAGCACACCTGCGGGCCTGCCGTGCGGTCATCGAGCCGCAAGTAGCCGCATTCCGCGCAGCGGGCGTCTTCGGCGACGAACAGCCAGTGCCGCCCGGTGCGACCGAGCAGCAGCGGTTCCTCGCGATGCTGGGCCGGCTCGGATGACTTCCGTGCCGGCCGGGCCGGTCGCCGAGGTGCTCGCCCGCGCCACGAGGCGCGAGTCCGTCCGGCCCGACGATGCCAGGGCCGGCGCCGACTACCAGCGTGTCGTATCGGATGGACAGGCCTACTTCCTCAAGCGGCTCAGCCCTGCCACTGATTGGATCATGCGCGTCACCGGCGACCACGTGCACCGTCCTTATCTGGTATGGCGGGCCGGGATCATGGATAAGGCCCCCAGCTGCATCGACCACACGGTCGTGGCCATGGAAGTGGCCGGAGCCGGCGACGATGCCATGCTCAGCGTGCTGATGCGCGACATCGGCGCTTGCCTGGTGCCACCGGGCGACGAACTGGTGCCTCCGGCACAGCACAACGGCTTCGTTGCGCACATGGCCGAGCTGGCCGCGGCATTCTGGGGCTGGACCGACGACATCGGCCTGACCACCATGGCGCAGCGGCTGCGGTTCTTCGCCCCGGGCAACATCGCCGCCGAACTGACCGCGGCCGAAGTGCCCGGGCCGGTCGCCGCCGCGGCAGCGGGATGGCGGCGGCTGCCCGGGCTGTCGGCCCCGCTCTGGGAGATTGCCAGGCTGGTGCATGCGCGGCCCGATGTGGTCACCGGTCCGGTTGGCCGGACACCGCCGACGTTCTTGCAGGGTGACTGGAAGATGGGCAACCTGGGCAGCCACCCGGACGGGCGGACGATCCTGCTCGACTGGGCCTACCCGGGTTCCGGGCCGGCCTGCTGGGATCTCTGCTGGTATCTGGCCCTGAACCGGGCCAGGCTCCCCGAGCCGAAGGAACTGGCGATCGACCGGTTCCGCGGCGCGCTGGAGGCATGTGGGATCAGCACCGATCCGTGGTGGCAGCGGCAGCTCGACCTGTGCACGATCGGCATCATGGCCACGTTCGGCTGGGAGAAGGCCCTCGGCGACGCTGACGAGCTGTACTGGTGGGAGGAACGGGTCGCACGCGCCGCCGAGCGGTGTGGCATAGCGCCCAGCCGGTGACGCCATGGCCGCGGATCATTACGCCGCTTCGGAGCGCCGCTGGGCGGTTGACGCCGAGCTTGTGTACGGGCCCATCGCGGCCGCCCTGGTCGCGACGCTGCCCGCACCGGCTGAGCGGCCGCACGGTCCTGGACGCGGGGGCCGGCACCGGAGCGGCCAGCGCGGCGCTGCGGCGCTGCGCTGCCCAGGTCCTCGCGATGGACCTGTCCCCCGCCATGCTGGGCTGGCAGGCAGCGGCCAGGCCACCGTGCGCGGCCGCGGATATCCGTGCCTTGCCGCTGCCGGCGGGCGCGGTCGATGACTCGGTGGCCGCCTTCGTGCTCAACCATCTCAGCGATCCACTCACGGGTCTCGCCGAACTAGCCAGGGTCACCCGGCCCGGCGGCGCCATCCTGGCCGCGGTTTTCGCCAGCACCAGCCGCAGCGAAGCCCGCGACCGCATCGATGCGGCCGCCGCTGCCGCCGGCTGGCAGGCGCCCGCGTGGTATCGCGAGATGAAGACCGCCGCGGTGCCCCTCCTCGGGACCGCGCCCGCCATGGCCACCGCTGCGCGCGCGGCCGGCCTGGCAAACGTGCAGGCCGACGAGCGCCAGGTCGACGTCGGCGTCACCGAGCCCGGGCGGCTGGTGCGATACCGCTTTGGCCACCCGGCGTTCGCCGCCTGGCTGGATGGCATCGGCCCCGGGCGGGCCGCGGCCGTTGCCGCCGAAGCCGAGCACGCAATCGGCAGCGCGATGGAGCCGTACCGGCCCTCAGTGATCTTCCTCCGAGCGCTCGCCGGCCTGCGTCCGAGCCCGCAGCTGTGAGCCCTGCACCCGGCCCGCCCGAATCATGACCGCGTAGTGGGTTTTGTCGGACCGCGCCGGTACGGTGGACAGGAGTTCGAACTGGTGTTCGATCTCTGATTGGACTTCCCCCGCTGGTCGTACATGTGTTCTAATAACAGGCATGGCACAGGTCATGCCTGCAACGAGGTTTCGGCCGACCGATAACCGGCCGGACGGCCCGCGATGGCCGGCCCGGTCAGCACCAGGGCCGCCGCACCGAAGGATGGCGGCATCATCCGGCATGACCGCCCGCACCGTCAATCCCGGTCCGGCCGTACCGCGACCACCACGAGGGTGTGCCCGCCTGGCACAGGACACACGCCAGAGGAGGAACAGTGAGCACCTACCCCGACCACATCCTCCGCATGGGCAGCCAGCATCTCGCCGAACTCAAGCGGAAAGCCGCCGAGTTCGAGCGTCAGTTGTGGGATGCGCACGAGTCACTGGAGTACGAGGTGGCCCAGTCCTCGTTCGGCCCGCCGAGCTTGATCGACGAGCGGCAAGCGGCCTTCCGCTGGAGCCCCGACGACTCCGAAACTGACGGTGCCGACGGCGCTCTTCCGGCCGGCCCGGTACCGGCTCGTGCACCCGCGGGCGCACAGCCTGCCAACCCGGTGCCCGCCAAGCCGGAGCCAGACGGCCCGGCGTACTCCCCGCAGGACCGGACCGCCGACCTGGTCAACCACGGCAGGCACGGCGCCAGGCGCCGCCACCGGGTCCGCGGCATCCTGCTTGCCGCCGTCGGGGCCGCGGCCCTTGCTGCCGTGATCACCGCGCTGTTCCTGGCCACCTCGGGCCCGAAGCCCGCCTGGCCCGCCAGCGTCGCCAAGGTTCAGCGCGAAATCGCGGTTGCCTGCCAGAACGCTGACGTAGCGTCCGAGCCCAGCCAGGTCAATTTCGCCTGTGCCAGGGGCACCCGGCAGATTCTCTGGGTCTTCTCGCTGCTGACCAGCGGCAACAACCCTGATTACGCCTCGATCAAGACCGGGCGGCAGGGCCTGGAACCGATCACCCCGGCCCAGGGCGGAGAGGTGGCATGGTCGCTGAACTTGCACCACCCGTATGACCCGGCCGACCCCATCGACAGCCTCGAGGTCGCGGCGCGCGCCATCAACAACATCATCGGCGGTGCGACCCTGACCGCCGCGAACGGCAAGCCGGTGGTGCAATCCGGCCTGGAGAGCGTCTCGGCCAACTGTGCCAGGTACACCGGCTCGGCGGCCGTCACCTCGCGGCACGGCTTCCCCGACCGGTGCGCCAAGCCGATCCGCGGCGCGGCCGGACTGGGCTACCTGGTCGCGGACGTATTCCAGAAGTGGGTGGTAGGGGCACCGCCCAGCGCCGCGCAGGACGCCGCAGTGCTGTTCCAGAACGCCAGGAACCCCGGGGCTCAGCAGGTGCGCGCCATCCTCAGATCGGTGCAGTCCTCGAAGCTGCCCGGCTAGCCGAATCGCCGCCCGCCCGTCCCGCACAACTCTCATCGCCCCGCTTGGAGGACTTCTACCGTGCCCCCCGCGTCCCGGCCACAGTGGCAGCAGGCGACCGCGCTGATCACCATCGGCGCGGGCGGCATCGCGACGGGGGTTTCCTTCCTGCCGAAAGCACCGGCCGAGCTGACCTCACCGACGAGCGTGCCGCCGGTCACGCTGCTCGCCCTGGCGCACGCGAGCGGGCCCACGCCTGGCAGCGACGCCATGCTCCGCGCGGCCATCGTGCACATGGCGCGCCATTTCCTGCGGCTGGCGGAGACCCGCAGCCCGGCGGAGATGGAGGCGATGATCTGGCAGTACGCAAGCGCGGACGGAGCCAACCACGGTCCCTCGTGCGCCGCCTTCGCCAGCCTGACCCTGGAGCTGGGGTCACACATCGCCGGGCTGGACAGCTGGGTAACCGGTGGCACCAGCTACCCGTGGCCGGTGCACTCATGGGTGGACGGCCGGGTGGACCCGAACCCGGCGTCACCTGGCGTGGTTTCGGTGTTGCAGGACGCGCAGAGCCACGGTCGCTGGCACCCGCTCGGCGACGGATACATACCCCAGCCTGGCGACTGGGTTCTGTTCGACGGGCATGTCGAGGTCGTCACCAAGTACCACGGTGGCGTGCTGCACACGATCGGCGGCGACTCGCTGCCCAACCTGTCAGTGAACGCGCATGAGTATGCGGACCCGTTGCAGGAGCAGGGCGTCGCCGGCTTCGTGGACAACGGTGTCGGCATGTCGAAGGCGCCGGCCGGGGCGGCCCATGCGGCACCCGGCCGAAGGCATGCCGAGCGGGCCAGTGTCAGGCCAGGGAGCACGGGATCTGCGGCGATACCCGGGCCGGCGGCCGATCCAGGGGCGTCCGCGGATCCGGCCACCTCCGCCGGGCTGGCGTCGTCAGCCGCGCCGGGGTCTGCTGGCGGGCCGGGGACGGCCGCCGCGCCGCGGTCTGCTGCCGGGCCGCGGTCTGCTGCCGGGCCGCGGTCTGCTGCCGGGCCGGCGTCTCCCGCCCGCCGGGTGACCACGGCCGACGCGGCCAGCCAGCAGCCCGAGTTTGCGCCGCGCGCCATCCCGGTGCCGCGGACCGTCCCGCGGTCGCGGTATGCGCCACAGTCACGGGCTCTGCCCGCGCAGGGCGCCCCGAGCGGCGCGGCGGGAGAGCGCCCTTCCCGCGCAGCGGCGGCACCGCGAACCGAGCAGGCCGCCCCGGTGCCCACGCAGCACCCGCGCCGGCACGTCACGCCGATACTGGCCGCCGGTACCGGCCGGTCCGGGCGACGAGGCGGTCCGGGCTCGCAGCACACCGACCGGGGCCGTGCCGCGACCGCGGATGTCCCGGCCACGGGACTGAGGCCGGCCAGGCCTGAGCACGCTAGGCCAGGTGAGGCAGCCATCCCCGGGCTGCTCAAGGGGGCACACAGGCACCATCCGCGGCGATGCCAGCGCACTGCCCCCGTACCACCGGCATGACGTGCCGCCAACGGGCACAACGCAGCCCGGCACCGCCGCCCAGCACACCTTCATCAAGGAGGTCGCGGCTGGCGCCATGGCCACTCAGCGCAAGTACGGTGTACCGGCCTCCGTCACCATCGCCCAAGCCATCGACGAGTCCGGCTGGGGCCAGAGCATCCTGGCGACCAACGACCACAACCTGTTCGGGATCAAGGGAACCGGTCCGGCCGGCAGCGACGTGCAGCCGACGCAGGAGGTCATCAATGGTCAGCTCGTGAACCTCGCCGCGTCGTTCCAGATCTACCAGAGCATCGCGCAGAGCATCGACGCCCACGGCAGGCTCCTGGCACGCAGCAGCGACTACGCGGGTGCCATGGCACAAAGCAGGGACCCGAATGCGTTCGCGGCAGCGCTGACCGGCGTCTATGCGACCGACCCGGCGTACGGCGCGAAGCTCATCCAGTTGATGAAGCACTATGACCTGTACCGCTTCGACCGTGCCGCATCGCACGGCGAGGCACCCGGCACCGGCAGCGGCCCGCCTGCGACGCACCACGCTTCCCCCACGGCGCTCCAGGCCGGCCAGCACGGCACAAGGCATCCAGGCCGTGCGCCTCGCCCGGCGCGCTCTCCCCAGCCCCAGCCCGCTCCGGACCCGCGCCAGCCGTCCCCCGGCCGCGATCACACACCGAGCCCACGCCAGCCTCGGACCGGTCGGCAATCCAGTCCCGGTGCAGCCGGCCCCCAGGCAGCCGGCGCCGGGGCAGCCGGGCGGCGTGCAGCCGGCGCCGGGGCAGCCGGCGCCGGGCAGCCGGCCCCGGGGCAGCCGGCGCCGATCGGGAATCCGGTCCCGGTTGAGCCGGTCCCGCCGTCCCCGGGGCACGGCACGACGCCTGCGCGAGGCTCGCACGCCGGCCTGGGCGTGACCGCTCACCCGCCAGGCGCGGCGCGCTCCGGCCAGACCGTCGATCAGCCTCAGACGGCCCAGCACGACGCCGCGGCGCATCCAGCTGCCACGCTCTACCCGGGCCGGTCCGCCCGGCCCGCGCCGCTGGCGCACCCGGCTCGCCCCGCGGACCTGACGCCCACGTTCACCCCCGCACCCGGCCGCGACCCCGGCGCCAGCGCGGAGCCGGTGCAGGCCCACCAGCAAGCACGCCGACCCGCCCCGGCGCCTGACCCGGCACGCGCCGAGGCTGCCGCTCGGGGCGGCCGGGCGGCGGGGCACGCCTCGACGGGGCCGGGCACCCCCGTGGGCGCGGCCAACATGTCCGCCGATGCGGCGATACCAGGCGTGCCCCATGCCGTGGCCCCGCATGCAGGCGGCAGGCCCGCACGCCAGCGGCCCGGCCGTCTCCGGCCTGCGCACCCGGCCAGCCCGCCGAAGCGGGCCACTGCCCAGGCCCACCTCACCGGGCCAGCAGCTCCCGGCAATACCTCCGGCAGCAGCGCCGGTGCGCAGCCTGCACCGGTCCAGGCCCCGCACGCCAGCCCCGGCGCCGCACGGACGCCGCACACTACGGTGCCCGCAGCTGCTCCGCCCATGGGCGGCCAGGCAGGCGGTGCCATCATCCCCGGGCTCCAGCACGGCGGCCGCGGCGCACAGCCAGCCACCGGCTCGTCCACGGCTGCGGCGGCAGCCCGGAACAACACCGGCGCAGCCACGGCCCAGGCCGGCGCAAGCAGCATTCCGGGTGCGCAGCAGGGTGCCGCGGCTGGATCGCAGGTTCAGGCCGGGCCACCGGCCAGCCCCGCGACCGCACCCAGCCCACCCGCGACCGCACCCAGCCCACCCGCGACCGCACCCAGCCCACCCGCGACCGCACCCAGCCCGCCCGCGACCGCACCCAGCCCAGCCCGCGACCGCACCCAGCCCGACCCGCGACCGCACCCAGCCGGCCCGCGACCGCACCCAGCCGACCTGCGACCGCACCCAGCCCAGACGGCGGCCGCCAACCCGCGGCCCGCCGCGACAAGCTCGTCGATGCAGGGCGGCGCGCCCCCGGCAAGCAACCCCTCCCCGGCACCTGGCAGGCCGCCGGCAAGCAACCCCTCCCCGGCGCCAGGCAGGTCGCCGGCAAGCAGCCCCGGCCCGAGCGCCAGCGCCGGTGCCACGCTGACCGTGTACCGCGCACATATGCCCCCATCGGTCCGCGAAGCATTCGTCACCTCGGCCAAGATGCCGCTGGTTCGCGCCGAGCAGCGCTACCGCGACGTGGCCAGCCATACCGGCATCCGCTGGGAGATCCTGGCGGCCTGTGACTGGATGCAGTGCAAGGCACGGCCCGCGTACTCACCGGTCTACGGGGAGAAGCTCGGCACGCTCAACCCCGACGACACGTGCTACCGGACCAAGTCGGCCGCGCTTGAGCAGTGCGCGTCGGACCTGGTCCAGCTTGCGCGCTCGGTCTATCAGCTCGACATAGCCACCAGCAGGGAACTGACGGTGCGCGAGCTGGCCAACGTGTTCGCCGCGTTCCGCTGGGGCGGTCTGCTCAAGCAGCACAGCACCTCGGCCATGGACTTCCCGTATTCGGTCGCGGGGCTCACCGCGGACCACACCCACATGCGCTGGCCCAACATCGACGATCCGAATGCGCCGGACAAGCCTGGTGGCCGGTTCCGCCAGCCTTTCGGCGCCGTGCCCGTTGTGCTCGGTCTCAACTACCAGGCGCTCATGTAGCCGCCCGGCTGCTCAGAGGGAGAGGTTGATCACATGGTTCGCTTGCTGGTGTTGCTGCTCGGCATGCTCACGACCGGCAGGGCTGGGCGGCAGGAGCCCGCCTGGCAAGGTGCCGGGTATGCGGGTGCAGGGACATCGGCCGCAGCCGTGGACACCGACCAGTTCCGGCCGGGCCAGGGTGCCGAGTGGCAGGGCCGCACCGCCCCGCTGCCATCCTGGCCGCCTCAGCCGGGAAATGCGGGCGGGGCACCTGGCCCGGGTGGGCCCTGGGGGAATCCGCGACCGCGGCGCCGCCGGATCCCACGGCTGGTCACGTGGTCGGCGATGGCGCTGGTGATCGGCCTGATCTTCCGCCGCGCGATCGCCTCGGTGGTGCTGATGGCGCTGTCGGCGGCCCTGCACCTTGTTGGGCTCAACGTTCACCTGCCGAGCGTCAAGTTCGCGTGGCCGTGGCAGACGATCACCGCGGGCACCACGACCAACACTGATCTGGGGCCCTGGGTCCTGCAGAAGATCGAGGGGATCTCCAAGCCAGCCCTTGGCCAGGCCAGCTTCAACTTCTACTTCACCCACAAGGTGTCCAAAGACATCGGACCGTGGCCGTGCTGGTATGCGAGCACGTTCTACGCTGTCGGGCATGCGGCGGCCACCGTGGACCTCAACCCCGGTCCCTCGTGGTGGAAGGCCTCGGCCGGTCACTACCAACTCCAGGTGCTCAGCCGTCCGGCGCAGGGCAAGCCAGGCCATGTGGCGGTCAGCATGGTGCTGCCCAGGCCTCAGCTCCCGCAGTCAGTGCACGACGTGACGATCGACAACATTCCTTCGCGGCCGATCGACACCCAGCACAGCTGGACCTATCCGGGCCTGGGCTGCGGCCTGGTCCTGCGCCCGCAGTTCGCCCAAGCCGTGCTCTACTCGCAGGCCCAGTACATCGCCTTCTACAAGGCCACCCATCTCGCACAGGTCACCGGTCCGCTGGTGCGGACCGCAGAGAACCAGGCCCTGCTGACCGTCAGGGACAACTTCATCCAGCCCACGGTCAACGCGTTCGGCTACATGCTGGACCGGTTCACGCTGCGCTGGGCAGGCCCGTAGCGGCCAGCGAGCGACCAAGGGCCCTGCGGAACCCGTGTCCGGCGCATCCGCGGTCGGCTCACTCCGGCGCGGCCCGGGCCACCCAGGTGAGACTGCCCGCGCGGGGCAGGCCTGCGGATACCGCGGTGGCAACCCGGGCGCCCAGCGCGTCGGCATCGCGCGTGGTCAGGTCCGGGTCGACCCAGCCCTCGATCTCCACGCGCAGCGTCCGCCCGGTCCAGCGTGCCCGGGCGTGCGCGTGGATCACGCCGGGCACCGAACCCGCGGCGGCCTCAGCCGCGGCGATGTCGCCGGGATCCACGCCGTCCGCAAGCCGGTGGAGCACATCGCCGGTGACCTCGACGCCCACGTGGCAGATGAAAACGGTGACGGCGAGCCCGGCGACAGGGTCGCCCCAGGGCTGGCCGAGCGCGACCGCGATCAGCCCGGCAAGCGCCCCGGCCGAGGACAGCGCGTCGAGCCAGGAATGCCTGGCGTCCGCCACCAGTGTGGCCGAGTGGATCCGGCGGCCGATGACCAGCTTGTACCTGGCCACCACCTGGTTACCGACGATGCCTAGGACGGCGCCGGCCATGCCCGCCGCGACGTGCGTGGTGTGGCCGTGGCTGAGGAGCTTGTGCACGCTCTCGTAGCCCGCGAAGGCGGCACTGGCCCAGATGACCACGGCGATCCCGGCACCGGCCAGGTCTTCGGCCCGCTCCAGGCCGTAGGGGTAACGCTCGGTGGGCGCCCGCCGGGACAGCCGGAACCCGAGGAATACCAGCGCGCTGGTGGAGACGTCGGACAGGTTGTGTATCGCGTCGGCGAGCAGCCCCACCGACCCGGTGAACACCGCCAGCAGTAGTTCCGCGATCCCGGTCACGGTCAGGCCGATCGCGCTGACGGCCACGGCGCGGTTCGCGGCCCGCCGGTCCTGCGCGTCGTCGCGCCTCCCGTGCAGCGGGAACGTGGCGGCCGGATCACGCGCGCCGGTGATCTTGTGCATGGCACCAGGATATGTAGCGCGTGCCTACCACCTTGTGTAAACGCTCGCCAGGTGAGCACTATCGGTATATCAGCAGTTACAGAGGGTAGCAGGATATGGGGCGAAGATCCCATATATGCCCACCCCTGGCCGCTGAGACTACGGGGGAGGCGTGCATGGGAACCGTTACCGCCAGGGATACCCAGCCCCACGGGGCGCCACCGGGCCCGGCCGGAACACCGGAAACCGAGCCGGGCATACCTGCCGTCCTGATGCGGCCGCCGTGCGACGTCGAGATCCTCATCCCGGCCAAGAACGAGGCCCGCCGGCTGCCGCACGCGCTGCTCCGGATGATCCGGTACCTGGAGCACCAGCCGTACTCCTCGGCCCTCGCGGTGATCGACAACGGCAGCGCGGACCGGACGGTCAACCTGGTCAAACGCCTGGGCGCCGGACGCGTGCCGATCCACCTGATCGGCTGCGCCGAGCGCGGCAAGGGTGCCGCGGTGCGACGCGGCGTGCTGACCTCCCGCGCCAGGTACGTCGGCTACATGGACGCCGACCTGGCCACCCCGATCGAGACCCTCGACTTCATCGTCCCGCTGCTCGAAGGCGGCTACGACGCGGTCATCGGCTCCCGGCACATCGGCGGTGCCACCCTGGCCGAACCGCAGCCCGGCAGCAGGATCCTCGGCGGCGCGGTGTTCCGGTTCCTGGCACAGCGAATCCTGCCCGGTATCGAGGACAGCCAGTGCGGCTGCAAGTTCTTCACCTTGGAGACAGCCCGCACGGCCATCCGCGACCTGCGGGTGACTGGATTCGCCTTCGACGTCGAACTGCTCCGGGCGGTCCTGGCCCTGGACGTGAACATCGTGGAGATCCCGGTCGTGTGGTCGGATCAGGAAGGCTCGACGCTGAACGGCCTGCGCGACGGCATCAAGGCCGCCGCGGATGTGTTCCGGCTCGCCCGAAGGAGCACATCCTTATGCGCGGGCTTGAGCAGATCGCCGGGCAACGGCTGCTCTTCCTGAACTGGCGTGACCAGGCCAACCCCGAGGCGGGGGGCGCGGAGGCGTACACCGAGGAGATCGCCGGGCGGCTGGCGGCCGCCGGCGCAGAGGTCACGCTGTTCACCGGGAAGTACCCCGGCGCGGCCCCGTTCGACTGGGCACGCGAATACCTGGTGGCCCGGGAGGGCGGCAAGTTCGGCGTGTACCCGGCGGCCGCCAGGTACCTGCGCAAGCACGGGCGTTACTACGACGCGGTCGTGGATTTCCAGAACGGCATCCCGTTCTTCGCCCCGCTGTTCGCCCCGGCAGGCACCGTGGTGGTCTGCGTGGTGCATCACGTGCACCAGAGCCAGTTCGACATGTACTTCCGCTGGCCGATGAACCATGTGGGCCGTCTGCTGGAAGGCAGAGCCACCGCCAGGGTGTACCAGCACACGCCGTTCGTGGCGGTCTCTCCGTCCACGCGGGCCGAGATGCGCCGCCAGCTTGGCATCACCGCGCCGATCCACATCGTGCCGAACGGGGTCCGGGCCATGCCACCGAGCACCGTGAAGCGCTCGGAAACCCCGGAGATCGCCGTGGTCACCAGGCTGGTCCCGCACAAGCGGCTGCACCTGCTTGTCGAGGCGCTGCCGTCGCTGCTGCGCCGCTGGCCGGACCTGCACGTGTACATCGCGGGCGACGGTCCCGCCCGCGCGGAACTCCAGGCCGAGTCCAGGCGGCTCGGCCTGGAGCAGCGCGTGAGCCTGCCGGGCAGGGTGCCGGAGCAGGTCAAGGCCGACCTGCTCAGCAGGGCCTGGCTGACCGTGGCGCCGTCACTGGCCGAAGGCTGGGGACTCACCATCATGGAAGCCAACTCGCTGGGCACACCCGCGGTCGCCTACGACGTCCCCGGCCTGCGTGACTCGGTGCGGGACGGACTCACCGGATGGCTCTTCCCGGCCGACCGCGACCTGGCGATACCGCTGGCCAGCGCGCTCGCTGAGCTGTCAGACCCGGCCCGGCGCGAGGCGATAGCGGCGGCGGCCAGGCATTGGGCCAGCAGGTTCACCTGGGACGCGACCGCTGAGCGGATGGCCGGGGTGCTGGTATCGGAAATCGGCCGGGCCCGGTTGCGCACCGGCTCCCGGCGCCAGTCCAGCGACCTGTCCACTGTCGCGTGGTGGCCGCCCGAGGACGCCGATGCGGTGGAAGAGCCGGTGCGGCGGGGGCTCCGGGTCACCGACGTGCTGCGGCGTGACGAGGACGGCATCAGGGTGCTGTTCACCGGTTGCGACGAGATGACCGCCGCCCGGGCGCTGGAACGGGTGCCGGTGCCCCCGGCCAAGCTGTACCTGGCCTCTACCGTCCAGGTGCTGTGCGCCAGCGGTGAGGGCGGCCTGGAGTGACCCTGGTCGACCACAGGGACGAATCGGCCGCGATGCGCGGCGCACGCTGGGTCACCGCAGCGTTCCTGGTCGTCGGCCTCCTCAACTACCTGTACGCGCTGGTGCTCACCCACCTGCTGAACGTGGCCGAGTACTCGACGTTCGCGGCCGGCCAGGGGCTGCTGCTGTGGGCTACCACGGTCGCGACCGTGTCCGTGCCCTGGGTGCTGGCCCAGGCGCTGGCGCGGGCTCGTTCCGACGCGGAGCGGTTCGCCGCGACCCGGTTCACCATGCTCGCCAGCACCGGCAGCGGGCTCGTCGCGGGCGCGGTCGTCTGGGTAATCGCGGTGCAGTTTGCCAGCACTCCGGCCGCGCTGGCGCTGTCCGTCAGTGCGTTCATCATCTTTCTCGGCACCACTACCACCGGCTGGTACCAGGGGCATGAGCGGATGCGCGCGCTGTCCGCCCTGTACGTCGGGGAGAACGTGCTGAAGAACGCGGCCGGCCTGCTGCTGGTTACCGTGGCCGGGCTGGGTGACGCCGGGGCGCTGGCGGGGTTCGGCATCGGCGGGCTGCTGCTGCTGGTCTGGTGGCCCCGGGTGCCGCGCGGCGCCACCCGGCCGTGGCTTGCCGCGCTGGCCAGCCGGGACCTGTGGCGCCGCGCCCTGGGCATCGCCGCCGTGCAGGGGCTGGTCTCGCTGTTCGCCGCGATCGACGTCGTGTTCGTCGCCGCGCTGCCGGAAAGCCGGGCGCTCGCGGCGAGCTACCAGGTCAGCGCCGCGCTGTCGCGGGCGCCGCTGTTCGTGGCCGGTGCGGTCTCGACGGCGTTCTTCCCGGTGCTGGCCCGCAGCGCGGGGGGCGGGACGCTCCCCGCCCGCGCGTTGCGCATGTACGCGGTGGTGGCGCTGCCGCTCGCCACGATCCTGGCGACCACGCCCGCGCCGGTGCTGGCGGCGGTGTTCCCCGCGCAGTACGGCGCGATGGCGACGCTGCTCAAGTTCACCGCGGTGGCCGGCCTGGCGGCGGGCGGCATCAACATGCTGGCCACGTTCTTCCAGGCGGTATCCGACTACAGCTGCGCGTGGTGGCTGCTCGCCGGGCTGGCGGGCTACGTAGCGGCACTGCTGGCCGGATGGGCGGCCGGCGGGATCACCGGGCTGGCCGTCGGCTCGGTAGTGGGAACCACCGCAGCCCTCGGGCTGCTGAGCTACCGGTTCCACCGGCGGCTCGGCCAGGGGCTGCTGGCCAGGTTCCCGGTGACCGGGCCGGTGGTCACGGTCGTGGTACTGGTCGCGCTGCACCGCTTCCCGGTGCCGTGGCTGCTGGCCGCCGTCGCCGTGGGACTGCTCGCAGGCGTGCGCTTCCTGCGCCACTCCGGGCTGCCGGAACAGACAGGACCGGCCACGGTGGCGCCTGGCCGCAGGAGGGAAACCATGAAGGTCAAGGAGAAATCAGAGGCGTCGCTGCTCACCGACGCCGTGTGGCGCGGCACCGCCCCTGCCGCCACCAAGTCACAGCTGCGGGAGGCACTCGCGCTGGCCCGGCGCAACCACGTCGAAGGGCGGCTCGCCCGCGCCTACCCTGAGCAGCTTTCGCACGTCATGGCGGAGGTCCGGACCGCCCGCGGGCTGTTTGCCCGCAACCTGGCACAGGTGACAGGCCGCCTCGGCGAAGCGGACATCCCCGCCGTGCTGTTCAAGGGGGACCTGCCCGACGACTGCGTCCGCAACGACTTCGACCTGGTGGTCGAGGAACGGCACTGGGATGGCACGTTCACCGCGCTGGCCGGCTGGTACGTGCACAGCTCCACCTACTGGCTGGAGCGCACCACCAAGGCGCTGCTGTTCCCGCCGGTCGGGCCGGCGCTGCACCTGCACACGGGCGTGTCCTGGTTCGGCGTCCCTGTGGTGCCGACCGAGGAGTTGCTCGACCGGGCCAGCGGGAACGGTCACGGCTGCCTGAGCCCGGCACCGGTCGACGAGCTGCGGATCTGGCTGGCACACGCCATGTTCCAGAACCTGGCCCTGGACCTGTCCGAGTTGTTCGCCGTGCGGGATCTGCTGCGCCCGGATCTCATCGAGGCCGGGCGCGTGCAAGCCACCAGGGAAGGCTGGCGGACCGGTTATGACGCGGCGGTCGCGGCCGCGCGCTCGGCCATCGACCGGCTCGACGGCGGGGCACCGCTCGGGCTGCCGGTCCAGCTTCCGCTGCCGCTGTCCCTGCGGGCGGGCGCGGAGCACGCCTACCACATGCACCTGCGCGGCCAGCATCTCGCCGCCTCCCGGGCGGCGGCGCTGCGGGTGGCCCTTGTGGCGGCCAAGCAACGACGCCGGATGCTGACCCGATGACCCGCGTGGTGATCTCGAGCTTCGACAACCCGGACAGCCGGCACTACGCCGGCGGCGGCGGCGCCGTGGTGGCGCTGATGGCCGGCTGGCTGGGAGAGGAGTCCGAGGTCATGGTGGTGACCGCGGGCCGCCGCAGCGGGATCGCGGTGCGCGACGGGGTGCGCTACCGGTACCTGCCGGTCGCCTGGGCCGGTCCGCGGGCCGGGCAGCTGCTTTTCCACGCGCTGCTGCCGTTCGCGGCCCGGCGGATCCCGCACGACCTGTGGATCGAGAGCTTCACCCCGCCGTTCTCCACGAGCTTCGTCCCGCTTTTCTCGCGGGCACCAGTTGTAGGTTTCGCACAAAACCTGTCCGGCCTGGAGATGTCGCACCGGTACCGGGTCCCGTTCTTCCTGATCGAGCGGCTCGGCCTGCGCTGCTACCGCGACGTGGTGGTGCTCAACCCCGCCGACGGGCAGACGGTCCACCGGGCCAGCCCGGCCGCCACCGTGCGGGTCATCCCCAACAGCGTGGACCTCCCGGAACTGGACGAGCGGCAGTTCGGCCAGGGTGAGCACATCCTGTACCTGGGCCGCGTCCAGGTCTGGGAAAAGGGTCTGGACCTGCTGCTTGCCGCCTACGCGAGCAGCGGACTGAAAATGCCCCTGGTGATCGCCGGTGCGGGCCCGAGGCGGGAGGAGAAGCGGTTCGCCGCGCTGCTCGCCACGGCCGGCCCAGGGATCCGCTGGGTGGGCCTGGTCACCGGCGACCGCAAGGACGCCCTCTTGCGCCGCAGCGCCGTGGTGGCGATGCCGTCACGCGCTGAGGCGTTCGGCATCGTCGCGCTTGAGGGCATGGCCTACGGCAAGCCCGTGGTCCACTTCGACCTGCCCACGCTGGACTGGATGAGCGGGGATGTGCCCGTCCCGCCGTTCGACATCAGCGCCCTGGCCGCCGCGCTCGGCGAACTGGCCGCCGATCCGGCGCGGCGGGCGCGCCTCGGCCGCGCTGCGCGGGCCGCTGCCCGGGAGTTCGGGCGGGACGTCATGGCGGAGCGCTATCGCACCCTCTCGCGGCAGCTTCTCGGCCCGCCGGGCAGTGCTGGCTCGGGGGAGCACCCCACCTCCCTGGGCGCAAGCCCCCAGACCCCATGGCCCGGAAGCCCTCAGGCCCCACGGCCCGGAAGCCCCCGCGGGCGCCGATGGCGCCGGATTCGCAAGCGGCCCGGCCCCATCGCGCCTGCTGGCCTGGTGCGGGAGGACAGAACATGAACGCCAACCCACTGGAGGCGATCCTGGACCGCGGGGTGCCGCTGGTCGTGCTCTCCCCGCATCTCGACGACGCGGCGCTGTCCTGCGGCGCGATGATGATCCACGCCTGCCAGACCATCCCGGTGACCGTGGCGACGCTGTTCACCGAGGCCGGCCCGCCGCCGTACACGCTGTCCGCGCGCCGGTACCTGCACCAGGTCGGGGCGAAAGATGCCCCGGCGCTCTACCGGCAGCGCCGGGAGGAGGACCGCGCCGCCCTGCAGCCGCTGGGCATCACCTGCGTGCATGCCGGGCTGGTGGACGCGCCGTTCCGCCGTCAGCCGGGTTCCCAGGCCAGGTCGTGGTGGGCCCGCCTGATGCCGGAATTCGCACACATCTACCCGATCTACCGGCTGAACATCATCTCCGGGCGGATCGCCCCGGCCGACTCGGGCACACTGCGCGCCGCGGCCAGCCTGGTCCAGCGACTGGCCGCCACCGGGCCTGCCCTGGTACTTGCCCCGCTGGGTGTCGGCCAGCACGTGGATCACGTACTGGTCCGTATCGCCGCCGAGCGCAGCGGCGCGGACATCGCTTACTACAGCGACTTTCCGCACAACCAGCACCATGCGGCCGACCGCGCGTTCATCAAGCGCAACGGCCTGGTCGAGGCGCGCTGGCCGCGGTCCCTGGAGGCCAAGGCGGAGCTGGTCCGCGCCTACCGGACGCAGACCGGGGCGCTGTTCCCCGGCGGGCGCATCCCGCTCGTCCCCGAGATCTTCTACTTCCCTCCGGAAACGCCGTCCGGTGCCTCGCTCGGCGGAGCAAGCGGATGACGGCGGCCAGCACCGTCCAGCCTGCCCGGCAGGTGGGGCCGCGGCGCCCGGGCGGGCGGGCCCTGGCCTGGGCCGCCGTCGTGGCCGGCCTGCTCACCACGGTGATCCGGCTGGCACTGATCCCCCGGTCCTTCGACCTGTTCGGCGACGAGGTCATCTACGCCGACCTGGGCCACAGCGTGACCCATGGCGGGTTCCCCCGCCTGCGGGGCCCGTTCTTCCTGCACGGGCCCGCGTTCTTCTACCTGGAGGCGGGCTGGATCCACCTGGTCGGCTGGCCGGCCGACGTGATCGTGCGGATCGACCAGATGCGCGCACTGAACGCGCTGCTGGCCGGGGCCACCGCGGCCGTGCTCGTGCTGCTCGCGGCCCGGGCCGCATACCTTGCGGGCGGGCCTGGTCAGCGGCCTGCTTTTCGCGCTCGACCCGTTCTGCATCCGGCAGAACGACCGGGTGCTGCTAGAGACCGCGATGCTGCTGTGGGTGCTGCTTGGGTACCTGGTGCTGGCCCCGCTGGCCCGGGACAAGCTGACCCAGGACAAGGAGCCACGGCACGCGCGGGCCCGCGCGGCAGGCGCCGGGCTGCTGTTCGGCGCGGCCTGGCTGACCAAGGACGAGGGGGCACTGCTGACCGTGCTGCCACTGCTGGCCGCGGCCGTGCTGCGGTGGGGGCCGCGCCGGTCACTGAGCCTGCTCGCCGCGGGCGCCGCCACCGCCAGCTACGCCGCCTACGTGGGCGTCGTTGCGCTGGGCGGCGAGTGGAGCACGTGGTGGTTCGAAAAGACGGCGGGCGCGCGCCGGATGCTCGGGATGACGCAGATCACCGGGTTCAACAGCAGGGGCGCGCCCTCCCTGCTGGGGCGCCTCAGCACGGAGGCACGCTTCTTCAGCACCTCGTACGTGCTGCTGCTGGTGGCCGTGCCCGCGCTGGTGGTGCTGCTGCGCCGTCGGCCAGTTGCCCCGGCTGCTCGCACTGTTCTACCTAGCCGGGGCGGCAGCGCTCGGGTACGCGGTGACGCTCGGCACGCTGGAGGAGAACGAACTGTACCTGCTGTTCATCCCGAGCCTGCTGATCCTGCCGGTGGCCGCGGCGCTGTGGCTGCGCGGGGCGCCGCCTGGCCAGCCCGCCGCGCCGCGGGCCGGGGCGAAGGCGTGGGCCGGGGTGTTCACCGCGGCGGTGGCGCTGCTGGCCTGCGTCAACCTCACGACCTGCGTGGTGTGGCTGATCCAGCCGGACAACGGGTTCCAGCGGCTGAGCCAGTACCTGGCGGCCCACATCCCGGCGGGCACGACGATCGCCTCGGTGGACGACAGCCCACCACTCACCGCGGGCACGACCTTCTGGGCCCTGTCTGACCACTACCGCGTCGGCCCGTGGGCCACACCCGCGCAGCGCGCCCGTCACCAGGTCAGGTACGTGGTCATCCCCTGGATGGAGATCGGCCAGGGCTACTCCTACCTCACCGGCGCACAGGCACACGCCCTGGTCCGGCCCGGTCGCCTGCTGTTCTCGTTCCACGAGCGCACCTACGGCGACCTCGCGCTGTACGAGATCCCGTTGCCCGGGCAGCGGCCGGCGCCGGGCCCGGTGCCACCAAGCCCTGCTGGGTAGCTCACGCCGCGCGGGCGAGGATCGCGCGCAGCTCGCCCTCGGTCAGCGCGACGGGGTTGCCCCGCATGCTGCTCGACCGCAGCGCCTGCGCGGCGATGCCAGCGTCCTGCCCCGGCACCAGGCCGAACGTGCCGAGGCCGGGGATGGCCAGCAGCGCCAGCGTCTCCCGCACCCAGGCGACGCCGTCCTCGATGGTGGCGACAGGTTCGCCGGTAAGCAGGGCCGCCGCCGCGGCGTACCGGGCCAGGGCGGGGTGATCCGGCGGCCCGGCCGCGCGCAGCGCCGCCACGTTCGCCTCGATGACCGGGGCCAGCAGCGCGGCGCAGGCCACACCGTGCGGCACCGCGATGGTGCCGCCGAGGACCCCGGCCAGTCCGTGCACGGCGCCCAGTTTCGCGTTGGCCAGTGCCATGCCGCCCGCCACGCTGGCCACCGCCATGTCCGCCCGGGCGGCGAGGTCGGTGCCGTCGGCGTAGGCGCGGCGCAGCCCCGCCGCCGCGCGGCGGATCCCCTCCCGGGCCAGGGCATCGGTCAGCGGGCTGGCCCGCGGGCTGACGAACGGCTCCAGGCACTGGGTGAGCGCATCCATGCCACTCGCGGCGGTGACTTCCGGCGGGCAGGGCACGGTGAGCAGCGGATCGACCAGCGCGGCCCTTGGCAGCATCGTCGCGCCGCGCAGGCTGGCCTTGACCTGGTGCTCCGGCGAGGCCAGCACCGCGTTCGCGGTGACTTCGGCGCCCGTTCCCGCGGTCGTGGGCACCGCGATGCACGGTGCCGACGGGCTGCTGATCGCCTGGCCGGCACCGATGACCTCCAGGTAGTCCAGCGGGTCGCCGCCGTTTCCCAGCAGCATGGCGGCCGCCTTGCCGGTGTCGATCACGCTGCCGCCGCCGATCGCGGCGACCACGTCCGCGCCGTGCTCCCGGCCCGCCGCGGCCGCCGCCCTGGCGAGATCCACCGTGGGCTCCCCGGCCACCGGGAACACCATCGTGGGCAGGCCAAGCCCGGCCAGCAGGTCCGCATGCCGGCCCGGGCTTGCGCCGGTGCAGATGAGCGCGCGCTTCCCGCACGAAGCCAGCAGTGCCGGCAGCTCGGCCGACCGGCCGGCGCCGAAGATGACCCGGCCCGCGGTGGCGAACTCGAACGCCTCCATGCCCTTTACCCGGGCCCCGCGCCGGCCGCCCAGCCGCCGGGGCCCGCCGGGAAGACAGCCGAGAACCTGGTCGAGGCCCGCGGCTGCGCCATCATCTCGGCCACGGTGTCCCGCCAGGTCGCATAGTGCGGCTCCTGCTTGTGCGCGGCGGCCGCATCGGCGTCGCGGTAGACCTCCACCAGGACCACGTGCCCGGGGTCCTCGTCGTCCTGGATCACGTCAAACCGCAGCACACCGGGCTCGCCGAGCGAAGCCCGCGCGTTGACCAGCGTCGCGGCCAGGAAGTCCGCGGTCCGCCCCGGCCGGACCCGGACGTGCACATGAACGATCAGCATGGCCAAATCCTTGCACCTTCAAGCCGGCCCCCCGCCCCGCCCACAGCCGGCCCCCGCCCCGCCCACAGCCGGCCCCCGCCCCGCCCCGCCGCCGCCCCGGCGCACTCCCGCGGCAGCCGCCCGGTCCCTACCATGGGCGCATGGCCGAGCCGAAGTGGCTGAACGCGGAGGAGATGCGGGCCTGGCAGGCCTTGCTGGCCGCGGGCGCGCTGCTGGACCGGCGCCTCGACCAGCAACTCAGGCAGGAGGCCGGCCTGTCGCACGCGCAGTACGAGATCCTCGTCCGGCTCGCCGCGGCGCCGGGCGGTGAGCTGCGCATGTCCGACCTGGCCGGCGCCCTCTACACCACCAAGAGCGGCCTGACCTACCAGATCACCCAGCTCGAGAAGGCCGGGCTGGTGCGCCGCGGCACCTGGCCCGGCGACGTGCGCGGGGTGGTCGCCGCCCTGACCGACGCGGGCCGCCAGCGGCTGGCGCAGGCGGCACCAGGCCACGTCGCGGCGGTCCGGGGGCTGCTGATCGACGTGCTGACCGGCGAACAGCTCTCGGCCATGGCCGACGGCCTCGGTGAGGTCGCCCGCCGTCTGGGCGGGTGATGATTGAGGTAACGCTCAGCGGGCAGGGAGGGAACCGTACGCAACACCCGGAGGTTTCCATGGCCCGCACGAATACAGACAGCAACGCCACCCCGACGGCCACCCGCCAGATCTTGCAGCGCGCCCGCCAGACGGCACAGGACGCGAAGCCGGTGGTCGCGCAGGTGAAGCCGCTGGCCAGCGACACCAAGGCCGCAGCGAGCCGGGGCCTGCTCAAGGCGAGGACCTGGGCGGCGCCCCAGGTGGAACGCACCGGGCAGGTGCTGCAGGACACCGTCGCCCCCAAGGTCGCGGCCGCGCTGCACTCCTCCGCGCAGCGGCTGGACCCGGACAAGCCCAAGCGCCACGGCTGGCGCAAGGCGGCCGGCATCGTGGCCCTGCTCGCGGTGGCTGGCGTGATAGTGGCCGCGCTGCGCAGCCGCTCCGCGCCCAGCGCCACGACGCCGGCCGACGAGGACGAGCCCATGACCATGGCCGAGCATGCGCAGGCGGACGCGGCCCGCGCCTCCTGACGCTTTCCCCCGGCCGGCCCCAGAACATGCGCTACGCAGCGCGGGGCCGGCCGTTTACCATGCCCGCCTGCTCCCCCGGTCCCCCGCTGCGCGGCGCCTGCCGTGGCGGCGGGCTGGCCGCCCGGCCAGCAGTGTTTGTGGTCATCGTGCCAACGACCACAAAGCATCGCGGCTTTGGGCGACCGGGCCCTGTCCGTCCCGGACCAGTGTCCCCGGCCAGTTCACACGGCTGTCACATCCGTGACACCTCGGCCACACAGCCCTCCGCCATCCTGATTACCAGGGCCCTTACCAGGGGAAACACCAGATTGGCGGCGCAGGGGGAAGCGCCGGGAGGGAGTGGACGAAAGTGATCAAGGTGGCGAAACCTACCAGTGGTGGCACCGTGCGGGTTACGTTCGAACTGCCCACCGCGGAGCCTGCGGGGGCCGTGTCCGTGGTCGGTGACTTCAACGACTGGGATCCCTACGCGCACCCGCTCCGCAAGCGGGGAAACGGGGCCAGGACCGCCGTGGTCAACGTTGCCGCGGGGAGCACGCTTCACTTCCGCTACCTTGCCGAGGGCGGGGTCTGGTTCGACGACGAGACCGCGGGCGCCCGCGACGCCCAGGGGGCATGCCTGACGGTTCCACGCTGAGCCGCAGCCACCAGGCCCGAGGGGGGCGCCCGGGGTGAGCGGGCCCAGGGCCGTTAACGGGCATCCGCGGTTATCGGCGACCACAGCACCCTCGCCAAGCGGCTCACCAGCCAGTTCGGGGAGCAGTTCACCCCTGGCCACGGGGCCGATGCTGCCGCTGGACCAGTATCCGGGCGACGCCACCAGGCTGGCGTTCCCCGGCCATGGGCGGATCCAGGCGGTCGCCGAACAGGTCCGCCTCGGCGGCGGCAGCGTCCTGGTCGTCCACCCGGTGCGTTAGCCGCCACCTGTCCAGCCTGGCCCGCCGGAGCGCGGACCGGGATGGACAGCGCGCCTGGGTTGTGTTACCGCCGGGTAGGCTCGGGGCAGTATCTGGGGATGGGCCACCTAAGGAAATGGGATGTGCGATGAGTACCCAGGAGACAGGACAGACCCGGAATGTCGGCGAGCGCGAGGCACGCCAGGTGGCGGAGGAAGCCAGGGAATCCGGGTGGCAGAAGCCCAGCTTCGGCAAGCAGTTGTACCTGGGTGACTTCCAGCTTGACCTGATCCACCCGCACCCCCGGCCGGAGGCGGAGGCCGTGCGCCGGGGCGAGGAGTTCTGCGCGCGGATGCGGGAGTTCTGCGAGACCTCGGTCGACGGCGCGCTCATCGAACGGGATGCCCGGATCCCGGATGAGGTGGTGAAGGGGCTGGCCACGATCGGGGCGTTCGGCATGAAAATCTCGCCGGAGTACGGCGGGCTGGGCCTCACCAACCTGTACTACAACCGGGCGCTGATCATCGCCGGGTCCGCCTCGCCGGTCCTCGCGGCGCTGCTGTCGGCGCACCAGTCCATCGGGGTGCCGCAGCCGCTTGCGCTGTTCGGCACCGATGACCAGAAGCAGCACTACCTGCCCAGGTGCGCGCGCGGCGAGATCAGCGCGTTCCTGCTCACCGAGCCGGACGTGGGCTCGGACCCGGCCCGGCTGAGCACCACGGCGACGCCCTCGGAGGATGGTTCGGAGTACGTGCTGGACGGCGTCAAGCTGTGGACCACGAACGGGGTGATCGCCGACCTGCTCGTGGTCATGGCCCGGGTGCCGAAGAGCGAGGGACACCGCGGCGGGATCAGCGCGTTCGTGGTGGAGGGCAACGCACCAGGGATCACCGTCGAGCGCCGGAACGCGTTCATGGGCCTGCGCGGCCTGGAAAACGGGCTGACCAGGTTCCACGAGGTCGTGGTCCCGGCCACCAGCCTGATCGGCAAGGAAGGCCAGGGCCTGAAGATCGCCCTGACCACGCTGAACACCGGCCGCCTTTCGCTGCCGGCGAGCTGCGTCGCGGCCGGGAAGGTCGCGACGAAGATCGCCAGGGAGTGGTCGCAGGAACGGGTGCAGTGGGGGCGCCCGGTCGGCGAGCACGAGGCGGTGGCCAAGATGATCTCGTTCATCGCCGCGACCACCTATGGCCTGGAAGCGGTGGTCGAGCTGTCCAGCCAGCTCGCCGACGACAAGCGCAACGACATCCGGATCGAGGCCGCGCTGGCCAAGCTGTACTGCTCGGAGATGGGCTCGCGGATCGTGGACGAGCTGGTGCAGATCCGTGGCGGCCGCGGCTACGAGACCGCGGAGTCCCTGGCCGCGCGCGGCGAGCGGGGCGTGCCCGCCGAGCAGATGGTGCGGGACATGCGCATCAACCGGATCTTCGAAGGCTCCTCGGAGATCATGCGGCTGTTCATCGCCAGGGAAGCGGTGGACGCGCACCTGGCGGCGGCCGGCGATCTCATCGAACCCGGGGTGCCCTCCGGCCAGCGGGCCCGCGCGGCGGCCAAGGCGGGCGGGTTCTACGCCAAGTGGCTGCCCACGCTGATGACCGGCGAGGGACAGCGGCCCGGCGCCTACGGCGAGTTCGGCCCGCTCGCGGAGTACCTGCGCTATGTGGAGCGGGCCAGCCGCAAGCTGGCCAGGGCCACGTTCTACGGGATGGCGCGCTGGCAGGGCAAGCTGGAGCGCAAGCAGGGCTTCCTCGGCCGGATCGTAGACATCGGCGCCGAGCTGTTCGCGATCAGCGCCACCTGTTCCCGTGCCCAGTTCGACGCGACCAGCGGGACCGAGCGGGGCCCGGTGGCGTTCGAGCTGGCCAAGGTGTTCTGCGCGCAGGCACGGCAGCGGGCCGAGGAACTGTTCACCCAGCTCTGGCACAACACCGACGCCACCGACTCGGCGCTGGCCAGGCACGTGCTCGCGGGCCGCTACACCTGGCTGGAGGAGGGCGTCCTCGACCCGTCGATCCCCGGGCCGTGGATCGCCGCCGCCGAGCCGGGCCCGTCCAAGGCCACCAACGTCCACCGCCACATCGGCTAACGGCGCCGCCGGACCATCGTTTGTGGTGGTTGCCACTCCACCCACAGAAGAATGCGGGTGGAGTGGCAACCACCACATTCCGGGGATATCCCGAGGGAGCGCGGGCTTACCAGCGGCCCCGGTGCACGACCTCGTCGAACGGGCGCCGCTTGGGGTTGCGGACCGGAGCGAGCGGCCGGTCCGCCGGGTAGCCGAACGAGACGAGCAGCGCCGAGTCCCGGTCTTCGGGAAAGCCGAGCAGCCCGCGGGCGAGCGCAAGGTCCCTGACGCCCGCGTGGCAGCTCCCGATGCCGAGGTCGGCGGCTGCCAGGGTCATCACCATCACCGCCTGGCCCAGGTCGAACTGGGCCCGGCGGAACGGGTTGTCCGCAGCGGGCCCGATCACCACCACGGCCGCCGCCGCGCCGGCCACATGGCCGGCACCGGGGCCGGCCGTCGCGAGTTCGCGAAGCTGGTCACGGCCGGTGACCAGGATGAAGTCCCACGGCTGCCAGTTCTGTGAGGACGGCGCGCGGCGACCGGCCTCGAGTATCTGGTCCAGGTCCGCCGCCGGGACCGGGCGGTCGGCAAAGGACCGCACGTTACGGCGGGACGTGATCGCTTCCCAGGTCTGCATGACGGTGCCAACGCACCCGGCGCCGCGTTCATTCTCGGCTCGC
>CAVPSA010000055.1:0-240272 GCA_963707905.1 uncultured Actinomycetes bacterium | reverse complement strand
TGGCTGAAAGAAAGATCGCGCATCCGAGCGTGGAGGAGCGCAAAGCGAGGGGCGCGGGGGCCCGGGATCGGACGCCGCCATCGGGGCACTCGGAATGGAGCCCGGCGGCGGACCGCCCTGACCCGGTTGCCCTGCTGGAGGAGCAGGACGTCACCCGGGAGCCAGATCTGGTGCCGGTGCGTCATGGCCGGATGATGGTCTCGCCGTTCACCTTCTACCGGGGCGCGGCCAAGATCATGGCCGCGGACCTGAAGGACACGCCGGTGGCCGGCCTGGATGCCCAGTTGTGCGGCGATGCCCACTTGTCGAACTTCGGCTTGTTCGCCTCGCCCGAGCGGAAACTGCTGTTCGACCTGAACGACTTCGATGAGACGCTGCCGGGGCCGTTCGAATGGGACGTGAAGCGGATGGCGGCCAGTTTCATGATCGCGGCCCGCAACAACGGGTTCGCCAAGGCCGATGCGCGCGCGGTGACCAAGGCGTCCGTGACGGCGTACCGGGAGGCGATGGCCGTCTTCGCGCAGATGGGCACGATGGACCTCTGGTACGCGCACTTGGCCGAGGACGAGCTGATGGCCTCAGTCCACAGCACGGTGGCTGGCATCAAGAAGCAGGCCAGGGCGGCGAAGAAGGGGAAGCAGGCTAGGAAGGAGACGCAGGAGGAGAAGCTGGCCACGCTGGCCGAGAAGCGGGCGGTGAAGACTGCCGCGAAGGCGCACACCCGGGACAGCCTGCAGGCGCTGTCCAAGCTTGGCGAGCTGGCCGACGGCCAGTACCGGATCGTTAGCCAGCCGCCGATCGTGGTACCGGCGCGTGACATCGCCGCCACCTATGGCCTGTCCCCGGAGGAGGTCATGCCGGCGATTCACGAACGGTTCCGCGCCTACCGGGCCACCCTGCAAGATGACCGGCGGCGTTTGCTGGAGCGGTTCGAGATCGTGGACATGGCCCGCAAGGTCGTCGGCGTGGGCAGCGTCGGCACCCGGGCGTTCATCGTCCTGCTGCAGGGCCGCGACGCCCGTGACCCGCTGTTCCTGCAGATCAAAGAGGCCACGGCGTCGGTGCTGGAGCCCTACCTGCGCAAGAGCCGCTACCGGCAGCACGGTGAGCGGGTGGTGCAGGGACAGCGGATGATGCAGGCCGCCAGCGACATCTACCTGGGCTGGACCAAAGGCCTGGACGTGCGGCGGCACTTCTACTGGCGCCAGCTGCGCGACATGAAGGGCTCGGTGCTGGTCGAGACGGCGACGCCGCTGGGTCTCACCTTTTACGCCCGCACCTGCGGGTGGACGCTGGCGCGGGCGCACGCCCGGTCCGGCGATCCGGTCGCCATCGCCGAATACCTGGGCGACAACGACGCGTTCGACAAATCGATCACCGACTTCTCACAGCGCTACGCCGGCCAAAACGAGCAGGACTACAACCAGTTCGTCAAAGCAGTCCGCTCCGGCCGCCTCGAAGCGGCCGAGGGCGTCTGACGATTCGCTGAAAAAGGCAACACCGGAGCTCGCGCCGCCCTGCTGCATAGTGGCGACGCCGCATCCGGTTGCCGCACGGCCGCGCACGCGGCCTTCTAAACCAGCTCAGATAATTTGGCAACATGTGAAATGGGAGGACATCATGGCAAACGGGCGTCGATCGCCTGCCGGATGCCCAAAAGGCTGGTCCCGCTCAGCGGCGGAAGACCACTCAGGGGGCAGATTGGGGAGCAGAACACAGCTAGCGAGCGCTCGCCGCAGCTTGTGACAGCCTGCGAGCGCCAGTGTCCCCCCAGTTCAACGCCGCTACGGGTCGTTACAGTCAGCAACTGGACCGAGGGTTAATGTAACCCGCCACCCTGCCGTGCTTGCAGGCTTTGTTCGCTGCGTGGCTGGGCGGGGAGCGGCTCGTGGTCTGGCTGGGGGCGGAAGGATGCGAGTTTCCGCAGCCGGGACCATTCCAGGGGGGGCTTGGGGGCGGGGATTCCGGGCCGTTGCCGGGGGACGATGACCCGCAGTGCGCGGGGGCGGATGGTGCAGCGGACCGGGGCGGGGAGCATGACCGTCTCGCCGTCGATGCCGACCGGAATCTGGGGGGCGTCGGCGGTCACGGTGACTTCCTCGGCGGTGAGGGCGGTCAGCCCGGTGCCGTGCCCGCGGCGGAGCAGCCCGGCGGCTTGCCGGGCGCTGTCTACCCGGACGGCGATCACTCCGAGGGTGCCGGCATCGAGCCGGGGCCGCCTGCCCAGGCCGGCGATGTCGCCCGTCCCGTAGGGGTCGTTGCTGACCAGCAGGGCCTGCGGGCCCTCGATCGTGGTGCCTGCGGCCTGGGCGGTCAGGTGAGCACCTTGCTGGCCGCTGAGCAGGCCGGGCAGCATCTGCAAGGTGGTGCCGCGCTTGTCGTCGCGGTAGGCGGGGCTGCGGACCACCTCGGCGTAGGCGCCGAAGGAGGCGTTGTTCACGAACGTGCGGTCCCCGATGATGCCCAGGTCCACCCGCAGTTCTTCCCCGTCGGTGAGGGCGTTCAGGCAGGTGGCCGGGTCCTCCCGGTCCAGGCCCAGGTCGAGGGCGAAGTGGTTGCGGGTGCCGGCGCTGATCACCAGGAACGGCAGGCCGTGTTCGGCGGCGATGCCGGCCACCAGCGCCTGGGTGCCATCGCCGCCGGCCACGCCGAGCAGGTCGGCGCCGTCGGCGACCGCCTGGCGGGCCAGGGCGGCCACGTCCACCGTTCCCGGGCCTTCCAGCAGCGCCACCGTCGCGCCCAGCGCCTGCGCCTTGTCTTGCAGCCCGAACTTGGTGACCTTTCCCCCGCCCGACCTCGGGTTCATGATCAGGAACGGCCGCTGCGGGCGGGCCGCGGGGACAGCAGGCATGCCCGCGTCCGGCTCCTGCGTGCGCAGCGCGGCCCGCGCGGTCCCGGCCGCGCACAGCATCAGCGCCACCGCCACCACGGCGGCCCAGACCAGGTGCTGCCACGCGAACGCCACCACGATGCCCACCGGCGCGGCGACCACCAGCACCAGCGCCAGCCACCGCAACACGCCCCGGTTAGCAAGGAACCAGTACCCGCCCGCCGTCACGGCGCACACCCCCACGACCGTGAGCACTATCAGCGCCAGGCTGCTGCGCCACCCGGCGACAGCGAGCACGAGCACCACAGCGGCCAGCATCAGGGCGAACGCGGCACGCGCGCACCAGCGCCGGCTCCTCATAGTCATCAGATCCCGCCTCCTTCGACGAAGCGCCGTGCACCCCACGGCACAAGCAGTACGGTCACCCCCGGCCCGCAACCCAGCAACCCGGGCCGCTCAGCGACCGGGAAGGCAGCATTGCCGCCTTCCCGGTACAGCCGCGGCAGCCTTACGGCCTGCACAGGTCAAGCTGCCGACTGGTGCAGGACCTTGTTCTTGCCGGCCTGGTAGTCGGCGTCGTTGATGACCCCGCGGTCGTGCAGGTCGGCCAGCTTGCCCAGTTCGTCAGCGGTGCTGCCGTTCTCCCGCGCCGCCTGGCGGACCTGGGCCCGGAAGGCCTCATCCTGCGCCTGCGCCTGGGCGGCGTCCCGGTCGGCCATCTTGTGCCCGCGCGCGACCAGGTACACCAGCACGCCCAGGAACGGCAGCACGATCACGAAGACCAGCCACCCGGCCTTGCCCCAGCCACCCAGGTCCCGGCTCCGGAAGATGTCCATGATCACCCGGAACAGCAGGAAGAACCACAAAACCCAGAGGAAGAAAAACATCATCGACAGGAACACATCTAGTAGTGGCATCGTGGACTCACTTTCGCGGAGCGCCCCATTTGAGCACTCCTTTACACCATCCAGCCTGGGCTGGCCCGGGGGAGGTGTCGCCACCCTTCCGAGGGTGGTTCCCGCCCTTTCCGGCGGCTTCGGCGGGCACAGCGGCGTCGCTCGCTGCCGCAGGCTTCAGCGCGGCATCGGGACCGCTAAGAGGCGGGTCTCAGAGCAGGCGCAGGTCGACTGCCCGCTTGATGGCCTCTGAACGCGACGCCACCCCGAGCTTTTGGTAGATCGACCGAAGATGGCTTTTTACTGTGTTGCGCGAGATGTAGAGGGTGGCTGCCATCTGCAGGTAGGTGCGGGTCGGCAGGAGCCTGAGGATGCGCATCTCGGCAGCGGTCAGTGGCTCGGTGAACATGAGAGGGAACGGGGAGGTGCCGGGCTGCGCGGCGCGCACCTCCACGGCTGCAGCAATCAGTTGTTCCATGAACGGGTCCGGCCCTGCCTGCGCCGCATGTTCGACCAGGTAGCTGGTCACCTGGGGTGCCGTCGTGACGACCGTGTGCAGGAAGCCCCCGTGGCGGGCTGCGTCCGCCGCACCGGCCAGGATGTCAGCGGTCCTGGGGTCGCCGCGCGCGATCGCGGCTCCGGCCACGAGTATCTGGCGTACCAGCGCGCGCCGCGGCGTCAGGTCATCGAGCGGCGGTGCCTGCAGGTGTTCCTGCGCGGCGTGGTGGTCGCCCGCGGCAACCGAGATCCTGGCCAGGAGCAGTTCGCGGCGGGCGGTGGGCAGCCTGCTCGCCAGCTCGGCCGGGCAGCGCAGGTCGCCGAGCAACAGGCGCAGCAGCGCCTCCAGTTCGTCCGCCCGCGCCAGCAGCACTGACCTGGTTCCGGCCAGGACGGCGCGCGCCGCCTCGACCGTCGCCAGCGCATCGCGGATCTGTCCGCGGGCGGCCCAGATCTCGGCCCGGCCGAGCAGTGCGAGGAATTCAAAGGCAGGCCGTCCCCGCTCCGATATGGACAGCGCTTGCTCGATGTGCTGCTCGGCGGTGTCGAGATCCCGCCGCTCCAGCGCGGCGCCGGCCAGCGCGAGCCAGTAATCAATGGCGAAAAAGGTCTGGCTGCATCCCAGCCGGCTGGCATCCGCCTCGGCGGCCGCGGCGGCATCGGCAGCTTCAGCCAGGTACCCGGCCTCGAACCATGCCAGTGCCCGCGCACCGGGCACCAGCACCAGCCGGACCGGTTCAGCAAGCCCGGGCATGGCAAGCGCGGCAGCCGCTTCGCGCTCCACCGCCTGAAAGTCTTCCAGCCACGTATGCGCACGCATAAGAACCAGCGGGATGGCGGTGTTCCAGTCGTCCCCCTGATGCGTCCGCTGCTGGATGGCCCGAGCGGCGAGGCCTTCCGTCAGGGCCTCCTCCGCCTGGCCGGCCAGCGCGTAACGCAGTGAACGCATCACCGCGAACCGGGCGGCCAGCCTCGATTGCGGCGGGATCGGCGGCCGGGTGCGCTCAAGCAGGTCAAGGCATTCGCCACCGCGGGCCACGTCACCCGACACCAGCAGGTCGGCCGCCAGGGCCAGCAGCCGGTCAGGCGCATCAGCAAGCAACGATAGGTCGACCATGCTCAGATCCAGCGCCATCGGCGGCGCCCGGTCGTGCAGGTAGCTGGCCACGACCCGGTCCTGCAGGAGGGCCAGGGCCCGGTCGGCCTGTCCTGCCGCCATGAAGTGGCGGGCCGCCCGCCGTGTGTCACCGGTGGACTCGAACCATTCGGCCGCCCGCACCTGCAGCGCCCGCTCCCGGCCGGGATCCCTGGCATGCAGCTCAGCGCCCAGCAGCTGGCGCGCCAGATGGTGGTAGCGGAAGCTGGCCCGCTCATCATCGAGTGCCACCAGGAACAGGCAGGCCGCGTCAATGCGGTGCAGCAGCGCCGTCGTGTCCTGCCGCCCGGTGACGGCTGCGCACGTGTCCGCGGTCAGCTCGCCAAGGACGGAGGTGTCGAGCATGAACTGGGCAATCTCAGGTGGCTGCTGCTCCAGGACCTCACTGATGAAGTACTCAGCGATCGTGTGGCTGCCGACGTCAAGCGCCCGCGCTGCCCGTGCCGGGTCCGCGGCGCCGCGAAGCGACAGCGCCGCCATCTGCAGGGCCGCTGCCCACCCCTCGCTTCGCTCATGAAGCAGCGCCAGGTCAGCGGCGGCGATCTCAACGCCGAAGTTCGCCAGCAGGTCGCGGCTTTCGGCCAGCGAAAAGTACAGGTCACGGTCGCGAAGCTCGCACAACTCACCCGATATCCGCAGCCGGTGCAGCCGCAGCGGAGGATCGCTGCGGCTTGCCAGCACCAGCTGGACGGTCTCGGCTGGCCAGCGCTCAACCAGATCGGTCATATCCCGCGAGACCGCGGGTGCCGCGTAATGGAAGTCATCCACAAGGATCACCGACCCGGCAGGCAGCTTCGCGGCATCGTTAGCGAGCGACGCGGTGACATCAGCCGACATGACGCTGTCCATCGCCAGCAGATCCGCGGCATCGGCACCAAACCCCGGCGCTACAGCCCGGGGGGCCTCGATGAACCCGGTCCAGAAGCGGACCGGGTCAGCGTCAGCCTCATCACACGACAGCCAGGAAGTAGTACCCGCCGGTCTTGCCGCCGCCCAGCTCGACAGCAGCACACTCTTGCCCGAGCCAGCCGAGCCGATAACAACGGTCAGGCGCTTGGCAGCCCCCGCCGTCAGCCGCTCATGCAGCACCGATCGTGCAACCAGCGTGGCAGGCAGCGTCGTCGGCCGGAACTTCGCCCGCGCGAACCGTCGGCTCTGTGAAGCGGAGAGTTCAGCCGTTGCGCCTCTAACCACGACGCCCCCCTGTGTCTGCTGGTCCGAAACAAATACTGCACAAGCCAACCGAGGCCGCAGCCATGCGGGAAGTGACTAAGGTCACCGGCTGGCGAGGCGACGGTCCCTCATCACCCTCGGAGGGGTGGTGACGCAGACCCAGCTGCCACGCATGCTAATAGCAGGCAGGAACCAGCAGATTGCGAGGCGTAACCGTGGTGCGATCACAGATATACGAGATCACGTTCACGGGCCAAGCGGGCGCCGTCCTGCGCGCGGCATTCGACGACTGCGAGGTCACCATAGGCCGCGGCACGACAACCCTTCGCGCCGAACTGCCAGACCAGCCAGCCCTGGCCGGGCTCGTCCAACGGATCGTCGGCCTCAGGCTTGAAATCACCGACCTGACCCTCGTGACACCACCCCCCATGGCTGGGGCGCGTGATGAGAGCCGGGCTCCGTAACAGGCGGGGTGAGGCATCGTTTCGCACCCGTACTTGGGGGCGATGGCAGCGATCGGTTCCGGCAGTGCTGAAACTGCGACGCGGTCACCCGCCGACCGCCCGCTCGGGCGGGTCACCCGTCCTCCAGGACGTCGGAGGCGGTGGTGTCCACGTCGGTCCTCGGCTCGGCGGCGATGACGATCCAGCGCGGTTTCGCCCTGCGGCACCAGCAGCGTCGTCAGCACAACCCCCGCGACCACGTCCTTGGCCAGCCACTGGCTGTGGTAGGACGCCACCACCTGCACCCTCGGCTGAAACCGAACACCGCCACCACCCCGCCGTAGACACCCGCACCTGCAATATCCCGTCCAGGCAAGCCCGGCGCATCACCCACGGGTGGGTAATGCCACAGCCCGGAACAGACGCCTGCCTAGGCTGAGCAGGCGCCGTGTCAGCGTGATTTTCCGCTGGACTCACCGGCGGTTGGGTGTGCCAGCAGTCGGCGGGCCTTGCGGCGGCGGTAATACCTCAGTGCGAGCACCACGCACCCGGCCGCGATCGCGAGCCCGGCCACCAGGGCGCCCAGGCTGGCCCCGTCCTGTTCGCTGGCCGCGACCTTGCCGGCGCCGTAGGCGGCAGGCCCGACCGACAGCACGTACACGGCGCCGCCGACGAAGTTCCAGACCACGAACTGGGAGTACTTCATTTTGAGCATGCCGGAGACCATGGTCGAGGTGAAGAAGACGGCCAGACGGCCCCATTTCGCGTAGACCGCCTCCGCCGTGGTGACGGCATTGTGTCGGCGCTCCTGCATGCGGCCTGGGCGGTCCAGGAGCTTGCGGCCCCACTTGTCGCCGATGCTGTAACCGGCCAGGCCGCCTGCCTCGGCACCTAGCATTGCCACGACCAGCACGGCATAGATGTTGAGCTTTCCCTGGCTGGCCAGCACAGCGGCCCAGCCTACGACCGCCGCCCCGATCGCCGGGATCCCGGCGAACGACACCGCCATCAGCGCGAAGACGGCCAGATAGGCCCACGCGCCGTACTGCTCCGCCGATGAGGCCGCTGCGATTACGCGCATGATCGATCCCTCAGGCTGCCGACGGCCGGGTACTTCCACGATCACCTGGACAACAGATGCGGCGCCTCCCCCTCACAGGGTGGCGCGCCCGTGCACGCCAGCCCGGCGGGCCGACGCCATTGCTAGTGGTTCCGGTCCCATCGGCGATTTCCGCCGTGCCGGGACTTAACGCCATCGGCGTGATGGTCTTCATCCCCGCCTACCCATTCTGGGCGCTGATGATCACCCCTGGATGGGTGACGACACTACCGGGCGGCACCAACAGGCTAGAAGGGTCGGAGGTTTCGCCATTTCGATCGAGGAAGCCGCAATGATGCCGTCATCCACCACGCCAACTGCTGGCGAGGCCACCCGGCGGACCGAGGGCCACGGTTACGGCCTGATCCTCTTCGCGTCCATCCTGCGGCTCGTCGTCGGCTGTTTCAACGTGATCCAGGGCATCGCCGCGATCGCCAACTCCCACGTCTGGCGGCGCCCCAGCAGGGCCCGGTGTGCATCGGGAAGCCCTATGCCGCCTGATGGAGGGATGCCGTCATGAGCACCGCGCCTGACGACGTGGCGGAGGAGAACATCGCCAGCCCACGGCTGGCGCTCCTGCTGGCCGCGGCGATGTTTGTCCTGGTTGTCGACACCTCGCTGATGAACGTGTCGATCTCCGCTGTGATCAAGGATCTGCACACGACGGCGAGTGGCGTCCAGTCGGCAATCGCCCTGGAGGCGCTGGTCTCTGCGGCCTTCATCCTGATCAACTCCAAGATGGGCGACCTCATGGGGCGCAAGCGCGCCTACGTGATCGGCCTGCTCGCCTATGCCGTCGGTGCCCTGGCGATGACCGTTGCGCAGAGCCTGACTGCCATCATCATCTTCTGGGCGATCATTGGCGGGCTCGGCGCGTCCCTGCTCCTGCCGGCCATGCAGTCTCTGATCCACGGCAACTTCAAGGGCGCGGCTCAGAAGCGGGCGTATGCGCTCGTCGGCGCATCGGCTGCGATCGCGGCCGCCGTCGGGCCACTGCTCGGCGGGTTCCTCACGACCTACCTGTCATGGCGTGTCGGCTTCGGGCTCGAGGTGGCCGTCATCCTCGTCGTGCTGTCCCAGATCCGCCTCGTCAAGGACGTGCCCTACACCGGGCCGCGCCAGATCGACTTTGTGGGCGCGGTGCTCTCCGTGGTGGGCATGGGCGGCGTCGTCCTCGGCATCCTCGTCTGGCAAGAGGGCGGCGGCTATGTCGGCCTGCTCATGGGTATCGGCGCAGTGGCCCTGGTCGCGCTCGCCTTCTGGCTCGTCCGCCGCAAGCGGCGCGGCAAGCCCACCTTGCTGGATCCTGACCTGTTCAGGCACCTGAACTTCCGCATCGGCATCTCGCAGCAGACGCTCCAGCAGATCACCCTGGGCGGCGCCATGATCGTCCTGCCGCTCTTCCTGCAGATGACCCTCGAGTACAACGCCATGCAGGCCGGCCTCTCCCTCGCCCCCCTGTCCCTGTCCATGTTCGGCATGGCCATACTTGCCGGGCGCAAGTCCGGCAAGCTGCGCCCGGCTCACATCGTCATGGCGGGATTCGGCCTCAGCACCATCGGCATGGCCGCAATCATCCCCCTGGTGCCCAGAGTCGACTCGGGATGGTACCTGGTGATCCCGCTGCTGATCACCGGCGCGGGCCTGGGCCTGCTGGTGTCCCAGCTCAACAACTTCACCCTCGCACCCATCGCCGAGGAACGCGTCAGCGAAGCGGCCGGGGTGAACTCCGCCGCAGGCTCCTTCGGGCTGTCCTTCGGACTCGCCATCGCCGGCGGCATCATGTTGTGGGCCCTGGCCTTGAGCTTCACCCACCTGACCCAGGCCAGCACCGTGATCCCCCCGGCCCAGCAACAGCAGATCTCCGCCGAGCTCGAGCACGATGCCGAGGTCATGAGCAACACACAGCTTCAGCAGCAGATCACTGGCGAGCCCCCGGCCGTCGAGGCTGAGGTCCTCGCCATCAACACCCAGGCCCGGAACCGCTCCCTTCAGATAGCGCTACTCGTTCCCGCCATCGCCTCCCTCATCGGACTGGGCAACTCGTTCCGCATGCTTCGCCTCCCAGACATCACTCCCGCAGCAGACACCGAAGCCGCCGGCCTCGGATAAGCGGCACCCCCGCGCACATCGACATCCAGCGGCAGCGGCAGCCAGGCTGGCCTGCGACAGTTCTTCCGGTTTCCGCGAACAGCAGGACACCGCCGGTTACCTGATCCATCCCCGTCGCTGGGCGAGACAGACCCTGACCCTGCGGCGAACCGGCTGGTTTGACGCCGAGCCGGCCTATGATGGCCGTGATGTGGCGGCGGACCGTGGTGCTGCTGGTTCCGGTGCGGGTGATGACGTAAACCGGTTTGATGGATGACTTCGGTGGCATTGTGACCAGCCGGCGTCTGTCCCGGGAGGCGTGCGAACGCCACCTTCGCGGGCAGGCTGACTGACCCGCCCGCGGTGTCGCTACCTGGCCCGGAGGCCGTCGCGATGTCCTGGTGTCAATCCGGCATCCCGGCCGCGGCACGCTCCTGCGGCTGGGTGGCTGGTGTCGGAAGGTCCCTGCTGCGGTGTGACGTTGTGCTCTATGCCCTCGCCCCGGTTCTGTGAGGAACTGGTGTGCAGAGCGCGGGCAGCGCGCCTGGGTATCTGGCTGCCCGGCGCTCCGCCCACGATCGAAGGGAGTGACTGATGTGCCGCTGGCTGGCGTACACGGGTTCACCTGTCCTGCTCACCGATGTGCTCTACACCCCGGTCCATTCGCTGATTGACCAGAGCTTGCACTCCGAACTGGGGGCCGAGACAACGAACGGCGATGGATTCGGTATCGGCTGGTATGACGCCGCGCCGGTCCCGGGGGTCTTCCGCAGCATCGAGCCGGCGTGGAATGACCAGAATCTGCGCGAGCTCACCGGACATGTGAGCTCGCACCTTTTCTTCGCGCACATCCGCGCGGCGATCGGGTCGCCGGTTCAGCAGACGAACTGCCATCCGTTCCGGCACGGCCGCTGGCTGTGGATGCACAACGGATTCATCGATGGCTTCGCAGCGATCAAACGCGACCTGGTGCTCGCGGTCGACGAGTCGCTGTTTCCCGAGATCAAGGGGGGAACCGACACCGAGACGCTGTTCTACCTGGCGCTCACCTTCGGGCTGGAGGACGATCCGCCGGAGGCGGTCGCGCGCGCCATCGGGCTGGTGGAGGCCTGCGGGCGGCAGCGGGGCACCGCTTACCCGTTCCAGGGCACGATCGCCACCAGTGACGGTGAGAGCCTGTGGGCGTTCCGCTATTCGAGTGAGGGCAAGTCGCGGTCGCTGTACTTCAGCCGCGACGCCCGCGCGGTGAAACAGCAGTATCCCGAACGGCAAGCACTGCAGCAGTTGTCCGACGACGCCCGGTTTGTGGTCTCCGAGCCCATCGGCGATCTCCCCGGCGCCTGGGTCGAGATGCCCGAGGCAAGCTACGCAGTGGTTGCCAAGGAAGGTGACCAGATCCTGCCGTTCACCCCCGAGCCCCCGCCGAAAGCCCGGTAACGGTCCGGAGGCGCAATCGGACGCCCGCCAGGACCTTGGTCCCTAGCGCCCGCCAGATCGCGCTGCGATGGTGACGGGAAGCCTTGACCGGCAGCGGCCATAGGGCATATATGGCAATTGCCTGGGGACCAGATGATGACCGACCGCGGCGACGGAATCCAGATCTTGCACGCGCGGGGCGAGCTGGACCTGGCCACCGCCAGCAGCCTCACCGCGCGCGGCTGCGCGGCCATCGCCCGCCATGCCCGCCTGCTGCTGCTCGACCTGACCGGCCTTTCCTTCTGTGACGCCTATGGGCTCAGCGCCTTCGTCAAGATCGCCAATCACGCCGACAAGACAGGCTGCCGGTATGGCCTCATCGCGCCGCGGCCGCTGGTGGCGAAGGTACTGCGAATCACCGGCCTGGACCAGCGGATGCCGGTGTTCGCGACCATCGATGACGCCCTGGCCCGCCTCACGGCCATGACCAGCGCATGCGCGCAGTGAAGAGGGTCGGCAGGGACAGTGGACCCGCCGCGCCGCCGAAAGCCCTCGCCCTGCCAGGATCGGCGCTGGCCGGTGTGGCGCACCGCCGCGCCGAACGGCGCGGCCCACAGGTTCTCCCCGGACGAGCACGGCAGCCGAGCTGCCCGGTCCGATCGTCTCGGCAAGGTCCGCGACTGCGCAGGCCCGGCGCCTGTTCCGTACGTAGTGTCGGCACGCGGCGCTGTTCCGGGCATCCTGCCGCGCGGACGCCGCATGGCAGCGTGCCACACTCGCCGCTGCAGAGCGAGGCCACAACCGCCAACGCGCGCTAACCGTCATGCTCGACCGCTACCTTCAGAACGCAGAAACCGGGATGCCAGTCCATACCTGGCCACTAGCCAGCTACGGGGATGAATGCCCGGGTCTGTCTGCTTGATCACGTACGGCGCGCCTGCGTGATCGCGCCCGGGCGGGGGTCTACGCCGGGATGTATGAGGCATCCCGATGGTGGTGGCCTGACCGCTGCTGGGCGGGTCAGGCGTGAGGGTGTGCGGCTGCGGGCCGCGCACCTGTTTGAGCAGGAGGTCAGCCCGGTGCAGGTGGCGCACCGGCCTGTTCGCCGCCCAGCCCGGCGGCCGGCCCGTGCCAGCCGCGTTTGTAGCCCTCAATCGCCTCGGGCACCATAGTCCGTCGGCTAGGCCGCCGCTGTGAAGCCGTGTCACCCGCCGGTCAACTGACATATCGTGCGCTGCCAGGCGATCGAGAATCTCGGAACTCGCAGGGCTTCAGAAGACCGCTGCAGGGGGATCAGGTAAGTTCCCCTGGCGCGGCTAGGTTAGGCCTGCCGGATGTCCGCGGCTTCTGAGCAGGTGAGTCGCAGCGGCGATGTGCCTTTGCCAGTCTGTCGGCGGCTGGGGGTCGGGTTGATGTTTACCGGCGGCGGCTGCCCGGGCCGCGGCGGCTGCTATCAGCCCGTGGTGGGCTGGCGCGGGGCGTGGCGCGGGGCGTGTCAGAAGTTCTCCCAGGTTGTTGGCGTGCGCGACGCGTTTTCCCAGGTAGCGCGGATGGCCGGTGCTGAGCCAGGCAGACAGCCGCTCCCGGCGATCTCGGTGGTTGAGGTCGGCGGCGCAGAAGCGCAGCAGGATCGTCTTGATGACCGATGTGTGATCGAAGAGCGTGTGTGACACTGACGCTGGCTCGACCCATGGCGACACGATCATCGCCGGTACACGCACGCCGTAGCGGCCAAACGTCTCGGGATCGTCGTCGTCTGCTTCGGGCGGCGGAACATGATCGAAGAAGCCGCCGTGCTCGTCGTAGAAGATGACCAGGAGCGTTTTGTCCCACTGCGGGCTCGTCGCCACCGCGTGGTAGACAGCCAGAACAAGGTCCTGGCCGTCGCTGATGTCCGCGGGCGGGTGGTCATCGTTTTGCTGGAAGCCGAATGGGTTGAAGTTGCCCCAGTTCGGGTCGATCCACGAGACCGACGGCAACGTACCGCGGGCGGCGTCGTCAAGAAAGCTTGCATTCTCGCTCTGGACCCTGAGGTTCAGCCCGGCCTGCCAGGGCAGGCCGGCCTTGGTGAAGTACGCGAACCTGTCGTGGTGGCCAAGGCAGTAGAGCTGATCAGCCATCCGCAAGGTGCCGACGTCGCTGGAGTACCAGCGCCAGGAGACGCCGTGCTCGTCGAGGCGGCGCACGAACGAGGGCTGGTTGTACAACGGCGGCAAGTTGTGCGGATGGCAATCGCGGCTGCCGGCGGCGCGACCGCAAAGGGCATACAGGCGATTCGGCCAGGTCGCCCCCGGAACTGAGCTGAACCAGCGATCACAGACGGCGAACTCGCTAGCGAGGTGGTCATAGACCGGGACGTCCGCGGCGCGGTAGTAGCCCATGATGGCTGCCGGGTCTGCATTCTCAACCCCGCGGCTTTCCATCGTCGCGGCGTAGCTGGCCACGAAGCCGTCCATTTTGCCGCCGCCAATCTGCAGGTCCACTGAGCTGGCGGAGTGGTCGGGATCTTCTGCGATGACCGTGCTGCCCAGATGGTGGACCGGATACCTGCGCCCCCGGTGCTCGTTGGCCAGCCCTTCGCGCAGACCGTCGACGTCACTACGGCCACCCTCAAGTGACAGATAGCCGAGCATGTGGTCGAAGGAGCGATTCTCCAGCATCAAGACGACGATGTGGTCGACCTTCTCAATGTTGGCCGTGCTGGCCCCCTCCACCACGACACCTCCTGTGGTCCTCAGCTACCCAAGCGGGGGCCCATGCGGAACTGAGCCCCCGGTTTGCCGGAAGCCAGGATGCCTGCGCTTCCAGAACCGCGCCGTCCGAGGCGTGACACCAACGAGCTTAACGACGCGGCGCCCCAGCGCTGATCACCCCGGCGCGCCGAGTTGGCCGTCCGCTCCCACAGGTTCGGAGTGTGCTCGCATCGGTGGTCTGATCAACGAATATCGCCTGGTCGCATGACGTGGACAAGGTTTTCGGCACGCACAGGCGCAGCACTTCTCTTAGGCGATCTCCTCTGTCGTTGGCCCGAATCGGCCGTCCGCAGTGCCGATGAGGTCCGGTTCGTGACGGCCACCACCCGCCTGTGCGGGCAGATCCCGCCAACGAACCGCCAACGGATGATCAAGAAGGCCTGACCGCCTCCTGGCGATCAGGCCTCTGACCTGGACTTCCTAGTAGCGGGGGCGGGATTTGAACCCGCGACCTCTGGGTTATGAGCCCAGCGAGCTACCGAACTGCTCCACCCCGCGTCGGTGTCCCTTCACTTTAGGGGCTCGGCTGACCCGAGGCAAATCACACTGGCCACGCCCGCCAAGCCCGCACGTCGCCCGCCCGGCACGCTCCGCATCCCAAACGCGCACCCGATGGCCACCGGACCACCAGGAGCGCGAGGATCACGCCCCGAAGGCCGTACCGCCGGGCTGGGAAATCCACAGCGAGTACCGCACCGGCCACGTCGACGTCGGCGGCCGGGTGAGCAGGTGCTCGTCCTGCTGGGTGGCCAGGTTGACGATCTCGCGGGGCGACGCGCCGTAAGGGGTGAGTTCCGCCGCCTTGGTCGCGAGCAGCGCTGGGTGACGGCCGGCGCGCTGGATCCCGCCGATGATCGCGGACACGTTTCCCGGCGCGGTACCCACCACAATTCCGGTGGGCACACCACAGGTTCCCCGGATGACCTGGGCGAATGCGCGGGCTGCGACCTTGTCGAGGAGCAGCACCGACGAGTGCGGCGGTATCGCACCGCACAACTGCTCCACCGCGGCGACCTCGCCAGCACCGGTGGTACGGAACGCCAGCCCGGACAGGGCCAGCCGGGTCGCGGGGTTCGCGGGCCGTGTCAGCGCGATCCCGAACGTGATCGCGGCAGGCGGCACGCCCATGGCTACCACGAAGCATGCGGTGGCCAAGGCGACAGCGGTCCGGCCGGCCCCACGGGCATGAGCCCGGCCGATCATCCAGGCCGCCACCCACACGGCCAGAACTATCAGCCCGGGCAGCACGACCGGAACCAACTGCCGGCTCGCCCACGGTTGGTCAGGCACCGTGCCCGGCTGCCAGAGCACGGCGAACAGCCCCCAGCCGATGATCGAGGCCGGCAGGGCCCAGGACCGGGCCGCACCCGTGGGATCCCGCCAGGTGATCAGCGCCCGCAGGCACATGCGCGTGACCATGGCCAGGCCGATCAGCCCGAGCAGCAGCACGGGGACACCCAGGTACCAGATCACCCAGTACAGGCTGCTCTCGGCGTACACCCGCCCGGGGTCAACTGGCAGGCCCTCCAACCGCTGCAGCGCGGCGACGTAAGGACTGGCGGGCCCGTGGACCTTCTGCAGGTAGGGGCGGATCGCCAGCCCGATCCCGGCGAGGATCACCAGCGTCGCCCCGGCCTCGGGCAGCCAGCGCAGCGGGCGCGCGGCCAGCAGTTTGCGCGCCCCCTCGCGTGCCCACCGCGGACCCAGCAATGCGACGGCTGCGCCCAGTGCGGTCAGTATCGCGAGTGCCCAGGCGAGGATGCCAATAGTTCTCAACGATGGCGACATGGTGCTCAAGGCCGGAAGGTCAAGCCCGATTCCCGCGCCAAGGCCACAGATGACGCCCACCACCGAACCGGCAGCGAAGGGAATGGCCTGCGGCCTGCGGCCGACTAGCAATACCCCGGCGACGACGATTACCGGCAGAAGCACCAGCAGGAACCCGGCGCCAGCCAGCACCGTGAGACCTAGCGCCAGCCCGCCGAGGCTGGCCAGCGTGAGCCGGCGCCGCGACGAGAACGAGTCCACCATCAGGCTCATGCCGCCGAACAGCAGTATCTGAGCCAGCGTGTCGCTGAACGCGGACCGGCTCGTGTAGATCTCCGGCACGGTGATTGCCAGCAGCAGCGCGCCTGCCGGGGCCCACTGAGGGCCGGCCAGGCGCGCGGTGAGCCCGCCTACGGCGAGTATCGCGAGAACGCCGATCAGCGGGCTCAGCGCGATGGCGCCGGACACGCCGTGCGCCCATAGCCCTGCCGCCAGGACGATCGGCAGGCCGGACGCGAGGCCGGGAACCACCGCCCCGCCGTGAGTGGCGAAGCCGAAGCTGGCAAAGGTCAGGCCGGGGTGAGCACCGCCGAACGCCGCGGCGGACGTGGGAATGGGCAACGAGCCGTGGTCGGCGATCCAGTAGGCGAACTGGGCCAGCGCGCCTGGGTCGCGGCTCACGATGAACTGCGGCGAGTTCTCCACCAACTGCCATACGGCGAACCCTGCCGCGACTGCCACGGTGCCAAGGAGCCCCCACCAGGCTGACCACGGCCTGGCGCGCGTCGTCGCGCCGGACCGCCGGGCGCCGGTAGCAGGGTGAGCGCTGGCATCCGTGGTGTCCGGGGTATCCGCGGTGGCCGGGGTATCCGGCGGTATCCGGGGTATCCGCGAGTACCCGCGGTGGCCGGAGTACCCGCGGTGACCGGAGTACCCGCGGTGACCGGAGTACCCGCGGTGACCGCAGCATCGGGGGCCGGCCAGCGGCCGGGAAGTTCCCGCGCCACCAGGATGGTCAGGGCTACCGCCAGTGGTACCGAGATCAGCACCATGGGCGCGGGCAGGAAGGCGTGCACGAGCAGCAGCAGCAAACCGGGAACCAGCCAGGCCACCACGAGGATGACCGGCATGGCGGTGACCAGGGCGAGCGTCCGGGCGCCGGGGTCGGCGGCCTCGCGTACCCCCGGACCGGGCTGCCACAGGCGGCTGAGCCCGAGGCGGCCGATCGTCCGCCGCCAGGCCTGCCCCACCGTGCGCTGCCAGGCCTGCCCCACGCTGCGCTGCCAGGCCGGGCCCACACTGCGCTGCCACAGGGCGGCCACCGCCGCGGCGAGGGCCAGGTCCCAGCGCCGGGCGGGCTTGCCGGGGACGGCGGTCCCGGCGGCCGCGGTCTCGCGGTCCGCCCCGCCCCCGGCCGGTTGGTCCGCGGCCTCACCCCCGGCCGGTTGATCCGCAGCCTCGATGCCGCCGCCCCGGCCGCACCAGCAGCGGACAGGGCGGCCGCATCCGCGTGAGCCCGGTCTCCGGGCTCGTCCACGGCGGTGGGCTCTCCGGCCCCGTCCACGGCAGTCTGGTCCGCGGCCTCGCGCCCGGGCCGTGCTTCCTCGACGCCAGCGGAGCCGTTCCGGCACCAGCCCAGGCAGGCTGGCCCGCGCCCTCGTCATCACCGGGCCGCCTTCCTCTTCGACGCCAGCAGAGCCGTTGCCGGCACCAGCCCAGGCAGGCTGGCCCGCGCCCTCGTCATCACCGGGCCGCGCTTCGGCTTCGACGCCAGCAGAGCCGCTACCGGCACCGCTCCAAGCTGGCTGGCCCCCAGCCTCATCCTCGGCAGACCGCACGTCAGCTTCGACGCGGGCGGAGCCATCTCCGGTTCCGCTCCCCGCGGACCAATTTTCCGCCTCGATGCCAGCGGCGGGGTCCCTGGCACCGCTGTCAGCGGACCACCCCGCCACTGCGGCACCCGCGGCCCCGCCTCCCGCGCCGCTGGCAGCCTGCTCCCCGGTGGGGGACGTGCTGGGCAGGTATTCCTCGTGGGAGAGCACGGGCACGTCCGCAGACCCGGGGACGGCCGGGAAGCTCACCGTCGGGTCCCCGGCGGAAATGCCACTTTGCTGGTCATCAGCCTGATTTGTGGCGGGCTCGGCGTCGCCCTGGCCGACGGCAGACTGGTCCTCGGTCTGGCTGCCGGCAGGCTTGCTGCCGTTCTGCCGCAGAGTGAGGCGAAGTCCCAGGCGCACGTGCCCTACTCTAGAACGCGCCGGTAACCAGCTAATCCGCTCCGGCACACGCACCGGGGCCAGCCGAGGTCAGCGAAGCTGCGCTGACCGACATCACCTTAATATCACCACATGCCCTGGCCTCTCCGGAGACAATGGACCCGATCCCCGCGTGAGCTACGATTCATGCCGAGGAGCGCTGAGCAGCAGCAATGAGCCGCTACGAGGATCCTGAAGGCACTGGCGAGTACCCCGCCGGGGGAAAACGGCGCTCGCTGCGTCACCGCAGCGGCCGCGCCGGCGACACCGGCAACCGGGACGCCAGCGGCCGTTCTCGTCGTGGCCGCGGGCGCTCCGATCCGTGGGAGCCTTCCGGCCGGGCCGACAGGCGTTATGCCAGCCAGCCGCCCTCGCGCACCCGCCGTATCCTCGGCCGCCATCCCGTGGTCAGCGTCCTGGCCATCCTCGCCACGCTGACGATCACCTTCGTCTCGCTGACCGCCTACGCCGCCTACCGCACCGTTTACGACAGCATCCACCATGTCACCGTCACCAGCGGCGAACTGGGCAAGCGCCCACCGAAGCTGAATGGCTCGGAAAACATCCTGATCATCGGCTCCGACTCGCGCACCGGCACGCACGGCAAGTATGGCCGCGGCATCCAGGGATCCAGGTCCGACACGTCGATGCTGCTGCACATCTCACCGACGCATACCGGTGCGTTCGTGATCAGCTTCCCCCGCGACACGATGGTGCCGATCTACCAGTGCGAGCGCGACGACAACGGGCACCCCGGCCAGCAGGCACAGCCCGGCGTGCTGGAGCAACTCAACTACACCTTCTCCTTCGGCGGCCCGGCGTGCCTGTGGAAGACCCTGGAGCAGGTCACCCGCATTCACATCGACCACTTCGTCCAGGTCGATTTCGAAGGGTTCAAGTCGATCGTCAACGACGTCGGCGGCGTCCCGGTCTGCCTGCCCTACTCCATCAAGGACCCCGCCTCCAAGCTGAACCTGCCGGCCGGGAAGAGCGTGGTGCACGGCGACCAGGCCCTCGCATTCGTCCGCGAGCGGCACATCGGCTACGGCTCTGACCTGCAGCGGATCAACCGGCAGCAGATCTTCCTGGCCTCGCTGGCGCAGAAGATCAAGCAGTCGAGTTCGCTGTCCGACCCGACCAGGCTGTACAGCCTGGTCCACGACATCGCCAGCTCACTGACCACCGACTCCGGGCTGACGCTCACCGACATGTACGCGATCGCCAACAGCATGAAGGGCCTGAGCACCAGCGCGCTGCAGTTCATCATGGCGCCGGTGGTGCCCTACCCGCTCAACCCGAACGACCTGGTCGAATTCAACCAGCCGGTGGCGGACAACCTGTTCGGCGCGATCGCCAAGGACAACCACATCCTCAAGACCGCGCGCCGGGACGCGCACGCCAAACTGCCCACCGTGAAGCCGGGGCAGGTGCAGCTCCAGGTGCTCAACGGGACGAGCGTCCCCGGGCTCGCCGCGACCACGGCCAGCCAGCTCACCGCCCGGGGCTTCAAGGTGGTCGGCAAGGGCAACGCAACCACCGCGAGCGGCACCGTCATCGAGTACGCCTCGACTGCGCAGATGCCCCAGGTGAACACGCTCCAGAAGGAAATCCCCGGGGCCACGGCCAAGCAGGTGACCAGCCTCAGGGGCAGCACGCTCAGCCTGGTGCTGGGCACCGGCTTCAAGGGCGTCGGCCACAAGCCGAAGAAGAAGGCCAAGAACGTGTCGGCGGCGACACTGAGCAAGAACTACGGCGGGGTCAACGGAGCCGCGAACATCTGCAAGCAGTCGGCCGCCTTCACCGGGCCGGATAACCCCTCGATGTTCGGCCCCTGATCGAGTGCAGCTCTTCACCAGCTGGCATACATGGCAGCAGGCCGAGCCTGGACTGCGGGCGGCGCTGCCCGCGGACACCGTGGTGCTGCTGCACCGGGCGGCTGCCTACGCCGACACCCATCACGGTGACCAGCAGCGGCCGACCGGGGCACCATACCGGGAGCACCTGCTGGAGGCGCTGGAGGTGCTCGTCCGCGGCGCGGGCGTGACCGACCCCGAGATACTCTGCGCCGCCGTGCTGCACGACGTGGTGGAGGACACCGATCGCACGGTGGCCGATGTCCGCGCGGACTTCGGCCCGCGGGTCGCCGAACTGGTTGGCTGGGTGACGATCCCCGAACCCGGGCCAGGCCAGGACAAGGCCGGCGTCAAGGAGGAATACCTGCGCGGGCTGCCCCATGTGCCGCGGGACGCGCGGCTGGTCAAGCTGGCCGACCGGGCGAGCAACGCCCAGACGCTGCAGAATCTGCCGGAGGCCCGGCGGCGTGCGTACTACGCGCAGACGGTCGAGTACATCGTCCCGCTCGCCGGCGACGAGCCGTGGTTCGCCGACTGGTACGCGGGCTGGGCGGAGGCCTTCGCCGACCTGGCGCCGGAATCCGGCGGGCCAGCGCCCGAGGAACCGAGCCAGGAGATCGCCAGCCAGGCCAGCAGGCCCACCGGGTAGAGGAAGTAGCCGAACCTCGTCGCCGGAGCCAGCACGAACATCAGGCTGAGCCCGATGATCACGCGCCAGGTGGCGGCCGGGACCGTGCGCGGTGGCCAGACAACCAGCGAGACGATGATGCCGAGGCAGGCCACGGCGAGCAGGGCCACCGCGATGAGGTGACCGGTATGCCCGGTCTCCACCAGCAGCCGCCCGGGCAACGGGCTGACCGCCGCAGACTTGATGCTGGCCAGGCCCAGCGGGAACGAGATCGTGTTCTGCACCAGGGCGTTCGGGCCAAGCGCGGCCACCGGCCCGACGATCGCGGCGAACACTGCCAGGGCGGTACTCGACATGATCCCCGCCGCCCGCCTGCCGTCCCGGTGCACGACCAGCACCACCGCGATCAGCACCGCTGGCCAGGCCGTCGCCTTCATCGCGGCGGCGACGCCGAACGCCAGGCCGGCCAGCAGTGGGTGCGGGTCCCGCCACAGCAGCGCCAGGCCCAGGCACAGGCAGGCCAGCACGGGCACGTCGGTACCGCCCACACTCAGCGAGAAGGCGATCACCGGCGATGCCGTCACCAGTACCGTCCAGCGCACCACGTCCCCGACGCCGACCACCGCCAGCGCAGCGGCGAACACGATCACGAAGCCCATGCCGAACCAGATCCGCGGGTCGGTCAGCACCGAGAAGCCGAGCAGGGCCCGCGGCATGCCGAACAGCGTCATCAGCGGCAGGTAGGGGTCGAAGATGTTCGGGCTGTGCGCGGAGGCCAGTGCGGCTGGCCCCAGATAGGGGGTGCCGTGCTGTACCAGCAGCGACGCCGACTTGTTGATCACCCGCACCTCGGGCTGCTGCAGCCGGTCGGCGGCCATCAGGCCGAGCGGCGCGATCAGCGCCCCGCTGAGGCTGACCAGCAGCGCCGAGTCCACCCCGCGCGACGGCCACGCCAGGACCAGCATGGCCGCGATCAGGTAGGCGCAGGCTGCGAAGATCCCCCAGGTCCGGTGCAGGGGATGGGTGGTCACAAGCGCCATCACGACCGCATACGCCGCGGACGCGGCGAATAGGGCGGTCATCCAGGACCGCGGAACCATCGTGGGCGACGGCCAGTCGAACCGGCGCAGCGCGGGGCCCCTCAGCGGTACCTGCCTCAGCGTCAGCAGCGACATGCACCCTCCAGCGAGGGCCATCCTAGCCGCTACCCGGGTATCGGTGCCTGTATAGGCGCGCGGGTCACTGCCTGCGGCCGAGTGGCACGAACGGGTAATCGTTAGGGTGTCTCGTTCCGTTTTAGGCCGCCGGCAGAAGGCCTGGTGATCCGCCAGCCGTGCTCTAGATCACCGGAGGCCGCCCGGCCCGGGTCATCCGCCAGACGGTGCGCGCCGACAGCGGCCGCCGCTCGCCCGGGCCCATCCGCCAGCCTTCCGCGAAGCCGCGCGCCCAGGCGCGCACCGCCTGCCCCGATCGCTCCCGCAGCACGGTCACCGCGAACCAGTCGAACAGGTAGGCGCAGGCCAGCAGCCAGGGCAGGTTTCGCCGGGCGAGCAGTACCCGGTTCCGCCCGTCCAGCCGGTAGAAGCCCGGATGCCGGGCGTTCGGCAGCACGTGGTGGCACATCACCACGGCGGCGTCGTACTCCAGCCGGTATCCCAGGCCCATCAGCCGCCACGCCAGATCGGTTTCCTCGTGCGCGTAGAAGAACGCCTCAGGCAGGCCGCCCGCCGCCACGAACGCCGACCGGCGCACCGCGCACGCCCCGCCCGCGAACGTGGTCACCACGGAAGACCGCTCCGGGTCCCCGGCCCGCAGCCGCGGCACATGCCAGCGCGCCCCCGCCCCGGTGTCCGGATCCATCACCCGGAACGACAGCACCCCCAGCCCTGGTTCCGCAGCGAACCGCTCTGCCACGTGCCGTCCCACATCCGGCTCGGAGTACCACCCGTCGTCATCGAGGAACAAGATCACATCCCCCGAAGCGGCCGCCGCCCCGGCATTCCGCCCGCCGGCCACCCCTACGTTCTCCGCCAGCCGCAGCACGCTCACCCCGGGCGCCACCACATCGGCACCGTTCCCCACCACGATCACCTCAAGGTCGACGTCCCGCTGCGCGAGCGCACTCCCGATCGCCCGCTCCAGCTCCGCCCCCCGGTCCCCCACCGTCAAGATCACGCAAGAGATCTTCACGTCACCTCACCACGCCGTGACCGCGCGGTAGCTGGGTGGAGAGAGGGGCAGCCACGCGCGGGTGCGGAAGGCAGCGAGCACCCACCGGCTGAGCCGGAGGGATAGCGGTCGCGCGAGCAGCGGAAAGAAAGCGCCAAGGGCAGGCGCGTGGGAGGCCCGCAGGCGTAGCGTCTCCAGCGCCCGCCCCATGACCAGCGCGCCTCGGGCCAACGGCGAGAAGATTGCGCCAACGTGTGCCAGCCAGCGGGCGGACTGAGCGACGGCGCCCCCAGCATGTGGACTGAGCGAGGCGCCACCAGCCAGCGGGCGGACTGAGCGACGGCGCCACCACCGCCCCAGCTAGCGGGCGGACTGAGCGACGGCGGGCTCACCTGAGGCGCCGGGAGGCCACGATCGCGGCCAGGTGCGCCGGCACCAGGACCCCGGCGATGATCAGGCACACGATGACGAGCACCCGGGTGGCTGCCAGCCCGCCATGAACGGCGTCGATCACGGCCGCGGTGAGGATCAGCAGGGACAGTTCCACGGCCTGGATGGCCCGGTGGACCTTGAGGGCGGCGGCCAGCCGACGGGCCCGGGCGAGCCCCGCCCCGCGCGGCGCCAGCGCGGCGTCGCCGTACCCGCCGGGCAGGCCCGCCTTGGCCCGGGCCACGATCACGTTGTCGGTCTCCGCTTTGACCAGGGCCGCGAGCACCGCCGCCGCAAAGCCTGCGGTCACGTACCCGCCGGCCAGGGCGAGGTGACCCTGGGCACGGATGCCGAGCCCGGCCAGCAGCGCGGTCTCGCCGAGATAGTGCCCGATCCCGTCCAGGTAGACGCCTGCGGCCGAGGTCCGCCCGCTCCACCGGGCCAGTTCGCCGTCGGCGCAGTCCAGCAACAGGTACGCCTGGACCAACACGGCCGCGGCGATCGCGCTTGCCAGGCCGCCCAGCGCCACCACGGCGCCCGCCGCCAGGCCGCACACGATGAATCCCGCGGTGACCGCGTTCGGCGGCCAGCCCAGGCGAGCGAAGATCCAGGTTGCCCCGGGCGACAGTCGCCGCATGTAGGCCCGGCCAGCCCAGTGCTCATCGTTAAGCCGCGAAAAAATCTCCGGCGGCTGGCCGGTCGCCCTGACCTCAGCCAAGGAAGGACTGGGCATAAGCCTCCACTCGCGCGGCCGCCTGTACCTCGGTGAGACCGAGGCGCTCGAGGATCGTGTACCGGCCGGGCCGGGTGCCCGGCGCGCAGAGCACCGCCTTCGTGAAGTCCGCGGGCGACAACCCCAGGTCCGCGGGCGTCCGCGGCAGGCCGTGGCGGGCCAGGCAATCCGACAGCAGTGCCGTCGTGCAATCGTCGTCCCGCAGCCAGGTGCAGAACAGCGCGCCCGCCCCGGCCAGTTCGCCGTGAGTGCCCGCGCCAGGGAAAAGCTGGTCGATAGCGTGCAGGATCTCGTGGTCGCCACCGCTGCACGGGCGGCTGGAGCCGGCCACGGTCATCGCCATCCCGGACAGGATCAGCGCCTCGGCCAGCACGGTGCGAAACTCGTCGCTGTCCGCGCTGCCAGGCTGGTGCAGCACCGCCTGGGCGGCCGAGCGGGCCATGGTGACCGCGAGCCCGTCGATGGGCTCGCCGGTCCGCGCCGCGGCAAGCTCCCAGTCGGCGATCGCGGAAAGGTTGCTGACCACGTCCCCGATCCCAGCCCTGACCAGGCGGGCCGGTGCGGTACGGACGCTGTCGAGGTCCACCACCACGCCGACCGGCGGGGCCACGCCATAGGAACTCTTGCCCGACTCGTGCTCCAGCGAGCTGACCGGGGACGCGATGCCGTCATGAGCGAGGTTCGTGGCCACCGACACCATGGGGATGCCGGCCATGAGCGCGGCGAACTTGGTCACGTCGATGGTCCGGCCGCCACCGATGCCGGCCACCGCCTCGTAGCACCCCGCCCGCAGCCGCTTGCCCAGGTGGACGGCGCTGTCCACGGTGGCTGCCTCGACCCGGAAGACCTCGGCCTCGTCGAGCTGGAGGCGGGCGGTGATCCCGGTGCCGTGCTGGCCGGGCCCTACCGCGACGGCGACCCGGCCCTCGGTCGCGATCCTGCGGTCCGCCAGCAGCGCGCCGAGCCCGGCGAGGGCCCCGTGGCGCACATCCACGGCGACCGGCACCGGCAGCAGCCGGGCGAGCAACGGCATATCCGGAGACTAGCAGTAACTGATTGCACACTCAGTGCAATCAGCGCAGTTCTAACCCAGACCACCAGGGCCAAGGCTCCCGCGACGGAGCCGCAGGCCACCGGGGGGTTCTGGGCCATCGGGGTCCGGGGTGTCCCCGGGAGAATGCCGTGCTCCCCGGGCTAGCAGCGGCCCGCGATCTGGCGGGCCCGGCGCAGGTCATCGTGATTGTCCACCTCGACCCAGTCGACGGCGCCGATCGGCGCAACCGCCACCTCGCCGCCGCGGTCGGCCAGCTCCTGGTAGCCGTCCTCGTAGTACAGCCCGGGATCCCGCCGCCAGGTGGCCTCCAGTGCGTCCGCCAGTGCCGCCGCGGCGCCGGCCTCGATCAGCGTGGCGCCGATGTACTCGCCGTCGGCGACCGCCGGGTCCATCCGCTTGGTGATCCTGGCCAGCAGGCCACGCCCGTCGAGAACGACCTTCATCTCCTCCTCGGCCAACGGCTTGACGTTGTCCAGTGCGAGGATCACCCCGGCCGCACCGCGGGCGGCAAGCAGTGTCTTCTCCACGCTGACGGGGTGCACCGTGTCGCCGTTGACCAGCAGGGCGCCCCTGGCAAAGTGCTCGCGCGCCAGCCACAGCGAGTAGGCGTTGTTCCAGTTCATGGCGCGGTCGTTGGGCACCAGTGTGAGCCGCACCTGGTGGGCACGTTGCAGCGCGGTGACCCGGTCCGCGATGGCCTGCCCGGCGTGCCCTACCACGATCACGACCTCGTCCAGGCCCGCCGCGGCCAGGTTGCGCAGCGCGATGTCGAGAATGGTCGTAGTGCCTGCCACCGGGAGCAGGGCCTTGGGGCAGGCATCGGTGTCCGGCCGCAGCCGCCGCCCGGCCCCGGCCGCCAGCACCATTCCGATCACTAGTTGCGACCTCCCCCTTACAGAATGTGCCGACTGCCCAGCGTAGCGGCCGGCCGGGGCGGCCCAGGTAGAGTCCCGCTCATGCGAACGGTGGCCGTGGTGCTGGCGGGTGGCACCGGGGAACGCTTCGGCACCAGCGTCCCCAAGCAGTTGCTGCCGTTCGCCGGGCGGCCGCTGATCGAGCACTCGGTGGCCGCGTTCGACGAGGCACCCGCCGTGGACTCGGTCCTGGTGGTGATGGCAGCCGGGCACGCCGGCCAGGTGCGCGAGGTGCTCGCGAGCGGCGGCTACCGCAAGCTGGCCGGGGTCATTCCCGGCGGGCCGTCCCGGGTCGAATCCACCCGGTGCGCCATCGAGGCGCTCGGCCGCGAAGAGTGCGACGTTCTTTTCCACGACGCGGCCCGCCCCCTGGTGGATCAGCGGATCATCGCCGACTGCGTGGCCGCGCTCAGCGTGCACCGGGCGGTCGGCGTGGCGGTGCCCTCCTCCGACACGATCGCTGTGGTCAGCGGCGGGGTCATGTCGGCCATGCCGCGCCGGGACAGCCTGGTGCGGCTGCAGACCCCGCAGGGCTTCCGGCTGTCGGTGATCCGGCGAGCGCACGAGCTGGCGGCGGCCGACCCCAGGTTCGGCGACCTGCCCGCGACCGACGACTGCGGCATCGTGCTGCGTTACCTGCCCGACGTCGGCGTGCACATCGTGCCGGGCAGCGAGCGCAACCTGAAGATCACCTTCCCGCGGGACCTCGCCGTCGCCGAGGCCCTGCTCCGTGATGCGCCCACAGGCCCGTCATGAGCCATCGTGCCCCGGCCCGGCGGCGCCTTCCGCCGTCGCCCCGCCCCGGCGCGCCGCCCCGGGGCGCCGCCGCCGGGCAAGCCGGCCACGCGGAAGGGCCGGGGATCCGCGCGGATCCCCGGCCCTTCCGCTCGTCCCGCCCCCGCTATGCCGGGCTGGACCGTGCCCGGCCGGGCACGAGGCGGCGCCGGCTGGTGAGGAAGCCGACCCCCCAGCAGACGTGCATGGTGACCAGGGCAGCGGGCAGCCGGGCCAGCACCCGGCCGGGCAGCCTCCGGGCGGCCACCCCGGTCACCCCCAGGATCCCGGCCAGGTAGCCGGCCGGCACCACGAAGCCCATCATCAGCCAGGCCAGCCCAGGCGCCCCGGCGCCCGTGGCGCCGGCCGGGCCTGCGGCCGCCGCGGCCAGCCCGGCCACGCCCGCCGCCAGCCCGGCCGCCATGGCCAGCACCGCGGCCGGCGGGGCCAGGTACCGGAGGCTGACCGTGCCCGGATGCTCCCGGCTGACCACGCGGCGCCAGCGGCCGTAGTTGAAGTACTGCACGGCCAGTGCGCGCACGCTGCCGCGCGGCCGGTAGGTCACCCTGAGCCGTGGCTCGAACCAGATCAGCCCGCCCGCCTGGCGGATCCGGTGGTTCATCTCCCAGTCCTCGGCGCGCTGATAGGCCTCGTCGTAGCCGCCCACCTGCTCCAGCGCCGCGCGGCGGTACACGCCGAGGTAGACCGTGTCCGCCGGCCCCATCTGCCCCCCGGTGTGGAACGCGGCCCGGCCGACCCCGGCCGGCGAGGTCATGGCCCAGGCCACGGCCTGCTCGAACGGCGTCACGCCCGCGGCGGCCATGATGCCCCCGACGTCGTCTGCGCCCGTCTCCGCCAGGGTCTGCACCGCCAGCTTCAGGTACCCGGGCGGGAGCAGCGCGTGCCCGTCCACGCGGGCCACGATCGGGAACCTGGACGCCTTGATGGCCGCGTTGTTACCCGCCGGGATCCGCCCACTGGGGTTGTCCACCACGGTGACCCGGGAGTCGGCCGCGGCCAGTTCACGGGCGATCCGCGCGGTCGCATCGCTGGACGGGCCCACCGCGAGGACCACCTCGATGTCCGCCGGGTAGTCCTGGGCCAGCACGCGCCGGACCGCTTTCGCCAGATGCCGCTCCTCGTTGCGCACCGGCATGATCACCGAGACCGGCGTGCCGGTGGAAAGCGAGATCTGTGACAGATTGTCACTTGACAGTGACACGTTGTTCATAACTGACGTACGGTACTCCGTTACTGTCAGTCGTTTCATAAATACGCATGGTAATAGTCATGCGTATTACGCAGGCAGGTCACCCCGCGTGTCAGGCGCGCCCGGCTTGCCGTACCCCCGCGACCTCAGAGCCCCACGTCCTCCAGCATCTCCGTGACGAGCGCAGCGATCGGTGAGCGCTCGGAGCGCACCAGTGTCACGTGCGCGAACAACGGGTGGCCCTTGAGCTTCTCGATCACCGCGACCACCCCGTCGTGCCTGCCCACCCGCAGGTTGTCGCGCTGGGCGACGTCGTGGGTGAGCACCACCCTGGACCCGGTGCCGATCCGGGACAAGACCGTGAGCAGCACGCCGCGTTCCAGCGACTGGGCCTCGTCCACGATCACGAACGAGTCGTGCAGCGAGCGGCCCCGGATGTGGGTCAGTGGCAGCACCTCGAACATGTCCCTGCCCAGCACCTCATCGATCACGTCCTGGGAGGTCACCGAGGAGAGGGTGTCGTAGACCGCCTGGGCCCACGGGTTCATCTTGTCCGCCTCGGAACCCGGCAGGTAGCCAAGTTCCTGGCCGCCCACCGCGTACAGCGGGCGGAACACCACGACCTTCCGGTGCTGGCGCCGGTCCATCACCGCTTCGAGGCCTGCGCACAGCGCCAGGGCCGACTTGCCCGTGCCGGCCCGGCCGCCCAGCGACACGATGCCGATCTCGGGGTCAAGCAGCAGTTCGAGCGCGACCCGCTGCTCCGCGCTCCGGCCGCGCAGGCCGAAGGCCTGAGCGTCGCCGCGGACCAGGCGCACCGACTTGTCCGGCAGCACCCGGCCGAGCGCGCTGCCGCCGCCGACTCCCCCGGCGGTCAGCACCAGGCCCGTGTGGCACGGCAGGTCCCGGGCTGCCGGGCAGTCGAGCGAGCCGGAGTCGTACAACTGCTCGATGTCGGCGGTGGTCACCGCGATTTCGGACATGCCGGTCCAGCCGGAGTCGGCCGGGATCTCGGCCCGGTACTCCTCGGCGGTCAGCCCGAGCGAGGCGGCCTTCACCCGCAGCGGCAGGTCCTTGCTGACCAGGACCACCTGCTCACCCTCAGCGGCCAGGCTGCGGGCGACGGAGAGGATACGGGTGTCGTTGTCCCCCAGCCGGAAGCCCGGCGGGAGCACCTGGGGGTCGCTGTGATTCAGTTCGACCCGGACGGTGCCGTCGCTGTCCCCGATGGGCAGGTCATCATCGAGGCGGCCATAGGTGATCCGCAGGTCGTCCAGGTGCCGAAGCGCCTGGCGAGCGAAGAACCCCAGTTCAGGATGATGACGCTTGGCCTCCAGTTCGGTAATCACCACGATGGGCAGGACGACGCGGTGCTCCGCGAACCTGCCGATGGCGCCCGGGTCAGCGAGCAGCACGCTGGTGTCCAGGACGTAGGTCCGCCGCTCCGTGCTCGGTGTGCTGGGGCGGTCGGTGTCGGAGCCGGATGTGCTTTGCCGCGCGGGGCGGCGGGCAGAAGAACTGGCCACTCGTTCTCCCCTGGGCACCATGATGGCGCCGCGCTCAGACTTCCAGACGGGTGAGAAAGACCGGGCCGGCCCGCGAAAGGCCGGTCGCCGGCCCTTCGCTCGTCTCGCCTGCGTACCAGGACAACAAGCTCGAGGATGTCGAGGGCCTTCCCGGCGGGCGGCTACGCACCGCCCATCCAGTTCCGACGGTACAGTCCTGGATCAATTCCCGGAAGTACCCATCTGCCACGCGGTACTGCCCCAGGGGACCCGACTCAGGCGCCGAACCTGCGGTGCCGCGCAGCATAGTCTCGCAGCGCCCGGAGGAAGTCCACGCGGCGGAAGGCGGGCCAGTAGGCGTCGCAGAAGTAGAACTCCGAGTGGACGCTCTGCCATAGCAGGAAGCCGCCCAGCCGCTGCTCCCCCGAGGTGCGGATCACCAGGTCGGGGTCGGGCTGGCCAGCGGTGTACAAGTGGTCGGCGATGTGCTCCACGTCCAGGATATCGGCGAGTTCCTCGATGCTGGTTCCCTTGGTGGCGTGGTCGTAAAGCAGCGCCCGCACCGCGTCGGCGATCTCCCGCCGCCCGCCGTAGCCGACCGCCACATTGACCAGCAGCCCAGGGTTGCCCGCGGTGGCCTCGGCCGCGTCCTTGAGCACCTGCGCCGTGTCCACCGGGAGCAGGTCGAGTGCGCCGACGGGTTTGACGTTCCAGCCCTGCGCCACCAGTTCCCGCACGGTGCTCTCGATGATCCGGAGCAGCGCCTCCACCTCGTCGCCGGAGCGGGACAGGTTGTCGGTGGACAGCAGCCACAGGGTGACCACCTCGACCCCGGCCTGGCGGCACCAGCCGAGCAGTTCGAAGATGTGGTCGGCGCCCTTCTGGTGGCCGTGGCTGATGTCGGACAGGCCGGCCATGCGAGCCCATCGCCGGTTGCCGTCGAGGATCACCCCGACGTGCCGGGGGATCGAGTGCGTGGACAGCGACGCTTCCAGCCTGCGCTCGTAGAGCTTGTAGGCGAGTTCGCGCAGTCCCATCTGCACCCTTTCTGCGCTCATGCCAGACGGCCCATCCCAGATGATGGTGAGGCTGGTGAGAGTGCTACTAACCTACGTTAACCCCGTCCCGGCGTAGCGTGACGCAGGGACGGGGTCAACATTCAACCAGGGTTTAGCCGATGGACTTGACGATGGCCTCATCCAGGCCGGGGAACGAGGCGAGGTACTCCTTGCGCTCCCGCTTCATCCGGCGCACGATCGCGTCGTATTCCTCGATGCGCCCTGCCTGGCGTACAGCAGCCGTGGCTGGAGGATCTCGGTGTCATCCACGCCGGGCACCGCCTCGGCGATCTCGTAGCCGAAATCATGGTCGTAGGTCCAGCTCGATGGTGTCCTGCACGATCGCCTGCACGATCGCGGACGAGTATCGGGATCGTGACCTTCTTCGACCCTTCATGGCTTCGCCACCGCCCACGCGCCCGGTGTTGAGCACGAACACCTTCAGCTCATGGCTGTCGAGCAGTTCCAGCATCCGGTTGCCCATGTCGGCCATGGCACGGGGGAAGAATGGGTTGGTACCCGGCACCCGCAGGAACTTGCCTTCCTCGTCCTTGCCCCCGGCCGAGGTGCCGGTGGTCTCGCCGAGCATGAAGTACGCGGCAGCCTGGGCTCGGTCCAGCCGCGCCACGCCGGGCACGATGTTCTCGTTCCGGTTCAGGATGAGCAGGAACTCCGCAAGCGGGATGTCGTTGGACGGCCACGGGTCCACGTAGGAGAACGGCCAGGTAGTGCGGCCGTTCTTGGTGTAGGAGGTGTCGAAGAAGTCCACCTTCCCCAGCGCGTCCACCGACACGTTCTCCAGATAGGCGTCGGGCTTGGTGGTCGCGTTGTAGATGGCCGGCTCGTACCGCGGGTCCAGGCCGAACGTCTTGGCGAAGCAGCCGTTCTCCGTCGTGTACACCCTGCCGCCCGGCATCAGCGCGATGAAGTCGTCCTGGGCAGGCTTACTGCCGAGCTGCGTGGTGAACGTCGTGGTCGTCTTGCCGGTGCCGGACAGCCCAACGATCAGGACGCCGCGCGGCCGTCCGCCGACCGGGATGACCTTGCACCCCGCGTGCAGGGACAGGCCGCCGCGGTTGTAGACGATGTTGTTCCACATCCGCAGGCCGCCCTTTTTCGACTCACCGAAGTAGTCGGAGTTGAGCACCCGGGTCACATTGGCGTTCAGGTCCACGGCGATGACCCGGTCGTCGGGGTAACCAGGGGCGGCCAGGTTCGGCGTGTAGATGACGGTGGTCTCGGGCTCCCAGGTGTCCGGGTCGTAGTCCTCGCCGGCCGGGTAGTACAGCTGCTTCTGCATGCCGGCGACGTTGGCATTGAGCGCCTCCATCACCAGCCGGGCACGAGTGCGGAACTGCGGGTCCGACCCGATGTAGCCGTCCACGACGACCATGTGGGCGCCGGCGATGTAGGCATCCTGCTCCGCGGCGATCCGGTTGAATTCCGCCCGGGTAATCGTTTGCTTGGTCGCATTGGTCGAGTCCTCGACGATGAACGTCGACCGGGTACTCCGCGAGTCCACGCGCGCCCGCACGTTCACATTGCCAAACTCCGTGACCGAAGCGTTGGACATTTTCTCCGTTAGCTCACGAAGCCGTTCCGCAGTGGGATTCCATTCCACCGCTGCCGCATTCACCTGCTGCCCCACAGTTGCTCCTCCTCCTGGGCGCCTGCCCGGGCCCGGTTCGGGGGTCTGCCAGCCGCCGGGCACGCTCGCGTGCGCCCTACGCTGCGAGATTTGGGGAGTGTACCCGGCCAGGACCAAACGAATGCAGGCCGGGTACCCGTAACGGCGGCATGGCCGCCACCCCGGGGCGGTGTGATGGAGGAAGCGATGCGGACCGGGCCCGGCTTACGCCAGCCGGGCCCGGTGCGGAAAGTTCTCGCTAGGCGCATCCGGAAATGAGCGCAAACGGCTAACGGAGAGTGCGGTTGAGACGCATTCCGCGGCGTTTGGTTTAGACCTATGGTTTAAACCGCTCGCGATAATTCACCGCTGGTCACGAGCGGGGCCCCTCGGCGCGAACCTGTTCCACGTGACGCAATGCGTCGCGCAGGGCACTGAGCCAGGAGTCCTCGTGCTCGCCGACCAGGCGCACGCACCAGGCCAGCGCGTCGCTGCGACTGCGGGCCACTCCGGCCTCGACGAGCGTGTCAAGTACCCGGCGCTCGGCCTGGCGCAACCGGGTCATCACCGGGATCGAAAGTGTGGTGAACATCACTTTCCGGCCCTCGCTCACCACGCCCCAGGACACCTTGCGGTCGAACCGCAGCTCCGCCTCGCGAGCGATCCCCATCCGGGCGTCGCGGGTCTCCTCGCGGAACCGCCGGCTCCGCCCCGCCGCCATCGCCTCCGCCTCGGTCTGCCCAGCCTCGGGATCCTCCTCGGCAGCCCCCTTCACCGCAGGAAGCTCACCGATGACCGTGATCTCCTCACGATCCACAATCACCTCAGGCTCCCCAGTAAACCAATCGGGAAGGCGCCCCAGGAACCACGCACGTATCTGCCCAGCAGCGTCAGCCGCTGCCTTCTCTTGCTCTGTACTCATGTAATTATGATTACACCCTAGTTCGGGCCGCGCAAGTTCCCGGGCGGAGCGGTACCAGGGTTGCTCTGAACAGCGTTTTGTCACGGCAATCCCGATGCCGCCCGTCCATGCGGCCGGGCAGGTACGGACGGGAAGCGGCCGGGTCAGACCGAGGTGGCGGCTGCTTGGGCGGCTACGGCTGGGGAGACGTCTACGGCGCCGGCGAACTCGCTGCCCAGGTCGACGGGGACGATCTCGACGTTCATGCCGGGCTCCGGGGCCTGGATCATCTTGCCGCCACCGAGGTAGATGGCGACGTGCGAGATGTAGCCGGGCGCGGTCGGGTCGGTGTGGTAGAAGAGCAGGTCACCCGGTGCGAGCTGGCTCACCGGCACAGCAGGGCCGGTGCGGGCCTGATCCGCGGCCACCCGTGGCATGACCACGCCAGCCTGGGCGAACGACCACTGCACGAGCCCGGAGCAGTCGAAGGACGTGGGCCCGTTCGCGCCCCAGACGTACGGCATGCCGAGCCGGCTCACCGCCGCTTGCAGGAAAGCATGGATCACTGTCGGGGAGGCCAGGCCGCCGGTGGTGGGCTGCACCGAGCCTGCGGCTGCCGAGGCCGAGGCCGAGGTGCCCTGGCTGGTCTGCACCACGAGCTGGTCGACCTCGGTGCCTGCGGGCAGGGCCTTCTTGATCTCGCGGGTCAGCTTGGTGAAGTGAGCCGAGGGGGCACTGATCACGATCGCGTTGCGCACCGGGAAGCCGAGCGAGCGGGCGGCCTTGTCGGTGATCACCGCGTCGACACCGCCGATACCCACCGTGCCGAACTTGCCGACGCGCATCGTCTGCACGCTGCGGCCGGCGACCGTGACAGCAGTGCCGGTGGGGAGCTTGTCCTGCTTGCCCATCTCGTAGGACAGGCCCAGGCCGCCGCCCTCGACACTGCGCCAGAACGCGGTGTCCTTCGCGGTCGGCTTGGCGGCGAACCGGCGGAAGCCCGACGGGTCCACGCCGAGTACAGCGGCGAACCTGCCGTTCACCCGGACCCGGGCCGCGTCCACGGCCTCCACCGCGCGCACGCCGGGCAGGCCGCGGACCTTGTTGACGGCCGCGGCAGGCAGCGTGGTGGGCGACACCGCGACCACGTCCACCGGCAGCACGTGCTTCAGCGGGGCCACGTAGACATCGGTGCTGACGGCCCGGGCAGCGGGGGCGGCGGGCGGCGGCACGAGCGCGGGCGACGGCCGGCCCAGCAGCCAGGGCTGCGCCGAAGGCGCCGGGCCCGGGCCGGCGGGGCCGGTGCTGTGGATGCTGGCTGACGCCATGCCGGGCCAGCCGGCCGCGACGATCATGAGTGCGGTGACGGCCCCGAGCGCGGGCGCGGGCAGCCGCCGCGCGCGCCGGTTCGAGCGCGGGTCCCGCTGCGCCGGGGTCTCCCCAGAGGGGCGGCTCCTGCCCAGTTCCACGCGCTTCACTCTCCTTGTCGCCACTCGGAATGCATACCCAGTCAACCGACCCAGGATTTCCCACTATTCCATCGCGTTAGACGGGCTGCCAGGGCCAAAGGACCCAATTTCTTCTCCAGCCCAGGTCACGGGGGGGTATGCCAGGGCGTCCCGCAACTCCATGGGATCAGTGACAGGGGTACGGCAGGTGAAATTTCGGCAGACGTAGACCGCCGGGGAACCGTCAACCGGGTGGCGCCCTTCGAGCAGCGGCACCGCGGCGCCGCCCTCGCCGGCCGGCCCGCCGTCACCGAGCGCCAGCACGGCCCCGGGCGGCGCCATGAGCAGCGCGGCGCGGTGCAGCACCGCGGTGCGCGGATCCGTGGCCGCCCCGACGACCGCGATCTCGGCGGGCCCGGCGAGCACCGCCTCGGCAACCGCGAGGCCAGCCCCGGCCGCACGGGGGAACTGGGCCGCGATCGGCCCGAGCACGTCCAGCGCCGCCACGGCCGCCTCCCGGTGCCGGGACGAGCCGGTGAGGGCGGAATAGCTCAGCAGCGCCCCGGCTGCCGCGAAAGTGCCCGACGGGCTCGGCCCGTCGGCGGGATCGGCCGGCCGGTACAGCAGCCGCTCGCCGTCGTCGGCGGTGTCGTAGAAGCCGCCGTTGCCGTCGCCGAACCTGGCCAGCGCCGTCTCCAGCAGGTCACCGGCGAGTGTCAGCCAGCGGCCCTGCCCGGTCACCCCGGACAGGGCCAGCAGCCCGTCGGCCAGGCAGGCGTAGTCCTCAAGCACCCCGGCCCCCGGCCCCGCCTCGCCCGCGCGCGAGGTCCTGGCCAGGCGGCCGTCCACCAGGTGCGCCGTGGTGAGCAGGTCCGCCGCCGCCAGCGCCGCGGTCACGAAGCCGGGCTCGCCGAGGAGGAGCCCGCACTCGGCGAGCGCGGCGATCGCCAGGCCGTTCCAGGCGGTGACCACCTTGTCATCCCTGCCCGGCCGCACCCGCTTCTCGCGGGCGGCCAGCAACGCGGCGCTGACCCGGCCGAACCGTTCGGTGTCCGCGGGATCCGCGCGGCGCTGGAGCACCGAGCGGCCGTGCTCGAACGTGCCGTCCGGAGTCACACCGAAGGCCTCCGCGGCGTAACCGGCGTCATCCGGCCCCAGCACCTCGCGCAACTCGTCCGGGGTCCAGGTGTAGAACAGCCCCTCCTCGCCGCCGCTGTCGGCGTCCAGCGCGGAAGCCAGCCCGCCCGCACGGGTGCGCAGTTCGCGGATCATCCAGGCACAGGTGTCCCTGGCCACCCGCGCGGCCAGGGGATCGGCGGTGCGCCGCCACCAGTGCGCGTACGCCCGCGCAAGCAGGGCGTTGTCGTAGAGCATCTTCTCGAAGTGCGGCACCACCCAGCCGGCATCCACGCTGTAGCGGGCAAACCCACCGCCGAGCTGGTCATACATGCCGCCTCTGGCCATCGCCGCCATGGTGCCGGCGGCCATCTCCAGCGCCCGCTCGCCGCCGGGCGCGCCGGGCCGCTCGGACTGCCGCAGCAGGAACTCGCACACCATCGAGGGCGGGAACTTGGGAGCGCGGCCGAACCCGCCGCGCTGGGCGTCATAGCCGCGCGCCAGGCTGATCACCGCCTCGCGGCAGATGTCCGCCAGGTCGGCCGGCTCGCCCGCGCCCGCCTGCCACGGCCCGGCCTGTTCCGCCAGCGCAGCGGCGATCCGGCTGGCCTGGCCGTCGACACCGGCCCGGTCCTTGCGCCAGGCCTCGGTGATGGCGAGCACCAGGTGCTGGAACTGCGTGCGCGGGAAGTAGGTGCCGCAGTAGAACGGCGCACCGTCCGGGGTCATGAACACGGTCATCGGCCAGCCGCCCTGGCCGGTCATGGCCTGGGTCGCGGTCATGTACACCGCGTCCACGTCGGGCCGTTCCTCCCGGTCCACCTTGATGGGCACGAGGCTGTCGTTCAGCAGCGCCGCGGTCTGCGGATCCTCGAACGACTCGTGCGCCATCACGTGGCACCAGTGACAGGCCGAGTAGCCGACCGACAGCATCACCGGCACATCCCGCTCGCGGGCCGCCGCGAACGCCTCCGGTGACCACGGCCACCAGTCCACCGGATTGTCCGCATGCTGCAGGAGATAAGGGCTCGTCGCGTTCTTCAGCCGCTCTGCCATACCCCCATCTTCGCCTCCTCACCAGGCCCCGCCCCCCGCCCGGGCTGCCCAGCCGTTCGTGATCATGGGGATCTGGCCCGTGGGCGGGCCAGATCCCCATGATCATCACCGATTGTGCGCGGTGCGCGGTGACATGTGGGGCTGGCGAGGGCTGTGCGGTCGGCGAGTTGCGTTTGGCTGCTAAATGAATATGATTACCAGTATCGTTTTCAGTACGGCGAGGCTGGTGGGGCAGCGCTGCGGGCGCGGAAAGGCTGGGCATGGGCACTGGGCGGGCACGGCGCGGCACCCCGGCCGGGCCGCGGCACGGTTCCCCGGTGCGGGGGCGGCGCGGTTCCCTGGTGCGGGCCTGGCACGGCACCCCGGTGCGGGGGCGGCGCGGTTCCCCGGTGCGGGCCTGGCGCGGCACCCCGGCCGGGCCGCGGCGCGGTTCCCCGGTGCTCATTGGCGTGGTGCTCGCTGCGCTCGGGCTGGGGGCCAGCGCGTGCGCGGGGAGTGTGACCGGTGCCCCGCTGGCCGGTCCCGGAGGGTCCCGGGTGATCGACGTGGTCGCCGCGGAGAACTTCTGGGGCAGCCTGGTGAGCCAGCTCGGCGGCACGCACGTGCAGGTGCTCAGCATCGTCAGCGACCCGAACGCCGATCCGCACGACTACGAGTCCTCGGCCCGGGACGCCCGCGCGGTCGCGGTAGCTCGCTACGTGGTACAGAACGGGGTCGGCTACGACGACTGGATGAGCAAGCTGCTCGCCGCCAACCCCGAGACCGGGCGCCGGGTCTACGACATCGGCGCGACGCTCGGCAAGCGCCCCGGCGACAACCCGCACCTGTGGTACAACCCGGCGTACGTGACCATGGCCTGCGACCACATCGAGGCCGACCTGAAGTCGCTCGACCCGAAGGACGCCGCCTACTTCACCGCCCGCCGGGCCGCGGTGACGGCGGCCTTCGCCGGGATCCGCGGGCAGCTTGCCCGGATCCACCGTGACCACGCCGGCCAGCCCGTGGCCTCCACCGAGAGCATCTTCGCCTACCTCGCCGCTGCCCTGGGCCTGCGGCTGATCAGCCCGCCTCCCTTCATGAACGCGGTGTCCGAAGGTAACGACCCGCCGGTGGCCAGTGTTGTGGAGTTCGAGCACCAGCTCTCCGCCCGGCAAGCCCGCGTGCTGGTGTACAACAAGCAGACCGCGACCGCGCTGACCACCAGCATCCGCGGCATCGCCGCCAGCCATCACGTCCCCATCGTGGGCGTCACCGAGACCATCCAGCCGCCCGGGCAGAGCTTCGAGCAGTGGTTCGGCGCCGAGCTTGCCGCCCTGGCCCGGGCGCTGAACGGAGGAGCCCGATGAGGGGCACGGCGGAGCCCGCCGCGACGGCGCCCGGCCGCCCGGCGGCCGTCCCTGCCGGGGCGCCGGAGCTGCCCGGAGCCCGTGCCGCCGCGGGCCCGGTGATCGAGGCCACCGCCCTGGCGTCCGGGTACCACGGGCGGACGGTCTGGTCCGGGGCCGACTTCAGCGTCGCCGCCGGGGAGTTCCTTACCGTGCTCGGGCCCAACGGGGCAGGCAAGTCCACGCTGCTGCGCATGGTGCTTGGGCTGCTCCGGCCCGCCGACGGCACGCTGCGCGTGTTCGGCGGCCAGCCCCGGCGGGGCAACCCCGCGATCGGGTATGTGCCGCAGCGGCGCACGCTCGATCCCGACCTCGGTGTCCGGGCTGCGGACCTGGTGGGCCTCGGCGTGGACGGACATCGCTGGGGCATGGGCGTAAAGCCGCGAAAAAGGCAGCAGAAGGCGGAAGACGTGTCACGGGCGCTGGCGTCGGTAGGTGCCGCGCACCTGGGCGGCCGGGCCGTCGGCCGCCTGTCCGGCGGTGAGCAGCAGCGCCTGCAACTCGCCCAGGCGCTGGTGGCCCGGCCGCAACTGCTGCTGCTCGACGAGCCGCTGGCCAGCCTGGACCTGCGCAGCCAGCAGGAGGTCAGCCAACTGGTCGCCGACCTGCGCGCCGAGTACGGCTTCACCGTGGTGCTGGTCACGCACGACATCAACCCGGTGCTGGGGGTCACCGACCGGGTCATGTACGTCGCCGGGGGCGGGGTCAGCGTCGGGCCGCCCGAGGAAGTGATCACCAGCGCCAGCCTGTCCCGGCTGTACCAGGCGGAGGTCGAGGTGCTCACCGACTCCCGTGGCCGGGTCTTCGTGGTTGGCCTGGAGGCCGAAACCGCCCATCCGCACTCGCCCCGCGGGCCGCGGCCATGACCGCCGCGCTGGCCAGCCAGGGCTACTCGTTCCTGTCCGGCCCGAGCTGGAACCTGCTGGCCGACGTCCAGAACATGCTGAGCTTCGCGTTCATGCGCAACGCGTTCGCCGCGGGGACGGCCTCTGCCCTGGTGGCGGGCCTGATCGGGTATTTCGTCGTGCTGCGCGCGTCGAGTTTCGCCGCACATGCGATCTCGCACATCGGGTTCGCCGGAGCCGCCGGAGCGGTCCTGCTCGGTGTCAACCCGGTGCTCGGGGTCGGCGTGCTGAGCCTGGCCGCCAGCGTCGGGATGGGCGTCCTCGGCCGGCGGCTGCGCGGCCGCGACGTGGTGATCGGCCTGGTGATGGCCTTCTCCCTGGGACTGGGCTACCTGTTCATCAGCCTGTACACGGGCAACGCAACCGACGCCTACGCCGTGCTGTTCGGGCAGATCTTCGGCATCACCACGGGCGCGGTGCAGATCACGGTGCTGACCAGCGTCGTGGTCCTGGCGCTGCTGGCGGTGATCTACCGGCCGCTGCTTTTCGCCTCGCTCGATGAGGAGGTGGCAGAGGCGCGGGGCATCCGGGTGGCCGCCATCGGGCTTGGCTTCATGATGCTGCTCGCGCTCGCGGTCACCGAGGCGGTGCAGGTATCCGGGGTGCTGCTCATCTTCGCGCTGCTGGTGGCACCCGGTGCCATCGCCGGGCGGGTGTTCCGGCGCCCGGCGGCCGCACTCGCCCTGTCCGCGGGCCTTGCCGTGCTCATCACCTGGGCCTCGCTTGCCCTGGCCTTCTACACGCCCTATCCGGTCAGCTTCTACGTGACCAGCCTGGCCTTTGCGGCATACCTGGGCGTCCGCGCAGCGGGCCGCGGTGCCGGGCTGGGCCGCCGCCTGACCGTGTCGCTGAGCCCAGGGCGCGACACGGCGGCAGACGCCCGCCCGGCTGCTACGGTGCGGTTGTGACCACTCCCGCCACGCCCACGTGGGGCCGGGGGACCAGGGTGCGGGGGACCCGGCAGGCCGAGGCACTCGCGGCCGTGCTCGGCAGCCTGACCGGCTTCAACAGCGCACAGCAGATCCACGCGGAACTGCGCCGCCGCGGTGAGCGCGTCGGGCTGACCACCGTTTACCGGCACCTGCAGGTGCTCAGCGAGAACGGCCAGCTGGACACGATCAGGGACGCGGGCGGGGAGATCCGGTACCGGCGCTGCCGCAGCGAGGCCCATCATCACCACCTGATCTGCCGTCAGTGCGGCAGCAGCGTCGAGGTGGAGGGGCGCGTGGTGGAGCAGTGGGCGGAGAAGGTGGCGGCCGAGGCCGGCTTCACCGCTATGGATCACACCGTGGAGCTGTCCGGCCTGTGCCCCCGCTGCGGCGAGGCGGTCAGCACCGGCGGCGGCTAGCCCCCGGTGACGCCGTCGATGCGCTCGCGGAGCAGGTCGGCGTGGCCGTTGTGGCGGGCGTATTCCTCGATCATGTGCACGTAGATCCAGCGGATGTTCCGCACCCGCTCCGGGTGGTCGGCGTGGCTGGGCACCACATGGTCCAGGTCCAGGTCGCGCACTGCGGCCCGGGCCAGGCCGACCTCTGCCCAGAAATTGGCGAGGACGGTGGGGGCGTCCGGCTCGTCGAGTTCCTCGAAGTCGGCGTCCAGGTTTTCCTCGTTGAAGTAGCGGAACGTCATGTCCTGGTTGGTGCCGTGTATCCGGAACCACCAGCGCTCCACGTCGGTCATGTGCCGGACGATGCCGAGCAGTGACAGGCTCGATGGTGCCACGGCCCGCTGCCTCAGCTGGCCGGCGGTGAGCCCCGAGCACTTGCCCAGCAGGGTGTCGCGGTGGAAGTCGAGCCAGGCATCCAGCGTTTCCCGCTCCCCCGCGACCAGGGGCGGCTCAGGGCGGCTCACGTCAGGGGCGGTCCATGTCATCCAGACATCGTCCGCCCCGCGCATCCCAGCCGCAACGCAAATTCCCGGTGCCGGGCGGCGGACCGGACCGCCCGGCACCGGGAACCCCGCGCGGTGCGGCTACACCGGTTCGGCCACCGGTTCGGCCACCGGCTCGGCCACCGGGGCGGCGACCTTGGGGGCGGGCAGCCCCGGCGATTGCCCCGCCTCGCCGGAGTCCTCCCGGATCCCGTAGCGGGCGTAGAACCGGCGCAGCGGGCGCGGCGCCCACCAGTTCGCCCTCCCCAGCAGCCGCATGGTGGCGGGCACGAGCAGCACCCGGATGATCGTGGCGTCCACCACCAGAGCGATGATCATCCCAACGCCCATCAGCTTGATGAACGTGATACCGGACGCGGAGAACGCGCCGACCACGATCACCAGCAGCAGGGCCAGGCTGGTGATGATCCCGCCGGTGCGCTGCAGGCCGCCGGCCACCGCCGCGGTGTTATCGCCGGTCACGTCGTAGCGCTCCCGGATCCGGGACAGCAGGAACACCTCGTAGTCCATGGACAGGCCGAAGATGATGGCCAGCATCAGGATCGGCATGGTCGGGTCGATGGTGCCCGTCGGCGTGAAGTGCAGCAGCCCGGACAGGTGGCCCTCCTGGAAGATCCACACGATCGCGCCGAACGTGGCGGTCAGCGACAGCATGTTCATCACGATGGCCTTGACCGGCAGCACCACCGAGCCGAAGGCGAGGAACAGCAGGGCGAACGTGGTGACCGCGACCATGAGCGCCATCCACGGCAGGGTGGCGCCAAGACTGGCCAGTTCATCCACCAGTTCCGCGGTGGTGCCGCCCACGTAGACCTGAGCACCCACGGGCGCGGTAACCGTCCGCACCTGCGTCACCAGCGACCGGGCAGCGGACGACTCGGCGTTGGCGGTGAACCGCAGGTCCACCTTGGCGACGTCGCCGGCCACCCCGGTGACCTGTGCGCTGATGATCCCGGGGACATGTGCCAGCCGGCCGGTGTAGCTGGCCAGCGCGGCCCGCTCCGCCGGTGCGCTGACCGGGCCGCCGAACTTGACGACGGCCTCGATCGGCGTGGTCGCGTTCACCGGGAAGTCGCGGGCCAGCGACTCGGCCACCACACGCGCCCCGGAGCCGGACGGCAGCGCGCGGGCATCCGTGCCGCCCCAGGTGATCGAGCGGAACGGCGAGCCGAGCGCGAGCAGGGCGATCACGATGACCGCGATGTAGGCGAGCGGGCGCCGCATCACGCTACGGGCGATGCGGAACCAGGCGCCGGCCGACTCCGCCGTGCCAGCCCGCGCTCTGCTAGCCCTGACCCCGCCACCCCGCCCAAGGGGAGCCCGGCGCACCGGGCGCCGGATGCGCAGCGCGTTCACCCGCGGGCCGAGCACCGCGAGCAGCGCGGGCATGATCGTCAGAGCGGCGAGCATGTCCACCACGACGGTGGCCACGCCCCCGTAGCCCATGGAGCGCAGGAACATCTCGGGGAACAGCGTGAGGCTGGCCAGGGCCAGGGCAACCGTGACGCCCGACACGGCGACCGTGCGGCCGGCCGTGGCGACGGTCCGCGCCAGGGCCGCCTCGGTGCTGGGCTGAACGGAAAGCTCGTCGCGGAACCGGGCCACCATGAACAGCCCGTAGTCGATGGCCAGGCCCAGGCCGAGGATCGTGGTGATGTTGATCGAGTAGACGGACACGCTGGTGAACAGCGTGAGCAGCCGCAGCGCGGCAAACGAGCCGAGGATCGCGGCCCCGCCGATGGCCAGCGGCAGGCTGGCCGCCGCCAGGCTGCCGAAGATCACCAGCATGAGGATCAGCAGCACCGGCATGGACAGTCCCTCGGCCCGGCCGATGTCCGACTTGACCTGGCTGTTGATGGCCTGCTCGGTCGGGATCTGACCGCCGGCCACCTCGCTGAGCCCCGGTGCGCCGAGCTTGCCGCTGATGGCCTGGTAGGCCTTGATCTGGGCGGCATCGCCGGCACCGGCCAGGCGCAGTACGGCGTAGGTCTCGTGGCCCCCGGCACCAGCGAACTGTGGTGAGTGCGTGGTCCAGTAGCTGACCGCGGACAGCACCTTGCCTGCGGGCAGGGCGGCCAGCGTACTGGTCACCGCCTGCCGGTAGGCGGGATCGGCCACGGTCATGGTGGCGCTGCGGTACAGCACCACGACGTCCGCGGTGTCCCGGCCGAACGCCTTGGTGGCAAGGTTGCCGGCCTGCTCGCTCTGGCTGCCGGGCGCGGTGAAGCCGCCGCCGGACTGCAGCGCCCCGAACACGCCCGTCCCCCAGACCGCGGCACCGACTATGACGGCCACCGCGGCCAGGAGTACCAGCCGCCGGCGGCGATAGATGAAACGTCCCCAAGCCTCGAACACCGGATGCCTCCGCGATTAGACTGTTACCTGTCGTTCACCTGGGTGAACGGTGTAAACTGAGAACAGTGTTAACTTCGCATGCGGTGTTCAGGTTTGTCAAACGTGTTAAGCGTTTTCTCAGGTTCCGAGGAGGGCGACGTGGTCCAGGCACCAAGCCGGCGTGATCGCGTCCGGGCCGCCACCATCGAGGAGATCAAGGGCACCGCCCGGCAACTGCTGGTCGCCGAGGGGCCGGACGCCGTCTCGTTGCGGGCCATCGGCCGCGCCATGGGGATGACCGCCCCTGCCCTCTACCGCTACTTCGGCAGCCACGATGAGCTGCTCCAGCACGTGTGCGGGGACATCTTCACCGAGATCGCCGCCGACATCCACGCCGCGATCGAGCGGGCGGCCCAGGCCAGCGGCGGGGACGTGACCGCCAAGCTGATCGCGGCGTGCCAGGCGTTCCGCGACTGGGCGCTGGCCCACCGGCCGGAGTTCGGCCTGCTGTTCGGCACCCCGCTGCCCGGGCTCGAAGCGGTGCACGACAAGGCCGCGGGCGACGACGTGGTGGCCGAGTGCGCGGGCAAGTTCAGCGGCGAGTTCCTCGTGCTGTTCTTCGAGCTGTGGAGCAGGCACCCGTTCCCGGTGCCCGCCGACACCGAGATCGAGCCGGGCCTGCTCGCCCAGCTCGTCCGGTACCGCGACGGGCTCGGCGCGGACCTGCCCGCCGGGGCGGTGCTCATCTTCCTGCGCTGCTGGGTGCGCCTGTACGGCATGGTGAGCCTGGAGGTCTTCGGCCACCTGCACTTCGCCCTGGACGACCCGGCCGCCCTGTTCGACTACACCCTCGCCGAACTCTCCGCCCTGCTCGGGCTGGAGTACCCGGCTACCCGTGGCCAAGCACCGGATGGGGCACGTAGCGCTCCTCCATCCGGCGGATCTCCTCCTCGGTGAGTTCCAGCTTCACCGCTGCCAGCGCATCGTCCACGTGGCTGGCCTTCGTGGTGCCGACGATCGGGGCGGTCACCCCGGGCCGGTGCAGCAGCCAGGCCAGCGCGACCTGGGCGGGCGGTACCCCGCGCCCGGCGGCCACCTCCGCGACGGCATCCACCACGTCGAAGTCGGCCTCGCTGTAGAGGCTGTCACCGAACGGGTCGGCGCCGGCCCGGGTGGTGAGCCGCTGCCCGTCCCTGGTCCGGTTGCCGGTCAGCACGCCGCGGGCCAGCGGGCTCCACGGGATCACCCCGACGCCCTGGTCGATGCACTGCGGGACCATCTCCCGCTCTTCCTCGCGGTAGAGCAGGTTGTAGTGGTTCTGCATGGACACGAACCGGGTCCAGCCGTGCCGCTCCGCCGCATGCTGGGCCTTGGCGAACTGCCAGGCGTACATGCTGCTCGCCCCGATGTAGCGCGCCTTGCCCGCCCTGACCACGTCGTGCAGCGCCGCCATGGTCTCCTCGACCGGGGTCCGCGGGTCCCACCTGTGGATCTGGTAGAGATCCACGTAGTCCATGCCCAGGCGGCGCAGCGAGTTGTCGATCCCGGCCAGGATGTGCTTGCGGGACAGGCCGCGGTCGTTCTCGGCGTCGGACATCGGGCTGAACACCTTGGTGGCAACCACCACGTCCTCGCGGCGGAACAGCTTGCCGAGCAGCCGCCCGGTGATGACCTCGCTCGCGCCGTTGGCGTAGGTGTCGGCGGTGTCGTAGAAGATCACGCCACCGTCGGCCGCGGCCCGCACGAGCGGCTCCGCGGCGTCCTCGTCCAGCACCCACTGCCTGCTGCTCTTGTCGCCGAAGCTCATCATCCCGAGGCAGATACGGGACACGCGCAGGCCGGTCGAGCCCAGGTTGACGTACTCCATGAACACCTCTCCGAAAGAGCCGACATCAGATGCTGCCCACCCATCCGGATGCTATGGCGCTCCGGGGGCAGCGTCACACCCGACAACATCCCGCCGGCGCCGGGCATGCCCCGGCCGGTCACGGTGTTGCGGTCTTGGGAATCCGCCAGAAGAGGAACCCGCGCAGCGGAGAAGGAGAACAGATGCAGAGCAGGACCATCGGCCCGGTCACGGTCAGCGCCATCGGCCTTGGCGGCATGCCCATGTCCATCGAGGGGCGGCCCGACGAGGCACGATCAGTCCGGACCATCCATGCGGCCCTCGACGCGGGCGTGACGCTTATCGACACGGCGGACGCCTATCACCTGAACGCCGGCGAGACCGGGCACAACGAACGGCTCATCGCCAAGGCCCTGGCCAGCTACTCCGGGGACACCAGCGACGTGCTGGTGGCGACCAAGGGCGGCCACCTGCGGCCCGGCGACGGGTCCTGGACGCTCGACGGGTCCCCCGCGCACCTGCGGGCCGCGGCCGAGGCCTCGCTCAAGGCCCTCGGGGTGGACGTGATCGGCCTGTACCAGTTCCACCGGCCGGACCCGAAAGTGCCCTACGCGGAGTCGATCGGCGCGCTCAAGGAACTGCTCGACTCGGGGAAGATCCGGCTGGCCGGCATCTCCAACGCCAGCATCGAGCAGATCGAGCTGGCCCGGTCCATCCTGGGCGAGGGGAACCTCGCCAGCGTGCAGAACGAGTTCTCCCCCGCGTTCCGGTCCAGTGAGCGCGAACTGCGGCACTGCGCCCAGGCCGGTATCGCCTTCCTGCCGTGGAGCCCACTCGGCGGCATCGGCCGGGCCGGCCAGCTGGGCAGCCGGCACACCGCGTTCGGCGCGATCGCCGCGGCCCACGGGGTGTCGCCGCAGCAGGTGACGCTGGCCTGGATGCTGGCCAAGGCGCCGGTGGTCATCCCGATCCCAGGTGCGAGCCGCCCCGAGTCCATCACGGACTCCGCCCAGGCGCCGGAACTGGTGCTCTCACCGGAGGAACTGGCCCGCCTGGACGGCTGACACGGTCATGATTGTCATGTTTCCGGCAACGACTACATAAGAATGTCGTCGTTGCCACAACCACGACGAACGGCCCCGCGCGACGAGGAGATGGCTGGGATGACTCAAGGTGGCCCGGTGACCCAGGTGCCCGCGGCCGAGGTGCCGGCTGACGCCTACCTGCTTGACGTGCGGGAACCCGGGGAATGGGATGCCGGTCACGCGCCGGGCGCGGTTCATATCCCGCTCGGCGAACTGGGCGCGCGCTACACCGAGCTGGTGCAGGACCGGCCGCTGTATGTGATCTGCCGGTCGGGCAACCGGTCGGCGCACGCCGCACAGGCGCTGGCAGGCGCGGGCTGGGACGCCAGCAACGTGTCCGATGGCATGGTCGGCTGGCAGGCCGCCGGCCTGCCCATGACCGCCGCGTCCGGCCAGCCCTACGTGGCCTGACACCGCGCGGGCTGCCCGGGCGCCGGGCGCGGGCGCCGGGCGCCCGGGCGCCCGGCCGGAGCGCGGGCGGGAATGACCGGAATGCCGCAGCCGCCGCGCCCGTTGCAGCCGATCGTGGACGTACGTGACGCACAGCCCGGGGAGTTCGGCCAGATCGGCGAACTGCGGGTGGCCGCGTACCAGGCCGACGGTTTCCTGTCCAAAGCCTCCGGCTACGCGGACACGCTGCGGGTTCTCGGCATGGACGGCACCGGCGAGATCCTCGCCGCCGTGGACGATGGGCACATTCTCGGCACGGTGACGCTGGTGACCTGGCCGAACGGCGGTGAGGTGCTGCGCAATCCAGGCGAGGGTGAGGTGCGGGCGCTGGCGGTGACCGCCGCGGCACGGGGCCGCGGGATCGGGCGGGCGCTGCTGTCCGCGGTGATGCGCCGCGCCGCCGCCCGGGAGGTGCGGGAGTTGCTACTGCTCACCCAGCCGGACATGCGCGCGGCTCAGCACCTGTACGCCGAGGCCGGGTTCCAGCGCCTGCCGCACCGCGACTACGAATACGCCCCCGGACATCGCCTGCTGGCCTTCGGCCTGCCCATGGCCCAGGGCTGACCCTCGGCCGCTGGCCCGGGCAGGGTCAGGCCTGGCCCGAGCCGTTGCGGCTGTAGCCGGGCTCCGGCTGGTCCTGCGGCTCGTCCCCGCCATCCCCCGGCTCCTGGCCCTCCTGCCCCCCGGCTTCCTCGCGCCAGCGCGGCTCGCGCACCACCTTGCGGAGATGCTTGTTCATCGAGCGCAGCAGGAAGTACAGCGCCAGGGCCATCGCGGCCACCACGAGGAACCCGAGGACACCGGGCACCGCCTGGCTGGCCGCGGAGGAGGCCAGGATTCTCACCGGCCCACCAACTCCCGGATGCCAGCGAACAGGTCAACTTCTGGAAGCCCAGTATCCACCAGCGACCTGGCCCGGTGGTAATCCTCGGTGGGCCACGCGGTGGCCGTGACGTCCAGCGGCACGGCGAACCAGGAACTCTCCGGATCGATCTGGGTCGCGTGGGCCAGCAGCGCCAGATCCCGGATCTCGAAATACTCCGCGCACGGCACCCGGGTCGTGATCTCCAGCGGAACCCGGCCCTTCGGCGGGTCCTCCCACTTGGCGAGCCACTCGGCGTAGGGCGACTCCAGCCCGCGGCGCTCCATCTCCTCGTGCAGCGCGATGATCCTGGCCTTGTGGAACGTGGCGAAGTAGTAGAGCTTGAGCGGCCGCCAGGGCGCGCCGGAGCCGGGATAGCGGTCCGGGTCGGCGGCCGCGTCGAACGCCTCGATCGTGACCTCGTGTGTCTTCACATGGTCAGGGTGCGGGTAGCCGCCGTTCTCGTCGTAGGTCAGGATCACGTGCGGGCGGAACTCCCGGACCAGCGTGACCAGCGGCTCGGCGGCTTCTTCCAGCTTCTGCAGGGCGAAGCACCCGTCCGGCAACGGGGGCAGCGGATCGCCCTCCGGCAGCCCGGAATCGACAAATCCCAGAAATCTTTGCCGTACTCCCAGGATTTCCCGTGCCCGTGCCATCTCCTCGCGCCGGATCCGGGGCAGGTTGGCCCGTACCTCGGGCCGGTCCATTGCCTTGTTGAGGATGTCACCGCGCTCACCCCCGGTCAGAGTGGCGACCATCACATCTGCCCCGGAACGGGCGTAACGCACCATTGTTGCTGCACCTTTGCTGGACTCGTCGTCCGGGTGCGCATGCACCGCAAGCAGGCGCAACCCAGCGTCCGGCAGGCCGTCCCCCGGCGAGCCGGACGTGGCGGCGGGCGTGCCGGGCATCGCCCGGCCGGCGGTGTCGGTGTGAGAAGCAGGCACAGCAAATTCCCCCGGTGTGGGAATAACGGGCGTGGTCAGGGCGCCGCTAGCCAGGCTCAGCGGCACTAGCGGGCACGGCGCCGGGTCATTATCCTGCACGACAGCACCCCGGATAGGCGAACTTATTCCCGTGCTCGCTCCCGGCAGGTTATTGACTGGCGCGGTAATACCCCGCACCCTTGTAACCTCGGAGAGTTACCCCGAGGGCCGCATAGGCTCCCAATACCCCCATGGGGCCGAGTTGGCTCCGGCGGACCTCACCCGTTCGCAGTGCAGGCAAGGAGTACCCGTGACCGAGACACGCGAGGACGTCACCTGGCTCACCCAGGAAGCCCATGACCGGCTGAAGGCGGAGCTGGACTATCTGGCCGGCACCGGGCGTGTAGAGATCGCGAAGAAGATCGAGGCCGCCAGGGACGAGGGCGACCTGAAGGAGAACGGCGGCTACCACGCGGCCAAGGACGAGCAGGGCCAGATTGAGGGCCGCATCCGCCAGCTCCAGCACATCCTGGAGAACGCCAGGGTCGGCGACCCGCCGCGGACCGAGGGCGTCGTGGGCCCCGGCATGACCGTGACCATCCGGTTCGCCGGCGACGAGGACGAGGTCACCTTCCTGCTCGCCTCCCGCGAGGAGAGCGGCGCCCCCATCGACGTGTACTCCCCCCGCTCTCCGCTGGGCAGCGCGATCTCGGGCAAGAAGGTCGGCGAGACAGCCACTTACAATCTGCCGAACGGTCGCGCCACCACGGTCGAGATCCTCGAGGCAGTCCCCTACGCCGGGGTCTGACCGGGCCCCCGCTTAGCGGGCGATCACCAGCGCGGTAGGCCCGGCGCCCACCGGGATCGGCTGCCCGGCCGTATTCGTGGCCGTGGCGATCGGCCTCACGGTGCCGGGCGGCCAGGTTGCCCAGGCGGGCAACGTAGGCCTGCTTGCCGTCCGGCGTGATGACGAGCGCGATGAGCCGCCGCCCGACTGACCGGGCTCCCGGCGGTGCCGGTGCCGTCGCCACCGGCGTCACCGTGCACGCGTGGTAGCTGAGCGCGTCACGGTCAGCCCATCGCGTGATGGCGAGCGCCTCGGGAAACTTGCCCACGCGTATCGGCTTGCCGGGCCGGTTCGTCGCGGTGTTTATGGGTGTGACCGTTCCGGAGTTCTGGTTGCCCACATACGCGGTCTTCCCGTCCGGGGTGATCACGATCGCCCGCGGGTCGCTGCCGACCTTGATCGGCGTGCCGGGCCGGTTCGTCGCGGTGTTGATCGGCGTCACCGTGTTCCCGATCGCGTTGACCACGTAGGCCGTCCTGCCGTCCGGGGTGAAGGCGATGGACACCGGGCCGTTGCCCACCTTGATCGGCGTGCCGGGCCGGTTGCACCACCCCGTTACCTTTACCGGCTTCCCGGCCCCGTTCGTCGCGGTGTTGATCGGCGTCACCGTCGTTGCCGCCGTCGTTCAGCACGTAGGCGGTACTCCCGCCGGGGGTGACCGCGATCACCGTCGGCAGTTTGCCCACCTTGATCGGCTTGCCGGGCCGGTTCGTCGCGGTGTTTACCGGGGTGACCTCGCCCGCCCCGTAGTCGGTGACATACAGCGTCTTGCCGCTCCGCGTTGAATGCCATCGCCCACGGGCTGGACACACCGCGAATGGGCCTGTCCGCGGTGTTCCGGCGATCTGGCTGACCGGTTCGCCCCTACGTACGCGGTCCTCCCGTCCTTGGAGAACGCGAAGGCGCCGGGCCGCGCGGCCGACCCTGATCGGGGGGCCCGGCGTGCCCGGCGACGTTGATCGGCGTCACCAGGATGGTGCCGTAGTTGGCCACGTAGGCGGTCCTGCCGTCCGGGGCGACCGCCACCGCCACGGGGATGTAGCTGGCCTTGATGAGCTTGCCGGGCTTGTTCGTGGCGAGGTCGACCACCCGTGCCCTTGAGGGTGGCGGCCACGTAGAGCGTCTTACCGTCCGGGGTGACCGCGATCGCCCCGATCGCGGCGTTACGGCTGGTGGCGTGGCCACCGACGACGACCGGCTCGCCCGCGGTGTTCGTGGCGGTCGAGATCGGCACCACGGCGCCGGGCTGCTCTGGCGTCCCCCCGTGACCACATAGCCGGTCTTCCCGTTCGGGGTGATCGCCATCATCGCCGCGATGGGGCCGATCTTGATGGGCGCGCCCGCCTGGCCGGTCGCCGTGCGTGATCGGCGTCACCGTCCCGGGCGAGCTGTCGTTGGAAACGTAGGCGGTCTTTCCATCTGGGGTGACCGCGATGTCCAGCGGGCTCTTGCCGACCGGGATGGATGGTCCCGGCTTGTTCGTGGCGAGGCGGATCGGCGTCACCATACCGGGCTTGCCCGGGTTCTGGTCCACGACGTAAACGAACCGGGGCGGCGGGGCCGCGTGGCCCCCCCGGCGCGGGGGCCGCCATGCGGCGCCCCGGTGAGCGTGGGGATCGCGACCACGGCCGCCGCGATGACGGCCGCACACGCCGTGGCGCCCTGTGCCCGGCGGCGCCACCGGAGCCTGATGCCCGCCCGGAGCGCGTTCCGGGCGACCGGGCCGAGCGGCGGCTCAGCGTCCAGGGCCTGGCGCAGCAGGCCGTGCAGTGATCTCTCATCCATGTGGGGCTCCTCGTGTCTGCCGCGGCGGTTGCGCTCGGGCGGCGCCGCGGTGCCGATCGTGTCCCGTTCGGCCGCAGGCCCGGCGTAGGGGCGGCGTCGGCCAGCAGAGCGCGCAGCTTGTCCAGGGCACGCGCGCTCTGGCTCTTCACGTTGCCGGCCGAGCAGCCGAGCAGGTCGGCGACCTGCTCGATGCTCAGGTCCTCCCAGTAGCGCAGCACCACCACGGCCCGGGACCGGGGCGGGAGCGCGGCCAGGGCGTCGAGCACCACGAGCCGAAGTTCCGGTGGCGGGAGCGGTGCCGGGCGCTCGGGCAGCCGGCTGAACAGCACCTCGCTGGCACGCTTGCGGCGCCGGTCGGCCACGTAGCTGTTCACCAGCGTCCGGGTAGCGTAGGCCTGGGCCGCGTCCTTCCGGCTGATCCGGCGCCACGACACGAAGACCTTGGCCAAGGCGGTCTGCGTCAGGTCCTCGGCGGTGTGCCAGTCACCGCAGAGCAGGAACGCCGTCCGCCGCAGCCGCGGCGCCGCGAGCGTCGCAAACTCGGTGAACTGCTGCTCCACGGAAGTCACCTGGGCGCTCCTTCCTGGGCCAGCCTGTCAGGGCCGGCATCCTTACGCCCAGAAAGATGCGCCGGCCCCTGCAACAGGTTGCAGGGGCCGGCGCCATGGAGTGCGCTGGGTTCAGCTGACCAGTTCCTTCGCCGCAGGCTCTTCCGCCACGGGCGCCCGGCCGCGCAGCGGGACTTCCTTGATCAGCCAGGCGAGCACGAACACGATCGCGGCCGCGGGCACGACCAGCCAGAACACCCCGGTGACCGCGTGCGTGATGGCCACGAAGAAGTCGGCGCGCACCAGCGCCGGCAGGTGGTTCACCGTGGCCGGGTCGAGCTGGGCGCCCTTCACGTTCATGTGCGTGCCGGGCAGGTGCGTGGTCAGCGATTCGACCAGCCGCCGGGCGAAGACCGCGCCGAACGCCGCCACCCCGAGCGACCCACCGATCTGCTGGAAGAACGTGCGGGAACTGCTGGCCACGCCCATCTCCCGCGGGCCCACACTGTTCTGCGCCACGAGCGTGGTGATCTGCATGAGGAAGCCCATGCCGAGCCCGATCACCGCGAAGTAGATCCCGATGGTGACCAGGCTGGTGTGCAGGCCGATCCCGGTCAGCAGGAACAGCCCGACCGTCATCACCCCCGCACCGATGATCGGCAGCGCCTTGTACCGGCCGGTCTTGGTTGTGACCTGGCCTGCGATCAGTGCCGTCACCGTCGAGCCGAGCATCATCGGGATCAGCATCAGGCCGCTTTCCGTGGCCGACAGATGCTGCACGGTCTGCTGGTACAGCGGCAGGAAGGTCAGCGCGCCGAACAGCACCAGGCCGAGCAGGAAGCTCATCGCGATGGCCACGGAGAAGTTGCGGCTGCGGAACACGTTCAGCGGCAGGATCGGCTCCGCCGCGTGCGCCTCGATGTACAGGAACGACGCGGTGCTGACGATCGCCAGCGCAGCGAGCCCGAGGACCTGCACAGACCCCCACGCGTACTGGGTGCCGCCCCAGGTGGTCATCAGGATGATCGAGGTGGCGGCGATGGCCAGGGTCACCGCTCCGGCGTAGTCGATCTTGTGCTTGACGCGGAGCCGGGGCAGGTGCATGGTCGCCGCCAGGTAGACCAGAGCGGCGCCACCGATGGGCATGTTGATGTAGAAGATCCACCGCCAGCTGAAGGTGTCGGTGATGTAGCCGCCCACCAGCGGCCCGGCGATCATGGCCAGGGTCATCACGCCCATGATGTAACCCATGTACTGACCGCGCTCGCGGGGTGACACCAGGTCCCCGATGGTCGCGATGGCGCCGGTGAGGAGCCCGCCCGCGCCGAGGCCCTGCAGCGCACGAAATGCGATGAGCTGGTCCATCGAGTGCGCGAGGCCGGACAATGCCGAGCCGATCAGGAATATGACGATCGCGATCATGAGCCAGCGCTTGCGGCCGTACTGGTCGCCCAGCTTGCCGTACAGCGGGGTGGTCACCGTCGAGGCGAGCACATAGGAGGTCACCACCCAGGACAGGTGGGTCACTCCGCCGAGGTCACCGACGATCCTGGGCAGCGCGGTGGAGACGACCAGCTGGTCCAGCATGGCCAGCATGATCGCGAGCAGCAGCCCGGGGAGGATGATGAGCACCTCCCGCCGCACACCGGATGCCTCGGCTCCCCCGGTAGGCGCCGCAGCGGCCTTCGCCTCTGCCATGCCGCTCCCTCCTCTGGCCGTACCCGGCCCGTCATCGTTCTCTCCGCTGGCCGTTCCCGGCCCGTTCACTGTTCTCAGCGGCCCGCCGCTGGTCCCCGTGGACCGCCAACACCGGACGCCGCGCTCAGATTCCGCGCTGCTAACTTGCCGACCGGTTAGTTTGGCCGTATGCTCATACCATAGATCGTGAACTAACCGGTCGTCAAGTAAGTTTCGATCCGCCCAAGGCGGAACCCAGGCCAGCTCAGCGAACGGGCCGATGAGGCCAGGGAACTGGCCCAGAGGGAAGGCGGGAGGCGCGGCACCCGATGACCGAGACCAGCCAGGCGCACGCCCGTCCCGACACCAGGCAGCGGATCCAGACGGTGGCCCTGGAACTGTTCGCCGAGCAGGGCTACGACAAGACCTCGCTGCGGGAGATCGCCGAACGGCTCGACGTCACCAAGGCCGCGCTGTACTACCACTTCAAGTCCAAGGAAGACATCGTGGCCAGCCTGGTCGAGGACTACTTCGGCCAGATCGACGACCTGATCAGCTGGGGCAGGACGCAGCCCCGCACGCCCGCATCCCGCGCCCAGGTGCTGGACCGCTACTACCGCATCGTGGCCGAGGGCAGCAGCGTGTTCCGGATGCTCCAGCACAACCAGGCCTCGGTGAACAGCCTGGCGCACGCCAAGAACCGCAGCGAACTGTTCCGCGAGCGGATGGACGCCCTGGTCGGCATCCTCACCGAGGAGAACCCGCCGCTGGAGAGCCAGGTCCGCGCCGCGGTGGCGCTGGCCAGCGTGAGCTTCGGCTGCATGTTCTACGCCGACCGCGCCGACGACCCGGAGCAACTGCGTTCCGTGGTGCTCGACATCGCCCGCGGCCTCAGCGGCGCCGCAGAGCCCGGCTAGCCCCGCCCCCCCTCGTTTGTCGTCGTTGTGACACCGACGACATTCTTGTGTCGTCGTTGTGGCAACCACGACAATCCCGGCTGCTGGGCTGCCTATCGGTGCGGCACCGGGCGGGCGACGTGCGCACCAGGGGGAGCACCCGGTAGGGCACCGGGGTGGCCAGCGCGATCACCGTGGATGCCCGCACCACGCCCGCCACGCCGACGATGGCGTCGATGACTCGCTGCAGGTCCGCGTTGGTGCGGGCGACCACCCGGCACAGCATGTCGCCGGCCCCGGTGATGGTGTGCACCTCGAGCACCTCGGGGATGGCCGCCAGCCGGTCCGCGACCGGGTCGTGACCGCCGGCCTGCCGGATCTCCAGCGTCACGAACGCGGTCACCGCGTGGTCGAGCGCGGCCGGGTCGATGTCCGGCCCGTAGCCGGTCACCACGCCCCTGGCCTGCAGCCGGTCGAGCCGCGCCTGTACGGTGCCGCGGGCCACGCCGAGCCGCCGGGACGCCTCGAGAACCCCCACCCGCGGCTGCGCCGCGAGCAGCCCGATCAAGCGCGCGTCAAGCTCGTCAATCATGACCGCCCTCTCAAACGCAGGCAGGCTGTGCAGTTTTCGGCAGTACTCCCCACCATGAATATACAAAATGATCAGTGCTGCGCTGAACCCTTGCGCATCATGCTTAAACCTCCGCATGCTGCCTTTAACGGACGGCCACGCAACGGGGCGCGACCGGACGGCCGCGAAGGGAGCCGACCATGGCGAGCAACGGCTGGCACGATCACCTCGGCACCGCACCTGGCTTCCACGTCACCGGAATGGACGCCGTCGTCTTCGCGGTGGGCAACGCCCGCCAGGCCGCCCACTACTACTCCACCGCATTCGGCATGCGCTGCGTCGCCTACCGTGGCCCGGAGACCGGCTGCAGGGACGAGTCCGCCTACGTGCTGACGTCGGGCCAGGCACGGTTCGTGCTGCGCGGCCCGGTCCGGGCGGGCACCGCACTCGGCGCGCACGTGGCCGCGCACGGGGACGGCGTGACCGACCTGTCGATCGGCGTCCTGTCCGCGGAGGAAGCCTTCGGCTACGCGGTCACCCGCGGGGCCCGGCCCATCGCCGCCCCGCACACGGTCGAGGACGAGCACGGCAAGGTGGTGCTGGCCACGGTCGCCGCCTACGGGGACACCAGCCACACGCTGGTGGAGCGGTCCAACTATTCGGGCCTGTACCTGCCCGGCTACGTGCCGGCGGACCCACTGGTGGCACCGGCCGGTGAGCTCTTCTTCACCGAGATCGACCACTGCGTGGGCAATGTGGAACTGGGCCACATGGATGAGTGGGTCGGCTATTACCAGCGCGTGATGGGCTTCACGAACATGAAGGAGTTCGTCGGCGACGACATCGCCACCGAGTACTCGGCGCTGATGAGCAAGGTGGTCGCGGACGGCTCGCGCAAGGTCAAGTTCCCGATCAACGAGCCCGCACCGGGCAAGAAGAAGTCGCAGATCGACGAGTACCTGGAGTTCTACGGCGGCCCCGGGGTGCAGCACATCGCGCTGGCCACCGACGACATCGTGGCCACGGTGCGCGCCATGAAGGCCGCCGGGGTCGAGTTCCTTGACACCCCCGATAGCTACTACGAGCAACTCGGCAACTGGGTGGGCCAGACCCGGGTGCCGCTCGCCGAACTCGCCGCCGAGAAGATCCTCGCCGACCGGGACGAGGACGGCTACCTGCTGCAGGTGTTCACCAAGCCGGTGCAGGACCGCCCGACCGTGTTCTTCGAGTTGATCGAACGGCACGGCTCTGAGGGCTTCGGCAAGGGCAACTTCAAGGCCCTGTTCGAGGCGATCGAGCGGGAACAAGCCCGCCGCGGCAACCTCTAACCCAGGCCGCCTCCCCTCCCCCGGCCTCCCCTCCGGACGCCTTATCACGCGAACCGTGCTCCCAAACCGGACAAGTCGGGCGCGGAAACGCATGTCTGGCGTGATATCACGTCAGAGGTGCGGCAGCACCTCGGCGTCATCCACCAGCAGCCGGGGCGCCACCCGCTCGTGCGAGATATCGAGCACGTTCGCGCCGAGCTCAGTCGCCGGCCCAGTACCGGTCCGCCGCGAAGATCAGCGCCGCGGCCCCGACCAGCCCCGCGCTCTGGCCCAGCGTGGCGGACACCACAGGGACGTCCCGGGCGTAGCCAAGCCCGGCATGGGTGCGCAGCGCCTCCTCCAGCGGATCGAACAGCAGCGGCCCGGCCTGGGCAAGCCCGCCGCCGATCGAGACCACCTCGACGTCACACAGGTGGACGGCGGAGGCGATGGCGATGCCAAGCGCCCCGCCGGCCCGGCGCATCGCGGCGATCCCGACCGGGTGGCCCTGCGCCGCATCGTCGGCGAGATCCTTGGCGGTCACCAGCGCCTGGCCGGGCCGCCAGCCCTCACCCTGCGCCCAGGCGGCCAGGGCAGGCCCCCGGGCGATGGCCTCCAGGCAGCCACGCCCGCCGCACACGCAGAACGGCCCGCTGGGATCCACCACCACATGCCCGATGTGCCCGGCGTTGCCGGTCCCACCGTTGACGAGCCGCCCGTCCAGCACCAGGCCACCGCCCACGCCGGTGGAGACCACCATGCCAAGCATGTTGCGCCGCCCCCGCCCCGCGCCCCGCCAGTGCTCGCCCACGGCCATGCAGATGGCGTCGTTGTGCAGCCGCACCGTGACCCCGTCGAAGCGCTTCTGGAGCCGCTCGCGCAGCGGGAACGAGCGCCAGGCGGGAATGTTCAGCGGCGAGACCCGGCCCACCGGCCAGTCCAGCGGACCGCCGCACCCGCACCCCACGCCGGCGAGCCCGTCATGCGGGTCTATCCGCTGCTCGGCGAGCAGGTTCGTGCACAGGACGTCCAGCGTCCGCCAGAGCTGCTCGGCCTCCAGCCCGCGAGGTGTCTCTGCCTGCGCCCAGGACGCCAGCCGCCCGCCCGGCTCGACCACACCAGCGGCAATCTTGGTGCCGCCGATGTCGATCGCGAGCACCGGATCCTCAGATCCCATCTCCTCGCCTCTCCCGCGCTGTCGTGCCGCCGGCTGACCGGGGCCGTGCCAGCCCCGCCCACGTAGACATAGTGTCGAATGGTGCACTCAGACAATCAGACACACGCCGCCGCTCCCGCAGTCCCCCGCCCCGGCATCGCGACCGTAGGCGAACTGCGCGCCAGCGGGCACGCCTACGCGACCATCAAAGAGGAGATCCGCCGCAACCTGCTGGCGGCGATGCGGGCGGGCGAGCACCGGTTCGCCGGGATCGTCGGGTTCGACCAGACGGTGCTACCGCAGCTGGAGCGGGCGCTGCTCGCCGGGCACGACACGATGCTGCTCGGTGAACGCGGCCAGGGCAAGACGCGCCTGATCAGGACGCTTCCCGAACTGCTCGACGAGTGGACGCCCGCGGTCGACGGGTGCGAGATCAACGACCATCCCTACCAGCCGGTGTGCGCCCGCTGCCGGCGGCTGGCCGCGGAGCAGGGGGACGCGCTGGCGGTGACCTGGCGGCACCGCAGCGAGCGCTACGGCGAGAAACTGGCCACCCCGGACACCAGCGTGGGCGACCTGATCGGCGATGTGGACCCGGTGAGGGTGGCCGAGGGCCGCACCCTGGGCGACGCCGAGACGATCCACTTCGGGCTCGTACCGCGCACCAACCGCGGCATCTTCTGCCTGAACGAACTGCCCGACCTGGCCGAGCGCATCCAGGTTTCGCTGCTGAACGTGCTGGAGGAGCGGGACATCGGCGTGCGCGGCTACGCCCTGCGGCTGCCGCTTGACCTGCTCCTTGTGGCGAGCGCAAACCCGGAGGACTACACCAGCCGGGGCCGGATCATCACGCCGCTGAAGGACAGGTTCGGCGCCGAGATCCGCACCCACTACCCGCAATCCCTGTCCGACGAGCTGGCCCTGATCCGCCAGGAGGCACAGATCTCCGCCGACGGCTCGGACCCAGGCGCGGCGCTGCCCGGCCACCTGGTCGAGGTCATCGCGCGGTTCACCCGGCTGGTGCGCGCGTCGCCCGCGGTGGACGCCCGTTCTGGCGTGTCGGCACGGTTCGCGATCGCCGCCGCGGAGTCTGCCGCGGCGTCGGCGGTGCGCCGCGCCGCACTGACCGGTGAGACGACGCCGGTGGCCCGGATCTGCGACCTGCCGCCGGTGGTCACGAGCCTGCGCGGCAAGGTCGAGTTCGAGGTCAGTGAGGAGGGCAGGGAGCAGGAAGTGCTCGAGCACATGCTCCGGCGGGCCACCGCCGACACCTTCCGCGCCCGGCTCGGCAGTGCGGACCTTTCCGGCCTGCTCGCCCTGTTCGAGGGCGGCGGCACGGTGGAGACCGGCGAACTGGTGCCCGCCGCGGACCTGCTGGGCCGGGTCGGCGAGGTGAGCGGCCTGGCCAAGGTCATGCAGCGGCTCGGCATGGAAGGCAGCGAATCGCTCGGCCACGCGGCCGCGGCGGTGGAGTTCGCCCTGGAAGGGCTCTACCTGATGCGCCGCCTGTCCAAGGACGAGGTCGACGGCGGGGCGGTGTACCGGACCTGATGGCGGCCCGGCCGGCCCAAGGAGGGTCAACGTGACTGGTTACCGGTACGGCCCGTACAGCGGCGGCCCCGACCCGCTCGCGCCTCCCTACGACGCGCGGCGCGCACTCGACGAGATGGGCGACTCGGTGCTCGCCGGTGCCGACCCGAGCACCGCCCTGCGCGACCTGCTCCGCCGGGGCCTGCAGGGCCACCGCGGCCTGGACGACATGCTGCGGCGGGTACGCGAACAGCGCGAGGAGATCCGCCGGCGCGGGCGCCTGGACGGCATCCTGGAGCGGGCGCGGGCCCTGCTCGACACCGCGATAGGACAGGAGCGGGCGGAGCTTTTCCCCGACCCCGGCGACGAAGCCAGGATGCGCGAGGCCGAGCTTGACGCACTCCCGGCCGACACCGCGCAGGCGATCAGCCGCCTGGCCGACTACCAATGGCGCTCGGACGCCGCGCGGGAGACCTTCGAGCAGCTCAAGGAACTGCTGCGGCGTGAGGTGCTGGACAGCCAGTTCCGCGGCATGAAGGAAGCGCTCGCCAGCCCCGACCCGGAGGCGCTGCAGCGGGTCAAGGACATGCTGGCCGACCTGAACGCGATGCTGGACGCCGACGCCAGGGGCGAGCACACCCAGGAGGACTTCGACGCCTTCATGGAGCGTTACGGGGACCTGTTCCCCGACCGCCCGGCCAACCTGGAGGAGCTGGTCGACCAGCTTGCCCGGCGGGCCATGGCCGCCCAGCGGCTGATGTCGTCGCTGTCCGCCGAACAGCGGGACGAGCTGGCCGGCCTGATGGACCAGGCGCTGTCCGACGCGGGACTGGCCGCGGAGATGACCCAGCTGGCCAACGCGCTGCGGTCCCGCCGCCCGGAGATCGATATGGCCGGATGGCAGCGGGAGTCGATGACCGGAGAAGCCCCGCTCGGGCTGGGCGACGCCACCACAGCGCTCGCCGACCTGGCCGACCTGGCCGACCTGGAGGCGGCCTTGGGCCAGGACTACCCGGGTGCCAGCCTCGACGACGTCGACGAGGAGTCGATCCGCCGGTCCCTGGGCCGCCAGGCAGTGGATGACATGGAGGCGCTGCGCCAGATCGAGCGGGAACTGGAGCGGCAGGGGTACCTGCAGCGGACCGCGGGCAGGCTCGAGCTCACCCCCAAGGCGGTGCGCCGCCTCGGCGAGACGGCGCTGCGCCAGATATTCGCCGACCTGCCCGAGGGCCGGTTCGGGGACCACGACCAGCGCGACGCGGGCCAGGCCGGCGAGCGCACCGGAGCGACCCGGCCCTGGCAGTTCGGCGACGAGCAGGCGATCGACACACCCGCGACGGTGCGCAACGCACTGCTGCGCGACGCCACCGCGATCCGGGACCGGGCCGCCGGCGGTGCCGGGCAGGACGACGGTCTGCCCAAGGTCCGGCTGTCCCCTGAGGACTTCGAGGTCGGGGAGACCGAGCGCCGCGGCGCGGCCGCGGTGTGCCTGCTCGTGGACCTGTCCTACTCGATGGCGCTGCGGGGCACCTGGGGCGTGGCCAAGCAGACCGCGCTCGCGCTGCACGCGCTGGTCCGGAGCCGCTACCCGCAGGACAGCATCCAGGTGGTCGGGTTCTCCAACTACGCCAGGGAACTGCGGGAAACCGACCTGGCCGGGCTTGGCTGGGACATGGTGCAGGGCACCAACCTGCACCACGCGCTGGTACTGGCCGGCCGCTTCCTGGACCAGCGGCCCGAGCACGACCCAGTCGTGCTCATCGTCACAGATGGCGAGCCGACCGCGCACCTGCGCCGGGACGGGCAGTATTGGTTCGACTGGCCGCCCGCGCCGGAAACCCTGGAATTGACCCTCGCCGAGGTGGACAAAATGACCAGGCGGCGGGCGCAACTTAACATCTTTATGCTTGCCGATGACGAACGCTTGACCGCATTTGTCGAGGAAGTTGCGCGGCGGAACGGTGGCCGGGTCCTGCGCGCCCAGCCCGACCGGCTCGGGGAGTACGTCGTAAGGGACTTTCTTCGCACTCGCCGTAAGGGTAGGCGCTAGATTTGCTTCGGGAGCATTGAGGACCGCACACCGTAGCGCCCCCTTCCCGTAGTAGCGTTCGGCAGTCATCACTGATGAGCGGGTCCGTGCAGCGGCAGCCGGAGCGGGGCCCGCACATCTGTCAAGGAGGAACACGTGAGTTCTGTGAGCGCGTCTGGCCGGTCGTCCGGCAAGACGATCATCACCGTCGTGCTGGTGGTCATCGCCGTTCTGGCGATCGTCGCGGGCATCATCTACTTCATCGAGCCAGCGCATTCCTTGCCTAGCATCATGGGCAAAATCACGCACCCGCCGGCCTCGCTCGGCAGGGCCAACGCAAGCCGTTCTCTGCGCGGCGCGGGCGCCATGGTGGTCGGCGTGATCTGCCTCGTCGCGGCGTTCTTCGTCAACCGCAGCAACAAGGCCGCCGAAGACGGCAGCCGGGACCCCGTGGACGTCCGTAACTGACCACGCCGGGCCGCCACAACCTGCCGCGACCCGAATGATCCCCTGGCACCGTGTGCCAGGGGATCATGACTGTCCGGATGCCCTTCGCCCCCTAAGATCGGCTCATGCCCCTCACCGACCGGCTAAGCGTCAACCTGCAGCCCGCCGGCACCTCGTTCCCCGACCGGCTGATGATCTGGCTGCACGTGGCCTTCGTGATCTTCACGATCGGGCCGGTCACCATCGCGATCCTGTCCACCCCCCGCTACATCAGGACGCGCAACGTCGCGGTGCTCCGCTACATGCTGCGGACGACCAGGATCTTCGGCATCGCGTCGCTGGGCGTGCTCGCCTTCGGTATCGCGGCGGCACAGGCGCTGCACAAGCTCAACGCACCGTGGACCACCACGGCGATGACGTTGTTCGTGGTCTCCCTCGTCCTGCTCGTGCTGATCATGCGCGACCAGCGGCGGGCCGTGGTCGCGCTGGAGACGGCGAGCGAGACCGAGGCGCTGGCCACGGCGAACAACGTGCCCGCGGGCGACGGCCAGAACGGCCACGACGACGCCCCCGACGCTCAGGCCCTCCCGGTCACGCCCACGGCCCACGCGCCGCACGCGGCGTCGGTGGAACGCGGCCGCATCGCCTCCCTGGCCGGCATCGTCACCCTGCTCTGGCTGGTAATCCTGGTCCTCATGGTCTGGAACTCCTAGGACCGGCCTGTCTCAAGCGAGGGCTGAACGGAGGTCCTCAAGCAGGTCGTCTGGTGACTCGATGCCGACCGACAGGCGGATAAGGTCGCCGGGCACCTCCAGCGGGGACCCGGCCACCGAGGCGTGCGTCATCCGGCCCGGATGCTCGATCAGCGACTCGACCCCGCCAAGCGACTCCCCGAGGATGAACAGCCTGGTCCGCCCGCAGACCGCGACCGCCGCCTCCTCGCCGTCGCGCACCCGGAACGACACCATCCCGCCGAACCCGCGCATCTGCTTGGCCGCGATCTCGTGGCCAGGGTGGGCGGGGAGTCCCGGGTAGAGCACCACGGAAACCGCCGGATGCGCGAGGAGCATGTCCGCCACGCGTGCAGCGTTCAGGCTGTGCCGGTCCATTCGCACCGCGAGCGTCTTGATACCCCGCAGCGTCAGCCAGGCGTCAAAGGGCCCCGCGACCGCACCGGTCGCGTTCTGCGCGAACGCCAGCCGCTCGCCAAGCGCGGGATCGGCCACCACCAGCGCGCCGCCGAGCACGTCGGAATGGCCGCCGATGTACTTGGTGGTCGAGTGGACCACCACGTCGGCACCGAGCGCCAGCGGGTTCTGCAGGTAGGGGGAGGCGAAGGTGTTGTCCACCACGAGCAGCGCGCCCGCGTCGGCGCAGAGCGCCGCCAGGGCGCTGATGTCCACGACGGAAAGCAGTGGGTTGGTGGGGGTCTCCACCCAGACCGCACGCACCTGCCGCTGTGCCAGGGCTTGCTTGACGGCCTGCGGCTCTGACATGGGCACCGGCTGGTAGCTCACCTGCCAGGGCGCCAGGATCTTGTCGAACAGCCGGTAGGTCCCGCCGTAGGCGTCGTGCGGGATGAGGACGTGATCGCCGGGGCGGCAGACGGTGCGCAGCAGGCAGTCCTCGGCTGCCATGCCTGAGGCGAAGGCGAGCGCCCTGGCACCGCCCTCCAGCGCGGCGAGGCACTCCTCAAGTGCGGCCCTGGTCGGGTTCGCGGTCCTGGAGTACTCATAACCGGCCCGCAGCCCGCCCACCCCGTCCTGGGCGTAGGTGGAGACCTGGTAGATCGGCGGGACCACGGCGCCGGTCGCCGGGTCCGGCTCCTGCCCGGCGTGGATCGCCAGCGTCTCGAAGCCGGCGGGCCGCGCCTGCCCGGTCCCGCTCATGCCGCCGTTCCCGGTTGCGCCGGTCCCGCTCACGCTCTGCCCGCTCACGCTCTGCCCGCTCACGCTCTGCCCGCTTCCCCACTCCCGCCCATGCTCTGCCCGCTCATGAGGTGCCGCCGGCCAGGAACGCGAGGAGGTCCTGCGGGGTGATCATGCCGGCCGGGCGGCCATCGACCAGGACCACGGCCGCCCCGGCCTTTTCCAGCGCCTCGACCGCACTGCTGACCTTCTCACCCGAGCCCACCATGGGCAGCGGCGCGGACATGTGCTCGCCGACCGGGTCCTGGGGGCGCGCCCGGCCGGAGACCAGCGCATCGAGCAGATCCCGTTCCACAACCGAGCCGACGACCTCGGCCACCATCACCGGCGGTTCCTCCTTCATCACCGGAATCTGGGACACGTTGTACTCGCGGAGGATGGCGATCGCCGCGGCGACCGTCTCGTCCGGGTGGGCGTGCACGAAGACCGGCAGCCCTTCGGCCTTGCGGGCAAGCACATCGGCGATCTTAGGCTCGGCGGTCTGCTCGGTGAGAAAACCGTAGTCCGCCATCCAGTCGTCATTGAAGATCTTGGACAGGTAGCCGCGGCCGCCGTCGGGCAGCAGCACCACGATCACGTCCCCGGGGCCGGCACCGGCCGCGACGCGGAGCGCGGCGACCACGGCAAGCCCGCAGGAACCGCCGGTGAGCAGCCCCTCCTCGCGGGCCAGCCTGCGGGTCATCAGGAACGAGTCGGCGTCGCTGACCGCGATCACCTGATCGCAGATGTCCCGGTCAAAGGTCAGCGGCCAGATGTCCTCGCCCACGCCCTCCACCAGGTACGGGCGGCCGGTTCCGCCCGAGTACACCGAGCCGTCAGGGTCGGCGCCGATCACCTTGACCTGGCCGCCGGAAACTTCCTTGAGGTACCGCCCGGCACCGCTGATCGTGCCGCCGGTGCCGATCCCGGCCACGAAGTGGGTGACCTTTCCATCGGTCTGCGCCCAGATCTCCGGCCCGGTCGAGTGGTAGTGCGAGTCAGGGTTGTTCGGGTTGGCGTACTGGTCCGGCTTCCACCCGCCGGGCGTCTCGCGGGCGAGCCTGGTGGAGACCGAGTAGTAGGACTCCGGGTGGTCCGGCGGCACCGCCCCCGGGCACACCACGACCTCGGCCCCGTAGGCGCGGAGCACGCTGATCTTGTCCTGGCCGACCTTGTCCGGGCACACGAACAGGCAGCGGTAGCCCTTCTCGGCCGCCACGATGGCCAGGCCGACGCCGGTGTTCCCCGAGGTCGGCTCCACGATCGTGCCGCCCGGGCGGAGTTCCCCCGCCGCCTCGGCCGCCTCCACCATGCGCAGCGCGATCCGGTCCTTCACCGAGCCGCCGGGGTTGAAGTACTCGACCTTGGCGAGCACGGCAGGCGCGTCCGCGCCCAGTTCCCGGGTTACCCGGCGCAGCCGGACCAGTGGCGTGTTGCCGACAAGCTCGATGAGCGAGTCGTGGACCTGCATCACCAACCCTCCCCTGCGTGGGCCGGTCCCGGGACGGCACTGTCCCTGCCGGTCCTGCTGCACAGACGCTATCCCACGCCGGGCGCACCCTGGCGCGCTTCCCGCGCTACCTGTCGCCCAGCCCGCCACCGGCCCGCCACCGGCCCACCACCAGCGGGATGATCATGGTGGTTTGGCCCTTCTGCGGGCCGTATCCCCATGATCATCACGTCCGATGGCCGCACCCCTCATCGTGATCATGAGGTGGGCAGGGAACAATTTGCCAGGGCGGGGCACTGACGTAAGCTACTGATCAGTAGCCTGAGTGAAATCGAGGGAGCAGCCATGCCTGAGGCAGTGATCGTCGCAACAGCCAGGTCCCCCATCGGCAGGGCGTTCAAGGGATCCCTCACCACCATCCGGCCCGACGACGCGATCCGCCAGATGGTCGTCGCGGCCTTGGCCAAGGTGCCCCAGCTCGACCCCGCCGACATCGCCGACTTCATGCTCGGCTGCGGGCTCCCCGGCGGCGAGCAGGGCTTCAACATGGCCCGGGTGGTGGCCATCATGCTGGGCTACGACCACCTGCCCGGCACCACGATCACCCGGTACTGTTCCTCATCGCTGCAGACCACCCGGATGGCCTTCCACGCCATCAAGGCGGGCGAGGGGGACGTGTTCCTGTCCGGCGGCGTCGAGTGCGTGAGCAGGTACGCCAAGGGCAGCAGCGACAGCTGGCCGGACACCCGGAACCCGCAGTTCGCCGGGGCCGAGGCGCGGACCGAGGAACGCTCCGGCATCGGCGTGCCCGCCTGGCACGACCCGCGCGAGGACGGCAAGCTTCCCGACGTCTACATGGCCATGGGGCAGACCGCGGAGAACGTCGCCCAGTTGCGCGGGATCACCCGCCAGGCCCAGGACGAGTTCGGCGTCCGGTCGCAGAACCTGGCGGAGAAGGCTTTGGCCAACGGCTTCTGGCAGCGCGACATCACGCCGCTCACGCTGCCGGACGGCACGGTGGTGGCCGCCGACGACGGGCCCCGGGCGGGCACCACGCTGGAAAAGGTGGCGACGCTGCAGCCGGTGTTCCGCCCGGACGGCACGGTCACCGCGGGCAACTGCTGCGCGCTCAACGACGGCGCCGCAGCGGTCGTGGTGATGAGCGACCGCAAGGCCGCCGACCTCGGCATCACCCCGCTGGCGCGGATCGTGGCCACCGGGGTTTCCGGGCTGTCGCCCGAGATCATGGGACTCGGCCCGGTCGAGGCGTCCAAGCAGGCGCTCGCCCGGGCAGGCATGACCATCGACGACATCGACCTGGTCGAGATCAACGAGGCGTTCGCCGCCCAGGTGATCCCGTCCTACCAGGAGCTTGGTATCGACATCGACAAGCTGAATGTCAACGGCGGCGCGATCGCGGTGGGGCACCCGTTCGGCATGACCGGGGCGCGGATCACCGCCACGCTGCTGAACAGCCTGCAGTTCCACGACAAGACGTTCGGCCTGGAGACCATGTGCGTGGGCGGTGGCCAGGGCATGGCCATGATCGTCGAGCGGCTGTCCTGAACCAGCACCCGCCGGCCTGAGCCCGGGCAGCCCGGTCACCGGGGGGTAAACGGCGAGTTCCCGCTGCAACTACTCCAGGTCACCGCGAGGCAGGCGGCTGGATCCCGTAAGGCTCCTCCACGTTTGCTCGAAGTCGGCTCTGGGGGGTTGCCAGGAGCGCAGCCGTGATGCAGTCTCAACAAGAGCAGGGGTCCGCCCACTGGAGGTGCCAGTTGACTCTGAACCACTCCCCGGAAACGCACAAGAACCTGATCGCGCGCATCCCGTCCGTCACCGGACGAGAACTCCCGGAGTGGTTCGCAAGTCTCGAATCCGGTCCCGCCTTCCTGCGCTGCGAAGAGCGCGCGCACTGGCTGGCCGACGAGCATGGGCTCACCCATGGCTACGCCAGCGCCATCGTGCATGAGTACGAGGTGCGCAGGCGCATCCGGCTCAACAGCTACTGACATGGACACCGGGCGGGCCGCCGACTTCCTGCGCGCCCATCACCGGGCAGTCCTGGCCACCTCGCGCTCCGACGGCATGCCGCAGTTGTCTCCCGTGGCGTGCGCGGTGGACGACGAGGGCCGGGTGCTGATCAGCACCAGGGAGACCGCGGTCAAGACGAAGAACCTGCGGCACCGCCCACGCGCTTCGCTGTGCGTCTTCACCGACACCTTCTTCGGCGAGTGGGTCCAGGTCGAGGGGAACGCGGAGGTTATCTCCCTGCCGGGCGCCATGGACCTGCTCGTTGACTATTACCGGCGCGTGTCCGGCGACCATCCGGACTGGGACGACTACCGGGCCGCGATGATCCGCGACCGGCGGGTCATTGTGCGGATCACCATCACCCGGGCGGGCCCGGATGTGAGCGGCTGACCGCGCCGCTGCGCGCGCCTTTTATCCACGCGCAAGGCACCCGTCATCGCCGAAGTCCAGGCCTGCGGAAGACGAGTGCCGCAGGCTCTTATTGTCCGTTCAGTCAGCCGGACAGTGCGGTCGCGTTGGCCGGATCGAGAAGAACATCCGGGCCCGTTCCACTACAGATCTCGTGTGCCTGTTCGCCCATCATGATCCGCTCGCCTGTTCGGAATAAGTGATCAACTACCGGATGGCCGGAATGGTGAAGTGAGCGCGCACCTGGGGTCGCAGGCGGGCGGCCTGCTCGGCACCCGGGTTGCCTTGCGCACCAACTATGCACCGGTGTCAGCGGCTTTGGGGGGTCGTTGCAGGTACGAGGGGCGTGCCCCCGGTCGGAGTCGAACCGACACTGGGGACCCTTTTAGGGGGCCGGCCTCTTCCCTTGGGCTACGGGGGCTGGGTCATGATACCCCCGTGGGTCCGAACCATTCTTGCTCAGGCGAATGGGGGGAGAAAAACTCGCCCGGGTGCACATATTCAATTCGTACGCTCCGATCCGCGAATGCGAAGCGTTACCAATTTGCCTGGGTTCGCAAGGAATGCACACACAGCGTAGCCGGGCTTGGTGGCGTTAGGCTGCCGCGCGACTGGCGCGGCCAAACACCTCGTCGAGCATCGCCGGGGTGACCCTGCCGGTGAAGGTGTTCTGCTGGCTCGGGTGGTAGCAACCAAGCAGCAGGACCTGGCTGCCCGTCCCGGCCGGAGCGGCCAGCGTCACCTCGCTGCCGTGACCGAACTTGGGCCGCGGCCTGGGCACCGCGAAGCCCGCGGACCGCAGCATCGGCCATGCCGCCTGCCACGCGAATCCGCCCAGGCAGACGATGACCCGGACCGAGTGCGCAACCAGCGCGAACTCGGCCGCCAGCCAGGGCGCACAGGTGTCCCGTTCGGTCACCGAGGGCTTGTTGACCGGCGGGGCGCACCTGACCGCCGCGACCATCCTGGCCCCGATCAGGCGCTGGCCGTCCCCGGCCGCCGTGGAGGTCGGCAGCGCGGCCAGCCCGCAGCGGTACAGCGAGGCGAACAGGACGTCGCCGCTGCGGTCGCCGGTGAAGATCCGCCCGGTCCGGTTGCCGCCATGCGCCGCCGGGGCAAGCCCGAGGATCAGCACGCGGGCGTCGTCGTCTCCCCAGCCGGGCACCGGCCGCCCCCAGTACTGCTGCGTGCGCGACGACGCGCGCTTGACCGCCGCCACCTGCTCGCGCCATTCGACCAGCCGGGGGCAGGCGCGGCAGACGGACTGCCGGGCTGTCAGCTCGTCCAGGCAAGCCGCCTGCACGGCCTCGGCGGCAAGCGTGCGGACCTGCGCGGCGTCGGCGGCCACCGGGGTAGCGGGGGTGGCCGGATCCTCCGGCCAGCCGCTTCCCGGCGGCACCGGCAGCCCTGGTGCAACCCACGGCCCGGCAGTCACCGGCACCCCTCCAGCATCACCGGCCCGCGCCCGTCGCCAGGGACCAGGGACCAGGCCAGGCCGTCCAGAATGTCGTGCTCGCTCACCAGCACCTCATCGAAGCCGAACCGCTCCATGATCCGGGTCAGCACCAGCGCGCCGCCGCCGATCACATCCACCCGGCCCGGGTGCATCACGGCCAGCCGTTCCCGCTCCGCCCGGGTCTGCCCCAGCAGGCTTGCGGCCACCTCCCGCACCGCCGCGGCGCTGACCCGGGAGTGATGGATCCGCTCGGGCTGATAGCTGTCCAGCCCGAGCACCAGCGCGGCCACAGTGGTCACCGAACCAGCCAGGCCGACCAGGGTGCGCGCGGCGGATACCGGGATCTTGCCGGCAACCACGTCGAGGGCGGCATCGATGTCAGCGCGTGCTGCCGCGATCTCGTCGTCACCGGGCGGGTCGTGGTGCAGGTGCCGCTCGGTCATCCGGACGCAGCCGATGTTCACGCTCGCGGCGGCGGCCACCGCGCCGGGCTCGCCGAGCACGAACTCGGTCGAGCCGCCACCGATGTCGGTGACCAGGTAAGGGGCGGCCGCGTCCCCGGCCAGCCCGGCGGTCGCACCGGTAAACGACAGGCGCGCCTCGTCCTCGCCGCTGAGCACCTCCGGTTCGATCGCGAGGATGTCGCGAACGCCCGCGACGAACTCGTCCGCGTTCACCGCGTCCCTGGTGGCGCTGGTGGCCACCATGCGCACGGCTGACGCCGACGCCGCAGCGATGATCTGCCGGTAGGACCGCAGCACCCGGAGCGTACGCGCCAGCGGCTCGGCCCCGAGCCGCCCGGTGGCATCCACGCCCTGGCCGAGCCGCACGATCTCGAGCCGCCGGTCCACATCCGACAGCCGGCCCGCGGCCCGGTCCACATCGGCCACCAGCAGCCGCACCGAGTTCGTGCCGCAGTCGATCGCCGCCACGCGGACGACGGCACCGCCATTCACGCGGGCCCACCGTCCCCGGCGGAGATGCACGGGCCCGCCTGCCACCACGGCCCCGCCAGCGCCGCGGCCTCCCGGCCCAGCGGATTGGCCCCCGGCACGGCAAGCTCGTGGGCGGTGAGCGCGTGCAGGCACTTGACCCGGGCGGGCATGCCACCCGCGCTCTGCGTGCCAGGCGGCAGCGGCTGCACACCCGCGGCACGCGCCGCCTCGTCCCGGCGGGCCAGGTAGTCGCGGTGAGCGGCCTGGTAAGCCGCGCGCAGTTCCGGGTCCGTAGCCAGCCGGTGCTGCATCTGCCGCATGACGCCCGCGGCTTCCAGCCTGGCCACGGCCGCGGTCGCCAGCGGGCAGGTCAGGTAGTAGAGGGTGGGAAACGGCGTGCCATCGGCCAGGCGTGGCGCGGTTTCCACCACGTCGGGCAGCCCGCACGGGCAGCGGTGCGCGACGCGCCGCAGCCCTCGCGGTGGCCGGCCAAGCTGCAGCGCGACCACTTCGGCGTCGGCAGTCACCGGGCGCTGCCCCGGTTCGCCTGCTGTACCGATTGCCACATCCGCTCGTACCAGGGCGTCAGGCTGGCCGCAGCGGATGCCGTACCGGGATGGGCGGTATGGCCGCCGATGACGACGTAGCAGGTCTGGCCCTTCAGGCACATGTGCAGCTTGTTCCTGGCCAGTTGTTCGATGTAGGCGGGATCGGCCAGCCGCTGCTGCTCGTGCTGCAGCGACTCCAGCTGGCCGTTGAGCATCTGGCGTTCGGCCTGCAGCTGGTCGATCTGCCGCCGCTGGGCGATGTACTCGCGCACCGGGTAGGCGAGGCTGAGCGCGATCGCACAGATCACCACGGCGAGCACCGCGGCCCGGCTGGTGAGCCTGACCCGGTCCCCGCCCGGCGGGCGGCCCAGCGCGGGAATCACGGGCCTGCGGGCGTCCTGGGGAAGGCCGCGTGCCCGGCGTAGGCAGCGGCGTCATCGAGCATTTCTTCGATCCGCAGGAGCTGGTTGTACTTGGCCACGCGTTCGGTGCGGGCCGGGGCACCGCTCTTCATCTGCCCGCAGTTGATGGCCACCGCGAGGTCGGCGATGGTGGTGTCCTCGGTCTCGCCGGAACGGTGGCTGATCATGCAGGCAAAACCGCTGCGATGGGCGAGCGAGACCGCGTCCAGGGTCTCGGTGATGGTGCCGATCTGATTGACCTTGACCAGGAGGGCGTTCGCGCTGCGCTCGGCGATCCCGCGGCGCAGCCGTTCTGGATTGGTAACGAACAGATCGTCGCCGACAACCTGCACCTTGTCGCCAAGCGCCGCGGTGAGCGCCTGCCAGCCGTCCCAGTCCTCCTCGGCCAGCGGGTCCTCGAGGGAGACGATCGGGTAGGCGTCGAGCCATTCCGCGTACAGCCCGGTCATGTCCGCGGAGGTCCGGGCGGCGCCCTCGAACTGGTAGGCGCCCTCGGCGTAGAAACTGTTGGCGGCCGAGTCGATGCCGAGGGCGATGTCGCGGCCGGGCTGGAAGCCCGCCTTGCCGATAGCCTCGACGAGCAGGTCGAGGGCGGCCCGGTTGTGGGCCAGGTCGGGCGCGAACCCGCCCTCGTCGCCGACCCCGGTGGACAGCTTGTGCTGGTTCAGCACCGACTTGAGGGCATGGTAGGTCTCGGCGCCCCAGCGGACCGCCTCGCTGAACGTGGCCGCGCCGACGGGCGCGATCATGAACTCCTGGATGTCCACGCTGTTGTCCGCGTGCGCGCCGCCGTTCAGCACGTTCATGAACGGCACCGGCAGCACGTGCGCGTTGGGGCCGCCGAGATAGCGGAACAACGGCAGGCCCGCGGACTCGGCCGCGGCCTTCGCGACGGCCATGCTGACCGCGGTGAGTGCGTTGGCCCCGAGCCGGGACTTGTCCGGCGTGCCGTCCAGGTCGATCATCGCCTGGTCGATGAGGCGCTGGTCATCGGCGTCGTAGCCGAGCAGGTCCGGCTCGATCTCCTCGGTTACCGACATGAGGGCCTTGGTGACGCCCTTGCCGCCGTAGGCGTCGCCCTTGTCTCTGAGTTCCACCGCCTCGAACGCGCCCGTGGAGGCGCCGCTCGGGGCGGCGGCGCGGGCCTGCGTTCCGTCGTCGAGGGCCACTTCAACCTCGACCGTCGGGTTGCCTCGCGAGTCCAGGATCTGCCTGGCGTGGATGGCGTCGATGGTGGCCAAGGCGAATCTCCCGGGTATGTCGGCCGACAGGGTTCCTGGCGTGGTGTCGGTATTGGAGCCTAGCCGAGCATGCTTGGTCCCTCGCAGCGGCCACGCCGCCACGGCCACGCCGCCACGGCCACGCCGCCACGGCCACGGCTGCTGCGGCCCGTCCGGCGCCCGCGGTCGTGCCGGCCTGCGCGCGAGCTGTCAGGTGCGGTCGCGGCTCTGGTCCTCGGCCCACTGCTTGACCCGCTCGCGGTAGCTCCGCGCGGCGGCCCGCAGTTCCAGTTCGGGGTCGACGCCAGCCGCGCGCGCCCGGGCCACGAGGGCGAACAGCGCCGCCCCGATCTCGCTCACGCCGTCCGGCTCCCGGCCATCGCCGCCAGGCCCAGCAGCGGGCCCGGCGGGCAGCTCGGTGAGCTCCACCGGGACACCTGCCCGCTCCGCGCGGCGCTGCAACTGCGCGGCGAGGGACAGCGCTGGCTGCCCGAAGGGCACGGAGCCCAGCGCGGCGGGCAGCGCACCTTCCCGGCCGCCACGTTCCGCTGCCTTGATCGCGTCCCAGTTGCGCTTGACCTCTTCGGCGCCGGACACCTTCACGTCACTGAACACGTGCGGGTGCCGGCGGATCAGCTTCTCCACGATCCCGGTGGCCACGTCATCGATGGTGAAGCCGGTGCCGTCGGTGCGCTCTGCCGCGACCCTGGCGTTGAACACGACCTGCAGCAGGACGTCGCCGAGCTCGTCACGCAGCGCCGCGGGATCGCCGTCTTCGAGCGCCTCAAGCGCCTCGTAGCACTCCTCAAGCAGATACGGGGCGAGCGACTCATGCGTCTGCTTCGCATCCCACGGGCAGGACACCCGCAAGGTGTCCATCACCGCTACCAGGCGCAGCAGCGCAGCGCCCGCTATCGCGCCGCCGGCCTCCGGGCCGAGCTTCGCGCCGTCGGCCTCCGGGCCGAGCTTCGCGCCATCGGCATGTGGGCCAGCACCGCCCGGTATCGCGCCGTCCGGCACCGGGCCCTCGGCCACCCGGTCGCCGTGCGTCCCCGCCACCCCTTCAACCGCCGATCGTCAGCAGGCGGGCGTGAGCTGCGGCTTGGGCGTCGGCGAGGGCGCGGGCGCGGTCGGCTCCGACAGCGGCGAGCTGGCCGGGATCACCGACAACGTACCGTAGTCGAGCTGGCCGAACTGCGGGTTGACCTGGATGTTCAGGCTCTTCGCCGCCACGCACTCACGGCGGCCGAACTCAGGGCTGAGGGCCTGGATCCGGGCCTGGGTACGTGGCAGCGTCCCGCCGTTGAGCCGGGCGAACATGTCGTTCTGGATGGCCTCGTACCTGCCCAGATCCGGCAGCATGTCCGGGGCCAGGCCGTTGGCCACGGCAAGCTGGACGAACGCGGCCCCGGTCCGCCCGGTCTGCCGGGCGAGCAAGCTGAGCGCCCGCTGGCTCTCCCCGGTGGTCACCACCAGGTGGTTGCGGGCGGCAAGCTCGTCCCTGATCTGGAACCGGAGCAGCCAGCTCAGCACCTGCTGCGGCGCCCGTGCCTGCGGGAACTGGAGCTGGATGCCCTTGCCCGCCTGGTAGGCCCGCTCCAGGTTGCTCACCTGATCGCTCAGGGTGGTGCCCGTGATCCGCTCCCCGCCGCTGATCGCGGCCGCGCCCATCCGGACCGGGCCGCAGGCGGACAGGGCGCACGTGGCCGCGGCCGCCGCGGCGATCACGAAGATGGAGGTGCGAGGCACGACTGCATCCCTTCCTATGTGGGCGAGACGTTCGGCGTGACCGGTCCGCTCTCGCCGAACACCGCCTCGATGAGCTGCCCGCACCAGGCGAGCAGCTCCCTGTCACGCAGGAGCGGAGTGCCCGGCGGGACGGGCGCTCCGGGGCGGGCGCCAGGTAGGTCCCTGGGCACCGGTACGAGCATCGTACGCACCGCCGGCTTCAGCACCGTCTTCGGGTAGAGCCGCTGCGCCCGAACCTGCCTGGATTCCGGCAGATCCACCGGCGCGAACCGGATGTGCGTGCCTTGCTGGGTGATGTCGGTCAGCCCGGCCTTGCGGGCCTGCGCGCGCAGGCCGGCCACCGCGAGCAGGCCGAGCACCGGGTCGGGCAGCGGGCCGTACCGGTCGGTCAGTTCCTCGGTGACGGCCGTGATGTCCGCACCGGAGTCGATGGCGGCGATGCGGGTGTACGCCTCGAGGCGCAACCGCTCCCCCGGCACGTAGGAGTGCGGGATATGCGCGTTGACCGGCAGTTCCACCCGGACCTCCGCCCGCTCGGCCGGCCCGGCGTCGCGCAGTTCGCCCACTGCCTCGCCGATCATCCGCACGTAGAGGTCGAAGCCCACCCCGGCGATGTGGCCGGACTGCTCGCCACCGAGCAGGTTGCCGGCCCCGCGGATCTCCAGGTCCTTGAGCGCCACGTACATGCCCGCGCCCATCTCGGTGTGCTGGGCGATGGTGGCCAGCCGCTCGTGTGCCGTCTCGGTCAGCGGCTTCTCCGGCGGGAACAGGAAGTAGGCGTAGGCCCGCTCACTCGCCCGCCCGACCCGGCCGCGCAACTGGTGCAACTGGGCCAGCCCGTACACGTCGGCGCGGTCCACGATCAGCGTGTTGGCGTTCGGGATGTCCAGGCCGGACTCGACGATCGTGGTGGACACCAGCACGTCGTGCTTGCGGTCAACGAACTCCAGCATGATCCGTTCGAGCATGTGCTCGTTCATCTGGCCGTGCGCGGCCACGACCCGCGCCTCCGGCACCAGCTCCGCGACCCTGGCGGCGACCTTGTTGATCGAGGAGACCCGGTTGTGCACGAAGAACACCTGGCCGTCGCGGAGCAGTTCGCGCCGGACGGCGGCCGCGATCTGCTTCTCGTCGTAGGGGCCGACCATGGTCAGCACCGGGTGCCGCTCCTCGGGCGGGGTCAGGATGGTGGACATCTCCCGGATCCCGGCGACGCCCATCTCCAGCGTGCGCGGGATCGGGGTGGCCGACATGGACAGCACGTCCACCTCGGTCCGCAGCCGCTTGAGGTACTCCTTGTGCTCCACCCCGAACCGCTGTTCCTCGTCGAGGATGACCAGTCCGAGGCGGGCGAACCGGGTGTCAGGGGACAGCAGCCGGTGGGTGCCGATCACCACGTCCACCGTGCCGTCGGTCAGCCCGCGCAGCGTCTCGGCGACCTCGGCGTCGCTCTGGAACCGGCTCATCGTGCGCACCTCCACGGGGAACGGCGCGTACCGCTCGCTGAACGTGGCCTGATGCTGCTGCGCCAGCAGCGTGGTGGGCACCAGGACGGCCACCTGGCTGCCGTCCTGGACCGCCTTGAACGCCGCGCGGACCGCGATCTCGGTCTTGCCATAACCGACGTCCCCGCAGATCAGCCGGTCCATCGGCACCGGCCGCTCCATGTCCTGCTTCACCTCGTCGATGGCGGCGAGCTGGTCGGCCGTCTCGATGTAGGGGAACGCGTCCTCCAGCTCCCGCTGCCAGGGGCTGTCCGGGCCGAACGCGTGCCCCGGCGAGGCCATCCGCGCCGAGTACAGCCTGATCAGTTCCGAGGCGATCTGCCGCACCGCCTTGCGGGCGCGGCCCTTGGTCTTGGCCCAGTCGGCTCCGCCGAGCCGGTGCAGGCTGGGCATCTCGCCGCCGACATACCTGGTGACCTGGTCGAGCTGGTCGGTCGGCACGTACAGCCGGTCGGGTGGCTGGCCCCGCTTGCCCGGCGCGTACTCGATCACCAGGTATTCCCTGACCGCGCCCTGGATGCTGCGGCTGGTCATCTCCTGGTACCGGCCGACCCCGTGCTGCTCGTGGACCACGTAATCACCGGGCGTGAGCTGGAGCGGGTCGATGCCGCCGCGGCGGCGGCTCGGCATCCGCCGCGCGTCCCGCGATCCCACGTGCTGGCCGACCAGGTCGGCCTCGGTGAGCACGGCAAGCCGCACCGACTCCCAGGTGAACCCGCTCGGGATGAGCGCCGTGGTCACGCTCGGCACGCCCGGCTCCGGCGGGCCGGTCAGGTCACCGAGCCGCGCGCCGAGACCCTCGCCGCGGAGCATCTCGGCCAGGCGCTGCGCCGGGCCGTGGCCCTCGGTGACCAGCACCACCCGCCAGCCCTCGCCCAGCCAGCCCCGGACGTCGGCCAGTGCCCGGCTGGTGTCGCCGCGGTAGGCCGGGGCCGGGGCCGCGCCGAGGCGCACCGCCGGACGCCCGGTACTGCCCGGATCACTGTCCAGATCTTGGCCATACGCAGCCCCGGGGCCGGTCTCGCCCGCTCCGCCATCCGTGGCACCGTGGCCGGCCGCGTCCGGGCCGGCGTCGGCGCTGGCGGCGTCGAACGGCGCGATCGTCCACCACGGCAGCCCCAGGTGGTCCGCGGCGGCGCGCACCTGAGTGATCGACTGGAACGCGGACGCGCCGAGGTCGATCGGCGCCTTGCCGCCTGCCGCCGCGTTCACCCAGGACGCCTCAAGGAACTCCTGGCTGGTGCGGACCAGGTCGGCAGCCCGCGCCCGGATCCGCTCGGGGTCGCAGGCGAGCACCAGCCCGCCGGCAGGCACGTAGCTGAGCAGCAGTTCCATCCGGGGCGCGAGCACGGGGGCGAGCGCCTCCATGCCCTCGACGGATATGCCCTCGGCCAGCTTGCCGAGCACGTCGGCGAGCCCGGGATGATCGTTGGCGAGGTGCTTGGCCCGGTCCCGAACGTCCGGTGTCAGCAGCAGCTCGCGGCACGGCGGCGCCCACAGGCCCGGGGCCGGCCCCAGGCTGCGCTGGTCGGCCACCCGGAAGAACCGGGTCTCCTCGACGATGTCGCCGAACAGTTCGACCCGTACCGGGTGCTCCTCCGCGGGCGGGAAGACATCGATGATGCCACCGCGGACCGCCACCTCACCGCGGTGCTCCACCAGATCCGTCCGCACGTACCCGATGTCGACAAGCCTGGCCAGCATCTCGTCCAGGTCGCAGGTGTCGCCTGCGGCCACCGAGACCGGCTCCACGTCGGCCAGGCCTCCGACGATCGGCTGGAGCAGGGCGCGCACCGGGGTGACCAGAGCGGTGACCGCGGCAGTATGGGAACTGGCGGGATCGGGGTGGGCGAGCCGGCGCAGCACCGCCAGGCGCTGGCCGGAGGTGTCCGAGCGGGGCGAGAGCCGTTCGTGCGGGAGCGTCTCCCATGCCGGGAAGTAGGCCACCCCGTCCGGGGGCAGCAGGGAACCGAGTGCCCCGGCCAGTTCCTCGGCTTCCCTGGCGGTCGCGGTGACCGCGAGCAGGAACCGGCTGGCGGTCCCTGGCAGGCCGGTCAGGGCCGCGGCGAGCAGCGGACGGAGCGCGGACGGCGCGGTGACGTCCGCGCCGTCGCCCGGGTAACCTCCGTCGGAATCCGCCGCGGCCTGGCTGGAGACCTGGCGAAACTGGGGATCGTCCGTGATGACGCTGAGGAGGCCGGCGAGGCTCATGATGTCCCTGGGTAGGCAGCACGAAAGGCCCACATTGACGTCAGCGGACGCATGACGTGGATGCGGGATACCTCCACCTTATTGCCTTCCGCGGGGCGGCTGTCCCGGTCCCGGCGGGCCGTTGCGTCGCGGGGCGGCGGAAGGTTCTGTGCCTCTCCCCCACAAGTTCGCAAAAGCCTCAGGCTACGCTATGGTGCCGTGACTTCGGAGAACGGGACCCCCGGGGATGGTTCGACGGGAAGGGGAACCGGTCCCGCCCCCAGGCGCGCCGCCAAAAGGCAGCCCGCTGGCACGCTGGGCCAGGCGCGGGCCGCCGCCCGGCCACGCGCCGCCAAGGCGGCCTCCGCCGGCCGTGACCAGGGCAACGCGCTTGCCCGCGAGTCAGAGGTCCGGCCCGCCGTGGCCGACGGCACGGACCCGGCCGCGAGCGCTTCCGGGCCGCCCGCGGCAGGGCCCCGGCCCACCACGCCGGGGCCTGGCGCCCGGTCGAAGACAGCGGCGGCCACCTCGCGATCCGGGACAGGTGCCACCTCCGGGTCCGGGACAACTGGCAGCGCCCGGTCGAAGGCAACGCCCGCCGCACGGTCGGGAAGCACGGCAGCCACCCGGACGAAGACGGCAACATCCCGCGCCCGGCCCAAGCAGGCCACGCACACCGGCGCGAGCGCAGCGGCGCCAAGCGCAGCGCCGGACACGGATCCAGCCAGCACGACGCCAGCCACCGCGACACCACAAGACCCCAGCCCGCCGGCAGCGAGCCAGGCATCGAAGGCCACCCCGAGCGCCGGACAGCGGATCGGCGCCAGCAAGGCGCCGGATGCGCGACCCGACACACCTGAGCCACAGGCCGCGGCAGCCACCGCCGCACCACAAGCACTCCCAGCCCCTGCTCCGGCAGTGCGGCCCGCGCCCACCGCGTCACCGGGCGCGCCCACGGACGGCGCCCCCGGAGTCAGCCGCCGCGTCCACGGCGTCCGCGGCGCCTGACAACGATGCGCTGGCGGACGACGAGGCCGACGGCTTCCGGCTGCTGGCCCCCGCCCCGGCCAGCCGGCCGGAGGCACGCCCGGCCACTCCCCGGCCGGTGGCACCCGCATCCAGCACACCGGACGCGGCACCCGTGGACGGGCCGGAGGAAGCCGCGGCCTGGTATCAGCCCGCAGTGCCGAGCGCGATGCCGTATCAGTTCCCCAGCACGGGCAGCGTGCGGCTCATCCCGCCCCCGGGGCGCGGCACCGGTGACCGCCCCGCGCCCCGGTCATCGGCGGCGGGCCGGCCCGCAGTTTCACCCACGTCGCCGGAACCGGTCAGGTCACCGTCCGGGCCCGCGGGCGCCGTGACGCCCCCGGCGAACGCCGCAGCGGAGCGCGCCGTTCCGCGCTACGTCATTCCGGGCCCCGGCAGCCTCGATCACGCTGCCGCCGCGGACCGCGCCGCCACGGCTCCCGCTCGCGCGGACCGCACCACCGGGGACCGCACCACCGGGGACCGCGCCACCATCGACCGCGTCGCCACGGACCGGGCCACGTCGGAGCGGACCGTGCCGGCCAGCGCCGCGGGCCGGGCCGGGACGTCCCCGGCGGTGGTGCCGCGCCTGGCAGGCGGGGACCTGTTCGGCCGCCACACCCGGTCCTATGCCGCGGAGAACTCCGGGCAGCAGACCACAATCCTGCAGGCCGGCTGCACCACCGCCGAGGACCTGGACACCGGCCCGCTGCGTGCCGCCGGAGCGCGGCTGGGCGTCAGCATGATCGACGAGGACAACGAGATCACGCGCGCGGCCGTGGCTCACCACGCGAGCATGAGCGAGGCCGTCCTTGGCGATCTGCGCACGGTGCCGCTGCCACCGCGGGCCTACGACATCGTGCAGTGCTCCTCGCTGCTGGGCCGGATCGAGCATGCCGAACTGGTCCTTGACCGGCTGAGCGCCGCCGTCAAGCCCGGCGGGCTGCTCCTGCTGCGCATCCGGGACCGCGACAGCGCCGCAGGGTTCCTTGACCGGGTGCTGCCGGGGCCGTTCCGGCGGGCCATCTGGCGCAAGCGCCAGCCCGGTGAGCCCGGGCCGCATGTGGCCGTTTACGAACGGCTCGCGTCCGGGCGCGGGGTACAGGCCTATGTGCTGATGCACGGCCTGGTGATCGCGGAGCGCGGGGCGCTCGGTGGGCTGGCCGGCGGGCTGCCCAGAGGACCGCACGGATACCTCACCGCGCAGAAACTCGTTGCCCGGCTGTCCCGCGGGCGGCTGACTTCAGCCCATGAGGACCTGCTCTACGTCATCCGCAAGCCGGAGGACAGGTTCGCCCGGATAATCTGAGCCCGAGGGCAGCGGGCGGGACCGCGCGGCCTGAATCTCCGCGTTGCGGCTCACAACTGCACAGCGCCGGCCGGGTCCGTGAAGATGGCACCGGCGGGCGCGGCGGAACCGCCTGGCCCGGTAGTCACTGTCCGTGTACCCTCTGGCTTGCCTGGCGGTAGCCGGAGCCCAAGCGGCGGCCCAATGGAACGGGCCGGCCCCAGACGGAGGTGGATGTGACCGCTGAGGCGGCGGCCGGGCCGGCCCTGGACATCACGGGCCTTCCCTCCTGGACCCTGGACGAAAGCCAGCTCGGCGACCTGGAGTCGCTGCTGATGGGCGCGTTCGCGCCCCTGACCGGATTCATGAACGCGGCCGACGTGGCGTGGGTGGCCGAACGCGGCAGGCTAGAGGACGGCACGCCGTGGCCGGTCCCCGTGGTCCTCGATGTCCCCGAGGACGCCGTCCCGGCTTCGGCGGGCAAGCTCACGCTCAACGACCCCGAGGGCACACCGCTCGCGATCCTGGAGATCATCGAGCGATCAGCGGCGCAACCGCTCGGGCAGGCCGGGCAGGCCGGCCGCCACGCGCGGCCCGACGGCGCGGGCCCGGCCATGGTCCGGCTCGCCGGGCCGGTGACCGCGTTCCGTGAGCCCGAACACGGCCCGTTCCGGCTATTGCGGCAGACCCCGGCGCAGGTGCGGGCGGAACTGGGCGAGGGCCCGGTACTCGCGTTCGCGACCCGGCGCCCGCTCAGCGGGCGGCAGATCGGGCAGCTACGGCATGTCGCCGGCCAGCTGAAGGCCAGATTGCTGCTCCTGCCGCTGATCAGTGGGCCGGCCGAGGTAGTTGTCCGACCTGAGGCGCTGGTGCGGGCGGTCGCGGCGGCGGCCAAGCACCTGCCGCCGGGCACCGTGATGGTGCCGGTGCCGCTCGCGCCGAGGGACACCACCGTGGCGCGGGAGACCGCGATCCGCGCGGTGGTCGCCGCGGCCTACGGTGCCACCCACCTGCTCATGGACGAACGGGACGCCGACCGTGGCGGCCGGCCAGCGCATGACGATGTGCACATCCAGACCCCGATCCCGGTGATGCCCGGCGGTGAATGGGCCTATGACCGGGCGGCCGAGGTGTGGCGCCCGCTGGCGCTTATCGAGCCGGGCACCGAGCAGTCCGACCTGGCCGCGGGCGAGCTGGAGGACCTGCTCGACCGTGGTGAGGACGTGCCCGCCTGGTACGCGCCGCCCGGTGTGACCGCCGAACTGCGCCGTGCCCGCCCACCGCGGCGGGAGCGCGGCGTGGTCGTGTTCTTCACCGGGCTGTCCGGCTCCGGCAAGTCGACGATCGCCCGGGCGCTGCGCGACGCCCTGGCCGAACGCGGTGACCGGACGGTTTCGCTGCTCGACGGTGACCTGGTCCGCCAGCTGCTGTCGGCAGGGCTCACCTTCTCCAGGGCCGACCGCGACCTGAACATCGCGCGGATCGGATACGTGGCCACCGAGGTGGCACGGCACGGTGGCATCGCGATCTGCGCGCCGATCGCCCCCTACGAGGCGGCCCGCGCGCAGGTGCGCCGGATGGTCAGCGAGGTGGGCGACTTCCTTCTCGTTCACGTCGCCACGCCGGTGGCGGTCTGCGAGGCCAGGGACCGCAAGGGCCTGTACGCGAAGGCCCGCGCCGGGCTGATCGACCACTTCACCGGGATCTCCGACCCATACGAGGAGCCGAGGAACGCCGACCTGACCATCGACACCTCGGTGACGAGCAGGCAGGAAGCGGTGCAGGCGGTGCTCGGGCTGCTCACCAGCGGCGGCTGGCTGAAGGACGCCGCAGCCAGCTGAAGGTCCATGAATGTGATCATGGGGGTATGGCCCACCCAGGTTGTGATGCCAAGTCTGAAACATGATCTTGGGTGGCAAGCAGGCCGGCGAGGTCGGGGGTTTCGCTGGCGGCGATGATCGCGGCCAGCTTCTCCCTGCGGGCCGCGTCCTCGGCTGCCCCGGCGGGCAGTTGCTCGGCGAGCAGGGTGGCGCGGTCGGGGCCGAAGATGCGGGCGGCGAAGAACCGGCGCACCTGTTCTAGCAACACGTCTTCGCGGACCGAGACGGTAGCCGGGTGGTCGGCGGCCTGGGCCTGGTGGCGGGGGTTGTGGGAATCGTGGGGGCACAGGTAGTAGACGTGGTCCACGTCGGGGCCGCCGCTGTAGTAGCGGGTGGAGGGGCGGGTGGCGCCGTGCATGCGGCGGCGGCAAGGGCGGCAGCGGACCCGGCCGCGCAGCAGGTAGGTGCGGCGGGCGCGGGGGTGCGGGGTGTCCCTGTCGGGGCTGGTGCCGTGCTGTTCGCCGGCGGCCTGGGCGGTGTTCCAGGTGGCGCGGGTGATGATCGCCGGATGGGTCGGCTGCGGGGTCCAGAGCCACTGGTCTTGGGGAACGGGGCGGCCGCGTTTGCCGGCGTGGGTGCGGCGGCGGCCGAACACCATGTGCCCGGTGTATTTGGGGTTGGACAGGATCGAGGTCACCCCGGCGTTGGTCCACCCGGTGGCTTCATCGGGTGGCGGGTAGGCGGTGTGGTCTATGTTGAGCCGGGCGGTGATCTCGGGCACGCCGAGGTGGTCTTCGGTCCGCCAGGTGTAGATCTGGGCGACGACCGGGGCGCGCTCGGGGGCTAAGGCGAGGCGGGTCTTGGTGCGGCCTTGGGCGGCCTTGACCGGGACCGGGTGAGGGATCCCGCTCGGGGGCGTACCCGTAGGGGGCGGGCCCGATGTTCCATCCGTCCAGGGCGTGCTCGCGGAGCCCTTTCCAGGCTTTCTCCTTGATCTGGAACCGGTACCACTCCGCGATGCCCTGCTTCACCCGCCGCACCAGGATCGTGGTGGCGTTCATCCCTTCCACATCAATGGGCTCATCAGCGGCGAACAGCGGAGAGCCGCGAGTTCACCTTGCGCGCACACCTGAGCCTGGCCGCGGTCACCCGCCAGACCAGGCACAGCAGCCTGCCGTGACGAACCCGGGCCGAAAGCAGTGCTCCCGCCACGATGGAACCCCTTTGCCCCCCATCGGACTGGTGTGGGTTCCGGCAGCAAGCGGGAGTCCTGCCGGGACCCACGGGATAAGCCTGCTGAAGGCATATTGCACCGGCCTTGACGCTGGCGTTCCATCCCTGGTCAGGGCGCGCCTGGTCCCGCGCGGCCAGGGCGCCGGGGCGCGCCAGCCGGCCGCGCGGGAGCTTGTTTACCCGGCTGGAGCGGCGCTGGTGCCGGTGATGACGAGAGCGGGGCGGCGGGCCTGGGCGACTGCGCGGATCGCCTGGAAGCACTCGCCGCACATCGGGTAGGAGCGGCCCCAGCAGTCTTGGAAGACCGCATCGGGCTGCCAGCGGGTGCCCAGCTCCCCGAAGGTCACCACAACCTCAGCGAGCACGCCGAGCCGGGCATGCTCCCGGCTGTGGCACACGGCCGAGGCCGCTGAGGCAGTCATGATGATCTCGTCGTGGCCGGGAGCGGGGGGCTGGCTGTCAGTCATGAGGCGGGCTGCGGGACGGCACGCAGGACCGTGCTGATCATGCGGGCGGCGGTCGCCGGGTCACTGATGGGCGCGATCCATTCCCCCCACGAGTAGTAGTAGGCCCGGTTGTCCGCCCAAATGTCATCCCCGATCGCCGCGTGCCGGTTGGTCACGGTCAGGCGGGGCCGCACGCCGGGGCTGGCGGTTAACGTGGTGGCGAACTCGGCGGGATCCAGCGCGGCGTCGAGGCGTTCGAGGGCAGCCTGGCAGGTGGTGTCGCCGGGGCTGGGGATGGCTGGCATGATGTCCTCTTCTCTGGCCTGGTTGCTGCTCCACAGCCTGTAGCCGCGGGAATAGGTTGGGAATGGCTACATGACGGGTTGCCGGCTGGCTGTGTGTGCAGCTTGGCGGGTGTATGCCAGTGGCCTGGCCGGGTGCGCTGCGTGTGTGAGGAGGCGAAAGCGATGCCGTCGCGGGAGTCTGGCCGCAGCCCACGGCAGGTGTTCGGCGGGATGCTGCGCTACTACCGGGAGCAGGCAGGCGTCAGCCGCGCCGAGCTGGCCCGGCAGATCAGTAAGTCCGTTTCGTTAGTCCAGGCGATCGAGCTGGGCCAGCGTGCGCCCACCCCGGAGGTGACCGGCGACCTGGAGGCAGCCCTGTCGGCGGGAGGCGCGCTGGCGCGGCTTCGGGAGGAGATCGGCGACGGGCTGGGCTATCAGGCGTTCCCGGCGTGGTTCCAGGACTGGGCGGCCAAGGAAGCCGAAGCGGCAACGGTGCGCTGGTTTGAGCCGCTGATCGTGCCTGGGCTGCTGCAAACCCCCGACTATGCCCGGGCAATCTTCCGGACTCGGTTCAAGATCACCAGTGAGGAGATTGAGGAGCGGGTCGCGGCCCGGATGCGGCGGCAGGAGATACTGGCCCGCGACGACCCGGCAGCGCTGTGGGTGATCTTGGACGAGTGGGTGCTGCGGCGGCCGGTCGGCGGGCGGCACGTGATGGTGGAGCAGGTCAACCGGCTGATCGAGGCGGCTCGCCTGCCCCACATCGTGATCGAGGTCATCCCGGCAGACGTGGGCGCCCATGAGGGGGTGACGGGCGCGTTCGCGCTGGCGGACTTCGAGGACGCGCCGAGTGTGGGCTACCAGGAAGGCGCGGTGCGGGGCCAGCCTGTCGAGGAGCGCAAAGACGTAGCATCGCTGGATTTGACCTGGGATATCTTGAGGGGGGAGGCGCTGCCCCGGGCGGCTTCCCTGGCGGCATTGGAAGAAGCGGCGAAGTCATGGACATCAGCCACGTGACGTGGCGCAAGTCAAGCTACAGCGGTAGCAACGGCGGTGGGTGCGTCGAAGTGGCGCGCACCGCAGGGGCGCGCGTTGCCGTTCGTGACTCCAAGGATCCGGACGGGCCGAGGCTGGCTTTCACGGCTGCCGACTGGCAAGCGTTCATCGGTCAGATCAAGGACGGCCGGCCCGGCCCGGCCTGAACCGGCATAGCCGAAGTCTGGCCGCTCGGCGTTCTCTTAGCCTTGGCGCCGGCGAATCGGCGGACCGTTCCTGACGCCACTCCCCTGCACTGCCCCGGTTTCGGTCTGCGCCTTCGAAAGGTTCCGCGCTGGCTGGCTGTCCGCCTGTACCACCGGTGTCCTGGCCCGCGTAGCGGGCCCTTGGGGTGGGCCTGGAGGGGCAAAGGAAAGGGGGTGCGGGGGGAAACCTTTGGGGAACCCTGGTGGCTGTGGGGATGGGTGCCCCGATGGTTCCCCCCCGCGTGCCGGCTCGCCGGCTGCCGGAGCCGTTCCCGACCACTCTCTCGGGGTCCCCTTGGGGTGGGAGAGTGGTCGGGAACGGCGGAGGCAGACCCCCGCAGGGGGTCTCCGCAGGCAGACGGGACAACGGGAACGGCCGAAGGGCGCACAGTGGCCGCACGCCGTGTCGTGGCGGTGTGCGTGCATTGCGCGGGTGCTGTGTGTGAGAGGGAACGACGCGTCGGCGCGCTTCCTAGGCTGGGCGTGTTTGCCCGGTTACGTTGGTCTGCTGTCAACGGCGCCAGGCGTTTGTCACTGCGGCCACGTCAGAACGCGACACGCAAATACCCGCAACCCTGATCCCGCTGGTCAGAGCCGGCGTTTGACGATTGAGTGGACGGCCCGGCTATGACGCGCCTGCCTGTTTTCTTGAAGCAAACCCTAGGGCCGGATGATGACTTTGTCCGTGGAGGTGCCGGTCGCGGGGGTGGTGTCGGTCGGGCTGATCGTGGCGGTCGCGTGCAAGGTGCGCCCCGCCGCGGCCTTCACGCGCACCGTGACGGCGATCATCACGCTGCGGCCGGCCCCAATCGGGTAGGAGCGGCGGCAGGTGGTCTCGTGCCCGCCCTTATGGCACGCCCAGCCAGGGCCCTTGCCGCCCTGGATGATGCTCAGCCCGGCGGGCACGTGCAGCATCGCGGTCGTGGTCTGCTCGGCCGGAGCCCCGCCGTTGTTGGTGACCCAGATGTCGAACTCTCCCGTGCCCCCGTGGTAGAACACGCCATGGTGCCGCAGGCTGACCCGCAGCGACGGGCGCTGGGCGACCGCCACCGAGTCCGTGGAGGTGCCGGTCGCGGGGGTGGTGTCGGTCGGGCTGATCGTGGCGGTCGCGTGCAAGGTGCGCCCCGCCGCGGCCTTCACGCGCACCGTGACGGCGATCATCACGCTGCGGCCGGCCCCAATCGGGTAGGAGCGGCGGCAGGTGGTCTCGTGCCCGCCCTTATGGCACGCCCAGCCAGGGCCCTTGCCGCCCTGGATGATGCTCAGCCCGGCGGGCACGTGCAGCATCGCGGTCGTGGTCTGCTCGGCCGGAGCCCCGCCGTTGTTGGTGACCCAGATGTCGAACTCTCCCGTGCCCCCCTGGTAGAACACGCCATGGTGCCGCAGGCTGACCCGCAGCGACGGGCGCTGGGCGACCGGCACCGACGACGTGTACGTGATCGTCACCGACGCGGCGCTGCTGACCGCCCCGTTGTCTGTCGTGTCCAGGCTGGAACCACCGCCGCCACCGCCGCCACCGGAGGTGGGGCCGATTTCGTCCGTTCCTGCTCCGCCGCCACCGCCGCCGTAGTAGCCGCCGCCGCCCCCGCCGCCCACGATGTTGCCACCGGCCCCGCCGGAGCCACTGGTGCCCGCGCTGGCCGCGGTTCCGCAGCAACCACCCGTGCCCGGGCGCCGGCGGTGCCGCCGCTGGCCCCCGTACCGGCTCCGCCGCCGCCGCCACCTGTAATGCTGCCGCAGCCGGTCACGGTCGACGCTGCTGATCCGGCGGCGCCGGCGTTGCCGCCCGCGCCGCCGTTGCCGGTGCAGCCGTCTGACGAGCCTCCTCCGCCGCCGCCGCCCCCGGCGACGACCAGCCGGGACCCCAGTGTGCCGCTGATGGTCCGCACGTCGGAAGCACCGCCGCCACCGCCGCCGCGAATGCTGTGATAGCTGCTGCCGTTGGCCCCGCCGTTGAATCCGCCGCTGCCACCGATGGAACCCGCCAAACCAACGCCGCCGACCTCGACGTACAGGGTCTCGCCGGGAGACACGCTGGCGATGCCGGTCACGCTCCGGCCCTGACCGCCCGCGCCACCGGAACTAGTCGAGTCCTGCCCGGCGCCGCCCGCCGCGCCGATGGCGGTGATGCTGACGGAGCTTGTGCCCGCTGGGACGGTGAATGTCTGCTCCGCCCCGGTGTAGGTGAAAGTCGCTGTTCCGCCGCCGAAGCGAAGGTGCGGGAGCCGCGCGCCCGCCGCGTCCGCGAGCGGGGCCGTCATCAGCCCGGCCGCCAGCCCCGCCAGTGTGAGGACACCGGTGACCGCCAGCGGCCGCGCGCGGTTGCGCCCGCGGACCTGCTCGCGGAAGGGCCGGCGGCGTGGCTCCTGACGTGCGTCGCCAGTGCTCATTGTGCAACCTTCCGTTAGCCGCTGAAGTGGCGGTGAGCGGGGGACTGCCCGGCCGTCAGCGCCACCGCGTGACAGCCACGCATGGACGCTCAGCCTGAGATCCGCTTCCCCTGCCAGGTGGACGCGTGACATCCCCGTATTCCCCTGCGCGCGCTTCACCGCAGGTCCTGTGAGGTTAGCGGATCACGAACGCACTGTCACCAGTCACGCACGTTTCGTGAGGGGTATCCGGGCCAGCGCGACGGGCAGATGGTCGCGGCCGGGCCTGGTTCACGGGCTGGCTGAGTGGTCCATGGTGGGCGGGTTGGGATGTGCCGCTGCAAGGTCGTGTCGGTAGGGACAACTGCGCGCTCGTGAGAGCGCACCTTTGCCGGTCGCCTTGGTCGCAGCGGGTCCGCTGGCAGGGACGGGGGCGGCGCGGATGGCCGGGCGGGTGGGTGGGCCGCCAAGGTGGGCCGGCGTGCTTCCGCGTGCCGGGGGCGGTGCGGGTGCTTCGCTGAGCATCCCGCACGCCCGCCGGCGCTAGTTCTTGCGGTCTCCTGGCCGCTGGTCTTGGCGGGGCCGGTGAGCCTGCGGGCCTGTCACAGGTCGGCGGTCCACTTGACCAGGCGTCGGCCCTGGTCGGCAGTGTCGGCGTTGGGGATTTGTTCTGCCACCCCCACCGGCAGTACTCCCATGATTATGACCGACTCCCGTGATCTACCAGCGTGAACGTGGCGTTTCTGATTTGGCGCGCCATGCCCTTGTGACACTCCGCCATGATCATGTTTCCCCGCCCGCTAGCGCTTACAGGGACCAAGTTTCGGGGTCAGCGTGCCGGCGGAACTAGCCAGGCCTGTCTGGTTCAGGCCGGTGGTGAGTCACCCAGGATGGCATGGATCTTTCCCAGCAGGGCCTGGGCGGTGAATGGCTTCTGAATGAACGCCAGTTCCGGGTCGTTGGCGTGCTGGGGGTCTGACGCTTCGGCGGTGTAGCCGGACATGTGCAGGACAGCCGTCCCGGGGCGCAGTTCGGTGACCTGTTCGGCGAGCGCGGGGCCGCGCGTGCCGGGCAGGACGCGGTCGGTGAGGAGCAGCTGGAAGTCGTGCGACGACGCGAGTGATATGGCTTCTTCGTAGCTGCCGGCTTCGAGGATGGCGTAGCCGTCCCGCCGCAGGATCCGGGAGGTGACTTCGAGCACATTTGGCTCGTCATCGACTACGAGGATCGTCGTTCCGCGTCCCTGGATGCTGGCTGCCGGGCCGGCCAGCGTGGTGCCGGCAGCCGGGAAGCGCAGGCGGAATGTGGTGCCAGCGCCCTCTTCGGACTCGACGCTCATGCTGCCCCCGGCCTCGGTGACGATTCCATTTACCGTGGCCAGCCCCAGGCCAGTGCCCTTACTCTCTGCCTTCGTGGTGAAGAACGGCTCAAAGATGCGGGCTGCGACCTGCGGGCTCATGCCGGTCCCCGTGTCGCTCACGGCAAGTTCGACGTGAGGGCCGGGCACGATCCCGGCATGTAGTCTGGCGTACCCTTCGTCGAGTTCCACAGCGCTCGTGCCGACCGTCAGGGTGCCGCCCTGCGGCATCGCGTCCCGGGCGTTCACTGCCAGGTTGAGCAGCACCTGTTCCATCTGCCCACGATCGCCGACGATCGCTGCCAGGTGCGCCACCGGGCCGATTCGCAGTTCGGTGTTCCCCGTGGTGCTGGCAGACAGGATGCTGGTCGACAAGAGCCCGCGCATGTCAGCAATGATCACGTTGAGATCCAGCACTTCTGTCTCGGCTGACTCCCGCCTGCTGAAAATGAGCAATTGCCTGGTCAGCTTCGCGGCGCGCTGCGCCGCAGCCTGGATCTGCTCCGCATCCGCCCGCACCGAGGGCCGGTCGGCCAACTCCTCGGCCACGAACCCGGCGTAGCTCAGGATCGCGGCCAGCAGGTTGTTGAAGTCATGCGCAATCCCGCTGGCCAGCTGGCCCAGGGTCCGCAGGCGCTCCGACTGGTGGCGCTCCAGCGCGATCGCATGCCGATCGGCCTCCGCTAGGTTGCGTTCGGTCATATCCCGGGCGACGGTCGACGCTCCGATCACCGCCCCGCTGCTGTCATGGATCGGAGAGACCGAAACCGACACATCGATGATTCTTCCGTCCTTGCGGCGTCGTTTCGTGTCGAAATGCTCGACCCGCTCCCCCCGTGCCAGCCGCGCAAGGATCGGTGCCAGCTCACCGGGCCGGTCCGCGGGGATCAGCATCGACACGTTGCGCCCGACCATCTCGGCGGCGCTGTAGCCGTACATGTCCGCCGCGCCGCTGTTCCAGCTGGTGATCGTGCCGTCAAGGGCCTTGCCGATCACGGCATCGGTTGATGACTCAACGATCGCCGCCAGGCGCGACGTCAGCTCAAATTCACGGCCTGTTGCGGGATTCGTTTCCTGAATCCCCATGGCTTCCCCGGCCCACTTGCGGGAAATGTTACTGAAGGTAATCTGTCTACTACACAAGGTTACACCCTGGGAGGCTTTGGAACAATCCGGAGGCATCAGTCCAGTTCTGCCCTGGGCACGGGGCGGTCCCGGGGGTGACTGTGCGGCCCCGTTGGGCGCGCCTTAGGAGGCTAGCTGGCGGCGCTGAGCCAGGTTGGCGGTGACGCCGGGTGGCGCGGACGTGCGGGTGGGCGGGCGGGCCGCCTTGGGCTGGGGGCTGATTCCTTGTGGCCTTGCCGTGTGGCCGGCTTGGCTGGCCCGGCCACACGCTGGCCCCCTGCTGCGCTCGACTAGTTGCCGCTAATCCTGAGGGGCTGGCCCGGGAGTAGTTTGTGACAGGTCGGCCGTCCACTCGATCATCAGGCGGGGAGCCTGGTCGCCGGGGCCGGGGTTTTCAGACTTGACATGACATTCCCCATGGGCCATACCCCCATGATCATCCAGGAAGGGCGCGGCCGATGGCACATATTGACGTGCGGCTAGAACAACGCCAGATTCCATTCATGCCCTTAACGGTGGGCGGGGCTGCGGGTATCCCGGTCCTAGTCCTGGTCCTCCGCCCGGGCGCCCGCGTCGAGCCTGGACCGGAACGAGCCGAGCCGCCGGCTCAGCACGCCCGCCATGGCATCCCGCTGGCGGGACAGGAGGATGTAGCTGGCGGCCCCGCTTACCAGCAGGGCCAGCCCGAGGAGCAGCAGCCCGCGTGCACCGGCCAGGTAGATCAGGCCGGTAGCCGCGACGAACAGCAGGATCCGCGCGGTGGTGTAGGCAAAGGTTGCGCGCATAACGAGCCCAGCCTAGAGCAAGAGTCTCGGCGCCCGGGCCCAAGGCCGCCAGGGCCTCCGATGCCGGGCACGGCGGTTGCGGCACGGCCCGTGGCCGGGGATGTGTCAGCCGGGGACCGGGCGCGGCGCATCCTGGACCGCGGCGCCTGGCCGGGGCACGGGCCCGGCCGGGCCAGCGAGGATCTCGGCAAGCAGGGCGGGGGCGATGTTGCCGCCGGACAGGACCGCGACGGGGGCATGCGCGGCGGGCAGGTCCCGGCGGAACAGCCAGGCGGCCACGGCCACCACGCCACCGGGTTCTGCGACCAGCCGGGCCCGGGTCGCGGTCAGCCGGACCGCCTCGCGGATCTCGTCCTCGGTCACGGTGACGATGTCGTGGACCAAACCGAGTATGTGCCGCAGGGGCAGGGCACCGACCTGCTCCACGCGCAGCGCGTCCGCGATGGTCCGCCCGGTGGCGCTGGGCGGCCATGCAACCCGTTCGCCGCGGCGTAGCGAGTCTCTGGCGTCCGCCGCGAGTTCCGGCTCGACGCCGATCACCTTCGCCCCTGGGCATGCCGCGCGGACGGCTGCCGCGATGCCCGAGATCAGGCCACCGCCGCTGACCGGGACCAGCACCAGGTCGGCGTCTGGGCGGTCGGCCGCGATCTCCAGGCCGACCGTGCCCTGGCCCGCGATCACGTCGCGGTGATCGAAGGGCGGTATCAGCGTGTACCCGTGCCGGTCGATCAGTTCCTGCGCGCCCGCGATCCGGGCTTCGAGCGTGGGCTCGACGGTCACGATCCGCGCCCCGTGCCGGGCCGCCGCGGCGACCTTGACCTCGGCTGCGTTGTGCGGCACGACCACGACCGCCTGGACTCCCAGCACTTCGGCCGCGTACGCCACGGCAAGGCCGTGGTTCCCGCTGGAGTGCGTTACCACGCCCCGTGCGCGCTGCCCGGCGGGCAGCGCGCTGATCGCCGCGAACGCACCGCGCAGCTTGAAGGATCCGGTCGGCTGCAGGGACTCGGGCTTGACGAGCAGGCGCGGCTCGGTGTCAGGGAACGGGACCAGTGGCGTCCTGACGATGACCCCGTCCAGGCGCCGCGCCGCGGCCCTGATCTCCTCGACCGTGACCAGCGCGTTCACCGGTCACCCCGGCGCAGGCCGCAGCAGGAACACCGCGGGCGCCGACGCGAATCTGACATCCAGCCCACCCTAAGGCATCGCAGCGGAGCGGCCCGGCCCGTGCCAGCACCGCTCCCTCGGTCGTGGGCTGGCACCGGCCATCCTGGGGCGGAGCGGCCAGACCGGTATATCCACCGCCCCCGGGTACCGATTCATGGGTTCGATAGTGCCCTGCATCATCCGCAACTCCACTTACCGGATTGCCGCAAACGAGACCAGTGGTACACGCTCCGCTATCGGCGAACTCCCGATAATCACCCGGGGCACTTAATAGCGCCTTGCACATTCTGTAATCGCGCACTGCACATTGCGCGACACCTGTGGCAGTACGGCCGGCACGTCCCGCCACTTCCCGTGCACAGCCGGCGAGATCGGCCGCAAACCAGTGCTGCCCCGCCCACACAGCGGCAAGCTGCGCACAACCCGAAGCTGACAAGGGACACCAGCGGCTCATTTTTGGGGAAAACAAGGAAGTAAACGGATGTTTTCGCGACACTGAAGACATACTCCGAAACGGAGATGGGAGGGGAGATCCGTGGATGGCAACAATGAGCGCCTTCTCACACCAGGTGAGGTGGCAGCGCTCTTCCGAGTAGACCCGAAGACGGTCACTCGGTGGGCGGCATCTGGCCGCATCAGCAGCATCCGGACTCCCGGGGGGCACCGCAGGTTCCGCGAATCGGAAGTGCGCGCATTGCTCCGCGGAGAGTCACAAGCGGCAGGCGGTGCGCCAGCGCCGTGACCAGCACCTAGGGCGTGCCCCGTAGACCTGTGCCGCGCAGCAGGCTGAATGATCTATGGGGCATGTCCTGGCTGGCAGCCGACGCGATGACAACCCCTCCAGCCAGGCCAGTTTTCTCCGGCGCACACCGGCCGGGGACGGCCACACGCGGGCAGCAGCTGGCTCGCTGCAGGCCGCGGGCAACCACGAACAGGCAACGGGCGACGACGGATGGGGCCACGCTGACGCGGTATGAGGGCGGCGGGCGTCAGGCGCCGGGGGACTCCCCCGGCCTGGCGTCCTGCCGCCCGTTCGCCAGGTAGTCCTCGAACTCACGGCGCAGCGCCTCGTCATCCTCACGCCAGCGCCGCCGCTGCCGGTCCAGGTCTTCTTCCGTGATCGCCTGGCTGGCGAGCCGCGCGTACTCGGGGTCCGCCGGGCTGACCTCGACGTAGGCGTCACCCACCACCTGGCCCTCGTGGTCCATGGCGGACTCGGGCGCGAGGAGGTGTCCGTTGGGCAGCCTGATGACAAACATCGCGAATCACTTAGATCCCGTAGCGCACATTGAAGTACAGCATGACATCAAGAGCGGTCCTTGTGTCGCCACCGAGCATGTCGACGAGCGCGGGTCGCTGGCTCGAGGCGATGGCCGCGAACGCGTCCGCGAAGAACTCACGCCGGCCGAGTGATCCGTCCTGCCGGTGGAAGTCGCTCACCAGGCGCGGCAGGCACCGTCCGTAGAGCGCACAGAACTCATCCGAGTCCGACTGCCACATGCTGCCAGAACCGTCCAGGTCATCGAGGGCGTGCCCGATCTCATGGCACACCACATCAGGCGTTGCGGACGGCCGCGTGCCAATGATGATCTTGCGCTCGCCGTAGGCACCCGCGCAGGCATCCCACGTCGCGCGCCCCGAGGGCAGCGAAACCCCGTGCAGGCGGCCCATGTCATCCAGGTCGGGCACGCCGCCGGGGCCCACATAGATGGCATCCACGCCGTCCGCGAGGCGCTCGGAGACCGAGAGGGGCAACTCGGCCAGGCGGTCGATGGCCCGCACCACCTCAGGGGGCGGGAGGGCATCCTGCGCCCAGTCACGATGGAGTACCTTCTCCAGCGGGCCGCAGTCCCGGTAGCCCACCGCCACGCGCTGCGCATCCGCGGCCTGGTACCACGACGCCTTGGCGTCCCTGACTTGCACGGCCACGCGCTGGCGCGCCTGTGCCGCCCGGGCCTGTTCGGCGCGGGCCGCCGCGGACGCACGGGGCGCGTCGCGGACCGCCGCCCGGGCAGCCCCGACCCGCCGGCCACCCCGCCCGGGCGCCTCCCCGCGGGCCGGCTTGGCCGGCTTGGCCGGCCTGGACGACCGGGCCGGCCGGGCGCGGGCCTCCTGCACCGGCGAGGCGAAGGGCCCGTTTCCCGGCGGCTGCGCCGGGATGGCTTCTGCTGTCACGGGTGCCGGCTGGGCAGCGCCGGCCCGGCGATGCCGCCCTCCGGCGGTCGCTGGTTGCGCGGTCGCCCCGGCCTGCGCGGCTGCCTGTGCCCGGGAGCGAGCCGATCCTGGCCACAACAGCCAGCGGAGGCGAGCGAAGAGCCGCTGCCGCATAGTGGTACTCCCCGCGATCGGCGTTGCAGCCGCCAGGTTACGCCGAAATTACCCTCACCGTCACCTGTCGTTACCGACTGTCATGAGTTACGGAGTGGTGGGCGAGACGCACCAAGTACGCTCATTTGCCCCGCGAGGTGGCGATGCTGCGGTTAGGCTGCCGCCATGATGCTCCTGGGTGCGGTATCTACGCTGGTCATCGCGTTGCTGATGGCCGCCACCCTGGGCATGCTGCTGCTTACCGGCCGGGTATGGCGGCGGAATCGGCCGCCCTGGCCGCCGCGCGGCCCCAGCGCCGATGACGCACTGCGACGACATCCGGCGGGCCGGGCCCGGTATGAGGCGGGATATCCCGGGCCCGCCATCGGGCCGGATGATGATCCTGAGTTCATCAGCGCGCTGGAGTGGCTGGTCCGCGGGGGCGAGTCTGACGAGGAAGTCTGACGCGTTGCCGGTGCCCCCGGGTTAGTTGATGCCGGCGTAGGAGTGCAGGCCGGTGATCCAGAGGTTGACGCCGACCAGGTTGAACAGCAGGCTGGCGAAGCCGACCAACTGGATGTAGGCCGCCTTGCGGCCCCGCCATCCCGCGGTGGCGCGGGCGTGCAGGTAGCCGGCGTACACAACCCAGGTGATGAACGCCCAGGTCTCCTTCGGGTCCCAGCCCCAGTACCGGCCCCAGGCCTGGTCCGCCCAGATCGCCCCGGCGATGACCGCGAACGTCCAGATGGGGAACGCGAAGATCACGGTCCGGTAGGAGAGCCGGTCCAGCGCGTCCGCGCCGGGAAGCCGGCCGAGCACCGCGCCGAACCCGGCGCCCGGGCTGATGGCCTGCTTCCTGGCGTGCCGGTCCGCGACCAGGTACAGGACGGTGAAGGTCGCCGCCACGATGTAGGAGCCGATCGCCACGGTCATCGCGGTGACGTGGATCCAGATCCAGTAGGAGTGCAGCGCGGGGACCAACGGCCCGGCCGCGGTGTACAGGACGGTGGCGCACAGCCCGAGCGCGAGCACGATGGGCGCCATCAGGAAGAGCCCGACCGCGTAGACGCGGAACCGGAACGACAGCCCGAGGAACGCGATCACCGCCGCGCAGGTGATCGCCATGACGAACTCGTACATGTTGCCCCACGGGACCCGGTGCTCGGCGGTCCCGCGGGTGGCGATACCGAGAATCTGGGTGGCGAGGCCGATGACGGTCAGCGCGAGCGCCGCCCGGATCCACGGCCCGGCGGGCGGCCCGCCCGCGCGCCAGCGGCTCGGCCCCAGCACCGCCGGCCCGCCGTCGGCGGTGGCAGCCGCGACGGGGGCCACGGCGGCCCCGGCGATCTCAGCCTGCATGGCCGGTGACGCCGTCTCCGGTGCGGCCGCAGCGACCTGGGCGGCGATCCCGGCTCCCACCGCGACCTTGGCCTCCTCGGTCACGAGGGCAGCCTGCGCGGCTGGCACCGCCTTGACCGCGCTGGACGCGCCGCGTCGCCCGAACGCGAAGTCGCCGGCGTAGGCCAGCACAGCCAGGGCGTAGAAGAACACCGTAGCCAGCAGGAAATGGTCGCTGAGCTGGGCCAGCCCGACGTTGACAGGCACGAAGCCTCACTCCCTCTCGTCTGGTGATGAGGGCAACTCTGCTGATGCGGAAGATTCTGGTGGTGCTGGGAGGTGTGCTGATGCAGAAGGGGCCACCGAGGACGCGGCGTCAACTGCCCAGGCGGCGGACAGGTCTTTCGAGAGCCCGGCGAACTCGGCACCGAAGGTCTCCGACGACTCGGTACGCGCGAGGCCGCCGAACTCGACCGTGGTGCCCCCGGCAGCGCTGGCAGCGGCGCGCACGAACACGCGACGGCGGCGGACCAGGAACGACACGAGCAGCCCGGCCAGCGCCGCGATGGCGGCGAACAGGGCGGGCACCTGCCCCGGGTCATAGGTGATGGCCAGGCTGATCCACTGCCGGTAGCCGGTGAAGGTGAGCGTGCCCATCCCGTTCGGCAGCTTCATCGACTGCCCCGGGGCCAGCGGCCTCGGTGCGATCGCCAGCCGGTGCATGCGCCCGGTGTCCAGTTGGTAGACCGACTGCGACAGCCCACTGTTCATGCCGAGGTTGCCCGCGTAGGAGACCAGGCTCACCGCTGGCCGGTACGGCGCGGGGAAAGCCGATTCCAGCTTGCCGCCCACGTCGACGGTGGTGGGCAGGAACACCCCGGCGAACCCAAGCTGCTGGGGATGCGCGTCCGGGACCTTGACCACGCCCTCGGAGGTGAACCCGTTCAGCGAGACAGGGATGAACGGCACCGGCCCGTTGAATACCAGGTGACCGGTCCCGTCGGTGATACGGAACACCGGCGCGTACCCGTGGCCGATCAGGTAGACCTTCACGTTGTCCACGTTCAGCGGATGGTTCACCTGAAGGTCGTAGTGCTGCGTCGCCGCGCCCGGCTGCGCCTGGTAGCCGAGGTAGGCGTTGAACGAGGCGGGCTCTCCGGTGTCCGGCCCCGAGGCCACGTATCGCGCGTTGAACGAGTTGAGCGCGATGCTGAACGGCTGCAAGTCCGCCGCCGAGACCAGCCGCCCGGGGCGGAACTGGTCGAGCGCGGTCACCGTATTGCCAAAAGACTGGCCAGCCACCAGGAGCCGGTCCGCCTTGTAGCCGAACAGCCCGCCCATGCCGACCGCGACCAGCAGGGCCAGCAGCGCCAGGTGAAAGAGCAGGTTGCCGGCCTCGCGCAGGTAGCCCTTTTCCGCCGAGATCCAGCCGTCCCCGGTGCGTACCCGGAACCGCTTGCCCGCCAGCAGCGCCGACGCCTTGGCGAGCGCGGCGTCCGGGGCGAGCGGCGAGGTCACCGTGACCGACAGCGGCAGCCGGGACAGGTTGCGCGGGGCCCGGGGCGGCTGCTGGCGCGCGGCACCGAACTGCCGGAACGTCCGCGGTATCACGCACCCGGCGAGGGAGAGGAAAAGCAGCAGGTAGATCGCCGCGAACCAGGGCGCCGCGAACACGTTGAACAACGAGAACCTGGCCAGCCAGGGGGCCAGCGCCGGGTGCGCGGCGTAGTACTGCTGCACCGCCTGGGGGTTGATGCCCTGCTGTGGCAGCACGGACCCGGGCACGCTGCCGAGTGCCAGCAGGAACAGCAGGATCAGCGCGGTGCGCATCGAGGTGAGCTGGCGCCACCCCCACCGGGCCCAGTCCAGCATGCCGAACGGCCCCCGTCCGCCTGGCCCGCGCCGCCGTGGCGCACGAGGCGGGGGACCAGGAAGCTGGGACAGGCCGTCCGCGGCGTCCCCGGGGCTCCCGGTGGCCGCCGGGACGCGGACCTCGGTCACCGGTCCGCCCGCCGCGGCCCGGTCACCGGAGCACCGCCGGATGACCTGGTCATGCCGGTTGCGCCAGCGCCCGGCTGATCAGCCCGCGCAGGCCCGGGTAGGACACCTCGCCGATGACCCTGGCGGCGACCCGGCCGTCGCGGCCGATGACCAGCGTGGTCGGGATGCCCGCGGGCGGGACGGTGTCGCGGAAGTCGAGCGCGATCTCGTCGCCGGGATCGTTGAGGCTGGGGTAGCTGATGTGGAAGTCACGCTGGAACGCCTCGGCGGTCGCCGGGCTGTCCCTGATGTCGACGCCGAGGAACCGGACGCCGCTCGGCGTGAAGTGCTGGGCCAGCCGGGACAGGAACGGCGCCTCGGCCCGGCACGGGGTGCACCAGGACCCCCAGAAGTTCAGCACCACGACGTGCCCGTGGTCGGCGGCCAGGGCGAACTTGCCGCCGGCCAGCAAGGTCCCGGTGACGTGCGGCGCGGCCGGGCCGGAACTGCCGCCGTACACGGTGGTGCCGGGGCTGCCGGAGACGAAGCTCTGGCCGTTGCTCCCCGGGCCGCTGTTCCCGATCGCCCCGCTGTCGCAGGCGCCGAGCGCCAGCGCGCCGGCCAGCCCGAGGGCAGCCACGCGGGCCGCGTGCCGGGCGCGCGGGCGCCGCAGCGCGGGCCGGGAGAGGATGCCCCCGTGGCGCGGGCATCGCGGCAAACGGGACAGAGTGATCTCCTACAAGCGGTAGTGCCGCGCCCTATTGTGCCGGACCCGGCTTCGCGCCGCGACATCGGGCCGGCCTGGCGGCCGACCCTGAGCACGGCCTGAACAAGTGCTGACCCGGGGGGACGGCCCCCGGACCCCCGCGGCGCACTGCTCAGGCCCCGTGGCCCGCGCCGGGAGCGGCACCGGCCGGCTCGGCGTAGCTGATACCGACGATCGCGTCCTCGCGGTAGGTGAAGCTGGTCACGCTGCCCAGGGCGCACTCGCGGCGGGCCGGGTGGTGCCACAGCCTGCGGTTCTCGGCCGCCCTGCGGGCCACCCAGATGGCCAGCTGGTGACTGACCAGCACCGCCTCGTGCCCGCGTGCCTGTCCGGCCGCGTCGGCCATGACGGCGTGCATCCTGGCGGCGATGCTCACGTACGGCTCCCCCCAGGAGGGCCGGAACGGGTTCGCCATGCGCGGCCAGTTGGCCGGCCGGCGTAGCGCAGGGAACCCGATGTCGAAACGCTCCCCCTCGAAGTAGTTCCACGGCTCGATCAGCCGCTCGTCCACCCGCGCCTCGAGGCCGAACTGCGCGGCCACCGGGGAGGCGGTCTCCAGCGCCCGCTCCAGCGGCGAGGAAAGCAGCACGGTGACGTCGCGGCCGGCCAGGAACGCGGCGGCCGCCTTGGCCATGTGCTCACCGTCCGGCGAGAGGTGGAAGCCGGGCAGCCGGCCGTACAGGACCCCGCGCGGGTTGCTGACCTCGCCGTGGCGGAGCAGGTGGATCACCGTCATGTCGGGCATGGCGCGCTCAGCCTACCTGTGCCGTGACTCACGCCTGGATCTCCAGGTAGCGCCGGCGCTCGCCGATCAGGTCGCGGATCCGGCAGGTCGTCGGCGCGCAGCCCGCCCTTGCTGCGGTACACATCGGGCGCGAGCAGGCCGCGCAACCGGTCACCCAGAGTGTCGGCCATGGGCCCGCTCAGCCGGTGGCCGAGTTGTGCTGGACCTGCTGCGCCGGGGCGCCGCCACGGGGGTCCATGCCGGGCATCGCGGCGAAGCTGGTAATGCCGTAGTTGAACGGCTCGCCGACCGCCACGTTGGGCGCGGAAACGAGGCCGCGCTCGGCCATCTTCAGCGCCACGTAGTAACGGACCGCGTCCAGCTCGGACAGCCCGAACGCGCGCAGCGAGATCAGCTCGCGCATGCGCTCGTCGCTTGGCCGCATCAGCACCTTCACGTCGTTCAGCGTGATGCCGTAAATGGCGAGGAAGTCCTGCAGGTGGCCGCGCACCAGTTCGGTGATCTCGTGGATCTTCTCGTTGACCCGCTCCAGCGGGGTCACCTGGACAAGCTGGTTGATGGCCCGCTCCACCACGGGGGCCGCATAGGCGTTCACCGCGTCCGTGGTGAGCAGGTGCCCGGCGTAGGGCATGTGGGTGACCAGCTTGACCGCGTCCTCCTTGGTCTCCACGTGCACGTAGTAGTCCACGTCGTAGACAAGCTCAGCAAGCTCGGCAGACAGCGCCATGCCCTGGGCCTTGGCCACGCTCTTGGCCCGGGCGATGAACAGCGCCTCGTACTGCCACGGTGACTGCCCGCCGTAGAAGGCCTGCTGGAAGCTGCCGATCAGCGGGCGCTGCGGGGTTTCCACCGGGTACTGGCCGGTCTCGTAGACGTTCAGGATGGCTCCGCGCGATTTGAGCACGCAGAAGTGATTGCTCTCAACGGTGAGCAAACTGCCGTTCATGATGTCGTTGCCTGGATAGTGGTACATGAGCACACCCGGGCCCATGACCTCGGTGCCGTCCTGGGTCAACGTGCTGATTACGTTACGAACCGCCATTGGTGGTTTCCCTCGCTCCGGTAAAGGCAGGCCAGGCCGCAGCGACCGGGCCATTTGCACCACATCCTGGCAGATCCACCCCCGGCGGGTGCCTGACTAACAGCTACTCAAACTCTGCAGGTGGCGGCCGTTTCGGGCGGCCCGAAGTAACTGTCCGTACTCGCCAGACTGCCCTCAGCCCAGGGCAGCGGCCGCCGCCCGGGCGGCGGCGGGAAGCGCGGCGGCAATGCGGCCCAGCGCCTCGTCATCGTGCGCGGCGGACAGGAACCACGCCTCGTACGGCGAGGGCGGCAGGTAAACCCCGCCGTCCAGCATGGCGTGGAAGAACGCCGCATAGGCGGCGCCGGACTGGCGCTGGGCGCCGTCGAAATCCCATACCTGGCTGGTGCCGCCGAGGAACACCGAGAACAGGTTCCCGGCCTCCTGAAGGCGGAACGGCACACCGGCCGCGCCGAGCGCATCGCCCGCCAGCTTGGCCACCTCGGCGGCCGCCACGTCCACGCGCGCGTACACCTCTGGTGTGCAGGCACGCAGCGTGGCCAGGCCCGCGGCGGTGGCCAGCGGGTTCCCCGACAGGGTGCCCGCCTGGTAGACCGGGCCGAGCGGGGCCAGCAGGTCCATGATTTCGGCCCGGCCGCCGAACGCCGCCGCGGGCAGGCCGCCGCCCATCACCTTGCCGAACGTCATCAGGTCCCCGGCCACACCCTCCCGGCCATACCAGCCAGACCTGGTGACCCGGAACCCGGTAAGCACCTCGTCCATGATCAGCAGCGCGCCATGCTCGGCGCAGATCCCCTGGAGGAACTCGTTGAAGCCGGGCTCGGGCGGCACCACGCCCATGTTGGCCGGGCAGGCCTCGGTGATCAGGCAGGCGATCTGCGCCCCGTGCGCGGCGAACGCCTCCGCAACCGCTGCGGTGCCGTTGTAGGGCAGGACCACGGTGTCGCTGGCCGCGGCGCCGGTCACCCCGGGCGAGTCCGGCAGGCCCAGCGTGGCAACCCCGGACCCCGCCGCAGCCAGCAGCGCGTCCACATGCCCGTGGTAGCAGCCGGCGAACTTCACCACCAGCCGCCTGCCGGTGAACGCCCGGGCCAGCCGCACCGCCGACATCGTCGCCTCGGTGCCGGAGTTGACCAGCCGGACCTTGTCCACCGGGGCCCGCGCGGCGATCTGCTCGGCAAGCTCGACCTCGGCCAGGGTCGCGGCGCCGAACGAGGTGCCCCGGGCCGCCGCCGCGGTGACAGCGGCCACCACCTCGGGATGCGCGTGGCCCAGGATCATCGGGCCCCACGAGCAGATCAGGTCCACGTACCTGTTGCCGCTGGTGTCGGTCAGGTACGGGCCGTGGCCGGACGCGATGAACACCGGGTCGCCGCCGACCGCCCGGAACGCCCGGACGGGTGAGTTCACCCCGCCGGGGATGACTTCGCAGGCGCGGCGGTACAGGCTGTGGGGGGTGTCCGCCTGGCTCAGCTCAGCACCTCCTCGCAGGTGTCGGCAAGGTATTCGAGCAGCCGCAGGCAGTCCGGCAGGGCGTGCTCCCGCGGGTCCCGGATCCAGTGTGCGCCAGGCCCGCGGCTGGTGCGGGCGGGGGCCACCACATAACTGTCCCGGCAGTGCCAGCGCAGCCCGGCCACCGGGGCGAAGCTGTCCGGCTCACAGTCCAGGTGACACGACCACCATTCGTCCTCGTCGGCGGGCGCGCCGCGGGTGGTGGCAAAAAACAGGGCCCGGTTGTCCGCGCTCAGCGCGACCGGGCCCGTGACCGCCGGAGAGCGGCCCATCCGCTCAAGGGCCAGCAAGCCGACCCTTGCCGGGACGTCGAGTACGTCGAACACCCGCCCCGTGACCAGGATGATGCTCGCGTCCGGGCGGTCCCGCCACCACCTGCTCACCTCGGCCGGGTCGCTGGACGCCTCGATCTGCCAGGCGGCGGAGACCGGATGGGCCCCGGGCGCGGGGCAGCCGATCCGGTCACAGGAGCAGGCGCGGCCGCTGCCACTGCTGCGCGGCTGGCCCCGGGCAACCATCGCGGGCACCCGGTGACGGGCGGAGTCTGTGCGCGGCGCGATCGCCCCAGCACAAACCGGCCAGCCGAGTTCCGCGAACTCAACCGCGGCGGCCGCCCGTTTGCCCGCGTCAGCGCGCCGCCGCGCGCGGCGCGGCAATACCTCAACCATCGGCGGCCCCACTCCTCTTCCGCCTGTTGCTACCCCCGATGATGCCGTGTGTGCGGCGGGCATGCAGGCGACCTCGCTGAGTAAGGCGCAGAAGATACCTAACGGTGACGTCGGGGCACCCTCGCGGTAGGCCGGGTCAGGTGAGGCGGCGGGCTGCCTCGGCGGCCCAGTAGGTGAGGATGATGCCCGCACCGGCCCGCTTGATCGCGGTCAGCGTCTCCATGATCGCCCGGTCCCGGTCGAGCCAGCCCCGCGCGGCGGCCGCCTCGGCCATCGCGTACTCACCGCTGACCTGATAGGCCGCCACCGGCACCGGCGCGGCCGCCGCGACCTGCGCGACGATGTCCAGGTAGGGCAGGGCGGGCTTGACGATGACGATGTCGGCGCCCTCGTCCACGTCGAGCATGGCCTCACGGAGCGCGTCCCCGGCGCTCGGGTCCTGCTGGTAGGACGCCCGGTCGCCGAAGCGGGGCGCGCCCTCGGCGGCATCGCGGAACGGCCCGTAGAAGCACGAGGCGTATTTGACCGCGTAGGCGCAGATCGCCACCTCCGGCTCGCCGGCCTCGTCGAGGGCGCGCCTGATCGCGGCCACCTGCCCGTCCATCATCCCGCTCGGGGCGACGACGTGGGCCCCCGCGCGGGCCTGTGCCACCGCGGCCGCGGCGTAACGCTCAAGCGTGGCGTCGTTGTCCACCGCACCCGAGCCGGTCAGCACGCCGCAGTGCCCGTGGTCGGTGTACTCGCACAGGCACAGGTCGGCCATGATCACGACCTCGTCGCCGACTTCCGCGACCACGTCCCGCAGGGCCTCCTGGATGATGCCACCGGGATCGTCGGCGGCAGAGCCCTGGCCGTCCTTGACGGCCGGGATGCCGAACAGGATCAGGCCGCCGACCCCGGCCTCGGCCGCCTCGGCCGCAGCCTTGCGCAGGCTGTCCCTGGTGTGCTGGACCACACCGGGCATGGAGGGCACCGGCACGGGCTCGGTGATCCCCTCCTTGACGAACATCGGGAGCACCAGGTCGGCACCTCGGACGCTGGTGTGCGCGGCGAGGCGGCGCAGCGCCGGGGTACGGCGCAGCCTCCGGGGCCGGACAGCGGGGAAGCCAGTCACGACTACCTCCTTCAAGGCTCCGGGACCTGGGCGCTCCCGGACTACCGTGCTCCGCGACTACCGTATGCGGCGGCGGCCGCCGCGGCGGCGCTCGCTGGGCCTGCGCACCGGTTCGCCCGCGGCCAGGGCGGCGTCCCGCAGCCGCGCGCCGTGCTCGGCCAGCGCGTCCACCAGCGCCGTGGCCGACGGCCGCGGCGCCGTGACGTCGACGCGGAGCCCGTACTCGGCCGCGGTCTGCGCGGTCTGTGGGCCGATCACCGCCACCGCGGTCACCGCGTGCGGCTTGCCAGCGATGCCGATGAGGTTCCGCACGGTGGAGGAGGAGGTGAACAGCACGGCGTCGAAGCCGCCGCCCTTGATCGCCTCCCGGATGGGGGCAGGCGGTGGTGCGGCGCGCACCGTGCGGTACGCGGTCACGTCCTCGGTTTCCCAGCCCAGGTCGGTCAGCCGCGCCACCAGGGTTTCCGTGGCTATGTCCGCCCTGGGCAGCAGCACCCGGTTGATCGGGTCGAGCACGTCGTCATAGGGCGGCCAGGCAGCCGCCAGGCCCTCGCTCGACTGCTCGGCCTCCGGCACCAGGTCGGGCTTGATGCCGAACTCACCGAGCGCCGCGGCCGTCTGCTCTCCCACCGCGGCCACCTTGATCCCGGCGAAGGCCCGCGCGTCCAGGCCGTACTCCTCCAGCTTTTCGCGCACCGCGCGCACCGCGTTCGCCGAGGTGAACGCGATCCACTGGTACCGGCCCGTGACCAGGCCCTTGATGGCGCGCTCCATCTGCTGCGGAGCGCGTGGCGGCTCGACCGCGATGGTGGGAACCACCTGCGGCACCGCACCGTAGGAGCGCAGCCGCTCCGACACCGAGGCGGCCTGCTCCTTGGTGCGCGGCACGAGCACCCGCCAGCCGAACAGCGGCTTGTTCTCGAACCAGGAAAGCCCCCGGTGACCGGCCGCCTCGCCGACCACCGCGATCGCCGGGCCGTCCTCGGTCAGCACGCTCACCCCGGCCGCCTTGAGGTCGGCGGCCACCGACGACAGCTTGGTCAGCACCGTGTGCTGGTCGGTGGTGGTGCCGTTCCAGGTGATGGCCAGCGGGGTGGCGTCCGGCCAGCCGGCCGCCATCAGCATCTTCGCCAGATCGACCGGCCCGCCTTCCGCGCCCAGGATGACGAGGCTGCCCGCCGCCTGGAACTCGGCCGGCGCCCGGCTTAGCTCGGATGCGTGCACGACCCGCAGGTCCGCGGTGGCGTCGCTGGTCAGCGGCAGGCCAGCGTAGGCGGGAACGGCGGTGGCGGCGGGTATGCCCGGCACGATCTCCAGCGGTATCGCGGCTTGCGCGCACGCGTCCGCCTCGGCGGCTGCCTGGCCGAACAGCAGCGGGTCGCCCGGGCACAGCCGGACCACGATCTGGCCCGCCTGCACGGCACTGATCAGCGCCCGGGCGTCGGCGCCGCCCTGGCCCGTCTCAATTACGGCCGCCGCCTCGGGCACCAGGTGCGCCACGCGGCCGGTCAGTTCCGCACTGCCGACCACCATGTCGGCCTGGCCGAGCAACTCGGCGGCACGCAGGGTGAGCAGGCCGGTGTCACCGGGGCCGGTCCCGGTGAAGGCCGCCAGGCCCGGCCGGGACGGCGCCGCCGTCTCGGCCGCCTGGCCGTTGACCGGCAACGCACCCGCTGCCGGTTCCTCGGTCTTCTGCATCACGGGTGTGAGGTTCACTGCGCATCGTCCCCGTTACCTAGAGCACCCGGCGGCATTGCCGGGCCTGGCGCCCTCTTGCCGGGCGCGCCCATGGCGGTCGAGCCCGCCACGATCGTTCCTGCCCCGTGCCGCAGCAGTTCGCCGGCCACCTCGCGGCCGAGCGTGGCCGCCCGCGCGGCGGGGCCGCTTATCGAAGCCCGCACGGCCGTCCCGCCATCCACGGCGATGACGGCGGCCGTGAGCTGCAGTATGTCGGTCCCGGCTGCGTAAGCGCCAAGCGGCGCGCTGCAGCCGGCCTCAAGCTCGGCGAGCACCGTACGCTCCGCCGTCACGGCCGCGCGGCTGCCCGGGTCGTCCACCTCGGCGAGCAGGGCCGCCAGGTCGCCCGCGGCGCCCAGGCATTCCACCGCCAGGGCGCCCTGCCCCGGTGCGGGAATCATCGCGTCCGGCTCGAAAACCTCGCTGACCTCCTCAAGCGCCCCGATCCGGGCCAGTCCTGCGTAGGCGAGCACCACCGCGTCCAGTTCCCCAGAGGTCACCTTTGCCAGCCGGGTCCCGGCATTGCCGCGCACCGGCACCGGGCGGATATCCGGCCGCATCAGCCGCAGCTGGGCAGCCCGCCGCGGCGAGCCGGTGCCGATCATCGCGCCGGAGGGCAGGTCGGCCAGCTTGGCGCCATCCTTGCCCACCAGTGCGTCCCTGGGGTCTTCCCTGGCCGGTACGGCCGCGAGGACGATGCCGGGCAGCGGCGCCGTGGGCAGGTCCTTGAGCGAGTGCACGGCCAGGTCGACGTCGCCGTACAGGAGGCTTTCCCGCAGGGCGCTCACGAACACGCCCGTGCCGCCGATGTCGGGCAGGTGGACCTGGGTGACGTCGCCGAACGAGGTCAATTCAACTAGTTCGACGTGCCGGCCGGTGCGCGCGGTGATGAGCCTGGCCACCTGACCGGACTGGGCCAGCGCCATCGGGCTCTTGCGGGTACCCAGCCGCAGCACCGACCTGCTCACCTGGCCTCCTGCTCGGGCGGCACGGCAGGCGCCGGGCCGCCTGCCACCAGCCCGGCATCGGCCCTGGTCACCGCCTCGACCGCCTCGGGGTCGAGATCAAAAAGCACCCGTAGCGCTGCCTCATAGGAATCGCCGCCCGGAGACCCGGCCAGCTCCTTGACTCGCACTGTAGGCGCATGTAGCAGCTTATCCATGACCCGGTGCATGGCCTGGGCGATCTCGGCGCGGGCACGGTCGTCGATCTCGCCGAGCTTGCCCGCCAGCCGGGCCAGTTCCGCCTCGACCACCTCCACGGCTTTGGCCCGCAGCGCCACCACGGTGGGCGCGACCCGGGCCGCATGCCGCGCGGACGCCCGCGCGGCAAGCTCTTCGGCCACGATGGCCCGCACCGCCGCCACGTCCCCCGCCTGGCTGGCGGCGAGGGATGCGCCGGCGTCCTGCAGCGACTCCAGGCCGATCACGGTGACACCCGGCAGCTGGCCGGCCTTGGGATCCACGTCGCGCGGCAGCGCCAGATCGAGAAGGACCAGCGGGCGGGTGCCGCCCGCTGGCTGCCGTTCCCCGAGTGCGGCCGTGACCATGTCCGCCGTGATCACCAGCCCGGCCGCGCCGGTGCAGGAGATGACCAGGTCGGCGGCGGCCAGGGCAGGCCCGAGATCGTGCAGTTCGGCCGTGCTGCCGCCGACCGGGGCCGCCAGGCGCTCGGCCCGCTCTCTGGTGCGGTTCGCGACGACGATACCGGCCGCGCCGAGCCGGGCGGCGGTGGCGACCGCGAGTGCGCTCATCGAGCCGGCGCCCACGACGAGCACGGTCCGGCCGTGCAGCGGCGCGGCGTCATCCGGGGTGGCAGCCGGCGCGGCGTCATCCGGGGTGGCAGCCGGCGCGGCGTCATCCGGGGTGGCAGCCCGGGTGGCCAGCCTGGCGGCGGCCAGGCTGGCCCCTACCGTCACCAGGTTCGCGCCTGCCCGGTCGATGCCCGTTTGCGTGTGCGCCCGCTTGGCCGTCCGCAGCGCGAGCGTGCCGAGGTCGTCGAGGGTGCGGCCGATCGTCTGGTGCTTGCGCGCCAGGGCCAGGGCCCGGCGCACCTGGCCGAGGATCTGGCTTTCGCCTACCACCATGGATTCCAGGCCGCAGGTCATCGACAGCAGATGCTGCACCGCCCGGTCTTCGTAGTGCACGTACAGATGTGGCGTGAGCTCGGGCAGCGCGACGCCGCTGTGCCTGGCGAGCATCTCGCAGATGACCGACACGCCGGCGTGGAACTTGTCCACCTCTGCGTAGACCTCGACCCGGTTGCAGGTGGACACCGTGAACGTGCCCGCGACGTGCTCGGCATGGAACACATCGCGCAGCAGCTTGCCCAGTGCGTCACCGTTCACCGCGGCCCGTTCCAGGACGGGCACGGGAGCGCTGCGATGGCTCAGCCCCACGACCAGGACGCTCATGGCGCTGTCACCGGCTTACCGGGAGTGCCCGCCAGCGCGGCCAGCCCGACCCCGGCACGGTAGTGGCTTTTCTCGCCGGAGGCTACCCGCACGTCCGACCTCCGCTGCGCATGGAAGGCGAGGATCTGCAACTCGATGGACAGATCGACTTTACGCACGTCCACGCCCGGCGGCACGCTGAGCACGACGGGCGCGAAGTTGAGGATGCTGGTGACGCCGGCGGCGACCAGCCGGTCGCACACTCCCTGCGCGGTGGCCGCGGGCGTGGCGATCACCCCGATCGACACGCTGCGCTGCGCCACCACTTCCTCGATGGCATCGCTGCTGCCGACCACCTGGCCCGCGGCGATCTCGGTACCGACGACGGCGGGATCGGCATCAAGCACCGCGGCGATGCGAAAGCCGCGGGAGGCGAAGCCGCCATAGTTGGCCAGCGCCCGGCCGAGGTTGCCCGCACCCACGATGACCACCGGCCAGTCCTGGGTCAGGCCAAGCTCGCGGGACACCTGATAGACGAGATAGTCCACGTCATAGCCCACTCCCCTGGTGCCATAGGAGCCCAGGTGGGAGAGGTCCTTGCGGAGTTTCGCCGAGTTGACGCCGGCCGCGGCCGCGAGTTCCTCACTGGACACGGTCGCGATGCCCTGCTCGGCACAGGTGTACAGGACCCGCAGGTAGACCGGCAGGCGAGCAATCGTCGCCTCGGGGATGCCCTGGCTGCCAGGGGCTGCGTTAGGGCGGCGCGACATTCGCCGGTGCTCCTGAAGGTCGGGGCCATAGGCGCCGCAAGGGAGAACCTGAGTCGCCGCAGGACCAGTTTCATTCACGGTACGCCCTTGTGAACTCATGCACAAAGTCGGTGAGCGCGGCCCGGGCCGCGCGACGGGGCCAGCCGGCCTGCCCGCCAGGCGCCACCGGCGCCCCGGGGGTCCGTGGGTCAGGCCGGGCCTGCGGCGCCCGCCGCGGCCAGGGCCGCGCGCAGGCGCTGCTCGCTCACGTGCCAGAAGTCGTGCTGGACGCCGTTGATCAGCGTCACCGGGATCATGTCCGAGTAATCCCGCAGATCGCGTTCGGAGCGGGTGATGTCGCGTTCCTCCCAGGCCACGCCGAGATCGGCGGCGACCCTGGAGATGACCTCGCGTGCGTCGTCGCACAGATGGCAGCCAGGCCGGCCGAGCAGGGTGATCATGGGCGGCGCGGGACTAGGCGGCACGCTGGCCGCCACCGGCCGCCCCGGTGCAGCCGGCCCCGGTGCGGCGGCCCGCGGGGCCGTGGCGCCCCGGCGCGGGCGTGCTCACCGGGCACCACTGCCGCGTGGCCTGACCTTCCGCGCGCGTGGCTGGCGCGGTGCGGCGAGCGGCGTGAACTTGGCATGCCGGACGCCCAGTTCGATCACGTTCGTGGCCAGGACGTAGGGCTCCCGCTCCTCTTCGAACTGCCGGATGTAGGGCTGGCGCTCGTGCCGGTCGAAGGCCGCCTCGTCCCGGTAGACCGCATAGAGGATGCGCTGCATCGGCGCCGCCGGGACCCCGTGCATGACGTAGACCAGAGTGTCCGGCTCCCTGGTCTTCACCTGCTCCACCACTTCGGACGCGAGCCTCTCGAAGTCGTCGGCCATCTCGTCGAGCAGGGTGTAGATGGCGATCTGCCCATAGAGCCGGGAGATGTCCTCCATGGACGCCGACTCCGGCAGCGGGTGGTACTCCCCCAGCGCCGGCAGCACGTCGCCGGTCTCCACGAACCCGCCGCCGTTGCCCGCCGTACCGTTCTGGCCGTGCGGCCCGGGGACGGAAGGAGCGCCGACCTGGCCGTAGGGGACCTGGCCCGGCGGCATGTCGTGCGCCACATCGCCGGTCGCCGGTCCGGCGCCGGTGAGCCCGTAACCGCCGTAGCCGCTGTCGGCGGCGTCGCGCCCGTCAGCGGGATCACGCCGGGCGCTGCCGCCTTCCCCGCCGGGCCGGAACCAGCCCCGCAGGTCGGTGTCGGTGACGTCCCGGCGGAAGCCGCCGGTGTCGTCGGCGTACCAGCCCCGGGCGTCGGCCTCCCCGCGGGGCCGCCGGAAGCCCCCGGTGTCGTCGGCATAGCCGAAGTCTCCGGTGTCCTCGTCGCGGTACCGCACGAAGGAACCGGTGTCCTCATCCCAGGCGAACCCGCCGGAACGCAGCGCTTCCAGCCGCACCGCGCCTGCCCGCCCCGCCGCGAACCAGGCCAGTGCCGCGCTGGCCAGGCAGATCGCCGCGTAGGCGGAGTTGGCGGGCAGCTTCACCCGCAGTACATCAAGCAGCACGGTGGCGACCGCGATCGCCGCCACGGCAAGGAACAGGGTCTGCCACCCGGGGCTCTGCCGGGCCCGTACACCGGTCACGATCAGCGCGATGACGGCGCCGAGCGCGGTCACGACGGCGACGAACTTCAGCACCCCGTTCGGGATGATCTGGTAGTGCACCGAGGCAGGTGGCCAGGTCTTGCTGAAGGCAGCGCTGCTGAGCGGGTCGGTGGCCAGCACCACCGCGCCGACCACGGTCACCGCGGCGAGCGCGAGCCGCGACGCGAACCGGGCACCCATGCTCTTGCCGGTCAGCTCGGCCAGCGCCCAGATGAACGCGAGCGGCGCGACCAACTGCGCGCTGATCTGGACGGCACGGAAGGTAGTCTCGTCGAACCCGTGGTAGTAGCCGCCCGCCTGCGCGCCGAGCGCCACCGTCAGCGCGGCCGTCGTGAAGAGCAGGGCGACGGTGGCCAATCTGGGTGCGCGAATACACCGGCGCGCCAGCAGCCCGGCAAACACCAGGGCGGCGAGCGCGCCGACCGCTGCTGCCCCTAGTGAAATAGACATCTCTTCGTATGGTACGACGTCCGCCGAGGTTAGGCCCCACATGGCTGACCAGCGGTGCCACGCATTCTGGCTGACCAGGGACACCAGGTCAGACGGGTAGCATGGAAATTGCTATGGGGGTGCTGGGAGATCGGGCTGCCGTGCCGGGCGGCGCCGCGTTGCTGACGCGCGCCTGGCTGATGGCTGGCGTCCGAGAGGACGGGCAGGGGGCCCGCAAGCTCTGGGCCGGAGCACACTGGCCGGGCCGCCACGGCGATGCCGTGGCGGGCGCGGCGTCGGCCGCTGCCGCGCAGGTGGAGCACCCGCCGCCGATTCCCGACCCGTCGGCCGGGGCGTTCTTCGACGTGGACAACACCCTCATGCGGGGCGCGTCGATCTACCACTTCGCCCGCGGGCTGGCCGCCCGCAAGATGTTCGGCCCGCGGGATCTCGCGGAGATGGCCTGGAAGCAGGTCTACTTCCGGGTCCGCGGCGCGGAGAACACCGAGCACATCGATGCCGCCAGGGAAGCCGCGCTCGCCTTCGTCGCCGGGCACAAGGTCAGCGACATCGTCGCGCTGTGCGAGGAGATCTACGACGAGGCCATGGCCAACCGGATCTGGGAGGGCAGCCGCGAGCTGGCGCAGCGTCACCTGGAGGCGGGCCAGCGAGTCTGGCTGGTGACCGCCACCCCGGTCGAGCTGGCCAGCATCATCGCGCGGCGGCTCGGCTTCACCGGGGCTCTTGGCACCGTCGCGGAGTCGGTGGACGGAAAGTACACCGGGCGGCTTGTCGGTGGGCTGCTGCACGGACCGGCGAAGGCGGAGGCGATCAGGGCGCTCGCTGTGCGGGAAGGCCTGGACCTGTCGCGGTGTGCCGCCTATAGCGACTCGGCCAACGACATCCCCATGCTGGAACTGGTCGGCCATCCGGCGGCCGTCAACCCCGATTCCGACCTGCGCGCCGAGGCCCGTGCGCAGGGCTGGCCGGTGCACGACTTCAGGTCCGGGCGGCGGGCGACGCTGATCGCGCTGCCGGCCGCCGCCGGGGCGGGTGCCATCGCCGGCGGGGTCGCGGCCGGGATCGCGCTGCGCCGCCGCGCCCGCGCCTAGACGGCAGCAGCCATTGAGGCTGTGACCTGGGGATAGCCGAGGTATCTGGGGGTAGCCCTGGTTCCTGCATGGGGCAGCCGGACGAGTGGCGGCTCCGCGATCTATCAGCCCTGATCGTGGCCCATGCTTGCGCCGCGCCCGGCTACCTGGTCTTCCGCGGCCACTGACACCCATCCGCAGGCCCGCTTATAGAACAACGCCACGTCCAGCACGAGGACCGCGGCCGGGTACACCAGTCGCCCTCAGGACACGCTCTGTCACGACGGCTCATCGCTCCGCTCCGATCCGATCGTGAGCACGTGCCAGAAGATCCCCGTCGCGAGCCAGGGGATCGTGACTACGACGAGGATCTCCAGCGCGTAGGCGCTGCCGGTGATCAGCCCGATCAGGCCAGCGATGACCGCGATCGTGCCGAACCCGCTGGCGATCCACCTGAAGACCTGGCCCATACGTGGTTGAGGTCTCGTATACAGGTCGCCGGACGCGACGACAGCGCAGCCGATGCCGAGGACCAGTACCACGGCGGATGTGGCCCGCGCGCTGGAGATCAGCAGCGGGCTCGTTCCTCCCAGATACACGGCGTACGTGATGACGATCACTGCGATGGCGCAGGACGAGACCGCGTCCCGCCAGGTCAGTCCCATCGTCAGCACCTCCTTCGATCTCCGGTGAAGGGCCACTGTCAAGTGTGCGCTCAGGTGCCCTGCGCGGCTAAGCAGGCGCTGGCCCGGCGTCAGCGCCGGGCTCAGCCTTGGCGAGGCCCGCCCGGCGCACGCCGGGCCGCACCCGCGCGGGCACGCAGATCAACACGGCTCACGCCTGACGCGGCACCCGTGCCCTGATCCGCGCGAGTTCGGCCATCTGCGCCTGATGGTCGAACTCGGCCATCTGTGCCTGGTGCTGGGCCTGCGTGTAACCCGGCGGCCTGAAGAACGCGCTGGAGGCCGGGCGCCACAGCAGCCACACCGCAGCGAGGCCGGCCAGCCAGTACAGCACGGGGACGATCGGGCTGCCCGCGATGACCGGGACGAGGCTCAACCGGATCCCCGGCGGCCCGAAGACTTCGGTCAGGTCGAGCGTCGCCGCGCCGAACACCACCGTGGACACGATGCGCGCCCAGTTCCGGCCCCGGCCGGTCTCCCGGGCCATCCACAGCCACAGCGCGAGCGGGGCCAAGGACCAGGCTATCGACACCGTGATGAACGGCGTGTTCAGCAGCAGGCCGAACCTGGTGTCGCCGATGAGGGCCAGCAAGATGACCAGGTTGACGGTGCTGACCGCGGCGCCCGCGTACATGAGCTTGACGGCGGCCCGCACCGTGCGCGCCGAGCGTGGCACGCTGGGCCACAGCCGCAGCCACAGGCCGCTGCGGATCAGGTCCGCGGCCTCGGCCAGGCCGGGGCGGCGCTGGCCGTGCGGGGCGCCGGCGATCAGCACCGCGAGGATCTCCTGCTCGTTCTCGTGCCGGAACTTCCGGGGATACCAGGCCAGCAATCGCCGGTAGGCCCGCTCCAGGTGCTCCTGATCGGTCATGTCGCCATCCCCCCTGCCAGGTCCAGCCGCTTCAGCGCCACGGCGGCATGAGCCTGCAGCCGGGCCGCCTCATCCGCGAGCTGCCTGGTGCCCGCGGGGGTGAGCCGGTAGTACCGGCGCAGCCGCCCGTCCACGACCTCTTCCCGGTCCACCCCGATCAGCTCGTCCGCGCGCAGCCGGTCCAGGGCGGTGTACAGGGTCCCGGCGCGCAGCCGGACCTGGCCGCCGGAGATGTCCCGGACGTCGGCGATGATCCCGTACCCGTGCTGGCTGCCGTTGGCCAGCGCGGTGAGGATCATGAAGGTCGCTTCCTGCATCGCACGCATGGCCATGTAGACGTTATATACCGTTGAACGATCGATGGCAAGTCCGCCATCCGGCCTGCCCTCGCGCCGGGATGATCAGCAGAACAGGAGTGCGCGGCAGCACCCCGGTGAGCATGATCCGAAACATATGCGGAACGATCTTCGCTGTCAGCACGGCAACAGCGGCGTCTCGCGAGGCCAGCGCACAAATTCGCCCGCACCCGCACGCCGCCCGGCGCCTGCACCGCCCTCGCCCGCACCCGCCGCCACCCGCGAAGGGACCGGCCACCGCTGTCCCGCGCCCATATCCGCCGGCGCGGCGCTTCGCCTGGAGCGATGACTTCGCCCGCCTGGCTATCGAGTGGGCCGCCGGCCTTCGTGATCGGCCACGATCATCACACCGAGGGGGAGCAGGCGCGGTCAGCCGAAAGCGGGGCCGCGCTCGTCGAGCAGGTGGTCCAGCTTCCGCTGGATCGTCCCGCGGACCCGGCCGCTCAGGTCGGCGACCGCGCCTGGGTCGGTCTCATCGCCGGGCTCGTAGCCGTTGGTCGGCACCGGCGGGCAGAACTCGATGATCCATCGAGACGGCAGCGGCACCATGCCGACCGGGCCCAGCCACGGGAAGGTCGGCGTGATCGGGAAGTAGGGCAGCCGCAGCAGTTCGGCGATCTGCCTGGCGTTACCGATCATCGGGTAGATCTCCTCGGCGCCGATGATCGCACAGGGGATCAGCGGCACCCCGGCGCGGATCGCGGCGGCGGCGAACCCGCCGCGGCCGAACCGCTGCAAGTGGTACCGCTCGGCGAACGGCTTGCCGATGCCCTTGAAGCCCTCGGGGAAGACACCGACCAGCTCGCCGGCCCGCAGCAGCGCGTCCGCATTCGCCGGCGCCGCCCGGATATGCCCGCTCTTGCGGGCCAGGGCGGACAGCAGCGGGACCTCATACACCAGGTCCGCGCCCAGCAGCCGCAGGCTGCGCTGCGCCGGGTGCTCGTCGTGCAGCCCCGCCTGGAGCATGACCGCGTCCATCGGCAGTGTCCCCGAGTGATTGGCGACCACCAGGGCGGGGCCCTGCGCGGGCACATGCTCGAGGCCGCGAATCTGCACCCGGAACCAGCGCTGGTAGAAGAACCGCGCGACCGGCATCAGGTAACGCGAGTAGAACGCCGGGTCGTAACCGAACTCGTCGACCGGCCCCTCGTCGCCAAGGTGATCCTCGGCGAGCCGCAGCACGTTCCCGACGAGTTGCCGCAGGCCTTGCGCTGTCGCGGCGGCACCGGGCGCCACACCGGCGCTGCGGCCGTTCCAGGGCGTGGCAGCCTGATCGCCGCCGCCGGGCCCGGTGACCAGCCACGAACGGGCCCCGCGCGCCGGCGTGCTCCGGCTCGCACTCGCCGCGGCCGCATCCCGGAGGATGCCGCTGGCCACGGCCGTGAGCTGACGCACCGTTCCCCCCGTCCCCGGTGTGCCCCTGGGCCGCCGCGCACGCGCTCCGCGTGGGTTATCCCGGCCCGCACCTGGCCCGGCGCCCGCAGATGACCGGCCCGAGGGCCGATCCGAAGGCGCCGGGCGGGTCACTTCTTGTTCCGCCGCTGTACGCGTGTCTTCCGCAGCAGCTTGCGGTGCTTCTTCTTGGCCATTCTCTTGCGGCGCTTCTTGATGACGGAACCCACAGCACCACCCTCGCTCGACGTTCTAGGACCAGCAGGCACGCCTGCACCCGCCCGACACCCGCCGGCTGGGGCACACGCCAACGTTTTTACACGCCAACGGCCTAGGCTACCGTCCCAGCCGGGTGTCCTCAGCCAGAGGCAGCGGCCGCAGGGACGCGGGCACGACCGGCCGCACGAGCTAGCTCGCCGCGACGAATGAATCCCTGAGGTACTGGTTGACCGCTTGCTCGGGGACGCGGAACGAGCGCCCTACCCGTATCGCCTCCAGTTCCCCGGAGTGAACCAGCCGGTAAACCGTCATCTTGGATACGCGCATGATCGAGGCGACTTCCGCCACGGTCAGGAACCTTACGTCACTCAGGGGAGTCTCATTAGCAGACATCGGTGGCCCTCTTCCACACAGTGCTGGCTACGCCTGGCCGTAAACGGCGCATCAGTCACCTCCGTCCCCAGCGTAAGTCCTGCATGAAAAAGGGCAACCCTCCAATCAGCCTCTCTACGTCACCCAGGACTCACACCTGCGGGCCAAACGGCGCCCAGATCAGACGGAACAGTCAGCCACTGCCTAGCTCGGCGCCCCGGTCCCTGGCGGACTCGATCGCGGCGAGAAAAGCGGCCCGGACGCCATGGCGCTCCAGTTCGCGGATCGCGGAGATCGTTGTGCCACCGGGCGAGGTGACCGCTTCGCGGAGGATCACCGGATGCTCGCCGGTGTCCCGCAACATGCGCGCGGCACCGTAGACGGCCTGATTGACCATCTCAAGCGCGGTGGCCCGGGGTATGCCGAGCAGAATTCCCGCATCGACCATCGCTTCGACGAGGAAATAGACATAGGCGGGGCCACTGCCGGACAGGGCGGTCGCCGCGTCCTGCTGCGATTCGGGTATGCGCAGCACCTTTCCGACCGGCCGCAGGAGTTCCTCGGCCCGGCGCAGATGCTCCTCACCGGCGTGACGCCCAGCCGAGATGACGCTCATCGCCTCATCGACGTGGACGGGCGTGTTCGACATGACCCGGACCACCGGGATCTCCGCGCCCAGCCTGCGCTCGATCATGGCTGTGGGGATGCCGGCGGCGACGGAGATGATCAGCCGGTCCGCGGGCATGTGCGGCGCGATCTCGTCAAGCAGCACGCTCATGTCCTGCGGCTTGACCGCGATGACCAGCGTCTCGGCGGTCTTTACCGCGTCCGCGGCGGACTGCGCCGACACGCCGTAGGTGTCCCGCAACTGGTCCGCACGGGCGGCCCGGCGGACCACCACGACCACATCCGAGGGATTGCGGCCGGCTCGCAGCAGGCCGGAGATGAGCGCCTCGCCCATCTTGCCCGCACCAAGGATCGCGATCACGCTTCGACCCTACAGTCCCGGCCGGGCCCGGCCGGGTGCCGCCGCAGGGCGGCCCAGCGGCAGGCCAGGGGCCGGGAGCAGGCCAGACGTCAGGGGTGCGGCAGGTCAGCCGCCGGTGGCCAGGGACCTGGCGAAGAAGGCCAGGTTGGCGGGGCGCTCGGCGAGCCGGCGGACCAGGTACCCGTACCAGTCGCTGCCGTAAGGCACGTATACCCGCATCTTCGCGCCCCCGGCGGCAAGCCGCCGCTGCTCGGCGGGCCGGATGCCGTAGAGCATCTGGTACTCGAAGTCACCCGGGCCGCGGCCGGTCAGGTGCGCCTGCGCCGCCGCGATCTCGATCAGGCGCGGGTCATGGGTGGCCAGCATCGGGTACCCGTCGCCCTGCATCAGCGCCCGCAGGCACCGCACATAGGACCGGTCCACCTCGGCGCGGCTGGTGAACGCCACGTCCTGGGGGGCGTTGTAGGCGCCCTTGCACAGCCGCACCCGGGAACCGGGCGTGGCCAGCGCGGCGCAGTCGGCGGCGCTGCGCTGCAACTGTGCCTGGATCACGCAGCCGAGGTCAGCGAATTCCGCGCGGAGCGCGCGGACGATGCGCAACGTCGCATCCACATGGCTGTGGTCCTCCATGTCCACGGTGACCGTGGTGCCCGCCGCGCGGGCCGCCGCGCAGATGCGTGAGATGTTCTCTGTGGCGGTCTTCTCGCCATGGTCGGGCAGCCCCAGGCCGACCGCGGTCGGCTTGACGGACACCTCTGTGACGGCTCCCGCGGTGAGCCCGGCCGACTCCAGGCTGGCCAGCAGGGCGGCGTACTCGCCGGTGACCGCGTCCGCCTGCCGTGCGTCGCGGGTGTCCTCGCCCAGGTGGTCCAGGGTGACAAGCAGCCCCGCCTCGCGGAGTTCGCGGGCCGCCGCGACGGCGTCGGCGGCTGCGTCCCCGGCCACGTAGCGGGCCACGACGCCGCGGGCCACGGGCGCCGACGTGACGAGCTGACGCGTCCGGGCGCTGTCGGAGGCGGCCAGCAGTATGCGGCGCAGCACGGGCACTCTCCCCTGGGCTCTAGATGGCCGCCGCCTGCGGCGGCGCTGCCTGCTGCCGGCCTACGTTACCCCTGCGGTACGGGCCGGCCAGCCCGGGGTCAGCGCGGCCGCCGGCGCGCGCCGCCCTGCCCCGGACACCGGTGACGCGGGTCAGCTACCGGGACGCGCGAGCGCGCTGCGCCGCTTGAGTGTGATGTTCACGTTCGCGCCCGCGTCCGGCGGGACCACGACCTCCTGGGCCGCGGGCACGCCACCGGCCCGCAGCGGTGCGTCGACCGGCACCGTGCGCTTGATCAGGCCGAGCCCGACCGGGCCGAGCTCGAAGTGCCGCGCCGCGGATCCGACGAACCCCACCACCGCGTCGTCGCGGCTGACCGGGTCACCGTGCACCGGCAGCCTGTCCTCGCTGCCGTCCAGGTGGAGCAGGATCAGCCGGCGCGGCGGATGGCCGAGGTTGTGCACCCGGGCCACGGTTTCCTGGCCGCGGTAGCAGCCCTTGTTCAGGTGGACGGCCGTCTCTATCCAGCCGACCTCATGCGGCAGCGTCTTGTGGTCGGTGTCCAGTCCGAACCGCGGCCGGTGCGCCGCGATCCGCAGCGCCTCGTAGGCCGCGAGGCCGGCCACCCTGGCCCCGCCGCCTGCCACCGCCGCCGTGATTTCCGTCAGCCGGTCCCTGGGCACCACCACATCCATGCCGAACGCGTCCGGCATCGCCGCCACCGTGCCGTCAGGCGCAGCGGCAGGCCGCTCCGGCCCCATCAGGGTGAGCACGGCGAAGTCGCTGGTCACGTCGGCGAGGTCGACCCGGAGCAGGAACCGCATTGAGCCAAGGAAGGCCAGCAGCGGCCCGGCGGTGCCCGGCTCGACATGCGCCCAGATGGCGGTCCCGTCGTCGGCCAGGGTGAGGTGGTGCTCGATGTGGCCCTGCGGGCTGAGCACCAGCGCCTGCGCGGCGACGCCCGGCTCCAGGTGCTGCAGGTCCTGAGTGGTCAGGCTGTGCAGCCAGGACAGCCGGTCCTCGCCGGCGATCCGCACGATCTGCCGGTGGGAGCGGTCCACCAGGCCGGCCGCGCGGGCCAGCGCCCGCTGCTCCGCGTACGGGTCCCCGTAGTGGGCGGCAACCCCCGCGTCGATTCCCTGTGCCGGGACCGCGCCGGTCCGGGCGAGCAACGGGCTCTCCATCCCCCCAGGTTATGCGGTGGGCCCGGGCCCGCCGGCAGGCGCATCCGCCCGGCACGACGCACACCGGCCGAACACGGTCAGGTGGCCGACGTCGGTCTGGAAGCCCTGGTTGCGTTCCAGCGCGGACACCAGGGGCGCGACCGCTTCCGGGGGGACCTCGGTGATCCGCCCGCACTCGGCGCAGACCAGGTGCACGTGGTCGGCCTCGGCGGCCAGGTGGTACCGGGGCGCGCCGTGCCCGAGGTGGGTGTGGGTCACCAGGCCGAGCTGTTCGAGCAGCTCAAGTGCGCGGTAGATGGTGGAGATGTTCACGCCGCTTGCGGTCTGCTGTACGTCCGCCCAGATTTCCTCGGGCGTGGCGTGCTCCAGCTTGGTGACCGCCGCGAGGACCAGCTGGCGCTGTGGCGTGACGCGGTAGCCACGGGCCCGCAGTGTCTTGTCCCACGCCTGCGTCATGGCCTGAGAGTAGCCCGCGCGCGGGCACCCGTGGGACCCCGGCGGGCGGCCGCGGCGCGATAACCCTCTTGCCCGCGCAGGCCGCACTGACGTAACCTCCGGTCTACGCGGGAAAGGAGGTGGTCCAACAGCATGCATAGCAGTAGGACTCGCGAGGTGGCTGTCAGCTAGCCGCCGTCCCGCCGGGCGTGCTGGCGGTGGGTGCCCCATGGCACCGGCGCTCAGTACGATCTTCGGCCGTCGCGGGCCAGCCCAGATGGCTGGTGCGCGTGCCATATGGCGGCGGCCGGCGAATACACGGCAGACACCGGGCCCCCGGGCTGACCGGCCTAGTCCAGCCGGTCCCCGTGGCTCAGCCTCGCATCCCGCGGAACCTTCCGCCACGGCGCCTCCTGATGCCCTGGCGGGACGAGCGGGCATGCGAAGCCGGGCACGGGAGCCGCCCGGGGATTTCCCTTTCTGGTACCAGGCGCCATATTGCGCCCAGGCTTTCCCGCTCGCCTGTCTCCCCGCGCAGCCCGCGCCGAAATATTGCGGTGTCACCTAAATTCATTCATTACGCTGCTTTGGGCGCAAGGTAATCCCACGCATTTCCTGGCCCCATGGCAAGGTCCGGCGTAATGTCTCCCCCTGGCATTGGAATTTCGTTAGCCCAGCGAATTCGGGCGGTATGCCCGGCCGGCCCGGCCGGCGCTGATACCACGGGGAAAGGACCTATATAAGCATGAGGAAGTTCGGCAGAGCCGCCGCCACCGCCGCCGGTGCCGCAAGCCTGGCCACCATCACCGTCCTGGCCAGCGGATACGCCACCGGTTCCGCCGCCTTGGCGGCACCGGCAGCCCCGCGAGCAGGCAGGCTGGCCCAGATCAAGCCGGGCGGGCCGATGGCGGTGCCACGGAACCGGTCCGCGGCGCGGCAGGCCTTCTACGGAAAGACGATCAATGTGGTGTCCCAGAACTGGGGCGGTTACGTGGCACAGCGGCCCGGGGTCAGGTTCCGTTATGTCCGGGCTGCCTTTTTTGTTCCCTATGTTGACTGCGCAAGCACGCCATCCAGCTTTTCCGGGCATTGGGTCGGCCTGGACGGCGCGGGCAACGGGACCGTAGAACAGGACGGGATTCTGGCCGCCTGCCAGGGAGCCACGCCGGTATATTCCGCCTGGTACGAAATGTTTCCGCTTCCGCCGGTCTATTCCAATATCACCCTGCGGCCGGGCAACTCGATCGTGGCCAGCGCCTACTACAACTCCGGCACCGGCAAGTTCACGCTCAGCCTGACCAACACCACCAACGGCGAGCACTTCACCCACACGCTGGCCTGCCCGTCCGGGTCGCTGTGCCAGCGCAGCAGCGCAGAGGTGATCAGCGAGGCCCCCTCCAGCGGGACGTCCATCCTGCCGCTGACCAATTTCCGCGCGGAAAGCTTCACCGACGTCGTGCTCACCAGCTCCCATGGGCAGCGGGCCGGGCTGCGCGCTCCCTGGTGGGACACCTTCGGCGTGAGCACGGAGAACAACAGCGGAGCGGTGCTCGACCAGCCCACCCAGATCTTCCGCGGCAAGGCGTTCGACTGCTACTGGATGGCCCAGAGTTAACCCAGGCCAGGGCTGGCCGCCGTGGTCGGGCTTACTCCGTACGGGAGACCCGGCTTATCCCGCGCCCAGGGCGCGGATAAGCCGGGAAGCGGACCAGGGGCTGGTGTGGGAGCCCGTCAGTACACGAGCGCCTGGGTGCTGTCAGCCATGACCTCGGCGACGAACGTCGCCGCCCCGGCGATCCGCACGCCGTCGATGAGGTCCGCCTCGGTGATGCCGCGCCGGGCGGCGCACTGGGTGCACAGGGTCACCTGGCCCCCGGCCAGGACGATCCCCAGCAGATCCTCGAACGGCGGCGAGTGGTCGAGCGCCACCTCCGCCGCCCGGCCGGGCAGCGCGAACCAGGCGGACTCTCCGGTGAGCCACAGCGAGACCGCCGCCCCGCTGGCGAGCGCGGTGGCGGCCACGTTCAGGGCCTGGCCGCTGCGCTCGGGCTCGTCCTTGCCTGCGGTGACCTTGATGACCAGAGTGCGTGCGGGCATGGGCGAACACTAACCGGTGCCGGCCGGGTCCGGAAATGAGCCCGGCCCCGCGGACGCGCGTCCCGGCCGGCCTGCCGCCTGCTGCGTACACTGCGGTGCATGCAAGGGATGCTCAGCGGCGGGCTGCTGGCGGCGGCCTTCACCGCGGTGGCCGGGGCCGCGCTCGTCGTGCTGCTGCGGCTGTTCCGGATCAGCAGGCCGGGCCGAGGCGGGGAGCGCAGCGGTGGCTGACGCAGGGGGATACCTGCCCGAGGCCGGAGAGCCACATCCGGACCTGGCGCCGCTTGCCTTCCTGGTCGGCCGCTGGGAGGGCGCGGGTGTCGGCGGCTATCCGACAATCGAGAGCTTCCACTTCGGCCAGGAGATCACCTTCAGCCACAACGGCAAGCCCTACCTGAGCTATGTCAGCCGGACCTGGCTGCTCGACGCCGAGGGCAAGCCCGGGCGGCCGCTGGCGATGGAGACCGGGTTCTGGCGCCCGCGGCCGGAGCGCAGGCTCGAGGTCGTGCTCGCGCACCCCACCGGCATCGTCGAGATCTACCTGGGCGAAGTGGCAGGCCCCAAGATCGAGATGGCCACGGACCTGGTCGCGTCCACCGAATCCGCGAAGGAGGTGCGCGCGGGCCGGCGGCTCTACGGCATGGTCGGCGCGGACCTGGCTTACGCCTTCGACATGGCGGCGGTCGGCCAGCCGCTGCAGCCACACATCTCGGCCCAGCTGAAGCGCGTCAGCCCCGGCTGAACGTGCTACCCGGCTGACTGGTACCACAGCAACCCTGATCCCACTTCCCGGCTTATCCCGCGCCCGGGGCGCGTGCTAAGCCGGATCTCGGTACGGGTCAGCCTGACGACGGGGGCGGGTCCTGGCCCGGCTCAGGGGGCGGCGGTGGCGGTGACGGCCGCGAGCCGCTGGTCTCGCAGTTGCTGGGTCCAGTGCTCCTCGCGGCCCGCGAGCGGGGGCAGTCGCCCGGCGACGAAGCTGAGCAGCAGGTCGGCCAGACCCGGGTTGCGCACCAGCACGGGGCCGTGCAGGTAGGTGCCGAGCACCCGGCCCGCCCAGGCGCCTTCGGTGCCGTCGCCGTTGCCCACCCCGGTGAGCACACTGGCCAGCGGCGCCACGCCAGGCCCGCGCTGGGTGACGCCCTGGTGGTTCTCGAACCCGGTCAGCCGGGGCAGGCCGAGCGCCGGATTGACCTCGGCCAGGATCTCCCCCACGCCGCGGCGCTCCCCCCGGCCGCTGCGCATGTCGAGGATCTCCAGGCCGGCGACCGGCTGGCCCTCCTCGCCGCCGAACTCGGTGCCCAGCAACTGATAGCCCGCGCACACAGCGAAGATCACCGCGCCCCGCTCGGCCACCGCCCGCAGGCCGCCGTCACCGCGCAGCCGCCGGGCCGCCAGGACCTGCGGGAGGTCCTCGCCGCCGCCGAGCAGGTAGATGTCGCCCTGCCGGGGCACCGGCTGGTCAGCATGGACCAGCACCTGCTCCGCCTCGATCCCGCGCAGCCGGGCGCGGCGCTGCAGGATCAGCAGGTTGCCCCGGTCCCCGTAGGTGCTGAGCAGGTCCGGGTACACCCAGACCAGCCGCAGGGTGCTCGCGCCGCGCTCATGCGCGCCGCGCCGCCGCGGAACCTCGGCCGTCACGATGCCCTCCTATTCCGCCCGCCCGAGCGCGACCCGGATCTGCTGGAACGCCGTGTAGTTGGCGATCACGTCCAGGCTCGTCCCCTCGACCTGGTCTACCGCCTCGTCCACCCCGTCGACCAGCTCGAAGGCCACCAGGTCCGCTTCCAGCCGGACCGCCAGGTCGAGCCTGCGCTCGCCGGAGACGAACACCGGCCGGCCACGGAGCACCCGGTAGTCGACGTCCCACAGCCAGGAGGTGTCCTTGCCGTCCGGTACCTGGGCGTTGACCGCGAGCAGCACCGGGCCAGGCGGCGGCTCAAGCACGTCAAAGGCCTCCAGCCAGCCTGCCGGGTTCTTGGCGAGCAGCAGCCGGACCTGGCGGCCGCGGCGGGCCAGCCGGGTGTACCGGCCCGCCACCGAGACCACGTCGCGCAGCCGGGGCAGGGCCTGGGCGGTTTCCACGCCGAACACCTCGCTCACCGCGAGCGCGACCACGGCGTTGGACCGGTTGGCCCGGCCGGGCAGGGACAGGGACAGGTCGCTGATGCGGCCCGCAGAGTCGATGACCCGGTTGCCGTCGAGCACCCACCGGGTGGACGGCCGCCGGAACGCGCATTCGCCGCAGCGCCAGCCCAGTTCGTCCCGCAACAGGTGCGACCCGCACTCCGCGCAGCACCAGGAGTCCTCGTGCCAGCGCTGGCCGGCGGCCACCCAGATGACATGCTCGGCGCTGGACGCGGCCCAGGCGATCAGCGGGTCATCGGCGTTGGCCACCACCCAGCAGCCTTTCGCGGCCGCCAGCGCCTCGCGCCACCGCCGCGCCACCAGCCAGATCTCCGCCGCCCGGTCCATCTGGTCCCGGCTCAGGTTCAGCAGCGTGACCACGCGCGGCTTGGTGGCCTTGATGACCGCGGGCAGCCAGCGCTCGTCCACTTCCAGGACGGCCAGCGGCGCGTCGGGCGCCTTGCCCAAGGCCGCGGCGAGCCCCGCCTCCATGTTCGCGCCGAAGGCGTTGGAGGCGACGTCCTGCCCGAGCGCGCCGAGCGCGGCGGTGATCAGCCGGGTCGTGGTGGTCTTCCCGTTCGTGCCGGTGACCAGCACTATCTGGCGGCCGACGGACAGCAGGGCAAGCAGGTCAGGCTCCAGGCGCAGCCCGATAACGCCACCGATCACCGACCCGTCACCACGCCCGGCGAGCCGTGACATGGTCCCGGCGGCGCCGCCCAGGGTGGTGGCCAGGCGCGCGCGCATCGGAAGCTTGCCCATGGCCGATGATGCTATCCGGGCTTCCCGCCCGGCGCGTCACCCCTGAACCAGGCGGCCGGGCCGTCGTGTGCCGCCACGAGACGGCCGGGCCACGACAGTACGACGGCCAGCCAGGCCGTGGCGCCCATCGGCGCGGCGACATGGCCGAGCTGGGACGCGGGAGGCAGCCCGACGCCGAGGGTGGCCAGGTCGCGGCCGAAGGCGCGCTGGTCGTCCTCGCCGAGCAGGGCGGTCCAGGCGGCCAGCCGATTCCCCGCAAGGTCCATGGACAGCGGGTGCCGCCGCAGGGCCCGCAGCCGGTGGCCCACCCGTGCACCCGGCCAGTCCGCGAGGCCGGGCAGGTCGAAATCGAGTGGCGGGGCGCAACTGCCCGGGCCGGGCGCCCCGCCGCCGGGCGGCCAGAGCCGGTCCACCTCGTGCAGCCAGCGCACCTGCGGGATGACCCAGCCCGGGCCGGGGCGGGCGCCGGGCCTGGCGCCCGGCCCGGTGCCCGCACCGAGGGCGCGCACGGCGACCTGGGCCAGGCTCGCCGCCAGGCGCGCCGGGTCGTAGCTGGGCCGCAGCGCCCGCGCCCGCACCGCCACCGCCTGGTCGATCACGGTGGCCAGCAGGCACTCGCGGAGACGGGCGCCGAGTTCGCCCCACCGGGTGCGCAGCGGGACGGGCACCGCGGGCACGGCCCGGTTGGTGAGGAACGCGAGCACCAGGGCCTGCACCCATACCCGCAGCCACGCGTCGTCCGGTGACCCGGGGGTGGCCAGCACCTCGGCGGCGCGCATCTCGCTCTGGGTGCACGCGCGCCCGCCGGTACACCGCTGGCCGCAGGCGGCGCTGCGGCGCGCCAGCATGGGCGGCACCGGGCCGGGGGCGGGGCCTTCGGTGCCGCCGCCGAACGGCACCCGGATCCTGATCGGCCGGTCCATGCCGTCGGCGAACACCGCCGCCACCCCGGGCTCCAGCGATACCACCTGGCGGGACTGGCCGTCGTCGAGGTTCATCGCGGCGCCGACCAGGTCCCGGTCGTCGGCGGCGGGGAGCCGGTGCATCACCTTGAGCGCGGTGTTCTTGACCACGTCGCTGACCAGCTTCGAGGGGATCTGCTCGGCGATCACCAGCCCTTCGCCGTAGGCGCGGATCTCGGCCAGCATCGCGGCGAACAACTCGACCGCATGAGCGCTGGCCCGGCCCTCGCGCCGGGCCCGGAGCAGCCGGTGGGCCTCCTCGATGACGATGACGTGGCGCAGCCCCGCTGGCTGCCCGGCCCGTGCCGCGAGCCGCAGGTGCTCGACGACCCGGATGATCAGCGTGCCCATGAGGAAGGCCTTGTCCTCGTCGTTGGCGATGTCTTCGAGGCAGAGCACCACGTTGCGGCGCAGCAGCCCGGCGACGTCGGCGGGATGGCCGCCCTCGAAGAACCGCCCGGCCGAGCCGATCCGCAGCGAGCGCAGCCGCACGTCCACGAAGCCGCGCACGTCGGCCTGGAGTTCGCGGCCGTACCCGACCTCCCCGATAACCTCCAGGGCGGCCCGCTGGAGTTGCGCGAGCGTGGGCACGGCGGGCTCGGCCAGCGCGCCGGGCAGCGGGCCGCCGGTCACCACATCCCAGCCGTTCGCCTCGTAGACGCGCTGTAACGCCTGCGCGATGATCTGCGGGAACGGCTCGTCGGCGTCGAATGCGGCGAGGAACAGCGCGCGGACCATGTCGATGTGCGCCTGCACCGGGTACCCGCGTTCCGGCGCCAGCGGGTTGACCGACACCGGGATCGCCCCCGGCTCCGCCGGGTTCAGCACGGTCACCGCACCGGCCGGGCCAAGGCCGGCCAGCCGTCCTGCCATCCCCGGGTACTCCGCCTTGACCGGCTCGATGACCAGCCAGGGCAGCCCGGCCCTGGTCAGCTCGGCAAGCAGGTGCCGTACCGTTTGCGATTTGCCGGCGCCAGTCGCTCCGGTTACCAGCGCGTGCCTGTTGAGGGTCGGCAGCGGCAGCAGGAACTCGCCGGCCGGCCGGTCCTGCGCGTCGAGGATCGCCCCCAGGCTGACCGGCGCGCGGGCAGCCGCGGCCGCGGCGCCGGCCGCAGCCGCCGGCTGGCCCAGCTCCCGGCTGCGCCCATCCCGGCCGCGCCCGTCCCTGCTTCGCCCGTCCCAGCCGCGCCCGTCCCGGCCTCGCCCGTCCCAGCCTCGCCCGTCCCTGCTGCGCCCGTCCCAGCCGCGCCGGTCCCGGTCTCGCTGGTCACGTCGAACTGGCTGGCGTCGAGTACCCGCAGCCCAGGTACCTCCCGCTGGGGCAGCCCGGCGAGCGCAGCCAGCACACCCGCGGTGGCCAAGAACGGCGCCTCGGCATCGCCGCCTCGCGGATCCACGTCCTTCGCCGTCAGGGCAGCGGCGAACGGCCGCGGCACCAGGCCCGAGCCGAGCCGGTAGGGATGGTGACCCAGGTCGGCCGACCCGGTGAGCACGGGCGCCAGCCGGGCAAGCTCGCCAGGGGCCGCGGCCCCGACGAGCACCCGCACCGACCACAGGCCCGCCTCGCGGAACGCGTCCAGCTCCGCGAGCCTGCGTGTTGCCTTATCAGTACCGGACCGGAGGCGTTCCTCCTCATGCTGGCGCAACACCGTGACCTGGGCGCGCAGCCCGGCCTCCGCGGCGTCGAGCAGGCCGGTGGGCTCGGCCACCACGAGCCAGCCGAAGGGCAGGCCGCGGGCCGCGGCCAGCGCGGACTCGAACCGGCCCGGCGGCCCGGTTTCCTGGCCGGCGACGGGCGCGGGCCCGTCAAGCAGCGGCAGCGCCTGGCGCCCCGGGCAGAGCGCCCAGACCAGCGCCCCGCACGCGGTGAGCCAGCCGGGGGCGGCAGGCCCGCCCCGGGCCCCGGGCGGGAAGAGCAAGGCGCAGCCGTCGCCCGCCTGCGGTCCTGGTAAGGCCGCGTTGGTGATGAACTCCAGCGGCGCTCCGCCCGCACGGCACAGCCAGCCGGCTACGAATGGCCGCCCGGCACGAGCCGCGGCCGACGCCGCGGGCAGGATGTCGAGGAAGTCGTGTTCGGCAGAGCCGACGGCCCGCCGCGTCACGATGGACCGGACGCGGTACCAGGGGCCGGCGAACTCATCGCCCAGGACCGGGACAGGCATCACAACGTGTGCATACCAGCCAGATACGGCCGCCGCCACCGACACCGGAAGTCTGCCCGGCAATTACCACGCAGAAGCCGGGACCGGCCGGGCCGCGCCGCCGGCGGGCGAGGGCCTGGGCCTGGGCCGCATCATGGACCGGCCATGCGGTCCGGCCGCGTGACACCCTTGTCGTACATGCCGTCGTCAGGGCGTGCGGCGGGCGCCGCCTTGCGGCGGCAGCTTTATGCGGCGTGGTGCCGATGGCGGTACCTCAGCCCGAGCTGGATAGCGATCCAGGCGACGAAGATGATGACCGGGGTGATCCACAGCAACTGGATCGAGGATCCCGTGGCCCACAGGACCAGCACCAGTGCCACCACCGCCACCGCCAGCTTGACGTGCGACTTCTGCTGACCATGGCCTTCTCGATGGCGGTTCGGCCTTTTCGTGGCGGACTGGGAGGCAGAGGAAGTGCAGATGCTGACCTCGTTGCTGCAGAAACTGGAAGCGTCCAAGGCGGCAGTTGCCGCCCGGCAGCGACCTCCCTCAGGCCGTCGCTGGGCCCAGCAGAACGCTTGACAGGCTGGCCTGAGACCAGGGCGCGGAACGGCTATGCCAAGAATGGCCGGAAAAACGATTTCCGCACCGCCGGCAAGTGCGCGGCGTAGCGCTGGAAATACCATTTATACCGTTCGAGCCCGGTCGGTGCAGTAAGCGCTACGACTCGCAGCCCACATGCCCGGCGGTACCAAGTCCGCGCCGCCCGGCACGTCCGCGCGGCAGGGTTCATCAGGACTTCACTGCCTGGCTGCGCCCTCGGCTGTTCGCGCAGCCAGGTTCCGCTGTCCACCCGCAGTCTCAGCGCTATTCGGTTGCGCTTCAAAAGATACTCCCATCAGGATAGGATTGGAACGGATCGGGAATCTGAGAAGCGAATCTGAGGAGCAGAGATGCCTGGAATCGTCGTCGGCGTGGACGGCTCGGACCATTCTCGCCGTGCTCTTATCTGGGCGATGCGGGAAGCCGCCGGGCGGCATGTCCCGCTGACGGTCCTGGCAGTCCGGCCGGACCCGGTTCGCCCGGCCACCGCGATTTACTGGGGAGCGCACGCCTACCCTGAGGACAGTCATAACCCCGAGGTCGCGCGCAAGGCGATCGAGGAAATTGTGGAACATGCCTGGAACGAAATCGACAAAGCAGCGGCTCAGGTCACCGTGAACGTGGCCACGGGTGATCCGGCGCAAGAACTCATCAAGGCCTCGCACGACGCCGACCTGGTCGTCGTGGGGTCTCGTGGCAGCGGCGGGTTCGCATCGCTGCTGATGGGTTCGGTGAGCAGCAAGGTCACACATCACGCAGCCTGCCCCGTCGTGGTCATCCGCGGGGAAGGCCAGGCCTCATAGCCGAGCCGGATCAGGCGGATACCTGGGCGGTGCCGTGTGACTCGTCGCATTCCTGACGAATTGGACAAGGAGTTGCCCAGATGATCGTCGACTGTGCTCACTACAAGGACGGCCTCCGGCGCGACGACGGCCCGGTGTCGCTGGAGGAAGCAGCGGCCCGGCGCGACGAGGGTGGCTTCGTGTGGCTCGGCTTGTTCGAGCCCGGGGAAGCGGAAATGGATCAGGTGCGCCTCCTCTTCGGGCTGCATGAGCTGGCGGTGGAGGACGCGCTGAACTCTCACCAGCGGCCGAAGATCGAAATCTACGACAGGGACCTGCGACTGGTCGTCCTGCGCACCGCGCGCTATGACGAGGAGGCGGAAGAGGTCGAGTTCGGCAACATCGCCATCCTGATCGCACCGACCTTTGTGATCACCGTGCGCCAGGGAGTGGCGAGCGATCTGCGCGACGCCAGGCAGCGGCTTGAGCGGCGGCCGAAACTGCTGGCCGCGGGCAGCTCATCCGCGCTCTGGGCGATCCTGGACGAGGTCATCGACGACTACGCGCCCGTCGTTGCCGGGCTCGAGCGCGACATCGACGAGGTCGAGGCCACCGTGTTCTCCGGCAGCGCCGCGCCCACCGAGCGGATCTACTCGCTGCGCCACGAGGCGACCAACTTCTACCGTGCCGTCCATCCGCTGCTCGCCGTGGTCGCCACGGTCAAGCGCACCACCCTGGCCCGCGAACTGCGGCCGTACCTGCGCGACATACAGGACCACCTGCTCCAAGTAGAGGAGGAGGTGGCCGCGCAGCGCGACCTGCTCGGCACGGTGCTGCAGGCCAACATGGCGGTGCTCTCGGTCGAGCAGACCAGGGTCAGCGTCCGGCAGAACGCCACCATCGAGCAGCTCACGGTCCTGGCGACGGTCTTCCTGCCGCTGACCTTCATCACCGGCTTCTTCGGCCAGAACTTCGGCTGGCTGGTCCACCACATCGAAGGTCCGCGCGCGTTCATCTTCTATGGCATCGGCGGTCTCGTCCTGCCGCTGGTGCTCTTGTTCTCCTGGCTGAGGTACCGCACGCCCAACGCAGACGCCAGCGTGGCGGCCGGCGAAGCCGCCGGGTAGCACGGTGCCGGTGAGCCGCCGGGTTCGCCCGGCCCCGGCGGCCGGCCGGCTCAGCCCATCTGGCCGGTGACGTAGGCCTCGGTGCGACTGTCGTGCGGGTCCTGGAAGATCTGCTCGGTCCGGCCGTACTCGACGAGCACGCCCGTGCGGGTGTCGCTTTCTTCGTTGCGGAGCACGGAGAAGAAGGCGGTGCGATCGCTGACCCGGGTGGCCTGCTGCATGTTGTGCGTGACGATGACGATGGTGTACTCCGACTTGATGGCCTTCATCAGGTCCTCGATGGCGGCCGTCGCGATCGGGTCGAGCGCCGAGCAGGGCTCGTCCATGAGGACCACGTCCGGTTCGACGGCGAGCGTGCGGGCGATGCACAGCCGCTGCGCCTGGCCACCGGACAAGCCCAGGCCCGATGCCTTCAGCCGGTTCTTCACCTCGTCCCAGAGCGCGGCCTGGCGCAGCGAGTGCTCGACGATCTCGTCCAGCTTCTTCTTGTTGCGCTCGCCGTTGATGCGCGGTCCGTAGGCGACGTTGTCATAGATCGACTTCGGGAACGGGTTCGGCTTCTGGAAGACCATGCCGATGCGGCGGCGCACCGCGATCGGGGAGACATCCTTGCCGTACAGCGAGGCACCGCGGTAACGCACGTCCCCCTCGACGCGGGCCCCCACCACGAGGTCGTTCATCCGGTTCAGCGTCCGCAGCACCGTCGTCTTGCCGCACCCGGACGGGCCGATGAACGCCGTGATCTCGTTCTCGTAGACGGACAGCGAGACGTCGGTGACGGCACGGAAAGAGCCGTAGAAGCACGACACCTTGTCGGCATCGAAGACCGTGCTCCCCGGCTCCGACAGCGGCTGCGGCCGGGGCGCCGCCTGGGCCTGCGGCTGAGCCACTGACCCGGGCGCCTGGAGACTGGTGACGATGTCCTGCTCAGGGTGTTCCATGATGTTCCTAGTGCTGGTAGCGGGCGTACCGTGCCGTGATGAAGCGGGCCACAATCATGAGGATAAACGCGATCGCGATGAGCGTGAGTGCTGCGCCCCAGCCGCGGGCCTGGGCGCCGGGGTAGGGCGACGAGGCGTTCGTGAAGATCTGCGACGGCAGCGAGGTGTTGGCGCCGCTGAACACGTTCCTGTTGGCCTCGGTGACCGTCAGGATGGTGAACAGCAGCGGTGCCGTCTCGCCCGCGGCCCGGGCCACGGCGAGCAGGACGCCGCTGACGATCCCGCCGATCGCGGCCGGCAACACCACGGTGACGGTCACGCGGGACTTGCTGGCCCCCAGGGCGTAGCTCCCCTCGCGCAGCGAGTCCGGAACCAGCCTGAGCATCTCGTAGGTAGAGCGGATCACGATCGGCAGCATCAGGCAGCCAAGGGCGAAAGCACCGGCCAGGCCGGAGAAACCGAAGTGCAGCACCCAGATCGAGAAGATGAACAGGCCCATCACGATCGAGGGCACGCCGGTCATCACGTCGGCCATGAAGCCGATGAACCGGGCCAGCCAGTTGCCGCCGCCGTACTCGTTGAGGTAGATGGCCCCGAGCACGCCCAGTGGCACGGCCATGACCGTGGCGAGGGCCGTGATCTCGATCGTGCCGAGCACCGCCGGCCCCATGCCACCCACGTCCGCGGGAAGCACACTAGGCGGGATCGGGCTGGTCAGGAACTGCCAGCTGATGATCGAGGCGCCCTTGGCGATCACCGTGTACAGGACGAACCCGAGCGGAATGATCACGACCACGAACGAGAGCACCATCAAGATCGTGGCGATGCGGTTCTTGGTGCGCCGCCAGCCCGCCGCCTCGCGCAGTTCGTTCTGTCCCCCGGCTGCAACAGCCATCAGGCACCTCGCATCCGCCGCGCGGAGCGCTCCACGATCGCGCGGGCAACGACGTTGACGATGATGGTGAAAGCGAAAAGCATCACGGCGATTCCCATCAGGCCGGAGCGCCACACGCCGCTGGCCTCGCCGAACTGGTTGGCGATGACTGCGGGCATGTTGTAGCCGGTCGAGAACAGGTGGGAGGTGATCGTGGGCGACGACCCGATGACCAGCGCCACCGCGATCGTCTCGCCCATCGCCCGGCCCAGCCCCAGCAGCACGGCCCCGACCACGCCGCCCTGGCTGTGCGGCCAGACGACACCGCGGATCATCTCCAGGCGGGTGGCGCCCAGCGCGTACGCGCCTTCCCGGTCGATCGCTGGCACGGTCGCGATGACCTCGCGGGACAGCGAGGTCACGATCGGCGTGATCATGAAAGCAAGGATGATGCCGGCGGTGAAGAACGAGGCCCCGCTCGTCGGCGGCCCGAACAGCGAGCCGAGCACCGGGATGCCGGTGACGGCCGAGCCGATCGAGGCGTAGATGTGCTGGATCCAGGGAGCGAACACCAGGATGCCCCACAGGCCCCAGACCACCGAAGGGACCACGGCCAGCAGGTCGATCACGGTCACGATCGGCCGCGCGGCGCGGTACGGCACCACCTCGGTCAGCAGCAGGGCGATGCCGATGCTGACCGGGACGGCCATCACCAGCGCGATCACGCCGGTGACGGCCGTGCCGTAGAGGAAGGGCAGCGCGCCGAACTTGCTGGCCGCGGGGTTCCAGACGGTCCCGAAGATGCCCAGGCCCTCGGTGCTGAACCAGGAGGCTGCCTGCTGGGTGGTGGAGATGGCGATCAGGACCAGGATCACCAGGACCAGCAGGCCGGCCGCCAGCGCGAGCCACCGGAAGCCGCGGTCACCCAGGCGCGGGCGCGCGGTCAGGCCGCTGGCCGGGACGCTGCCCGGGGCGGCCTGATCCGCTTGTGTCACTGTGCTCACTACGACCCGATCTTGCTGAGCTGCGCCTTGGCCTTGGAGTCGATGTTGGACGGCGGCGGCGCGTACCCCAGGGGGGAGAGCAGTTGCTGGCCGCTACCGAGCAGGTAGCCGATGTAGGCCTTGAGCATCTTCGTGGTGTTCGTGCTCGACTGCTTCTGGTACACCAGGACCCACGACTGCGCCGTGATCGGGTAGGCCTGCGGGTTCGAAGACCAGGCGGTGTGGAATGTAAGGTCCGGCGCGAGGGTCACCGTGGTCCCGGCCGCCGACGCCGACGTGGTCGAGGGCGCGATGAAGTTCCCGGCCGAGTTCTTGACCGAGGCGTAGCTCAGCCCGGCCGCTTTGGCGTCGGCGTAGTCCACGTACCCGATGGCCCCGGGGGTGCTCTTGATGATCTGCGCCACCCCGCCGTTGCCGTTGCCGGCGTGGGCGCCGGACGGCCAGTTGATGGTCGAGCTAGTGCCGAGCTTCCAGACACTTGGCGCGCCCAGCGTGAGGAACAGGGAGAAGTTCGCCGTCGTGCCCGAGGAGTCCGAGCGAACGGCGAGGCTGATCGGGGTACTGGGCAGCTTGACCCCCGGGTTGAGTGCCTTGATCGCCGGGTCGTCCCAGGTCTTGATCTTGGCCTGGAAGATGTCCGCGATGACCGTCGGGTCCAGCTTCAGGTTGCTGACACCCGACAGGTTGTACGACACCGTGATCGGGCTGAGGAGAATGGGAAAGTACAGCACCGTCTTGCCCTTGAAGTTCGCCATCTCGTCGGAGGGGATCGGCGAGTCCGAGCCGGCGAACTGGACGACGCCCGCGGCCAGGTCCGAGCGCCCCTTGCCCGAGCCGCCGCCGCCGTAGTTGACCGTCATGCCGGGCTGGATCGTCTTGAACGCCTGGATGGCCGCCTGCTCGTAGGGCAACTGGAGCGTTGATCCGCTCGCGTTGAGCGTGCCGCTCAGGCTGCTCGACGACGAGCCTCCGCCGCCGGTACTGCTCGATGAACTGCAGGCGGCCAGTGCCAAAGCCATTGCGGTGAGGGCGGCACCCGCCATCACGGCGCTATGAGTGCGCACACGTTGCATGTTTTGATATCCCTTCTCAACTACCGGCCGAGTATTGCGAGGAGGATGGCCTTGATGGCGTACAGGCGATTCCGGCCTGGCCGCAGACGATGTTAGCGGTCGATCTGAAGACCTCGCCGACCGCCTCGAGGCCGGAGGTCAGGCCCGTGTGCTCCATCATTTCCCGGCCGGTCATGGCGTTGGGGTGATGGAACCCGGACCTACAGTACATGTGCCTGACCTGGGGATTGCCACCTCGATGCCGCAGTCGCGCAGCACCCGCGGCCTGGGCGGCCCGAGGGCTGCCACTGCTCTCATGCTTCTCCCCCATGCGGCAACTTCGTCGGGTGCATACCGGGACTACCAGCGCGGACGGTGCTCTTTCAACAATCCGTAATTATTGCCGTCCGGCCCGGGGTCAGCCAAGGGTATTTTGATAAATGTTCACTTACGTGTCATCTGTAATTTGGTTTTATTTCACCAAGGCTTCCGGTGCGGCCTGGCCAGCAGTCAAAATCGCCAGGTAAAACAACCCGTTCCATTTTGGCACACGCTCGCAAGTAGCTATCAGCCCGCTTGGGTGCGCGGGTTGCCTCCACTAGTCTTTTATCCATGGGTGAGCATCGGCAGGAATTCCAGCGCGAGCTTGAGGCCATCGAAGGCAAGGTCATCGAGCTGTTCGCCATGGTTGCCGAAGATCTGCCCACGGCGACCCAGGCGCTCCTGAGTGGCAACAACGAGGCGGCTCAGGTGCTGGCCGAACGCGACCAGGTGATCGACGCCCTCTACACCGAGACCGACGAACTCGTGAACCGAGAGATCCTGCTGCAGGCACCGGTCGCCTCAGATCTGCGCTTTCTGCTCTCCGTGCTGCGCATCGTGCCCGAACTCGAACGGTCCCACGACCTCGTGGTAGAGATCGCCCGGAAGGCTGACCATCTTCTCAGCGAGGACCTCTCGCCGCGCAGCCGGGGGCTCACCGGCCGGATGGGGGACCTCGCATCCAACATGTGGCGCCAGGCGGCGGACGCCTGGTACAAGCGGGACCGTTCCGCCGCATTCGCGCTGGACGAGCGGGACGTCGAGATGGACGACCTGCACGCCAGCTTGATCGCGGAACTTGCCTCGGGACGGATGACGCTGCCGGTGACGATGGAGATGACGCTGGTGGCCCGCCTGTACGAGCGTCTTGGTGACCATGCGGTCAACATCGCCCGCCGGGTGGTCTACCTCGCAGGGTCTGCCCCTACGGCCCCGGGCACTGGCTCCTGATCTGTGACCAGAAGCCGGGGCGCGGGCAGCAGTATGTTCCAATTCATGGCACTGGTCATGTGGCGACTCTGTCCAGGCGGATTCGGCCCACACGGTCTGGCCGCTGGCGGTGATGTCGTGGCCGAGCTTGTCCGCTAAAGCGGGTTGGCGACGTGGCTGCCGAAGCGCCAGTCCGGCTCAGCGCTCCTCACGACCAGTGACGTACCCTCAGTCACCTACGAAGTCGTCAATGAAGGCTGAAATGATGTAGGTGGAGGGGCTTCGACGACGATCCGAAAGAACTCTGGGCGCAGCATCGCTATGGTCAGCGCGACCGTTCCGGAGGTGAGGCCGGGGAAGCTCAGGGTCACCGTGGCCACTGGCTGACCTGCGACCACCCGCAGCGTTCTCGCCGCGGCAGGGGGTGGCAGGCACATCTCGATCTGTACCGCGGCTGGCCATGGACGTGCCGTCTCCCCAGGCGGCCACGGGAAGGGGAACGCCAGTGGTGAGCCCGCGCGAGTCTGCTCCCGGCATTCCTGCGCGGCGTCGTCGTCGCCGGGCTTGGTGACCGGGAGGGCTCCCAGCTTTGCGGCGACATCCTCAGACACGTAGCTAGAGGCAAGCGCGGCGGGCTCCCCGCCTACCGTCCAGACACACCGGATGCTGAGAACCGGGCCACTGGGAGCCGCGCCGAGCGCCCGGCCGATGTCTTCAGGGGGCCGGCGCATGGCTGTGTGACTGCTCACGCAGACGAGTTGCCCTCCGATCGGGTGGACGCGGGAGGCGAGCCCGGTGATCCCTTCAAGGGGCACCCAGTACTCGGCGGGACTGGCGCGGTACACCTGCCCGTCCGGGAGCCGGCGTACCAGGTGACGGGTGGCTAGGTCGTCGATAGCCGCGTCGATCTCTGAGGAGCTGACGTTGTACTGCCTGGCCAATGTGGTGAGCCGGGGCAGCCGCCAGCCAGGCTCATGATGGACCAGGGCGGCGGCCAGCCGGTCCGCGAGCACAGCCGCGGCAGGCTTGCCCCGGCTCCGGGCAGTCGCCCGGGCGCCATTGTTGCGGGGCATGGCAGTCATTTCGCGTGACACCAGGAGCGGGTGCCGGCCAGCCTGCCCGGCAGGATGACCATTGGCACCAGGGCCGCGACGGACATGAGGCCGTCAGCCTAGGAGGTGGGCTCCGCTGGGCCCGGTGATCTGCTGGAGCATGGTGTGGGCGAGTTGCCGGACCTGGGCTGGCAGGGGGACGTAGAGGTTCGCGGCGGCGTAGGCCTGGCCGGTGTGGGTGAGCCAGTCGAGCATGTTGACCAGTTCCTGCCCGCGGCTCTGGTCTGGCTGGTGGGTGTAGATCAGCGCCCAGCTGTAGCCGCTGATGGGGTAGCTGCTGGCGCCGGGCTGGTTGACGATGGAGAAGTTGGTTGGCGTGATGTGCGGTTTCTGGGCGGCGGCGGCGGCGATGGTCTGGGTGGATGGGAGGACGTAGTTCCCGGCCTGGTTGCGGATGGCGGCGAGCGGCAAGAGCAGGCCCTGGGAGTAAGCCTGTTCGATGTATCCGATGGAGAAGGGGGTGCGGAACACGGTGGAGGTCACACTGCCGTTGCCTTCGGCTCCCTCTCCGACCGGCCAGCTCAGCGTCTTGCCGGTGCCGACCTTGGCGGCCCAGGTGGGGTCGACGCTGGAGAGGTAGTTGCTGAAGATGTAGGTGGTGCCGCTGCCATCGGAGCGGTGCACGACGGTGATCGCCGCGGGCGGGAGGCTGATGCCCGGGTTGAGGGCGGTGATGGCCGGGTCGTCCCAGCGGGTGATCTGGCCGAGGAAGATGCGGGCGATCACCGGGCCGGTCAGGTGCAACCGGGCGCCCGCCGGGAGGCTCAGGTTGTAGGTCACGCCTTCGGCGCCTAGGGCGTCGGGCACCTGGGTGATGGGGCCTGCTTTGGCGGCGGCTAGCTCGCTGGTGTTCATGGGCACATCGGAGGCGCCGAAGTTCACCTGGCGGGCGCTGATCGCGGCGATCCCCGCGCTGCTGCCCACGGGGGAATAGTTCACGGTGACCGCGGGGTGCTGCTGATGGTATTTGGCGAAGGCCAGGGCGAAGAACGGCGCGACGTACGTCGAACCCGCTCCGGTCAGGATGCCCGGCCCGCCGCTGGGGATGGCCGTAGCCGCGATGCTCGTGGCAGGCGTGGTGGCCGTACTGCCGCACGCGGCAAGGGCGAGGACGATGATCGCGGCGGCGGCTGCCCCGACGGCGGGGTGCCTGGTGTGGCGTGGCCGGGGGCCGGGCCTTCTGCTGTGCCCTGACATAACTGTTCCTCTGCTCGAAGATCCGGAGCGCGGTCAGCACCGCCGGGTTTCGCGGACCCAGGCCTGTGCGCCCATCTGGACGGCTTCCCAGGGGCTGCCCAGCGGCGGGGTGTAGGACAGGTCGAGGTCGCTGACGGCGTCGATGGTCATGCCGTGGAAGATGGCGGCGGCGGCGATGTCGACGCGTTTGGCGATTTCGGCGTTCTTGTGCCCGAACAGCTGCATGCCCAGGAGGCGGCCGGTGGCGCGGTCGCCGGTGACGCGCATGGTGATGCGGTGGCTGCCGGGGTAGTAGGCCTTGTGGTCGTCGGCGTGGGATTGCACGGTGACCGGGTCGAACCCGGCGGCGGCGGCTTCGTGGTGGCGCAGGCCGGTGCGGGCGGCGGCCTGGTCGAAGATCTTGACGACCTGGGTGCCGAGGCTGCCGGCGAACTCCCGGTGGCCGCCGAGGGCGTTCTCGCCGGCGACGCGGCCCTGTTTGTGGGCGGTGGTGCCCAGCGGCAGGTAGGTCTCGCCGAGCAGCCGGTGGTGGGTGATGACACAGTCCCCGGCGGCGAACACGTCCGGCAGGCTGGTGCGCATCTGCCGGTCCACGGCGATCGCGTTCTTGAACCCCAGGGTGGCGCCCGCGCCGGCGGCCAGGCCGGTGTCGGGCCGGACGCCGGCGACGACCAGGACCATGTCCGCCAGCCGGGAGACCGCTGTGCCGTCGGTGGCCTCGGCGTCGACCCGCAGCCGCCCGCCCTCGCCCGGGGCGGCGCGGGTGAGCTGCCGGACGGCGGTACCGGTGAGGACTTCGACGCCGCGTGCCACCAGTTCGGCCCGGACCAGGGCGCCGAGTTCCGCATCGACGGTGGGCAGGACTTCGGGGAGCTGTTCCATCTGGATGACCTGCAGGCCCCGGACGGTCAGGGCGTCGGCCATTTCCAGGCCGATGTACCCGGCGCCGACGATCACCACGGTGGCCGGGGCGGTGGTTTCCAGGGTGTGCATCACCGCGAAGGTGTCTGCCATGGAGTGCAGCAGGTGCACCCCGTCGCCGGGGCCCAGGGCGCCGGGGCCGGCCAGGCCGCCGATCGGGGGGCGGATGGGCACCGCGCCGGTGCCGACGATCAGCCTGTCGTAGCCGAGCACCTCCTCCCCGCCATTGGGAGCAGTGGCGGCGAGCTTGCGGGCGGCGGGATCGATGCGCCGTGCGGTGGTGTCCAGCCGCAGCCGCATCCCGGTGGCTTCCAGGTCCGCGGCGGTGCGGTGGGCGAGGTTGCGCCAGTGCGTGACCTCGCCGGAGACGTAGTAGGGGATGCCGCAGATGGAGAAGTTCGGGTAGGCGTCCGCGGCAACCACCGTCACCTCCGCGCCCGGGTCCAGTTCGCGGGCACGCAGCGCGGCGCTGATCCCGGCGTCGCTGCCGCCGATCATGATCAGGTGCATGGCAGGCTCCCTCGTAGTGACTTACCGGGGCGGGTTCGGCGGGACAGATGCCCCGTCGCCGACAGCTCGTCGGGCGGCTGGCCCGGCTTCGTCCTCGTGGTGGGGGACGATGATGTCGGCCGCGTCGGCCGGGGTGAGGCGGGGGTAGAGCGCCCGGATCACCAGCACGGCCAGGGCGCCGCCGATGATCTGGGCGGCGATGAACGCTGGCACCGACGATGGGGCGATGCCGGCGAAGGTGTCGGAGAACATCCGGCCGATGGTGATCGCGGGGTTGGCGAAGCTGGTGGAGGAGGTGAAGAAGTACGCCGCGCCGATGTAGGCGCCGACGGCCGCCGGGGCGTAGTGGTTGCGCCCGGACCGGGCCAGCGCGAAGATCACCACGATCAGCCCGAGGGTGGCGATGATCTCGGACAGGAAGTGCGCCGGGGTGGCCCGGTGCTTGGCAGAGATGCTGAGCGCCGCCTGGGCGAACATCAGGTTCGCCAGCACCGCGCCGCCGATGCACCCGGCCACCTGCACCGGCAGGTAGCAGGCGGCGTCCCGCCACGACAGCCCGCCGAACACCGCGTCGGCGAACGACACCACCGGGTTGAAATGGCCGCCGGACACCGGCCCGAACATCAAGATGATCGCGAACAGCCCGGCCGCCGTCGCGGCCGCGTTCTCGAACAGTTGCAGCCCTGTCTGACCGGGTGACAGCCGCTGTGCGGCGATCCCGGACCCGATCACGATGGCGGCCAGGAACGCGCTGCCCAGGAACTCCGCCAGCAGCCGCCGCCACAACGCGGTCTGGTTCACCGCCGGTCCCCGCCCCGGGCCCGCACCGCGCCGCCACCTGCCCGGCTCTCCTGCCACCCGGCGCTCGGTCCCATTGGCCCTCTTCATTGATAGATGTCGATGCAGACAGCCTCAGCTTGCCAGGCTGAATAGATGCCCGTCAAGATAGAAGAATGTCTACGCACCCAGACCGGGGCACTCTGGACCTCCTCCCACCGGCCCCGGCGGGTGCCGCGGAGTGCTCGGTCCCGCTGGTCCGCGAGCCGCTCAGCGAGACCGCGGCGGCAGGGCTGGCGCAGGTGTTCAAGGCCCTCGGCGACCCGGTCCGGCTGCGGCTGCTGTCGCTGATCGGCGCCCATCAAGGCGGCGAGGTGTGCGTCTGTGACCTGACCACCGCGTTCGACCTGACCCAGCCCACCATCAGCCACCACCTGAAGGTGCTGCGCGAAGCCGGGATCATCACCAGCCAGCGCCGCGGCACCTGGGTCTACTACCGGCTGGTGCCCGCCGCACTGGAACGCATGGCATCCCTGCTGACAGCGCCAGTTAGCTGACCGATCTTCCCACCAGCAGTGCTTGCGCCGCCGAGGCGGAGGTCCAGGCGTGTATCCGCGGGCTGGTGAGACCGATAGTGCGGGGGGCGTTGCGGACCCACGCCACCAGCGGGGCGATAACAGCGGAGGCGTCAGCGCTGACCCCGCGGAGAGTGTTCGAGGCGAAGGAACGCTGGTATTCCAAGCCGAGGTAGACCAGCCCCAGGTGGGTGGTCGATATCCCGCCTGCGTGCAGCGGTGCGCCACCTGGATCCAGGGCGCCGAGTTCGCGGAGGTAGCCGAGGCTGGGGCGGTAACCGGTGGCTAGGACGACCGCATCGACCCGCTCGCGCTCATGCTGATTCCAGACGACGTGATCGCCGTCAAGACCGGCGAACATCCGGCGAACGTCGAGCAAGCCGTCAGCGAGGGTCTGCTGGAAGCCCACGCTGTCGGTGATCACGCTCCCTCCAGTGATCTTGTCCAGCCACTCGGCGGGCAGCGAGTCGAACCCCGTCTCTCCCAGCCAGTAGTGCACATCCTTCCCGCCAATCCGCTGTGGAATGAACCGGAGCGGGTGCCGCGCAGCAACCGTGACCTTTGCCAGGGGCGCCAGCTCGTTGGCCACCTGGGCGGCGGAATCGCCGGCACCGACCACAACGACCCGCTTCCCGGCGTAGGGAGCGGGGTTCCGGTAATCGGCGACATGGGCGAGTTCGCCGGTGAAGCTCTCCTGACCTAGGAAGGCAGGGCGATAAGGAGTGGCGAACGAGCCACTGGCCGCGACTATCCCCGCCGCCCGGAGGTGCCGCCCGTCAGCCGTCACGACCACGAACTCACCGTCTTCCTTTCCGACAGTCGCCACCCGGGTGCCGGTATGGATCTCCACGCCGAGCGCGGCTGCGTATTTGTCAAGGTAATCGGCTACCTCGTCACGAGCCGGATAGCGATCTGGGGCGCCAGGGAAGGGCATCCCGGGCATGGCATTGAATCCTGCAGGCGAAAACGCCTTCAGGCTGTCGTAGTAGCACGGCCATGATCCCGCCGCACGATCCCCGGCCTCCAGCACTACCGGGCTGATGCCGCGCGCCTGCAGGGCGCGGGCGGCGGCAAGCCCGGACTGGCCAGCGCCGATGACCACCACATCAGTGACCGATGACATGATCTCGTTCCTTACGCATGGATTACGGGTGGTGACAGCCCTGCGGCCCGGTCAGCAGCAGGGGGCGTCGTGGGCGGCTGCCGGCTCGCCGCGCTGGCCGGTGCCGCCGCAGCATCCCTCCCCGTGACCTTCGGCGTAGAAGGTGGGGCTGTCGGCCAGCACGGTGTAGATCTCCCAGGCCTCGCCGTCGGGGGCGCCCTGGACCCAGAACTTGTCCTGCGCGGCGTAACAGCAGGTGGTTTCGGCCTGAGCGGAGGACGCCAGGCCCGCCCCGGCCAGGCGCGCCTGCTCAGCCCCGACGGTGCTCGTGTCGGGGACCTCGACGCCGAGGTGATTGAGGCTGCCGCCCTGGCCGGGGTTTTCCAGCAGGACCAGCTTCAGCGGCGGGTCAGCGACGGCGAAGTTGGCATACCCGGGGCGCCGTTTGGCCGGGCCGGTGCCGAACAGCTTGGCGTAGAAGGCGACTGCCTGGTCGATGTCGCTGACGTTCAGCGCGAGCTGTACGCGGCTGGTCATGGGAACCTCCGGGCCTCAGACTTAGATAAGCGTCTATGTCTTGTGTTCCTGAGCTTGCCACAGGCATCGATAGCTGTCAATATAGACGTATGTCGAAGTCTTTGCCGCTGCTGGACCCGGCCGGGACGGCGGCCTGCTGCCCGCCGCTGTCGGCCGAGCCGATGTCCCAGGCACAGGCCGGCCAGGTCGCGCCGCTGCTGAAGGCACTCGCCGACCCGGTACGGCTGCGGCTGATGTCGCTGGTGGCCTCCCACCCCGGCGGCGAGGCATGCGCCTGCGACCTGAACGACGCCTTCAACCTGACCCAGCCGACGATCAGCCACCACCTGAAGGTGCTGCACGAAGCGGGCCTGCTGGAGCGGGACAAGCGCGGCGTGTGGGTCTACTACCGGGCCAGCACCCAGGCACTGGCCAGCCTCGCCGCGCTCATCGGGACCGCATCGCCCTGACAGGTTTGACGTGGCGCGCCATCCCGGGGGACAGCGGACGGCCCAAGCGCGCCGGGCAGCAGACTGGCTGCGGCTGGCGCGAATCGCCCGGATCTTGTCGTGGCTCACGCTGGTCTGGATGGCCGTCGAAGGCGGATGCCATTTGACCGACGCCCCCGGGGAACCTGGATGTCTTGATTGTTACGGTTCGCCTGCGTCGGCAGGGGTGTCCCGCCCAACCCTGGGATGGGACGAACGGCCCGGCCTAAGGTGACCAAGGAGCCCTGCCCGCCCGGTTGCGGTGGCCGCAAGATCGAAGTGTGGATAGTTCAACGGTTGTTGATTCGACCTCGGTTGAACTGACGGCCGGGTTCGCAGCGCTGGCCGACCCGGTGCGTGTTCGCCTGATCGGTGTGCTGGCCGGCGGCGGCCGGTGCGTGTGTGACCTGCAAGAGCAGGTGCCGGTGGCGCCCAACCTGCTGTCTTACCACCTGCGGGTGCTGCGCGAGGCGGGCCTGGTGACCGCGTCGAAGCGGGGCCGCTGGGTGGACTACCGCCTGGACGGCGCGGGGTTCGCGGCACTGTGGGCCCAGGCGTCGGCAGCTGGTGTGCCACTGCCCGGGGCGCAGGTCACGGCCGCGCAGGCGGGACGGGCTTTGTGCGATACGGAGGTGCCGCGATGACGGTCACCAAGCCTGGCGGGGCACCGGGAACCGCAGCGCCGGGCGGTCACCAGGCGGTGGTTTCCCGGCTGAGCATGCTGGACAGGTTCTTGCCGGTGTGGATCGGCGTGGCCATGGCCGCCGGGCTGCTGCTGGGCCGCCTGATCCCGGGCCTGAACGGCGCCCTGAACCAGGTGGCGATCCATGGCACCAGCCTGCCGATCGCGCTGGGGCTGTTGCTGATGATGTACCCGGTACTGGCAAAGGTCCGCTACAACCAGATCGGGCAGATCACCGCGGATCGGCGGATGATGACCGTCTCGCTGCTGCTGAACTGGGTGGTCGGCCCGGCGGTGATGTTCGCGCTGGCCTGGCTGTTTCTGGCGAACCAGCCTGCCTACCGGACCGGGGTCATCCTGGTCGGGCTGGCGCGGTGCATCGCCATGGTGCTGATCTGGACCGACCTGGCGGCCGGGGACCGGGAGATGGCCACCGTCCTGGTCGCGCTGAATGCGGTCTTCCAGGTCCTGCTGTACGCCGCGCTGGCGTTCTTCTACCTACAGGTGCTGCCCGGCTGGCTGGGCCTGCACACCACCAGCCTGCACGTCTCCATCGCCGAGATCGCCGCCACGGTGGCGGTGTTCCTCGGCATCCCGCTGGCCGCTGGGTACCTCACCCGCACCCTCGGGGAACGGGCCCGCGGCCGGGACTGGTACGAGACCAGGTTCCTGCCCAGGATCGCACCCGTCGCCCTGTACGGTCTGCTGTTCACCGTGGTGATCCTGTTCGCCCTGCAGGGCAAGAAGATCACCTCCCAGCCGCTGGACATCGCCCGGATCGCGCTGCCCCTGCTGGCCTACTTCGCGATCATGTGGGGCGGCGCCTTCGCGATCAGCCGCCGCCTCCGCCTGACCTATCGGCGGACCGCCGCCCTGTCGTTCTCCGCAGCCAGCAACGACTTCGAACTGGCCATCGCCGTCGCCATCGGCGTGTTCGGGGTGACCAGCGGGCAGGCCCTGGCCGGCGTGGTCGGCCCGCTCATCGAGGTCCCCGTGATGGTCGCGTTGGTCTACATCTCACTGTGGGCCCGCCGCCGCTACTACCCCGCCGAGCAGGAGGCCACCTGATGAACTGCTTCGACTGCACCGCCCTCGGCCACCCCGCCGAGGCCGTCGCCATCTGCGCCGACTGCGGCGCCGCGGTCTGCTCCACGCACGCCCACGTCACACCCCGCTGGCTGACCCGTACCATGGTCATCAACCGCGTCGTGGCCATCGAACCACCAGCCCGCACCATCCGCTGCACCGTATGCCAGGCCGCCCGCGACTCCGCCCCCGATTTGCCTTACCCGGCAGCCGACCGAGCCTGACCTAACGTTGGACCCGGGCGATGGCGTCGTCAGGCGGCGACGGGCTTGACGGCCACGATGATCGCCGAGCGCATCCCCGGAGCTGCCTCGGTGGTGAAAGTCACGGACGTATCCGCAAACCCGGCACCAGGGTGAGCCGCCGAACTACCCGGCGAGGGACCGGGCACCGGCAATGCAGGCGGCGCAGGAGCCCGCTGCGGCTGGAGGCAAGCACCTGTAACAGCGGCTGGTTACCGCCCGGCGCGGAGGGCTGGCGTGCCCAGCACGCCGGGCGGTACGCGCTTAGAAGGCGCCGGTGCCGTCCGGGGTGCCCAGCCCGGTCGGGGCGTCGTAGCCCTTCTTGGCCACGCACAGGTAGTCGAACCCGCACGAGGCGCCTGACCCGAGGTTGAACCAGTCGTTGTTCCCCTGGGTGACGTCGAACAGCGCGCTGGCATGGGCGTACTCGAATCCCGGCTGGACGGTGGACGCGTTGCCGGCCAGGCCGTAAACACCGGCGATCAGCGGGGAGGAGGCACTGGTCCCCTCGACGGTGAGCCAGGGGCCGATCCCCTTGGGCAGCGAGCTGTCGTAGATGGCGACGTTCGTGGCGACCGCGGCCACGTCGGCCGAGGTGCGTCCGGGGCAGTGCGAGTCATGCTGCCAGCCCGGCTTGGCCACGTAGGCCGAGCAGCCGCTGCCCGAGGCGCCGCCGTTGTCGTTCCACACCGTTTCCTTCCAGCCCCGCGCGCGGGAGGACCTGACCAGCTTGGTGCCACCGGCCGCGGTCACGCTGGCCAGGTTCGCCGGGAACTGCGCCGCGGTGTACCCGAAGTCCCCGGACGAGGCGACGATCACATGACCCGGGTGGATGTAGTGCTTCGCCTCCGCCTGGGTGAACCCGTCCTCCCTGGCGCCGTAGGAGTTGGAGACGACCTGTGCGCCCATGCTGACGGCGGTGTCCTCGGCCGTGGCGAGGTCGCCGAACGTCGGCTGGAGGGCCTCCACCACGATGATCTTGCAGAGCGGGCATGCGGCGGAGACCATCGACACGTCCAGGGTCTCCTCGACCCCCCACCCGGTCGGGTCGGGCCTGGGCAACGGCGAGGGCTTGCCCTGCTGGTTGACGATCCGCAGGCACCCGCTGGCGGCCGGGCACGGCGGCAGCCCGTACTGCTTGCGGTACACCGCCAGGTCAGAGGCCAGGTGCGGGGTGCTGAAGGCATCCACGATCGCCACCGTCTGGCCCGCGCCGCCCTTGGTCACCGGCAGCTTGTACGCCGCCTCGATGGTGCTGGCGCCTACCCCTTTCGGGGTGGTCAGGGCGGCCGGGACCCGCTTGCCCGCCGCCTTCTCCGCGAGCGCCTGGTTCACCGCGGCCTGCGGCGCGTACAGCGTCAGGCAGCGCGGGGTATTGGGGCGCACGACCGGGCATGCCCGGCGCATCGACGGCGCCGGTGCCGCGGCGGCCGGGACCGCCGCGGTGAGCGTGCCGGCCGCCGTCAGCGCGGCACCGGCCGCGATGGCAATCCTGCTGATCCTCATCTGGCTGCTCCCTGGTCTGCTGATCGGGATGTACTGTCCGCGGATCCACGGCAGGCCGCGCCGCGCCGGCCGGCGCAGGCCGCTGCCCGGCTGGTCATGACGCGACCTGGTAGGCGTTGATCAGGGTCTCGGTGATCGTCCCGCCCGCCGCATCGGCGGCACTGGTGCGCAGCGACACCTTGACACCCGCAGCAGCGGTGAACGACGCCGTATAACTACCGGCCGAACCGGTCACCGCCGCCTGATGCCAGCTCTTCCCGCCATCGAAAGACACCGCCACCTTCGCCCCCGTCACCGCCACCGCGTTCGCCAACTGCAAATGCCCCGCGGTCACGTGCACCACCTGCGCACCCGCCGGCGCCGACCCGGCCAGCGACAGCCCCGCCACCGCATACCCCAGCGTCATCATCGGCTCCACCGCACAGGAGTGCGAGGGGTGGATCTGTCCCAGGAAGCCGGCCGTGCAGGTCCACCCGGCCGGCAGCGTGCCGCCCGCCTCGTGGGCCGACCGCCAGGTCCACACCGTCTGGCTCGACGTGGACAGGGCGAAGATCTTGCCGGAGCCGCCCGAGTCGAGGACGAACCGGACCGTCCCTGGGTGCGGGCTCAGCGTCACGTGCGTGTCGAACTCACCGGAGATGCCGATCTGGGCGAACTTCTGCAACGGGTTCCCGGCGGCGATCGTCTTGCCGTTCTCGGCGATCAGGTAGTGCCCGGTGATGTGGTCGACGGGGCCGAACTGGCCGCCGATGAACCCGCCGTTCCCGCCGTGGCCGGGGGTGCTGTCACTGAACGGGGTCACGTCCAGGGTCAGCGTGTCGCCGGTACGGGACGCCGACGGCAGCGTGGGCGACAGGTTCGCCGGGCCGGCCAGGTTGACGTTGTAGCCCTCGTGCAGCGGATAGGCGTTCCAGTTCTCCGTCGTCTGCTCGCCCGCGTGGAAGGTGCGGAAGTCGTCGGACTGGCCGCCGGCCATGTTGCTGTAGGTCTGCGAGTAGCTGTCGCCCCACTGGATCCCCGGGTTGCCGGTCATGTACTCGGTTTCCTGGCTCGGCACAGGGAACGGGTTGATCGGGATCAGGAAGAAGTCGTTCCGCTGGATCGGGAGGATGCCGAACCGGTACTGGGCGCCGGTCCCGGTCACGTCGGAGTAGTAGCTGGCGTTCACCGTGGCCAGGCTGGCCGGGCTCACCACGTGCAGCCCCGGCGGGATGAGCCCGCTGCTGTTGGCGAAGTCCAGGTTGTACTGGTAGGGGGTGCCCGTGCTGCCCTGCGGGGAGCCGAGCTGCGCCGAGGTGACCACCGCGAGCTTGCCCACGGTGGGCCGCTGGGTGGTCGGGCTGACGTAGATCGGGAAGTTGGCGCCCCAGCTCGCGCTGAACGTGTGCCCGTCCGCGGTTCCCCGCCGGAACTCCACCGTGACGTTGCTCAGCACCGTGGGCCGCGTCGTGACCATCTTGATCTCGCTGCTGGCCGCCTGCGCGGACATCACCACGGTCGTGTCGCTGGACACGGTGAACTGCGGGAGGACGTCGAGCCGCTCCTCCGGGAGGCCCTTGCCCGGGAGCACGAAGAAGTCACCGATCGCCCAGTAGTGCCCGGCCGGGACGCTGAACTTGGTGACGCCGTTGCTGAAGAAGTTGTCCGATTCGATGGGGTCGTCGAAGCGCTGGATGCTGTCGGCGCTGAGCACCAGCACGTCGTCACCGGTGTCCGGCTGACCGGAGGTGCTGGTGGCGGTGACCGTCAGCGTATGCATGCGGAACCCCGGCGAGTGCCGAGGCGCCAGCGCCGCCCGCGCGGCACCGGCAGGCGACCCGGCCAGGCTGACCGACACGCCATCGGCGAACATCCCGGCCTGCCCGTAGCTCCCCCGGGCGTGGTCGGCCAGGAACTGCCCGGCCAGCGCGGCGCCGAACGCCCGGGCACCCACGGCCGTCAGGTACCCCTGGGCCACCCCCCCGGACCCGCCGGTCAGGTGCACGCCAGGCAGCGACGGCAGCTTCCCCCGGTAGGCGACCGTCACCGGCAGCCGCCCGCCGGTCTCGGCGGCCCGCAGCGAGCTGAGCCGGAACAGCGCCGGATCCAGCCCGCGGCCCAGGTAGGGCAGGGCCACCCGCGGGATGACCAGCCCGCTGCGGCCCGAGCCAAGCGCGACCATCTCCCCGGCCAGCGCGCCGGCGCCACCCGGAAGCACCCGCGCCGCGGCCGGCGCACCCGGGGCACCAAGCAGCAGCCGGTCGCCGTTGATCAGCAGGACCGTGGGCGTGGCGGCACCCTGCGCACCGGCGGCCGCGCCAGACTGGGCTGCCGCCGCCGTGCTCGCGGCTGCCGCCGCCGTGCTGGCGGCCAGTGCCGTGCTGGCGGCCGCCGCCGTGCTGGCGGCCAGTGCCGCCGTCGTGAGGACTACCCCGAGACGGGCCGTTGCCCGCCGTGCCGGATGATGACGCACGCTGCCTCCTCGGTGGACCACCCGGGCTGGGAACGCGCCTGGGCGGTGGCTGACCGGATTGCTCATTATGCTGCTGGGCGGACTCACCCAGACTGGTAGGCGTTGATCAGGGTCTCGGTGATCGTCCCGCCCGCCGCATCGGCGGCACTGGTGCGCAGCGACACCTTGACACCCGCAGCAGCGGTGAACGACGCCGTATAACTACCGGCCGAACCGGTCACCGCCGCCCGATGCCAGCTCTTCCCGCCATCGAAAGACACCGCCACCTTCGCCCCCGTCACCGCCACCGCGTTCGCCAACTGCAAATGCCCCGCGGTCACGTGCACCACCTGCGCACCCGCCGGCGCCGACCCGGCCAGCGACAGCCCCGCCACCGCATACCCCAGCGTCATCATCGGCTCCACCGCACAGGCGCGGCCCAGCACGGTTTCCGTCCGCGTGACGGCGCAGCCCCATCCGGCCGGGAGCGAGGCGCCGCTCTCGCGGGCCGACCGCCAGGTCCACACCGTCTGGCTCGACGTGGACAGGGTGTAGATCTTGGCCTTCCGTGTCGCGTCGAGGGCGAGCCTTATGGTGGCCGGGCGCGGGCTCAGCGTCACCTTCGTGTGGAACTCACCGCCCGGGCCGACCGCACCCTGCAGCGGGTTCCCGGCGGCGATCGTCTTGCCGTTCTCGGTGATCAGGTAGTGACCGCTGATCTTTCCGAACGGTCCGGTGAATCCGCCGAAGAAGCCGGAGGCGCCGATATGGCCGGGCGTGCTGTCGCTGAACGGCATGACGTCCAGGGTCAGGGCGTTGCCCGCGCGGGATGCCGACGGCAGGGTGGCCGCCACATTGGCCGCGCCGATCAGGTTGGTGTTGTAGCCCGCGTGCAGCGGGTAGGCGTTCCAGTTCTCGGTCAGCCGCTGGCCGGCCTGGAACGTCCGCAGGGCGTCGGCCTGTCCGCCGGCCAGGTCCTGGAAGGACTGCTCGTAGCTGTCCGACCACAGGACCGCGGGGTTGCCGGTCATGTACTCGGTCTCGCTTCGCGGCACGGTCATCGGCTGGAACAGCACCCCGAAGAGCTCTTTCCACTGCGGAGCGAACACGCCGAACCTGGAGTAGTACCCGGTGGTGGGCACGTCGGAGTAGTAGTTCGCCTGAACCGTGGCCAGCCCGGCCGGGCGCACCACGTGACGCTGCGAGCCGATGAGCCCGTTGGTGTACCCGTAGGCGACGTCGTACTGGTACGGGGTGCCCACGGCCCGCGGCGGCGAGTCAAGCTCCTCGTTCACGTACATCTGCAGCGACCCGGCCGCGGGCCGCTGGTGGGTCGGGCTGAAATACAGCGGGCCGCCGAGGTACCAGAAATCGGCCACCGAGCCGGCCGGGGTGGGATGGCGGATCTCGACGTTCAGGTTGAACGGATTCGGCACGGCGGGCCGCGGCGTCACCATCTGGACCTTGCTGTCCGCCGACCGCGCCGCCATGTGCACGGTGACGTTCCTGGTCGCGGTGATCTGCGGCACGATCACCGAGTAGGCCGCGGGCACCGCCTTGCCGTGGACCGGGCCCTGGAAGATCCCGAGGGCCCAGAAGTTGCCGGCCGGCACGCTGAACTTCGCGGTGCCGTGGTCGAAGAAGCTCTCCGATTCGACCGGGTCGGCGTAACGCTGGGCGTTGTCGGCGTCGAAGACGAACACCGCGTCCCCGGTGTCGGGCTGGCCGGCCAGGTTGGTGCCGGTGACCGTGAGGGTGTGCATGCGGAACCCCGGGGCGTGCCGTGGTGCAGGCCGCCCGGCACCGGCCGGCGATCCGGCCAGGCTGACCGACACCCCGCCGGCGAACATGCCGTCCCTGCCGTAGCTGCCCGTGGCGTGATCGGCGGCGAACTGGCGGGCCAGCGCCGCGCCGAAGGTGGCCGCGCCGGCGGCCGTGAGGTAGCCCTGCGCCGTCCCGGCACGGGCCAGGGTGATCGTCATGCCGGGCAGCACCGGGACCTTGCCCCGGTAGGTCACGGTCACCGGCAGCCTGCCGCCGGTCTCCGCCCGCCGCAGGGCACTGGCTTGGAACAGGCCGGGTGCCAGGCCGCGCCCCAGGAAGGGCAGTGCGACCCGGGGAATCGCCAGGACGGTGCCGCCGAGGTCCAGCCCGACCAGCGGCCGGGCGGGACCGGCCGCCCCCGGCAGGATGCCCAGGGCCCGTGGCCCGCCGGCGGCCGGGAGAAGCAGCCTGTCCCCGTTGATCATCAGGACGGTCCGCGGTGCCCCGCCGGTCCCTGTCACCCCGCCGGCCCGTGTCGCAGCGGCGGGAGTACGCAGCGCCTGCCCGGTCAGTGCGCTACCAGGGACGGCGCTCGCGCCGACGGCCAGCGCGGCCGCGGCCGTGGCCAGGAACGCCAGGGTGACGGCAGACCGCCAGGGGTGATGACGCACGACTGCCTCCTTGACGCGGCACGCCGGGCCGGCGGACCGGCCCGGCCGCCGTGAACGAGTGGCACGAGGGAAGGGCTCTGACAGGTGCAGCACGAACATTCGACAGGCCGGTGAAACCTCCGCCCTATAGACGACGCCTGGCATCGGGATGTTGCCCGGCAGATGCGCAAAATGTTTCCGGTTGCGGAGCCGATTCCAGGCGCTCGCAACGGCGCTGGTCAGGCGGTGCGAGGTTTGGCCAGCCACGCGGAGCGTAACGGCAGGTAACAGATCAGCCGTCGCAGAGGGCAAGCAGCTTGGTGACCGTGGACCAGTTGCGGGCGGTCCCGGCGGCGACCGGGCTGGCGGACCGGCCCAGCAGGAACAGGGCAAGCTCACTGCGGCCGAACCCGTCCGGGGTGTGCACGTACAGGATGTTGCCGGTGACCTGGGCGGTGTCCTTGCCGCTGCCCCGCTCCGCGGCCCGCCGCTGGCCCGCCTCGATGGCTTCGGCCGCCCCCGCGGGGACCGGGCCGCGGAAGAACACCGCGTGCACCATCTTGGGGTTCGGCTCGTCCGGGTAGGGGTTGTCCCGCACGGCCCGCGCCAGGTCGCCACGGGACAGCACGACGACCGCGGGCTTGACCCCCAGACTGCTCGCGATGGCCTCTTCCAGAGCCGTGGCGAGCGCCTCGGTGTCCGCCTCTTCGCTGGTGAACACCACGTTGCCGCTCTGGATGTAGGTCGCCACCTCAGTGTGGCCGAGCCCGTCGACCACCGCGCGCAGATCCGCCATCGAGACCTTGTTACGGCCGCCGACGTTGATGCCGCGCAGCAGGGCGATGTGAGTGGCCATGACAGCATCCTGCCGCATGGCGCCCGGCCGGCCTCGCACCCCGGTCAGCGGCGCTTGCGCCAGTCGGGGGGCTCCGGTGGCGGGCCAAGGTTCGGCGGCGGCTGGCCGCGGCCAGAACGCCAGCCCACCGGCGGCGCGGCCGGCGTCCCTGGCGGCGCGGCCGGCGTCCCTGGCGGCGCGGCCGGCTCACCCGCTGGGGCGGTGGCCGGTGCGGTCTGCGTGGCCAGGCGTGCCTGGTCGAGGCTGCGCCAGGTGACCGTGGACAGCGTGGCGATGGCCGGGTTGGCATCGGCGAGCACGACATGCCGGCGTGGGCCGGACGCGTAGCTGACGATCACCGCGCTCGGCGGGAGCCGCTGCAGTTCTTCCGGTTCCACGAGAAACTCGCGGGACCGCTGGACGGTCCGGCCCAGCGACTCGTTGAGCCCGATCGCCCGCGACGTGGTGACCCCCCAGGACGTGCTGGTGTTGATCCCGTCGGTGAGCGAGTCCGTATCGCTGGTGCCACGGGACTCGCTGGCCTCGGTGCTGTCAGAACCGGACCGGGGAGCCAGCGGCGCGCCGCCCGGGTGGGTGCGGCCGCGGCCCTGGCTGCGCCCCGAACTCTGGCTGCGCGACTGGCTCAGCGACACCGACTGTGCCGTGCCCACCGTGGAGGTGTAGGAGTCCCCGGCGGTGTCGCTGACCGATGCGCCCACGGTGTCGGTGAGCTGGCTCAGCACGAAACGGTGCTGCGCGCCGATCTGCTCGCTGGCCGCCTTGGCGTCCTCGGCGTTGCCCAGGCGCATCACCGCCAGCGCCGCGTTCCCACGGCCGAGCTGCTGCGCGACGTGCGGCGGAATCGACCGGTAGGCGACGACCAGCCCGGTCCTGGTCGCCTCGCAGGCACCCGCGAGCCGGTCGATCAGCTCCGCGGGGAGCGCCTGGGCGCCGGCCACGCAGACCGTGTGCCGCCACGGCCGCCCGGGACGGGCCTGGCGGAGCAGGTGGGTGAGGGCCACCGTGACATAGGCCGCGAGCACGCCGTTGCCGAACGCGCCGCCGCCGGGATCCGCGGCCACCACCCGCAGCCTGCTCCGTGGCACCGGGGCCGGATCGCTGCCGAGGCGGTCAAGTACCCGCAGCCGCGCCTCCAGCGCCCAGGCCCGCTCGATGACCACCCGGTCGGCCGCGCCGCGGCCGAACATCCCGGTGATGCGCTCGAGCTGGACGGCGGTGAGCCGCCCCTGGCGGACGTCCTCCCGCGGATCCCCCACCTGCGCCAAGGCCCGCAGGGCCGCGGTCACCTGGCAGATCTGCGCCCCGTCCCCGAGCACCTCAAGCAGCCGGGCCAGCAGCGCGTGATCGGGCGCCGGATCGTGACCGCTCCCCGCGGCCCGGTCCGCCGACACACAGGCGGTCAGGACGTCCGCCATGGCCGCGGCGGGCAGGCCCACCCCGAGATCGAACCGGGGCAGGTCACCAGGCAGCACCCAGACGAGCGGGCCAACCTGAAGCGGCCCGGCCAGCGAGACCAGGTCCCTGGCCACCGCGCCCTCGGACAGGTCCAGGACGGTGAGGGCGTCCCCGCTGGCCAGCCGCGGCACGCCGACGCTGGTCAGCAGCGCCGACCAGCCGGCCATGGTGCCCCCGACCAGGTCGACACGGTCGGTCTGTTCCGGCAGCACCACGGGATACCAGAGCGCCTGGCCGCGGAACGCGCGCTGGCGGCTCTGCCAGGAACGGAACCGGCGGGCGTGGTCCTCCTGAGCGGTGAACAGGTCCCGCTCCTGCGCCGCCCGGGCGGCGGTGACCCGGCGGGTCTCCGCTGCGACGGCGGCCTTCAGCGCCTGCCGCCCGCGCCAGGCGCTGACCGCGCCCGCGGCGGCCAGGCCCCCGAACGTCGCCACGCCGAGACCTGTCAGCGCCGGGTTCAGCCAGCCCGCCCAGCCGAGCAGGACCGCCGCGCCGGCCAGCAGTGCACACCCGGCGGCGGCCTGCCTTGCGGGACGGCTGATCAGGTTTTCCGCCCGCCGCTGTGCGGACAGCCAGCCCGGGTTGACCCGCTCCGGATCCGGGGGCACCGGGCGCCGCGGCGGCAGTCCCGGGTCCGGATGCAGCAACTCGTGCTGCCAGCCCAGGCTGACCTGGCCGGGCGGGCAGGGCGCGGGCGTCACGGCGGCTCCCAGGGAGCGGGACAGGCCGGCCTCCGGCCGCGCCGCCAGCGGCCCGCTGACGGTATGGCACGGCGCCCGCACGGCCACCGCGGCGCCGCCCGCGCGCGCCGCGGCCAGGCCGGCTACAAGCACGAAATCGCCCTTGCGCAAGGCGCACAGGGTGGCCGCTTGCACCACGGGAACCTCCATGGTGCCTAACGGAACGGCGTGGCTGGCCCCGGCCGCGGCAGCCAGGCCGTCGCCGGTTCCGGCGTTATCCGGCTGGTCCTGGACCTGACCGAGGGGCACGATCGTGGTGCCGGTCAGCGGGGCAACCCGCACGGCCAGCCGCGGGTCCGCGAGGCGGTGGACGATGGCGGCGTTGACCTGGCCGGCGATCCGGGCGGCCGGCTCCGGCGCCGTGGTGGCCAGCACCGGTGCCAGGCCGTCCGGGCTGCCCGCAGCGATGAGCCCGGCCACGGCCGCCGGATCGACGCCGTCGCATTCGGTGAGCCAGCACAGACCGTCCGGCGCGATCCCGCCGCGGTACATGCTTGCGTACAGGCCGGCCACATCCGCGGCAATCAGCCCGGCGATCACCCCGGCCGCGCGCCCGTGCCCGGGGCCGCCGAGCGTGAACAACGCCACGCCACGCTGCCTTGTCACGTCGGCCAGGCTGGCGCCGGTGCCGGTCCCTGAGCTGCCGCCCCGTGGTCCCCACGGCAGGGCTGCCAGGGCGGCCTGCTGCTCCGCGCCGGGGCGCACGCGGGGCTCGTATCGTGGCCCGCCTGCCGCCCCGAACACGTGCAGCGGGGCACGCGCCGCCCCGCAGCGGGCAGCGAGCGCGCCGGGCAGGCCGGGGTCGCCGGTGAGGTCCACCACGATCACCGGCTTGCGCCGCCGGATGGCCGCGTCGGCGAGCAGCAGGCCCGACGCCAGCACCGCCGGGGGCGCCGCGCCGGTCACCAGCACGCCACCGCCAGCGTCACGCCAGCACAGCACCGCCGCCCGGCCGGTGGCCGCCTCGACTCCGAGGCGCACCCCGTCCCTGGTAAGCATGCGCCCGGCCCGCAGCAAGGCGGTGGCCTGCCTGCGGTGCCAGCCGCTGACCAGGCCGGGGCGGGCCGCGGGCAGGTCCCACTCATCGGTGTGCAGCCAGCGCAGCGACCACGCCACGGCGGCCACGCCCGCGGCCAGGATCAGCGCCAGCGGGAACTGACCGGGCATCTCGTGCGTGATCGCCCCGGGGAGCCGGCTCACGGCGGCGGGCCCGGTGGCCATCGCGCGCAGCGCGGCGGCCGGGCCGCGGCGCATGCCTGCCGCTGCCTGGCCGGGGCCGATCGCGAGCGCCCAGATGACACCGCAGGCCGCCGGGACGGCCAGCCACAGCGGGCGCCACCGGCTGGCCCTGCTCACGGCGTCGAACGCCGCGGCGAGAATGAGCGTCAGCGGCGCGAATAAGACGCCGGCCACCACCGCCACGACGGCGGCCGCGGCGAGCAGTTCACTGCGGCGCGGCGTGCCGAGCGGGACGAGGTAGCGCGCCCGCCGCGGGGGGCGCTCCGGTGCGAGAGGAACGGCGGAAGGCATTTCGGGTCAAGGTTCCCAGCCGTCCATGGTGTGTGTCCAGGCACTTGCCAAAGCACCGGCACCTTCGCCGGGCGACTGCTGCGGGGCGGCCTCGACCACGATGCGGAACAGTTCCGGCCGCAGCATCGCCATGGTCAGCGCGACCGGGGCACCAGTGGCAGGCATGACGAAGCTCACCGTCACGGTGGCTACCGGTTCCCCCGCCGACAACCGCAGGGTCCGTGCCGCGGAGGGGGGCGGCAGGCCCATCTCGATCTGCACCGCTCCCGGGCGCGGGCCCTCGGTGCCCGCGGAGCGCCAGGGGAGCGGGAAGGACAGCGGTGACGGCACTCCGGTCAGTTCCTGCGGGCCGGCCGGGACCTCCTCCCCGGCCGGCCTGGCGTCCGGGATCATCCCAAGCTTGGCGGCGACCCGCTCGGGCAGGTAGCTGGCGGCCAGCGCACCGGGTTCTCCGCCAACCGTCCACACGCACCGGACGGACAGCACCGGCTCGCCGGGAGCGACGCCGAGCGAGCGGCCGATGTCCTCGGGCGGCCGGCGCACGGTCGTGTGCCGGCTCGTGCAGGCGAGCTGCCCGCCCATCGGGTCGACCCGGGAGACCAGGCCGAACACGCCCTCCAGCGGCACCCAGTACTCGGCCGGGCTGGCCCGGTACACCTGCCCGTCGGGGAGGCGCCGCACCAGGTGCCGTGCGGCCAGTTCGTCGATGGCCGCGTCGATCTCCGCCGAGCTCACGCTGTATCGCCTGGCCAGCGCGGTGAGCCGGGGCAATCGCCAGCCAGGTTCGTGATGCACTAGCGCGGCGGCGAGCCGGTCAGCGAGGACCGCGGCGGCAGCAGGCCGGCGGCGGGGGCCACCCCCGCCCTCCTCGTCGCGCAGCACGGCGGTCACTCCGCACGGTGCCGGGCGATCGCGGCGACCACCCGTCCCGGCACGAGGATGAAAACGAACGGCGGCAGGCCCGCACCGCTCGCCAGGCCGGGCCCGAAGCCTCCGGGCTCCGCCTGCATGGACACGATGCGCCTCGCCAATTGATCGTCACGGGAACTTCTCATAACGGGTTTTCGGCCCCGTTAACTCCAGTGATAGGGGGCCCAGGTTATGAGAAGTTGAACAGCAGAAGGACGGGAAGGCGACGAGCAGGGGACGAGTTGTGAAACGAAATCGCTGCCTGCGCGGATGAATCCGGTTTGACCGGATAACGCAGCGGGGGCAGGTACTGGTACCTGCCCCCGCTGCGGTGGCTCTGGCGGCACCCTCATTGCGGGGGCTCAGCCCACCGGCGCGGTGACGCTTACCGCCAGCGTCGTGGTGTGGCCGCGGTCGGCGGTCACGGTCTCGTCGGCGCGGGCGCCGCCGGGGGCCAGCACCCGGACGGTCCAGCTACCCGGCGCGGCGAAGAAGCGGAACCCGCCGTCCTCGCCCAGCGGGACCTCGGCGACGAACTCACCGTCGGAGTTCAGCAGCCGGGCGTACCCGACGGGCACCGGGGCACCGCCGGCGGTCACCGTGCCCTCGATGATTGCCTCACCGGAGGAGTTCCCGGTCACCGCGACCCCGCCCGCCGGTGCACCGCAGCCTTGCGGTTCCCCGCTCACCGGCCCGCACCCAGCTCGATCGGCACCCCGACCAGGGAGCCGTACTCGGTCCAGGACCCGTCGTAGTTCTTGACGTTGGCCTGCCCGAGCAGTTCGTGCAGGACGAACCAGGTGTGCGCGGACCGCTCGCCGATCCGGCAGTAGGCGATGGTGTCCTTGGCAAAGTCCAGGCCGGCCTCGTCGGCGTAGAGCTTGCGCAGGTCATCGTCTGACTTGAAGGTGCCGTCGTCGTTGGCGGACTTCGACCACGGCACGTTCTTGGCCGTGGGGATGTGCCCGGCCCGCTGGGCCTGCTCCTGTGGCAGGTGCGCGGGCGCCAGAAGCTTGCCGCTGAACTCGTCGGGCGAGCGCACGTCCACGAGGTTGCGCTGGCCGATGGCGGCGACCACCTCGTCGCGGAACGCGCGGAGCGAGGTGTCCTGCGCACTGGCCTGGTAGGAGGTCTTGGCCCGCTCGGGGACCTCGGTGACCAGGTCGCGTGAGTCGAGTTCCCACTTCTTGCGGCCACCGTCGAGCAACTTGACGTTGGCATGCCCGTACAGCCGGAAGTACCAGTACGCGTACGCGGCGAACCAGTTGTTGTTCCCGCCGTAGAGAATCACCAGGTCGTCGTTGGCGATGCCGCGCGCCGACAGCAGTTCTTCGAAGCCGTGACGGTCCACGAAGTCGCGCCGGACCGGGTCCTGGAGATCCTTCTTCCAGTCGATCTTCACCGCGTTGGCGATGTGGCCCTTGTCGTAAGCGCTGGTGTCCTCGTCCACCTCGACGATCACCACGCCGGGGTCACCGAGATGGGCCTCCACCCAATCGGCGTCCACCAGGACATCGGAGCGGGTCATGCAGGTACCTCCTTGTCATGCTCTGGCTGCCCCGTGTCGTGGCTGGCCGGCCAGAACCTTCGGATCATCACATACATCTCGCAGCCCAGGCACAGGCCGAAGGCCGCGTTGAGAAAGGCCGCCGCGAGCGCTAGCGCAGCCGCGGCGATGCCAAGCGGGGTCACGCCCGTGGCATACCCGACCACCCCGATGACGCTGATGACCAGGCCGACCCACTGGGAGAACCGTGGCGGCGCCTCGTCCTCCAGCTCCCCCGGCGGACCGAGCCGCGGACGGACCAGCCAGCGGAAGATAAGGCCGTAGGGCGCGTATTTCAGGCCGAACACGGCGCCGATGCCGAACACGACCGCCTGGGCGCCCAGCAGCCAGGCGCTGCTGGTGATGAGCACCAGCACGAGAACCAGTGCGGACAGCGCCGCGGCGAACCGCTGTCCCCTCGGATCGACCTTCATGGCCGCACCACCCTTTCCGCTTCGCTCCCGCGCTGACCCGATCCGGGACCTTTCGATTCTCCGCAGCCGCCCCGGCCGGCGCCAAGACAGCGGTGAATGGGGAGCCGGGGGCTGGTCGCGGCGGCCGGGCCCGCTAGTCAGGTAATGCTGGTCCCGGCGTGGCCCCGGCGACACAGGGCCGCCGCCACCCGGCAGTAGTCCACCTGGCGGCGGATCGTGAGCATGACCGACCCTGCCGGTCGTGGCGGCGTACCCGCTGGCCTGCTGGCGATCGCGGGAGCAAGCATGGGTCCGATGCTATGCGTGGCCATCCGGCGTGTCACTCCCCTGCCCCCGCCGCCAGCCCGGCGGTGGCCAGGGCCACCGCCGCCACCACGTCCTCGCGGCGCGGCAGGCCGCTCGCCCGGCGGGTGACCTGGCCCTGCGGGCCGAGCACGAACACCGTGGGCGTCCGCCGGACGTCGAGCAGCCGGACCAGGTCCAGCCGGTCGGCCACGTCGATCTCCACATGGGTGACACCGGTGTCGCGCGCGGCCACGTCGGCGAGCAGTTGCCGCGCCGCACGGCAGGGCGCGCAGAACGACGAGGAGAACTGGAGCAGGGTGGCCCGCGACCCGAGGGGCTGGCCAAGCTCCGCCCCGGTCAGCGACTGGTGCCGCTCCGCTGAGCGCGGCGAGGCGGCAAGCCGCCCGTCACGGCGCCGCAGCGCGAGCCCGCCCAGGGTGGCGAGCGCCAGGACGGCGGCCACCACGATCGCTCCCGCTAGCACGTTTGACTACAGCGCCAGGCGGCCGCGCCGCATTCCCGGGATTGCTTGCGTCAGTCCGCGGGCGCGGCGGCGACCACCTTGCCGTCGACGGTCACCTGGAAGCTGCGCAGTTCCTTCTCGCCGAGCCAGGTCGAGGCGGGGTACCAGGAGGTGTCCTGCCACACCATCCAGCTACCGACAACAGACCTACCGCCGGTGGCGTCGGTGACCTGGAACTGGCAGACGCTGCCCGGCGGCACGCCGGTGACGTGGACTTCCATCTGCGTGCCCCAGGGCTGGTGCCGGTAGCGCACCGTGAGGTGCGCGCCGGCCACCGGGCCGCCGCCACTGGTCTGGTTCCAGCTGGTCTGCGACTGCGCCGGAGCGGCGGGCGACTGTAGCGCATTGGCCACGAAGGCGCCGCCGCCGAGGGCCACGACCGCCACGGCCGCGGCCGCGGCCAGGGTGCGCCACCGGTGCATCCGCCGCACGTTGGTGGTGCGGGCGATCAGCGAGGTGAGCAGTTCCGCGGAAGGCACCCCGGCGAGTTCGGGGTCCTGCTCCGGTGCGGTGAGGCGCTCGGCCTCGGCGATCGGGACCTTGCGCAGCATGGCCGGAAGCCCGGCCAGGCTGGCCAGTTCCTCACGGCACTCCTGGCAGGACGAGAGATGCTCGTCCACTTGGGCCCGCTCGGCGGGGTCGATGGCGCCAAGCACATAGACGCCGAGTGCCTGCTTGATCTCGCGGCATCCAGCCATGCCGGTCACGGTGCTAGCCCCCGTTCTTCCAAGGCCAGCTTGAGCGCCCGGAGCGCGTAGAACGCGCGGGACTTGACCGTTCCCGCGGGAACGCCAAGCACGATGGCCGCTTCGGCCACCGATCTGCCCCGGTAGTACGTCTCGAGCAGGACCTGCCTGTGGTCGGGACGCAGCGCTGCCAGCGCGTCCGCGACTGCCCATGATTCGAGCACGCGATCGGCCTCATCGGGGACGGGGACGAGGTTGAGAGCGCCCTCGCCGACTTCCATCGGGCGTGCTTTTCTGGCCCTGTGTGCATCGACTGCCAGGTTACGTGCCACCGCGAACAGCCACGGCCGGGCCGGCCGCTCCGCGATCGCCTCTGGGTGAAGCCAGGCGCGCAGCAAGGTCTCCTGCACGATGTCCTCCGCCCGTTGCCTGTCGCCGTCAGTCATACGCAAGGTGAACCGCAGCAGCGCTGCGGCGTGCTCTGCGTAAAGTGCGCGCACGAGTTCCTCGTCGCGTACCTTGTGGGCCGGCTCAGAGTCCCCGGCTGCCCTGTTGCGCGCCACACCCATACCACGCAGGCGGGACGTGATCGGTTCACGGCGGCCTTTCACTGGCCCTCCCCGGGCCGACGCGGGCAAGTGGGCCTAGGGCATGCCCTAGCCCCGGGCGAACTGCACATGCCTGGCGGACGCGGCGATCCGCAGACCGTCCGGGGTGACATGCACCGACGTGAGGTGCAGGTGCAGCGGCAGGGTGCTCAGCGGTACCACGATGCGCAACTGCGAGGAGTAGGCGGACACGGGCAGGCCAGGCAGTCCAGGTACGTCGACCCGGACCGGCGTCACCCTGATGCCGGAATCCGATACTCCGAGTGCGACGGTGGCGGACACCGGGACGTGCGCGCCGTGGAAGGCCAGCTTTCCGGACACGCTGAGGTTCTTCCCGTCCCGGTGGAGCCGGAACCCGCCGGGCAGCCGCCGGTCCACCGTGCCGAAACCGACCATCGCCGAGCCCGCGGCGCGATCGGCGGTCACCATCGACGACCCGCTGCCCAGCACCTGGCTGACCGTGGCGTGCACACCGCTGAGGCGGACGTTCAGGTTGTGCAGCGTGGCACCGCCGGCCGGGACCTGGCTGGCCGAGACGTCGATCTGCCGGTAGTCACCCACCGCGACCTGGGTGAGGAACGGAAAACCGGTGATCGACACTCCGGGCTTGTCCGGCAGCCCATAGGCGCTGGTGAGCCGGTCGGAGATCTGGTTCTCCGCGACAGCGACCGAGATCCGGTCGGCGGCCACCAGCAACACGGCGAGAACGGCGACGCCGATCAGCAGCTTTCGCATGGCGGTGCCACACTACCCACCGGTTGCCGGTAGCTCCCCCGCCTCGCCGCAACATGCCCGCGTGGCGCCGGCGCGGCGTCAGCCCCCCGCGAACGGTGGCAGCACCTCGATGACGGCACCCTCGGCCAGGGCGACCGCCTCGGCGGCGCGCCCGCCCGCCTGTTCCCCGTCCACCAGGAACGAGGACCGGGCCAGCACGGCACGGAACTCGGCGGCCGCCGGGCGCCGCGCCACCGCCTCCGCCAGCGCCTCGGCCAGCGTGGTGGCATGGAGCTTCTCCTCGGCCACCCCGGCGGCATGCTTAGCCGCAGCCCAGTAGCGCACAGTTACTATTGGCACGTCGGATATCCTCGCTCACATCGGCTCCGGGCGGTGCTGCCTCGGGCCCTTCGGCAGATCCATGGTGGAGGGGTTACTCCACACACGGTAAGGCGGAGGTGGCAGCAGAATGAGTGAGCTGTTCCTGCTCACCAACGCTGCCGAGCCACCGGTGGAAATCATGCCCGCGCTCGGCCTGCTGCTGCACACGGTGCGGACCGGCCCGGCCGACATGATCGCCTTCGAGGACGCATCGGCGGCCGACGCGATCCTGGTCGACGCGCGCCGGGACCTGATCTCCGCCAGACAGCTCTGCCAGCTACTGCGGCGCGCCGCGCCGCAGGCCCCTATCCTGGCCGTGCTGACCGAGGGCGGCCTGGCCGCGGTCACCGCCGAGTGGGGCACCGACGACGTCATGCTCGCGACGGCCGGGCCCGCCGAGATTGAAGCGCGGCTCCGGCTGGCCATCGGGCGCCAGGTGAGTACGGTGCCCATGGCGCCGGACGAGATCCGCGCGGGCGAGCTGTCCATCGACGAGGCCACCTACACCGCCCGGCTGCGCGCCCGGGTGCTCGACCTGACCTTCAAGGAATTCGAGCTGCTGAAGTTCCTTGCCCAGCACCCTGGCCGGGTATTCTCCCGCGCGCACCTGCTGCAGGAGGTGTGGGGATACGACTATTTCGGCGGCACCCGCACGGTGGACGTGCACGTGCGGCGGCTGCGGGCCAAGCTGGGGCCCGAGCATGAGGCGCTGATCGGTACCGTGCGCAATGTGGGTTACCGCTTTGTGCCGCTCAGGGCCGCTGAGGACGGCCGCCGGGGTCCGGCGCGGGACGCCGAGGCGCAGCCGCCGGACGCCGGCGGCGAACTGGCCGCCGCCGCGAACCATGGCACCGGCCGCGTCCGGGTGCCCGGCAGCTCGCGCGAGGGCTGAGCCCTGCACGAACCGGACGCCGACCAGGTCACAATCACCACCCTGGAGCAGCTCAGCGGCGCCGAGGCGGGCCAGGTGCTCCGCCTCGCCGACGCGGCCGCCGCCGCCGACGGCGTCGGCCCGCTGTCCGAACAGGTCCGGCTGCACCTGGAGTATGGCGGCGACCACGCCGCCCGGGACCTGCTGGTGCGCCGCGGCGATGCCCTGGCGGGCTACTCCCACCTCGGCGGGCCGGACCCGGCCGGGCACCTCAGCGGAGAACTGGTCATCCACCCGGCGCAACGCCGGCGCGGGCTTGGCGTGGCCCTGGCAACGGCGGCGGTGGCGGGGGCAGGCCCGCTGCCGGTGCGGATCTGGGCGCATGGGGACCTGCCCGCAGCTGCCGCGCTCGCCGCCGCTGCCGGGTTCGCCCGGGTGCGGTCCCTGTTCCAGATGCGGCGCTCGCTCGCCGAGCCGTTGCCGGAGCTACGGCTGCCAGACGGGATCACCCTGCGCAGCTTCGTGCCCGGCCAGGACGAGGACGCGTGGCTGGCGCTGAACGCGGCGGCCTTCTCCGGGCACCCCGAGCAGGGCGGCTGGACCCGGACTGAGCTGGAGCACCGGGAGGCGCAGCCGTGGTTCGACCCGGCCGGCTTCTTCTTGCCGTCCGGGCCGGCCGCCCGGCCGGTTTCCACTGGACCAAGGTTCACCCGCCGTCTGGCGCCGGCGAGCGAGCAGGAGCAGACGCCCCGGCCGGCGCGGGTGAGCCGACCGGTGAGGTGTATGTGGTGGGAGTGCATCCTGCGGAGCAGGGCACCGGGCTCGGCCGGGCGCTGACCCTGGCCGGGCTGCACTATCTGCGCGGGCGCGAGATACCCACGGTGATGCTCTATGTGGACGGCGAAAACACCGCGGCGATCCGGTTGTACGCCTCACTTGGCTTTGCGCATACCAGCACCGACGTCATGTACGAGCATGCCCCTGCGGCGACCGGAACACCCGAAGCCTGAACCTCGGACCGCCACCACGAATCACCGAACCGCCGCCCAGCCACAATCGCGGGGGTCCGGGGGGCTCGGCCCCCCGGGACAGCACTGCGGCACACGGCGAAGGCGGCCGAAGGCCACCGAGCATGCTGGCCCTGCGCGGGGGTCCGGGGGCTCGGCCCCCCGGGACAGCACTGCGGCACACGGCGAAGGCGGCCGAAGGCCACCGAGCATGCTGGCCCTGCTCGGCCGAGTTAGGCGGCCGAGCGGATCCCGAGAACCTCGTCGAGTTCTTCCAGCGTGAGCGGATGATCGCTGGCGGCTACAGCGCTGAGGACTTCCGCGTAGAGTTCGATCTCGGCAAGCGCCACGCTGTCGTGGACGCGCAGATCGAGACGCTCTCCCACCGCGCCCACCTCCGTTGCTGAGCGGATCCGCGGAACCTCTTAGCAACCAAGGCTACGACGCGGCCCGTCCCCCCGCATGACCCACAAGGGTCATTCCTGGACCATCTTCGGGTGATATTACCCGTCACCCCGATAACAATTCCAGCAAGGTGACAGCGCCGTGTCCCAGTAACCGGTATAGGCACAACTCACCCATCCATACCGTCATGCACCGGTGTACCGTCTGCCGCGCACGGCGCGCTCGGCCAGCCCGGGGCGCGGGCATCGGAGCCCCAGTGTTAAGCTTGCTGTAGGTAACTGACCCCACTCGCCCGGTTACACACTGCGATTCGGGTAAACCGGGACAATCGTTCGTTTCGGTTGCGCTTGCGCGCAGTCGGGACAAGAGTCGTGCCCACTCCCCCCGTTGCGGGAGGACCCCGCTTTCCCCGCTCGACCCGCCCGGCCTGACCAGGCCTGAGGCGGCCCCGTACCATCCGCCCGCCAGGGCGGCTTCGTCGACGACCGCCTCCAGGCGGCCCCGTCCGTGCCCGCGCGGAGCGCACCGGGACGGCCTGGCTCACCTCTCGGGTGCCACGATGACTAACGATGCAGACCTGATGCCAGACCTGGGACAGGAAGACGCCTTCGAAGTCCAGATGCGCGGCTACAGCCGCCGCCAGGTGGACGAATACGTCGCCCGCACCCGAAGCCAGATCCGCGATCTCGAAGAGCGGCTCTCGCATTCCCTGGACGACACCGAACGAGTTCGCCTGGAACTGTCCACGGCCCGGCAGGACCTGAGCGACAAGCCCGCCCACGAGGAGATCAGCGAGCGGGTCGGCCAGATTCTCAAGCTGGCCGACGATGAGGCCAAAGCGCAGCGGAACCGCGCTCAGGACGAAATTAACAAGCTGCGCGAGGATGCCAAGAAGGAAACGGAACGGCACCGCACCGAGTCCCGCGAGCAGACCGAGCGGATGCTGACCGCAGCCCAGGAGCAGGCGGAGAACGCCATCACGGCCGCCCGCGCCGAGGCGGAGAAGCTGCGCAACACGGCCCGCATCGAGAGCGAGCGGGCCGTCGGCGAGGCCACCAAGGAAGCGGAGACCACGCTCGCCACGGCCAAGGCCCAGGCCAAGCAGATGCTCGACGAGGCGACCATGCGGGCCACCGCCATCCATGACGGCGCCGAACGCCGCCTCAACCTGCTGACCTCCCGGCACACCGAAACGATGCGGCGGCTCACCGAGATCCGTGACGTGGTCACCAATCTGGTGGCCAGCGAGACCGCCCGCGGCTCCCTGGAGGAAGAGGTAGCCAAGTCCGTCGCCACTGGCGTCGCGGCCGGAGCCGCGCCCGCACCGGCCCCGGCCGCCCCCGCGGCCCGCGGCGCAGCCGAGGGCGGCAGGCACGCCCCCGGCGCCCAGCTGCCCGGCCGCGGCGGCCGGGACACCGCGGCCAGCGAAGCAGCCCGCCCCTCCCCCGCCCGCGCCCCCCAGCGCACCGCCGACACCGCCGAGGACCCCCCGCCCGTACCGCTCAGCGCGCGGCCGACACCGCCGAGGAGCCCCCCGCCCGTACCGCTCAGCGCGCGGCCGACACCGCCGAGGAAGTCCCCGGCCGCGCCGGCACCACGCCTGCCGATGCGCCCCCCGCCAAGCCCGCCCCCCGATCCACTTCAACAGGCGGTGGCGCCCACGCGGGCGGCACCCGCCAAACAGGCCAGCCCGAGTAACGAGACCGCGACCAGGCGGACCGGCTATGACCAGCCGGTCCGCCTGGTTCTTTATGGCGGGGCACCGGCTTCTGGTCGGTCGGTGGGTTACCTGGGCGCGGAGTTCTGTCCGCGCCCAGGTAGCCCTCCGAACGGCCACCCACCCCGCCTGAGCCGGAGTAAGTCACCTGCTCAGGTAGCCAGGGTGTCGATCCGGCGCAGCAGCACGCCCTCGCGCAGTGCCCACGGGCAGATTTCCAGTTCCGCGAGCCCGAGCAGGTCCATCGCCGCATCCGCCACCAGGGCACCGGCCGCGAGCTGCGGAGCCCGCACCATGGACACACCGGGCAAGTGTGCCCGCTGATCGGCGGTCATGGCCGGCAGGCGTTTCGCCGCGTCGGTCACGTCCGCATGGGTGACGGTGCGCCGCACGTACATCCCCTGCTCCGAGGGGGCGGCACCAGCGATCCGGGCAAGCTGCCGGAACGTCTTGGACGTGGCCACCGCACGGTCGGGCGTACCGGCCCTGACCACATCCGCAGCCCGCCGCGCGATCTCGGTGCGCACGTGCTTGCGCAACTGCCGCACCTGCTCCGGCGCTGGCGGGTTGCCGGTGAGCCAGTCCCTGGTGAGCCGGGCGGCGCCGAGCGGCAGCGAGATCGCCACGTCGGGTTCTTCGTCCAGGCCGGCCGCGATCTCCAGGGATCCGCCGCCGATGTCCAGCATGAGCACCCGCCCCGAGGACCAGCCGAACCAGCGCCGGCAGGCCAGGAAGGTGAGCCTGGCCTCCTCCTCACCAGGCAGCGCCCTGATCGCCACCCCGGTGCCCTCCCGTACCGCGGCCAGCACCTCGTCCCCGTTGGCTGCGTCGCGTACCGCCGAGGTAGCGAAGGCGAGCAGTTCCTCCACGCCCTTGTCCTCCGCGATCTGCAGCGCCTCATCAATGAACGTCCGCAGTTGCCGGGTGACACTGGCCGAAAGCCGGTTCCCCTCCTCCAGGTGATCCCCCAGGTGCAGCTCTGACTTGTGGGAGAACACCGGCAGCGGCCGGCCGCCCTGATGGGCGTCGACCACCAGAAAATGCACGGTATTGGAGCCAACGTCCAGGACACCTAGTCGCATACCTTTGACGCTACTGGGTCCACCCGCCCGGGGCGGCACCCAGCCGGGACGGAGAGGAACCCATGGCCGAGAAGACACGTGGGATCCGGGTCGAGCAGGGCCCCAAGCGGGTGCGTGCCTACCTGGGCGGGGAACTCGTCGCCGACACCAAGACCCCAGTCCTGGTGTGGGAGTGGCCCTACTTCCCCACGTACTACTTCCCGGCCGGCGACGTGCGCGCCGAACTGGTGCCGGCCGGGAAGACCGAGCACTCACCAAGCCGCGGGGACGGGCAGGTCTACCACATCAAGGTGGCCGGGGCGGCCGCCGACGGAGCGGCGCTGCGCTACCCGGACTCGCCGATCGAGGCGCTGCGGGACCTGGTACGGCTGGACTGGAAGTCGATGAGCGAGTGGCTCGAGGAGGACGAGCCCGTCTACGTGCACCCGCGCGACCCGTACAGCCGGGTGGACATCCTGGCCAGCTCCCGGCACGTCCGGGTGGATCTGGACGGCATGACCGTCGCCGACTCCCGCCAGCCGCGGATCCTGTTCGAGACCGGCCTGCCGCCGAGGTACTACCTGCCGCTCACCGACCTGCGGATGGATCTGCTGCGGGCCTCCGGCACGCAGACCCAGTGCCCGTACAAGGGCACGGCCGCCTACTGGTCGGTGGACACCGGGCAGGCGGTGCACACCGACATCGTGTGGATCTACCGGACGCCGCTGCCGGAGAGCCAGAAGGTCGCCGGGCTGGCCTGCTTCTACAACGAGAAGGCGGACATCTACCTGGACGGCGAGCTACAGGAACGGCCCAGGACGCACTTCAGCTAGACCATGCTGGCCCAGCGGAGCGACCCCCTGGGCCCCGCTGGCCCAAGGCCAGCGCTGGCCCGGGGGCGACCCCCCGGAACCCACCGCCCGCTCCTTCGTCACGGGGCCTTGGCCGCGCGGGAGAACGCCTCGGCGTCGCGCAGCACCCGCAGCACGTTGCCGCCGGCCACCCGCGCGCAGTCGCCCTGGCTCCAGCCGCGGTCCAGAAGCTCCGCGAACAGCGCCGGGTAGCAGGACACGTCACCGAGGCCCTCGGGCAGGTCGACGGTGCCGTCGAAGTCGCTGCCGATGCCGATGTGGTCCACGCCCGCGGCCTCGCGCACGTGCTCGATGTGGTCGGCCACCTGGGCGAGCGTCGCCCGCGGCGGCGGGCTGGCCGCGGCAAGCTCCGCGCGTACCGCCTTGTACCCCGGGTAGTCCTCGGAGTCCATGCCGCGCCGCTCCATCTCGTCCTGCACCCCGCGATGCCAGTCCCGGCACTCCTGGGAGACGAACGCGGGGACGAAGGTCACCATGCACACGCCGCTGTTAGCGGGCAGCCTGGCCAGGATCTCGTCCGGCACGTTCCGCGGGTGGTCGCACAGCGCCAGGGCGCTGGAGTGGGAGAAGATCACTGGAGCCCGCGCGGTGTCCAGTGCGTCGGCCATGGTGGCCGGCGCCACGTGAGACAGGTCCACCAGCATCCCGATCCGCTGCATCTCGGTGACCACCTCGCGGCCGAAGTCGCTGAGCCCGCCCACGCCGGGCTCGTCGGTGGCCGAGTCGGCCCACCCGGTGTTCCGGTTGTGGGTGAGTGTCATGTACCGCACGCCGAGCTGGTGGAACATGCGCAGCACGCCGAGCGACGAGGCGATCGAGTGGCCCCCCTCAGCACCGAGCAGCGAGGCCACCTTGCCGCTGGCGCAGATCCGTTCCACGTCGGCCGCGGTGAGCGCGAGTTCCAGCGCGTCCGGGTAACGGCGGACCATGCTCAGGACGAAGTCGATCTGTTCCAGCGTGGTGGCGACGGCCGCCTCCCCGGCCAGCGTCACGGGCACGAACACCGACCAGAACTGCGCGCCCAGCCTGCCCTGCGCCAGCCTGGGCAGGTCGGTGCTGGTGAAGCTGAGCGGCGCGGCGATGTCGGTCCGCGCGGCGTCGGCACCGGCGCTCTCGCGGAGCTGCCAGGCGAGATCGTTGTGGCCGTCGATCAGCGGGGAACGGGAAAGCAGGGCGGTGGCGGCGGCGAGATGATCGGTCACCGGCTCAGCCTACGCAGCGGCTGCCGTGCCGCGCAGCGCCGCGGCACCCGCCATCGGCTTGTCCCGCGGCGTTACAGGATCAATACGCCAGCCCCGTGGATCCGGTCTCCGGCCAGGTCGGCCAGGGCCCGGTCGGCCTGGTCGAAGGGGTAGGGCGTGGTCGTGACACCGATCGCCAGCCGCTGTGCCAGGGTGAGGAACTCGGCGGCGTCGCCACGGGTGTTGGCCGTGACGCTGCACAGGGTCCGCTCCTGGAACAGGTGCTTGCCGTAGTTGAGCGGCGGGATATCGGTCAGGTAGATGCCCGCGATCGCGCAGGTGCCGCCCCGGTCGAGGGCGGCCAGGGCGGCGGGCACCAGGTCGCCGACCGGGGCGAAGATGATCGCCGAGTCGAGCGGCACCGGGGTGGGGTCGAAGGAGTCCTGCGCGGACGCGGCGCCGAGGCTCAGCGCCAGTTCGCGGGCTGCCGGGGCCCTGGTGAACACGTGCACCTCGGCACCCTGGCCCATCGCGACCTGCGCGGCGAGGTGCGCGGAACCGCCGAAGCCCCAGATGCCCAGGGTGCCCCCGGGCGGCACCTGCGCCCGGCGCAGCGCGCGGTAGCCGATGATCCCCGCGCACAGCAGTGGGGCAAGCTCGGCGTCGCTGAACCCGCTCGGCAGCGGGTGCGCGAACGCGTCCGCCACGGTCAGGTACTCGGCATAGCCCCCGTGCCGGTCCCACCCGGTGTACCTCGACGCCGGGCAGAGGTTCTCCGCGCCCCGGCGGCAGTACCGGCAGGTGCCGTCGGTTCCGGCCAGCCAGGCGACGCCGACCCGGTCACCGGCCCGGAACCGGGCCGCCCCGGGGCCGGTGGCGGCGACCTCCCCGACCACCTCGTGCCCGGGGGTGACACCGGGCGCCCGGGGTGCCAGGTCACCCTCGGCAAGGTGCAGGTCGGTACGGCAGACGCCGCAGCAGATCACCCGGACCAGCAGCTCGCCCGGACCAGGCTCGGGCACCGGCCGCTCGGCCAGCCGCAACGGCCCGGACGCCATCGGGCCGGGCCGGTCCACCACCCACGCGCGCACCCCTCTACGGTAACGCGGTTGCGAAGAGAGTGATGATTTTGTGCAAATATCTTGGTACGATCCGTCCCGGAATGGGGTGGCCAAAGTATGGCGTGAAAAACGCCACATGCACGCCGTGGCGGTCTTAGCGCCACGACCTGGGGAGCTTTCTTATGGGGACGTCAGTTCTATTTAAGCGTGCCTTCGTAACGGTCGCGGCGGCCGCCGCTCTGGCGGGCCTGGCCACCATGGCGGGCGGTGCCGGGGCACTCGCCCGGACAGTACCCGCCGCGCACCGGGGGGCGGCCCGGCAGACCGGCCACGCCGCCCGGCACCACGCCGCCGGATTCTCGAACTGGCCGATGTTCCGCGACGGGCCGGCGCATCTGGGGGTCTCCCCCGAGACCGCGATCGGCACCGCGACCGCGAGCACGCTGACCGCCGGCTGGACGGCCACGGTCGGCACCGCCAGCTACAGTTCCCCGGCCGTGGTGAACCTCAAGGCGCTCGGCGAGCCCGTGCTGTTCGTCGGCGGCTCCAGTAGCTTCTCCGCGTACCCGGCGTCCGGCGGCACGCCACTGTGGACGTTCCCGGTCAGCAAGGCCGTCGACTCCTCGCCCGCGGTGTACAACGGCGTGGTCTACTTCGCCTCGGCCAACGGGACCCTCTACGCGCTCGACGCCGCAACGGGCGTGCTGCGCTGCTCGCTGTCCACCAAGCAGTTCATGCAGTCCTCCCCGGTGGTGGTCAAGGATCCCGACGGCTCCGGGGCGATCGTCTACGACGACACCGACCCGACGCCCGGCCCGGGCCAGGTCTTCGCCATGTACGCCCCCGGCAACACCCACGGCGCCTGCAAACAGGCCTGGACCTGGGATTCCTGGACCGTTCAGCCCGGCGGCAGCTTCTCTTCGCCCGGCTATGCCACGGACGCGAACGGCACCCCGGTCGTGGTCTTCGGCAGCGTGGACCCGGACAACTCGGTCTACGCACTGAACGCGAGCACCGGCGCGAAGGTCTGGTCCTACCGGACCAACCCGACCACCGCGAACGATGACGTGGGCGCGGCCCCGACCATCTCCGCCCCGGGAGTGAACGGTTTCGCCGACGGGGTCGTCTACATCACCGGCAAGGACAAGGTCACCTACGCCCTCGACCTGACCACCGGCACGGTGATCTGGCAGCACGCGCTGGCCATCGGCAGGGCCGGTGACATCGCGGGCTCCGCACTGGCCGGCAACACGCTCTACGTCGACTCCGACACCGGCGTCTACGCGTTCAACGCCACCACCGGCGCGCAGGTCTGGCACGTGCTGCCCAAGGCGGGGATCTACGCCTCCCCGGCGATCACCGGCCCGGCCGGCCAGCAGGTACTGATCACCGCGAACCTCCCCGGCCATCTCTACGCGCTCAACCCGGTCACCGGGAAGACGCTCTGGACGCAACAGCCCGGCAAGTCGGCCTACTGGTCCTCCCCGACGATCTCGCAGGGCACCATCTACATCACGAGCAGGGACGGCACACTGCGGACCTTCGCACCCTCCGGCGGCTGAGGGCAGGCAGCCCACGAGTTACCGGGCACGCTTACGATTTATGGAAACTCCGGGCAAAAGTTTGGTACAATTCCGCCCGCATGGGGAGACCGGTACATGTGGCGAGAAAGCCGCATATACGAAACGTAGCGGTGTTACCGCATAAGCTGGGGAGCTCGTGTATGGGCACATCGATCCTATTTAGGCATGCCATTTTCAGGGCCGCGGCATGCGCCGCGCTGGCCGGCCTTTGCACAATGGCGGGCACCGCGAGCGCGGCCACCCGTGCGGTATCCACCGCGCACCGGGGGACGGCACGGGCAGTTGGCCGCAGCACCACCCGGCGGGCCACCGGGTTCGCGAACTGGCCGATGTTCCGCGGCGACCTGGCCCACACCGGTGTCTCGCCGGAGACCGGGATCAACACCACGAACGCCAGTACGCTGACCGCTGGCTGGTCGGCCTCGGTCGCCTCGGCCAGCTACAGTTCTCCGGCCGTGGTGAACCTCAACGCGACCGGCACGCCCACGGTCTTCGTCGGCGGTCTCGGCATCTTCGCCGCCTACCCGGCCACCGGTGGCGCGCCGCTGTGGACCTTCCCGGTGAACAAGATGGTCAACGCCTCGCCCGCGGTGCTCAACGGCGTCGTCTACTTCGGTTCGACCGACGGCACCATTTACGCGGTCAACGCCAAGAACGGCGCGCTGCGCTGCTCCTACGACACCGGCCAGTTCAACGAGGGATCCCCCCTGGTCGTCGAGGATCCCGACGGCTCAGGGCCGGTGATATACGAGGGCACCGCCCCTACGCCGGGCCCCGGCTTCGAATGGGCCATCTACGGTCCCGGTAACACTCACGGTTCCTGCACCGTGGACTGGGCGTTCGACGGATGGACCATTTTCCACACCGGCACCTGGTCGCCCCCCGCCTACGGCACGAACGCCAACGGCATCCCGGTGCTGGTCTTCGGCAGCGACGACCCGGACAACTCGGTCTACGCGCTGAACGCGAACACCGGGGCGCTGCTGTGGACCTACCGGACCAACAGGACCCAAGCAGACGACGACGTGGGCGCATCACCGACCATCTCCGCGCCGGGCGTCAACGGCTTCGCCGATGGCGCCGCCTACATCACCGGCAAGGACAAGATCACCTACGCCTTCGACCTGACCACCGGCGCCCTGATCTGGAAGCACGCGCTGGTCCGGGGAACGGCGGGTGACGTGTCTGGCACCGCGCTGGTGGGCAACACGATCTACCTCGGCTCTGACACGGGCGTCTACGCACTCAACGCCACCACCGGCGCACTGGTCTGGCACGTGATCGCGAACCGCGCCTTCTACGCCTCCCCCGCGGTCGCCGGGCCGCCGGGCGAGCAGGTGCTGATCACGGCGGGCATCAACGGCCATATCTTCGCGCTCGACCTGGCCACCGGGAAGACCCTGTGGACGCAGACGGCCGACAGCGCAGGCATCTGGTCCTCCCCCGCCGTCTCGCAGAACACCATCTACATCACCGGCAAGGACGGCCAACTGCTGTCCTTCGCCCCTTCCGGCACCTAAGGACAAGTGGCGGGGTGCCCCGGCCCAGGGGCCCCCCGCCACTTCAGCCCTGATCGCCTGCAGCCTGCCCGGACACCAGTTCCGTCTCACCGGTCAGCCCTCGCCGCCGGCCCAGCGCCCCGACGGCCCAGAAGACCACACCGACGGCGATCATCACACCGAACGCGCCGAGCGTGACCGACTCGAAGAACACCCGCGACACGCCCCAGCTGCTCTCGATCGAGTACGGCTGCCCGAACCAGGAGTTGATGGCCCCGGGCCACAGCAGCGTGATGGCCGTGACGACGACGAACAGCTCGGTGATGCCTACGGCGATCCAGGCGCCGGCCGTGCCGCCGGGCACCCGGTAGGGCCGGGGCGTGTCCGGGTACTTGCGCCGCAGCGCGATCAGGGCCGGGAAGACGAGCACGTAGCTGACCGACGTGGTCGAGATCACCAGGGCGATCATGACCGAGAAGAAGTTCTCCAGGCTGCCCTTGGTGATGAGGAACGCGAAGCAGACGAACGCCGAGGCGATCAGCCCGGACATGATATTGACGACGACCGGGGTCCCGATGCTGGAGAACCGGCCCATCCAGGACGGGGCGGCGCCGTCCAGTGCCGCGATGGCCTGGGTCCGGTCGGCTCCCTCAAGCCACACCGAGCCGCTGCCGAGCAGCGTGAGGATGATCAGTATGCCGAAGGTCACATCCAGCGCGTGCGAGTGCAGGTCGGTCGCGACCGCCTTGTAGGCGTCGGTGAACCCGGACACGCTGGACAGGCCGGCCTTGGAGATGACAAGGATGATGCCAAGGATCGCGAGCCCGTAGAGCGCCGCGCCGATGATCCCGGAGCCGACGATCATGCGCGGCACGTCCCGCTGCGGGTTGTGCATCTCCTCGGACGCCCCGCTGGACAGCTCGAACCCCACCCACAGGAACACCAGCACCCCGATCACGGTGAGGAACCCGTTGATGGAGGGCTTGAGGTCGGCGGCGGTCGAGCTGCCGGCCGGCAGGCCGTGGTTCACCAGGAAGACGATGAACAAGATGGTGAACACCGCGATGACGACGATCTTGATGATCGTGCCGACGTTCGGCGCCCACTTGCCGTAGCGGAAGGCGACGATCGCCGTGCCCACGGTGAGCCACGTGAAGATCAGCCCGACGACGATCTCCCCGGTCGTGCCGAGCGGCTTGCTGAGCACGAAGTCATTGAGTGTGGCGATCGTGGTGGCCGCCAGGGTGCCGCCCACCCAGATCGGGTTGGACAGCCAGTACAAGACGGCGGTGATCGAGCCGGCCAGGCGGCCGAACGACAGCTTCACCCATTCGTAGGGGCCGCCCTCCACCGGGAACGCCGAGCCTAGTTCGGCGACCAGCATGCCGTACGGGATCAGGAAGACCACCAGCGAGATGAGCAGCCAGGTGATCGCCTGGGCGCCCGCTTCCGCGGCGAACGCGACGCTGTCCAGGCCCACGATGGCGCACGCGGTGAACAGCACCAGGTCACTGCGCCGCAGGACCTTACGAAGCTTGGCTTTTTCCTGGGCGACCAGCGTGCCTGCTGCGCCTTGCACGACCTCAGCCATCGATCCCACCAACCACATACCGGGCCAGCCTGGCTCGCCAGGCCAACCCGGTACGGAGACCCGGCTTATACGCCTTCTGGCACGCTGTCTTGTTGGCGCTGAGTGTGCCAGAAGTCGTGATAAGCCGGAAGGTGGGACCAGGGTTCGGCTGGATCCAGCCGAACCCTGGCTACTCGTCAGGCAGGCAGTTCCGTGACCAGGTCGTCCGCGGTCTCCATGCCGACCCGCCAGACGGAGCGGCAGACGATCTTGCTCGGGTCCACCCGGCCGCGGTAGCGGGCGGCGATCTCCCGGCCCTCTTCGAGCAGCCCCTCCGACAGCGTGGTCGGCTTGAGGCCCAGCGCGAGGAACTGGTCGTTCCGCACGTTGAGGTCGTTCTCCTCGGCCTCGCGGCGCGGGTTGGGCAGGTAGGCGATGTCCGCGTGCATCACGTCGGCCACCATCTTGGCCAGGTCAAGCACCCGGTGCACCTCGGTCATCTGGTTGAGGACACGCGGCTTGTCGCCCGACACCGGCGGGTTGCCGATCGCGATCTCGATGCACCGGACGGTGTCCCGGATGTGGATGAACGCGCGGGTCTGCCCGCCGGTGCCGTGCACGGTCAGCGGGTGGCCGATCGCGGCCTGCATGAGGAACCGGTTCAGCACGGTGCCGTAGTCACCGTCGTAGTCGAACCGGTTGATCAGCCGCTCATCGCGGCTGGTCTGATCGGTCTGCGTGCCCCACACGATGCCCTGGTGCAGGTCGGTGATCCGCAGCCCGTCGTTCTTGGCATAGAACGAGAACATCAGCTGGTCGAGGGTCTTGGTCATGTGGTAGACCGACCCGGGGTTGGCCGGGTGCAGGATCTCCCGCTCGATCTCACCATCGGGGGTGGGCACCTTGACGGTCAGATATCCCTCAGGGATCGGCGCACTGCCCGACCACCCGTACCCGTACACGCCCATCGTGCCCAGGTGCACCAGGGAGGCATCAATGCCGGTGGCCACCAGCGCGGTCAGCAGGTTGTGCGTAGCCCGCACGTTGTTGTCCACCGTGTACCGCTTGGTGTGGGGGTTCCGCATCGAGTACGGCGCCGCCCGCTGCTCGGCGAAATGCACGATCGCCTCGGGGCGGATCTCCTCAAGCACCGCGACCAGCCGGTCGTACTCCGTCGCCAGATCCAGGTTCACGAACCCGATGGCGTGCCCGGACACCTCCTCCCAGACGCGGATCCGCTCGCTCACCGGGCGGATCGGCGTCAGCGACTCAACCTCAAGCTCGACGTCGATCTTCCGGCGGCTCAGGTTGTCGATAATGGTGACCTCGTGACCACGATCCGACAGGTACAACGACGTCGGCCAGCCACAAAAACCATCACCGCCGAGAACCATAACGCGCATTCCGACTCCCATCACGCTGCGCCATCGAGTGAAAAGCCCGCGGCCGCTGCCGCCGGGGGTACCAGGTGCCGCCGGGTGGCGGCGCACCGGTCATGGCGTCCCGTGGCGGTCAGTGTACCCAAGGGAAACTGTCACAGGTCCGGCCCTCACGCGACCGGAACTCAACATCACCATGAGTCACTTTAGTAACGCAATCGGCTCGCGCGGAGACGGCTCGCGCCCACGGCCGACACTAATTGGCCAAGCTTTTTGCCGATTCCTTACATGGCCCTGCCAGGCCAGTTACGATCCAGTTCACCTAGCGGTCATCTCTTCCAAATCTGGAGAAAATGATGCGTCGCATCGCTGCAAGTATCGCTGTGGCCACCGTCGTCACCACAGCGGCGATGGCCGGGGGCGCGCCTGCTTTTGCCGCCGCCCACCGGGCATCCAGCACGACCACCGCCTCCTACTACCTGTCGCTCGGGGACTCGCTCGCTCAGGGGGTCCAGCCGAACTCCTCCGGGACCGACGTGGAGACCAACCAGGGTTACCCGAACCAGTTGTTCGCCGCACTCCGGACCGCCAACCCGACGCTGAAGCTGGTGAAACTGGGCTGTCCTGGCGAGACCACGGGAACCATGATCAATGGTGGCATCTGCACCTACTCGACCGGTTCGCAGCTCGCCCAGGCGGCGGCGTTCCTGGCCAGCCACAAGGGCAAGGTCCAGCTCGTGACCATCGACATCGGGGCGAACGACCTGAACCCGTGCCTCAGCCTGCCGACGCTCAACCAGATCGTCACGTGCCTGGAGCAGGTCTTCCCGCAGATCCAGGCCAACCTGACCACCATCATGAACACGCTGAGCACGGCCAGCGGCAGCGGGGAACCGCAGATCATCGGCATGACCTACTACGACCCCGAGCTGGCCAACTGGCTCAAGGGCGACGCCGCGTCCAAGGCCCTGGCCAAGGCCAGCATCGCGCTGGCCCAGGCCTTCGGCAACCTGCTGAGCGGCGTGTACACGGCCTTCGGTGCCAAGGTCGCCGACGTGTTCACCGCGTTCCACACGACCCAGTTCGGCGTCAAGGTCACCCTGCCCGAGTTCGGCAAGGTGCCCAAGGCGGTCGCCTACATCTGCACCTACACCTGGGAGTGCGCGGCGCCCCCGGTCGGGCCGAACATCCACGCCAACATCCTCGGCTACGGCATCATCGCCAACACGTTCCTGGACACCTACCTCGGCTGATCCCGGCCGCGCGAGTACATCTAAAAGAGGGGCCGCCCGCGTTGCGGGCGGCCCCTTTTCACGCCTGCATTCGCTTGCCGCCAGCAGGCCATGGGGGTCCCCCGGCCGAAGGGCCCGGCCGGGATATGTGACCGGCCTGGCACACCGGGCAGCACGGATTCTCGTTAAGTCAAGGGTTGACAAGACGTCAGCAAAGCGGAGGCTGGCGACGGGGCCGGAAATTCTGCGTGCAACCTGATCACCGGTGATCAGCGTTGCCAAGTTTCTGGAAGGGATGGACAGCATCATGCGCTTTCGCTCTGGTCTTCGCCTGGCCGCGGTCCTAGGGACCGCGGCGCTGCTGCCGCTGGCCGCCAGCGGCGCGGCAGTAGCGGCCCATTCGCCGGGCCGGGTATTCAAGGGCACCAAGTCCGTGCTCACCGCCGCGCAGGTCGAGCGCCTGGCGGCGCACGCGACCCACCGCTCGATCATCATCTTCAAGAACCAGCTCACCTCCCTGCCCGCCAAGGGCGCCACCGCGAACGCGCGGATCCAGGCCGCCAACGCGTCCCAGGCGGGCGTGCTGGCCGAACTGCGCCAGGTGCACGCCACCCACGTGCGCAGCTACCACATCATCAACGCGATCTCCGCGACGGTCTCCTCGGCCGAGGCCACGCGGCTGCAGCACAACTCCGCGGTCCGGGCCGTGGTGCCCGACGCGATGCGGCACTTCGCCTCGCTGGGCAGCGGGGCCGGCCCGGCCTTCCCGCGTTCTAGCCCACCGGGGCCGCCACGGCGTGGCCAACGGTCCCACCCAGCAGATCTGCCCGAGCAACCCGGCGCAGCCGCTGGTCGAGCCCGAGGCGCGCCAGGTGATGAACGTGGACGCCGCCAACCAGATCGTGACGGGACCGGCATCAAGGTCGGCATCATCGCCGACGGCATCGACCCGAACAACGCGGACCTGATCCGCGCGGGCGGCCAGCACGTCATCTTCGACTACCAGGACTTCAGCGGGTTCGGTGTCGGCGCGCCGACCGACGGCCGCGAGGCGTTCCTCGACGCGGGCACGATCGCCTCGCAGGGCAACCAGACCTACGACCTGTGCCAACTTCGTCAACCCGGCGCACCCGCTGCCGCCGGGCTGCAACATCAAGATCGAGGGCATCGCACCCGGCGCCAGCCTGGCGGTACTGAACGTGGCCGGCCGCGAACGCCCGGGTTCTTCAACTCACAGATCATCCAGGCGGTCCAGTGGGCCGTCCTGAACGACCACGTCAACGTGCTGAACGAGTCCATCGGCGGGGACCCGATCCCGAACACCCAGGACGACCCGGTGGCGCTGGCCGACCAGGCGGCGGTAGCGGCGGGCGTGACGGTCGTGTCCAGCACCGGCGACGCGGGCCCGTTCAACAACATCGGCTCACCGGCCACCACGCCCGGCGTGATCGCGGTCGGCGGGACCACCACCTACCAGGTCTACCGGCAGACCACCCGGTACGGCACGCAGCCTGCGTCCGGGCGGCTGGGAGAACAACAACATCACCGCGCTGTCCTCCGACGGCGTCACCGAGTTCAACCCGCACACCGTCGACGTGGTCGCCCCCGGCGACCGCGGCTGGTCACTGTGCAGCACCAACACCGCGGCGTTCTTCGGCTGCACGGACATCGACAACGGCAGCGCGCCGGGGATCTGGGCGGCCGGCGGCACCAGCGCGTCCGCACCGGAGACCTCGGGCACCGCGGCGCTGGTCATCGAGGCATACGCGAACACCCACGGCGGCAACGCGCCGTCCCCGGCGCTGGTCGAGCGGATCATCGTCAGCACCGCCACCGACCTCGGCGCGCCCGCCGACCACCAGGGCGCCGGGCTGGTCAACACGCTCAAGGCCGTCCAGCTCGCCGAGTCCATCAACAGCAACACCCGCAGGGCAACACGCTGCTGCTGGACAAGACGAGCCTGAACGCCACCATGAACGCGGGCCAGCCCGCCAACATGAACGTGACGGTCACCAACGAGGGCAGCGCTTCCCAGACGGTCACCCCGACCGTGTCCGGCAACCCGACGACGCTGTCGAGCGACACCGGCTCCGTCACCCTCAGCGCGTTCGTCGCCGACCTACATCGACGGCGAGGGGCGCACCGACTTCTACGCCCAGCACACCTTCACCGTCCCGGCCGGGGCGGACAACCTCAACGGCAACATCACCTGGAACGCCCTGCAGATCGGCGGCGTGGCCTTCGAGACGCTGTTCGACCCGCCGGCAACGTCGCCGCGTACTCGCTGATCGGGACGAACCAGAGCGGGTTCGGGCACGTGGAGGTGCACAACCCGATGGCGGGAACCTGGACCGCGGTGATCTTCACGGTCAGCAACGCCCCGTACTTCGGGACCGGTCCAGTTCTCCTATCAGACCGCGCAGAACCACATCGGCCGGTTCGGTGTCGCCGTCGTCCCGCACGCTCAAGCCGGGGCAAAGCGCGGCACGTTCACGGTGAAGGTCACCGCCGGCCAGGCGGGCGACGAGGCGCTCAACCTGCACCTGGGCACCGGCAGCAGCAATGACGGGAGCATCCCGATCATCCTCCGCTCGCTGGTCCCGATCAGCCCGAGCGGCGGCTCGTTCAGCGGCACGCTGACCGGCGGCGGGGCCTCGTTCAACGCCGGCCAGGAGTTCACCTACCAGTTCAACGTGCCGAACAACAAGCCATCGCTGAACCTCGGCGTCCAGCTTGCCCACCCCAACTACGGGCTTGAAGGGTTCCTGATCGATCCCAACGGCCAGCCGCTGGACGCGCAGACGACCGCCAACGACAACGTCGCCCCCGGGCCGACGATGCAGTTCTTCCATGGTTCACCGGCACCCGGCCTGTGGACCCTGGTCGCTGCTCGTCGCGCTACCGGTCGACGGCTCGCACCTGAGCGAGCCGTTCACCGGGAACATCTCCTTCACCGCGCCGTCGGTGAGCAGCAGCGGGATACCGAACTCGCCCAGCACGGTGCTGCCGGCCGGGCAGCCGGTCACGGCCACCATCACGGTGACCAACACCGGCAACATCCAGAAGGACTTCTTCGCCGACCCGCGGCTGAACGGGCAGGTCCCGCAGGAGCTGCTCGGCAGCGACGTGAACAACGTGCCGCTGCCGCTGTCGCTGTTCGCCCAGCCCAACTGGCTGGTGCCGACCAACACCAACGCGCTGGCCGTGGCCGCCCAGGGCACGGTGCCGATCACGATGGACGTCTCCTGGGCGTTCGGGGATCCCGATTTCCTCGGCGTCTCGTTCGGCAACAACTCGGTCGCGGCCCTCGCGGCGCCGGAGGTCGCGCCGGGGTCTTCTTCGGTATCCCCGACGCCACCGGGCCGTTCACCACCGGCACCACCGGGACGGTGAACCTGGCCGCGGTCGCCAACACCAACCCGTTCGACTCGGCCGTGACCCCGAGCAGCGGCGACGTCTGGGCTGCCAGCGTCAACCCGGCTGCCACCTACTCCCCGCTGACCCTCGATCCCGGCCAGACGGGCACCATCACGCTCACCATCACCCCGAACGCGCCCAAGGGGACGGTGGTCCACGGCTTCATCGGCGTGGACACCTTCAACTTCGCCACGTTCGCGGGTGACGAGCTGGTCAACATCCCCTACTCCTACAAGGTCGGCTGACCGCAGCCGGGAAAGTCCGGCCGAGGACGGGGGCAGGCCCAGCGCCTGTCCCCGTCCCCGGCGGCGGCATGCCTCCCGGCGCGGTGCGCCCGGGGGTCAGGGCTGCCGGCCGGTGTCCACCCACCGCTGGAACACCTCGATCTTCGCGGCGTCCCAGGCGCCGTCACAGGGCATCGAGCCGTCCCGGAGCCGGCTGAGGATCCCGGCGGCCCGGGGGCTGACGTCCTCGAACGACCAAAGGTCGAAGGCGAAGCTCATGGACTGCCGGTCGCGCTCACGGAACAGCGGCTTGATGTGCGCGGCGAAGCTCACCGGCTGATCCGGCCCGGGCAGTTCGGCCGCGTCCCCGGCCGGGGCTTCCCCGGCCGGGGCTGGCGCGGCCGGGGCTGGCGGCGCGGGTGGCCCGGCCGGTCCCCAGTCCCAGCGCGGCACCGGGACCCGCTGGGCGCCCGCGCCGGCCTGGGCCATCGCCAGCGCGGTCCGCGACGCCCACTCCAGGCAGGAAGACAGCACCGCGCGGAACTCCGGGTCGGCCGGCAACGCGGCATCGTCGGCAGCAGCGGACATCAGCGCGACCCACCGGGCCCGCTGCGGCTCGCCGAACTCCGCGCCGGCGCCGCCGATGACCGCCTGGAGCACATCGGCGCTGGCGGCCGTGGGACTGCCGGGGGCAGGCCTGCCGGCGGTAGGTCCGTCAGCGGCGGGCGCGCCGGCCGCGAGTCCGCCAGCGGGAGGGCTAACGGCGGGCGGGCCGGCGGCCCGCCGAGCGCCTCGGCCAGCCAGCCGGCCAGCCGGGGTGCCTGATCCGGACCGATGTCCGCCAGCAGCGGCGCGAGCAGCGGATCGGCCGGCCCGTGCTTCTCGTAGAACAGGCGGCACATCCTGGTCAGCGCGGTCAGCCCGCCGACCCACTCGTAGGGTCCCGGCTCGGTTCCCTCCCGTGGCTCCGGGTCGCGGAAGTTCACATACCAGTGCATGCCGCTGCAGAACGGCTTGTTCTGCGACTGGCCGCACCGGCACAGCGCGTAGTGCTCCCGCGATGCGCCCTCGGCACGGTGCTCGTCCGCACCGTCCGCGCCGGTCAGCGTGATCCCGCCGGTGATGCGGTAGGGGCCGTCCTTGGTCACCTCGATGGCTGGCTGCCTGGCATTCCCCCAGTCGACCTGATCACGCGCCTCGGTGCCGCCGAGGGCGTAGCTCAGCGCCCCCGACGGGCAGTCCCGCACGGCCCGGATGATCTCGTCCATCCGGCCGCCGCTGGGGGCCACGAACGGCTCGGCGCCGGCGCGGAACACCGTAGCCAGCCGGTCCGTGCACAGCCCCGAATGCTGGCAGATGCCGCGGTTGTCGAAGATCGTCAGTTCCTGGCCCGGGTAGGCGTCGCGCCGGTCGGGAACCCGCTTGGGGTCCTTGGCGTCGCGAAAGCCGGTGCGGGCATGGCTGCCGTCGCACCACGGCTTGATCGCCGACTTGCCGCAGCGGCACAGCGCGAGCTGCGGCGCTGGCCGCTGCTCCGCACCCAGGTGATCGATCAGCCGGGGCACGTTGGTCACCAGGTAGGGCCCGTTATGGGCCGCCTGGATCCGGGCCGGCAGCCCGGCCTGCAGCTGCCACAGTTCGGCGCGGCGCGAGTCGGCCTGGCCAGGCCGGACGAGCTGGCAGGCGAGATCCTGGAGCGCGGCGGTGGCCTCGGCGAGCTCCGGCGGGCAGTCACCGGCCGCGCCCAGACGGGCCCGCAGTTCGGTAGCGGTCCTGGTCAGTTCCCACACCCGGTCAGCGGCGGCGACGGTCGGCTGGGGCGGTGCGCCGGGCGGCGTCCCGTCCTGGCCGGAGGCCGTGCCCCGGCCAGGAGCGGCTCCGGGGCTTTCGGGCACGGAGGCCCGCCCCAGCGCGTCCGCGAGTGGCCGCAGCACGCTGGCGGTGAGCCGGGGCACGATCCTCGACTGGTGCGCGGCATCGCAGCCCTGGCCGGCGGCGGCCGCGGTCACGATCGAGTACCCGGCGTCGAACAGTTCCCGCAAGGCGCGGCTGGGGTCAGTGGCCGGTCGCGGGCCGACGCTGCCCGCCAGCTCGGTGGCCTGGCTCAGCAGCGCGCCGAGGTTCTCGGCGCCCAGCGGGACCGGCGCCTGCGCCAGGGCGGCGTGCGCGCTGCTGGCGGGCAGATGCGCAGCGAGAGCCCGCGAGATCTCCCGCATCGCGGCGAGCACCGGTGCCAGGGGCCCGGCGAGGGCCGGGCCACGGCCCGAGCCGATCGCCTCGCAGAGCCAGGCCGCCTCGTCCAGCCGCTCGGCCAGCAGGGCCCATGCCGCGTGCTGGTGCGGCATCAGGTAGTCGTTCTCGTAGAACAGCTCGAAGCTGGGGCCTGCGGTCCGGCCGGGGTGGCCCGGTCCCACCGGGAGCGTGGTGACCAGGTCGCCGAGCGGCTTGAGGACGCGGACCATCAGCGTGATGGTCGCGTCGGCCAGCACCTTGAGCTGGATGTCGGACTCCTGCGTGTGCGCGAAGAAGCGCTCGAAGATCTGCAGCAGGATCTCGTATCCCACGTTGAACAGGTCGGTCACCCGCGCGGTCAGCGGGTCGGAGATCAGCGGGTGGTCCGCGTCCCGCTCGTGCGGGCGCACGTTGGCCGCCAGCACCGGGCGGACCGGGTCGAAGCCCGGGTTCGCCGCGCGCAGTTGCTCATACTCGTCGAGGATGTTCACGAACTGGCCGAAATGAGCGTCCCGCCAGTGGCCGCGGGGGCCTTCGCCCTGCTCCAGGATCTCCTCGACGGCGCGCTGCGCGCTGGCCAGGTCGGTCACCTGGATCAGCTCGGGCCAGCCGAAGTGATCGGCGGTGGCCTGTGCCCGCGGCGGCCCGACGAACAGCCAGTCCTCCCCGTTCTTGGCGGCCAGGTGCGCCAGGCCGGCCTCGATGGACCGGTACAGGTGGCCGACGGTGGCGAAGTCCTGGCCGCGCGGGACGATGTCCCGCTCGCTCAGCAGCGGCGCGGCCGCCCCGACGGCCGCCAGGCCCTCAGCGTCGGCGAGGTCCATGCCTTCCGGCCGTTCCAGGAACATGAAGTGCCGTAGTGCCTGCTCCCCGAACGGAAGCAGGGCCAGCTGCACGCCCGCCGGATAGTGGTTGGCGGGCTGCGGCAGGTTCGGCCGTGCCAGGTGCGGCGCCGCCCCGATCGCCGAGAGCACGTTGTGCACCAGCGCCAGGTGCAGCATCTCCTGGGTGGCCACATGGGAGATCTGCCTGCGCCAGCGCGCCGTGGCGGCAGCCTCAGCCTCGGTGAGTCCCTCGCCGGTGGACTGCTTGAGGGAGAACGCGGCGAAGAGGTACTGGCACATGATGCCGTGTTCCAGTTCTGCCGCCTGGCACAGCGCGTAGATCAGCGCCTCGCGGTGCTCGATGACGAACTCCGCCTCTGGCGCCGCCTTGCCGCTCCTGGTCGCGATGACCCGCGCCAGCCTGCCCACCACCGCCGGTACGCCGCTAGCCGCGTCCGCGTCGTTGCGCACAGCTTCTCCGTCCTTTCTGCCGGATTCATTGCCCCGATGATTACATCATTACAGGCACGGATCCGCATGGCCTGCCGCCGGGCATTGCCGCCCATCCGGGCGTTTGGTTGAATGTCACGGATGATCACTCGTGGCGGCTCCGGCCGATGACCGGAGCGCCCGGGATCAGGCCTCCCGTTCTCCCGCTCGCGCGGATCGCACTTGGCTGCGGCAACTTCGGCGGGGTCGGCTCGGCACCGGAGTTCTTCGGCCAGGGACTTAGCCAAGACCAGGCGCTCGCGGTGATGGATGCCGCCTGGCAGGCCGGCATCACCCACTTCGACACCGCCGACGCCTACGGCGGCGGCCGCAGCGAGGCGGCCATCGGCCACTGGATCGCCACCCGCGGGGTCCGGCCCCAGCTCACCACCAAGACCTGCAACCCGATGGCGGCCGGGGCCGATCACGGGCTGGCCCCGGGGCGGATCGCCCGCCAGTTGCGGTCCAGCCTGGACCGGCTCGGCGTGGACCACGTCGAGCTGTACCTGGCCCACGACTTCGACCCGGACGTGCCGCTCGCGGAGACGTTCGGCGTCTTCGAGCAGGCCCGCTCCCAGGGCACCGTCGGCGCCTACGGGGTCAGCAACTTCAGCACCGCCCAGCTCGCCGCCTCGCTCGCGGCCGGGGCACCGCAGGCCATCCAGAACAGCCATTCGCTGCTTGACCGGCAGGACTGCGCCGGGCTGCTCGACCTGTGCGCCGGGCAGGGCATCGCCTACCTGGCGTTCGGCCCGCTGGCGGGCGGCTGGCTCACCGGCAAGTACCACCGCGATGAGCCGTTCCCCGCGGGCTCCCGGATGACCCAGCGCCCGGAGCCCTACCGCGAGCTGGTCACCGGCGCGACCTACGACGCGCTTGACCGGCTCCGGGCCCTGGCCGGCAGCCGTGGCATCTCCATGGCCGGTATCGCGCTCGCCTGGCTGCTCGCCGACGAGCGCGTCACCCAGGTCGTGATCGGTCCCGGCCGCCCGGAGCACCTGGCCCCGGTCGCCGAGGCGCTCCGCCACCCGCTCACCGGGCCGGAGCGGGCCCTGGTCGAAAGGACGGTCAGCTGATGCGGGTACTGATTCTCAGCCACCGCGACGTGGCGGCCGCGCTGCCACCGCGTGCCTGCGCCGAGGCGATGGCCGCGGTGCTCGCGGCGCGGGCCAGGGGCGAGACCTACCACCCGTTGCGCACGGTGATGCGGCCGCCCGGGGCGGCCGGGCTGATGGGGCTGATGCCGAGCTGGCGCGGCGCGGCGCGCGACAGCAGCGCGCGGCAGGACAGCGGCGCGGCCTTCGCGCTCAAGGCGATCTGCATCATGCCCGGCAACCCGGCACGCGGCCTCGACGCGCACCAGGGCACGGTCACGCTGTTCGATGGGGAGACCGGCGTGCCCACGGCGATCCTGGACGCCTCCGCGGTCACCGAGATCCGTACCGCCGCGGTCACCGCGGTCGCCACCGGCCTGCTGGCCCGCGCCGATGCGCGGATCCTGGCGATCCTCGGTGCCGGTGTCCAGGGCCGCGCGCACCTGACGTCGCTGGCTGGCGTGCGCGACTTCGAGCAGGTCCGCGTCTTCGCACCCACCCGGGCGCACGCCCAGGCCCTGGCCGAGGCGGCCGCCGTGCCCGGCGCGCAGGTCAGCGCCGCGGCGACCGCCGAGGAGGCGGTCCGGGGCGCCGATGTGGTCGTCGCGGCGACCAGCTCGCGCGAGCCGGTGCTCGCGCACGAGTGGCTCAAGCCAGGCGCCCACGTCAACGCGGTCGGCGCCAGCACCCCGCAGGCACGCGAGATCGACACCGCCACGGTCGCCGCGAGCGCGATGTTCTGCGACAGCCGCGAATCGGTGCGGCACGAGGCCGGGGAGTTCCAGCTTGCGGTACAGGAGGGAGCGATCACCGGTGCGGAGCACATCCGGGCCGAACTCGGCGAGGTGCTCGCGGGCACTGCGCCGGGCCGGCGGGACGACGGGGAGCTGACCCTGTTCCGCTCGCTCGGCATCGGCGTCGAAGACCTCGCCGCGGCCGAGATCGCGGTCGCGGCAGCACGGGAGCAGGGCCTGGGCACGGAGGTCGAGCTGTGATCGCACTGGCCGACATCGAGGCGGCGCGGGAGCGGATCGCCGGGGCCGCCATCCGGACCCCGCTGCTATGGCTGCCCGTCGAGGATGCCCCCGCCGACATCTATCTCAAGCTGGAGAACCTGCAGCCGATCAGCTCGTTCAAGATCCGCGGCGCGACCAACGCGGTGCGGCTCGCAGCGCCAAGTGCCCGGGCCGGCGGCCTGGTCACAGCGAGTGCGGGGAACATGGCCCAGGGCGTCGCCTGGGCCGCCCGGTCGCTCGGCGTGCCCGCCACCATCGCCGTGCCCGAGCATGCGCCCGAGGCGAAGCTGGCGGCCATCGCCCGGCTGGGCGGCCGGGTGGTGAAGCTGCCCTACGACGACTGGTGGAACGTGATCGTCACCAGCCACCTCGACGGGGTCGAGGGCCTGTTCGTGCACCCGGTGCAGGACCCGGCCGTGATGGCCGGGAACGGGACGATCGGCCTGGAGATCCTCGAGGACCTGCCCGCCCCGGATGCCGTGGTGATCCCGTACGGCGGCGGCGGGCTGGCCGTCGGCATCGCCAGCGCGATCAGGGCGCTGCGGCCGGAGACGAAGATCTTCACCGCCGAGCCCGAGACCGGCGCCGCGCTGGCCGCCGCGGTGGCCGCCGGGCATCCGGTCGACGTCGACTACCGTGCCTCGTTCGTGGACGGGGCCGGCAGCCGGCGCGTGCTCGACAGCATGTGGCCGCTCATCACGCCGCTGATCGACGGTGCCCTGTCCGTCAGCGTCGCCGAGGTCGCGGCCGCGGTGCGGCTGATGGCCGAGCGGGCCCGGGTGATCGCCGAGGGCGCCGGTGCGCTGGCCCTGGCCGCCGCGCTGTCCGGCCAGGCCGGCCCGGGGAAGGTCGTCTGCGTGGTCTCCGGCGGCAACATCAACCTGGACAAGCTCGCCGCGATCCTCACCGGCGCCACCAGCTAGCCCAGGGACCTCTCCCCGGAACCCCGATGGCCGTGGCCCCGCCCGGCCAGGGGCGTGAACGTGACGACGAGGCCCCTCTGGCGGCGTTGTCAACATGTGCCATCACCTCCCCAGCAACTCGCGTCACAGTGGATAAATAGTCCCTCAATGGTCACGGGAAAAGCCAAGATCTGATTGCCAATGGCAGGCATTCAGTTACCCTCCGCGACAGAAGTTTTCTATTCCGGGCTATATCTGCCCGATCACGGATGTAGTACATGACGAGTCACGCTGTGCTATATCGGTGTTCGCCGCCCACGAATTCAAGAAATACCCACATTTAGGTTAAGAACAGGTTAAGGTGCTCTGGACGTGCCGGTTTCTGCGGCGCCTGGCCCTGAACTCGCCTTGCGCCGACCGGCGGGTCACCCTATTGCCTGAGACAAGGAACGCTTTGTGCGCCCCAATCTCACCAAGAAATTCACCCTTTTCAACCACTGGAACCACGGAAAGTCACCGGCACCAACATCACCGAAACTACGACTGCTGGCGCGGGCCGCACTGCCGTTGGTAGCGGCATTCACCGTGATCGGACTGGTCGCGGCGCCCGCCAGCGCCAACCGGCGCCAAGACGCCATGTCCTGGGCATTGCGCCAGGTCGGCTGCCCCTATGTGACGGGCGGCACCGGTCCGTGCGGCAACGGCTACGACTGCTCCGGGCTGGTCGTGGCGGCCTATGCCAAGGTCGGCATGTCGCTGCCGCGCACCACGTACTCGATGCTCGCCAGCCGGGCGCTGAAGCCGCAACCGGACCACCCCAAGCCAGGGAACCTGGTGTTCTTCGGCGACGGCCACGTCACCCTCTACTACTGGCGGCACGTGGTGCTCCAGGCGCCCGTGCCCGGCGAGCGCGTCCAGCTAACCCGCTGGTATCCGGGCTCGGACTGGGTGCCCACCGGCTACTACAAGATCCGCGACGCGGGCAACGGCCCGATGCAAGGGCTAGCCAAGTGGGTGCACCAGATGATCACCCGCTATCACCTGAAGATCCACAACACCACGCTGCAGGACCGGTTCCCGCACCGGTAGCCGTTACACCGTGATCACGGACGATCATTAGGAGGAACCCCGTAGGGATCGCCGTCCGCGATCACGAAGGCGCCCTGGCCTGCCGCCCGGCTTCCGCCGGGTGGCAGGCCGCCGCCGCGGTTACGCCCTGCGGGCCGCTTCGAGGGCTTCGACGAGGCGGTCCACCTCGGCCGGCGAGTTGTAGTGGATGAAGCCGATCCGCACCGACTTGCCGGTGTAGCCGAGCCGCCGGTACAGGTTCAGCGAGTACCAGGAGTCATGTGCCCAGACGCCGATCTGCGCCTCGGCGAGACGGGCGGCCACCTGCTCGGCCGCCACGCCGGCCACGTTGACGAGGAACGTGGGCACACGGCCGGCCATCCCCGGCAGCCCGTACACGGTCACCGCGTCGGAGATGCCGTCGAGGAAGCGCTGCCCGAGCGCGCGCTCATACGGCACGATCGCCGCGAAGCCCCCGATGGAGTCCAGGTAGTCGATCGTCGCGTTGAAGCCCGCGAGCAACTCGTAAGGCTGTGTGCCGGTCTCGAACCGGCGGCCGAGCGGGACGGTCGGTGCCGGGCGGGCCTTGTACGGGCGCCAGTCCTCGATCACCTCGGCCCGCCCGAAGGCCATGCCCAGATGCGGGCCGCAGAACTTGTAGGGCGAGCAGAGCAGCACGTCGGCACCGACCTCACGGACGTCGATCGGCTCGTGTGCCGCGTAGTGGACCGCGTCGATCCAGGCGAGCGCCCCGGCTTCGTGGGCAAGCTGGCACACGCGGCGGGCGTCGACGACCGTGCCGACCGCGTTGGATGCCCACGCGAACGCCACGACCCTGGTGCGCGGCCCGAGCTTGCGCTGCAGGTCGCCGAGGTCGAGCGTCGTGTCGCCCTGCAGTTCGACGTGCCGGACCACCAGATCGAGGTCGTGGGCAAGCTCCAGCCACGGGGCGACGCCGCCGTCATGGTCCGCCGAGGAGACGAGGATCTCATCGCCGGGCCGGAAGCCGCGGCCCACGGTGCGGGTGAGCGTGAAGTTCAGCGAGGTCATGTTCGCGCCGAAGATCACCTCGTGCGGCTCGCAGCCCAGGAACCTGGCCGCCTTGTGCTCGGCCTCCTCGAGGATCTCGCCGACCCGGCGGCTCGTGGCATAGCCCGCGCCGAGGTTGGCACTTGCCTCACGCAGCGCCCGGGCGATGGCCTCGCCGACCTCGTCGGGCACCTGGGTACCGCCTGGGGCGTCGAGGAACGCGAAGTCCCGCAGGGAGGAGAAGCGCCCCCGTACCGAGGTGACGTCAAGGCTCGAGCGGAGTGTTTCGGTCATCTGCAGCTTCCTCTCCCGCACCGGCACTGGTGAACGCCCAGATTTCGATCGAATCACAACCGTCAGCCAAACCTCAAAGTCCTTCCCTTGCCCCGGTACGCAGCGCAATGGTTTGATCAACAGCACTTTGGATCGCCAGGGAGGGCGTACCCATATGAAAACAAGCGTGATCGTCGCCGCGGCGGCAGCAGGTGCGCTCGCCGTAGCCGGCTGCGCCAGCAGCAGCACCAGCAGCAGTTCCACCGCCAGCGGCACCACCAAGTCCTGTGTCGCCTCGGTCGGCATGGAAGGCCCGCTGACCGGCCCGGTGGCCGTCCTCGGACAGGAGCAGCTGCACTTCGCGCAGCTCGCGGTGGCCAAGGACGACCTGGCCAACAAGACGAGGATCTCGATCGTCCAGGGCGATACCCAGCTCAACCCGGCCCAGGCGACGACCGTCACCCAGCAGCTCACCTCGAACTCGAAGGTCGTGGCGGTGGTCGGCCCGGCCGGCAGCCAGGAGGTCGAGGCGGTGGGCCCGCTGATGGCCCGGGCCGGCCTGGCGTTCATCAGCGGCTCTGCGACCGCCGCGGCGCTCACCACCGGCAAGTACCCGACGTTCTTCCGTACCGTGTCCAAGGACAGCGTGCAAGGGCCACAGGACGCCCACTACATCATCAGCAACCTGCACCCGAAGGCGCTGATGATCGTGGACGACCAGGAGGCCTACTCCACCGGCCTGGTCGCCGCGATGGTGCCGATCTTCAAGGCGGCCGGGATCAAGGTCGACCACGAGTCGGTCTCGCAGAAGCTCACCGACTTCTCCTCGCTGGTGGCCAAGATCACGCCCGCCACGACGGTGGTGGTACTGCCCTGGCAGGTGGCGTCGAACGCGCAGCAGTTCGGCCGCAACATTGCCCAGGAGCACAAGAAGGCGGTGATCTTCGGCACGGACGGCCTGTTCTCGCCGGGCACGTTCAGCATCAACGGCTCGTACGTGTCCTCGTTCGGCCCGGACATCACCGCGATCCCTGCCGACGCGGCGATCGCCGCGGCCGCCAAGGCCAAGTACGGTAACTTCGGCACGTTCGGCCCGCCGGTGTTCGCGGCACAGCACGTGATCGACGAGGCGATCGCCTCGGTCTGCAAGTCCGGGCAGACGCCGAGCCGCGCCAACGTGCTCGCCGCCATCAAGAACACGAACGAGGCGACGACGATCCTCGGCCAGCCGATCAAGTTCACCTCCAGTGGCGACGTCGTGAACGGCAAGTTCTTCCTGTTCAAGATCGACTCGACAGGCAAGTACAACCTGATTCCCGGCTGACCGGCGCAACCCAGCTAGCCGCCTGGCGGCGCGCGCGCCCACGGCGGGCGCGCTGCCAGGCGGGACCGGTCAGGACGACGGCAGGCAGGAACTCACGCGGATGGGCTTCTTCTTCCAGGAACTGGTGAACGGCATCACCACCGGTGCCCTGTACTCACTGGTCGCGCTCGGCTTCTCGATGGTCTACGGGGTGCTGAAGCTGCTCAACTTCGCCCACGGGGACCTGTACATGGTCGGGGCCTATGTCGGGTTCTTCGTGATCCAGTGGTTCGGCGGGCCCTCGGCGCTGAGCATTTCCGTCCCACTGCTGCTGCTGATCATGTTCGTGCTGGCGGGCGGCCTGGTCGGCGGGCTGGGCGTGGCGATCGAACGGTTCGCCTACCGGCCGCTGCGGGACGCGCCGCGGATCGCCCCGCTGATCACCGCGATCGGCATCTCGTTCTTCCTGGAGAACGCGGCGCTGCTGCTGTTCGGCGCGCAGTTCCGGGTCTACAACACCGCGGACTTCATCTCGCTCTCGTCCGGGATCACGATCGGGTCCGTGACGATCGACTCGGTGCAGATCATGGTCCTGGTGCTCGGCCTGCTGCTCACGGTCGGCCTGCGGGAACTGGTCAACCGCACCAAACTCGGCAAGCAGATGCGGGCGGTGGCCGCCGACCGGGAGGCCGCCGAGATGATGGGCATCAACGTGAACTTCACCATCTCGGCGACGTTCTTCCTGGGTTCGGCGCTCGCGGGGGTGGCCGGGGTGATGGGCGGGCTGCTGTTCAACCAGGTGACACCCACCATCGGGTTCATCGTGGGCCTCAAGGCGTTCACCGCCGCCGTGGTCGGCGGCATCGGCTCGCTGCCCGGCGCGATGCTCGGCGGCCTGCTGATCGGCGTCGCGGAATCGATGATCACCGGTTACATCTCCTCGACGTACACCAACCTGTTCGTCTTCGCGCTGCTGATCGTCGTGATGCTGGTGCGGCCCAGTGGGCTGCTCGGCCGGGCGCAACTGCAGAAGGTGTGAGCATCTCGTGAGCCTCGATTCGCCGCCGCCCGCGGGCCCACCGCCCGCCGGGCCTCAGGTCGGGGCGGACGAGTGGGTCGCCAGGCAGGCACATCGCCGGGAGTATCTGCCGTCCTGGCTGGGCCGCGCGCAACGGCAGGCCGAGCGGGTCGGCTGGTGGCCGCGGCTGGCCATCGCGGGCGCGGCCGCGGCCGCGCTGCCGCTGATCGGCCTGGGCGGGTTCCAGTTGCAGGTCGGGATCGACGCGCTGGTGATCGCGCTGCTCGCGGTGGGCCTGAACATCACGGTGGGCTGGACCGGGCTGCTCGACCTCGGCTACGTCGCGTTCTTCGGCTGCGGCGCGTACGGGTTCGCGCTGGTGTCCTCGGGCCAGGTCGGCGCGAACGGGATCCACCTGCCGAGCTACCTGTCCATACCACTGGTGATGCTGGCCACCGCGGCCCTCGGCGTGCTGGTCGGGCTGCCATCGAGGCGGCTCGTCGGTGACTACCTGGCGATCATCACACTGTTCTTCGGTGAGGCGTTCGTCGAGTTCACCAACAACGTCGCGCCGGCCACGCTGGGCGGCCCTAACGGGATCGTCGGCATCGACCCGATCAGCGTCTTCGGCTATCAGATCACCAGCAACACCGGGTACTACCTGCTGCTGGTGATCGTGCTCGTGGTCACCATGGCGGTGCTGCGGCTGCTCGAATTCTCGCGCACCGGGCGGGCCTGGCGGGCGGTGCGCGAGGACCCACTGGCGGCGGGATCCATGACTATCCCGGTCGACCGGGTCAAGCTGATGGCGTTCGCGTTCGGCGCCGCGGTCGCGGCGCTGGCGGGCACCATCTTCGCCGCGCAGCAGATCAGCGTGTTCCCGACCGACTTCGACACGCCCATCCTGATCCTGATCTATGCCGGGCTCATCCTCGGCGGCGCGGGCAGCATCGCCGGCGCGGCCACCGGCGCCCTGTTGATCATGGTCATCTACGACGGGCTGCTGCGCAGCCCGACCGATTCCGGCTACTTGTTCTACGGCCTGATACTGCTGACCCTGCTGGTCAAGCTGCGCCCGTGGCGCAGGCTGGGCCTGGTGCTCGCGGCCACCGTGGCGCTCGGGTTCGCCGTGCACGCCATCGCCGCGGCCATCTCGGCACGCGCGGCGGCGGGCAGCCCGACCTCGACCGGGTGGATCGGCAGCGCGCTGCACGACTGGGTGATCGTCCCTGCCAATGCCACGGCCGCCGGTAACTGGGGGTTCGTCGCGCTGGTGTGCCTGCTGATCGCACTGATCCAGGTCCGCGCCGGGACGCGGACGATCCTGCTGCCGCCCACCCTGTACCTGGCGGCGTTCGTCTGGGAGACCCGGCTGAGCGTCGAGCCGGCCGTCACCAGGCAGCTCATGATCGGTGCGATCCTGATCGTGATGATGAACGCACGTCCGCAGGGGCTGCTGGGCCAACGGCGGGTGGAGGCCATCACATGAGCACGGACGCGAACGAGCCGGGGACGGCCGCCGCTGAGGGCGGCGGGGCCCGCGGGGATTCCGTATTGCAACTGCAAAGTCTTTCGCTGTCCTTCGGCGGCCTGCGCGCGCTCTCCGAACTGGACCTGCAGGTGCGCGACGGGGAGATCGTGAGCATCATCGGGCCGAACGGCGCCGGCAAGACGACGGTGTTCAACGTGATCACGGGCGTGTACGAGCCGAGCGCCGGAGACGTCGTCTTCGCCGGGAAGTCCATCGCCGGGCTGACGCCGCACACCATCGCCCGGCGGGGGATCGCGCGGACCTTCCAGAGCCTGCGGCTGTTCCTGAACATGTCGGTGATGGAGAACGTGATGGCCGCGACCTACGGCCACACCAAGGCGATGCCGTGGGAGTCCGTGCTGCGGCTGCCCCGGGCCAGGCGCGAGGAGCGCGAAGCCCGGGCGCTGGCGACCGACGTGCTGTCGTTCTTCGGCCAGCGGCTGGCCGGGTACCGCTGGGACCAGCCCGCGTACTCGCTGTCTTACGCGAACCGGCGGCGGCTTGAGATCGCCCGCGCGCTCGCCACCCGGCCCCGGCTGCTGCTGCTCGACGAGCCGGCCGCCGGGATGAACCCCACCGAGACGCACGAGATCACCGAGCTGATCGCGCGGCTGCGAGACGAGCGCGACGTGGCGATCCTGGTGATCGAGCACGACATGCACGTGGTCGCGTCCTGCTCCGACCGGGTGGTCGCGCTCGACCACGGTGTCAAGATCGCCGAAGGCGGCTTCGACGCGGTCGCGAGCCATCCGGCGGTGGTCGAGGCCTATCTCGGGCGCGACCCAGAAGCACTGTCGGACGCAGGATGAGCGCGCCGCCCCCGGAGGCGCCTGACCCGCTGCTCCGCCTCGACAACGTCACCACCTACTACGGCCAGATGCGGATCCTCGAAGGGATCTCGCTGCAGGTGCGTGAGGGCGAACTGGTCTGCCTGCTCGGCGGCAACGCCTCGGGCAAGTCGACCACGCTCAAGACGATCCTGGGCATCGTCCGGCCGCGCACCGGCCGGGTGCTGCTGCGTGGCGAGGACGTGACCGACTGGGCGGTGCCGCAGCGGATCGCCCGGGGCGTCGCGATCGTGCCGGAGAACCGCCGGCTGTTCGGGCAGATGACGGTGCGGGAGAACCTCGAAATGGGTGCGGTGCTGCGCGGCGGCGAGAAGCTCGATGAGGACTTCGACCGGGTGCACGAGCTGTTCCCGCGGCTGCTCGAACGCCGCGGCCAGCTCGCTGGCACGCTGTCCGGCGGTGAGCAGCAGATGGTCGCGATGGGCCGCGCGCTGATGTCGCGGCCCCGGCTGCTGCTGATGGACGAGCCGTCGATGGGCCTGTCCCCCGCGCTGGTGCAGCAGAACTTCAAGATCATCAAGGAGATCCACACCTCCGGCGTCGCCGTGCTGATGGTGGAGCAGAACGCGGCGATGGCACTGTCCATCGCCGACCGGGGCTATGTCCTCTCGACCGGGGAGATCGTCCTGGAAGGCCCCGCGGCGGACCTGCTGGCCAGCGAAGACCTCAAACGCGCATATCTGGGACGATAGGTGCATGGACGTGGTGGTACGCACCCTGGTGGACACCGTGCCGGGAGGGGATGGCCTGGTCAGGGCGCGGGTCGAGATGCCTCCCGGGTCTCGGGTCGAGGCGGCGGCCGGGCCCGGCGGTGAACTGTGGTACGTGATCGACGGGGCAGGCCTGCTGACGTACGGGGACGGGCCGGGCACGCCGATCCGGCGGGACACCGCGCTGTGGCTGCCGCCCGGCGCACGCTACCGGCTGACCGCTGCCTCGGGCATGCTCACGATGGACAGCGTTACGCTCCCCGCTGCCACCGGGATCCCTGACGGCACCGGGGTGCCACTGCTGGCCCGGCTGGAGGACTGCGCCGTGGAGGTCACCGGGGACCGGAAGTTCCGCGTCCTGTTCGGGCCGGGCAACGGCTGCGCGGCGGCCACCCAGTTCCTCGGCGAGATACCGCCCGGCCGGGCCCCGCTGCACAGCCACACCTACGACGAGGTCGTGCTGGTACTGGAGGGGGAGGGTGTGCTGCACGCCGAGCCTGCCGAGCATGCCATCGCCGCGGGCACCTGCATTCACCTGCCGCCGGGGCAGCAGCACTGCCTGGAGAACACCGGTCAGCGCACGCTGCGGGTACTCGGCGTGTTCCATCCGGGCGGCAGCCCCGCCGCCAAGACCACGGCGTCCTGACCCCCGCTGTAGCGCGCAGCCGGGACCAGCACGGGGCAGGCGGGTGCCTGCCGTCACAGCCGACTACGATCTGTATTCTTGAATAAGCGAAAGGTGACCAAAGGAGGGGTGCGGCGGCTGGACGGGCGGAGGTCCGCAGGCGAGAACGGCCGGCCCGGCGAACTGGCCCGGCCGGTGAGTGACGCGGCCGCCGGGCCCGGCCAGCAAGAGGGCGATCTGGCCGAGGCCGTGCGGCTGCTCGGTGTTGCCCGCGAACTCGGCAACCGGATCCGGGACCACCTGCAGGTCGAAGACGTCGTGCGGGAGGCGGTCGCGGCGATCCGGGATCAGCTGAACGTCGACGCGGTCTGGGTGTTGCTGGTGAGCGAGGATAACAAGCTCAGCCAGCCGGTGGCGGGCGAGTACGGGCCGCTGCTGCCTGACACTTTCGGTGAGAGCATCCCCCCGGACACGATGGAGATGCTCAGAGCGATGTACCGGCGCGGCGAAACCATCGTGATCAGCGACATACGGGGCCCGGAGGCCGACTGGTTCCCGCCGGAGATCCGTAAGCCGCTGATCGCGGCAGGCATCATCAGCGAGTTGCTCATCCCGTTCGGGGTGGCTGACACCATGCTCGGGTTCATGACCATGGAACGGCTGGAGTACCGGCCCTGGACCCCGGCCGAGGTGCACACCGCGGAACTGGTGACCGCGGACATCGGCCGGGCCGTGCACCATGCCCGGCTGTATGAGCGGGAGCAACGGCTGGTCGCTGAGCTCAGCGATGTCAACCGGGTCAAGTCCGACTTCCTGGCCGCGGTCTCGCATGAGCTGCGCACCCCGCTCACCAGCATCGTCGGTTACCTGGAAATACTCAGGGACGGCGAGGTCGGCCCGCTGCTGCCCGCCCAGGCGAAGATGCTCACCGGCATCAACCGCAACGCGGTCCGGCTGCGGCGGCTGGTCGAAGACGTGCTCACCATGGCCAAGATCGAAGCCAGGTCCTTCAAGACCGCCCGGCGGCCGGTAAAACTGGCCGATCTTGTGATGGAGGCGGCCGACTCCGCGCGCCCCGACGCGGAAGCCAAGGGTGTCACCCTGACCGCTGATCGTCCCGAGGGGGATCTGGTGGTCAACGGCGATGCCGATCAGCTCGACCGGGCCCTGGCCAACCTGCTGTCCAACGCGGTCAAGTTCACCCCCGGCGGCGGGCAGGTATGGGCAGGCGCAGCAGTCATACCTGCCGTGCCGCCGTTCCGGCAGCCGGTGGCAGAGGTGACGATCCGCGATACCGGCATCGGCATCCCCGAGGTGGACCAAAAGCACATCTTCGAGCAGTTCTTCCGGGCATCGAATGCGGTCAAGCAGGCGATACAGGGCACGGGCATCGGGCTGACCATCGTCCGCAGCATCGTCGCCAACCACCACGGCACCATGGACCTGCAATCGCGGGAGGGAGAAGGCACGACCGTGGTGATCCGGCTGCCGCTGCGAAAGGCGGTCTGACCCTGCCGCGAGCCCGCGCTGCCGCCACCACCGGCCGGGCACCCACCAGACGCTTGTGCCTGCCGATGTTGCCGTGCCTGCCGATGTTGCCGTGACTGCCGGGACGGCGGGCGCCCGGCGGCGATTTTGTGGTGGTTGGCACTCCACCTACATTCTTTGGTGCCGAGACCGCTAATCGCGCGCTGCGACCTTTGTGTTTCAGCTGGCTTCGAGGTAGCGGTCGATGGCGTCACGGACGACGTCGCTGATCTTGCGGTGCTGGTTTTCGGCGAGCCGGCGGATGCTCTGATAGGTGTCATCGTCGAGCCGGACGCCCAGGCGCGTGGAGTGGCCCGGCCCTCCCGAGAGGGACGGCCGACCCGCCCGGCGGTGGACGAGCCCAGCGGGATCGAATCCTTCCTCGGCTTCGCGTGCCAGGGCCTGTTCATAATCTCCGCCAACAGGCGCGCCCGCCCGGGTGACCGGCTGCGTGGCCCGTGCCGGCTTCTTCACTGCCGCCATCTGTGCGCCTCCTGGTACAACGGCTCGTAGCCCGGCCGCATCGGCATCGCGTGGAGCACCCGGAGCCTGCCGTCCGCTAACTCGACCCCCACCACTTCTAACTTGGTGCCGTGGGCATCGTCGCCCACGAACAGCAGCGCCTCGTCCGGCCGGCCAGGCGGGACCGCCGGGCGGACGAAGTACAGCCCCGCGTGCTCGACCACGTAGCGGGCCTGGCTGCGGGACACCCGATGCTTGCGTGACCCTGCGGTCCAGGAGTACCCCGGGTAGTCCATACCACTTATTATGTCCCACAAAACCCCAGCACGGTTGCGTGTTTCACGGGCGCAGGCCATGGCGTGCCGGCTTGCTGGGCACGCCGCGCTGACAGGTGGCACCTCCCTGTGGGACGTCACAGCCTCGCTGTCCATTGAATAGTCAGGCAGCGGCTCTGATCGGCAGGGGTGCGATTGTCCCTTTCGTCGTGACACCCTCTTTTGTGGGCGGAGTGCCAATGACTACAAACCCCTTCCGGCCGGACGGGTTTCGGATCTGGGATCACATCCACCATGGGCCATGAATACGGCCTCGGCTGGCCGGCGCTCCGGTGTCAGTTCTGGTCGGGGTTGGTCGCGGTGCCCACCGCGCCCGCGGTGCCGTTGGCGCCGGTCGATCCCGGGTTCCCTGCGGTTCCCGGCGCACCGGGTCCGCCACCTGGCTGGCCGCCGCCACCGCCGGACCCGCCGGTGCCCAGGGCGCCGCCCGCGCCGCCGGTCACGGTGTCGCCGGTGAACGTGTTGCCGGAGTCGGCCACCGGCGGCGAGACGCTGAACACGGCGCCGCCGTCGGCGTTGCCGCCCTTGCCGCCAATCCCGCCCGCGCCGCCGTTCCCGCCATTGGCGCCGTTGCCGTTGGCTCCGTCGGGCGCCTGCGCCGTGTCGGTGCCGTTCTCCCCGCCCGGGCCGCCGGCGCCACCGCCGCCGCCGGTTCCGCCGTTGCCGCCGTGGCCGCCGATCCCACCGGCGCCGCCGGCCGCGGACTCGGTGGCGAAGGAGTTGCCGGTGATGCTGAGCGACCCGGTGGCGTAGATCCCGCCGCCTTCGGCGAGGCCGCCGGCGCCTCCGGCGCCGCCCTTGCCGCCTGCCGCGCCCGTTACGCCGTTCACCCCGGCCGCGCCGACGCCACCGTTGCCGATTATGTCGCCACCGCCGTCGCCGCCGCCCCCGCCGGGCCCGCCGTTGCCACCGCCGCCGCCATTGCCGCCCGAGCCGCCGAACCACGCCGACGAGCCGGTCGCGCCCGTGGCCGTGTTGCCCGAGAACGTGTCGCCGGTCACGGTGAGCTGGGCGCCGCTGCCCGAGCCGTTGCCGTAGACCGCGCCGCCGAGGCCCGCTCCGCCGGCGCCGCCGGTGAACCCGGCTCCCACGGCTCCCGCGTGGCCTGCTGCCGCACCGCCCGCGCCGTTGCCGCCGTTACCGCTCTGCGCACCGTTGCCGCCGCCCCAGCCGCCGCCGCCGCCGAGGCCGCCGCTGCCGCCGTTCTGGGCGGAACCACTGCTGCCCGCGGTGGCGCTCGTGCTCGCGGTGCCACCGACGGCCTGGTTGGAGATGAAATGGTCGGGGGCCGCGGTAGTACCGAGATCGGCCGAGCCGCTGTTGTACACGGCCCCGCCTTCACCCGGACCGCCGGCGCCGTTGGTGCCGCCCGCGCCGCCTGCGCCACCGGCCGGGCCGACCGGCGCGGTGCCGCCGTTGGCGCCGCTATGCCCGGGGGCGCCCTCCGCGCCCTGGGTGCCAGCCGGCCCGCCGCCACCGCCGAAGCCGCCCGGTCCGCCGTTGCCGTTCTGGTTGGTGGCGCCGCCGCCCAGGCCCGCGGTCCCGGCGCTGCCGCCTTCGCCGCCGTCCGCGTGGTCGCTGGAGAAGCTGGTCCCGGTCAGGGTGTTCAACGTGCCCGAGCTGAACACGGCGCCACCCTGGGCGGTGCCGCCCGCCGCCCCGCTGCCGGACGCGCCACCCTTGCCCGCGGCGGGGACGGTCGGATTGACGGTCCCCGGCGTGCCGGCCTGGGCCCCGGCACCGCCACCGCCACTCTTGGCGCCTGCTCCTCCGCCGCCACCCGCGCCGCTTTCCCCGGGGCCGCCCGGATCGCCGACGGTGCCGCCCTCACCGCCCGGACCGCCGCTGCCACCGGACCCGGCAACCACGCGGTTGTTGTTCAGGGTGCTGCCGGTGATCTGCAGCATCCCGGTGTTGTAGATCGCGCCGCCCTGGGCCTGGCCGGCCGCGCCGGCCGCCCCGCCTGCCCCACCGGCGCCACCGGCCGCGTTGGTCCCGTTCTCCCCGCCGTTGCCGCCTGCCCCACCGTCGCCACCGGTACCGCCACTGGCTGGGGCGCTGCCACCGAGATTGCCGGAACCGCCTTCCCCGCCGCCGCCACCGCCGCCGCTCTGGCCGCCGGAACCGCCCGGGCCACCGGAACCGCCGTTGCCGCCCACGGCCGAGTCCTGCCGAAGGTGCAGCCCGACACGGTGAGCGTCCCCGCGTTCCACACCGCACCGCCCTGGGCGGCCCCGCCGGCACCGGCCTTGCCGCCGACCCCGCCGACCGAGCCGGGCGCCCCGTTCCCGCCCTTGCCGCCGGCCCCGCCGGCGCCGCCAATGCTGCTGGGCGCTCCCGCTGCCCCGGCGCCGCCGGCGCCGCCGACTCCGCCGCCGCCGCCCGCACGGCCGCCACCTCCGTTACCGCCATTGCCTCCGTTGCCAGCGGTCACGATGTCGTCGGTGAGGCTGTCATTGGTGAGGGTCACGGTGCCCGAAGTGATCAGCAGCGCCGCGCCCCGGGCCAGTGTGGAGTTCTTGCCCGCGCCGCCGGCCTTGCCCGCGGTGGCGTTGCCGCCCGCGCCGCCCGCCTGGCCCGGCCCGCCCGCCTGGCCGGGGGACGTGCCACTGGCCCCGTTGGCGCCGTTGGTCCCGGCCGTCCCGGGCGTACCGTCCGCGCCGGTGCCGCCGTTCGCGCCGCTCGCGGTCGACACCGCGGCATTGAACAGCGAGATCCCGCCGATAGTGAGCTTGCCCCCGGTCACCTGGAACAGGCGCACCTTGCCAACGCCATCGAAGGTGACGGAGTGCCCGTTGGCCTCCACATCAGCGGTCAGGCCCGCAGGGACCTTGATCGTGGCGGTGAAGTTCACCGCCGGGGACGTGCAGTTGACCCCGTAGTCGATCGTGCCGCCCGCCGCCACGGCGCTCTTCAGGGCGGTGAAGGCGCACGTGGTGAGCACCTTGGTCGCCGCGGGCCCGCCCGGCACAGCCAGCGCGGCAGGGCCCCACAACAGGGCCGCCGCCACAGCGCGAGGCGTTGCCAGGAATCTGAACCCTGCCGACCGGAAACGACGACCGTCCATGGCTCCCCCTTGACCGGCCGTTGACATTCAGGATGCCAGAGAAGCGGTTTACCCGGAATACATAATTTCGGCTGCTTTGTCCCGGTGCCATCGAGTGCGGCACCGGGGCCTGCGCCAAGCTGGCCAGCAACTCGTGCCTGGCGCGCGTAAACAACCGGCATGGCCCCTCATAGTTTCGCCGCGGCAATATGTTTATAATTGCGAAACGCGTATAGGGGAATCCGTGCCTTGGGGAGTACGGAATGCTGGAATTTGACCTCGCCAAGCCGGGTCATTTTGCTCGATCCGGACGGCAGTACGGGGGCGGGGAAGGCCACGATCTGGCTGCCAGGCTGGGCATACGCTCAATTGCCGCAGCCACGGGCGAGGACACAAAAATGCCAAAGCAGGCCGCCAGCAACGGAACGCGTTTAAATCGATCAGGGGTGAGATAAGGGACCGAGCCTGGTATTCCAGGCAAGGGGGAAGGTTCATCCATGAATAAACTCATACCGCGCCTGGCCCCGGCCGGCCGCCCCATGGCGGCACTGGCCGGCTTGGCCACCATGGCGGCGGCAGGCCTGGCTACGGCGGCACCGGCGGGCGCTGTTCCCGCGCATTCGCTGCCCCCTGCCGGGCACACCGTCACCAACAGCACCACGATCGTCTACAGCCCCACGGGGGCTGGAGCAGACGTTCACCGTCCCGTCCGGGGTGACCTCGATCAACGTGATCGCCATCGGCGCGGCCGGCGGTAGCGGATTCACCCCGGTCGGCGGCGCACGGCGGCACCGGCGGCGAGGGCGAGCAGGTCTCTCGGCACCTCGCGGTGACCCCGGGCACCACCTTGTTCGTCGAGGTCGGCGGCGTCGGCCTGGGCGGCACCGCCGATGCGGGCGGCGGCGGCGGCTTCAACGGCGGCGCGGTCGGCTCGCCCGGCGCGGTCGCCGGGACACTGGCGGCGGCGGCGGGGGCGGCGCCTCCGACATCCGGACCCTCACGAACTCCAACGCCAGCACCTTGGCCTCCCGGCTGATCGTCGCCGGGGGCGGCGGGGGCGGCGGGGGCGGCGGCTCCGCCCCCGCCGCGGCCTGTGCGGGCGTCACCAGCGCCGGCGGTAACGGCGGGGACGCGGCCGCGGCCGGCGGCAACGGCCTCCCCTGCGGCGTCGGACCGGAAGGCGGCGGGCATGGCGGGGGCGCTGCCACCGGAATCACGGGCGGCACCTTCGGGGCGAAAGGCATTGACGGCCTGGTCGGCGGCGGCGACGGAACCAACGGCGTCGCCGGTGTTCTGGGCACCGGCGGCAACGGCATCACGCTCCCTGGCACTATCACCATCGGCGCGGGCGGCGGCGGCGGCGGCCTGGCCGGCGGCGGCAGCGGTGGCGGCGGCTCCGCCATGGCCGTTGGCGCCGCCACTGGGGCGGCGGCGGCGGCGGGGGCGCCGGCTCCAGCTTCGGCACCGACGTCGGGCCGGTCACGGCTCGACCGCGGCGGAGGTCAGCATCACCTACACGGTCCCCGGGCCGCCGCCGCCGGTTGGTAGCTCGGACCTGAAGGTCTTCCTCAAGCACCAGGGCGTGTTCCAGCACCACCGGCTGGGCACCTACGGGATCTGGGTCACCAACACCGGGACGGCCGCGACCGTCAAGGCGCATCCCATGGTGGTCACCCTGGCCACCGGGCGCGGAATCCTGATGGTCCAGGGCGGCAAGGGCACCGGCTGGCAGTGCCACAAGCAGGTCCTTGCCACGTCGTGCACGCGGTCGACACCGCTGGGCGCCGGTAGGCGCACCATGATCACGGTCACGGTGTGGGTCAACCCAAGGGCGGGGAAGACGCGGTTTGCCACCGCGACGGTGTCCCCGAGCGACAAGACGCCTGCTGACAACACCAGCACCGACAAGGCGATCATCCGCAAGCACTGACATCAGTGCCGCCGCCCCGGCCAGGCCCTGGCCGGGGCGGCGCTTTGCCTGCCGGGGGATCGCCCGCAGGCCGGGCGGCCCGGCCTGCGGGCCGTGGGCCAGCCCGGAACGGGCAAAGGGCCGCGCCTGGTGCGGCGCGGCCCGTGGCCTGACGGTCTGTTGCCGGTGCGATTCAGCTTCCTGTGCACCCCGGGCTGGCCCGCACCAGGCCGGCCGCCAGCGCGATCGGGGCGCCGGGCGGATAGTGCCCGGGGTTGAGCTGGATGCCGGCCCCGTGCGGCAGGGCCTTGGGGTGGATCACCACGGGCGGCCCGTGACCGCCGAACACCTCGGCCATCAAGACCGCGCTCATTCTCGGGTACCGCTGGCAGGCGCGCGGCTCATGGCCGAAGAACGTGACGCTGGCCGGCACTCCGTCGGCGCGCAGCCTGCGCTGCAGGCCCGCCGGGTCACGCAACTGCCGGACGGTCACCGTGATGGTGCCGTCGGCCTGCTTGGTCACCGTCCAGGCCGCCAACCGGGCAGGTGGCTGCCGGCCGGGCTGGTGGCTGGCGGGCAGTAGCGCGGTCACCGCGAGCGCGGCCGCGGCCGCCACCGCCAGCGCCCCGGCGGCCAGGCCGGGAATCCGGCGGCGGGCCCGCAGCGCCTTGCCGCGGCTGACGATCTCCGCCACCGGGGTCGTCATCGGCACGCTGGCGCGCTGCTCCCGTACCAGGGTGATCAGGTCGTCGTCGGTCATGACGGAATCTCCTTCTGTTCGGGCATGAGTTCGGCGCGCAACGCGGCGATGGCGCGGCCCAGGTGCGCCTGGACGGTGCCCGGCGCGATGCCGAGCGCCGCCGCGGTGCGGGCGGTGTCCAGGTCGAGGAACAGCCGCAGCGCGACGACCTGCCGCTGCCGTTCGGGCAGCCGCAGCAGCGCCGCCATGATCCGCGGATCGACCGGGCCGCCGAACGTCTCACCGGCCGCGGCCCGGTCCGCGAGCCCGCCGGGGTCGGCCATCGGCACCTCCCGGCGGTGCCGCCGCCACCGGGAGACGTGCGCGTTCAGCGCGGTCCGGACCACCCACGCGGCCGGCGCCGGATGCCTGCCGACCGTGCGCCAGCGCGCCCACGCCCGGGCGAACGCCTCGGCCACCAGATCCTGCGCAAGGTCGTGGTCACCGACGCTCACCAGGACGGTGAACAGGCACTCATCTTTGGACCTGCGGTAGAACTCCGCGAAGTCCGGCCGGTTGGCTCCCACGTCCTTCCAACGCACAGCGGCCGCGCGGCGGTTACCTGGGCGCCCGGCCGGTCATGCCAGCCCGGCTCCCAGGCGGAGACCGGCCCGGCGAGGTGGGCTAGTGTCCGGGAAGTGGCGACGAGCGCGGACGGCGCGGCGGAGATCGCGGCGGAGTACCGGGCGTTCGCCCGGCAGGAGGCCCGCGGCCGCTCCCCGGCGTATGAGGCGCTGGCCGAGTCGGTCGCCGGCGATGCGGCCCTGGTGAGCTTCGTGGCCGCGCTGCCGTATGCCAAGCGCCAGCCCAACCTGCTGTTCGCGGCGGCGCGGTACCTGCTCGGCGCCCCGCCCGGCCTGCCGCAGTTGCGTGACCTGGTCAGCGGCTCCGGGGCGGAACTCACCGAGGTGATACTGAGCCACCGCACGCAGACCAACGAGCCGGCCCGCTGTGCCACGCTGCTGCCTGCCCTGGCCCAGCTACCACAGCCGCTGGCGCTGATCGAGGTCGGCGCCAGCGCCGGGCTGACCCTGCTGGTGGACCGTTACTCCTACGACTACGCCGGGCACCGGCTGGCCGGCCGCGACCCGCAGGCGCCGACGCTGCGCTGTGAGCCGCGCGGCCCGGTCCCGCTGCCGGCCGAGGTTCCCGAGGTCGTCTGGCGGGCCGGGCTTGACCTCAACCCGCTTGACGTCAACGACGCCGACGACATGCGCTGGCTGTCCTGCCTGGTCTGGCCGGGCGAGGGCGACCGGGAGGAACGGCTGGCCCGCGCGATCGCCTCGGCCCGCCGGGATCCGCCGGCCGTGCACCGCGGTGACCTGCTCACCGACCTGCCCGCGCTGGCGGCCCAGGCGCCGGCGGACGCGACCCTGGTGGTCTACCACACCTCCGTGCTCACCTACGTGGCGCCGGGCGAGCGGTGGCGGTTCTTCGCCGCGGTCGGCGGCCTGCAGGCCGTCTGGCTGTCCAACGAGGTGCCAGGGACGGTGCCGGGCATCTCCCCGGCCGCCCGCGAACAGAGCGCGGCGCTGCTCGTCCGCGACGGCCGCACGCCGCTCGCGCACACCGACCCGCACGGGACATGGCTGCGCTGGCTCGGCTGACATGTGCATGATCGCGCGGCCCCGAAGCCATCAGCGCGGCTCGGCCGGCGCCGGGCCGTAGCGGCGGCGGTGCCGATGCTTTCCCGTGGCAGGCCACGCTGGGGGATGGCCGGTGCTGCTGGCATTCTCATTGCCATGCCAGTGACCATCGCCGAGCTTGAGGCCGTGGCAGCCCAGGGCTGGCGTGCGCCGGAGGAAGCCCCGCTGGGCGGGTGGCTGCTGCGCGCGGCGGAGGGCTTCACCGGCAGGGCCAACAGCGCGCTCGCGGTGGGGGATCCCGGCCTGCCGCTGGCCGATGCGCTCACCGGCGTGTGCGGCTGGTATGCCGCACACGGCCTGCCGCCGATGATCGCCGTCCCCCACCCGCTGGGGCGCCCGGGCGGCAGCCACCTCGACCGGTTCCTCGCGCGGCGCGGCTGGCTGACCCGGTCCGGCCCGGCGGTCGTGATGACCGCGGCGACTGCCGAGGTGGCGCGCAGCGGTCCGGCCGCAGCGGCCGAACTGCGGCCCGAGCCCGACCAGGCCTGGCTCGGCCGCTACCGCTACCGGGGACAGAAGCTGCCGCCGATCGCGGGCCGGCTGCTGCTCTCGGCACCGTTTCAGGCGTTCGCCAGCATCCGGCGCGACGGCGGCACCGTCGCCATCGGCCGGGTCGCCGTCGCGGCCGGCTGGGGCGGGCTGACCGCGGTCGAGGTCCACCCCGGGTACCGGCGCAGCGGCCTGGCCACCGCGATCACCGCAGCGCTTGCCGGTGCCGCCGCCGGCCAGGGCGCCGCCAGCCTCTACCTCCAGGTGGAGGAAGACAACGAGGCGGCCCGTGCGCTCTACGCACGCTGCGGGTTCACGAGCCACCACAGGTACCACTACCGGATCGCGCCGGGCGCCGGCTGACATCGCACGGCTCCAGCGGCGATGATGTGATCATGCCTGGGCACAGAAGCCCCGATCGTGGCCTGCGGGCCGCGACGTTCGTCGACCACCGGCGCGAGGACGGCCTGCTCGTCCGCTGGGAGTCCCGGCACCACCGCAAGCATCTGCGGGCAGCCTCCGGCGGCGGCTCGACCTGGTGGGCGCCCGGGGCCCGGGGCTGGTGGATCGCCGTCCTGTTCGCCGTGGGGTCGATGCTTTTCGCGGTGGGTTCCGTGCCCGGGTATGTCAGCGCTGTCGGGGTCCGCGTGGACTCGGTGACGTACTTCGCCGGCTCGCTGTTCTTCACCTCCGCGGCGTTCCTCACCTACCGCGAGGCGGTGGACGCGGCGCCCGGCGCCCAGGACAATCCCGGCCGCCGGCGGTTCTTCGTCTACCAGCCGCGGCGCATCGACTGGTGGGCAACCGCGGTGCAACTCGCCGGGACGTTGTACTTCAACGTCAGCACCGGCGTCGCGATGGGGGCCAACCTGAGCGCGCAGACGGCACACCAGCACGTATGGCGCCCGGACGCCGTCGGCTCGGTCTGCTTCCTGGTCGCCAGCGCACTTGCCTGGTACGAGGTCTGCCACGGCTGGGCCGCCTGGCGGCCCCGTTCCTGGTCCTGGTGGATCACCCTGCTCAACCTGCTCGGTTCTGTGGCCTTTGGCGTGTCCGCGGTGGCCGGTTATATCAGCCCGGTGACCGGCCAGCTGCGGAACGCCGAGCGGGCGAACCTGGGCACGTTCGTCGGCGCGGTCTGCTTCCTCGTGGGCGCGCTGCTGCTGTTGCCGGAACGGACCGAGGAAGCCAGCGGCCAGGCCACCGCGCCAGACGACGGCGGGAGCATGGCCCGTCAGGAGCCGCCTCCGGTGACCACCTGACCGGCCGGCTCGCGGCTGCCCGGCGGCACCGGCACCGCGCCTGCCGGGACGGCCGCCGGGACAGCGGCCGGCGGGTCAGCAACGCGGCGGCGGTCACACCGGCCGCGGCGAAGAAGGCCACGATCAGGCTCAGGCCGTGCCGGTAGCTGGCGATGGGGTCCGCGCGGGAAACGTGGGTGAGGATGGCCACCAGCCCGGCGACTCCCAGCACGGTGCCGACCTGGCGTGCGGTGTTCAGGATCCCGCTTCCGGCGCCGAACCTGGCCGGGGTGAGCGCGGCGCTGCCCGCCGCCAGCAGCGAGGGGATGGCCAGGCCCACACCGGCCCCGCCGAGCAGTTGCGCGGGCAGCAGGTGGGTCAGGTAGGCCGGGCGCTGCTGGATCTGGGCGAACCAGAGGAGCTGCCCGGCGGCGTTGACGGCGCAGCCGATGACCGCCACCCGCCCCGGCCCGCCGAGCCAGCCGGCCAGGCGGGGCGCGACGACACGGGCGAACGGCAGCACCATGAGCGGCCCGGGCGCGATGGCCAGGCCCGCGACCACGGCTGAGTAATGCCACACGCCGGTGAGGAACTCGACCGAGTTGAGCACGAAGGCCCCGAACCCGGCGTAGTAGAGGATCGAGGCGGCGAACGCGCCGGTGAAGGTCCGGGAGCGGAGCAGTTCGAGTTCGATGACCGGGGAGTGGTGCCGCCGGGACCGGGCCACCACGGCGGCCCCGCAGGCCAGCGCCGCGAGCAGCACGCCGGCGAAGGCCGGTGAGCCCCAGCCCCATTCCGGGGCCTTGACCAGCGCGAGCGCGACCAGGCCGACGGCCGCCGCCAGCAGCCCGGCGCCGATCAGGTCGGGCCGTCCCCTGGCCTGCTCGTCCCTGCTCTCCGGCACCACCCGGTAGGCCAGCGCGATGGCCGCGAGCCCGACGGGCACGTTGATCCAGAACACCCAGCGCCAGCTGAACTGGACCAGGCTGCCACCGATCACCGGGCCGAGCGCAGCCCCGAGCGCGCCGAGCGCGGACCAGGTGCCCAGGGCCTGCGGCCTGGCCCGCGGCGGTACGGCGGCCAGCACGAGGGACAGCGACGCGGGCACCATCAGGCCCGCCCCGGCCGCCTGGAGGATCCGGGCCGCGACCAGCGCGGCGACGCCCGGCGCCACGCCGCACAGCACCGAGCCGGCGACGAACGTGCCGAGGCCACCGATCAGCACCCGGCGGCGGCCGGCCCGGTCGGCCCACCGGCCAGCGGGAACCAGCACCGCCGCGAAGACGATCGTGTACGCGTTGAGCACCCAGGACAGCGAGCCCAGGCTGGTGCCCGGGTACTGCCTGCCGATGTAGGGGAACGCGAGATTGACGATGAACAGATCCAGGCTGGACATGAACACCGCCAGGGACAGGACACCCACGATCGCGGTCACCTGCCGCCCACTGCGGTCCCCGCCCGGCTCCGCGGTGCGGATTGCGGCCGGTGCCGGCGTTGTTTGGCTCACCACGCCCTCCAGTCAGTCCGGAATCTGGACCCACCCTACCCGTCGTATCGCATGTACGTCCAGAATCCCAACTAACAAGTACAATGGGCAGATGACCGCAGCCACCGCACAACCTCGTCCGTGCTCGGTGGCGCGCACGCTCGACATCGTCGGGGAGAAGTGGGCGCTGCTCGCGGTGCGCGAGGTCTTCCTCGGCAACCGCAAGTTCGACGAGATGGCCCGGCGCACCGGTGCGCCGCGCGACACGCTGGCGGCCAGGCTGCGCACGCTGGTCGGCGCCGGGATCCTGGAACGCCGGCAGTACTGCGAGCACCCGGCCAGGTACGAGTACCGGCTCACCGACGCCGGCCGCGACCTGTATCCCGTGATCACCACGCTGATGCGCTGGGGCGACAAGTACCTGGCCGGCGACGACGGCCCGCCGATGGTGCTGCAGCACCACTGCGGGCACCGGGTCGTCGCGGAAGTGATCTGCCAGGCCTGCGGGGAGCCGCTCCAGGCCGCGGACACCACCCCGCGGACCGCCGCCGGCCCGCCCAGCCAGGCGGCGCGGGACGGCGCCCCTGCCTGAGCTGCGATCGCCCGGCGGCTACCGGCGGCTCAGCCTGCGGTCCGGCACGAACCAGATCACGGACACGGTCGCGAACAGGGCGTAGGCGATCCACGGGCTGACGAACGCCAGCCCGACGGCGGCCGCGTAGATGACCAGCGAGATACGGCCCTTGACGTCGCGGCCAATGGCCGCGGCCACCGGTGACGCACTGCCGTCGGCGCGGATGATGGCCCGGGTGAGGATCGTGAACGCCACCGCCGCGCCGAGGCAGACGATGCCATAGGTGGCCGCCGGGGCGGTGTCGCGGTAGTGCTCGCCGATCCACTCGGTCAGCACCGGGATCAGGGACAGCCAGAACAGCAGGTGCAGGTTCGCCCACATCACTCCCCCGGTCACCCGGCGGGCGGCGCGGAGCAGGTGATGGTGGTTGTTCCAGTAGATCCCGATGAACGTGAAGCTCAGGATGTAGACCAGCAGGGCCGGGAGCCGGGCACGCAGGTCGGTGAAGCTGCCGCCGAGCGGCGCCCGCAACTCCAGGGCCATGATCGTGATGATCACCGCGAGCACGCCGTCGCTGAAAGCCTCCAGGCGCCCTGTCTCGGACTCGGCCTGGCTCTCCGGGCCACGGGCGTCCCCGAACATCATGGTGCTGCTCCTCCCGCCGCATCGCTGATCATAGGGCCGGCCCGGTCACCCGCCGCCGAGCGTGGCGCGCGGTCAGGCAAGTCCTGCGAGCCACGCGCCGGATGGGACCGGTGTGGCGGCTTCGGGCCGGCCAGCTGTGACGCAAGGTGATCACTTCTGTGACGGAAGGTTGCGGTCCGGGGCGCCCGCGGCATGGGGCGAACTCCTGTACTGACTGAATTCGTCGTTAGTGGGCCGGTATAGTTACTGATTCGGTGGATTTCATTCCGTTTGTCTGCCAGGATCGGACGCCTGGGGCCAGGATGAAATGCCTGGGGGGTGGCCCGGCCGGTCATGTCCAGGGGTTGCCCTTCGTGAAGAGAGAGACGCGCGACCGTTCATGACCGAGAGCCATCTGCCCCCTTGGGCGGGAACCCAGCCAGACCGGGCGACATCGGCCACCCTGCCGGGAAGCCAGGCCGGCGTCACGGCCGATGCCCGCGAAACAGCAGGCCGCGCGGCCGATCTGCCCGCCATCGAGCTTGCGGGCGTCGCGAAGGAGTTCCAGGCCCGCGGCGAGATCGTCACCGCGGTGCGCGGGCTCGACCTGGCGATCGCCGAGGGCGAGTTCTTCTCCCTGCTCGGCCCGTCGGGATGCGGCAAGACCACCACGATGCGGATGATCGCCGGCTTCGAGGAGCCGACCCGCGGTGCCATCCGGCTGCACGGCTCGGATGTCACCGGAGTCCCGCCGAACAAGCGCGACGTCAACATGGTGTTCCAGTCCTACGCCCTGTTCCCGCACATGAGCGTCTTCGAAAACGTGGCGTTCGGCCTGCGGCGCAAGAAGGCCGCCAAGGACGAAGTCACGCGCCGGGTCGGCGAGATGCTGGAGATCGTCGATCTGGGCGGCCGTGGCGAGCGCCGTCCCAAGGAACTGTCCGGCGGCCAGCAGCAGCGGGTTGCGCTTGCCCGTGCCCTGGTGAACAGGCCAAGGGCGCTCCTGCTCGACGAGCCGCTCGGTGCCCTGGACCTCAAGCTCCGCCAGGCGATGCAGGTGGAGCTGAAACGGATCCAGCGGGAGGTCGGGATCACGTTCGTGTACGTGACCCACGACCAGAACGAAGCGCTCACGATGTCGGACCGGATCGCGGTCATGAACGACGGCGCGATTGAGCACCTCGGCACGCCGCGGGACATCTACGAGCATCCAAGGACGCGGTTCGTCGCGGGCTTCATCGGCACGTCGAACCTGATCACCGGCACGGCGACCCAGGTGGACGGCGGCCACGCCGTCATCGAGGTGAGTCCCGACGAGCGGATCGTCGTGCCGGTCAACGGCGCGGGCCTGGCCCCCGGCGCACCGCTGGAGCTCACGGTCCGCCCGGAGAAGATCGAGATCTCCGCCACCCGGCCGGCCGGCCGCGGTTGCGTGCTGCGGGGTGAGGTCACCGAGGTGGTGTATCTCGGCACCTCCACCAACTTCTCTGTCGCCACCACGACCGGCGCCGACATCGTTGTCTTCCAGCAGAACTCGGCCGCCGCCGGTGACGTGGCTGCCCGGGGGGACAGCGTATGGCTGTCGTGGCAGCCAGAACACTCGTATCCAATTGGCTAGGCCGTGACCGGCCGGGACCGCGTGACGGGCCCGGACGGCTGCGTTTTGGAGGAAGCGATGCAAGATCAGCACAGTCCGCAGCCGGAGTCCAATGACCCCGCTCTCGACCCGTCCATCTGGCGTGGCCTGACGCAGCGGCGCATGTCCCGCCGCCAGATGCTGAGGGCCGCGGGGACCGGCGCGGGCGCGCTCGGCGTGTCGGCGTTCCTCGCCGCCTGCGGCGTCAAGGGCGCGGCGGTAGCCGGCCCGACCGCCAAGCCCGGCGGTGTCGGCTCGCCCTCGTGGTGGGCCAAGCAGAAGCTGCACCACACGGTCAACTTCGCGAACTGGCCCTATTACATCGACGTGCTCAAGGGCAAGCACCCGACGCTTGAGCACTTCACCAGCCTCACCGGCATCCAGGTCAACTACACCGAGGCGATCAGCGACAACCTGCCGTTCTACGCCAAGATCCGGCCGTCGCTGCAGGCGCAGCAGTACACCGGCTACGACATCATCGTGATGACCAACAACAGCCCGCCGCTCGGCTACCTGATCAACTACGGCTGGCTGACCCCGCTCGACCAGAGCGCGATGGTCAACTTCCACAAGTACGCGAGCCCGCTGGTGGCGAACACCTCCTGGGACCCGGGCAACAAGTACACGATGGCCTGGCAGTCGGGCTGGACCGCGATCGGCTACAACGGCTCGGTCATCAAGGACCCGGGCGACAGTGTGGGCATCCTGTTCGACCGGAGGTACTCCGGCAAGGTCGGCATGATGGCCGACCCGCAGGAACTCGGCAGCCTCGGCCTGCTGGCGATCGGTGTGGACCCGGCCACCTCCACCGAGTCCGACTGGGCGAGGGCGGCCAAGAAGCTGCAGACGCAGAAGAGCGACGGGATCGTCCGCGCCTACTACGACCAGGACTACATCACCCACCTGAAGAACGGCGACACGGTGGTCAGCCAGGCCTGGTCCGGCGACATCTTCCAGGCCGACCTGAACAGCAAGACCAGCGACCTGCACCTGCTGATCCCCCACGAGGGCGGCATGTTCTGGACCGACAACATGTGCATCCCGGCGTACGCGCAGAACCCCAAGGACGCCATGACGCTGATGGACTACTACTACCAGCCGGATGTCCAGGCGGTCGTGGAGTACTACAACGACTACGTCTGCCCGGTGCCTGATGCCCAGGACGTGCTGCTGCACCCCACCGGCTGGGCCGAGCAGACGCTGAAGGCGATGCATCCATCCATCGGCCTGCCGTTCTCCACCACGGCCAAGGCGCCCACGGTGTTCCCCACGAAGCCGTACATCCAGAACTCCAGGAACTACTACAAGTACAAGTCCCAGGAAGAACTGACCGCGTGGAACAACCTGTTCCTGCCGATCACCCAGGGCGCGTGACGACGCGGAGGGCGCTGCGCCACGGGCGGCGTAACGCAGCGCCGCAGGGCGCGGCCGGGCAAGGTGCTGGCACCGTACCTGCTCAGCCTGCCGGCCGGGTTGTGGCTCCTTGCGCTGTTCCTGGTGCCGCTGGTCGTGATGCTGTCGCTGTCGCTGCAGACCTGCAACTTCGGCACCGGCGCCTGCGTCATGACCTGGCACTGGGGTGAGTTCTGGCAGCAGGTCAGCCTGTACCACGCGCAGTTCCTCACCAGCATCTACTTCGCCGGGGCGGCCACGATCATCGACCTGGTCGTGTCGTTCCCGATCGCCTACTGGATCGCGTTCTACGGCGGCTCGAAGAAGAACTTCTTCCTGCTCATGCTGCTGGTGCCGTTCTTCGTCTCGTTCGTGATCCGCACCATCGTGTGGGAGTTCATCCTGTCCGACCAGGGCATCGTCCTGGGCACCCTGAAAAACTGGCACCTGCTGCCGCAGAACTTCCACGTGCTCGCCACCGGCTCTGCGGTGGTGGCCGGCCTGGCCTACAACTACCTGCCGTTCACCGCGCTGCCGCTGTACGTGGCGATCGAGCGGATCGACAAGACCGTGCTTGACGCCGCCTACGACCTGTACGCGAGCAAGCGGGAGGCGTTCACCCGGGTCATCCTCCCGCTCACCATCCCCGGCCTGTTCGCGGCGTTCCTGCTCACGTTCATCCCGGCCCTCGGCGACTACGTGAACCAGCAGATCCTCGGCGGCACGAACGACACGATGATCGGGACCGTCATCCAGAACGCGTTCCTGACCAACCTGGACTACGCGGGCGGGTCGGCCCTGTCGGCGGTGCTGCTGGCGATCGCGCTGGTCGGCATCTTCGCCTACGCCCGGCTGCTCGGCTCCCGGACCATCGAGGAGTACCTGTGACCGCCACCTTCGCGACGGCCGAGCGCGAAGCCACGCGGCCGGGGCACCGGGCCCCGCGGCGCCGCCGGCGGCGGCGCGGCGGCGGGCTCGCGGTCTACTCGTGGCTGGTCATCGCCTACCTGGTGCTGCCGATCTTCGTGATGGTCGCCTACAGCTTCAACAAGGTGACCACCGGCCTGCCGCAGGTCAGCTTCAGCTGGAACGGGTTCACCACGCAGTGGTACCAGCAGTGGAGCAACGTCCCCGGGCTCACCTCGGCGTTCTGGCTGACGATCCGGCTGGGCATCGCCAGCACGCTGCTCGCCACGGTCGTGGGCACGCTGCTGGCCCTGGCCCTGGTGCGCTACCGCCCACCGAGATTCCGTGGCAGGACGTTCGTGGAACAGGTGATGTTCCTGAACATCGCGGCGCCGGAGATCGTCCTCGGCGCCTCGCTGCTCGGCCTGTTCGTCACCATCAACCTGGCCCGTGGCTTCATGACCCTGCTGCTGGCGCACGTCGCGTTCAGCATCGCCTACGTGACGGTCACGGTGCGGGCCCGGCTGGCCGGATTCGACCGATCGCTGGAGGAGGCCGCCGCCGACCTCGGCGCGAACTCCTGGACCACCTTCCAGAAGATCACCCTGCCGCTCATCATGCCCGGCATCCTGGCGGGTGCCCTGATGGCGTTCGCCCTGTCCATCGACGACTTCGTGACCTCGAACTTCGTCAGCGGCAACGTGGTGCCGTTCCCGGTCTGGGTGTACGGCGCCACCCGGGTCGGCATTCCGCCGCAGGTGTTCGTCTTCGGCAGCGTGATCTTCGCGGTAGGCATCCTGTGCGCGTTCGCCAGCATCGTGCTAGCCAGGCGGCAGGCCTGAGCCAGCCGGCCCGGGCGGCCAGCCGGCGGTCACCAGTTGACGGTCCGCCTGCCGGCTAGTCCGCCTGGCCGCTGTCTTCCTCGCCCTGTTCGGCATCCTCGCCCTGTTCGGCATCCCCGGCCTGGGCGGCGGCACGTGCCTCCCGCACCGCCCGCTGGAAGCTGGCCAGGCGCGCCTGCGTCTGGGCCGCGGACCGGGACGGCACGGGCTGGCTCGCGGCACCGGCCAGGCCGGCGCGGCCGGGCACCAGGTTCGCCTTAGGCACCCGCTGCGGGAGCCCGGACGCGGTCAGGCCGTCCGACACCGGCGCGTGCGCCACCTCAGCCGCGTGCCAGCCCTCGTCGGCCGGTGACGACCAGGCTTCCGTGGGGACGCCGGAGTCCGGCGCGTCGCCGCCTTGCCGGCTGCGCCGGAACCAGTCGGACTCCACGGACTCGAAGATGGGCAGCCGGCTCTGCGCTGCCGGAGCCACCGCAGGCGGCACGATCACGCCGACCGGGGCCGCCATGACCGGTGCACCGGCACCCGCCGGTGCGCTGCCGGGGATGCCGTCGGTGAACCGGGGCACCCGGGCCGCGGACACGGCCTGGACGGCCGCTGACGGTTCGCCTGCCCAGCCGCCGCCAGCCCCCTGGTCGGCGACCACCTGGTCGGCGAGCTGCTGGTCACTGGCGAGCCCTTGGTCAACGGCGGCCTGCGGCTCACCGGCGAACGCCGGGGCGCTGGCGTGCCGGCCGGGGAGTGCTGGCCCCGCCGCTGGATCACCGGACTGTGCGCGGGCGCCCGCCCAGCGGCCGCCGGACCCGGGATCAGCAAGGCCGGCATCGCCGAGGCTGGGACCGGCGAGCGCGGGATCATCGAGGGCAGAGGGGTCGAGCTTGCGGAATCCGGCGGTGAAGCCTGCGGATTCGTGGGCGATGGCCTCGTCGGGCAGCCAGACCAGCGCGGTCAGCCCACCCATCGACGCCGGCCGCAACCGCACCCGGATACCATGCCGCGCCGCCAGCCGCGCCACCACAAACAACCCCATCCGCCGCGACACCGCCACATCCACCACCGGCGGATTATCCAGCCGCCAGTTCGCATGAGCCATCTCCTCCGCGCCCATGCCCACACCCTGATCCGTGATATCCAGCAGCACCCCGCCACTATTCAGCAAATGCCCCGACACCGCCACCGGCGTCTCCGCCGCCGAAAACGACGTCGCATTCTCCACCAGCTCCGCCAGCAGGTGCACCACATCATTGACCGCCTGCCCGCGCACCGCGATCCCCGGCTGCACGTTCAGCGACACCCGCTCATACTGCTCAATCTCACTCACCGCCGCCCGCAGCACATCCACCAGCCCCACCGACTGGGTCCACCGCCGCGACACCTCATGCCCCGCCAAAACCAGCAAGTTCTCACTATTACGCCGCATCCGCGTCGCCAGATGATCCATCTGGAACAAGTTCGCCAAACGCTCGGAGTCCTGCTCCCCCTGCTCCAGATCATCAATCAGCCGGATCTGCCGCTCCACCAGCGACTGCGACCGCCGCGACAAGTTCACAAACATCGCGTTCACATTCCCGCGCAGCGCCGCCTCGTTCGACGCCAGCCGCACCGCCTCCCGGTGCACCTGATCAAACGCCCGCGCCACCTCACCGATCTCATCGGTCGAATCCACCTCAATCGGCGCCACATCCAACGGCGCCCCCCCACCCTCACCCTCACTCATCCGCCGCACCGTCTCCGGCAGCCGGATCCCGGCAACCTCCAGCGCACCCGCACGCAACCGCCGCAGCGGCCGCACCATCGACCGGACGACCATCATGGTGAACAACAGCGCGAGGCCGAACAGCAGGAGGACCGCGATCCCGACGAGAATGGCGCTCGTCACGGCCGACTTGCGCAGCGAGTTGGCCTGGTTGATGACGTCCATCGCCAGAGACCGCTCCACCGAGCCCATCTGGCCGATGCCGCTGGTCATGGCGTCGTAGAAACCGGCTGCGGTGAGCGAATCGCCCTTCAGCGATCTGGTGGTCGCCTGCAGCGCCTCCGCCTGCTGTTCCTGCGAGGGGGCCAGGTAGACGAACGATCCGGAAACGGTGTTGTCCCATTGCTCGCGCTGTGCCGCGGTAGCGGACAGGTTGAAGGCCTGCAGGCCGCTCGCCTGGTTGGCCTGGGCGGTGTTCAGCGCGGACACCTCAAGCTGGGTCAGGTTTCCCTGGAGGAGGGCCGCTGCGAGGATGGCGCGCTGCGCCGACGCCTCTTCCTTCATGCGGGACACCTGGTCCAGCACCGCGACGGTCTGGGAAAGCACCGGGTCGCCGGTTCCCTGCGCGGTCTGGTCGTCGATCACCAGCAGGTTGTCGATGAGGTCCGCGTACTTGTGCACCACTTCGAGCGGGAAGAGCTGGGTCCGCGTGGAGGCATAGCGCAGGTATGGCAGCTGACCCAGCCCCGCGAGAGCAGAGGAGACCCGCTGCTCGGCGGCCGAACTGTAGGCGTCGTGGTACTGCGCGAGCAGCGCATGGAAATGCGCGATCGCCTGATCGGTCTGCCGGTAGAAGGCCTGGATCACCCGGTACTGCTGGATCGCGCCGCTTCGTTTCGGGGCGGGCAGCGGGGCCAGATAGCCAGGCCGCCCGCTATTGCCGAGCGCGATGAAGTAGACGGTCTGGTCCCGCTCGGTTTCGAGCCGCTGGACCAGCTGGGTGACATCCGCGGCGAGCACGGCCCGCTCCTCGGCCCGCTGGAACGCCAGGGCGCTCTGCGTCGCCGAGGCAATGCGGACACCACCGAGCACCAGGGCGGTCACCGTGGGAATGGCGATGAGGAGCAGCAGCCGGGAACGTACCCGCCAGTTCTTCAGGCTGGAGCGCCCCGCCCCGCCGCGCTGCCCGCCCGGGCCGCCCAGGCCGCTCCCCGGGACACCGGGGCTGCCCGGACCACCCGCCGGGACACCGGGGCCATCCGCGCCACTCCCCGGGACGCCGGCGCCGTCCGCACCGATCCGTCCGGCGCCCGCGTGACTGCCATTGGACTGCGGGCCGGTGACGGGCCCGGGGCCTGGCGCTGCCGGGCGCCCGTTGGGCGCAGCTTCATGCTCATCCGGGGCTGCCACGGACACATCCGGCGCCGGTGCGGGCCCATTGGGCACGCCATTGCCACGGCCCCGTAGCCCGTGGCCTGCCTTGATCCGGGACTTGCCTGCTCTTGCGCCGCTCACCAGGCCAATGACCCGAGCCTGACGGCCTGCGCGTGATGCCAAAGCGGCATGTTGTCGCGCCCCTCTCCGGACGGCGATTCAGCAACCACGGTTGGATTCCGCAGTCGGCCGGCCAGCCTCTCGCCGTCCCGCAACCATTAACCCTGCATGACGGGCGGCCAACTTGCTTTAAACGACGATTCACCCGTCTAACCTTCTGTAGAGTACGCTCTGGCCCAGCATGATGTCCTGAAGTGCGGGAATCTGCCCGTTTGAGCCTGGAGTGCTATGAAGGCGATGCCCATCGGCCGGTCGGCCCAGCGTCTGGGCGGCGGTCGCAAGCGGATCGCCGCGGGCTGCGCGGTCGCGGCCATGCTGCTCGCAGGCTGCTCAGCCGGCGGTTCGCCGGCCTCCGGTTCGGCCCCGGCTGGATCCTCGATCACCGTCGCGGCGGTGCCCGGGGTCGGTGACGCGCCGCTTTATGTCGCCTGGCAGCACGGGCTCTTCCGGCAGCACGGCCTGACCGTTCACCTCCGCTCGTACAAGACGATGCGCGACGTGATGGCTGCGCTGCACAGCGGCCAGGCGGACGTCGCCGCGGGCGACTACGCCGACTTCTTCTACGAGCAGAAACACGACTCCAGCGCGCCGATGGTCGTGCTGGCCGACGGCTATGACGCGGCACCCAACATCATGGACGTGCTGGTCAACCCGGATTCCCCGATCACCACCCCGCAGGAGCTGAAGTACAAGACCATCGGCACGGCAGCGCCGCAGGTGATGCCGGTCAACGTGGGCGGCTCGCGCCCGCCGTACAGCCTGGAGACCGTGGCCGCCTCCTCGGCACTGGACAACGACGGCGTCCAGCCGAACCTGGTGAAGTGGACCCCCATGCCAGCGAACGAGCTGGTGAACGCGCTCCACAGCCATCGCGTGGACGCGATCCTGGTCACCGAGCCCGAGATCTTCCAGGCCGAGAGCGAGATCGGCGCGCGGACCATCCTCGACGCCTGCAGCGGCGAGACCGTCAACCTGCCACTTGACGGCTACTTCGCGGCGAAGTCGTTCGCCGAAAGCCACCGGGCGGCCCTGCTGGCCTTCCGTTCGGTGATGACCCGCGCCCAGGCCGATGCGGTCCAGCCAGCGCCGCTGGAGGCCGTGTTCACGCACTACGCGGGAATGAGCCGGGAGACGGCCTCACTGATCACCGTCGGCCAGTACCCCACCGCGCTGAAGGTGACGAGCCTGCAGCGGGTCGCGGACCTGATGTCGTTCTATGGGGCGCTCGCGCAACGGCTCGTCGTCTCGCACATGATCTTCCGGTGACCATGCCTTTTTCGGCACGGTACGCAGCCCGTGGCCCGGGTAGCCCCCAGGCGCGCCGCGCCCGGGGCTGACCAGAGCCAGTGACCCTCCGGGGTGAGCGGGGTCCGCCGCGCGCCCCCCGGCCCGCCCTGCTATGGCCGGGGGCCGAGTTCGCGGCCCACAAGGCCCAGATTCTCGGGGGGTAGGGCACCAGCGTGGCGTGCGGCGACCGTGCCGCTGGGGACCCGGCCAGTCCTGCCACGCAGCCGCTTTCTCCGCTCGAGGAATGTGATGCCCGCGAGGGCAAGAGCCGCCGCGAGGGACGCGATCTCGCTCGCGATGATGCCGCCGGACGGGTTGTAATGAACGACACCCCCTCCTGCGGGCGCGACGATACCCGCCTGCCCGTCGGCGAGCCGTATCGCCGGATGGCTGTCGAGTGTCCAGCTTCGCGAGTAGGGAACTGGGAGGGCGACAACGCCCGGACGGCCGGGAAGGACCCGGTAGTCGACGAGATCAACGGAACGCACCCGGCGAGCGTCGCGTATCTCCGTGGCGGTCGGCCTGACAGAGAAGAGGTCCAGCGAGCGACTCGAGTACTCCAGACGGATCCCGGGAGCCGCTGCGATTCCGGCGAAGTCCCGCCAATCGGACACCTTCGCCAGGGCGACGAACCTTACGCCGAGGCCGGCGAGTGCGGCACGCAGCCGTCGCAGGTTCACTGGCGGGCCGAGCAAGTTGTCGAGGAAGACGTGCTCGGGGTCTTCGGCAGCGAAAGCGTAGCCGGGACCGGGATTCTGGCTAGCGAGGACGGTCCCTGCGAAGTAAGACGCCGCCGGGTTGGCGATTGTCCGCTGGCCGGTAAACGGCGTCGGGAAGTACTCGTGCCAGGGCAGGAACAGTACCGTGGCGTCCCCGGTAAGGCGCGAGGCCGACGCCCACGAGGACGGGACCACGCTGGCCTTGACCTGGCCACCGAGGCCGCCGAGCAGGTTCGGCGTATAGGCGAGGGGCAAGGCAATCGCCAGCGCGGCCGTTACGAGCTGGGCAGCCTTCTGGCGGCTTCCGGTGGTGAGCCATGCGATGCCCCAGCCGAATCCGCAGGCATACGCGAGGGCGACCAGGACCGAGAACTTGTCCGGCTCGCGCATCATGACGAAACCGGGGATGTGCTCGTAGGCGAACCTGAAGAGGCCGCCGGTCGGGCCCTGGTCGCCGAGGGCGAGGAAGTACCCGGCGACCCCCGCGGCGAGGATGGCCAGGCCGTCGCGCCTGCGGGCCGCGTCGCGCAGCACTGCGACGTAACCGGCCGCGACGATCAGCACCAGGGCTGCGAGTATGGCGGGCCAGCGGGAGAAGAGGTCCTTCGGCTCGGTCGGCCCCGGGCGAAAGAAGCCGTACAGCCCGGCGACGTTCACCATCAGCCCGAGTCGCGGGTCAGCCCGGGTGCGATACGCATTGAGCTGGGTAAGCGGGCCGGCCGGGCTAGCCCCCGCGAGCAATGGCGGCACCACCAGGTAGGCGCTGATGGCCGCGGCCCCGAGCGCGGCTCCGCCGAGGCGCAGCGAGGCCAGCAACCGGCGCGGCCGGGTCAGGATGATCGCAGCCGCTACCGGCACCAGAATCCACGCGAAGTGCTCGCTCATCATCACCGTGGCCGCGGCCCAGCAGGCAGCGCGGCCGACGCGGTGCGGCTCTTGCGCAGCATCCAGGAACGCGGTCACGGCGAAGGGCAGCAAAGCGTAGCCGAGCAGAAGTCCCAGCTGGCCTGCGTAGAGCCGGTCGAAAACGAACGGGTTGACGGCGTAGAAGAATCCGGCGCCGAGGCGCGCGGGGAGCACCGAGGTGCGCACCAGGCGCGCCGCCCCGGTCGTGGCAAGCGGGAAGAAGACCACGGCCGGGACGACCGAGCCTGCCTGCCCGAGCAGGCGATCGAGGAGGTGGAAGCCGATCGCGAGCGGGCACTCCCCCGGTCAGGCCACCATCGAGCCAAAGGCCGCCGCCGGCAACAGTGGCTGGTGCGGGCCGGAGACGAAGTCCAGCAAGAGCAGCCGTCCACCGGCGAACGGATAACAGACGAGCGCCGCCAGCACCACGCCGAGCAGGAGCGGTGCCGAGGCTACGAGCGCTGCGCGTGCCCTCTGCGTGCTCCCGCCAGCGCCCCGACGGCCAGATCCCCGGCTAGTCCGCCTGGCCGCTGTCTTCTTCGCCCTGTTCCGCATCCTCGGCCTGGGCGGCGGCACGTGCCTCCCGCACCGCCCGCTGGAAGCTGGCCAGGCGCGCCTGCGTCTGGGCCGCGGACCGGGACGGCACGGGCTGGCTCGCGGCACCGGCCAGGCCGGCCCGGCCGGGCACCAGGTTCGCCTTCGGCACCCGCTGCGGGAGCCCGGCCGCGGTCAGGCCGTCCGACACCGGCGCGTGCGCCACCTCAGCCGCGTGCCAGCCCTCGTCGGCCGGTGACGACCAGGCTTCCGTGGGGACGCCGGAGTCCGGCGCATCACCGCCCTGCCGGCTGCGCCGGAACCAGTCGGACTCCACGGACTCGAAGATGGGCAGCCGGCTCTGCACTGCCGGAGCCACCGCGGGCGGCACGATCACGCCGACCGGGGCTCCCATGACCGGTGCACCGGCGCCCGCCGGCGCGCTGCCAGGGATGCCGTCGGTGAACCGGGGCACCCGGGCCGCGGACACGGCCTGGATGGCCTCTGACGGTTCGCCTGCCCAGCCGCTGCCGGCTCCCTGGTCACCCGGTCGAGCTCCTGGTCACCGGCCAGCCCTTGGTCACCGGCGGCCTGTGGCTCAACGGGGAACGCCGGGTCACTGGCGTGCCGACCGGGGAGTCCTGGCCCCGCCGCTGGATCACCGGACTGTGCGCGGGCACCCGCCAAGCGGCCGCCGGACCCGGGATCATCAAGCCTGGGATCGCCGAGACCGGGACCGGCGAGCGCGGGATCATCGAGGGCAGAGGGGGCGAGCTTACGGAATCCGGGGGTGAAGCCTGCGGTTTCGTGGGCGATGGCCTCGTCGGGCAGCCAGACCAGCGCGGTCAGCCCACCCATCAACGCCGGCCGCAACCGCACCCGGATACCATGCCGCGCCGCCAGCCGCGCCACCACAAACAACCCCATCCGCCGCGACACCGCCACATCCACCACCGGCGGATTATCCAGCCGCCAGTTCGCATGAGCCATCTCCTCCGCGCCCATGCCCACACCCTGATCGGTGATATCCAGCAGCACCCCGCCACTATTCAGCAAATGCCCCGACACCGCCACCGGCGTCTCCGCCGCCGAAAACGACGTCGCATTCTCCACCAGCTCCGCCAGCAGGTGCACCACATCATTGACCGCCTGCCCGCGCACCGCAATCCCCGGCTGCACGTTCAGCGACACCCGCTCATACTGCTCAATCTCACTCACCGCCGCCCGCAGCACATCCACCAGCCCCACCGACTGGGTCCACCGCCGCGACACCTCATGCCCCGCCAACACCAGCAAGTTCTCGGTATTGCGCCGCATCCGCGTCGCCAGGTGGTCCATCTGGAACAAGTTCGCCAAACGCTCGGAATCCTGCTCCCCCTGCTCCAGATCATCAATCAGCCGGATCTGCCGCTCCACCAGCGACTGCGACCGCCGCGACAGGTTCACAAACATCGCGTTCACATTCCCGCGCAGCGCCGCCTCGTTCGACGCCAGCCGCACCGCCTCCCGGTGCACCTGATCAAACGCCCGCGCCACCTCACCGATCTCATCGGTGGAATCCACCTCGATCGGCGCCACGTTCAGCGGCGCGCCCGCGCCCCCCTCGCTTTCGCTCATCCGGCGGACCGTCTCCGGCAGCCGGATCCCGGCAACCTCCAGCGCACCCGCACGCAACCGCCGCAGCGGCCGCACCATCGACCGCACGACCATCACGGTGAGCGCCAGCGCGAGGCCGAACAGGAGGAGGACCGCGATCCCGACGAGAATGGCGCTCCTCACGGCCGAGCTGCGCAGCGAGTTGGCCTGGTCGATGACGTCCGCCGCCAGCGACCGCTCCACCGAGCCCATGTGGCCGATGCCGCTGGTCATGGCATCGTAGAAACCGGCCGCGTTGGTCGTATCGCCACCCAGCGAATGACTGGTCGCCTGCAGCGTCTCCGCCTGCTGTTCCTGGGATGGGGCCAGGTAGACGAAAGAGCCGGAGACGTTGTTGTCCCATTGCTCGCGCTGTGCCGCGGTAGCGGACAGGTTGAAGGCCTGCAGGCCGCTCGCCTGGTTGGCCTGGGCGGTGTTCAGCGCGGACACCTCAAGCTGGGTCAGGTTTCCCTGGAGGAGGGCCGCCGCGAGGATGGCGCGCTGCTCCGACGCCTCTTCCTTCATGCGGGACGCCAGGCCAAGCACGGCGACGGTCTGGGAAAGCACGGGGTCGCCGGTTCCCTGGGCGGTCTGGTCGTCGATCACCAGCAGGTTGTTGATGAGGTCCGCGTACTTGTGCACCACCACCAGCGGGTACAGCTGGGTCCGCGTGGAGGCATAGCGCAGGTAGCGCAGGTCGTCCAGCCCGGCGACAGCGGAGGAGACCCGCTGCTCGGCGGCTGAGCTGTAGGCGTTGTGGTACTGAGCGAGCAGCGCATGGAAATGCGCGATCGCCTGATCGGTCTGCCGGTAGAAGGCCTGCATCACCCGGTACTGCTGGATCGCGCCGCTTCGTTTCGAGGCGGGAAGCGGGGCCAGATAGCCGGGCCGGCCGCTACTGCCGAGCGCGATGAAGTAAACGGTCTGGTCCCGCTCGGTCTCGAGCCGCTGGACCAGCTGGGTGACGTCCGCGGCGAGAACGGCCCGCTGCTCGGCCCGCTCGAACGCCAGCGCGCTCTGCGTCGCCGAGGCGATGCGGAGGCCGCCGAGCACCAAGGCGGTCACCGTGGGGATCGCGATAAGGAGCAGCAGCCGGGAACGCACCCGCCAGTTCTTCAGGCTGGAGAGCCCCGCTCCGCCGCGCCGCCCGCCTGGGCCGCCCAGACCGCTCCCAGGGACACCGGGGCTGCCCGGGCCACCGGGGCCACCCGCTCCGGTCCCTGGCGCGCCGGCGCCATCCGCAGCGCTCCGCGCGGTGCCGGCGCGGCTGCCATCCGACTGCGGGCCGGTGCCGGGCCCGGCCGCCGGCGCTGCCGGGCGCCCGTTGGGCGCTGCTTCATGCTCATCCGGGGCTGCCACGGACACATCCGGCGCCGATGTGTGCCCATTGGGCACGCCATTGCCACGGACCCGTAGTCCGTGGCCTGCCCTGATCCGGGACTTGCCTGCTCTTGCGCCGCTCACCAGGCCAATGACCCGAGCCTGACGGCCTGCGCGTGATGCCAAAGCGGCATGTTGTCGCGCCCCTCTCCGGACGGCGATTCAGCAACCACGGTTGGATTCCGCAGTCGGCCGGCCAGCCTCTCGCCGTCCCGCAACCATTAACCCTGCATGACGGGCGGCCAACTTGCTTAAACGACGATTCACCCGTCTAACCTTCTGTAGAGTACGCTCTGGCCCAGCATGATGTCCTGAAGTGCGGGAATCTGCCCGTTTGAGCCTGGAGTGCTATGAAGGCGATGCCCATCGGCCGGTCGGCCCAGCGTCTGGGCGGCGGTCGCAAGCGGATCGCCGCGGGCTGCGCGGTCGCGGCCATGCTGCTCGCAGGCTGCTCAGCCGGCGGTTCGCCGGCCTCCGGTTCGGCCCCGGCTGGATCCTCGATCACCGTCGCGGCGGTGCCCGGGGTCGGTGACGCGCCGCTTTATGTCGCCTGGCAGCACGGGCTCTTCCGGCAGCACGGCCTGACCGTTCACCTCCGCTCGTACAAAACGATGCGCGACGTGATGGCTGCGCTGCACAGCGGCCAGGCGGACGTCGCCGCGGGCGACTACGCCGACTTCTTCTACGAGCAGAAACACGACTCCAGCGCGCCGATGGTCGTGCTGGCCGACGGCTATGACGCGGCACCCAACATCATGGACGTGCTGGTCAACCCGGATTCCCCGATCACCACCCCGCAGGAGCTGAAGTACAAGACCATCGGCACGGCAGCGCCGCAGGTGATGCCGGTCAAGGTGGGCGGCTCGCGCCCGCCGTACAGCCTGGAGACCGTGGCCGCCTCCTCGGCACTGGACAACGACGGCGTCCAGCCGAACCTGGTGAAGTGGACCCCCATGCCAGCGAACGAGCTGGTGAACGCGCTCCACAGCCATCGCGTGGACGCGATCCTGGTCACCGAGCCCGAGATCTTCCAGGCCGAGAGCGAGATCGGCGCGCGGACCATCCTCGACGCCTGCAGCGGCGAGACCGTCAACCTGCCACTTGACGGCTACTTCGCGGCGAAGTCGTTCGCCGAAAGCCACCGGGCGGCCCTGCTGGCCTTCCGTTCGGTGATGACCCGCGCCCAGGCCGATGCGGTCCAGCCAGCGCCGCTGGAGGCCGTGTTCACGCACTACGCGGGAATGAGCCGGGAGACGGCCTCACTGATCACCGTCGGCCAGTACCCCACCGCGCTGAAGGTGACGAGCCTGCAGCGGGTCGCGGACCTGATGTCGTTCTATGGGGCACTCGCGCAACCGCTCGACGTCGCGCACATGATCTTCCGGTGACCATGCCTTTTTCGGCACGGTACGCAGCCCGTGGCCCGGGTAGCCCCCAGGCGCGCCGCGCCCGGGGCTGACCAGAGCCAGTGACCCTCCGGGGTGAGCGGGGTCCGCCGCGCGCCTCGCCCCGCCCTACTATGGCCGGGGGCCGAGTTCGCGGCCCACAAGGCCCAGATTCCCGGGGGGTAGGGCACCAGCGTGGCGTGCGGCGACCGTGCCGCTGGGGACCCGGCCAGTCCTGCCACGCAGCCGCTTTCTCCGCTCGAGGAATGTGATGCCCGCGAGGGCAAGAGCCGCCGCGAGGGACGCGATCTCGCTCGCGATGATGCCGCCGGACGGGTTGTAATGAACGACACCCCCTCCTGCGGGCGCGACGATACCCGCCTGCCCGTCGGCGAGCCGTATCGCCGGATGGCTGTCGAGTGTCCAGCTTCGCGAGTAGGGAACTGGGAGGGCGACAACGCCCGGACGGCCGGGAAGGACCCGGTAGTCGACGAGATCAACGGAACGCACCCGGTTAGCGTCGCGTGTCTCCGTGGCGGTCGGCCAGACAGAGAAGAGGTCCAGCGAGCTACTCGAGTACATGAGACGGATCCCGGGAGCCGCTGCGATTCCGGCGAAGTCCCGCCAGTCGGCCACCTTCGCCAGGGCGACGAACCTTACGCCGAGGCCGGCGAGTGCGGCACGCAGCCGTCGCAGGTTCACTGGCGGGCCGAGCAAGTTGTCGAGGAAGACGTGCTCGGGGTCTTCGGCAGCGAAAGCATAACCAGGACCGGGATTCTGGCTAGCGAGGACGGTCCCTGCGAAGTAAGCCGCTGCCGGATTGGCGATTGTCCGCTGGCCGGTGAACGGGGTCGGGAAGTACTCGTGCCAGGGCAGGAACAGCACCGTAGCGTCCCCGGTAAGGCGCGAGGCTGAGGCCCACGAGGACGGGACTTCACTGGCCTTGACCTGGCCACCGAGGCCGCCGAGCAGGTTCGGCGTATAGGCGAGGGGCAGGGCAAACGCCAGCGCGGCCGGCACGAGATGGGCAGCCTTCTGGCGGCTTCCGGTAGTGAGCCATGCGACGCCCCAGCCGAATCCGTAGGCATACGCGAGGGCGACCAGGACCGAGAACTTGTCCGGCTCGCGCATCATGACGAACCCGGGGATGTGCTCGTAGGCGAACGTGAAGAGGCCGCCGGTCGGGCCCTGGCTGCCGAGGGCGAGGAAGTACCCGACGGCCCCCGCGGCGAGGATGGCCAGGCCGTCGCGCCTGCGGGCCGCGTCGCGCAGCACTGCGACGTAACCGGCCGCGACGATCAGCACCAGGGCGGCGAGTATGGCGGGCCAGCGGGAGAAAAGGTCCTTCGGCTCGGTCGGCCCCTGGCTAAAGAAGCCGTACAGCCCGGCGACGTTCACCATCAGCCCGACGCGCGGGTCAGCCCGGGTGCGATACGCATTGAGCTGGGTAAGCGGGCTGGCCGGGCTAGCCCCGGCGAGCAACGGCGGCACCACCAGGTAGGCGCTGATGGCCGCGGCTCCGAGCGCGGCTCCGCCGAGGCGCAGCGAGGCCAGCAACCGGCGCGGCCGGGTCAGGATGATCGCAGCCGCTACCGGCACCAGAATCCACGCGAAGTGCTCGCTCATCATCACCGTGGCCCCGGCCCAGCAGGCGGCGCGGCCGACGCGGTGCGGCTCTTGCGCAACATCCAGGAGCGCTGTCACGGCGAAGGGCAGCAAGGCGTAGCCGAGCAGAAGTCCCAGCTGGCCTGCGTAAAGCCGGTCGAAGACGAACGGGTTGACGGCGTAGAAGAGTCCGGCGCCGAGGCGTGCGGGGAGCACCGCGGTGCGCACCAGGCGCGCCGCCCCGGTCGTGGCAAGCGGAAAGAAAGCCATGGCCGGGACGACCGAGCCAGCCTGCCCGAGGAGGCGATCGAGGAGGTGGAAGCCGATAACGAGCGGGACTCCCCCGGTCAGGCCACCATCGAAGCCAACGGCCGTCGCCGGCAACAGCGGCTGGTGCGGGCCGGAGACGAAGTCCAGCAAAAGCAGCCGTCCACCAGCGAACGGGTAACAGACGAGCGCCGCCAGCAGCACGCCGAGCAGGAGCGGTGCCGAGGCTACGAGCGCTGCGCGTGCCCGCGCCGCCCGCAGGCCGCCCCTGGTCCAGACAGCCGCCACTCTCATCACGCCGGCACGCTCAGAAGCCTAGCGAGATACCGCGTGAAGACCCACCTCCATGGCTGCGTAGGAAGACACGGCGCCCAGTCCGCCGTGGCAGGCTGGGTAGCCCACGACGGCGCTTCCTTACCAGGCGCTGCCCGCGCCGCACGCGGCCGCCCCGATCCCGGCGACTACCGCTCTCACATCGTGAGTACCTACTCACGATGCCCAGCGAGGTTCGCGCGGCGAGGCCAACACCAACGGCATCGAACAGGGCCCGCAAGGAGCTCACTCGGCTGGCTCACCTGCTGGGACCATATATGCCGGATTCCGTCGCCGGATGAGTCGCCGCCGGAGCCGGGAAGCCAGGGTCGGCCTCTGCCAGCCGGACACGGCGCTGCACACCGAGCCGACGGTGACGTCGAGGGCAGTGAACGTCCAGTGTCGAGACATTTCAGCCAGCAGCCGAAGCGGACGCCCCCGGTAGTGACGCATCCTTGCTTCTAGGAAGACTTGACGGACCAATCGTTTGGGGGGAGGGCGAAAGAGCTTCGGAACGGTCTCACGACTCGCAAGCCCGACCAGTGGCTCCGGTACGTACGCCACGGAGTTCGTCTCCGCCAATCTCAGATACAGGTCGGTGTCCGCGTGGAACCAGAAGCGGGTGTCGTGACCCCCTGCGGCGAGGTACTTGCTCTTCCTGAACATCACGGTCCCCCAGACGGGCGACGTGAAGTGCCAGCGGCGGAAATAGAGGCGCTCGAGAAGAACTCGTCCCGGCACGCAGGAATCAAGAGGCACTCGATAGGTCCTCTCGATCCTGCCGTCTGGGCCCAATTTGTTGTAGGCATTGAAGACGAACGCCGCCCCGGGGCAGGCACGGAGCGCAGTCACCCATCGTTCGAGCAGGTTGCGATCGTAGACGTCGCCGTCATAGAGGACTGCGACAAATTCCGCCTTCGCCAGGGCAATTCCGCGACGCACGTTCGGTGGCCACCCCCCGAGGTTGTGGGGTTGACGCACGTACCGGATTCGTGGGTCTCGCGCGGCCCATTCGGCCATCACAACAGGGGTTCTGTCGGTCGAACCGTCGTCACAGACGATCAGCTCGAAGTCGTCGAGGGTCTGGGCGAATACCATGCGCAAAGTTTCTTCGAGCACGTAGGCCCGGTTAAAGGTGGCGAGCACCACGCTGACGAGAGGAGTCCGGCCGTGCTCGCCGAGCGGGTCGGCCGGAGACGTCACCTCATCCCCCGCCGGACCGGAAGTCGTTCGGGCGGAGACATACCCGTCCTCACCAGGAGCGGCACGAGTCGGGTCCGCGGCGGTGCAGCCGCTATACCTGTCGCCGAAGATTTCATTCATGTATCCGCCCTCCCGAAGCGGTTCGTACAGTTGCGACTTTTCGTTGCCGACCTCCGCACCAATGGGCGAATGTCAGCGTGAGCAGCAAACCGGCGGCGAGAAGCGAGGCAATGCGAGACAGCCCGTACCACGATGACGGGCCGAAACGCAGCGGAACGTCCCTTGAGTGCGGGGCGAGCCAGCCGTTGCGCAGCCCATCGATCTCCACATGCTGATCTCCGGGCGGCCCGATCCAGTCCGGCGAGAAACTCTCGCTCGTGACGTAGAGCGCTGGTGCCGGGCGCTCATGCCTCCTCCACGGAGTCCCCACAACCACAGGCTGGAGTAGGACCGGGGAGCGCCGGACTACGACATCCGAGTACTCGTTGGTAGTGACTGCTCCGGGTGTGTACACGTCTGCGTAGAGGAAGAGCGTCAGGCTGCGGGTCCCGGGATCAGGCGTCACGGTCGTCTGGTAGTGGTACCACCGGGAAAGCGATGAGCGCGTCGGGAGCGGCGACCTGGCGGCACACGCCTTGATGGGCATCTGCCAGACGCATATCCGCGGTCCGGCTCCGCCGACGTTGCGGACCCAGAGGCTCAGGAAGAGCGGTCCCGACCGCCAGGCCAGCGAGCGCATCTCGCACGCACTGTCCGCATTAGCGGAGAGCTCGAGCGCCGACTGTCCCTCTGGACCCTTGCCTGGTAGGACACGGGCGGTCAGCCGCGCCGTCGCTGTCGTCCCGGGAAACGCCGCGCAGTTGCCCACTTCGCGCCACGGGCCAGACGCGAAGTCGCCGTCGCTGAGCAAGGAACCGCCCAACTTGTAGCTGAGCTCTTTGACCACCTGGCCGTTTCGATGGCGGACGCGGGCGGTGAGCCGAGCCGGGCGTTTCGGGGTCCAACCAGCCGACAGGCGCAGGCGCCCTGCCCGACGCGTCCGGCGTCGACGGTGCCTCGAGAACGATGGCACCTGGCCGCTCGAACGCGCCGGTGGCTGACAGCAGCGTGACGCGGTACTGCCGGCCGGACGGCTCGGCGAAAGACGTCTTGAGATTGTTGCCGACGAGCCGCCACTGTGAAACAGGCGGAACCTGCAGCACCGCGGGAACGGTCGGCCGCATCGGGCTTGATATCAGCGCGGTCCCATAGGGAAGGAGCGCCAGGTCGCGCAGATCCGGCGCAGGAGAGTTGACAGTGGCGTACGAAGTGGCCGAGCCCGTCGCGTTCATTCGCCCGCGAAGCGCGAATAGCTCAAGCTTTCCGAAACGACGGACAAGCCGCATGCCCGGGTCTTCGCGCAATGCCCTCCCAAGTGCCGCTGGCGGCGTGATATGCCGTTTGGGAAAAGCGTCGTTCACGTCTCCGCGAACAAGCAGCAGCGGCGTTCCGATAGCCGCGAGCGTCCGTCGGGCCGATTGCCACTCGTGGGCGAGCAGCCCCCGCTGGACGAGGCGTACGGCGCCGATGAGTTCCCGCGGGGAGGGCGCATAGCCCTGGGCAACAGGGTCCACCACGTTGCGCGCTATCAGATCCTTGATGAAGCCGTCCGCTCCGTAGTAGCCCCAGGTATAGGGCATCTGATAGAAGTCGTCGTCGGGGAGCACGAGGAGATTCCCGGACGGAGCGGAACCGTTGAGGTAGGACGCCATCGCCGTCCAGTACGCGGGCACGCTGACGTGGGTGGAGGGGAGCAGCGGACGGTGATCGGGAGCGACCGCTCCGGTCATGAGCGGGAATCCAGGTGCGAGCACCCGCTACGCCGCGCTGACCGCCGCGAGACGAAGTCCCGGGCGTTGCAAAGCTGAGCGCCAGCGCCACACGGTGCTCGGCTCGGTCGAGCTCACTTTCTCCGAGGCGGACTCCGTGGTCAGCGCCAGGAGGACCGAATATGCGAGCCCGCCGAGCAACAAGAATCGGCCGGGCTCCCTTAGCAGCCAGCCAAGAGGCATCTTGTAGAGCAGGTCGAAGACGGGGGCTCCTGGAAGTCGAGTGCCCGTGCTGAGCAGGACGAGGAAAAGTGCCGTGGCCGAGGCGGCGACGCCAAGGCGCGCCCTGCGGGCGGTCACCCCGATTGCTCGCGGGAACCGGGCCAGCGCCAGAAAGCCGAAGGCCATTATGGGCAGGAGGAATTTCAGGATCAGGAGCGGGAACTTGTCGTAGACACCGGCGTACGGGTAGTAGGCCGCGTACTTCCAGCCCCAGCTGTTGTTCAGCCAGAACCCGTTGGCAAGGGTGGCGCGGCCCTCTGTCCAGGTCCAGCTCAACGGATTGGCGAGCGTTGAGGTCGCCTCGATCTTGAGCTGCAGCACGGTCGGTACGAGCCAGTAAGAGGAGGCGAGCACCAGGAACGGGGCGCCGAGTGCGAGGGTGCGTATCGCCCGGCGAGCGGCCGCTCGTCCGTCGAGCCATCCCGCGAGGAGCGGCATCGAGGCAAGAAGCGCGCCGATCATGACCACGAGCGGCGGGTTCAGGGACACGTAACCGAGGAGCGGCGCACTGGCGCCAAGGACGAGAACGCCCCTTCGCAGTGCCCACCGGCCGGATGCCGTGGTGAGCACGACTGCCGGAAGCCCTGCTAGCAGCACCATGGCGGCGAGGTACACGGGATTGGTTCCGACGGTGACAACGTGGGCGTTGAAGACATAGGCGAGAGCGCCGAGGGTGGATCCTGGCGGGCCGACGCGAAGGGTCCGCAGGAGCAGATAGCAGGCCGCCGCAGCGCCGACGAAAAGCGCGGTGTACCAGATCCTTTCGGCGAGGGCCGGCGATCCGCCAAGCGCGTGGACGAGCCAGTAGACCGCAGCGAACGGCAGGCTGGTCTCGTCAGCGGCTGGGCCGCCGAGATCTGAGCCCGACCATGACCAAGGAGCGAAGAGCCGTCCGAGCCAAGCCGTGCCCACGACGGGCGACACGTCGCCCCCTGCGAGCAGCCGACCCGGGTCGAACCAGGATTGCGCGGCGATGGCAGCGATGAGTCCGACGATGGCCAGGCCGATTCGCGATGGCCAGATGCCAGCGCCCCGAGCGGCCGACGGCGCCGCGGCCCGCTGCTGACTGCGGCGCCCTCCGCGTGTCGACCAGCCCTCGACACCCCCGATGAGGGTTGCGGCTAGCAGCGCCAAGAATGCCGCACCAGCGAGGATCGGTGACAGTACGACATCACGCAGGCCGCCGAACAGAAGCAGCGCTACGCCGAGCACGCCGAGGCCGGCTCTCACCCGGGAGAGCCCCTGCCGGTCACCAGCAGCCCGGTCGCCAGCAGGCGATCCGGCCTGGTCAAGAACCTGGAGTCGCGGGCGACTCGGACTCACGCGCCACCGCGAGGATGCCCGCGGCGACCTCCGCCCACGGGACCACACCGGCAGGCCTGACCCGTGGCCCGTCGCCCCCGACGACTGACGAGAGCAGCCTGACCAGGCCCGTGGCCAAGGACGCCGGATCGGCCCGCGTGAGGACGCCTCCCGATGCTCCGATCGAGTCCCGAAGGCCTGGCACGTCGTAGCCGATCGCGACGGTGCCGCTCGCGGCCGCCTCGGTCACGACAAGCCCCCAGCCCTCGCGGACGGACGTGGCTACCAGGGCGTGCGCGCGCGCCAGGCGCTCCCGCTTCTCTTCCTCGGGCACGTGCCCGAGGAAGGTCACGCCCGGGCCGGCTGTCTGGCGAAGCCTCGCCTCCTCGGGACCGCTCCCGATCACCCACATCTGCGCATCGGGCATCTGGCGGCGGACGAGGCCGAAGGCCCGAATGGCGTGCTCAGGGCGCTTGTTAGCGCTCAGCCGTCCGATGAAAACAACGGTCGGGACAAGCTCCTTCTCGACTGCGGTCCGCGCCGTCACGCCGGCACCCATCCTTCCGGCACGACTGTGACACGTCGCAGGCCATATTCCGCGAGCGATTCGCGGCTTGACTCGGACACTGTGACAACCGGTACATCCCGGTATGCCCGCAGCCAGGCCGGCTCCAGCAGGTAACGGCCAAGAACGGAGATCGGCCAGGGAGTCTCGTACCGCCAGATCTCCCTTGCGACCTGGTGGACGACGGCCACGATCGGCACGTTCCCCACAAAGCGAGGACAGAGGAACGGCCTCGTATTTACGCAATCGACCACGAGATCGAACTGGCCGTCTCCCTCGCGCCGCCAGAAGCGCCTGGCCTCCCGGTAGACGCCGAGCCGCCCGCCGCGCCGTATGATCTCCACTCCGTCAGCAAGCTCCCGCGCGGGCCTGTCGTCCACGGCGGCACAGAAGATGGTCACCTCGTGGCCGCACTTCACCCACTCGCGCGCAACCGACTGCAGGTAGACCTCGGCGCCACCTGCCCGGGGATGCGCGAGATCCCGCCAGTTGTAGGCAAGGATCCGCAGCGGCCCGTCCGCGGGCCCAGAGCCCACCAGTGAGTCGGCCAGTGCTCCAGCAGCGAGCGGCTGGGCGCCTGCTCGTGACCAGAAGCGGGACACCTGACTGTGGCCAGAGACCGGCGCGAGCTGGGGCCCGTAGAAGTGTGCAACCCTCAGCCGGTAGAAGATGGCGAACGTGTCGAGGAGCGTTCGCCAGACCGCCCGCGGCGAGATGGTGGTCGTGAAGCGCTCGGCTATCTGGACCGGGAGCTCGACGAAGCTCCGGTACCCCATCCGGCGGGCGACGACGAGCAGTTCCAGGTCGAACGCGAAACGCTTCTCAACCATCTTCGGAAGAACGGCCGCCAGCGTCTCGCGCCGGATGAGCTTGATGCCAGTCTGGGTGTCCCGGGTCGGCAGCCGGAAAAGCAACCTCGTCAGCTGCCGGTAGCCGGACGAGTACAGCCGTCTGAGCGGCGGGTAGACGACATCCGAGCCCGGATGGAGCTTGCTGCCGAGGACCACATCCGGATCGCCCGCCCTGGTCGCCGCAAGGAAGTGGCTCAGCTGCCTAGCCGGAATGTCGCCGTCGCCGTCGATGAAGCCGAGGTAGCGGCCTCTCCCCTGAGCCAGGCCGACGCGCAGCGCGGCTCCCTTGCCCTGGTTTTCCGCCAGCTCGACTATCCGGACCTGGTCGATCCCGGCGATCGACGCTGGACTTCCGTCGGTCGAGCCATCCGACACCGCGATCACCTCGAAGGTGACCTGCTCGGTCCTGAGGGCGTCGACGACGGCTTGCACGTGGAAACCCAGGCGGTGTCCCGGGTTGTAGAACGGAATGACAAGGCTGAGGTCGATCTCGGCAGGAGGCAGCTGCACGGAGCCGTCGCTCAGCGCGGCTGCGCCAGAGCACCGGCCGCACGACCGCTGCCAAGGCCGGGAGAGACAAGGCCACCACCACGAACCCGCTAGCCGCCAGCATGGAGTCCGCGATGGTTTCCATCCCGCCATGCAGCACGGCCACCAGCACCCATACGAGTGCGACCCCGGCCCAGCTGTACAAGGCGGCCACCGAGCGCCGGGCGATGTGGAAGTAGGTGAGCACGCCGACGATGCCGAAGAGAACGGAAATCAGGGCGATGATCCCGACGATGCTCGCGGCGCCGCGATACTCCGAGCCGAAGAGCACATCGACGACTACGCCGGGCATTGCTGCAAGGACAGCGAAGGCCGCGAGCCCGATGATGGTGACCAGCCCGAGCGTCTCGGTGAGAGTCTTTCGGGCGCTGATGCCGGTGGCGTTAGCGGAGGCAAGCCGCGGAAAGGCCACTGTCACGAGCGCTCCGGGCAGGTAACAAGGCGATGTGGCCCGCGATCGCCGCAGCCGCGTAGCGACCCGCAGCGACGGGCACGAGATAGTGACGGGCCAGAAATATCGATCCCGGTCAGCGTGGTGTACCCGGCGAGCGCGGCGATCGACAGCACGGCGTCGCGCAGGGAGATCCGCACCGGCTCAAGTCCCTTGGCGAATACCTCCCGCCTCGCGACCAGCAGGAGCGCCGCGGTAGTGAATACCTGGCCGACCACCGTCGCCGCCACAGCGCCCCCCAGCCCGAAGCCGGCCGAGACGAGCAGGACACCACTGGCCAGCCGCAGCGCACCGCCGCCGAAGAACGTGGCGACGGCGACCGGCTTAAAGCGCAGCTCCCCGAGCAGCGCACCCTGCAGGACAGCGCCGACGACCGCGACGGGAATCCAAACAGCCATGGCCAGGTCCATAACGGGCGACTGTCAGGTTCAAGTAACCATCGATCAGCGGTGACAGAACCCAGTAACCAGCCATCGCCCCGAGTCCCCAGAGCGCGGCCTTCACAGTCAAGCTGCGCAGCGACATCCGTTTATTGCCTGTGCCAGAGGCGACGGCCTGCGTCACGGCGAGCTGTACCGCGCCGAGCGGGACGGCCAGCACAGATATGACTTGCAGCACAGCGCCGAGCGCTCCGTAGCCCGACGGGCCAAGCAGACGGCTGATCAGGAGGTGGAAGAGGAAGTTGAGACCGTTAACCCCCGCCGTGGCGACCATGAAGGACCAGCCACCGCGGCTTAGTATCCCGGGGAGGATGCGCCGTCGCAGGTTACGGCGATGGCGGCCTTCGGAGACCAGGGCCTGACCGGCGGCCTCTTCAGGCTCGCGTACGAGAACATTCCCGGCTTTGTCATAATGCGCGCGCCGTGGATCGCCAACCCGGCGGCACAGCAGGGCCGTTCTGATCCGGCTCCCTGACCGCTGGACCACGCGCATGCTTCACTTCCCTGAGTCGAGTTGAGTGAACTGGGGAGGTCACAATTCGCCCGCTACCAGTGCACATAAACCAACCTGTTAACAGATATACTCATAGCCAGTTGGTAACAGACATGCGCATAGCCAACTCCTTCTTTAAGACCGCGGGGGTTGATGTTATCGGAAGATCGCTCACGTGAAGACGATCTCCGATTCTCGTCCGCAGGTGAATTTACTGGCACAGCGATCGATCGCCCGGATTAAGCGGAAAGGTGCCGTCTCCGATACGAGCGATCACTCGTATAGCCGATGGAATGCCGCATCGTGCCATCTGTCGCATTTTAAAGGCGATTGGGTGCGCTTACGGCCGCCCTAAGCGCTCGCAACTTGACTTGCCAATTTCAACCGCAGGGCGGACGCCGGGCCGCCATTCTAGAGGAAGCCTAGATGTTTCCGGTTTTACTGGGACATAAGGTATATCTAGGCTACGCCCTTAATTGCGCCCGTGATTGCATGCCTCAATGGCCGGTGCTATGGTTCCGCGAGGAGGTTAACAATGAGTTATTCACGCCTCTCTCCAGAAGTGCAGACCGATAACGGCTGAGATAGTTGTTGCAAACGTGTCGATGGGGCGGCGGTAGTCGGTGTGCATAATGCGCCACGTCTTGAAGTCGGCGATGACTCTCTCGATCACGGCCCGGATCTTGTTGACCTGCTTCTCGAAAGGATGGGGTTACCACAACTCAATCCCAAAGAAACAGGCCGCACATGTATCATACCACCGGACTAACCAAAGCTCAGGTAGCAGACCTGTGCGCGATAATCGAAGCCCGCGGCATTAGGCCCGGGATGCGCAAATGGCCGCCGATACTCGGGCCGCGCAAGGCGCTCGCCGTCACCCTTACGTATCTGCGCAGAAACCGGACACAGGCGGAAATAGCTGAAGACTACGGCGTCTCGCAGCCCACGATCAGCCGTGCCATCTCGGCCATTACACCTCTGCTAGTGCAAGCGCTTCGTGAATACATCCCCACAGCCGAAGACCTGGGCGGCAAGGCGCAGTACTTCATGGATGGCACCCTGCTGCCGTGCTGGTCATGGCGATCCCATCCGGAACTGTACTCCGGCAAGCATAAGACAACCGGAATGCTCGTACTGGTCGCCTGCAATCTTCATGGGCACCTTTCCTGGATATCTGATCCGGTCGAGGGCCGACATCACGACGCCTACTGCCTGGACGAATCCGGAGTAATCGACACGGACAACCCTCCGGAATTTATCGGCGACAAGGGGTTCGTGGGCAAGGGCATGCTCACCCCCTTCAAGAAGCCGCAAGGAGGCAAACTCCTGGCTTGGCAGAAAGAATTCAACAAGCAGATCAACAGAATCCGCTACGTGATCGAGCAGGTCATCGCGAACTTCAAAACCTGGCGAATCATGCACACCGACTACCGGCGACCGATCGAAACGTTCACAGAGACTATCTCAGCCGTCATCGCCCTGCACTTCTACAAGCTGGCTGAATAACCCTCATTCGACCCATAGGTTCAATGCGCTTTAGGCGCTCCAGGCTCGGTTTCGCAGTTCTCGCGTCGGCGTTCCTGGCGGCGGGTGTGAGCAGCGTCGCCTTCGGGGCCGCGGACGCTGGAACCAGCGGATCGTCGTGCTACGGCACCTGCCCGTCCCTGACCAGGCTTGCCATCGCTGGGCACGTGACACATTTCGGCAGCGAGCAGAACGTGGTCTTCGACGTCAGGGTGAAGGCCAGGATCCGCGGTACCAGCGGGACACCCGGTGGGACGGTAACGATCGGGTTCCACTCGATGGTGCTATGCACGATCACGCTGGACAGCGCGGGGAGGGGGAGTTGCTCGCCGTCACCAACGGCGCTGCCGGTCCGGAACCACAGTTACCCGGTCAACGCCGTGTACAGCGGCAACTCGGACTTCACCCTGTCGCATTCCGGCGCCAGGCACGTGCGGGTCCTGTCCTAGTGAGCCGGTTTTGAGTCCTCCCGTCACCACTTGAGTCGTGTTCTGTTTCAGATGACTGGCGGGGTGGTGACGGGGCTGGCGGTCTGGGGTCTGCTGGGTGTTATGGCAGATACCAGACTGGAGCCGTTAGTGCTGTCTGAGCATGAGCGGCGGACGTTAGAGAACTGGGCTAAGCGCCGGAGCACCGCGCAGGGGCTGGCGTTGCGGGCGCGGATCGTGCTGGCCTGCGCGCAGGGCGGCAGCAACCTCGCGGTCGCGGCGCGGCTGGGTGTCAACCGGGGCATGGTCAGCAAGTGGCGGGCGCGTTTTTTGCGGAAGCGGCTGGATGGGCTGAGCGATGACCCGCGGCCGGGGGTGCCGCGGACCATCACCGATGCCCAGGTGGAGGAGGTGGTGGTGCGCACGCTGGAAGAGGTGCCCGAAGGTGGCACGCACTGGTCCAAGCGGGAGCTGGCCAAGAAGGTGGGCATCTCGCCAGCGAGTGTGCTGCGGATCTGGCGCGCGTTCGGGCTGCAGCCGTGGCGGACCGAGACCTTCAAGATCTCCCCGGACCCGCTGCTGATTGACAAGATCCGTGACGTGGTGGGGCTGTACCTGGCCCCGCCCGAGCACGCGGTGGTGTTCAGCGTGGACGAAAAACCGCAGATCCAGGCCCTGGAGCGCACCGCCCCGGTGCTGCCCATGCTGCCCGGGGTGCCCGAGCGGCGCAGCTTCGACTATGCGCGGCACGGCACGATCGACCTGTTCGCGGCGCTGAACATCGCCACCGGCAAGGTGATCGGCAAGCTGTCCGCCCAGCACCGGGCGGTGGACTTCCGCGACTTCCTGGACCAGATCGACCGCCAGACCGGCCCCGGCCTGGCCGTCCACGTGATCTGCGACAACCTGTCCACCCACAAAGCGCCAGTGGTGCACCGCTGGCTGCTGGCCCATCCGCGGTTCGTGCTGCACTTCACTCCCACGTACTCGTCGTGGATCAACCAGGTCGTGCGACACGAGGTCGCATGTGATGAGTGGAACTCGTCGAAGGAGGGTCGATTGATGTCGACGGCGTAGTGCCCGGTCCAGTGCGCAAAGGACCGTCCCCGCCCCGGCGTGCGTCATGGGTGACCGTGGGGTGCGGAGCCCGGGGAAATGCCGAAGGGCTCCTGTTCCATCCGGGAGTTACGGGCTGGGGAAGGCCGGACGGGTGAACGTGAGTGAATCCTCGATGACGCCTCGTCATTAGCACTCTCGCCGGTGGGTTGCAGGAGGCGGGAGAACAGGGGCCGGCCGTTGGAAGGCGGCAGGTGCCGGCCGGGTGGTGCCTGGCCGGCCGGGAGCGCACCACTGTCCCCGGGGTTCAGAGGACGCCCTCCCCGGTCGCATCTATCGCATGCGGAACGTGACAACCCCGATGGGGTCCGGCGGGAGATGCCGCCGGTAGGCCGACCGTGAGGGAAGCGGAATCCCCCAGCGGGCGCAGGAGGACCCGGGAAGCGAATGCCGGTGGCCGAAAGGCGGCAGGAAAACGGGACCGGATGCTGGCTCCTCCGCCAGCGGTTCCCGCATAACTGGCCGGATAGGGCTGTTGCCCGGCTCGAAAGAGCGCTGACGCGGGTCTGGTGAGCCTGCGGGGACAAGATCGTCAGGACGCCCGAACCGAGGGACAAGTTGGACACCGATCTGGTGAACGGACCTGAGGACGATGGCCTGGACTGGGACCGCGTGGACTGGGGCCAGGCCGAAGAGCACGTACGGCGTTTGAGACGGCGGATCTTCGCGGCATCGCAGGCCGGGGACCTTGCCAGGGTCCGTAACCTGCAGAAGCTGATGCTCCGTTCCCGCAGTAACGCTCTGGTGAGCGTGCGGCGGGTGACGGAGGTCAACGCTGGCCGCAGGACGGCCGGGGTGGATGGGCGGGTCGTGCTCGCGAGCTGGGAGAAGGCCGATCTGGCCGACTGGGTCCAGCAGGGGGCCGCCGCGTGGTCACCTCGTCCTGTCCGGCGGGTGTATGTGCCCAAGAGCAACGGGCGCCGCCGCCCGCTCGGAATTCCCGTGATCGCCGACAGGGCGCTCCAAGCCCTGACGGCGGCCGCGCTGGAACCTGAGTGGGAGGCCCGGTTCGAGCCGAGGTCCTACGGCTTCCGGCCCGGCCGCGGCTGCCATGACGCGATCGTGGCCATCCACACCACCGCATCCCGCCGGGATGCCAGGCGGCTGTGGGTGCTGGACGCGGACCTGGAGGCGGCATTCGACCGGCTCAGCCATGATCACATCCTCGCCTCGCTGGGTACCTTCCCCGCCCGGGGACTGGTGCGCCGGTGGCTCAAGGCGGGCGTGATCGAGGACGGCCGGTTCGCCCCGACCGGGGAGGGAACGCCTCAGGGCGGGGTGATCAGCCCGTGCTTGATGAACGTGGCATTGCACGGCATGGAAGAGGCGGCCGGGGTCAGGTACTGGGAAGGCGGCACCCTGCGCTCCGTTCCCGGTTCCCCGGTCCTGGTGAGGTACGCCGATGATGTGCTCGCCTTGTGTCACACCCGTGAGCAGGCCGAACACGTCAAACAGCGGCTCGCCCGGTGGCTGGAGCCCAGGGGCCTGGCTTTCAACGAGGCCAAGACCCGTATTACCCACCTCGATCAGGGGGTGGATTTCCTGGGCTTCGAGATCCGCCGTTACCGGGGGAAGCTGCTGACCAAGCCGAGCAAGGATGCGCTGCGGCGGATCCGGAGGCGGTTGTCCAAGGAGGTCAAGGCCCTGCGAGGGGCCAACGCCGACGCGGTGATCGCCAGGCTCAACCCGATCATCACCGGGTGGGCTGCTTATTACCGGATCGGGGTGTCCAAGCGCGCCTATAACGCGCTGGATGCCCACCTGTGGAGACTGGCCTGGAAGTGGGCCAGGTTCTCCCACCCGGGCAAGCCGAAACGCTGGATCATCACCCGGCACTTCGGCATGTTCAACCCGGCCAGGCAAGACAAGTGGGTGTTCGGCAGCCGGGACACCGGCTTCTACCTCCGCAAGTTCGCCTGGACGAAAATCGTCCGGCACCGCATGGTCGCAGGGCGGGCGTCCCCCGACGACCCCGCCCTCACCGGGTACTGGGACCAGCGGCGCCGCCGCACCCGGCTCCCGGTGGACCCGGCCACCTGGCACCTGCTGCGCCGCCAGCGCGGCCGGTGCCCGCTTTGCCGGGGACTGCTGCTGCACGCCGACCACCAGCCGCAAGACCCGGCCGAGTGGCAACAGTGGCACACCGCCACGCGCAAGGCGATCCGCAAACACGCGATCACCAGCGTGACGGACCCCGGCACGCCGGACGAACCCGCCGCCCACCATCTCATCCACGCCCACTGCTGCAGCCGGATCGGCAGCGGCATCAGCCCAGCCCTTCTGCCCGGCAGCGAGCCTCCAGGGTTTGCTTGAGCCGAGCTGCCCGGAAAGCGGGCACGGCCGGTTCTGAGGGGACCCCGGCGCGGCGACGCGCCGGGGTTACCCGACGAGCGCTGGCTGGCCGAATTGCAGCGGCGCTGCCTCGAACGCGGGGTGTTCTGCTCCCTCGATGAGCTCACCAATGCGCTCGAAGAGTGGATCAAGCTCTGGAACGAAGACGCCCGCCCCTTCAAATGGACCAAGACCGCCGACCAGATCATCGACCGCATCTGCCGCTACTGCCGACGCATCTCCGAACCGGCTCACTAGCCGCTCAGGTGCCGGGAGAGACCGGCGCCTCTGTCATCACCCATGGCCCGGCCGGGCGATCGCCCCGGCCGGGCCATGGCTCGTTCACCGCGTCAGTGCTGGACGCTGGGGCGGTCGTAGAGAGCGGTCAGGGTTGCCTGCATCACCGCGAACGGAGTCGCGGCGGCGCCGGCGAAGGCGTCGCCGC